>NZ_JBLXHL010000057.1:0-5107 GCF_048259695.1 Celeribacter sp. | reverse complement strand
GGTCGAGCTCGGCCTGGATCGGGGTGATGCCGCGGGCGTCGATCGCCTCGGTATCCATGTAGGCGCGGTAGAAATCGCCCACGAGCTGCGCCGGGCTGCCCTTGGGCGCGCCCTCGGCCTCCGCGGCAGCGCGCGTGAATATCTCGTTCACCTGCGCCTGCACGATCTCGCCGGTGATGGTGAAGATGCTGTATTTCGGATGTTTTTCAGGTCGTTCGATGCGCTCGAGCCATCCCCCGGCGGCGTAGCGGTAGAAGTCTTCCGCCGGGTCGACACTCTGGTCCATGTTGCGGATAGAGAAGCCGAGCTGATCGGCGCCGACTGTCCCTGTGTCTTGCGCGGCGGATGGCGAGGTGGTTGCCGAGAACAGCCCCACTGCCACGGAACAGGCCAAGGGAAACATGGGGCGCACAATCATCAATAGGGCTCCGGTCATGAAAGCGAGATCGGTGTTGAAAAGGCTCTTCACCAACACGTTACCGGCATTGGCTTTTCCTGGCCACCGTTTTGCGTGCGCTGGCGCGAGGCGTGCCAAGGCAGGGCCCGGACCCACCTCGAGAACTCCTCTATCGACATCAGAGGCAATCTGGGTTCTTCCCGGCTTTTGCTTCAGACTCCAGCTGCGCCAAGCATGAGTTTCCGAAGTCTTCGCTGCCGTGCCGCGTAAATTTCCACCGCCTCACAGCAGTCGTTCCGCTGCGAACGCGCGCCGCGAGAAACTGGCACTTCCGCTTCGGGCTCGAAAGGGCCGACCGCTGCGTTCAGCCTGAACGGCAGCTTCCGAAAAATAGGCCCAGCGGTGCGACGTCGGCTTCCTGCGCGTAGCTGACCTCGCGGGTTTGATGGACTCGGGTCGCATGGCCGCTTGCAGCCTATTCCTTTCTCTAATGGGGCAAGGTCTGGGTGCTCGGTCCTGAGCGGTTGGTGCCTTTCGGGTGCCTTCGTTCTCGGTGTGCTCATGCTTGGCACTTTATGGGGTAAGCTGGGGCCGAGAGTGGCGAGGTTGAAACCGCAGTCAGCCGGGGTCGGCCGCGTGCCACAGACTCGGCGCCATCATCTGCTCCCTCCCTCGGGCGATGCTCCGCGCTCGGGAGCTCGGGGCGGTCTCCTTTCTCGTCGACCGGGTTAAGCAGCGCCGGCCAGTCTCAGGCCGGGTGGAAATCGGTGTCGCTCTTGAGCATTGCGTGCATGATGACTGCCAATCGACGCGCCAGCGCGATCCGGGCTTTGCGCCTGTTCGATTTGCGCGCGATCGCCAGCGCCCATTCCTTCAGCTTCAGCGTTCCCGTGTCGCGGGTCAGCGTTACGTTCGCCGCTTCGTAGAGCAACATTCGCACACGCCGGTCCCCGGTCTTCGATATGTGCCCGGTGTCGTCGACTTCACCGGATTGATATCGGCGCGGGACAAGGCCGCGATACGCACCGAGGTCACCGGATCGTCGGAACCGTCCTGGATCGTCAACGGGGGCGGTGAAGGGCAGCGCGGTGAGCGGCCCCACTCCGGGAACGGCCATGAGCCGTCGGCAGGCTTTCGATTGGCGCATGAGATGCTTGATGTCGGTGTCGAGGGCGGCGATTGCCGAGAGCAGACGATTGCGAAGCAATCTGCCGAGAGGGACAAGTGAGCGCGTAGGGATGGGACATTCGAGCGCGCCGACTTAAACTATGATGCCGAGAGGGATGTCTACGCCTGCCGGGGCGGCAGGGAGTTGAAACAAAGCCGGCGGACCTTCACGAAACCCAGGGAGAAAAAACCCGATGACGATGGCATGCTTCGCGACCGGGCCGGCAAAGCCGATTGCGATGCTTGCAACCTGAAGGCGCGCTGCTGTCCCAAGGCGCCGTGTCGAAAGGTAACGCGATCAATCTTCGAGCCCTCCCGGGATCGGGCGCGTGCGATCGCCCAGACGACCGACTACGCGATCTCTTGCAAGCTCCGGAAGAGGGTGGAGATGCTCTTCGCGCATTTGAAGCGCATCTTGGGCCTCAACCGTCTCCGATTGCGAGGCCCAAGCGGCGCACGAGACGAATTCCACCTCGCAGCCACCGCTCAGAACCTCCGGAAGCTCGCAAAGCTCGTTCCGATGCCACCGGTCGCCTGTTGAGAAAGGATAAGCTCAGGCGCCGCAAATCCTGGGCGAGGGTCAACGCGATCCCCGAGCCGAGGTTTTCAACGGAATAAGCCCGAACTAGCCATTCGCCTTGAGGTGCCCCGCACGGTGTAGTGGACCTTCGGCCCGAGAGCCTGGAGCGATCAAGGAGCGGACACAGAGTCTCTTGCTCTCAAAGTCGGCTTTCTTTCGCGACTATTGATCGAATCGGATTCTTTGCACTACATACAACATTGAGAAAGGCGATGGCGTCGCCACCGACGATCCGATGTCGGAACTCTAAATCAAGCCATCCTGAACGCCGGGATCTTGCTTCGCCGTATTGCGGTGAGGGGGGTGACCTGAGCGATAAGGCGCACTCCCCATGCGGTCAATCGGCCCTAACAGGAGTGAACCGATGGACGGAACTTCCAACACGACCGGACTTGCGCGCCCCGATTTCTACCGTTTCCACCAGGGCGAAAAGGTGCTGTCCTTCTCAGATACAGAGTACGAGGCGCGGCTGGCTGGGCTTCGCGCCACTATGGCGGACCAAGGCATCGGTGCCGTTGTGCTGACCTCGATGCACAACGTGGCATACTATTCCGGCTTTCTCTATTGCGCGTTTGGGCGTCCCTACGCGCAGGTCGTCACCGCTACAGAGACCGTCACCGTCAGTGCAGGGATAGATGCGGCGCAGCCTTGGCGGCGGTGTTATGGCGACAACATCACCTATACGGATTGGCAGCGGAACAATTATTGGCGAGCCATCCTGTCCGTGACTGGGCCAGGTAGGGTCGTAGGGTATGAGGGGGACCACATTTCCATCGCGCAGAAAGCGCTTCTGGATGACTTCCTTGCTCCGTCGAGCACGGTCGACATCGCACCTGCGACAATGACGCAGCGGTTCCATAAATCGCCTGCAGAGCTGGAGCTGATCCGCGCGGGTGCAGCGGTCGCCGACGTGGGCGGCTACGCGATCCGCGATGCGATCAAGGCAGGCGTGCGAGAGATAGACGTTGCGATGGCCGGTCGAGATGCCATGGAGCTGGAGATCGCCCGTCGCTTCCCGGATGCCGAGTACCGGGACACTTGGGTATGGTTCCAGTCCGGGATCAACACCGATGGCGCACACAATCCGGTCACTTCTCGGCACTTGCAGAGCGGTGACATTCTCAGCCTCAACACCTTCCCGATGATCTCGGGATATTACACAGCGCTGGAGCGCACGCTCTTTGTCGAAACAGTCGACGAGGCCAGCCTGAATGTTTGGGAGGCGAACGTTGCAGCTCATCAATACGGCATGAGCCTCTTGAAGCCTGGCGTCTCTTGTGCCGAAGTTACTCATGCGATCAATGACTTCTTTGCAGAGCGTGACCTATTGAAATACCGGACCTTCGGTTACGGTCATTCCTTCGGAATACTAAGCCACTACTACGGTCGCGAGGCGGCACTTGAATTGCGGGAGGATATCGACACGGTTCTCGCGCCTGGCATGGTGATCTCAATGGAACCGATGCTGACCATCCCGGAAGGGCAATCAGGCGCCGGGGGGTATCGGGAACATGATATCCTGATCATTACCGAAGACGGCAATGAGAACATCACCGGCTTTCCTTTTGGCCCTGAGCACAACGTGGTCGCCTGATCGCAGAACTTGGTTTGGTCGGCACAACAGGTTGGCCAAACCTGAAGCGGCCATTCGAACGCCTTGCAACATCTGTGAGTCTGGGCTCGCAGGGGCCGGTCGGCGCGCTCCGCGAAGACGGCAGCTTCCGGGGCCCGAGCAAAGCTGAGCCAAGTCCGCTTCCTGCGCAAAGGTGTCATCCAAGAAATACGTCGTCTGGGCCGCACGCTCCAGTGCTCAGTCGGGTGTCGGCCTCGATCAACTGGCAGTCTTGAGCTCAGGCCCCTTATGCATCGTCGCGGCGATAGCGCTGGATGCCCTGCAAGCCTCAAAGCCGCGGACAGTCGATCATAGCCAAGGGCGCTCGAAATGGCGCCTCCACGCGATCGCGTGCGGAGGGACGGTGAGGGTCTTCTGTCGTCCACGTGATGACCCGCGGGGGCTACCCTTCCCGCAAACGCTCCCAAAACGCTGATTTCCTCGCGTGATTCTCGCGCAGCGCTTCAAGATAGTCCGCGTGCGACAGATGCATGCCGTAATCGAGGATCTCGGCATCCGCGGCAGCACAGCCCATCAGGTGCCGGGCGGCGTGGCCGTAGCGTCCGCAGCGGGCTTTAGCCAGCGCGAAGTCGATCATCGCACGCCACAGCATCACGGCGGCGAGCGGGTGGCCGGGGGCGAGGGCGTCGGCGAGCGGGGTGAGGATCTCATAGGCATCGCCGTCGATCTCCTCGCTGCGGGCGTCAATCAACTCAGCCGCCAGCGGCAGGTCGGGGGCCTGCAGGCAGTAAGTCAGCGCCTTATCTATGGGTTTGTAGGCGAGGACGATCCGGCGCGCGGCGTTCTCGGCCTCGATGTCCTCGAAGTCGGGCAGCAGCTTGATATGGCGGCGCAGGGCGTCGGGGCAGAGCCGGCGCCCGAAGCGGTGCCAGAGCGCGGCCTTCAGATCGTCCTTGCGGCCGAGCGCCTCAAGGCAGGCGAAATGGGCCTCGTCCAGTTCGGGCGTGTCGAACCACGGATCGCCGCTTTCGCCGGGCAAGGCGGCCTCGATCAGCCGCAGCGCGTCCTCGGGGCGGCCCGCCGCCAGCAGCCGGGTCGCGGCGGAGGGAGCGATGGTCGAGTAGGTCAGCTGCTCGGGGCTGTATTGCGCGAGCCAGCTGTCCACGTCGCCCTCGGCATCCGCCACGTCCTGCAGGATCATCTCCGCCGTGCGGTTGCGCCCGGCAAGGGCGCGCTCGGCGCGGGCATCACGGTCGGAGATGAAATCGTAGCGGGCGAGGTCGGCATCGGTTAGCGGCGCTTCGCAGGCCGCTTCGGCCAGCGCCTTGAGGCGGGACAGTCCCGCGTCCCCGAGAGCCTCCGCCAGCGCGGGTACGGCGTGGTCAAAGGC
>NZ_JBLXHL010000056.1:0-5202 GCF_048259695.1 Celeribacter sp. | reverse complement strand
CGGCTATGAGTCAGCGCGTTGAACGCTGAGTGAATTTGCACTCACCGTGCCTCGGGTCTTCGACTGATTACGGGGCCGCTGGAAAGAAAAGCGCGCAGGGAGCTGATCAGCAGGCGCGTTTCCCGACATCAGAGTCCACACCGCCGCCCACATGGATCGCCCCATTTTATTTCGCTGCAACCGCTTTGGCGAGTTTTCGATTGGGTGGCAACTTGCGTCGCCAACCGCCGCCTCATATCGAAAGCAATCTCCAAGTTGCGCAACGCGTGACAAATCGGCCGATTGGTCGCCCGTAGCTGTCGCAGTCGGCGGAAAGCTTGGTTTTCGTACCGCCCTTTGAGCGCGCGATCAGACAACTGCGGGCCCTTTCTTGGCGGTGGTGCATGTCGCCGTTCGATGTGACTTCAGCTATGTCGCGTCATTTTCATCCCGATGTTCTTCTTTTTGCGCCCTCTCAGCACGCCTGAGCCTCCTGTCTACCCGAGCATCCCAGCGGCGCGCGGCAGCCAGAGCACGATGTCCGGCACGAAGGTCAACAACATCAATAATGCGATTAGGATCGCCAGGAACACCCAGACCTCTCGGATCATCTCGCTTACCGGGATGCCGTTCAGTGCCTTGATGATGAACAGCAATATCCCGTAGGGCGGGGTGATCAGCCCGATCATCATGTTGAACACCAGCACCACGCCGAGATGGGTCAGGTCGATCCCCAGCGCCGCCGCAGAGGGCAGGAACAGCGGGGTGACCACCAGCATGATGGTCGACACGTCCAGGAAGCAGCCCATTGCGAGATAGAGCAGGTTGAGCAGGATCAGCAGCTGGATGGCGTTGAGATCCATGCTCTCGAAGAAGGCGAAGACGCTGGCCGGCACTCGCTCGACGGTGACCACGTAGTTGAAGATGAAGGCACCGCAGAGAACGATGGTGACGACAGCCGTGGTGCGCACCGTGGCGCGGACCACGTCGAGGAACTCGCGCAGTCCGAGCACGCGATAGGCGAAGACCGACAGCAGCAGCGCGTAGAAGGCCGAGACCGCGGCAGCCTCGGTGGGGGTGAAGACGCCGGTGTAGATGCCCCCCAGCAGGATCGCCGGCATCATCAGCGCCGGCGCGGCGCGCAGGAAGACCAGCGGGAAGGTACGCCAGGGGATCGCCGCCTCGACCGGGAAGCCGCGGAGCTTGGCCATGATCATCACCGCGATGCCCAGCACCACGACCAGCAGGATCGCCGGGATAACGCCGCCGAGGAACAGCGCGCCCACCGAGGTCGAGGAGATCAGCGCGTAGAACACCATCGGGATCGAGGGCGGGAAGATCGGGCCGACCACGGCCGAGGTCGCGGTGATCGCGCCGGCAAAGCCGCGCGGGTAGCGCCCGTCCTTGGTCATCATGTCGGTGATCACCTTGCCGACCCCCGCCGCGTCCGAGATCGCCGAGCCCGACATGCCCGAGAAGATCAGCGAGGTCAGGATGTTGACCTGAGCCAGCCCGCCCGGCACCCGGCCCACCAGCGCCAGCGCGAAGGTAAGCAGCCGGTCCGAGACCTTGCCCGCATTCATGATGTTGGCGGCGAAGATGAACAGCGGCACCGCCAGTGCGACGAAATTTCCGAAGACCCCGTTCAGCACGTTCTCGGCGGCCAGCCCGATGTCGCGCCCGGCCATCAGCAAGTAGAAGACGCTCGAAACGATCATCGCGAGGCCCATGGGCAGACCTGCCACGGTGATCATGACCAGCAGCCCGATCATCAGCAGCAGGGCGTTGTCGGCAAAGAATTCCATTGGTGTCCCTTGGAATGTGTAGGGGTCAGAGCGCGTCGCGCCAGCGCGGCCCGAAGAGGCGCAGCAGGCGACCGAGCATTTTCAGCGTCAGGCCGACGACGAAGAGCAGGTAGCAGCCGTAGATCCAGTGCATCGGCAGGCGGAGCACCGGGCTTTTCTTGCGGGTGAGGAAGTCGAGGTAGTCGAGCGTCGGCAGGATCAGCAAGCCGAAGGCGACGAGCGCGACGACCATGGTGAAAATCGCCATCACCCGCTGCGTGCGCGGGGACACGACATCATAGACCACGTCGAAGGTCACATGCTCGCGGATCGGCACGAGGAAGGCGGCGGCCCAGAACACCGTCCAGATGAAGGCGATCATCACGAATTCTTCGGACCAGACCAGCGGCGCGCCCATCACGTAGCGGAAGAAGATCTGCACGATGAACCCCGCGAAAGCCGCAAGGAACATCACGATGCCGACCACATCGGCCGCCCGCGCAAGCAGGCGGCCAAGGGTTTCCAGAGCGCCGGGGCGGGTCGCCCCGGTCTCGGGATCGGTGCGGGCCGTCACGCGGATCACTCCGCCAGGGCGTTGATCTTCTCGGCCCAGCCCTCGGGCCAGTCGGCCGAGCGGTCAGAGCTGAAGTAGACTTCCTGCACGTGGCTGCGGAACGCCTCCACGTCGGGCTCGGTCACCTGCAGCCCTTCGGACTTGAAGAAGTCCACAAGCCGCTCCTCGTTGGCCACGCGCTCGGCGTTGTTCCAGTCGCAGGAGGCGACGGCGGCCTCGGTCATCGCTGTCTTTTCCTCGTCCGAGAGCTGGTCCCAGGTCTCGTTGTTAATCGCGATGTTGATGCCGTCTACGAGGTGGCTGGTCAGCACGATCTGCTCGGTGACCTCGTAGAATTTCGCGGCCTCGACGGTGGGCAGTGGGTTGTCCTGCGCGTCGATGGTGCCGGTCTGTAGGCCGAGGTAGACCTCGCCGAAGGGCAACGGCGTCGGCGCGGCACCGAGCGCGCTGCCGAGGAACAGCCAGGCGTCGGAGCCGGGCATGCGCAGCTTCAGCCCCGCGAGGTCCTCCGGCGTGCTCACGTCACGCGCGCTGCGCAGGTTGAGCTGGCGGGTGCCGAGATAGCAGGTGTCGAGCAATTGCACGTCCATCTCTTGCGAGACTGTCTGCTTGAACTCGGCACCGATGTCCGAATTCAGGAAAGCGCGGTAATGCTCAGGGCTCTGGAACAGGTAGCCGGCGGTCAGCAGCCCGTAGGCGGGGATCGCGTCGGCAATCAGCTGGTACGACAGGTAGGTCATCTCGGCATTGCCCCGCTGCAGCGCGTCGAGGTCGGCGCCCTGGGCAAACAGCGAGCCGGAATCGTAGAGCTGCACGTCGAAGCGACCGGGCACGCGGGCCTCGAGCTCGTCCTTGAACACCTGCATCGCCTTGGTGTGCAGGTCGGTCGGCACCGAGGCGGTGGTGTACTTGATCTCGATCTGGTCGGCGGCGAGCGCCGGAGTCGCCAGCGCCGTGCCTAGGGCAAGCGCGGTCAGCGTGCGTGTGAATGTCATGTCAGTCCTCCCTGAATTCCGTTTAAGGATTTTCGCCGCTTTGCCAATGGCCGGACCCTCCTCCGGCGGCGATTGCTGAAGACTTTACAAAGCAGAGTGGCCTATGTAAACACTGATTGTATCAGTTATTGGATTAATACAACAATCAAGCCGATACGGCTGGTTGTTCGGTGAATCGGAGGAGAACGGGATGCGCGCAGGCACGGACTTCAGGGGGGTGGTCGGCGCTGCGGTGACGCCGGTGCCCCCGGCGCTCGAGATCGACGTGCCGCGGCTGATCTCGCATTGCGACGCGATGCTGCAGGCGGGCTGCGCCTTCACCTCGGCCTTCGGCACGACGGGCGAGGGGGCCTCCTTTTCGGCGGACCAGAAAATCGCGGCGCTGCAGGCGATGAAGGATGCGGGGCATGACATGTCCCGGCAGGTGCCCGGCATCATCGCCGCCGCCGTCGAGGACGCGGCCCGGCTCTACCGCGCGTGCGCAGAGCTTGGCTGCCGCGCGGCGCTGATCATCCCGCCGTTCTACTACGCGCCCTCGTCCGACGCGGCGGTGGCCGAGTTCTACGCCGCCGTTGCCGAAAGGGCGGACAGCCCCGCCCTCGACATCGTGCTCTACAACTTTCCGCATTTCTCGGGCGTGACCTTTGCCCCGGCGTTGGTCC
Source organism: Celeribacter sp. (assembly GCF_048259695.1). GTDB lineage: Bacteria > Pseudomonadota > Alphaproteobacteria > Rhodobacterales > Rhodobacteraceae > Celeribacter. Next base: position 1,208 of record NZ_JBLXHL010000056.1, on the reverse strand, counting down.
GTGCGGTGCAGGCCAAGCTCGGCGATCTGGTCATCGGCATCAAGGATTCCACCGGCGACCTCGAGGGCGGCCTCGAGCTGATCGGCGCCTTCCCCGAGCTGTCGATCTTCACTGGTGACGACCGCATCCTGACGCGCATGGTCGCGGCGGGCGGCGCGGGGATGATCGGCGGGCTGGTCAACCTCTTCCCCGCGGACAGCGTCACGCTCTGCGGTGGCAAGGTGGACGCGGCCTTCGAGAAACGCGCGGCGATGCGGATCGAGGCTGTTGACGCTCATGGCGGGCTCGTGGTTCTGAAGGCACTCGTAGCGGCCCGCTACGGCGACGACGGCTACCGCCGCACCGTGCCGCCGCTGGCCCCGCTGGAGGCCGGGCTGAGCGCCCGCCTGGCCGAAGAGCTGGGGTTCACGGGCGCGACGCTCTGAGCCGCGACAGGACAGGACGACAGGAGACAGGCTGATGCCGGGCAACCGCGCCGAGGAGACCCAGAAACGCCACGACGGGCGGGTTCGGCAATCGGGCTACGAGCAGTTCCAGAAGGCGCTTCTCGACGGACGCCTGAGGCCCGGCCAACTGGTCAGCCAGCGCGACCTCGTGGCCATGCTCGGCCTGTCGATCGGGGCGCTGCGCGAGCTGTTGCCGCGGCTCGAATCCGAGGGGCTGATCAACGTGCTGCCGCAGCGCGGGATCCAGATCCCGGCGATCGACCTGCCGATGATCCGAGACGCTTTCCAGATGCGCGCGGCGCTGGAGCGCGAGGCGGTGCTCAACGCCATCCGCACAATGCCCGACGAGGCGATCCGCGAGCAGCTCGCGCTGCACCGCGAGGTGCTTGCGCAGGTCGCGGTCGACCCCAGCGAGGCGGTGCTGGAGCGCGGGCAGGAGATCGACACGGGCTTTCACGCGCTGCTGATCGGCGCGACGAAGAACGAGCTGATCATCTCGGCCTATGACATCAACTCGATCCGTATCCGGCTGATCAAGCTCGACCGTATTCGCCTCAGCCCGGTGACCCTGCCCGCCGCCTTCGCCGACCATATCGCGGTGATCGAGGCGCTGCTGGCGCGCGATCCGGTGGCGGCGACGGCGACGATGGACCGCCATATCGCCAATGCCCGAGAGCGGGCGCTGGAAATCTGATTTCAAGTTCTGATCTGGAGGCCTGACATGGCCGGAGATGACACCGCCGCGGCCCTGCGCCCCGGGGC
>NZ_JBLXHL010000055.1:0-5319 GCF_048259695.1 Celeribacter sp. | reverse complement strand
TATGGCTGATCATTAATCTCGGCTGGCTCGACAATGACCGCCTTCGCACCTATGGCATGGGCAACGCCTCACGACGCGCCAAGGATCTGGTAGAGCTGTATGACTGGCAGGTGGTATCGCGTAGTAAGAGCTTCACTCGTCCCGATGGCAAGACGGTACCCGTGTCTGAGTACCGGGTAGATCCGATCTGGCTCAACTCCCTTGTGGGGGCGGATGCTGAGTTCGCCCAGCGCCTTCTCCTGTGGTCTCAGAAGCAGAACGAACACGAACAGGCCCACGGGGGTGAAGCATGAGCCAGTTGCACAGCAGCAAGACATGGGCCGCCGAGCGAGAAGAGCACCGCAGTTGCCTGGCAGATTGGCAGAACCGTGAGGCGGCAGCTTGGCATGAGCAGTGCCTTGACCTGGCGCAGACAGACGAGCAATACACTCTGCTGCTCGATCATAAGGTGGGGACGCCGCTGGGGCAGCTTGAAGCCGCTCTGTCAGGCTTCTGGAGTGATTCTGACAACGCCGCGCTGCAGGCGCATAACGCCATGATGCGCAATAAGCAGCAGGACCCAATGCCGGAAGGCGAGTGGCCCCACATGACTGGCAGCGGCAAGCCGCTTTCCACACTTGCCAACCTCAAGCGGCTGCTGGGCCACTATGGCATTCATCCGCGCTACAACCTCATCAACAAGCGAGACGAGGCGATTGTCCCCGGGCTAACAGCGACGCGCGATAACAGCGACGCCGCCACACTGGCGCATGTGAAGTCGCTGGCCCACATGAACCGCCTCCCGGTGGGCGAGCTTGGCGAGTACTTATTGACCGTCGCTGACGAGAATGCTCATAACCCGGTGCTGACCTGGATCGAGAGCAAGCCTTGGGACGGTGTTGATAGGCTCGAGGACCTGCTAGACAGCGTGGTGATCCCCGCGGACTTCGACTACACCTTGCGGGATACGCTTATCACCCGCTGGCTGGTGTCTGCCGTCGCCGCCCTGGCCAAGCCTACCGGCTTCCATGCGCGTGGTGTGCTCGTCTTCACTGGCGCCCAAGGAATCGGCAAGACAAGCTGGTTCCGCAACCTGCTGCCGGCCTCGCTGAGTGAGTACTTCCGTGAGGGCGCGGCTATCGACCCTGCCGACAAGGACAGCATCACGGGCGCGGTGTCTAACTGGCTGGTCGAGATCGGTGAGTTGGACGCGACGTTCCGCAAGGCGGACATTGCCCGGCTGAAGGCCTTCGTGACCAACGGCGAGGACCGCATCCGTAAGCCGTACGCCCGCACCGAGTCCATGTTGCCGCGCCGTACTGTGTTCTGCGCATCAGTGAACGATGCTCAGTTCCTGGTCGATACGACTGGCAATAGTCGCTTCTGGACGGTCGAGGTGGCGTCTCTGGTCTACGAGAGCATCACGGACGATCTGCAGCAGCTATGGGCCCAGGTCTACGCGATGTTCAAGGACGGGGAGCAGTGGTGGCTGACTCCAGAAGAAGAGGCCAAGCTGGCGGCGTCTAACAGCGCCTTCGAGCAGGTTGACCCGCTGGAGGAGTTGTTCCTGTCTGCATACGACATGGATGCCGCTGCGCGGGAGCGAGTTACCGCAAGTGAAGTGCTGAAGCATCTCGGGTATGACAAGCCCAACCGGAGGCAGCAGACCGACATGAGCCAAGTGCTCAAGAAGCACTGCGGGGACTACATTCGCACAGGCAAGGGGCGCTTCTATAATGCTCCGCTGCGGAAGATCTAATCACTGACCATAAGAGCCCTGGCCATTGAGCCGGGGCTTTCCATATCCGGCCCCTGTGAAGGGGGCAAATCTGGCTCGTGCGTTATACCGTTATTAGCGATAGGTCACGCATATCGCCCTGTGTGGGCATCTGCTCAGCATGGTGTGACGACGTCGTCACTCGAGGTTGTCATTCCTGAAGCCCAGCAACCACGGGGGCTGTAGGCCGTTTTCATGCCTTGAGTGACGGAGTGACAACCTTTCTGCAAACTTTCAGAAAACTCCCTGTGCCACGTGCACCCACGTCCCTCTCTCCCTCCTACTTATCTTTCCCTAATTTATAGAAAAGGTTGTCACTCCGTCACTAAATCGGCCCCAGCCCAGCAACCATGCGGTCTCCAGCGGTGACGACCTAAGCGGATACGTCGTCACTAGGTTGTCACTCCGTCACTAAATTGCATCTCGCACCCTGCCACCCAGCAGCGGGGCACCATAACGCCCGGCGCCACAGCAGATTCAACGCACCGCCTGATGAGCAGGACGGGAACAGGGCATTGAATGAGGCGCATTATCATCAAGCTCTCAGAAATTCATGATTATCCGCATTATCGTGAGTTTTCTGTGGCCCCCTGATTCTTCCCTGTTCCGTTGAATGGTGCAGGCCATATCAGGCAAAAAGCACTGTATGCGCATCCAGTTTCAGGGTAAAATGGTTGTAATAGGTCAACTAATTGAGAGGCACCCTGAATGAGCTACCGTAACGATCTCGAGTTCCGCAACGGACGCATTCGCCCGCGCACTGATGCCAACGCCCAAAAGGAGCTGCCCGAGTTCCGTGTACCCGAGAAAGTGCATCCGGGATTCATTGAGTCAGTGATGAATGACGCCAAACTCGAGGACGACACCACACTCAAGGCGACTCGCGACGTTCTGGCCACATGGCGGGCATCGTTCGAGGGGCTGAATAAGGTCCGCAGCACCCAAGATCCAGCCGTTACCCAAGCCGCACACCTGCAAAGTCTGGCGAAGCACACCGATGCCGCCCTGGCTCGCGTGTCCCAGCAGTACGACCGCGCAAACGCCGGCCTTCGCATCCGCCGCGAAGCCCTCGAAGTCGAGGCGACCGAGCGCCTGGGGCTGACCAGTCGCGGACAGTCAGCCGAGTCGGAGATCCGGTCCGCCCTGCGTAGCATGACTGACGAGCAGCGTCAGAAAGCCATCGGTGACGCGATCCAGCGCGGTGACGGTGAGGTCATTCATGCCATCCGCAATGCTTCCCCGCTTGTTTCGGGTGTGTCTGCCGAGAACCAAGGCACGATCATCCGCCGCGCGATGCTGGCACACGCTCCGGACGTGCTGACCAAGCAAGAGGCAATCGAGACGGCGCAGACGCGCTTGGGTGACGCCTACATCGCGGCGCTCGAGTGCAGCGATGACCTCAAGGCTTCGTCCGTGGCTGCTGAATACCGTCAAGGTAGCGAGAAAGCAGCCCAGGCCCGCGCCGCATTCGAGGCCCAGCAGTGAGCAAGGAGGGCCGCACGACGCGCGGCACCTTCCAGAAGGGCACCAGCGGCAACCCCGCTGGGCGTCCCAAGGCCAAAAACACTGCCTTGCGCCGTGAGCTGGAACTGCACGGTGCCAGCGTGGCCGGCGTGGTCGTGGAACGTGCAATGGCCGGCGACATGGCAGCGGCAAGGCTGGTACTGGAGCGACTGCAACCGCCAGTGAAGGCGTCCACCGCCCCTGTGACGCTCGACGTGCCGACCGGTGCCTCATTGGCCGAGCAGGCTGAGTGCTGGCTGTCAGCGGCTGCTGAGGGCCGTGTGCCGGCTGACGTGGCCGCTTCGATGGTGTCGGCCCTGGGTGGCGCGGCTCGCATCGTGGAAGTCACTGAGCTGGCGCAACGCCTTGAGGCACTGGAGGCAGCGCATGGCGAGTGATGCTCTGAAGCGCCGGATGGCCAAGCTGGAGGCGGTGATGCTGCCCGAGGATGACGAGCCCTTGGTGATATTCCTGGATTGCGTCAGCGGCCCAGAGAGCAACGTCGTGATGGCTGTCATTGCCGGCAGTACCAAGCGCCCAGGCGAGACCCTGAGACGCACACCAGACGAGACCGCTGAAGCCTTCACGTCACGCGTTGAGCAGCGGTGTGCAGAGCTGCATGGCGGCGGCACCGTCGAGGTAGAGCTTCGTGACTAGCAGCTATCGCCTCGGGTACCGCTTCACCGACCGCAACGGGGTGCTGATCGAGGATTGGCAGCGCCCAGGTGAATCGGACGCCGCGTTCTATGCCCGCTTCGATCATGCAGTGCAGACGGAGCGGCCCCCAGTGGCATTGATCTACTTCATTCCAGAGTGAGGACAGCAGCCATGACGGGTAGCGCCCCAGCAGTAGAACTAGAGATCGACCCATCGCCATTCTTGGCCGTCTGGAGAGCTGCGCTATCACTGTACGTGGAAGACTGCGCAGCCGCGTTGCACGGCACACAGCCACGGATGCGAGCAGATCGCAGCGTGGCAGACGATGCCCTGGCCGACTTGCTGACCGATCAAGTGCAGCTGAGGCACATGTGCGACGTGCTCGAGCTGGATACGGACTATGCCGCTGCCCGCATCATGCAGCATATCGAAGCCGCGCCGACAGGCCGATACCGCAATAGCTGACCAGCCCCTTAGAGGGGCTTTTTTTGTGCCTGGCGACTACTATCAATGAACACTCATGGAGGAGAAGCCAATGCATCACTACATTCCCGGTATCGTGGCCCCAGTTGTCATCGCTGCAGCAGTATCCGGCTGCGCCACAAGCGGGCAAAAGATGGACAACGCAGCAATTGAGTCCCTGGAGCCGGGCGTCACGACATTAGCCGAGATGAAAGAGCAGTTTGGCGCACCAGTCGGGCAAGGCTTTGGCAACGATGGCAATCTTGTCGTCAATTGGGTCTATGTCCACGTTGGCGCTTTCGGTATTGGCACCGAGCAGCAGAGCCTTTCTGCAGTCTTTGACGATGACAAGGTATTGATGAAAGTCAGTTCAATGAACGGTAGGGCGCCCGTTGCTCGCCTGGGATACTAGCCAGCGTGATCTTCTAAGCGCTTCGAGCCAGGTCACGCCACAAAAGCGGCCAGCATGGGCAGGCGCTGGAGCCTATCAGCCCTGCCCACTCGGTGGGGCTTCCCTTTTGTTGGGCGTTGTGAATAATGGGTACACAGAACAGGCACACAAGTTGTGCAATGATCCAGCTCAAAGCCTTCTGTGACTGGCCGCTTAAGACGAGGGTTCGATTCCCTTCACCCGCTCCAGATTCTTCAAAAAAGCCTCCCATTCGGGAGGCTTTTTTGTGTTTGGGATTCCATGCAGCTCGCGTGTGCATGGAATTCGTTGTCGATGGGATGCGTGGGGATGGAAAACGGGGGCAGCAGCCTGCTCGATGAAATGCCGTGTGGCTGTCTTGCCGAGCCGATCGGAGCGAAAAGTGTTGCTGACGTGGCGGAGAGCCGCGATATTGGCAGGCCGTCTTGCAGTATTTCATTACACCCTGAACGACAAGGAAACCCAGTGGAACTTACCGTCTGGCTGGCATATGTCAGCGTCATCATCGCCT
>NZ_JBLXHL010000054.1:0-5366 GCF_048259695.1 Celeribacter sp. | reverse complement strand
GCTCGACCATGGCGTGCTGGGCTACGGCCGGGCCACCGAGGGGCAGCGCGAGGTGCTGGTCCGGGCGATGCTGCGTGACCACGGCTGGCGGATCGAGCCCGAGTGGCTGGTCTTCCTGCCCGGGGTCGAGGGCGGGTTCAACATGGGGCTGTCAGCCTTCACCTCGCCCGGCGGCGGCGTACTGGAGGAGCTGCCGGTCTATGCGCCGCTGCGCGCCGCGCCGGGGCACTGGGGTCTGACCCTCAACGAGATCTGGCAACGCCCCGAAGATGGGCGCTGGTCCAGCGATGCCACCGAGATGGAGGACGCTGCACGCGCCTCAGACGCGCTGCTGCTTTGCAACCCGCAGAACCCCACTGGTCGGGTCTACACCCGCGCCGAGCTTGAGTACCGCGCCGAGCTCTGCCTGCGCCACGACATGGTGCTGATCTCCGACGAGATCCATTGCGGGCTGGTGTTGGACGGGCGCAGCCACATCCCCGCCGCCTCGCTCTCGCGCGAGATCGCCGCGCGCTCGGTGACGCTGATGGCCGCCTCCAAGACCTGGAACGTGCCGGGGCTCAAGACCGCCTTCGCCATCGTCCCCGACGCCGCGATGCGCGCCCCTTTCGAGGGGGCGAAACGCGGCATGGCGGACACCGTGACCGTGCTCGGCCTTGCCGGGATGAGCGCGGCCTACGAGAGCTGCACGGACTGGCGCGACGCCGTCCGCGCGCGTCTTGAGGGCAACCGCGACCTGCTGGCGGCGCGCCTTCCCGGGCTGATCCCCGGCGCGCGGATGCTGCCCCCCGAGGCCGGGTTCCTCGCCTGGATCGACTTCCGCGCGCTCGGCCTGCCGGTCCCCGCGGCGGAGTTCTTCCTCGACCGCGCCCGGGTTGCCCTGAGCGGCGGCACGGACTTCGGGTCAGGTCTGGAAGGCTGGGCACGGCTCAACTACGGTTGCACGCCGGAGCTGCTGGACGAGGCACTGCAGCGCATGGCGGGGGCCGTGCGGGACCACAGGGGGCAGGGATGACGAAAATGCAGAAACCCGCGAGCGAGCGCGGCAAGGCGGTCTCGCTCACCGACCAGGCCTATGCCCGGCTGCGCGAGGAGATCATCACCTGCGCGCTGCGCCCGGGCACCGACATCGGCGAGCAGGAGCTGGCGGCGCGGCTGTCGATGAGCAAGACGCCGGTGCGCGAGGCGCTGGCCCGGCTCACGCTCGAGGGGCTGGTCGAGGCCTTTCCCCGGCGCGGCTACCGGGTGACCCCGGTCACCGTGAAGGACATCACCGACATCTTCACCGTGCGCAAGGCGCTGGAAGCGGTGGCGGCGGAGCTGGCCGCACTGCGCATGACCGACGAGGAGCTCGACGAGCTCGGGACCCTGTCGCACCAGACCTACGGGCAGGACAAGAGCCTGCCGGTGCTCGAGTTCGTCGCCGCCAACAACCGCTTCCACGCCGCCATCGCGCTTGGCGCCCGGGTGCCCCGGCTGCACGCGCTGATCACCGGCTATCTCGAGGAATGCACCCGGCTCTTCCACATGGGCGCGACGATCCGCGACGTCACCCCCGAGACCGAAGAAGACCACAGCCGCATCGTCGCCGCCCTGCGCGCCCGCGACGGCGCGGCGGCGCGCGAGGCCATCAGCCTGCACACCGAGAACACCCGCCGCGGCCTGCTGAGCGCGCTCATCGCGGACGAGAATTCGCCGCTCGAGCTTTGATCAGGCCCTCGGATAAGGTCGAACTATGTTGCCTAATGCGCCGCCGTCCATTGGCGTAGGGTCAGGATTCATAACCAGTAGATGACGAGGGCGGCTAGGGCGACGGCCGAAAGGAAGACCTTCGGGCACCGGTCATATCGGGTGGTCACACGCCTCCAGTCCTTGAGCCTTCCGAACATGATCTCGATGCGATTGCGCCGCTTGTATCGGCGTTTGTCGTATTTGACCGGCTCCTTGCGTTTCTTTCGGCCCGGGATGCAGGCGCGTATCCCCTTGTCCTGCAACGCTTCTCTGAACCAGTCGGCGTCATAGCCACGATCCCCGAGCAGCCATTTGACATTTGGCAGGCCGCTGAGCAATGCGCGCGCGCCGATGTAATCGCTTCTGTGGTTGCCGCCCGTGGTGCAAGAAGCTTTTGACCATATTAACGTGTGATCGAGTGCGAACTTCTGTGAGGCCTTCATGATACGGCGTTTCCAGAAGCCGCGGGCCGAGATGGTGATCAGCAGATTGGGTCCAAATCTGACTTTCGAGCTCAATGCTCGTAGCGATTAACTGGTTTTCCCAATCCAGATCTGTTCGATCATTTTGCCCATTCAGGTCGTCGTCTTCTCACACTCCCTCAGCACCGGCCCTAGCGTTTCGACATGAGCATCATGCTACGATCGCCATCGCCGGATCTCTGTAATCTTCATTCTTTGTCAGCATCGCCCAGATCTGGCGGGCCATCTTATTGGCGAGCGCGATCGCGACCAGCATCCTAGGTTTGCGCGCCAGCATGCGTGACAGCCAGCTGCCCTCCGTAATGGTGCGCTGTCCGAGCCAGTTCAGTCGCGACATTGCGCCGATGATCAACAGGCGTCGGATATCGGCTTGACCAGCCTTCGTCATGCGACCAAGGCGCTCCTTGCCTCCGGAGGAATGTTGTCGAGGAACAAGGCCCAACCAAGCCGCAAAGTTGCGCCCGGTTTTGAATTCCACCATGTCGGGACCAAACGCTTCGACTGCAACGGCCGTCAGCGGCCCAATACCCGGCATCGTCTGTAGCCGGCGCGCTCTGTCTGACTGGGTGGCCAGCGTCTTGAGCTTCGTGGTGCGCTCAATGATACGCGCGGTTTTCTCTGCGATCTGCCCGAGCAGGTCCAGGCACTCTTCCCGGATCAGCGCGTGCAAGCGGACGGCCTTATCCTGCACAAGCGCCGTCATGCGATTGAGGTGGGACATGCCGACCGGAAACACATAGCCGTGCTCATACAGCAGAGCCCGTAAGGCGTTCACATCAGCGGTCCGCTGATGCACCAGGCGTTCCCGGCCGCGGAAGACCGCCGCGTAAGACTGCTGTTCGACTGTTTTGGGCTCCACGAAACGCATCTCAGGCTGGCGTGCCGCAATGACAAGCGCCTCAGCATCGGCCGCATCATTTTTCTGCCGTTTCACAAAAGGGCGCACATATTGCGGTGCGATCAGCTTTACCTCGTGCCCAAGAGCTTCCATCTCACGGGCCCAAAAATGTGCGCTGCCGCACGCCTCGAAAATCACCATGCTGGGCTCTTGCTGCGCCATGAACGCGGGGAATTGCTTCCGCGTCAGCTTCTTGCGGAACTGGGCATCCCCCGTTCGAAGAGCACCATGAACTTGAAAAACCGCCTTTGCCAGATCGATTCCAATCATCATATTCTTCATCTAGCCGTCCTCCTTTGCGCGTGGAGTTGAACACCACGACCTTGGCACATTGCGATGCCGTCTAGGGAGGGCGGCAACCACTCCATCTGACCTGTCCGGCGGTGACGAACAAGTCGATCGGTCGCCCCTGACTGTCGCAGATGGCGTGCAGCTTGGTGTTCATGCCGCCTTTGGTTCGACCGATCAGACGACCACGCCCCCCTTTTTGGCGGCCATGCTGGTCGCCGTTCGATGGGCCTTGAGATATGTCGCGTCGATCATCACGGTCTTCTCTTCACCGTGCTCAGCGGCCAGACCTGCCATCATCCGCGCGAAGATGCCTTTCTCGCTCCACCTCTTCCACCGGCTGTAAAGCGTCTTATGCGGACCATACTCCTTCGGGGCATCTCGCCAACGCAAGCCATTACGATTGATGAAGATAATCCCGCTCAAAACCCGCCTGTCATCGACCCGAGGCTTACCATGAGGCTTAGGGAAGAAAGGGGCCAGGCGTGCAATCTGCTCGTCGGTCAGCCAGAAGAGATCGCTCATGTCACCGCTCCGTTTTCAAAGCCGTGAATCATGCCGTTCCTGCGAAATCAATGCATCCTGACCCTAGGTGGAGCGAGACTGCCGGAGCGCCGGAGCTGGTGATGCCAATGCCGACGTTTGATCGCACGCTGATCGGCAATACCGCAGCGCCCGTTGGCGAAGTCGAGAGCCTCGCCCGACATTGCGCTCTGAAAACAGGCCGAAAGGTATGAAACCTAGTCAGCGCCCTGATCGCTATCGGGGCGCTGACTTCTATTGCGGCGACCGCTCGCCGCAGGTCAGAAGGTCACCCCAAGCGCAACAACCAGCGACTCTTTGGTCCGGTTGCCGTTGAACCCGTCGTAGCGGCCGTAGCTCACATTGATCATCGCCGAGCGCGAGAGCGAGATCCACGCCCCGGCGAAGCTGTTGAAGTAGGCCGACTCATCGACGTAGTCGTCATAGGAATTGACGAATTCGACGTCGACGCCGAACCCCGCGAAGGGGTGGATCTTGCCCTTCCCAACGTGATGCAGCGCCGCCTTGGCATAGACCGACCCATATTCGTCCGAGCTTTCGCCGCGCGGACCCTTGACCGTTGCACCCAGCGAGTTGGTGGTCTCGTCGAACCAGGTCTTCTGCCAGGCCGCGCCGATGTTGGGGCGCAGGATCCAGCTTTCGGGCAGCGCCGCGATGTCGGCCCTGGTAAAGTTGCCCACCGCGTCGGCCTGCAGGTATAGCCGCTGCGCGTCCTGCTCGGACTCCATCGTGGCGAAGGGCAGCGGGATGCTCGTCTCGGCGGTCTCGTTGAACCAACCGGCGCGCAGGGCGACGCCCCAGTTGTCGTTCACCACCTTCAGCACGTCCGCCCGAAGCGCCCAGAACTCAATGTCGCTGCTGCCGTCGTTGTGGCGTATCTCGACCTCGTTGCGGTTCACCTCCACCCCGAGCCCCAGCATCAGGTCGGCGTTCGGCGCATAGAAATACTGCGCGCCGAAGCCATGCGCCTCGCTGTCGCTCTCGAAGCCGGTGCCGGCGTTCTCGGTGCGCCAGGCGTCCGACCAGCGATTGTCGGAGGAAAAGCGCAGGTAGGAGGCGCTGTCACTCGGGCCCTTGTTCAGCTGGATGATGGCGCTGAGCGGGGTGAGCAGCTCGCTCACGCCGTCGGTATAGCCATCCGCCGGGTTGCCGGGAACGCCCGCCAGCGCCGACATCCCGCGGCCGAAGGCGACGCGGGACTGCACCGCGCCGTAACGCTCGTTCGAGGACATGACCCCCAGAAGGCCGGTCCGGCCCATGTTCGCGAGCACACGGATCGACAGGGGCGGCGGGCCGCCGGCCCCCAGGGTTTGCGGCGCTTCCGCCTTGGCTGCCGAGCCCGGGCACAGGGTTACCGCGCCCAGAGCGCAGGTCGCTATGAGTTTGAGCATCTTGCTCCTCCACTGATGTCAATTGATACGGGG
>NZ_JBLXHL010000053.1:0-5395 GCF_048259695.1 Celeribacter sp. | reverse complement strand
GAACTGCGATGGTCGACGATGAACATGCCGCCTTCGCGGCACAGTTCACTTGCCAGTGCTTTTTTTTAGCGCCCGTTCGATCGTTCTGGGGTGCAGATCGATGTCGAGTTCGTCGTGGGCCAGCTTGGCAAGGTCGCGGGCACGGAGGGGTTCGCCAGGCGCCAGCCGTGCCTGCAAGAACGCCAAGATTGCTTCGTCGATCTTGCGCGGCCCGCGGGGCCCTGTCTTCTCCGGCACTAGCCCCGCGATTCCTGCCGTGTCGAAGTTCGCCTTGGCCTGATAGTAGGTCGGCCTGGAAACCCCGTACTCGTCGGCAGCCTCCGTCACCGACAGCTTGTCGACCAAGACGCGACGCAGCATCTCGTATTTGACCTGCACGATGTCGTGCGGGTCGAAGAAGTCGCTGCCGCGAAACTTCGGATCGCGGACCTTGTCCGGCGCCGAATTGAGCGTGCCCTCTTCGGCAAGGGCTGCGGTCTTTGACTGCCTGCTGTCGGGCATCGCTGGCTCTGGGCGTAAGAGGGAGAGAATGTGTAATAGTAATTATGCCGCCATTGCGCGCGGCGTCAAGATGAAGCCTAAATAAGAACGTCGATTCTCGGCGGCTTACCTCGATAAACCGGCCGAAGAATTGCCCAAATCGCATGACTTGCGGCGTAGTTCGCTTTACATCTGCGGCATAATTGGCCTTACGATCCATCTCTTGATCACCCCGCCAATTTGCCCCTGAGGCGTTCTACCAAGTCAGCCAGCGCCAGCAGATCAGAAACCCGCAACGCCGCTCGCCCGCGCCCCATGACCACTTCTGGCTCAGGGCTCGCAAGATCAGTCCAATGCGGAGGAACCGACCAGACGGCGCCATCCTCGGCCTGCAGCAAGAGCCGCGCACCATGTCGGTTCTGGCGGCGGCCCACGCATGGTAAGCGACGCTCAAACAGCGGATGAAACGGATGCGTTACCCCCACTAGCTCCTGTTCTGCGTCGAGTGCGGCTGCATTCTCTCGCAAGGTACAAGGTCCTGGAACGCGGGCGCTTCCCGTGGCCGAGCACCGAAGGCGGCGTTGCCCGGCTTACCTCGGCTCAGCTGGCCATGCTGTGGGAAGGGATCGATTGGCGCCGTCCGGACTGGGGCGCGCCACCTGCGCGCGTGGGATAGATTATCTCCCTGAAGTCCCTTGTTTTGTTGGCTATTATGGGTGCCACGTGGTATCTGTCGGCATGTCTGATGACGCCGATATCCTCTCCAACGATCCCGCTGTTCTGAAGGCGATGATCGCCGCCCTCCAGGCGGAGAATGCCCGCATGTCGGCCACGCTGCAGGCTCATGAACACCTGGTCCAGACGCTGCGGCTGAGGATTGCGAAACTGCAGAAACAGGCCTTCGGCAAGTCGTCAGAAAAGATTGAACGGGAGATTGCCCAGCTCGCCTCGGCATCGCGGGCCAGCATCTCGCCTCGCTCGGGCACGCCGAGCACCTCGCCCAAGAGGCGCAGCGCCTCAGGCGTGTTCTCGAAGCGCCCGTCGATCAGCACGTAGGGGATGCCGGTCTGCGCCTGCACCCGGTCGGCAAGGTCGATATAGGTGTCGCGCACCGAGCCGAAGTCGAGGATCAGATCCGGCGCGATCTCAAGCACCCGCTCTAGGTTGGCCTCGCCGCCGCGCCCGGTGAGCCGCCCGGTCTCGGGGAGGTCGCGATAGGGTTCGGCGACATAAGCGCGTTCCTCGGGGCGCAGCGCACGAGGCCAGCCGGTCAGCGCTTCGGGTGCGACCACATAGACCAGCACCGAGGCCGGCGGGCCAGCGGCGAACACCGTCTCGATCCGCTCGGGCAGTTCCACGACGCGGCCAGCGCTGTCGGTCACGCTGCGAGCAAACCCGGGCGACGCGGCGAGGCAGGCGAGCAGGAGCGCCCTGAGGATCATCCGCTCACCCCCCGACCCTGCCCGACGCGTCGAAGCCATAGTTGTCAAGCACGCGCTGACCATCGGGCGACAGGATGTGGAATGCCAGGTCCCAGGCCGAGGGCGGCGCATCCTCGAGCACGATAAGGCCATAGTCGGCACCCACCGAAAGCGCCTGCGGCACCGTCACGATCTGCAGTTCTGGAAGCTCGCGCTGCGCCAGCACCGCATTGGTGCAATAGGTCAGGAATAGATCAGCCCGGTCGTTTTCCATCACCCAGGCGTATGGGTTACGCCCTGCCGGGGCCGCCTCGCTCTCTGGTCCACCAGTCAGCTGCAACGCCTTGCTTTCCAACTCGGCCCGCGCGCCGAGACGGAGCTCATCAGCCTTGTCGAAGAGCTGCCAAGCATAGTCCCCGGACGGATCAGCCCCCGGTGTCGAGGTGCCGAGACGGGTGGTCTGGGCCAGCATCACGTCAAGCAGGGTATCGCCGGAGACCTCCAGTCCGGGCTGCGCGAGGCCGCAAAGGCGGTTACGGGCGAACAGCACCACCGGCCCGCCCTTGCCCGCCTCGGCGAGGGCTTGCGGATGCGCCATGTTGGCCGAGGCAAAGACATGCGCCGGCGCGCCGTCCTCGATCGACTGGCGCATGAGCCCCGAAGGCCCGAAGGTCGTCTCGACAGCGATTCCGGTGTCGTTCTGGAAAGCGTGCGCCACCTGTCCGAGGGCAGCTTTCAGGCTGCCTGCGGCCACCAATGAGATCGGTTCCTTTGCCGTCGCGGGACCCGTCATCACAAGACCCAACACCGCGATTGCAGGCAGAATGTGCTTTGGCATGTGTCTCCTCTCCTCAATCGCTTTTCCAACCACGGACCGAAGGCAGTTCTCCCCAACTCGCCCTGGTGAAACAGGCAAAGCTGGTCAACCGGATCGTGAGAGATTGCCTCAAAATGAGTCATGTCAGGTGCAGACTGTCCGAAGAAGCCGGCGAATGCGACGCAAATTTTGCATAATTTTGCAGTCGAATTTGTCCATGTGGGGATGAGCTACTACCATGGACTGATCAAGAAGCCCGAGTACGTACCAAAAGCCTAGGTTCCCTAGGAAGAAACCGACCAGCGCCGAGCCGAAGCAACAAGTCGTGCCGAGTGCAGCTCGACATATCTCAATGCCAGAAGGGGCTGGAACGGTAGGACAAAACAGAGATATCCTCTATTTTCTTCGATAGATGGTTTCAGCTAGGGCCTTTCGCCCAGCTTCCCTGCTTGTTGGGTTCCCTCTATACCCCTATGGCGCATCTGTGGCATCAACGAAGGACAGAACAGCATCGACGAACGCCGCGCGATCCTGAACCGGTCCTCCGTGGTTGGTCCCCTCGAGAACCGAACCGATGGCATTCGGCTGGCACCTCACCACCTCGTCGGCCATCATCGCGTCCAGAACGTAGGCGTCGCTTCCTTGAATCACCAAAGTTGGGATCTCAATGCGCGAAAGCGCATCACAGTCGATCGATGCTGCTTCGGCGACAGCTTCCAGAAATGGAGGAAGAGTGCGCGCATTGTCGTCCCACATCTGCTGCGCAAGGTCGGAATGCGAATCCGCTTCACCTGGTTCCAACCGAAACGCTGCCTCGATCAACCGCCGAACGGCATCTTTTTCCTCGCCTGCTTGCAGCGCCTCGGCCATTGGGCCGAAAGCCGCGAACTTCTGGGAGATTGCGGCGCGCTCGCCTGACAGACCCGCATGAAGGGACGAAACCGTCGGCTCGAAATGGACAATCGAGCGAAACTTTTCCGGGTGGTCCATCGCTGAACGCAGACCGACGAGGCCACCATAGGACCAAGTTACCAAGTGTACGGGGCCCGCATCAAGCGCGTCGACAACAGTCGCAAGGTCCTCGGCATGGGTTGCGACGCTAAAGCCGGCGGCCTCGTCTGGCCATTCGGCGGGTCCGAAATACCGCTGATCATATGCCACGAAGCGGTGGCGCTCGGCAACGCGGTCACGGATACCTCCCCAGACCCGATGGTCCGAAACCGCGCCATGAAGGAATAGAACCACTGGACCGCTGCCAGCTTCTTCGTAGGTCAGCTTGCCTTCTCCGACAGGGATCTCCTCGCCGCAGACCCGCAAAGCCGATGGCATGAGCAGCACGGCCGCAGCAAGGCCAGCGCGAAGTTTCGTATTCATGATGAATTGATGTGTCATTCCGATAGCCCCTTCGCGTGTTGTGACAAGGGAAGCACGCCCGAACATGATCGGAATGTCCTGATCGGGGTCTGAATTCTTTCTGAATCAAAAGTCGGACGGTAGAATGGTATTGTCTGGAGGGTGTCATGGAGCTTGGCGACCACAGGTTCGACCCGGAAAGCGGCGACCTCTTCACCGCAGGCGGAGAAGCCGTGCCCTTGAAGCGGCAAGCCCGCGCGCTTATGCAGGCGCTTGCTGCCGCCGAGGGCCGCGTCGTCTCGAAAGACCAATTGATGGATGTCGTCTGGCCGGATGTGACGGTCAGCGAGGACTCGCTGTATCAGGCTGTTGCGGAGGCAAGGCGGGCGCTCGGCGCGAATGGGTCCGAAATCATCAGATCGGTACCGCGTCAGGGCTATCTTCTGACTGCGACAGGGGCCGGTGGCCGAAAAATCGGGCGATGGTCGACGATGGCCGGGCTGGTGTTGTTCGCGGCAGTCAGTGCAGTCATCATTTCGTCGATATGGGAGGTGCCATCCGGCGAAGCCCGGCATCCGGTGATTGCCGTACTGCCGTTTGAGGCCCAGACGGGTGACGAGACATGGAGGCGGCGTGGCGCGGGGTTGTCTGCCGAGCTTGCTACGGAGCTTGCGCGCAATGACTGGCTGGATGTAGTCGCACCAGAAGCCGCCGAGATGCTTGTGGGCTCCACCTTGCAACGAGCAGCCGACTCTCTGGGAGCAAGATTCCTTCTGGCGGGAACGCTGGCAGCTGAGGACGGTGCGCTAAGGGTGTCAGCCCGCTTGATGGACGCCGAGACGGGCAAACTCATCTGGTCGGATCGTTGGAGCCGTGACGAAACGGGCTTTCTGGAGCTCGAAGCTGATGTTCTGGATCGGATCTCCGGGCCTCTGGCCGGTGCGTTGACTGGCGCGATTGCCCGTGCCGAACTGGCCAGTTCGCGAGCACGGCAACCCCACTCCCTTGACGCCTATGATCATTTCTTGTTGGGCCTCGAGGCGAAGCATCACTGGAACCGCGAAGGGTTTGCTCTCGCGACAAGGCATTTCAATCACGCCATCGCGCTCGATCCCGACTTTGCCAAGGCATGGTCGTTCCTGTCGCTCAACCTCAGCTTTCTGGCGCTTGAAGCGGCGTCTCAGGGCGAACGCCAGGCGCTATGGCAAAAAGCCCGAGATGCGGCCGAGCGAGCCTATCTGTTGGCCGCGGACGATCCGGATGAGGTGTGGCCCGTGTGGCGGGGGCGGGCGGGGCACGGTGGGGTCGAGAAAGGACCACGGAT
>NZ_JBLXHL010000052.1:0-5502 GCF_048259695.1 Celeribacter sp. | reverse complement strand
TTCGAGGAGCTGCTGCCGCGAGCCTTCACCCAGTCACGGCGCACTGATCTCTGGTGGTGCCGCAAGGCCGGCATGATAGCGGTCAACGCCAGCAGCGCATCGAAGGCAGAGCAGGTGCTCGACCTGCTGCGCCAGTCGCTGGGCAGCTTGAAGGTGACGCCCATCGCGGTGCAGCGGCCGCCCAGCCAGGTGATGGGCGAATGGTTGACGCGACCAGAGGCACGGCCGGATGGGCTGATCATTGGCGATGCCGTCACGCTGGCAGCGCCTGGCGGCGAGGATGGCGTCTTGCGCGCCCGCCTATTCGACCTCGATGGCGAGGAGATCCAGACGGCGCTGAGCTTGGGCCGGATACCCACCAGCCTGGCCATCGAGATCGACGGGCGCGTGGCCTTCACCCTGGGCGATGACCTCTCGATCAAAGGGCTGCGATTCGCTGATGCGGTGATCGAGGAGGCCAACGCCTCAGATGATGAGGAGGACGCCGCGGCGCGACTCGAGGCTGATTTCTTGCTGATGGCCAACGTGCTCGAGGACGCGGTGGCCGGCCTGATCGAGTGGATGGGCGGCGAGGCTCAGCCCACCGCATAGGAATAAGGAGAGACGCATGGCACTGGGACTGCAAAGCATCGTCACCATCGACGGCATCACCGCCCCGATGATCGAGCACGCTGCTGCGCGCGGCATCATGCGGGGCACGCTGCTGTCACGCATGACACGCATCGGGAGATCCGACGCACTCGCGCTGCTGGGGCCGGCGACTCGATCACGCAAGCCAGTGCCACCGCCTACCCGCGAGGAGGTGATAGCGCACCTGCTGCGCACTCCCGCCGGCAGGCTCGCCACGGCCAAGCGCTTGGGCGATTACGCCTCGACATACTACGGGCCCGCCTGATGCCACCACTACCCAAGGACGCAACACCATGACGCGCGATGATCTGATAGAGAAGCTGGTGACCACCCTGCCGGCATGGCCGTCACCGGCCGACCACTGCAGCCAGCCGGCCCCCACTGAGGACGGCCACCGCGAGGGCTGGGAGAAAGGGCCGCAAGATAACCAATGGCACTACAGCCTGATAGCCGATCACGGCGGTCGCATCAGCGTCACCCGCGAGCAATGGGAAGGCGCATTGATAGAAAAGCTGCAGCGCCTCGAGCAGCCGGCGCAAAAGGATGCCCGCGCAACGCACCCCCGCGACATCGGCAAGCCGTTTGCTGACAGCGTGGTGCCCCGCCTGGGCCTCGATGATGCCCTGCTCGAGCTGGCCAAGCATCTGACGGTGTGGCCCATGCCCGCTGATGATCCTGATGACCTGGCGGCGCTACCCGAAGCGCTCGAGGGCTGGCAGTGGTTTGAGCCAGGCGCGGGCGATGGGTGGCTGGTGCGCTCGCGCGGGTACGGGGTGCGCGATGCCATTGGCTATAGCGAATGGCGACGGATGCGACAGCAGATCGCAGAGAGCGACTGGCCAGAGAGTGAGCAGCGCCTCGATCACATCGGCCAGAACGGCGGCACCGGCGAGCACTACCCCGACAGCAAGGCCAGCAATCCCAAGGACGCACTAGGCGCGGGCAAACTGCCCTTGCACCTATGGCCGGCCACCGCCACCGCGCACGGATCACTCGCCCTGATGGATGGCGCTCTCAAATACGGGCGCACCAATTGGCGGCCAGCTGGGGTGCGGGCCTCCACCTATGTCAGCGCCAGCATGCGCCACCTCAATGCCTGGTTTGAGGGCGAGGATCTGGCACCCGACAGCGGGCTGAGCCACCTGGCGCACGCCTTGGCCGGCCTCGCCATCCTGATCGACGCGGAGGAGGCCGGCATGATGACGGATGATCGCATGATCCCTGGCGGCTATCTCAATGCCATCGACAAGCTGACGCCGGAAGTCGCGCGCCTGATCGCCAGGCATGCCGATAAGCACCCCCACCACTACACCATTCAGGATGCTGACCAGTGAGCAGATCCACCAAGCGATGCACTCAATGCGGCAGCCATCGCCTGGTCTTGTACTCCAGCACCAATGAGAAGCAATGCGGCCAGTGCCTGCACGTCATGCCCTGGCTGCTCGAGGAAGGCCAGCCGCCCCTGCTGGGGCCGGCGCGCAAGATCCGCCACGCCAAGCATCGGAGCAATGACCAATGAGCCAACAGCACGGGGCAGCCATTCGAGCTGCCGCCCTGGTAGCCCAGCTGCGCCACGATCGCGCGTCATTCGAGGCACTGATCGCGGCCGCTGAGGCTATCGAGCAGCTGGAGCGTGACCACCATGCCGAGATCACCAGCCGCGAGCGGGTGCAGGCGGAGCTGGCAGCGGTGAAGGCTGAGCGCGACGGGCTGGGGCGCATGGTCCATGACAAAGCCGTGCAGCTGCAGAGGGCTGAGCGCGCCCTGCACGACGCCTGCGACTACCTGGGCAGCAACAGACTCAACGCCATCGGCAGCGGCTACTGGCTTCACCGCCAGATGATCGAAGCGCTCGACGATAACGCAAACAACAGATTCTGAGGATTCACTGATGACCAATTTAAGCGATATGCCGATGGTCACCATCGAGCAAAAAAACCGCTTTCGTGAGGCGGCACTGAAGGTGGAGGCGGATCGGGACGCTCTGGCGGCGTGGCTTGATGAATGCTTATCGGCAATGCGCCATGCCAGCGAGTTTCTTGATGAGTTCGACAAAGATGCGGCGCTGGCCTTGCATCGAATGAATAGCCTTTCGTCGCGCTCACGCGGACCTGACGCGAGCCTCACCGCCCGCGACGCACGCATGAAGTCTGAGGCGCTGGAAGAGGCTGGGTCGATCTGCATGAGCATTGAGTGCGGCCAGCGGGAAATGTCCTACAAGTACACAGAGACAGATGGCGATGGCGACGAGATGGTCGTGGGGCAGGGCGTCAACTACGCCAACAAGGCTATGGGCGCTGGCCACTGTCGCGAGCGAATAGCTGAAATGATCGCCGAGTACCGCAAGCAGGCGGAGGGCGAGGCATGAGCAATCCGAAAGCTACCTGGTGCATATCGCTCGACACCGAGTGCCCAGAATGCGGCGAAGCCATCGACCTGTTTGAACAGGACTGGGTTAACGCCGCATTGTCTGACCGAACGTTTGATGTTTGCGAGCGTGACACAAGATGGACGACCGACGTTAACGTGACATGCCCGAAATGCAGCGTCGATTTTAAGGTTGATTTTGAATACTGAGACGGAGGGCGAGGCATGATGATCGCAACACACAAGGGCACCCAGCAGGATCTCGCCGGCCAGCTTGAGCATCTGGCTGCTGAGCTGGGCGATCTGCGCGCCAGCCTCAATGGGCGCGATGCTTACATGATGGCCAAAGGCGTGCGCCAGGCTATCGAAGTTGCGCGAGGCCGTTGGTTTTGCCGAGTAGCGGATCTTGAGGAGTGGGCCGCTAGACGCGAGGCGGTGGCCACCGCCCCGCCTGAGCCGGTCGAGCCTACCATCGAGCAAAAGCGTACCCAGCTGCGCGCGGAGCTGAGCGACCTACAGACGGCATGCGCCACCAGAGAGATCACGCCGGCGCTGGCCAGCATGATCACCGGCCGGATCATGCGCGAGGATGCCGCCCTGGCTCGATGCGAGCAGGCGGCGAGGATCGCATCATGACAGATCCAGTGGCCGTGGCACTGATGACAGTGGTGGTGATCGGCATCGCGCTGATGGGCGCACTGATGGCCAGCTGCTGGCGCGCCAGGGTGATCGGCAGACGCCGGCGAGAGTCGCTGCACGAATACCGGCAGCGAAAACAGTAGACACCACGCCACCCTCGAGGTGGTTTTTTATGCCCGCGAGGAGGGTCAGATGCGGCAGGTATCACAGGCGGAATGGGTGCCGCCAGATCACGGTGCGTGTCCTCAGTGCGACGGGCGCGGCGAATATCGCGGCACGTTCCACACCTCACCATGCGCCCACTGCCACGGCACTGGATACGCCGCCCCTGATGGCGAGGCGCTGCCGGCTGAGGATCTGATCGCCATGATCAGCCGCCGGCGCGATCACTGGCGGCGCGCGCATGCGCAGCTGCTGAGGGTGCCTGGCGTGCGCGAGGCAGTGGAGCAGCACAAGACACGGCAGCAGGCAGAGCAGGAACGCCAGGCCATGGGGTACGGGTCCGGCAGGTATCAAGGCGATTGATAGAGAGGCGATCACGATGGAATTGCTCACACCGGAGACGGTAGCGCGCCAGCTGAGCATGAGCATCAGCTGGGTCTATACGCACAAGCATGAAATAGGGTTTGTGCGACTCGGCAAGTCAATACGTTTTGAGCCTGATGCGGTTAAAGAATATGCTGAGGGGTGCAAGCGTGGCCCCAACGTAGAAGAGGGCACCAGATGGGAATCAAAATCAGATACCGCGAGGACCGCGACCAATGGGTGGTCACAGAGATCAGCAACGGTCGGCGGCATCAGCGATCTTTTGCGGGCGAGAAGCAAGGAAAGAAGCAAGCCAGAGAGTATGCAGCAGCCAGAGAGGCGGCATTAGATGAGGCCGCTTTCCAGGGCGAGGCCATGGGGCGGGAGCGCCGGCGCACATTCCTCGAGGGATTAGAGCGCTGGGTCAGCGAGTACGACGTGGCCAGCCAGGCAAAGGCCATCAGGCCGGTGGCGGCGTATATGGGCGAGGATGTGCTGATCGGCCAGGAAACGGTCGATAAGGCGAGAGAGATGGCAAGCCATCTCAGGAAGGCGGGACGCGCTCAAAGCACCATCAATAACCACCTGCAGGTGGTAAAGCGGGTGCTCAATCTGGCGTATATCGAGTGGGGCTGGATCAGCCACCCGCTAGGCGACAAGATCCGTAAGAAGACGCCCAAGAATGAGCGCCATGTCTACCTCGATGCCGATCAGCTGACACGCCTGATGGAAGCGATACCAGACAAGCGGCAGACCGACAAACGGGTGATCGCCCTGGCAGCCTTGACGGGACTGCGCCAGGGCGAACTGCTCGCGCTGGAGCCTTCAAACATCCACGGCAATCGCATACTGCTGCGACCAGATCAGACCAAATCGGGCAAAGCTCGAGTGGTGCCGGTGCCAGAGGATGCACTGCCATGGTTACACGCCCTGCCATTCGATACCACCTATGCGCGGTTGCGCAAGACATGGGAAGACGCGCGCAAGGCGGTGGGCCGTCCGGATCTGCGCTTTCATGATCTGCGCCATAGCTATGCGAGCATGCTGGCGCAGGCTGGTGAAAGCATGACAACAGTGCGCGACCTGCTGGGGCACTCGAGCCTGATCGTCACCAGCCGTTACTCGCACATATTCGACAAGGATCTCGACAGCGTGGCCATCAAGCTGCCGTCATTCCTAAATCAAAAACGCGGCGAAAACGCGGCGACGCACTAAAAGGAGGTAGGCCAGAAACGCAAACAGCCGCTCGTAAGCGACTGTTTTCAAAGGTGGTGCCGGTGGTCGGACTCGAACCGACACGCCTATTAAGCGGCGGATTTTGAATCCGCCCAGAGCAAAATC
>NZ_JBLXHL010000051.1:0-5717 GCF_048259695.1 Celeribacter sp. | reverse complement strand
TGCGGCACCTCCGCTGCGAAGCTCTCGAGCAGGGTTCGGATCAGCATCCGCATGGGCTTGGCAATGGCCGAGATCAGCGGGTGCTTGCCCTCGATTATCGCCCCGACCTCAGCGCGCAGTTCCTCCTGTGGGGCGGTGCGCGACAGCCGGTGGCTGAATAGCGCGTAGATGTCCGGTTGGCCCAGTACCGTCCCGTCCGCCAGCGCCATCAGCCGGCTGCGCAGGTCGCCGACCGCGGGCATATCGAAGGCCCCGCGCAGGACCTGCGAACTGCCACCGCTGTCGAAGGGCGTGATCAGGTGGATCGAGTTGAAGGTATAGGTCTTGAGCTGCCGCGAAATGCCGTTCAGCGCGCTACCACCGCTGAAGAACAGAACCCGCGGACCAAGGTGCGGAGCGCTTGCGGCGCGCGACACGCGCAGGGCGTCGGGCAGGCTGATCTCGCGCTCGATCCTGATATCGGTCATCACTCTCTCGTCGGGTGGATGTCGTATGCGACAGCCATGCTGCCTTTAGACTGGTATATTCTTCGGAGCGTAAGGTCTCATGATCGAAGGCCTCTCCATACGCCCGATAGTTCGCGCTGTCATCCGGAAGGGACCTCTCGTGCTCGTCCAAGTCAAGCAGAGGCCGGACGGCCAGCGCTACATGATGCTTCCCGACGGGCGGCAGGAGCCCGGCGAGACGATGCAGGATTGCGTCGCCCGCGAATGCCCCGAAGAGACCGGGGCGGCCCGCCTGCTGCGAGACATTTTCTTCGTGGCGGACGTGTTCCGTTTCAGCGGCGACAAGCGCCGCGTGCGCGGGCATGAACCAGGGCATGTACGCATGTCCATGCCCGCCTTCGTTATGCGGTCCGCCGGATTCCTCCAAGGGTGGCGCTGCCGTGCAGGCCCGCCCTTGGTGGGTCAGCCCTTGACCCCAGACATGGTGATCCCGCGCACGAAGGCACGACGCGCGAAGAGGAAGACCAGTATCATCGGCATCGTCACCACGGTCGCCGCCGCAAAGGTTCGGCCATAGTTAATGTCGAAAGTGGAGCGGTACTGCATCATTGACAGCGTCGCAGTCATTTTTTCCTGACTTTGGACCACGATAAGCGGCCAGTAGAGATCGTTCCAGTGCGACACAAAGGAGAAGACCGAAAACGCCGCCGCCGCCGGCACCGCGGCCGGTAAGATCAGGCGCAGCACGATCTCGATCTCCGTGAAGCCGTCGACCCGTGCGGCCTGGATGATCGAATCTGGGTATGCGCGGAAGAACTGGCGGAACAGGAAGATCGCGAAGACTGAGACGAGGAAGGGGAACATCATCGAAAGATAGGTGTCCAATAGCCCCGTCTTGACCAAGCCTAAGTAGATTGGGATCGAGGTCACGTTGATCGGCACCGTCAGGCAGGCGATGACTGTGCCTAGCAGGATGGTCGAGCCGCGGAACTTCAGTTTTGCCAGCGCATAGGCCGCTGGCACCGCCGTCGCCAACTGCACGACCAGTATTCCGACGCAAACGATCATGCTGTTCGTCAGATAGCGGATGTAGGGCTGCGCGACTAGAACGTCATAGTAGTTCTGCCAGCCCGCAAAGGTTTTCGGCCAGAGGGAAAAGTCGCTGTCGAAGACCTCAGACGTGGGTTTGAGGCTGGAAGAGACCATCCAAAGGAAGGGAAACACCATCAGCCAGGCGCCTAGGAAAAGAATCATCAGCACGATGACCCTTCCGGGCGTCACGCGCGACAGCGCAGCGATGATCCGGTCGGTCAGGCTGCGGGCAGGGGTGGTTGTCAGATCGGCCATGTCCGTCCCTCAGTGTGCGGCCCGGTCTGCGAGCAGGGTCTGGATCAGGGCGAAGACAAAGATCACGCCCAGGAAGAAGACCGACAGCGCCGCCGCGTAGCCCATGTTGAAATACTCGAACCCCTCGAGGAAGGTCAGGTAGAGGAAGACCTCGGAGGCGTGGGCCGGCTGGCCCTGGGTCAGGATTGCCACCGTGTCGAACAGCTTGAACGCCGTGATGGACGAGGTGACGGCCACGAAGACCGAGGTAGGCGCAAGCGCGGGCCAGGTGATACGCAGGAATTCGTCGATGGGGTGGTCCGCTCCGTCGATACGGGCAGCGTCATAGAGGCTGCGCGGAATCGCTGTCAGCCCGGCGATGAAGAGCACCATGTTGAAGCCGATGATCGCCCAGACTGAGATACCCGCCAGCGAAAACAGTACCACTTCGGGCGAGCCCAAGAAGTTGACTGGCCCCAAGCCGAAATTACCCAGCCACTCGTTCAGGATGCCCTGACGGCTGTCCATGAGTGCCGACCAGACCAGCGCCATGGCGGTCAGGGTCGAGGTGACGGGCATGAAATAGAGTATCTCGAAGAACGAGCGAAATTGTCTACGCCTCTGGATCGCTATGGCCAGCCACAAAGGAATTATGAAGGCGCAGGGCAGGAAGACCGCCGCGTAAATGGCTGTGTTGCGCAGGGCGTTCTTAAATTGCGCGTCGCCGAACATGCGGATGTAATTGTCGAAACCGACCCATTCCCAGTAATCGCTGATTAGCGTGTAGTCAGTCACCGAGGCTAGGGCCACGGCGATCATCGGGCCGATATAGATCAGCAGGATCAGCAGGCTGGCCGGGGCGACCATCGCATAGGCCAGCCGAGCTTGGCGCCGTTGCAATAGGCTTGCCCCTCTCATGCCGGCACCTCTGCACGCGCCATGCTGCGCTGATCAATGGGCAACCGCTGCCCATCGGCCCCGAAAAGTAGCACCGCGCCCAGTGGCACCTCGGTCGCGAGAGTTTCGGGCAGGAATAGGTGCTCGGTCGCATCGGGTGCCTTTTGCAGGCGCAAGCGCAGGGCAATGTCCGGCGCGTGGGTCAGCGCCCCATGCACCACCAGTTCACCGCCCAGATCCTCGACGCAGCCGCGGAGGACCTGCAGGCCAATGGACGGCCCCGTCCCAGTACCCGCCAGGCGGATCGCCTCGGGTCGGATGCCCAGCATCAGGTCGGCGCCTTCGGGTTGGCAGCTGGCTAGCGGCAGGCGCTGACCGGCCAGTTGCAGCCCTCCGGCCACGGCACGTACCGGGAGCAGGTTCACCTCGGGCGAGCCAATGAACCGTGCCACGTCGACCGAGGCCGGATCGCCATATAGCGCGCCCGGAGGCCCCACCTGCAGCAGGTGTCCCTCCTGCAAAAGCGCCACGCGGTCCGACATGGTCATTGCCTCGACTTGGTCATGGGGGACGTAGACAAAGGTCAGCCCTGACTTGCGGTGCAGATCCACGATCTCGCGGCGCACCTCGACGCGCAGCTTGGCGTCGAGGTTTGACAGCGGCTCATCCATCAGAAAGAGGCTGGGATCGCGCACCAGCGCGCGCCCAAGGGCCACCCGCTGCCGCTGACCGCCCGACAAGGCCGCTGGCCGGCGGTCGAGCAGATGCGCGATGCGCAGCTGCTCGGCCACCTGTTGCACCTTGAAAGTGATCTCGCGCCGGGTCTGGGAATGGCCAGGGGTCACCCATTTTGCCCCGGGCAGACGCGCCCGCATTGGCAGGCGGCCCATCACCAGTGGCATCGCCATGTTCTGCGCGACGCTCATATGAGGGTAGAGCGCGTAGTCCTGGAAAACGAGCGCCACGTTTCGCGCCTTGGGTGTGGCCTGGTCCACCGCCACGCCGTCGATCTCGATCCGCCCGCTGTCGGCAGTCTCGAGACCAGAGATGATCCGCAAAAGGGTCGATTTCCCGCAGCCTGACGCGCCGACGAGCGACAGGAACTCGCCATCCTGCACGTCGAGGCTGATCCCCTTCAGGACCTGCGTTTCGCCAAAGGATTTCTGAATGTCGGTGAGGGTGAGCCGTGCCATGTCCTGAACCTGTAAAATGCAGGCGGGGGCCATGACTGGCCCCCGCCCATTGGATACCTGCGCGATCAGCGCGACATCAACTTCACGGCGATGGCTTTCACTTCCTCGGCGCCTGCCTCTGGCGAGGTCTCGCCCAGCATCACGGCACGGAAGACCGAACGCTGGTCGCGCCAGATCTTCTCGGACTGGGTGCCGGGGTAGCCCCACCAAGCACCGGCCCGCGCGTACTGGCTCGACGGCGTGGCGAAGTAGGGTTCGGCCGTGTAGTAGGCGCCGAGGTATTCATCTTCAAGCGAGGCAACATTGGTCGGCAGATAGCCGGTGTTCTTCGCTGTTAGTTCCTGGCCTTTCGGGCCGGTAAGAAACTTCAGGTATTCCCAGACCGCGGCCTGCTTCTCCGGGTCCTGCGTGGTGATGATGCCGGCGTTGCCGCCCGTTGGCAGGGTACCGTTGGCGTCGTCCCAGACGGTGAACTTGACCGAGCGCAGATCGAAGCCTTCGCCCACGCGTTCTTGCATCAGTTTGGCCGAGGCGGGGGAGTTCGCGTAGAAACCCATCTTGCCCGAGGTAAAGGCGGTCAGCTGGGAGTCGATGTCGGTGCGCGGGTCGTAGCCGCCCTCGGTCACCATGCGGCGGGCCAGCTGCATGGCCTTGAGGCTGCGCTCGTCCTGGTCGAAGGCCACCGTATCGCCAGCGTCGTTCAGCATCTGGCCACCCTGTTGAGCAATCAGCACCTGAAACATCCAGTCATCGCCCCACTGATCCACGGCGAAGGACATGCCGTCGATATCTTCGCCAAGCGCATCGACCTTGGCGGCCAGCTCCAGAACGCCATCCCAGTCGGTTGGGAAGTCTTCCACCTCGACCCCCGCCTGCTTCAGAAGGTCGGCGTTGACGTACCACTGTACAACCGAGGCGTTGAAGGGCATGCCGTACTGCACGCCGTCAACCTGGCCTAGGCTCAGCATCTGGTCGGTGTAGTTCGCGTCTTTCCAACCAGCCTCTTCCTTGTTCATCAGCTTGGACAGGTCTGCGATCTGGCCGCGGTCGGCCATGGCGCGGGCCAGAGAGGGCAGCTGGTTGTAGGCCTCGAACGCGCAATCGGGCAACGTGTTGGTGGCCGAGGCGCGCATCAGCTTGAGGTGCGTGTCGGAATAGTTCTGCGCCGGAGCGGCGTATACTACTCTCACATCGTTCTGCATGGCATTGAACATGTCGGCCAGCGGCTGGTGCTGGCGCGTCAGGTGACCGGCGTTGGTCAGACAGGTGATCTGTGTTTCGGCATGGGCAGTGCCGGCTAGAGCGAGCGTGGCCAAAGCGGCCCGTATGAATTTCGAGGTCATCGTGCATTCCTTCGCGACGGGGGCCATAGGGCCCTTGAAAACCGTTGCCCCGGGGCTGGTACCGGCGCATGGCCGGCTCTCTAGCCGGGGAAGCGCGACGAAATGGAGAAGGTTTTCCAAAGGTTTGATGGCAAGCACATGAAGGCGTGATGAAGTTCGTCCACATTCTTCGCGGCGTCTCAAATCCGTTACGCAAGCTGCCTATGGCGCGCTCCATCAAGGAGACGCCTCATGAAGATCATCCACATCACGGACACCCACCTCATGCCCGCGGGCGAGACCCTCTATGGTCTCGACCCCTCGGCGCGGCTCAAGCGTGTGCTCGACGACGTTGTTCAGAGCCAGGCCGATGCCGACCTGGTGGTGCTGACCGGCGACCTAACGCAGGACGGCAACCCTTTGGCCTACGCCCAACTGGGCAAGCTGCTGGCCGACCTGCCGATGCCCGTGCGCCTGCTGCTGGGCAACCACGACGCCCGTGAAAATTTCCGCGCAGCGTTCCCCGCACATCC
>NZ_JBLXHL010000050.1:0-5780 GCF_048259695.1 Celeribacter sp. | reverse complement strand
GCGGATCCGCGCAGGCGGGCTGCAGGATAAGGCTGGGGAGGCGGCTCGGGAGACTGTCGCGAACCTGCTGTCGCAGGGGCTACAGGCTGGGAAGTCGGTCCGGGTTCAGAGCTTGGCGAATGTTACCAGGGACCAGGAGAGGACGGCGCAGATTGCTGGGCAGGTGGCTGAGAAAGAGCGGGGGCGTGCAGGGCAGAAGGGACAGGAGCGGTGAATGCCGCACCTGCCCTGATGGGCGGCGGGATTTCAGAATTGGGTCCTGTCCGCATGCTCGCGGGAGTTGCGGCCTTGGTCTGGCTGGAACTCAGATCTCGATGCGTTCGGCACTATGCCATTGACGGCGCTTTGGTCCGTGGACACTAGCTCCACCTGAGGAAGATCTCGCGCCCGTGACGCGCGGCATCAGGCTTCAAAGAGGCGGGGGAAAAGCATCTCGTGCGTCTGACTGGGGAAGCGCAGTTGCAGGGGCGCGCGGGGCGTGGTGGATCCCAGCACCCCATCATCGGTGAGTTCCTTGATAACGGCGCGTGCGGTGCGCGGGGCCACGCCCAGGATGGCCGCTGCATCGCCGCGGTCAACTTCGCCCCGAACGAGGACTGCCCGCAACAGATCGGACGCGCCGGCACGGAAGTCGCGGCTTGTCGCATAGCGTGCCAGACGCTTGCCCATCCCGTCGAACCCCAGCAGCTCGTCCATGAACTCCACCTGATCGAGACAAACCTTCAGGAACCAGTCGGTATAGGTGGTCAGTGCCGCAAGGGAGAGATTGCCACGCCCGTCGCGATCGCCCTGCCTGACCCGGTCCGCCAGGTGCATCATGGACTTGTATTCGTCGCGCCCGGGCAGACCTCCCTCCAATCCGCGCGCGAGCCCCCGGGAGACCGACCAGAGGCCGCTGGCACCGATCCCGGCATGATGGGCGAGAGCATGGCTCATGAGCCGGCTGACCCGGCCGTTGCCATCGTAGAACGGATGGATGAAGTTGAGCCGGTGGTGGGCCGTGGCCACAGCGAGGATCCGGGCCGTCTGCCCGTGCAGCCAGTCAAGCCGGAAGCGCGCATGGAAGTGATCCATGAAGGCCGGCACCTTGTCATGGGGCGGAGGCACATGCTCGCCGATCTCCACGTCCCCGTCACGCCATTCTCCCGGCACCATGACCACCGGGTGCGCGCCTTCCCGGATCGTGAGTGCGGAGGCGTCGAGGTCCCGGTAGAACTCCGCGTGGAGCCAGCGGATGAAGTCGGGTCCGGTCGGGTCTCCAAGTGTGCCGGCCGCGGCTAGGGCATCGATCTGTGCCTGGATGCGGACATGGGCGGCGCTCTCTTGTTGCAGGGCACGGCGCTTCGGGTCGGCATCAAATGTGCCTGACAAGGCGCGCTCGATCTCCCGGGGACGGGTGTTGTTGCCCTCGATCCGGTTCGAGTAGTAGCTGTTCATCACCCGGATCATCGCGGCCACCTCGGTCAAGGTCTCGGCGGGCAAGTTTCGACCCAGCTTTGTGGCAGCCGACGCCAAAGCCAGGGCGGAGTCGGCCAGCTTGATCGGCAGGTCTTCGATCCGGGCAGGCTCGATTCGCGTCGGGGCGATGATCATCTCGGCCACTCCAGAGCTCCATTTCGTGCCACTAAGTTTCTTTTCTAAGTATCTGTGTTACGGCTGATTATTCAAGGTTCTTTGCTATTTCATGCCACTACGGTATGCCACTATTTCGTGCCACTCTGCCCGACCGCTAGAAATCCCGACGCTTTCCGAGCCGCTGAAGGAAATAAACTACGGCCAGCCAGTGCTGTGACGGCGGGGCGGCGTCCGTGTGGGGGCGTGCCAAGCATTGCTCATGGCTTGGAAGCCAGCCGAGGGCGTATTATCTGCGAGCTGGGTGGGCAGGGGGCTCGGCTCGGTGAGAGGACAAAATGCAGCGCGGTGCGATCCAGCCTTCGGAGCCCAAGGACTACTTTTCTGCAGCGCGGGCACGCGTCGATAGTTATGCCAAATCGACTTTCTCCCTCGCGGGCTCGGCCCGGCTGCATCACAGGGCCTTGGGCCTCGATATCCTCTGTGCCCCGCTCAACGTGGTCTTAGCGCCCCTGCATGCCCTCCTGCGCCTTCTCGCGTTCCTGTTGCGGGTGGTGGGCCTGAGACGCGCTTCAGGCCTTCTGGGGCGCGTCCACTTGATCCTGCCCACGCGGACGGCCCGCGCGGTGGAGGAGGGGCTTCTCGAGCATGTCTTTGCCCTGCCGGACGGTCCGGGGCGCTCTATCGCCGATCGCTTCGCCGAGGCTCCCCCGCTTCGAGATGGCACTTCCCTCAGCGAAGATGAAACGCGCAGGCGGGCGGAGCGGGCCGCAGCGACTATCAAGACCTACACCGCCACCCGGTCGGCCGTGGCCGAAATGACCACGGCACTTCTGACCATCTGCTTCGGGGCCTGGCTATTCCATCGCCTGACGCCGGGCATGCTGTCTTTGGCGCCTGCGCTGGCCGATACCTACGCTCTGGACGCCGCAATCGGGAACTTCCCGCTCGGCCGTGCATTGGGCGGCCTCTGGTACGGCGCTTTCCCTGTCGGCGCCTCGCCTCTGGCCATTGTCACGGTCGCCCTGATGCTGATCGTCACGGCGGCCATCATCACGGCCTTCGCGGGCGTTCTGGCCGATCCCGTCCAGACTCGGCTCGGTGTTCACCAAGCCCGTCTGCGCCGGTTGGTCACCGCGGTGGAGCGGGATATGTCGGGGTCGGACTCGGTGACCTTCGCGGCGCGCGAACACCTCTATGCGCGGGTCTTCGACATCGCCGATATCGCCGGCGGCCTGTTCAGGCACTTCCGCTGAGGTCAGCCTGGATTAGCCCTGAACACGCGTCATCGCCCAAGCACCAAAAGTACCAGGTGTCCGGCATGGGCCCATATCTCGTTGGAGCGAGCGGTAGCTTTGCGTGGCCTTTTCCTTCCGAGCATCTTCTGGACGATCTCGCAGTCTTTAGACCCAATGCCGTTAGCCTTCCCCTGCCCAGTTGGGGTACCCCCGCTTGGTCGCGAACTCATTCCTAGAGCTGATGATCGCGGAGTGGGCTGACTGGGCACGGCAGACCTCGTTACATATTTTCGAGTTATCCGCAGCACAGGGACAGAGCGGCACATTCTAAACTCCGATGTGACAATTCCCTATCTTGCTGGAGAGTGAGGAGAACGGATGATGGCGCGCACAGAGTCAGTCCTTCGTGGCCGGCGCAGTATCGAAGAGATGCTGAACGCAAAGCTGCCAGTCGGTAGGATTGCCGCTGAACTCAGCCGTCACAGGTCGAGCGTCTACCGAGAGATCAAGCGCAATGGCTTTGTCGCTGATGAGCTCCCGGAGCTGAACGGCTACTATGGTCTCGTGGCGCACAAATCGGCGACTGCGCGTCGCGCAAGGCGACGCAAGCTCATCAGGTTTCCTGCCTTGCGCGAAGCCGTGATCGACCGTTGAAAGAAGGCTGGTCTCCGGACCAAGCAGCATTGGGCTCTGCCTGTGCTGCTTGTTTTTTGTGCAACCACGGCCTCGGCCGCGGTTGCGACCGTTTGCGATCCCCGGATACCCCAGCGCGAGCCCGGGCTCGGCTTTGCTTTCGGCAGCCGGCGGCCTCGAAAGAGAAACCCAGGAAACATGGACCTTTCGCTGCTGATTTGCCGGCGAGGTGGAACACCTGTTGACAGCGCGCCGCTTTGTCGCTTTTTTGTAGGACAAATAAGGAGGAGAGTCGGATGCGGGTCACTGCTGCCATCCATCGCGCGTTTGAAATCGCACAGATCGACGACAGGCTGTATGCCGCGTTCATCGAACACATGGGCCGGGCCATCTATTCCGGCATCTACGAGCCGGGGCACCCACAGGCGGACGCGCACGGCTTCCGCCGGGACGTGGCGCAGATGGTGCGGGATCTGAAAATCCCCGCCATTCGCTACCCGGGCGGCAACTTCGTTTCGGCCTACAACTGGGAGGACGGGATCGGGCCGAAGGAGGATCGTCCGGTGCGGCTCGACCTTGCGTGGCGCAGCAAGGAAAGCAATCAGGTCGGGATTAATGAGTTCGCGATCTGGGCTGAGGAGCTGGGCATCGACATGATGCTGGCGGTCAATCTCGGCTCGCGCGGGATCTCGGACGCGCGCAACTTCATGGAATACGTCAACCACCCGTCCGGGACGCATTGGTCCGATCTGCGCCGCAGCCACGGCGTAGAACAGCCCTACAACGTGAAGATGTGGTGCCTTGGCAACGAGATGGACGGCCCTTGGCAGATCGGCCACAAGGAGGCCAAGGAATACGGCCGCCTTGCCGACGAGACCGCCAAGGCGTTGCGCCAGCTCACTCCCGGTGCCGAAATGATCGTTTGCGGCTCGTCCAACGACGAGATGCCGACCTATCCTGACTGGGAGCGCGGCGTGCTCGAAGAGTGTTACGAGAACGTCGACTACATCTCGCTGCACAAGTATTTTGGCAACTCCAGCAACGACACGCTGAACTTCTTCGGCAAGGTCGAGGAGACGGGCCGCTATATCCAGTCCATCGCTGGGGTGATCGACTTCGTGAAGGCCAAGAAGCGCGCCAAGAACGACGTCTACATCTGCTTCGACGAGTGGAACGTCTGGTACCACAAGCGTCAGCAGGACTCTGAGAACTGGAAAAGCTGGGACTGGCCGGAAGCGCCGGAACTGCTGGAAGAGGATTACAATTTCGAGGACGCGCTGTTCGTCGCCTGCCTGCTCAACGAGTTCATCCGGCGCTCGGACCGGGTGAAGATCGCCTGCATCGCGCAGCTTGTGAACGTCATCGCGCCGATCCGCGCCGAGAAGGACGGCCCGGCCTGGCGGCAGTCGATCTACTGGCCCTATCAGCTTGCCTCGCTTTACGGGCGCGGCACGGCGCTGCGGGTCTCGGTGGACGGGCCGACCTACGACTGCGCGGTCGCCGATGACGTGCAATATCTCGACGTGGCGGCGACCCATGACACGGCGGGCGGCACGGTGACGCTGTTCATCGTCAACCGCCACCTGACCGAAGCCGCCGACCTGCGGCTGGCGCTGACCGGCTTCGAGGGGGCCTCGGTTCTGGACCACCAGGTGATGGAGGGCCACGACCTGCGCGCCACCAACGGGCCGGGCCGCGAGGCCATCGTGCGGGCGCAGGGCAGCGGGCTCGCGGTCGAGGACGGCACGCTGGGCGGCTCGGTCGCGCCGCTGTCCTACCATGTCGTCCGGCTCAAGGTGTAAGCCATGTCGGGCGTGAAGCTGACGAACGTTAAGAAGTCCTTCGGGGCGCATGACGTCATCAAGGATGTGTCGCTGGAGATCCCGAAGGGCGAGTTCGGGGTCTTCGTCGGCCCCTCGGGCTGCGGCAAGTCCACGCTGCTGCGGATGATCGCCGGGCTGGAGGAGAGCAGCGGCGGCACCATCGAGATCGGCGGGCGGGACGTCCCCCATGTCGAGCCCGCCAAGCGCGGCGTCGCCATGGTGTTCCAGTCCTACGCGCTCTACCCGCACCTGAGCGTCGCCGAGAACATGGGCTTCTCGCTGCGCCTCGCCCGCGCCCCGCGCCACGAGCGCGAGGAGAAGGTGCGCGAGGCGGCGCGGATTTTGCAGCTGACCCATCCCCTCGCAAAGAAGCCCTCGGCGCTTTCGGGCGGGCAGCGCCAGCGCGTCGCCATCGGCCGCGCCATCGTGGGCGCGCCCGAGGTCTTCCTGTTCGACGAAGCCGTGTCGAACCTCGACGGCGAGCGTGGGCGGGACATGCGGCTGGAACTGGCCC
>NZ_JBLXHL010000049.1:3721-5824 GCF_048259695.1 Celeribacter sp. | reverse complement strand
CAGCCTGACGGTCCCGGAGAGCCCGCGCATGGTGCTGCCGCGCATCGACCGGAGCCTCGCCTCGCTCGATGTCTCCCGCATCTCGATGAGCGAAGCGGCGCAGCGGACGCTGCCGCTCGGGATGCTCGCCCAGATTTCGTCGATCTACGTCTCGGATGAGACGGCCGCCGCCGTCCCGGAGGGACAACCCGCACGCACCGGTTCGATCAAGATTGGCATTCCTGCCGATCTTTCGATGATCCCCGGCGACATTGTCAG
The DNA here is from genome assembly GCF_048259695.1 of Celeribacter sp. Classification (GTDB taxonomy): domain Bacteria; phylum Pseudomonadota; class Alphaproteobacteria; order Rhodobacterales; family Rhodobacteraceae; genus Celeribacter. The sequence goes on along the minus strand of NZ_JBLXHL010000049.1, from coordinate 5,566 downwards.
CAAGAACGTCTCGGAGCTCGAAGAGGTCCTGCTGTCGTCGCCCACCACCGCGGGACAGGTCGTCGATCCTTGGGCAAAGGTTGACTCGCGCGGCTGGTGGACGCTCTTTCTCGACCGACACGAAGCCGCCGACAGCCTGCGGGAATTGCGGGGCAAGATCATCTCGCTCTGGCGCGGCCCGGAGTCCGATCTCGACAGCTGGCTGCTCGGCCGCTCCGCTGAGGCCATGCTCGTTCAGCCCAGCATGGAGGCACCCGAGGATCTTTGGTTGATTGTCCGTCCCAACACCGATTACGAACGCCTCGTTGCCTCGCTGGTCGACATGCACCAAAAGTCCGAAGGCCCCAAGGGACAGGTCTCGCTGTTCGGATTTGACGGCACCTGGCAGGTCTGGAGATCGGCCAGCCGCCCGCTCAGCCTGCAGGAGCCTCTCACCATCTCGAATCTACGCGCTGTTGTAGGCAACTATGTAACACTTTCGCCGGGAAGATACATTGCCCCCCTTTTCCTGCTCGCCATAGGATGTGCACTGTCTGCGATGGGGCTCCTGGTCGCGAGCCGACGGAGAAAGAAATGAACCGGCGCAGTTTGCTTTCGGGAATGGCTGCTCTGGTTGGCCTGATTGGCACCGCCGCAGCAACCTCGGCCCAGACGCTCGGGCTGGAAGCCAATCTGCAGGACGTCTGGCTCGCCTGGCGCACTGCAAATCTCGATGCAACCGGACGGGTCATCGACCAATTTCAGCGTAATTCCAGCCACTCCGAAGGACAGGGCTACGGCCTGCTGCTTGCCGCCACACTGGGCGACCAGCGCGCCTTCGAACGAATGGAGACCTGGACGCGTCTGAACCTTGCCATCCGTTCCGACAACCTGATGGCCTGGCGCTGGTTCCCGGACGAGCCGGTCAAGGTGCCGGATCTCAACAACGCCAGCGACGGGGATCTCTTCCGGGCTTGGGCGCTGCTGCGCGCGGCGCGGCGGTTCAACATTCCCGACTACCGCCAAAGCGCCAAGCTCATCGTCTCCGACATCGTCGCCTCGTGCATCGCGCGGCACCCCGGCGGTGCCGACCATGATCCGCTGCTTATCCCCGGCGCAGAGGGCTTCAGGACCGAAGCGGGGTTCATCTACAATCCCTGCTACGCGATGCCGCTCGCAATGACTGAGCTGGCCACCGAGTTCGATGTCCCGATCCTCGCGCAGGCCGCCCGCGGGGCCGTCGAGCTGGCAAGGACGCTCGCTCAGGACGGTGTCGTTCCAGACTGGGTAGAGGTGACCCCAAGTGGGGTCCGCGCCGCCGAGGGCTTTTCTTTCGATGCCGGCTACGAAGCCATGCGTCTACCGCTCTACCTGATCTGGTCCGGGCTGAAAGACCATCCGGCGGTGCTGCGCTACGCCGAGGCACAGGAGCGGCTCGGCGCGGGCCTTGTCGCCACGGTCATCGACCGTGAAACCGGCCGCGCGCTTTCCACCAGCAACGACCCCGGCTACAGGGCGCTCTCCGCGCTCGCCGACTGCACAGTGCGCCAGAGCGTGGGCTCGCAGATCCCGCCCTTCTCGAGCAGTTCGCCCTACTATCCGGGCACGCTTCAGCTCTTTACGATGATCGCCCAGATCGAAGCCTCGCCGATGTGTATCCCGATATGACCCTGCTTAGACACATGGGACTCCCGCTCGCGGTTGCGTGTTGCCTGGTGGGTGGAGCCGCCCTGGCGCAAACGCCGAGCGACGCGGACCTCCAGGCGCTGCGTTTCTACATGTCCGAGAACAACCAGCAGGCGGTCAATTCAGAGATCCGGCGGCTGCAGTTGCAATACCCCGATTGGGTCGTGCCGGACGATCTTG
>NZ_JBLXHL010000049.1:0-3711 GCF_048259695.1 Celeribacter sp. | reverse complement strand
CAACCAGCAGGCGGTCAATTCAGAGATCCGGCGGCTGCAGTTGCAATACCCCGATTGGGTCGTGCCGGACGATCTTGGCAAGATCGAACGCAGCGTGCCCGGCGAGATGATCGACCGCATCTATCGCCAGGTCGACGCCGGGCAGTTCGAAGCCGCGCGCGGCACGATCGCCGAGATCAGCCGCGAATATCCCAATTGGTCGCCCTCCGCGGACCTGCTAGAGACCCTCGCGCTCTCCGAGGCACAGGCCAGCTTTGACGAAGCCGTGTCGGGGAACAATGCGGACGTCGCGATCCGCGTTGCCCGCGCCAATCCCGCCCTCCTGCGCTGCGAGCGGGTCAACAACGCTTGGCTGCTGGCTGAGCAATACCAGTCGATTGGCGACGTGACCGCCGCGCTCGGGGTGTATACTGGGATCGCGCGCAGTTGCACCGACCCCGACGCCTTGGTGGCCACACTCGAGAAATCGGCGGATGTCGCCACACTCGACCAGCTTGCACGACTTGCCGATCTTGCGCGCAGCCAGTCTCCGGCCTCGGCGGACCGGCTGACCTCGGTTGAAGACCGGCTTCGTGCCGGAATGCTGGCGCAGGGACAGATCGCGCCCGCGACGGCTCCCCTTGATCCCCTGAGCACCTTGGAAATCAGCCCTGCGACAGGTTCCTCACCTGCAGTCAGCCTGCGCCCCGTCGGCCGGCCTCAGCGTGCGGCCAGCCAACAAAGACCGGCAAGCAGCGCCCAGACCACCACGGCTCCCGCGTCGCTCTCGGGCGCTCGAAGCGCCGCGCAACGCGGCGACTGGGCAAGCTGCCTCGCCGAGGCCGCCAGCGCGCGTGACGCGGAGACCGTCGCGCAGCGCGGATGGTGCGCCCTCAATGCGGACCGTCCCATGCAGGCGCTCTCGGATTTCAAGGCTGCGGCCAGCAGTGCGCGGAGCCCCCAGACCCGCCGCGACGCCAGCTATGGTCAAGCGCTCGTCATGCTGCGGCTCAACATGGTGGATGAGGCCGCTGCCGTCGCCGCCGGCACGCATTTCACCGCCGAGCAGCGGCTCGAGATCGAAAGCCAGATCCTCGATAAGCGCGGGGTCGCCGCCTACAACCGCCGGGACTTCAGGCGAGCCATCGCCTATTTTGACGAGCTCGAGCGCGTCACGGGCGTGGTGCGCCGCGATCTCGCGCTCCTGCGGGGCTATGCTTACCTGAACTCCGGGCAGAAAGCGCAGGCGCGGATCGAATTCCAGAGGCTGCACGACCAGATGGCCACGCCCGCCTCGCGCCGTGCGCTATCCGATGCCCTGCGCTGATCCATAGGCCGAGACGTTACTCCTGAGTTTGGCCGACCTATCCGATCGGATAGGCCGTGGCACGCCGTTCGGACTATCCCTGCCCCCCAAAGCGCCAAGACCTAACCTGCCGTGGGACTGCCGTTCCTCCGCGACCGCGGCTATCTAGTTAACGCAAGATTAAAGGCTGTAAGTTTGCAGTTTGAGTTGAGAATTGGTTGAGAGGGACGCGTGACATGAGCAAATTTGAAATCGAACACGAGTCCCAGAAGAAAACCCGCCGCTGGCTCCGCGCCCAGGCATTCGAGCTGATCATCGGCGCCGTGATCCTGCTGTGTGTCGTCAACTACGTCGCCTCCTAGGCATTGACGCTCGCAAGAGCGGCGCCGTGTCCTGTCGCCCGCTCCGAGGCATGGCCAGGCGCCGCCCGGTCAGGGAAAGCTGTAGGACACACCGAAGCTGATCACTTCATCCTCGAAGAAGTTCACCGTCGACCAGGTCCGACTATAGGCCGCCGTCAGGACCAGCCTGCCATCGATGGCGAGCAAGCCCGTCACACCGAGGCTGTCATCGCGCCGATCCTCGCCCAGGAATAGCGTCTTCGGCGAGCGCGAGAGCGACAGGCCAAGCCCGACCACTTGACCGGCGGCCGGCCACCGGATTTCGCCTGCCGCGGTCAGCAGCGCTCCGGTCTCGTCCCCGGTCGGCGCGCCATACTCGAAGGAAAGCCGGGTCGCCGAGCTGGCCCAGACCGACTCGAGCCCGACCTCCGCGAGGCTGCGCAGCCGATCTTCGTCGCTCCGCCGGGACAGCGACAGCCCGACCTCATGGCGGCTCGCGCTGCGCTCGAAGAGTGTGCTGACGCTGACGGTTGCCTCATCCCGTGTGACATCCTGCAGGTCGCGGTGATCCTCGTAATGGTTCAGGCACAGATCGACGAAATGCCAGTCGGTCAGATGGTTGCGCGAGCAAAGAGCGAGGCTCGCGCGGGTCCTGCCCAGGTCGGGGCCCGGCGCGTAAAGACCGCCGAGTTGCGCCTGTAGCTGCAGATACCGCCCGCTGTCCCAGCCGTAACGCAGGAGCCCGTCGTAGGTGGCGCCGACCGCCAGCCCACCCCGCGCCACCAGTTCGTCCCGCAAATCAAAGGTCAGCCCGCGGAATTCCAAACGCTCCTGAGGTGAGCCGCCATTCATGTTTGGCACGTAACTGAGCTGCGGATAAAACGCCTGGTCGGCGGCGAGCCGTTGCCAGCCGGTCTCATCCATATAGAAGCCCTGCCGTCGCAGCAGCTGTTTGAGATCGAGCGCAGTCCCGAGGGCGGGTCCACCCGCTGCGAGCCCCCGCGCCAAGGCATAGGTCCGCAGCCTCTCGGAGGTCACCAACTGCGTCAGATCGCGGAGCGAGGGGTTCGTCGTTTGTGCCCCAGCTGCCTGCGGTCCAAGAGTGAGAACGCCCAGAAGTAGCGCCGCGAACCGGCGCTTAATCCTCATAGTTGAGCTGACTGCCCCAGAAGACGCCGTCCGCCTGGAAGCGATCGCTGTTGCCCCCAACGGTGAACAGGCCCGAGGTCGTCATATTCTCAACGAGCCGAGAAAGCCCTTCTTCATCGCCGTTGAGATTGCCTCGGAGCTGCCCCGTCGACGAGAGGAGCTCGCCGGTGTCGGCAGAGCGCGTGGTCATCTCGACGGTCCCGCCAAAGGCACCGGTCAGCACGTTCAGCGAGAGGTCCGAAGCCTGGATGGCCGTCTCGATCTGCGACCCGGCGCCGGGGTCATAGGGGGTGCGCAGGTCGATCCTCACCGTCTCGCTATCAAAGTCGACAATCATATTCTCGAGATCACCGATACCGCGCTGCAGGCTGCCGCCGTCGACGCTGGCGTAGACCTCGGCACCGCCGCGGAAGTAATATTGCCCTGACGCAATCAGGTTGCCATCGCCGTCGACGTTGTTGAAGGGGGCCTGATCCGCGGTCAGACGCAGGATGCGTTTGACCCTCTCCTCTGCTCCCGAGCCCGAAATCTCCGCGATCACCTCGATCGTCATGGTCTCCAGATAACGCGCCTCTGTCTGGGCGATCAGATTGCGATAGCCGCTTGGGTCGGCCGGATCCGCATCGTCGAACTTGGCAAGGATCGCGGCATCGCCGGGCCTGTCCCCGGCTTGCAGGCGCACGCGGCTGTATCCGTTGTGATCGGTCGAATAGGTCTCGAAAGCCGGGGTGTCGATCTCTGTCCCGGTTTCCGGCGCGTTGCCCCCGGGAGCGCTTCCGCTCCCGCCGCCCGAGCCGCCCCCGCCACAGCTGGCGAGCGTCAGAACGAGGCTGCCTGCCGCGCAAAGCTTACGGAGTGGCACAGGAGTCACGGCGACCCCACACACGGAAAATAAAGACACGTCCTGGTTCCTGATCCTTGACCCCACAGGTACAG
>NZ_JBLXHL010000048.1:0-5977 GCF_048259695.1 Celeribacter sp. | reverse complement strand
CTGACGGCCGCGACGCCCCGACGGAATAGCTTCCCAATGCATCGAGGGATCGAACCAAACGGTCAGTGATCCGCGCTGCCTCAGCGCCTGATTGTAGCTTTGCCAGTTGGTGGTCTTGTAGGTAGTCTTCGGAGGTCTGCTCATACCTTCCGGCTACTACATTGGATTCGCGAGGTGAATCCTTCGCCCCTTTGTGCAACAACGCCCTTCTATCACCCAACCTCATGGCGCCAAAGATTGACCATGGCGTAAAATCAGAACTTTCAACCTCTATTTTCAAGAAATGCGCGCCACCGATAGAAGACGCGTTCAGCCCAGAGATCGACTCACATGACTTCGAAACCCTACGAATTCAATTTATGGCACTGGGGTTGGTTGATCTAACCACCCAAGCAAAAGGTTCTGGCGGAAGCGGTCTTTACTGGTCGCTTACGGAAAATGGTCGACAAGAAATGATGCGGGCAAGAACTGTCACTACCACATAGCGGCACCCGCACTTGCACACCAATGACGTGGTATAAATTCTTAGCCCCAAATAATCTGGTGGACTAAAAAATGATTCAAATTCTTGCGTTCCCCACCTGACAGAAGATACCCAATGGCGGCGCGGAGTCAGCCACTGATACCGCATTCGATATCGAAATAGTCAAGTGACCTCTTCCAGACCAAAGTGGACCCGATCATTCGACCGTTTCCCAGCGCGCAGCACCTACAGGTAGGGCGGTTTACGGAAGTTCGCTGCTTGCGCGAACGAACCCCGGTTACACCGCGTAAGCAGACATTAAGATAATGCCCATGTCATCGAGGTAGGAATTTGCATTGTGATCTGGTGAAGGTCCAAAAATAAGAAATCGCAGCAGACAATTTGAGCGGAATTCTAACCAATGCCGAGTTCTCGGCCGATGTGGCCAATCAGGGCATGTCGATGCGGTTCTGCCTCAACAATAAAATGAATTCGGCACTCTGATGGTGCGAGGTCGCAATGATCGCTAAAGGCACGCATATATCCCTCATTGTCCTTGAACTCCGTGAGCGCGCGGCGGCTTTTACTCTCTGGCCGCACGTTGAAAGGGAACATGGGATATTTCGCTTTGCTAATCTTCCAAGCACCAATAGCCTTGTCGATGCCGCTTAGCTTGGCCCAGGTTTGTTCCAGCAAAGGATCGCCAGCTTGAATGCCTTCGAGTTGTGACCGCGTACGCGGTATGAAAACAAGATTTGGACATAGCTCAGCGCGGCGTTCCCAAAATTCTGCGCCACTCGAAAATGAAGGCGCGAGTAGCGCGCGAATTTGGTCGGCATTGAAGTCAATGGCAGACGGGCTATCGGCGTTCATAGCCGAAACTTGCACAATAGAAATTTCGCCAGCCGAGGTCAGCTTGGTGAGCTCAAGCTCAATTGACTGCTCAAGCCAGAATTCGTGAGAAGCCAGGCTCAGCCCAAGGCCGCGAAAGAAATGTGCGTACCCAAGACCCAAGGCAATCTGGCCGGATTGCACCGGAGCCGCGGGTTGTATCCGATACTCGCACAAGTCAGGATCCTCCTCACCGACGTTCTCCTTAGTCAATGCCATCGGTGAGCGATTGTTGACAGCCTTAAGGTACAAGCTCTCTTCTATGCACTCGCCGTCATTACGAACTGAAGCGATAGTTGTCTGATCGCCCAAAGGAAAATTGCTTAGAGGCACATGGCTATTCAGTATCGCCGTCGAATCGAGGCCTCTGGCCTGGCGTACCGTCGCAACGAGCTGCTTCAGGCGTTTAATCGAAACAGCACGCGCGGGTTGCTCATTCGGCACCGACAACTCATTCAAAAACAACTGTAGCGGCATGTGTCCTAGTCCAGAAGCCGGTCGAGGCTCCGCTCCCATTGGTCGAAGAAGCCATCCGGCCAATATGACAGCCGTCCATCTGGGCCAAGTACAGGGCTTTCGAAAGAACTCGCCTCACCAGGCAAACGGCTAAAGAAGTGAAGTCGCACAACATCTGGCACTAGGAATTCTTCCTTAACCGCCAGGCGGATGCCATTGAGCACATGGTCGCTGTGTGTCTCAACGATGACTTGGGTGCCATTGGCAGCAGTAAGCGCGAGCAAACGCCCTATCATTGACTGTCCGCGTGGATGCAACTGAGCTTCGGGGTTTTCGACAACGAGCATCGTTCCTGGTTTTGCTGCAAGGCAGGCTGTGACCACAGGAAGCGCATGTGTGAGCCCGAAACCGACATTGGTCGGGCGGAGGGGGTCGCCATAAGCGGCTCCCTCACCACGATAGGAAAAAATAAGGCGGACTAGGTCAGTCATCGGAACTGAAGTGGGTTCGACACGCACTCCCGGACTGAACTCCGAGCTATGGCTGAAAATGGGTGATGGGGCCTGAAAAGGCGGCGTATCGTGGCGGGTGTCCAAGCCTGCCAGACTTCCAAGAGGAACGATACGCCTATGTCTGACGATACCACGATCACCCCGCTCCGCCAGCCCGGAAGCATCCTCGACCCGCTGACGGAGATCGCCCGTGACGGCGCGCGCCAAATGCTGGCTGCAGCGCTGAAGGCGGAGGCCGCCAGCTTCATCGCGCAGTTTACCGACGAGCTTCTGCCCGACGGCCGGCAGCGTGTCGTCCGACATGGCACGGGCCCCGAGCGCGAGATCCAGACCGGGATCGGACCTGTCCCGGTGCAGCGCCAGAAGGTGCGCGACAGGGCGAAGGGCGTGCCAGACGAGAAGAAGATCCGCTTCACCTCAAGCATTCTGCCGCGATGGGCGCGGCGGTCACGCAGCCTCGATGCGTTGCTCCCTGTGCTTTATCTGCGCGGTGTTTCCACCGGAGACTTCCAGGAGGCGCTCGGCGCGCTGCTCGGGGCCGACGCACCGAACCTGTCACCAGGCGCCATCTCGCGGCTCACGGCGGGCTGGCAGGAAGACTATGACCGCTGGCAGCGCCGCGATCTCTCGGCCCGTCGCTATGTGTATATCTGGGCGGACGGCGTCTACCTGCAGGCCCGTATGGAGCCGGTGGCCGAATGCATGCTGGTCGTGCTCGGGGCGACACCCGAGGGCAAGAAGGAGCTGTTGGGTTTTCAGGTCGGAGTTCGGGAAAGCGCACAGAGCTGGCGCGAACTGCTGGTCGATCTCAAGGCCCGCGGTCTGGCGGTCGCGCCGGAACTGGCTGTCGGCGACGGCGCCCTCGGATTCTGGAAAGCGATGGACGAGGTCTTCCCCAGCGCGCGCCATCAGCGTTGCTGGTATCACAAGATGTCGAACGTACTCAATCACTTCCCGAAATCCGGGCAGCCTGCCGTGACCGCGGATCTGCGCAACATCTCGCACGCGGCAACCCGGGCGGAGGCCCTGACGGCCATCGAGACCTTCAAGGAAAAGTACGCCGCGAAATACGCGAAGGGCGTGGCCTGCCTGACCAGGGACACCGATGCACTGCTGACCTTCTACGATTTCCCTGCCGAACACTGGGACCACCTGCGGACCTCGAACCCCATCGAGAGCGTGTTCGCCACCGTCAGGCACCGCACCGTCCGGACCAAGGGCGCGCTCTCGCAGAAGACCGCAAAGCTGATGGTCTTCACCTTGGTCAGGGCGGCATCGAAGAAATGGCGAAAGCTCAACGGGCGGAACCAGTTGCCGCGCGTCATCGAAGGTGTCACATTCACCGACGGCGTCGCCCAAGATGATGCCAATGAAAGCCGCGCCGCCTGATCAAGCCGCGTCACCCAAATTCAACCATAGCTCCTGAACTCCTGCATCCAGGCATTGACTTGTGCCATCAGACTTGAGGCGTTCGGTTCATTGGAATTTCGTACAATATCACTGGTGGTGATGCTCTCGCCAAACTCGAGCAGGAAATGCGCGGTATACTCACCGCGTGCGCCAAGGAAAAGTTGCTGGCGCACGGCATTTTGCGACTTTGGAAAGGTCACAGCTGGGGTAATTCGATCAGCACGGAGGAACTGGGAACCGTGCATGAACAAATCTAACAGTCTCAGTTCGCCCCGTTCGGGTTTCTGGGTGCATTGCAGCACGTCCTCATCGGATTTCGCTGGCGCCCGCCAAGTATACGTCTTTTCTTCACCGTCAACGTGCTCGTCCAATGCAACCGTGATCTCAGGAGTGTCGAAGTTCTGGTGCAGCACGTCGCGACCGGTGCCCAGCTCAACCAAATCGCCGTTCAGTGCGAGCGAACCTTCAAGTAGGAACCGAGCGTCAAATGACTGTCGGAGAAGTCCGAGCGCTTGCAGGATCGTGCTCTTACCGCTGCCGTTGAGACCCGAAAGCAGTGTCAGTGTGCCAAGCTCGATCTCGACCTCATCGAAGGCCTTAAAGTTCCGCAGGCTGATGTGATTAAGCATTGTCAGCTTCCGTTAATAGCATACTTTGAATTGTCTTAAAGCGGCGCTGAACTTTCCGGATGTCACCTGTGCCTTGCGAAACAGCAGCTTCAAAAGAACGATCGTTGCAAAGTGCCATAAATTCTTCGCTCACTTGATTCTTTCGCTCAATTAGTTTTTCCGACTGGCTCTTGGTAAGGTTCGCGAGATTGACCGCCATTGCTTCGAAAACCGACTTATTGATAGGAAGCCTCGAAGCATTAACGTCGAAGCGTTTACGAAAGGCGTCCGACCCAAAGATTTCATGAGCGGTGAGCATTGCGAAGATGAAGCGCTCGCGGATTTGATCCAATTTGGCGATATCAGTTTCATTAATCGCCTTCCTCGCCCTGACTAGGAATCCGTCCATATCTGGCAGCTTATAGTTTTCAACGCCAATCAAGTAGAAAGCGATGAATCGAAGCACCAGTTCTCGGTCATCCATACGGCTTGTACGAACGCTTCCGTCAGTCGCTTTGAGGAACTCGGGAAGTTCTGACCACTCCTCTAGAAGGGTGCGAGCCCTTCCTGGGGTGATCGCATGGCGGAGCTCTTGCGGCGATAGAGCGACTCCTCCTGTGTTAATCCTGGCGAAAATGTTGAACTTGACCTCTGGTGGCGTACCTTTTCGGATCAAGTGAATAACGAGTTCAGACTCACGTAGCCGCATCTGAAGGCGGGGGCTAAGATCTTCAAAATATTTACTTTCATAGTCGTGCAGATATTCAAGGCCAGAGAGCGCTAGCGCTCTCTCTCCGATGATTCCAGGTGCAATGAATCGCGCAATCGTTGAAAGTCTCTGAATGCCATCGACGATCTCCCCGCGCTCATCTTCGTCCTCGGCTGCGTACAGAACTGGTAGCGGAATCCGCAATAATAGCGACTCGATAAGACGACTTTGACGTTTCGGGTCCCAAACCCCCCAACGTCGCTGAAACTCTGGCTGTAGATCAATCATGTTCGAACCAGTGCGCGACAGAAGGAGATCGACAGTCATTGTCCGGGTGACTACGTCGATGTCATCGGGATCAAACGGTTCGGCTATTCTCTCGACTTGTTCATCGGGAGCTTCTTTTTCGATACCAGTCGTATGTCCAAGCAGATCGAGTTGCTCGTCGAATTTCGTACCCTCACTCATTAGCCACCTCCGAGACCATCATCCGAACGATGACTTGAGAGCCACAAGATTCTCCTGTAGGATCGAAGGCTGTATTGCTGTGCAGCCGTTTGCTGGCGGTATTTCTGCTAAGCCAAGTAGATGGCAGCTTCGGGGTGCCGCACCGCAGCGACCAAGATCGGCGACGAGCGGCCGCTTTGGGCCGAGACTGCGGTTGCCCCGGCGGGAACGCTGACCGGGTCATACATCCCCCTGGCCCGTACCTTGGACGCGCTGTGTCGTGGCTTGGTTGTTTGCAGCCTCCATATCTGCTTCCCAAGGTTTACCGGACGGGGTAGGCAACCCGAACCTTGGAAAGGTTGCGAAGATCATGGCGCAAAATGCCACCATTTACAAAATCGAACTGTCGATCTCGGACATGGATCGCCACTATTACGAGACCCATAAACTGACCGTTGCCAAGCATCCCTCGGAGACCGAT
>NZ_JBLXHL010000047.1:0-6173 GCF_048259695.1 Celeribacter sp. | reverse complement strand
GGTCGATGACCGCCGGGCGCAGCGACCGCAGGCCCATTGCCAGCGACGAGACCTCTGCAAGGAAGGGGCTGGTGTCATTGCCTTCGCACAGCAACATGGCATGGGCCTCGGCATCCTGCGGTCGCCCGCACATCATGGCGCGCACGATGTTCAGAAGCAGGCGCTCATGGCCGCTGATCCGCGCCGCGCACCGGCGGCACCCCGGGTTCGAGAACTCAAAGACGCTCTTCCGGGCGAGCCGCATTTCCTGCACGGCGCGCTGGACCCCGCAGACGAGCCCCGGCGCAACCTCGCGCCCGAACAGTCGGTCGGCATGGGGCAGCGCGCAGGTCCAGCTTTCGCTTTCGGGCGTGTCAAAGCTCTGGAACTGAAGCCGCGCGATGGTCAGCACGCAATGCAGAACCGGATCGAGCGTCGCGGCCCCGCGCAGATCGTGCTGCGGACGGATTGGTTCGCAGCGTCGGCTCGGGCGTTCGGGGAATATCATGGCAACCCTTTCACATGCGGGATCGGACGGCCCCCACGCGGCTCGAAAAGGCGGGAGGCCGGCCGATCCGGTCTCCCGCAAGTCGATGCACATGAGGTCGGGCTTGCAAGGCGGGAACCGGCTGGCGCTCCACGCCTTCATGACAAAAAGACTCGGGAATAGCAAGCCCCTCCCCCGCCCCCTACGCGTCACCTGCCCCAAGTCATGGATCTGATGGCGCGCTATTAAATCGAGAGCCTCTGGCGGTTCGGTCACGGCGCTACGTCGGACGCCAAGACGCGCCTTAAAGACATCAGCGCGATTGGTCATCTTGCCGTGCATGCCGGCAGTTCGGCGCCCCGCTACCGATCGCGCCGCTTGGAAAACGGAACGGCGGGCCAAAGCCCCCCCTGCGAACGACCTGTTGCCACAAAGATACAAACGCCTTGCCTCAATAGGTCGTCATCTGGGCAGGTGGATTGAAGCTATCCGACAAAAACTGTCAAGATGCAAGAAAGGATGCCTCAGCCATGAAACAGCCAAGGCCACCAAGATGGAGGCTCCCATGCTTGTTTCTCGAATTGCCCTGCTCGCCGGTCTTGCAGCGGCGTCGGCCACAATGCTCGCCACGAGTGCCATGGCGCAGGATGGTGCCGGGTTTGAGCTCGGGACCCTCGTGCTCGAGGCGGAAAGCGACGACACGCTGGTTCAGAACGGCTATGTCGCTGAAAGCGGCCGGCAGGCAACGCGCACCGATACGGCGATCCGCGACATCCCGCAGAGCATCAGCACGGTGACGCAGGACCAGATCGAGGATCAGGAACCGCGCACGCTGCTCGATGCGCTCGGCTATACCTCCGGCGCCAGCACCACCAATTTCGGCTTCGACAGCCGCTACGACGCGATCTACCTGCGCGGCTTCTCGTCGTACTACACCGGCCTGTTCCGCGACGGGCTGCGGCAGGTGAACGGCCCGTCGGCATGGTACCAGAACTACCCCTACAGCTTTGAGGCGGTCTCGGTGCTCAAGGGGCCGTCGTCGTCGATGTATGGGGTCAGCGGCTCGGGTGGCATCGTCAGCATCGTGTCGAAGCGGCCGAAGCAGGACCCGTTCCGCGAGGTGCAGCTGACCTTCGGCACCGAAGAACATCAAGAGCTCAAGTTCGACTTTACCGGGCCGGTCAGGAATGGCCGCCTCAGCTACCGGCTGACCGGGGTTCTGCGCGACGCCGAAACGCCGCTCGACGGCTACCGCGACGACCTCTCGATGATCGCGCCCGCCCTGACCTACCAGCTCACCGAGCGCACCAGCGTGACTCTGCTCGGGGAATACGCCAAATCCACGCGCGGCGGCACGGCTGCCTACTATAACTCATCCTATGGCGAGGCGTCCGACATCTACGCCGGCGATCCCGATTACAACGATTTCGACAACGAGCAATGGCGCCTCGGGTACGAGATCGAACACGAGCTGACCGACAGCGTGACCCTGCGCCAGAACCTGCGCTACTCCGAGGTCGATGCCGATCTCGAGTTCAGCGGGCTTTACGCTGCGACCCCCGACCTTGGCCGCTACTGGGGACACTATCTCGAGGACTCCGAGACCTTCGCCGTCGACACCAGCGTCGAGGCGTTCTTCACGACGGGCGCTTTGAACCACACGCTGGTGACCGGGCTCGACTACAGCGATGCCTCCTATGACGCCTATTACGGCGGCGTGGGCTATGTCTCGGCGGACGCGACCGACGCGATCGACCAGCCCTATTCCGTCGGGCAGGAGAGCGAACAGCTCGGGCTCTACCTGCACGACCAGATCAAGAGCGGCGACTGGACGGTCTTCCTCAGCGGGCGCTACGACTGGGTCGAGACCACCACGTACGATGCTGTGAAGACCGGCACCGACAAGTCCGACGAGGGCTTCTCAGGCCGAATCGGGGTCAGCTATGCCGTCAATGACGACCTGTCACTCTTCGCCAACCTGTCGAGCAGCTTCGTGCCGACGACCGGGGTGGTCTTCGACGGGGCCGATGCGCCGAACAGCGGACGCCCGGGCGATCCCACCCGCGGTGTGCAGAAGGAGATCGGCTTCAAGTACCAGCTGCCCAACACCGAAAGCCTGATCACCGCCTCGCTCTTCGAAATCCAGCAGGAAGACGGCGTGGTGTTCCAGACCGTCGACCCGACGGAGTTCGGCGGGCTCAACCAGGTACAGGTGCCGTATGACCTGCGCTCGCGCGGCCTCGAGCTCGAGGGGCAGTTCAACTTCGAAAACGATCTGCGGATGACCGCTGCCTACACCTATCTCGATATGGAAATCGAACGCGGTGCCTCGGGTACCGAGGGCAACCAACTCTCTGCAACTCCCGAACACACCGCCTCGCTCTGGGCCTTCTACGAGCCGAGCGCCGGCGCGCTCGAGGGCTGGGGCTTCGGCGGCGGTCTGCGCTATGTCGGCGAAAGCTGGGGCGATGATGCCAACAGCTTCCGCAACGACGACCTGTTCTTCGCCGACCTGTCACTGTCCTACGATTTCGGCCAGCTTGGATTTGACGGGCTCGGCCTGCAGGTGAACGTCAAGAACGTCTTCGACAACACCGACCAGACCTGCAGCGCGGGCAATTGCTACCGCATCGAGGGCCGCACCGCGACCGCCAGCATCGCCTACCGGTTCTGATGTCCGGACAAGGGGGACATTGGGGCGTCATCGGTGCCATCGGTGGCGTCTACGTGGCGCAAAGCGTCATCGGCGGCGTAACCTGGACCGGGCTGCCCGGTGTCCTGCGGGCGCAGGAGCTGCCGCTCGACCAGATCGGGCTGATCTCGCTGCTGGTGCTGCCTTGGGCGCTGAAGTTCCTCTGGGCGCCTCCGGTGGAACGGTTCCGCCTGCCCGATGGCGGGCGCGACCGGTCCGCGATGATCGTGCTGTGCGGCGCCGCGGTGGTGACCGTCGCGCTGCTGGCGGTCGGGTTCATCGGCCCGTTCCCGGTGCTGCCGGTTCTCGGTATCCTGATGCTGGCAGCCTTCGCTACCGCCACTGTTGACATCGTCTGCGACGGCTATGCCGTCGCGGCGTTGCAGGACACGCGCTATGGCTGGGGCAATGCCGCACAGGTCGGCGGCGCCTATCTCGGCTCGGCCATCGGCGGCGGCGTCTTTCTTATCCTCGTGAATCGCGCCGGATGGCTCAGCGCCACCTGGGCCATGGCGCTGGTCATTGCGGTGCTCTGTCTGCCCTTCGCGCGCATTGCCCGCAGCCCGAGGCCCCAGCCCCGCACGCATACTCCGAGCCTCAGAGCAGCGCTCGAACGCCCCGAGGTCCGCAAGGGCCTGTTGATCGCTGCGCTCTACGTGGTGGCGCAGAAGACCGCGATGGGCATGTTCGGCCCATTCTTCATCGATGCCGGCTACGATCTGGCGCAGCTCGGCATCTTGAGCGGAGTCGGCAGCCTGACGCTGGGCTTTCTCGGGGCGATGCTTGGCGGGGCCTTCGTGCGCCGCTTCGGGGCGCGGAGCGTTCTGGTCGGCGCCGTGGCGCTGCAATCGGCGATCCTCGCGGTCGTGGCGCTTTCGGCCGGCGACGTGATCCTGCCGGCGACCACGGTGGCACCGCCCGCGATGGTGGTAAGCGCCGCCGTGATGGCGTTCGGCTTCGTCGCGCTTTACGGGCAGTTCATGCGCTGGTCCGATCCGCGTCAGGGTGGCGTCGATTTCACCCTATTTCAATGCATGGATGCCGCGATCTCGATGGTCGCCGGGACCGCCGCAGGCTTTCTTGCGGAGCATCTCGGTTATGGCGTCTTCTTCGGCCTCGCCTGCGCGCTCTCGCTCGCCGCGCTGCCGATGATCTGGCGCGTCGCCGGACAGAAAGCGAGGTCGCATGCCTGAGGTCACCGCCCGTACCGCCCCTCTCGGCCTCGCCTTCGCGCCGCTCCGCCAGGCCGCTCTCGCGCTGGCCCGCGAGCACGACCTGCCCGTGTCGCAGGACGACGCAGAGGGCCTTTCGCTCGACACATACTATGGCCGGATCAATGTTCTGCCGGGGGCCGAGGGGCTCGAGGTCGAGAACCGGGCACCGGATGCGGAGTATCTGCAGGTGCTGAAGGACACGGTCGTGGCGCAGATCGCCGCGGTGGACCCGAAGGTCGCGGACGCAATCCGCTGGCGCGATGCGCCGACGGAGGGGCGTCTGCCCGCGAACGCCGTGATCATGACGGTGCTCAGCGTCGCGCCGCTCGCGGGTGGCTTCCTTCGGGTGACACTGCAGGGCGACGTGGCGCGCTTCACCGACACGGCAATCCATTTCCGTCTCGGCATCCCGCCAGAGGGGCGCGTGGCGCGCTGGCCGAGGGTCGCGCAGAACGGCGCGACCGAGTGGCCCAAGGGCGAGGACAGGCTGCACCTTCCGGTCTACACCGCGCGTTCAGTCGATGCGGCCAGCGGGAAGCTCTGCTTTGATCTCTTCGAGCACGCGGCGGGGCGCGCGACGCAATGGGCAAGGACGGCACAGCCCGGGCAGGAGGTGCTCGTCATGGCACCGGGCGGAGGCGGATGCGTGGTGTCGGGCGAACTGCGGGGCTTCGCGGATGAAACCGCCTTCCCAGCGATCGCCCGCATTCTCGAGGCCAACCCAGAGGCAACCGGACACATCACGCTCTACACCGACGCCGCCGGCGCGGCCTATCCTCTGCCCAATCATCCGCGGCTGCAGATCGATTACGCCGCGCCGGCACGTCGTGAGGATATGGGACAGGACGCGAAGGACGCGATTACCGAGGATCAGGATATCTTCCTCTGGTTCGCGGGAGAGCGGGAGCTGGCCACATCAGTTCGCTCCGCCTGGCGCGCGTCGGGCCGGCGTCCGAAAGACGCCTATATCTCGGCCTTCTGGCAGAAGACATAAAAGCCCGCGGCCTCGCGCCGCCTAGGGAGAGGCTTCTCATCTCGGCAGAGAGTACCCGTCAAATTCGTTTCGTGCCTCTCCTTCGCGCTTAGGGGCGACGAACCTGGTGACTGCCACCGCCTTTATATGGGACGGGCGCCGCGCGGAGCCGCGCCCGAAGGGTCAGTTGCAGTGCGCCGTCCAGCTAGGTCGGCTTCCTCCGTATACTGCATCACCAGAATGGCGAGAAGGTCGATAGCTACTGCGAGGAGCATGCCCGAGGGCCGATTTGTGGAGCCGAGGATGATGCTCAGGCTGCCACCCTACCCTACTCTGGATTCGTATAGGCGCCATTTCGTCAGTCGTCTCTCTGGGCGAGGACTGCCGGCCCTCCTGCAACGTCAGCGTCGTGTGGCCTTGCTCAAAGGAAAGGGATGGCAAGCTGCGCCTTCTTGCACACCTCGGTCTTCGGCGGGGCGATGCCCCACTGGTCGCTGCGCCCGGGAGCCCAGCTCCAGTCCTCCGGCCCGCCGACCCGGTAGCTCTCGTCCACCTGCAGCACCTCGGCGGTGTGCTCGATCACCATGCCGAAGGGATCGACGAAATAGAGGAACACGTTGTCCCCCGGGCCGTGCCGCCCCGGCCCCCAGCCGATGCCGAAGCCCGCGTCGCACATCCGGCCCGAGGCCTTCATCACCGCTTCCCAGTCCGGGTGGTTGAAGGCGACGTGGTTCAGCGTGTCCACCTCGGCGATGGCCAGCACCACCGCGTGGTGGTCCGAGTTGGTGCGCAGGAAGCCCATCATCTTCGAGCGGTCGGTCAGGGTGA
>NZ_JBLXHL010000046.1:0-6194 GCF_048259695.1 Celeribacter sp. | reverse complement strand
GAAGTCGCTGAGGGCAGCCGTCGAGCGCCTGGAAGAACAGCAGAAATTGCTAGCCGCACCGGCCCCAGAGCCTGCCAAGGAGGCCGCACAGGCGACGCCAGAGCCTGACCCTGCCGATGCACCGGCCCCGCATCCGTTCGCCGCTGAGATGGCCGCGTTGAGGAAGCGTAGTGCGCGCTAGCGTGGTTGGTATTTGGCAAGACAAAAAGAAAGCCCCCTAGCGCTGGGCGCTAGGGGGCTGAGTCACTTGGAAGGTATGACATTTCCGCTCTAATTGCGTGGTGTGAGGGACCTTCCACTTAGAAAGATACCTTCAAAGGGACTGGTAGTCAAGCCTTGCTAAGACCTCTCAGGCCATAGGAGCTTACTCTCCCAGCGCTCCTCTGGATTGCGCCCTTCTTTACCATAGACGCTTGTAACAGTGTTATGTACCTGATTACGGCCTACTTTTTCCATCGGCCGAATAGGTATGATTATGGGGGAGCCTCGGTGATCTTCGAAGGTCAACACCACAACAGATTCTGGTGCCGTTTCGCTAGTTGAGCGATAGAGCGCCTTGGGATTAGCTATTACCTCGGGGAGCCTCTTGAGGAAAGACTTGGGCATGCCATGATCAAAAGCAGCTTTTGCAATGGTACTTGCCTTTATTGCTAGCCTCAGAGAAGGGAAGCCAGCAGCTTTGATGATGTAGTCAGGGGTATCGCCAAGAAAGAGAATTTTTTCACGCTCTCTAACCCCTTCCATTTCGGCTTGAATAATCGCATCAACGAGAGCGCTATAATTGTCCAAGAGCTTCACCTAAATCCATTTATGATCATTATACCTAATTTGATGATACAACCTCTTCCTGGTTTCTCTCCTGTCGTTGCTAGCCCCATAAATTCATGATTACGCGCCTTATCATGAGTCGACTTTCGCGCTCTACCGCTCACCGAATCTCCTTCCTATTGCCTGCCAGCCAGGAAGCGTTTCTATAGCGCGCCCTCTATCCAGCGAACCGTGGCCGAGTACTAGAAAATGATTGATAAGCAGTCGCTTGAATACCTGACACAATGTAGCTACATTGAGGACACAGAGCGACTAGAGAGGATTTTCATCATGGCTGCTGACAGCGTTATCCGCGCCAGGATCGACAGCGACGTAAAGGCCGAGGCCACTGCCGCACTAAAAGCTATGGGGCTATCGCCATCCGATGCCATCCGTATGCTGATGATCCGCATCGCAAACGAGCAGCGCCTGCCGTTCGCCGTAGACGTGTCTGGCAAGCAAGATCACAAGGAACGCGAAGCCTGATTATCCCGAGTGATGAGCAATTATATTGCGTGAAATGCGGCCTATATGTATCGAAATACAAGCAAAAAGACCATAAAGGCCAGTAACTTGCGCAACGTCAGCACGGGGGATAGGATGGCATTAAGTGGGTCGTTTTGCGCAGACGCGGCTCACGATTTTTGAAGAGTAGAAACGACGAAGCCCCGAGAGCGACGAACTCTCAGGGCTTCAGAAATCGCGTATGCAGGGCGCGATCGACAATCTCAGTGTATCGCCTACCTATAGGTATGGCAAGACTGGCCCGCCCTGTGTGCGATGACGCCCGATAAGGATCATCACACATGCAAGACCATATCAGCACTCATGGCCGCCTCTGGGCCATCGCCAGTGAGAGCACCCGCACCGGGATCGCTCAAGG
Source organism: Celeribacter sp. (assembly GCF_048259695.1). Taxonomy (GTDB): domain Bacteria; phylum Pseudomonadota; class Alphaproteobacteria; order Rhodobacterales; family Rhodobacteraceae; genus Celeribacter. Next base: position 4,504 of record NZ_JBLXHL010000046.1, on the reverse strand, counting down.
CTTCATCACCGCAGAAGAACTCCTTCCCTCAGTCTGTCATGCGGCACATTGCCAGCGTGGCGAGCTGCATATCCTCGAAGCCCATGAAATCGCACGCGATGCCGTGCGTCATGAACTCCAAGGGCTGCGCCTCCGCGCCGCTGGGGGTGAAGCATGAGCCGCACCGTCAGCAACGTATCAGCCGCCGCAGTAGGTCAGTGGGACGCCGTGTTCAATGGCTTGGGGATAGACGTGCCAGCCAGGGGAAAGCATGGGCCCTGCCCGACCTGTGGTGGCACCGACCGCTTCCACTTTGACGACCATGAAGGCCGCGGGACTTGGCATTGCCGTCATTGCGAGCCTCACGCCGGTGACGGCCTGGACTTGGTGCAGCGCGTCAGCGGCCAAAGCATCACCGAGGCTGCACAGCAAGTCGCAGGCTATCTGGGCATCACGAACCATGACAACCGCGAAGTCATCGAGCTGAACCGACAGCGGGCCGCCGAGCGTAAGGCCACCGAGAGCGCAGCGACTGAGGCCCAGCAACGCAAAACCGCTGCACGCGCTGCCGACATCATGCGCGATGCCGTACAGGGTGAATCCGCCTATCTGGCCGGTAAGGGCTTCACCTGCACCGCGACAGTAAATAGCCACGCTATCAAGCTAGCCGATCACATGTTCCAGCCGGGTTGTCTGGTCGTGCCGATGTACGACGAAGCCGGACAGCTCGCCAACGTGCAGCTGATCGACGGCGACGGCACCCGCGCCTACCTGCCAGGCAAGGGCACCAAGGCTGGCCGCACCCACTTCATCGACGGTGAGGGCGATTGCGTGGCACTGGCCGAGGGCTACGCCAGCGCATTGAGTGTAAGCATGGCCACTGGCTGGCCGACCTATGCCGCGTTCGACGCGAGTAATCTGCCAAACGTCATCGAAGGCATCGCCAAGCGCCATCCGGGAAAGACTATCGTCATTGCTGGCGACCACGATCGCGAAGACCGGCAGGGCCGTCGTGCAGGTCACCACTACGCCGAGAAGGCCACCGCGCTGGTATCTGGCGCAGTAATCGCCATGCCTGCCGCTGAGGGAACAGACTGGGACGACTACCGCCAAGCCCACGGCAACGAAGCGACCCGCGCCGCTATCCGTGCGTGCCTAGTGAAAACACCCGTGCCAGCCAATGACTCGGCGCCGCAGGACATTCACGACATGCCACCGATCGTGGCGTGGCCGCACATGAGCGAGAAAGGTCGCCCGCTGAACACCATCCCGAACCTGGCCTACATGCTGGACCACTACGGCGTCACCGTCCGTTATGACGTGATCCGCAAGGAGTTGGTGATCCGGTATCCGGGACAATCCGGCACCATGGACAACAGCCGCAGCGTGGCGATGAATACCATCCTGAGTCTGGCCAGCCTTAACCAGCTCCCCAAGGCTGACGCGCCGTCATTCGTGCTGAACGTTGGCGACCGCAACCCGGTGAACCCAGTCATGAACTGGATCACGTCCAAGCCTTGGGATGGCCACTCACGCCTTGGCGAGCTGATGGATACCCTAACCACTGCGCCCGGCTATAGCCGCGACCTGCTGGCCCTTTTGCTGCGTCGCTGGCTTGTGTCTGCCGTGGCCGCTGCCGCCATGCCTCATGGCTTCCACTCCAAAGGCGTGCTGACCTTCCAAGGCCCGCAAAGCATCGGTAAAACGTCATGGTTTAAGTCCCTGGTGGGGCATGAACTGGCCGATCTGGTGAAGGAAGGCGCGCAGATTGATACCAGAGACAAAGACACCGTGATAAGCGCCGTGTCTAACTGGTTGGTAGAGCTGGGCGAGCTGGACGCCACGTTCCGCAAATCCGATATTGCCCGCCTCAAGGCTTTCGTATCGGCCGATTACGACATGTTCCGCCGTCCCTATGGCCGAACCGAAGAGAAGTACCCGCGCAAAACCGTGTTCTTTGCCAGCGTGAATGCTGAAACGTTCCTGGTCGATGACACCGGCAATAGCCGTTGGTGGACCGTGCCGGTGACAGCCGTGAACCATCAACACGGTATCGACATGCAGCAGCTATGGGCTGAGGTCTATGGTCTGTTCAAGGACGGAGAGCGTTGGTGGCTGACCCGTGACGAAGAACAGCAGCTCGAAGGCGCGAACGATGACCATCGTCAGGTCAGCCCCATCGAGGAACTAGTGCGGTCCAAATACGACACAAGCAAGCCAGCCACACGACAACTGACGGCATCAGAGGTGCTGATAGAACTCGGGTACGATCGCCCGGCGCGCGCCCAGCTAAATGAAGCAGGCAAGGCCCTAGCTGATGCGTTCGGGAAGCCCCGCAAGTCCCATGGGCGAAAGGTGTACGACATGCCGCCCAAGTGGAGCGAGCCCGCGTTCTGATCCACCTTCATCCAAGGCCCCGCCATCGCGCGGGGCTTTTTTGTGCCCGCTGATTGAGGCTTGGGGGTCCATGGGGTCCAACTTGGACCCCCGATCATAGTTGGACCCCATGGTTGGACCCCGTACTAAGTTATTGATTTTATTGGATTAAATACCTTATGGGGTCCATGGGGTCCAACAATACAAGGAAACAAAATAAAGACCTATTGATTGATTCTCATTTAATAGGTCGTCGTTCTAATTCGGTTTGGGGGTCAGTTGGACCCCCGGTTGGCTGAAACCCGCATGGTTGCTGGGCTAGAGGCGGGGTCCATGTGTTTTCAAGTTGGACCCCAGTTGGACCCCGGTTGAGGCCCATGATGCTGAATGGCATTGGTGACCCGTGGTCGACCACGCATTCCTTGGCTGGCTGGGGCTGTTCCTGGAAGAGCATGGGTCCTTTCTGGGGCCACACCCCTTGCGGGTGACAGGACTCGCCGAAATCTATTTGTGGGCGACATCGGAAATAGGGGAAAACTACTAGAACCAGCTGCGCCAATAGCTGACGTTTAAGCACAGCCACGGCCTGTGCGGGTGGAAACGCCGCCAGAGGACTCGCTACTACTCGGGAAGTAGCCTTGTCGGTATCAACCGAGGAGGCTGCACCGCATGACTGTAATGAATCGCACCGACACCGCTGCTGCACTGGGCATCGCCAAGACGACGCTTGATAATTGGGTAGCTGATGGCGCGCCCGTCATGGATCGCCAGGGCCGGAAGGGCGTCGAAACGCAGTACGAAACCGGGGAAGTGATTCGATGGTGGCTGGCCCGCGAAGTCGAGAAGGTGGCCCAGCGTGGCGACGCTGATGCTATCGACGCGCACCGCTCGCGCAAGCTGTCTGCCGAGGCCGACCTACGGGAGCTGGAGCTGGCCAGGCTGACAGGCGAGCTGCTCCATGTGGACGACGTAGAACGGGCCTTCACTCAATACAGTGTCGCGGTACGTGGCGCGGCGATGGCCCTGCCTGATCGTGCTGCACTTCGTCTGGCTGGCGAGACGGACACGGGCGTCATCCGCAAATATCTCCGCGATGAGCTGACCGGCGCGCTCCGTGAGGGGTACGACGCCTACCATGCGGCGATGGACCTGCCGGCAGCTGAGGAGGTGGGCGCATGAGCCGCTATCAGAATGCGGAAGGGCTCCGCGAAGCACTACGCAAGGCGCTGACCTATCTGAAACCGACAAGCCCCGAGCAAGACGCCGCCCAGGCGCTGGATGACGTGGCCGACAAGCTGGAAGCGGACTACCGGCCTGAGCTGGCCCGCAAGGTTCGCAAGTGGCGCCGCTCGATCGGGACCGAGAACCCGACCGCTCGCCACACGCGCCGCCGCCTGGCTCGCGGCTGCATCAAGGTGGAGGACTGAGCATGGAGCCTACTACCCGAAAGCAAGCCAAGGCCCAGGGCCGGAAGTTCTACACCACAGGCAAGCCCTGCAAGCGTGGCTTGATCGCGCCCCGGCGTACCTGCAATCGGCAGTGTCTTTGTGAAGCCTGTAGCGTCCATGAGTACGCCCGGCAGGCGCGCTATCGCGCCGCCCAAGTCTGAATCTTACCCGCCCACCGTGGCGGGTTTTTTTGTGCCCGAATCACTGTATGTATATGCAGGAAAGCGCGCCAGAGGACGCGCGGCTGGCCGACATTCAAACTGCACACAACATTCAAACATTCAAGGAAGTCGCATGGCTGGACGCATCGACACGGTTCTATCGGACGTGACTGCGCTGCTGGATGGCTGGCCGAGCTGGGAGCGTGAAACCTGGCCACAGCAAGCCGCTGAGGCGCGTGCATTCCACGCCACAGGCGATGCCCGACAAGCGCCGATGCTTCGCAGCATCGCCCAGGCACGCGGCATGACCGTTGCCGAGCTGGCTGGTCGCGTCGAAGCAAACGCCCACGCCTACAGCTACGCGATGGGCCAGCTGATCGGCCGCCGTCACAAGATCATCAAGGACAAAACCGCATGACTGACACCCGAGGTTATGGCCCTGGCCAGCAGGGGAAGGAATACGCCGCAGCGCTTGAAGCATCCAAGCCACGCCCCGGCCTTGGCCGTTTCTACGCCGCCGAAGTCGAGTACGCACGCGGC
>NZ_JBLXHL010000045.1:0-6251 GCF_048259695.1 Celeribacter sp. | reverse complement strand
GTCATCACATTTAGGCCTCAACCCATCGCCCACCCCGCCCCGGACATGAAGCAGTGCGATTTCGGCACGACCAACGGCACGTTTTTGCTGACGGACCAGGACCCTTATATATTGGGCGGCCAGGACCCTGGGGTCTTCCAGGTCCGCTATTTCGAGACGGAGGCCCTTGCCCAGGCGGGTGTTCCGGGCACGGAGATATTGGGCGGTGTGAAGATCATCGACCCGCCCTCCCCCGAGACGGTTTGGGCGCGCATCGAGGACCGTGCCAGCGGTGGCTGTTTCGACACGACCTCCTTCGCGCTCTACTTCAGCCGTGCCATCGCGGGCGAGGTGAACGACAGGAGCTACTGCGATGTCGACGGCGACGGCGGTGAATTTGTGAATTTGGAGGCCGAATTCAACGTAGAGGTTTTGGACGGCCAGCCTTCATCCGATTATACCATCACCTACCACCACGCCCAGGCCGATGCGATTGCCGATACAGGGAACATAACAAGCCCGTATTTCGTAGTGGGCCCCGGTCCCGAGACCCTTTGGGTCCGTTTGGAGAACAACGACGACCCCACGGCGTGCTTTGATGCCCTCCAGAGCTTTGAGATAAGGATCGACGTGGCCCCGTCGGTCAATGCCTCGCCGCCGAGCCTTGTGGAGTGCGACGACAACAACGACGGCTTCGCGACCTTTGACCTTTCCCTTCAGACCGACGTTATCACGATGGGGAATGCTGGCCTAACGGTAAGCTACCACAAGACACTGGTGGCGGCCCAGAGCGACACCCAGGAGCTGCCGGCCCTTTACGTGAACGACGAGCAGTACCTTGACGCGCCGGTGCTGGACCCGCTGGACCAGGACTACGGCACGGGCGGGGTCTGGGCTCGGGTGGTCGCCCCCGGGAGCAGTTGCGTTAGCATAGTCCCCTTTGCGCTTGAAGTGCGTTTTTCGCCCGTGGGCACAACCCCCGAGCCTTTGCGCATCTGTGACGATGCGGTGGCTGACGGGATCGCGCTCTTTGACCTGACGGTGGTCGAGGGCGAGGTGCTGGGGGGGCTGGACCCCGACGGGTTCGACCTCCACTATTTCGAGGTGGAGGCCCAGGCGGTGGCCGCGGGCATCTCGGCGCTCCCGGGCCCGATCGACCTCTCGCAGGCGGTGCCGGACCCGACGAACTATTTGAACACCAACAGCCCCTATTTCGACGAGATCTTCATTTTGGTGGTGAGCAACGGTGCGGGCACGATCCCTCCGAACCCCAACAGCGCCGAGGGCTGCTTTGATGTGGTAAGGTTGGAGCTTTATGTGGACCCGCTCCCTCCGGACCTGGGGCCATTCAGCCTCGTACTTTGCGATGATGAAGAGAGCGGGAGTACTACGGACGGATTTTCCATTTTCGACCTGACGGGCATTGAGAACGATGTTACCAACAACGATGGCGACCTTACCGTAATCTGGTTTTTGAGCTATGCCGATGAGGCCGCCGACGTCCCCATTCCGGATCCCGGGGCCTTCCAGAACACCAATACGCCGCAGACCATCATCGGCCGCGTGACGTCGGGCCTTGGCTGCGAGACCCTGGTGGAGCTGACCTTGGAGGTGCTGCCCAACCCGAGCCCGAACCTGGACCCTCCCCCCCTGGAGCTCTGCGACAGCGGCCCCGATTTCGATGACGGCATCGCTACCGATTGGGACCTTACCCTTGCCGATGCCGACATCATTGCCGGGCAGGCGGAGGTGAAGGTCGCCTATTACACGACCCTGGCCGCCGCGGAAGCGGGGGCGCCCGGCACGGAGATAACCATGCCGTTCACCAATACGGTCCCTTTCGGCCAGACCGTCTATGCACGGGTACAGTTGGATGTCCCGCCGGCCGTGCTGCCCTGTTATACCATCGTGGAGTTGCAGCTGAATGTGATTCCGGCGCCGGATGCGCCCCTGATGCCGCCCTTCCAGGACCCTTTTGTGGGGTGCGACGAGAACGGGAACGGCTCCGGGAGCTTCAACCTTACCTTACAGGACGCGGGAATAATAGGCAACCAAAACGCCTCAGATTTTACTCCGATTACCTATTACGATACAAACTATGCCGATGCTTTGGCGGGGGTCAATGCAATACCTACTCCTGAGGCCTATCTTGCTTCTGGTGGCGAGACCATTTGGTACCGTATCCAAAGTTTGGTGACCGGTTGCGTGCGTGTGGGGTCCTTCCAGCTTGCCCTGGAGCTCTTCCCGACGATCGGCGCGGGCAACGATTTGAACGAATGTGATGATTTGACACGGGAGAGCACCGATACCGATGGCACTGCTGTTTTCGACCTTACCGTCAACACGCCATTGATACAGATGGGCAACCAAAACCTGGATGTGTTTTATTATGCTTCAGCTGCCGATCAGGCCAATAACATCCCTATTGCAAATCCGGGATCGTACCGGAACGTGGTGCCGGTGCAGCAGCGGATATTCGTCACCGTCTTCAGCGAGAACGGCTGCAGGGCGACCAATTTCTTTTTTGTGGACGTGGACCCGGCCGCGGTCGCCGTTTCGCCCGGGACGATGGTCGCGTGCGATTCCGACAATGATGGTTTTGCGCTGTTCGACCTTTCCGCCCAGACCGATCTCATCACCAACGGCAATGCGGCCCTGACGGTCTCGTACCACACGACCCTTTTCAACGCGCAGAACGGCCTGCTGCCGATCGCCGCGCCCCATCCCAATGGCAGGATATATACGGACGCCCCGGTCACCGACCCCATGGACCCCCTGTACGGGACCGGCGGGGTATGGGTGCGGGTGGAGAATGACCCTGCGATAAACGGTTGCCCCCGCATCCTTTCCTTTGCGCTCGAGGTGCACGTTTCCCCGGTGGCCGGCGAGCCCGAGCCTCTACGGGAGTGCGACCTGGACGGCGACGGCGTCGGGGAGTTCGATCTGACCCAAGCGGAGCCCGATATCCTGGGCGGTCTGGACCCCTCCGCCTACGATATCTATTATTACGAGGACCTGGCGGATGCGCAGACCGCGGGCGAGCTTGCCCTGACTGCCCCGGACTATTCCCTGGCCATTGCCAATACCATGGCCTATCCCAATACCGGCAACCCCCAGACGATTTATGTCCTGGTGGTGGGGAACGCCAATAGCACGGCCCCGCCGAACCCGAACGGGGGCGAGGGCTGCTATGACATCGTGGAACTGGTGCTGGTCGTGGATCCGATACCCGGGGATCCGGGCCCGTTCACCCTGGACAAGTGCGATGATGGGGTGGCCGATGGATTTACCGTCTTTGACCTTACCGTTCTGGAGTTCCAGATTACGGGGGGCATCCCCGGGATGTCGGTAACATGGTCCGATTCCCTGGGGAACCCCATCCCGGATCCGGGGAACTATACGAACATCAGCCAGATAGAGACCGTAGTGGCGACCGTGACTTCGGATACGGAATGTTCGAACACTGTTGCGGTGACACTGACGGTGTATGCCAACCCTGCGCCGAATACGGCCCCGGAGCCCCTTGTGCTCTGTGACGACGATGACGACGGGATCATGGTCTTCGACCTCAACGAGAGGACCGAGGAGATCAGGAATCTCGAGGATAACGTGGCCATAGTTTATTATGAGACCTTGGAGCTTGCCATTGCGGGCGCGCCCCTTACCGAGATATTCGGGGGCATCTACGAGAACACCCGCAGCCCCTACAACGACACCGTCTTTGCGAGGGTGACCAACAACGTGCCGCCGGAAGTGCTGCCCTGTTACACCATCGTGGAGCTTGACCTTGAGGTGGTCGCGCTGCCCGACAGGCCGGATCCGGCTACCTTCCGGGACCCCATGACGGAGTGCGACGACGATAACGACGGCGACGCGATCTTTGACCTTGCCTCGCAGGACGCCTCGGTCTACGGCACGCAGGATCCGGCCGATTTTGGTCCGATAGCCTACTATGAAAATGAAATCGATGCCGATGCCGGCAACGGCAACTTCATCGACCCCGCCGTTCTGGGGGCCTACGAGAGCGTGGGCCGCCCGATCTGGGTGCGCCTGGAGAGCCTTGCAACGGGCTGCGCGCGGGTGACCCGCTTTGAGCTCGTTGTCGGCGAGTTCCCCGGTTCGGGGACCGCGGACGACCTTGCGCTGTGCGACGACGGGGAGAGCGGGAGCACTTCCGATGGGGTCTCCATATTCGACCTGACGCAGAACACGGTGGTGATCACGGGCAACGACCCCACGTTGGCGGTCGTCTATTTCGCCTCCCTCGATGATCTCAACAACAATGTCCCCATTGCCGCGCCAGGGGCATATGCGAACGTATCCAATCCTCAGGAGATCTTCTATACCGTCAGCGGGCAGAACAGCTGTACCGACAGCCAGAGCTTCCTCATAACCGTAAATCCGAACCCGCAGCCGGTGGAGCCCGCGCCCCTGGTGGCGTGCGATATCGACAACGACGGCTTCGCCTCGTTCGACCTGGAGCGCAAGACACTGGAGATCCAGGGGGCGGACCCCACGCTGGTCGTTACCTATCACGAGACCCTGATGGATGCCGGCACGGGGAACTTCCCATTGGCAAGCCCTTATGAAAACATCATCGCCTATAACCAAACTATCTATGTCCGCGCAGTATTTGCCGATCCACCAACAGGACCTGTTTGTTACGGTATTGTAACCTTAGACTTGATTGTTACGGATGGGCCGGTGATTGCTGAAGATTTGCCGGATTTGATCGCCTGCGAAGACGATGGAACTGCCGTGTTCGATCTTACCGTACAGGAAGCACTGATCCTGGGCAGCCCGCCGCAGACGGACGTTACGGTCACCTACCACCTTTCCGAGGCGGCCGCCCTTGCCGGGGCCCCGTTCATCGTGGACCCGACGGCATTTACAAATTCCACCAACCCGCAGGCCATCTGGGTGCGCCTGGACGATGACCTCACGGAGTGCTTCGCCATAGGCAGTTTCGAGCTGGTGGTGACCGAGGGCCTTCCGATAGCCGACCCGACGCCGCTGGAGCTCTGCGACGACCTTGGCGAGCCCAACGACGGGTCTGCGACATTCAACCTTACCCTGAAGAACAGCGAGATAACCAACGGCGTGCTCACCCAGGGCGTCTCCTATTTTGAGGCCGAGGAAGATGCACGCAACAATGTAAACCGGATCGACCCCGAGACGGCCTACGTGAACACGTCCAACCCGCAGGTAGTGTACGTGCGCGTGGAGGACAGCAACAGCAGCTGCGTGTCGTTCACGACCCTGACCATCCGTGTGGTCCCGAACCCGAACCCGGTCGCCCCGGAGGCCATCGAGCTCTGCGACTATACCGATATTATTGGGCCGGGGGATGAAGTGGAGATCTTCGACCTTACGGTACGTGAGGCCGAGATATTGAACGGCAACGACTGGACGGTCGAATATTTTGAGAGCTATGGCGATGCGGTAAACGGCGTGGACGCGATCCCCGCCGCGCAGACGGCTGCGTACCAGAACACGAGCAACCCACAGATTGTTTATGTGAAAACGACAAATCCAAATTCACTGTGCTTTGAGATCGTCGAGCTGGAGCTGATCGTGAACCCGTTGCCGGACGACACGGCTGTCGTCCCGCCGTACATCGCCTGTTCGGCCGATGGCAGTGAGATCGCGGTGTTCGACCTGGAGACCAAGGTGCCCGAGATACTGGGCGGGCAGCCGCGGCCGCCCTTCGAGGTGAGCTTCTACCTGACCCCCGGGGACGCCCAGCTTGGCGTGAACGCCATCGTGAACACGACCACCTACCAGAACATGGACGCGGGCAACAACCCGGTGAACCCGCAGACCATCTATACGGGCATCGTGAACGCGGAGACCGGGTGCTACATCGGCGGGGTGCAGAGCTTCGAGCTGATCGTGCAGCCGGGCGCGGTGGCGGTGGCCCCCGCGGGGCCGTTCGTGGTGTGCGACAACCTTGCGCCGAGCGACGGCTTCGCGGAGTTTGACCTGGAGGACGTTACCGACCAGCAGGTCTCCGACCTGAGGGCCGGTATACTGGCGGGGCAGGACCCTTCGGTGTTCCAGATCACCTTCCATGAGACGGTGGAGGGTGCGGAGGCCGGCGAGGGCGCCATCGTGTTCCCCTATGTGAACATCATCAACCCGCAGCGCATCTACGTGCGGGTGACCAATACGGACACCCTCTACGAGCCGCAGTGCTATGCGGTGGTGGAGATGCTTCTCAAGGTGGAGAGCCTTCCCGAGGTCGCGCTCGACGGCGAGTACCGCCTGTGCGT
>NZ_JBLXHL010000044.1:0-6348 GCF_048259695.1 Celeribacter sp. | reverse complement strand
CGCCCCCCCGGGTCATCGCCCCCGCCGGGCGCCCCACTGGGCCACAGTGCCCCCGGGGCCCCCCCCGCCACGCCGACTTCGAGTTCGACCCGCAGCGAATCCGCGAGGGCATGCGGCTCGGTGCCTCGGTTGAGATCGACCTGCGCCGCCACGCCGGCGGCGGCTTCGCGGTGCTGCATGACGAGACCCTTGACCGAGCGACCTCCCGCAGCGGGCCGGTCGGGCTGGCCTCGGCCGAGGCGCTGCGCCCACTGCACCTGCGCGACAACGGCGGGGCGGCGACCGATGTCGGGGTGGCGCTGCTGGGTGACCTCTGCCGCGACCTCGCGGCCGCCGCCATCGGAGAAGGTGCCCTGCTGCAGCTCGATCTGAAGGAGGACAACAGCACCCTGTCGGACAGCGATATCTGTGCCTTCGCCCGCGACGTCGCGCCGGTACAGCGCCACATGATCCTGTCGGGGGGCGATGCGCTGGCGATCCGCCGTTTGGCCGAGGCGCTGCCGCAGTTGAAGACCGGCCACGACCCCTGCCATTTCGGCGCCCGCGAGGCACTCGAGGTCTCTGGTGATGACAGCGGGTTCGTCGGACGTGCCCTCGCCGAGGCCGGGACCGCCCGGATGATCTACCTCGACATCCGCCTGATCCTGGACGCCCTGGCCCGCGACTTCGACATGATCGCCGCCTTCCACGCCGCGGGATGCCGGGTGGACGCCTACACGGTGAAGGCGCTCGCACCCGGAACCGTCGATCTGTGCCGCCGGCTGGTGGCGCTCGGGGTCGACCAGATCACCACGCACGACCCCGAAGGGCTCTTCGCCGCGCTAGCCTAGCCCGCGGCGAAGCCCTCCAGAAGCCAGGGATGCATCCCGGCGCTGCCCGCGAGGATGGCGCCGGGGCTGCGGATATCTCCGCCGTCGAACCCGGTGACCACGCCCCCCGCCTCGCGCAGGATCAGCACCGAGGCGCCGTAGTCGACCAGCGACAGCATGTCCTCGAAGAACCCGTCGAGCCGCCCCGCGGCCACGTAGGCGATCGACAGCGCCGAGCTGCCGAGCCGCCGGACACCCGAGGTGCTGTCCATCGCCCGGCGCAGCGCGGCGTGATAGCAGTGTTCGGACACGCTCCGCACCTGCCCGCGAATGGGCAGCCCCGCCCCGATCACCGAATTCTCGACATCTGCCGTGCCGGTCGCATCCAGGCGGACGCCATTGAGCCAGGCCCCCTGTCCGATCTCGGCGGAGAACATCTCGCCCATCATCGGATCATAGGTGATCCCGGCCATTACCTCACCGCGTTCGAGCCGGGTGATCACCACGCCGAAATGCGGGATTCCCCAGGCGTAGTTGGTGGTGCCGTCGATGGGATCGATCACGAAGGTCGACCGGCCCTCTTCCGCTGCGCAGTCGCCGACCTGCTCCTCGCCCATGATGCCGCAGCCGGGAAAGGCCTCTTTCAGCGCGGCGACGATGACCGCCTCGGTCTGCAGATCGCCCTGCGTCTGGTAATCATGCCGCCCCTTGCGCACCATCTCGGCGCCATCTCGGCGGCGCAGCGTTTGCCGCGCCACCTCGCCTCCGGCCAGAGCGGCCCGCGCCATGGCGCGGAGTTCTTCGGACGTTGTCTCGGGGAGGGCTGCCTGTAGTGTAAGGGAAGGCATATTGGCGTCTTTCAAGAGCTATCTTCGTCCACACTGCGATGCGTCCGCCGCGTCCCCGGGACAAGTGAAGTTTTGATGAACGGCCGAAAACGGACACCAAGCGGCGACCCCTCAGCTGTTGGCTGAGGACTGAGGATCCCGGAGAGGGCTTCGCGCGGATAAGGTCGAATTAAGTAATAACAATCTTCTCTTCGTTGCTAAAGAGCTCCGCTCCAAGGAGAGCTAACGACGGTAGGTCCAGCTTAGCCAGTCGCGGACAAAACTAATAGGCATCGCCGCCGCGCAAGAGGCCGCGGTAGCGCGCGAGGCTGCCCTCGAGATGCGCTTTCATCGCGGCCTCCGCCGCCTCGGGCGCCCCATCGATAATAGCATCGACGATGCGCGCGTGCTCCTGCACGAGATCGGGGTTCGGCGTGTAGGCGCGTGGTGTGCCGGTGCTGCCCGCCTCAAGCTCGACCCGCGACACGATGCCGGGCCGGATCAGCGCGAGGAACTCCGGGAAGCGTTTGTTCTGTGTCGCCTGCGCGATCGCGTAGTGGAAGCCGAAATCGGCCTCGCGGGTGTTGCCGCCCGCTTCGAAGGCGGCCGACACAGCCGCGTTGGCCTTGAGAATGGCGTCGATTTGCTGCGCCGAGCGGCGCGTCGCGGCGAGCCCGGCGGCGCGGATCTCGAAAGCCGAACGCAGCTCGAAAAGCTCGATCACCCCCGAGAGCCGCTCCATGTCTAGATCGGCGAACGGCTGCGCCCGCCGCGCCTGCGCCGGGTCTAGGGCGAAGACCCCGGAGCCCTTGCGCGCTTCCACCAACCCCTCGGACCGCAGCAGGCCAAGCGCCTCGCGTACCACAGTACGGCTGACCGAGTGGATGCGCGTGAGCTCGGATTCGCTGGGCAGGCGGTCGCCGGGACGAAAGCGTCCGGTCTCGATCTCGCGACGCAGCCCGGCGGCGATCAGCTCGGCGCGGGTGCGCGCGGGCGTCGGCTCGGCAACCTGCCCGGCAGGAGAGAGAAGAGCATTCATGTCGGTCATAGGTTCGCGCCCGTGGATTTCTGTACAACAGGAAGTTTAACTGCACCGAGGGCCAAGACACCAGAGAAATCGGCCTGATTGCAGCGATAGCAACTGCCCTGTCACGGGAGTACCCGGAAAAGCCGTTGACCAGCTGTAGATATATGTCATACGTTCCTGTTATACAGATTGCCGCAGGGCGTCCCGGCCAGCGGAGAGGAGGAGACCACCCGTGATCATCACCGACGTGTCCGTGCGCGTGTTCCGCCACAAGACCCGCCGCCATTCCGACAGCGCGGGCCACGCCCACCCCGGCCCCGAGCACGAGGTGCAGCAGGCCATCGTGACCATCCGCAGCGAGGACGGAGTCGAAGGTCATTCCTTCTGCCCGCCCGAGGTGGCGCGCCCGCATGTCATCGACAAGTTCGTCAAAAAGGTGCTGATCGGACAGGACCACCGTGACCGCGAGCGGCTGTGGCAGGACCTGGCGCATTGGCAGCGCGGCTCGGCGGCGCAGCTCACCGACCGCACGCTGGCGGTGATCGATTGCGCGCTCTGGGACCTCGCGGGTCGCACGCTAAACCAGCCGGTCTACAAGCTGATCGGCGGCTACCGCGACAAGGTGCTGGCCTATGGCTCGATCATGTGCGGCGACGAGATTGAGGGCGGGCTCGCCACGCCCGAGGATTACGGCCGCTTTGCCGAGGCGCTGGTGGCGCGCGGCTACAAGGGCATCAAGCTGCACACATGGATGCCGCCCGTGAGCTGGGCCCCCGATGTGAAAATGGATCTGAAGGCCTGCGCCGCGGTGCGCGAGGCGGTCGGCCCCGACATCGCGCTGATGATCGACGCCTTCCATTGGTACAAGCGCACCGAGGCGCTGGAGCTGGGCCGCGGGCTGGAGAAGCTGGATTTCGCGTGGATCGAGGAGCCGATGGACGAGCAGTCGATGTCTTCCTACCGCTGGCTGACCGAAAATCTCGACATTCCCGTGGTCGGCCCGGAAAGCGCGGCGGGCAAGCATTGGCACCGCGCCGAATGGATCACCTCGGGCGCCTGCGACATCCTGCGCACCGGCGTCAACGACGTCGGCGGGATCACCCCAGCGCTGAAGACCATGCATCTGGCCGAAGCCTTCGGCATGGAATGCGAGGTGCATGGCAACACAGCGATGAACCTGCATGTCGTCGCCTCGGCGAAGAACTGCAAGTGGTACGAGCGCGGACTGTTGCACCCGTTCCTCGAATATGACGACGGGCTCGACTATCTCAACACGCTGTCCGACCCGATGGACCGTGACGGATTTGTCCATGTGCCCGACCGCCCCGGTCTGGGCGAGGACATCAATTTCGAGCTGATCGAAAACAACCGCGTCTGCTGAACCAGCGCGGGTCTCTAGAACCTTTGGGAGGAGAACCTATGAGACAATTCCTGACGGGCGTGGCGCTGTCAGCGCTGCTGGCGGGGGCGAACCCGGCGCTGGCCGAGACGCCGGACGATCAGTTGATCGTCGCCTTCACCATGACCAACGTGCTGACCATGGATCCCGCCGCGATCACCGGCGGCGAGGCGGTGCAGGTGCTCAACAACGTCTACGACGCGCTGGTCGAGCTCGACCCCGAGACCAAGGCGCTGATGCCGCGCCTCGCGGAAAGCTGGGAGATCGGCGAGGACAACCTCAGCATCACCTTCCACCTTCGCCCGGATGCCAAATTTGCTTCGGGCAACCCGTTGACAGCGGCGGACGTGAAATACAGCTTCGACCGGGTGATGACACTGGGCCAGTCGCAATCCTCAGGGCTCAATTCGCGCGGCTTCACCGCCGAGGGGGTGGATGACCAGTTTCAAGTGATCGACGATCAGACCTTCCGCATGGTGATGCCCGAGCCGGGCGATCCCAAGATGATCCTGATGTACATCTCGCAGGCCGGCATCGGCTCGATTCTCGACAGCAAGCTGGTCGAGGAGCACGCCGGCGACGATCACGGCCAGAGCTGGCTGACCAACAACTCTGCGGGCTCTGGGGCGTTCACGCTTGGCCAGTGGCGCGCCAATGAATACGTGATCCTGACCCGCAACGACGAGTTCTGGGGCGAGGCTCCGGCGATGAAGCGCGTGCTAATGCGCCACCTGCCTGAAAGCCAGAGCCAGCGGCTCGGGTTGCAGCAGGGCGACATCGACGTCGGCTTCAGCCTTGCCGCGCCCGACCTGCGGGCGCTCGAGGCGGACGAGAAGATCACCGTCGAGACCGAGGCCAGCGCCGGGTTCTATTACCTCGCCGCCTCGGTCGCGGACGAGAAATTCGACGATCCCAAGGTGCGCGAGGCGCTGCGCTACCTGATCGACTACAAGGGCATCAACGGCGCGATCATGCCCTACTTCGGGGTCGAACGGCAGCGGGTAATCAACAGCGGCGCCTTTGGCGCGCTGGACGATCCCGGCTACACGCTGGACGTCGAGAAGGCCAAGGCGCTCCTTAACGAGGCGGGTTACCCCGACGGCTTCGACACCACACTTCGGGTGATCTCGACGCAGGAGTTCCTCGACAGCGCGACGGCGATCCAGGGCACGCTGGCGCAGGCGGGGATCAAGGCCGAGATCATCACCGGCGACGGCGGGCAGATCTACGGCGCCATGCGCGAGCGCCAGTTCGAGCTGCTGGTCGGACGCGGCGGCGGCGGCCAGCAGCCGCACCCCGACAGCAACCTGCGGGCGCTCGTCTACAACCCCGACAACAGCCAGGAGGCCGGGCTAACCAACTACCAAAGCTGGCGCACCTCCTATCAGGATGCCGAGTTGAACGGTCTCATCGAGAGCGCGCTGGTGGAGCGAGACGCCGACGCGCAGATCGCGCAGTACCAGCAGATCCAGGAACTGATCGACGAGAAGGTGGCCTCGATCCAGCCGTTCTCGGAACGGGTGGTCACGGCGGCCTTTCAGGACGACGTGTCGGGGGTGATCATCGACCCTTGGGTGTCGCGCTTCGAAGATGTGGTGAAGTCGCGCTGAACCCGGCGACACCGGACGACAACAGGGCGCATCCCGCGGGGTGCGCCTTTCGCTTTGCCCTGCCGCGCTCCCTCTCCTGTCCAAGCAAGAACCCCTCCCCGCCATCCGGTGGGAAGGGGTCATCACTCTGACATCGAATGAACTTACGCCGCGCCCTCGTAGGCGAGGCTGGCGGCGATCAGCTCCTGCGCATAGGGGTGCTGGGCCGAGCCATCGAGAATGGCCTTGCGCGGCAGAACCTCTAGGATGTCCCCGGCCTTCATCACCGCGAAGCGGTCGCACATGTGATCGATCACTGCAAGATCGTGGCTGACCATGACGTAGGTGAAGCCCTTCTCCTCGCGCAGCCGAACCAAAAGATTGAGGATCTCTGCCTGCACCGAGACATCGAGCGCCGAGGTCGGCTCGTCGAGCAGCAGCACCTCTGGCTCGAGGATCAGCGCGCGGGCGATCGCCACGCGCTGGCGCTGCCCGCCCGACAGCTGGTGCGGGTAACGGTCGAGGAATTCGATCGGCAGCCCGACGTCTTGCATTACCTGCGCGAGCCGGCGCTCGGTATCTCCGAGCCGGTGGATCTTCAGCGGTTCCGACAGCGTCGTGCGCACCGAATGGCGCGGATGCAGCGAACCGTAGGGATCTTGGAACACCATCTGCAGAGTGCGGCACCGCTCCATCA
>NZ_JBLXHL010000043.1:0-6580 GCF_048259695.1 Celeribacter sp. | reverse complement strand
CCGTGGGATAGGCCAAGTTCCGTGCGGTCGTAGGTGAGCAACAGGTGGCGGTCGTCCGGCAGCTACACCAGCTTTGTGCCACCGCCTCTGCCCTCCCGCGAGCCGCCGAGGCCGCAGCGTTCAACCGCACCGCCCGAGATCTGGCAGTCAAGCCGCCCGATCTCGTCGAAAAGCTCGGCGGCGGCCCGACGCATCGCCGTCGCTGCGGCGAGATACTCCGCAGCGGCCCATCCGTCCGTGCCCCTATTATCGATGAAGCGGACCCGGCACCAGGTGCGATCAGGTCGCTCCTCGCAGCCATCGTTCTTCATGACGCGGCCCAGCGAGGCACGGGCGCGCACGCCACTGGCCGTGCTCGGCTCGGATCGAATGTTGAGCGTGGCATCGACGCCGCTGACGATCACATAAGCCGCCTCGCGAATGTCGGGCGCGCGCTCCTGCGGGATCAGCAACGCGGTAACGCCAGCGCCGGTCAGCCGAAGCCCGTCGCCCTCGGACTCCACGCGCGCGCCGCTTCCCAGAAGGTCGCGCAGACGCGCTTCCTGCTGTGACAGCGACGCCGGGCAAGCCACGCGCGTGGTCGCTAATGGCAAGGTCAGCGTCAATCTGCCGTCCTCGATCTGTCCGTGGCCCGAGAGACGGTTGCAGCCCGTGTGACCCGAAAGCGCCCCGTCCTCCTCGAGGGTCAGCACAGGGGCGCCTTCGGTCGGGGCGCCGTTGAGTGCGGTGATGTCCCAGCTTGCCGCGCTGGCCGGTGTCGCGATGAGCGCAAGCAGAGTGGCAAGTCTATGCATGGAGCCCCCCATCAGGACATGATCACGAAATCCCGGCCTGAACGCCGGTCAGGATGCAATGGCAAGTCGGTGAAGACAAAAATCATTCCGGGATGACTGCGTTCCGAGATTAGATTGGAGAACGCGTCATCCGAGCGCACCCGCGTCAGGTCGTGCTCTGCGCGCGCCGCATCATCGTAGGTCAGCGCCTGCCACCTCATGCCCCGTGTGCCATCATCTGGCCCGTTCAATACATAGACATGCGGCCCCAGCGGGCGGCCGTCCCAGATCAACGGGCCCTCCGCCACCTCGCGGTCGTTCTCTATCAGCAGGATACGTTCATCATGGGATGATGCGATCATCGAGGTGATCGGATGCGTTTCATCCAGATTCCAGTCAGAGGGATGTTTCCGCAGCTCAAGCGTTGACAGGATGCGCTCGAACTCGTCCTCGCTGTAGGCGCCGAGGATCAGCCCGGGATGCACGACGCTCTGAGGTGCGCTGCCGGATCGACCGATGATAACCGGTGTGCCGAGATGCGTCACCTCGAACAGCCGCGCGGAGAAATCAAGCGGCAGCCGGATGCATCCATGACTCGCCGGGTATCCGGGCAGATTGCCCGCGTGCAGCGCGATGCCGCCCCATGTCAGCCGGTTCATGTTCGGCATCGGCGCGTTGTTGTAGGTTGAGGAGTGGTGATCGCGGTCCTTTTGCAGCACAACGAAAACCCCGGTGGGCGTCTCGTGCCCCGGTTTGCCAGTGGAACAAGTCGACACGGCGATGCGGATCCCGCCCCGGTAGACATGCACCCGCTGTTCATCGATCGACACGACAACGGACACCGGACCGTATGGCGAGCGCTCCGGGTGCCATGTGAACTCGCCAGGGTGCAGCGCATTCACTTCCTTGAAGACATGCTGGCCGGCCAGAGGACCCGCCATCAGGGACAGACCGCCAAGGGCGGCGCCCTTGGCGAACATGCGTCGGTTCAGCATCATTGTTCGTCCTTCTTGTCGGATCAGGTGGGGGTCGTCATCAGGGAACCGGCGCCTCCCCCAAGCCTGCCACGTTGCCGGCGCTGTCAGATTGGCAGACCCACTGGGTCTGGCTGCCGCGCAGGCTCATCCACACGCCCAGCCCGGCCTCTGCGCGCAACACGTAATCGACCCGCGTCTCGTCAACCGGCTGGCCCGCCTCTGCCGCCAGGGCTGCGCGGCACGCGGCCTCCGCCACCCGCGTGGCCTCGGAGGATTGATCGTAGGCAGGTCGCTCGGCCGGGGCATCTTGCCAGTTGGAGTCAGGCGTGTCGGGACTGCAACCGAACAACCCCAGCACTGCGAGGCTCAGTAGTGCGTAAACTCTGCAGCGAAAGCTCATCATGCGCTCCATTCTCTCATTGCATCCGGGCGACCCAGAGATCCGAGGCGATCAGCTCCGCCTCCGAGCAGCTGGATCCCGCGTTGATCCGCTGTTTCGCCGGGTTGAACAGCACCGTGCAGCCCGACGACCAGCTTGCCTCGACCTCGCCCGTCGGGCGAACGTAGAGCGAAGGAGCCACGGGGCTGCTGCTGGGGATGCTCACGCCGGGCTGGCCCGACGCCGCCGGCCCGCCGCTCTCGCGCAGGTAGGCTCCCGAAACCCAACCATCCAGCGCCCCGTCAGGCGTCTGGACATGGCACCAGCGGGCATCGCCGCTGCCCCGGCAGCCGAGGTTGCGCAGGACCTGACCGTGGTTCGCGCGCCCGACAACCGCGCCATCAGCGGACGGGCCGGAGCGGATGTTCAGCCCGCTCGCGGTCACTTCCCAGAAGTCGGGGCCGCCGGCATTTCCGTCGGCAAAGTCAGGTTCCGGCGGGGTAATCGCGCCGCCGATATGAATCGACAGGGAATAGTCGGCGGTCTCCTCGCGGCGCGCCGCGTTGCGCATCAGGAAGACGCGGATGGTGTACTCCCCATTCGCTGGCAGAATGCCGTCAAAACGCGTGCCATCCGATGCTCCGACGAACAGCGCGCTGTCCGCACCGGGGGCCATGATGTTGAAATAGTTGCTGAGGTTCGACGTGTTTAGGTCGACGACCATGCGCTGACCTGCGCTGGCACCGAGCTTGTAGTCGATCCCCTCGTACCCAGTGATGCTGTCCCGAATGACGGTGCCGGACGTGCCCGCATCGAACTGCACCTGACGGGTCTCCATCGGCTGGCTCAGCGCCGGCGATGCCAGCATCGCTGCGAAGCACAGCGCCGCGAGCATAGGTCGAAAAGTCATAAGTGAGGTCTCCTCGATCGGACATTAGGAGCGGTCAACCTCCGCTCGGAACCGTGGTGGCTGCGCCCAGTCCAGCGCGACGGATAGGAAGGCAGGCGCTGTCTCATCCCTGATGGTCGTCCTGCGGCGGATCGGATGGATCGGTATCGATCACGTCCTCGGCAGATGAGGTTCCGGGGTCCGGCGTGGGAGTCTCATCAAAGGCTGATCCTGACCCCTCGTCGAGCGCGACCAGCCGGGCGCCATCCACCCCGTCTGGGGGGAAACCATCGCCTGCTGGAATGCCAAGAGCCTCTGCGTAGGGATCTGCGGTCGCATCGGGCAAGGGATCGGTCGGCGCGGCCTCCGGCGGAGCGGTGCCCACTATCGCGCTGAGGTATGGGTCAGCCGGTTGCGGCGAGACCACAGGAGCCTCCGGCGCATCCGGCTCCCCTGACAAGGAGGAAATATCAACCTGGCCCTCTGCTTCCGGAACCGTCACGTCGCCCCCGTATGACGCCGCGTGCGGCTCCGCATCATCTGCGTCCACAGACGGCGTTTCTTGCTCTGCAAGGTCGGGGATCTCCTCCGACGCTGTCGCAGTATCCGGCGCATCGTCGAAAATTGCTTCGGCACCCGGCGCCGGAGCAGGCGTGGTCGGGCCCGGATCCATCGCGACGGGTTCGTCCAGCGTGGTCACGACGACCGAGCCATCCGGCCCGGTGCTCTCGACCTGCAGCGACACCTGAAAATCGCTGTTGTCCCCCGGCGGCAGCTGCGCCGTCATGGCATCGGTCGCCCATCCCGCGAGGTCGATCTGCTGCGTCGGTCCGTTCACCGTGACGGAGGTCATCCCGTCGCTCACCACCGACCCGGCAAGAAAGCCCGACACCACGACGCCGGTGACGCGATCATCGGGATCGGTCGGGGCGCCCGGATCGATCTCAAGCTGCAACATCGCGCCCGGCGGCGGAACGGCAAGGCCCGTGTCGACTGCAATGGCACGGGTGCTGAGTCCGCCGAACTCGGACAGGCCGTGAACCCCCGCCGCGTCGATGATCTGCCCGCCGACGCTGCGCACATCTACCAGCAGCCCCTCGCCGACGTCCACCTGGGACGCCAACGGCCCCGCTGCGACTTGCCCGTCGTCCAGCTTGTGATCGGCCATGGCGAGATTGAAGATATCGCCCTCGTAATGTTCGTGCGGGTAGAAGACCGGGTTGTCGCTGTTCACGTGCTGCACCTTGCCGCCGACGACCAGGTAGAGATCATCGGGCATCGTCTCGCCCCGGTGATAGCCGCCCATCGTGGCGTGCAGCACTCCGTTGTCATAAAGGTTCAGATCGCCCGACTGGCTGTCCCATGTCAGCGTAATGCGGTGGCTGTCTCCGTCGCCGAGATTGATGCCGGTGATATGGTCATTCGCCCCGCCAACCCTGAGGTTGCCGGGGTTCCACAGCGTCAGGAAGTTGTTCTGGTTGTTCGGGATCGGATCGCTTGGGGAGCCCATGTTGAACACGACGGGGCCCTGATAGTTCTTGGTGTCGGGCACCGGGTCGGCGACAACCGTGAACTCGATGGTGAACTCGCGCACGGCAGAGCCTTGCACCTGATCGATCTCGATGCGGCCCAACTCGCTCGACGGGCCGGTGTTGATCACCTCCTGCTGCGCGGAAAGCACCAGCCGTGGTGCAGTGCCGTCGGTCACCTGTGTGACGTCGATCAGGGCAGGCACGGCCACCTGCTCTGAGCCGTCGCTGATCGTGACGTTTAACGGCACTGCGTCCTGCGCGAAATCCGGAGCCGGGGTGAAGGTGAAGGTGCCATTGCCATTATCCGTGACGACTCCATGTGCGGCATCGACACTCACGCCCGCGATGGACAATGGATCCCCGTCCGGATCGCTGGCGTTCGTGGCCTGCAACAACTCGGCGGCGGTGAAGGTGCGCGGCACGTCCTCTGCGGTGGCTCCCAGATCTCCAGGCGTGGCCACCGGCCCCATGTTGCTGCCCACGATCGTCACGGTCAGCGCGTGCGTCGTGCCGTCGACGCTGGTGATGGTGACGCTGTCGGTCAGGCTCTCGCCCAAGCCGAGCGCCTGGATAGCGTCCTGACCGTTCAGCGCACTGTAGGTCCAGCGGCCATCCGCAGCCAGCGCGAAGCTGCCATACGTTCCTGCAATATCGGTTTGCGGCACGAAGGCGGCCTCGCCGCTGTCCGGATCCGTGATGTCCAGGTTGCCATACGTGATCAGTGAGCCCTGGATCACGTCGAGGTCTTCGGTCACGCTACCTCTGTCGATGCCGGTGATGACCGGAACATCCCCCGTTCCCGAAATGGTCACGGCAAGATCATGCGTGGTGCCGTCAGTGCTGGTGACGGTAAGCCGGTCCTCGAGCGTTCGGCCGGGCACCAGCGCCTGCACCTCCGACAAGTGGTTATCAAGCTCGTAGCGCCACTGCCCCGTTTCCTCCATGAAGAACCGACCATAGCCGCCGGAGCCTGTGTCCCCGGACACCGGATTAAACGTCGCCTCCCCGGCATCCGGGTCGAGCACGGTCAACTGCCCGGCAGCGGTTGGCACCATGTCCTCTGTCACGGCGCCTTTATCCGCGCCCGCAATGACCGCAGGGTCACCGACAGGTTTCAGGTCCATGACGGCGGTCGCCGAGACCACAGCCCCATGGGTGTCGGCACCCTCGAAGGTGAAGGTCACCGGCCCGGCGTAATCCGCGTCGGGCTGGAAGGTCCAGGAGCCGTCGACATTGGGCGTCACTGTCCCATGATCCGCGGTCGGAGTGCCTAGGACATGCAGTCCATCACCTGCGTCTGGGTCCTGCATCATCGCCAGCAGCTGTGTCGCGGTTATGATCCGCAGACTGTCCTCATATCCTTCAGGCAATGTCACCGCCCTTGACACGACAGGCTGATCGTTCTGCCCAACGACTGTGATTTCGAGCGTTGCGGACGCCTGCGCGCCCTGATCGTCGGTCACGCTGACAGGGATCTTCAAGAGCAGATGATCGCCCTCACCAAGCGACTGGTAGGCCGAATCCGACGGATCAAAACGCCAGGCCCCATCCGGCAACAAGGCAAATCCGGCCGGCGCCGCGCCTTCGAGGCGGTAAGCGAGGGTCTTGCCGACGTCGATGTCCGATCCGGTCAAATGTCCGGTCACGACTGGCCCGTCTTCGTATGCCTCTAAGGGGTCGGCTGTCAGGAGGGGGCCATCATTGCTGCCCTGAATCGTCACAGTTAAGTCGTGCGTCGTCCCGTCGACGCTGCTGATCGTGACGCTGTCTGTCAGCCTATCGCCCACGCCGAGCGCCTGTATCGCGGCCTGACTGTTCAACGCACTGTAGGTCCAGCGGCCATCCGCAGCCAGCGCGAAGCTGCCATAGCTCCCGCGGATGTCCGTGTGCGGCACGAAGGTGGCCTCACCAGCGTCTGGATCCGTGATGTCCAACACGCCGAACGTGATCAGAGCGCCCTGGGTCACATCCAGGTCCTCGGTCACGCTGCCGCTGTCGGTACCGGTGATGAGGGCAGCATCGTTCTCCGG
>NZ_JBLXHL010000042.1:0-6677 GCF_048259695.1 Celeribacter sp. | reverse complement strand
GCAGATCGCACAAGCCCGAAGCCAGCATGGTTTTGCCAGTCCCGGGCGCGCCGAGGAACAGTAAATTATGATTACCGGCTGCCCCTGTCTCCACCGCGCGCTTCCCCTGGTGCTGGCCAATTATATCCTGCAGGTCGCGACTCGCTTGCGGGACACTCTCGGTCGCCTCACTCTGAAACAGTGACAAGCTCTGCTGACCGCACAAATCCGCGCACACCTCCAGCAGAGTCTGCGCCGAGCGATGGCGATCCGCGCCGACTAAGGCCGCCTGATCGCCATTATAATGCGGCACCACCAAATGACGCCGGGCCTGATTAGCCGCGAGCGCCGCCGGCAGGACACCTTTTACGCTGCGGATTTCTCCCGACAGCGCCAGCTCACCGATAAATTCATGCTCATTCAGCTTACTGTCCGGGATCTGCTCTGAGGCCGCGAGAATACCGAGCGCAATCGGCAGGTCAAAACGGCCGCCCTCTTTAGGCAGGTCCGCCGGGGCCAGATTGACGGTAATCCGCTTGGCCGGAAATTCAAATTTGGAATTGATGATCGCACTGCGTACCCGGTCGCGCGACTCTTTAACAGTGGTCTCTGGCAGTCCGACCAGAGTAAAACCCGGCATACCGTTACTGATGTGCACTTCCACAGTCACCTCCGGAGCCTGAACGCCGATACTGGCCCGGCTGTGAATAATCGCAAGTCCCATGTCTATCCTTAGTGATTGATTAAAAACCATTCAGCCCGG
This sequence comes from Celeribacter sp., assembly GCF_048259695.1. Taxonomy (GTDB): domain Bacteria; phylum Pseudomonadota; class Alphaproteobacteria; order Rhodobacterales; family Rhodobacteraceae; genus Celeribacter. Next base: position 5,935 of record NZ_JBLXHL010000042.1, on the reverse strand, counting down.
CTATTCGCTTGCTTACTCCGCGCCTGACTGGTTATATAACCCGGCGCACAAAAATCGGAATATGAAAAAAGAATGAGTTTTTGCTTGTCAGATAACGGAAATGTGTGTTACCACTAAGGACGCAAACACTTTCGTACTCAGGTACGACAATTATTCAGAATAAGTAAGATGAATTTATACGCCCGTTTCAACTCTCTGATTAGCCTTATTATCGTGGTCCTGATTATGACCGCGCGGGGGCTTGTGGGCGCAAAATAAAGACCAGATTCAAACAACCCCCGCACTGAAAAGTCCGGGGGTTTTTTTGCAACTGAATAGACTTAAAAAAGCACATACTGATGATAATTTACTCAGTATAATAGGAAGAATGGGAGCCCGCACATGACGTGCAAGCACAACACAACAACACAAAACAGCGAGTCGGATCGCTGCCAGGGAGGCCTACGATGACAGGTGCACAATTAGTCGTAGCCGCATTAAGACAGCAGGGAATCAAAACCGTTTTTGGTTACCCCGGCGGCGCCATCATGCCCATCTATGATGCATTGTATGATGGTGGTGTTGAGCACATTCTGTGCCGACACGAGCAGGGAGCAGCTATGGCCGCTATCGGCATGGCAAGAGCCACACAGGACGTGGCAGTATGTATGGCCACTTCCGGCCCAGGCGCCACCAACTTAGTCACCGGCCTGGCCGATGCTTTCCTTGATTCCGTTCCTCTCGTTGCTATTACCGGTCAGGTTGCCAGTTCCCACATCGGCACCGACGCCTTCCAGGAAATGGATGTGATCGGTATGTCTCTGTCCTGTACCAAACACAGTTACCTCGTTACCGATATTAATGAACTGGCACCAACGCTGGCTGAAGCGTTCGAAGTGGCCAAAACCGGCCGCCCTGGCCCGGTCATCGTTGATATCGCTAAGGATGTGCAACTGGCTCAGGCGCCGACCACCGTCCTGCCTGCCTTTACTCCACCAGCCATGCCACAAGTCACCGCAGACCAGCTGAGCGAAGCTCAGGCACTGCTGGCACAGAGCAAGCGTCCGGTGCTGTATGTCGGCGGCGGCGTACAACTGGCGCACGCCACGGAAACGGTACGCGAATTCCTGCGCTTAAACCCGATGCCTTCGGTCAGCACCCTGAAGGGCCTTGGCACCATCGAACGTCACGACCCGCACTACCTCGGTATGCTGGGCATGCACGGCACTAAAGCCGCTAACCTGGTGGTCCAGGAAAGCGATCTGCTGATCGTGGTCGGCGCCCGTTTTGATGACCGCGTGACCGGTAAACTGGATACGTTCGCCCCGCACGCTAAAGTGATTCACATCGACATCGATGCGGCTGAATTCAACAAACTGCGTCAGGCGCACGCCGCGCTGCGTGGTGACATCAATGTCATCCTGCCACAGCTGGAGCTGAGCCACGACATTTCACCCTGGGTTCACCACAGTGAAAGTCTGCGCAGTGGGTTTAAGTGGCGTTACGACCACCCGGGCGAGCCGATTTTCGCTCCGCTGCTGCTTAAGCAGTTGTCTGACATGATGCCGGACAGCACGATGGTCTCAACCGACGTCGGCCAGCACCAGATGTGGGCTGCGCAGCATATTCAGCCGCGTCAGCCACAAAACTTTATCTCTTCCTCGGGCCTTGGCACCATGGGCTTCGGTCTGCCGGCCGCGATGGGCGCGGCAGTAGCCCGTCCTGACGACCAATCCGTTCTGGTGACCGGTGACGGTTCATTTATGATGAACATCCAGGAGCTGGGTACGCTGAAACGCCGCCAGATCCCGGTCAAGATGGTACTGCTCAATAACCAGCGTCTGGGCATGGTACGTCAGTGGCAGTCACTGTTCTTTGACGGCCGCCACAGCGAAACCATTCTCGATGACAACCCGGATTTCATCATGCTGGCTAAAGCTTTTGATATCCCTGGTAAAACCATCACCCGTAAACAAGAAGTGGAACCGGCACTGCAAGAAATGCTGGCCAGTAAAACCGCTTACCTGCTGCATGTTGCCATCGACGAAGAAGAAAACGTCTGGCCGTTGGTACCGCCGGGCGCGTCCAACAATGACATGTTAGAGAACACCTAGGAGACGCTCACTATGCAAAGATATCTACTCGACATTAAAGCAGACGACAAACCGGTCCTGCTGGAGCGTGTACTGCGTGTCGTGCGTCACCGCGGGTTCATCATTCGTCAGGTTGCCGCCACTCAGAACCATGAAAGCAGAATTGCCAGCGTGGAGATCATCGTCGACAGTGATCGACCAATCACCACCCTGACCAACCAGATTGAAAAATTATGGGACATTCGCAGCGTCGACGTTACGCCGATCAAAAGCAACGAACTCCCAAACAACAATTTACAGCAAAAAATTTGCGCTTAAGGAAGAGACAATATGCCTAAGTATCGTTCGGCGACCACCACTCACGGTCGCAACATGGCAGGTGCCCGTGCACTGTGGCGCGCCACTGGCGTTAAAGATGAAGATTTCGGCAAGCCGATCATCGCCGTGGTGAACTCGTTCACCCAGTTCGTCCCCGGCCACGTTCACCTGAAAGACCTGGGTCAGATGGTGGCACGTGAAATCGAAGCGGCTGGCGGTATCGCCAAAGAGTTCAACACCATTGCGGTCGATGACGGCATTGCGATGGGTCACGGCGGCATGCTGTACTCACTGCCATCACGTGAACTGATTGCCGACTCGGTGGAATACATGGTCAACGCGCACTGTGCCGATGCCATGGTGTGTATATCCAACTGTGACAAAATCACTCCGGGAATGCTGATGGCGTCGATGCGCCTCAACATTCCGACCATTTTCGTGTCCGGTGGTCCGATGGAAGCGGGTAAAACCAAGCTGTCTGATCAAATCATCAAGCTCGACCTGGTCGATGCCATGATTCAGGGCGCCGACCCGAAAGTATCCGATGAGCAGAGCGAACAGATTGAACGTTCAGCGTGTCCGACCTGTGGTTCATGTTCCGGTATGTTTACCGCCAACTCGATGAACTGCCTGACCGAAGCGCTGGGCCTGTCCCAGCCGGGTAACGGTTCACTGCTGGCCACCCACGCCGACCGTCAAGAGCTGTTTTTGAGCGCTGGTCGCCGCATCGTCGAGCTGACCAAGCGTTACTACCAGCAGGATGACGAAACTGCCCTGCCGCGTAATATCGCCACCAAAGATGCGTTTGAGAACGCGATGGCACTGGATATCGCCATGGGCGGTTCAACCAACACGGTACTGCACCTGCTGGCCGCAGCACAAGAAGGTGAAGTGGACTTCGACATGACGGATATCGACCGCATGTCACGCCTGGTTCCGCACCTGTGTAAAGTGGCGCCGTCGACACAGAAATACCATATGGAAGATGTGCACCGCGCCGGTGGCGTAATGGGCATTCTGGGCGAGCTGCAACGTGCCGGCCTGCTGCACGATGACACTCGCACTGTACTTGGCCTGTCGCTGGCTGAGCAGCTGGCGCAGTACGATGTGATTCAGACCGACGCTGAAGAGATCAAAACCTTCTTCCGCGCTGGCCCGGCCGGGATCCGTACCACGCAGGCATTCTCACAGGACTGCCGCTGGGACACGCTGGATGACGACCGTGAGCAAGGTTGTATCCGCACCAAAGAACACGCCTTTAGTCAGGATGGCGGTCTGGCGGTGCTGAAGGGCAACATCGCCCTGGACGGTTGTATTGTTAAAACCGCCGGTGTAGATGAAAGTATCCTGAAATTCGAAGGCCCGGCGGTGGTATTCGAAAGCCAGGAAGATGCGGTTGAAGGCATCCTGGGCGGTAAAGTGAAATCCGGTGACGTGGTGGTAATCCGCTACGAAGGACCAAAAGGCGGCCCGGGCATGCAGGAAATGCTCTACCCGACCACTTACCTCAAATCCATGGGGCTGGGTAAAGAGTGTGCGCTGCTGACTGATGGCCGCTTCTCCGGCGGTACCTCTGGCCTGTCGATTGGTCACGCTTCACCGGAAGCCGCCAACGGAGGTGCCATTGGCCTGGTGAAACAGGGCGATCGTATCGCGATCGACATTCCGAACCGCTCGATTTCACTGCTGATCTCAGATCAGGAACTGGAACAGCGTCGCAAGCAGCAGGATCAAATCGGCTGGCAGCCGGTTGACCGCCAGCGTGAAGTTTCATTTGCACTCAAAGCTTATGCCAGCATGGCAACCAGTGCTGACAAAGGTGCGGTGCGAGATAAATCTAAGCTAGGAGGCTAGCTTATGACGCTCACCCAACAAACCGGCGCAGATTATCTGCGCCAGGTATTGCGTGCTCCGGTCTACGAAGTGGCCACCGTCACGCCGTTGCAGGATATGCCGCGTTTGTCAGCGCGTATCGGCAACCAGGTACAAATTAAACGTGAAGACCGTCAGCCGGTGCACTCGTTTAAGCTGCGTGGTGCCTACAACATGCTGGCCAACCTGACCGAAGAGCAGAGAAACGCCGGGGTGATCGCTGCCTCAGCCGGTAACCATGCCCAGGGCATGGCTCTGTCCGGCACCAAACTGGGCGTACCAGCCACGATCGTGATGCCGCGCACCACACCCGATATCAAAGTGGCGGCCGTACGCGGCTTCGGTGGTAACGTGGTCCTGCACGGCAGTAACTTCGACGAAGCCAAAGCGGAAGCGGAGCGCCTGTCGGCCGAATTCGGCTACACCTTCGTGCCACCGTTCGATCACCCGCTGGTGATCGCCGGGCAAGGCACCATCGGCATGGAAATGCTGCAGCAGAACGGCCACCTCAACTACATTTTTGTCCCGGTAGGCGGCGGCGGTCTGGCGGCTGGTGTCGCAGTGCTGGTCAAACAGCTGATGCCGGAAGTGAAAGTGATTGCGGTTGAACCGGAAGATTCGGCCTGCCTGAAAGCTGCGCTGGATGCCGGAGAGCCTGTGGTGCTGGATCAGGTCAGCATGTTTGCTGACGGTGTTGCAGTAAAACGGATCGGCGATGAAACCTTCCGTCTGTGTCAGCAGTATCTGGATGGCCACATTACCGTATCAAGCGATGAAATCTGCGCCGCAGTGAAAGATATTTTCGAAGACACCCGTGCAATTGCTGAACCTTCGGGCGCACTGGCGCTGGCTGGTCTGAAAAAATACGCCGAGCAGTATGAACTCAAAGATCAGAAACTGGCCACCGTGCTGTCTGGTGCTAACACCAACTTCCACGGCCTGCGTTATGTGTCAGAACGCTGTGAACTGGGCGAAAAACGCGAAGGCTTGCTGGCAGTCACAATTCCGGAGCGCAAAGGCGCGTTCTTTGAGTTCTGCCAGATCATCGGCGGCCGGGCGGTGACCGAGTTCAACTATCGCTACAGCGATGACGAACTGGCTAACGTATTTGTCGGTATCCGCCTGCTCGGCGGTCCGGAAGAGCTGAAAACCATCATCAGCGAACTACGCCAGTCCGGCTATCCGGTTCAGGACTTGTCCGATGATGAAATGGCCAAGCTGCACATTCGCTACATGATTGGCGGACGTCCGTCCAAGCCACTCAAAGAGCGCTTGTACAGTTTTGAGTTTCCGGAATACCCGGGCGCGCTGCTTAAATTCCTCAGCACCCTCGGTACCCACTGGAACATCAGCCTGTTCAACTACCGTAACCACGGGGCCGATTACGGCCGTGTACTGTGTGGTTTTGAACTCGATGCTGACGATCTGAGCCGCTTCTCGGCGCACCTGGTCGAACTGGGCTATCAATATAAAGACGAGACCGATAACCCGGCCTATCGTTTCTTCCTCGCCAAATAGCGATGTCACCCTGCCTGCAGCCACCGCCCGCGGTGGCTGTTTTTTTGGTTCATCGCGGATTAGCGGGAACTTAAAACAAAAACGGTAGTAAGTGATAAGGTTACATCGCCAAACACAACCTTACACAAACTACCGTTTTCATGCCGAATCATACT
>NZ_JBLXHL010000041.1:0-6713 GCF_048259695.1 Celeribacter sp. | reverse complement strand
GAAACCCCGGGTCAGTTCTGGGTGGAAATCAACACGCTACGGGGTCAGTTTTCCATGCCTGTTCACACACTGGCCTCGGCGCGCAGAAGCGCGTAGGAGTCCGCCGCTCCCCGCAGGTCAGGATCGCCGACGACCACGAGCAGGCGGCTCGCGTTCAGCGCTGCGGCATCGTCGAGCAGGTCGAGCACCCGAGCGATGCGGAAATCGGTATCAAGGCGCACCATCTCGACATCGAACACGGTGCATCCACTCGACGCGAGCGCGCGACGGAGCCCTTGAAGCGTACCGGCATCGCTCCGAATGGACTGGGTCTCGCCACCCGGGAAGGCCGGGGCGAGACGAAGGCCGAGCGCTTCATAGCCCGTTTGCGCAGCGATCCCGATCGCTCTCTCGATTGTATGATGATCAAGGGTCAGGTATGATAATGACAGCTTCATATGATTGATATCTCAGAATCATGTAATATGACCGCTGGCGCCTGCCCGACTTTCGCGCGGGTCGGCAGTGACGACAGACAACGGGCAGAACAGGACAGGCCGACGTGACCGGGAAAACGTTCGTAATGCATGACGAAGGGGGCAGCATTGCCGAGAAGGTCCTGCGCCGGATCCGCTTCGACATCATCACCAACACGCTTAAGCCGGGGGATCGCCTGCGGCTCGAGCGGCTGCGCGAGATCTATGGCGCCAGCGTCAGCACCCTGCGCGAAATCCTCAACCGGCTCGTGGCCGAGAGCTTCGTCGTCGCCGAAGGCAATCGCGGCTTTGGTGTCGCGCAGATCAGCCAGGCAGACCTGCGCGACGTCTGCGAGATGCGTCTGCTTCTGGAGTGTCATGCGCTGCGCCGCTCGATCGCCGTCGGCTCGCTCGAGTGGGAGGCCCATGTTGTCTCCTGCCATCACAAGCTGCATTCGGTCGAAAGCCAGCTGATCGGCGGCGACGAGGCGCTGGTGATGAAATGGGTGCAATACGACTGGGACTTCCATCACGCCACGGTGATGGCCTGCGACATGCCGGCGCTCAATGCCACCCACTCCAACATCTTTGACCGCTACATGCGTTACCATCTCCACGTGCTTGATTTTCGCGGCCGTCCGGCTGCGGAAGAGCACGCGCGACTGCGCGACCTCGTCGTGGGGCGCGACGCCGAAGCGTCGGTTGCCTTGCTGACCTCTCATGTCACCGCCGGCATGGAACACATCATCTCAAGCGGCAAGATCCCCGCCTAAGGATCACGCCGCCTCCCGTTCAGCGGCCATCTCCAGCAGGAGTTTCACCGCGTAGCCGTAGCCGCGTGTTCCGGCACCGGCCATCACCGCTGTGGCCACGCCGGACACCAGCGAGGTGTGGTACATCTTCTCGCGGCGATGAACATTGGTGATGTGATACTCGATCAGCGGATGCGGATACATCTTCAGCGCGTCCATGATCGCCATCGAATAAAACGTAAAGGCGGCGGGGTTGATAAGCAGCGCGCAGGAGTCGTCGATCGCCTCGTGGATCCACTCGATCATCCGCTCTTCGGAATTGGTCTGACGAAACACCAGACCGGCCTCGCCTGCGGCTTTCGTGCAGTTCTCTTCCACCTCGGCGAGCGTGACATGGCCGTAAATCTCCGGCTCGCGCTTGCCGAGGCGGTTGAGGTTCGGACCGTTCAGCACATAGACAGGTTTCTTCATCTTATTTTATCCGTTGTATCCGAAGAGGCGCGGCAGCCAGAGCGACAGGTCCGGGACCAGCGTGATGAGCGCCAGCGCCACGAGAAGGGCCAGAAGGAAGGGCAGGATTTCGCGGATGATCCGGCTCAGCGAGCAGCCCGAAATAGTGGTCATTACGAAAAGCAGAAGCCCGTAGGGCGGCGTCACCAGCCCCAGCATGATGTTGACCACGCAGACGATCCCGAAGTGAACGAGGTCGATGCCAAGCGCGTTCGCGGTGGGAATGAAGACCGGCACGATGACCAGCAGGATCGTGGTGCCCTCAAGCAGGCAGCCTAGAACCAGCAGGATCAGGTTGACCATCAACAAGAAGGCGATCGGCGACAGCTCGAACCCGGCAAGCCAAGTGCTGAGCGACGCCGGAATGTTCTCGACCGTGACGACGTAATTGAACACCAGAGCCCCGGCAATGAGCATGCCAATCGAAGCCGTCGTGCGGGCGCTGGAAAGGACAGAGCTGTAGACCGAGCCGAACGAGACGCTGCGATAGAGGATCGCGGAGACCAGCAGCGCGTAGAGCGCCGCGACCGCCGCTGCCTCGGTCGGTGTGGTTGCCCCGCCATAGATGCCGCCAAGCAGCACGACGGGCATCATCAGCGCGGGCAGCGCGTCGAGGGTGATCTTGGGCAGGTCGCGCAGGGGCACCGGTTTCTCCACCGGGAATTGCCGGCGCCGCGCGCTGAGCACGATGATCCCGGCCTGCACCAGCCCCATCAGGATACCCGGCACGACACCGGCGAGGAACAGGTAGCCGATCGAGGCATCCGACACGAGCGCGTAGATCACCATCGGGATCGACGGCGGAATGATCGGGCCGATCACCGCGGTCGAGGCGGTGAGCGCGGCTGCAAAGGCCGCCGGATACTTGCCCCCCTCGGTCATCATGCGCTGCATCATCTTGCCCGAGCCGGCTGCATCGGCGATCGCCGAGCCGGACATGCCTGCGAAGATGATCGACTGCGCGACGTTGACCAGCGCAAGCCCGCCGGGGAAGCGGCCGATGAACGCATTGCAGAATGCCAGCAGGCGCAGCGTGATATTCCCGGAGTTCATCAGCTCGGCGGCCAGGATGAAAAGCGGCACGGCGAGCAGGATATAGCTCGAGAACATGCCGTTGAGCAGCTGCTCGGCGGCGATCCCCATGTCCTGCCCGCTGAGCATCAGGTAGAGGATCGACGAGGCGATCATCGCGTGGCCGACTGGCAAGCCGAGCAGCGCCAGCAGCACGATGGAAAGAACAGAGGCGGTGAATGGATCGATCATTGGTCCCCCTCCGCACCGGCAGATCGGGCTCCCTCCACGTCTCGTCCCCGCAGCGTCGCCAGCAGCAGCCACGCGTAGCGCAGCAGCGTCGCCACCGCAAAGATCACGTAGATCGAGAACACCCAGTCGTAGCGGATGTCGAGGTAGGAGGTTTCCTGGATCTTCATGAATGTCACGAAGTCCCAGACCGCCGGCAGCGAATAACCATAGAGAAACAGCAGCGCGGCACAGGCCAAGAAGCTCATCACCCGCCGCGCCTTGGGTCCGACGTTGGAAAGCAGGAAATCGAAGCGGATTTCCTCGCGTTCTTTCAGCACAAAAGACGCCCCCCAGAGCACCAGCCACAGCCACATGATGACGGTCAGCTCGGAGGCTCCCCCGACGGGCAAGTTCAGCAGATAGCGAAACGCCACCTGCACGATGAAGGCGACGAACATCACCGCCAGCATGAGCGCAGCAATGTTCTCTGCCCTGCGCCGAAGCCAGAGCCCGATTGCGGTCAGTCTTTCCAAGGTCTCACCTTTCGGGTGCCGCACCCGTTTGGGGTGCGGCATTGGTGGGGGGCAGCCGGTCAGAGGCTGTTGATGCGCTCGAGCATGCCCTCGGGCCAGTCCGCCGAGAGCTCGGAGTCGAGGTACATCTGCTGCGCGTAGCTGCGGAAGGCGTCGACATCGGGGGTTGAGATCTTCAGCCCCTGCTCCTTGAAGAATTCGGCGAGTTCGGCCTCGCGGGCGAGGTGCTGCTCCGCGCTCCAGGCGATCGCCTCGTCGGCAGCGGCCTGGAATGTGGCGCGCTGCTCGTCAGTGAAGCCATTCCAGACCTCGGCCGAAATCACCAGAAGATCGTAGCCGACAAGGTGCGAAGTCATGACGATCTGGTCCATCACCTCATAGAACTTCATGTTCTCGACGTTCGGCAGCGGGTTGTCCTGGCCGTCGATCGCGCCGGTCTGCAGGCCGGTGTAGACCTCCGCATAGGCCATCGGCGTCGGGTTCGCGCCAAGCGCCTTGCCAAGGAACTGCCAGGCATCGCCGCCCGGCATACGCAGCTTCACCCCGCTCATGTCCTCGGGAGTGTTGATTTCCTTGTCGATCCTGAGACCGACCTGCCGCGTGCCGAAGTAGGTCGGGCCAAGGATGTGGATCCCGAGTCGCTCTTCCGCCAAGGCCACCATCTCGGCCCCCGCATCGCTCGCGAAGAAGGCATTCAAATGGTCGACGTCGCGGAACAGATAAGCCGAGGTCAGGATCGAGAATTCCTTGATCTGAGTCGCGATGTCCTGAGGCGCGATGTTGCCCATCTCGAGGTTGCCGCGCTGGATCGCGATAATCTCGGTGGTCTGCTTGAACAGGTTTCCGCCGTAGAAAAGCTCGATGTCTGCAAAGTCCGACACCGAGGCGGCGAGCTTCTTCATCATCTCGGCGCGGATGTCCTGCTCTGAGAACACGGCAGAAAAGCGAAGTTTTGCAGCATCCTGCGCGAAGGCAGGCAGGCCCGCGCCCAGTGCCAGGCCGCCAGCAGCGATGGCCCCAAGAAAAGTTCTGCGGTTGGTCATTCGTTCCTCCCATTTGATACCATACGATTCTCCGATCATATGATGATCCTAAAATCATACGTCGAAACAGCGCGACGCGTAAACCCCGGTGTCCCCCCGCTGCCTTGAAACTGAAGGCCCCGTCTGGCGATCAGCATCGAACGAATGGGAAGATGCGAGGAACCCTTGGCGATCATGCGCCCCAGACCACCTGCGCGCGGTGTCGGCCTTCGATCCAGCGGAAGCCCGCAACAGAAAAGGCCGGCCCCTACGGGCCGGCCTTATGCTGTTGCGATCCGCCGTGTGCCCGGCCGATCAGCCCTGCGGCAGCGCGTAGGCGATCAGGTAGTCGCCGCGATCGGCGGACTGGCGGGCGCCGCCGGCCGAGATCACGATGTACTGCCGGCCGTCCTTCTGGCTGACGTAGGAAATCGGCGTGCCTTGCGAGCCGACGGGCATGCGTGCCTTCCAGACCTCCTTGCCGGTCGCGCTGTCGAAAGCGCGCAGGTAGTAGTCCTGCGTCGCGGCGAAGAACACGAGCCCGCCCTGGGTGCTGAGCGAGCCGCCGATGGTGGGCATGCCCACCGGCATCGGCAGATGCATCTTCATGCCGAAGAGCACGGTGTCCTGCACGGTGCCGAGCGGCGCCTCCCAGGCCACCTTCTGGGTGTCCATGTCGATCGCGGTCAGTGTACCGAACGGCGGCTCCTGGCAGGGAATGCCGAGCGGCGACAGGAAGCGGTTCTTGTTCACCGAATAGGGCGTGCCCTTCAGCGGCACGCCGCCCATCACGGTGTTGACCGCTTCGGAGCCGTTCGAGGCCGCCGCCTCGGGATCCTGCTCCATCATGTGCACCCAGAGGCCGAGACGCATGTCGTTGACGAAGACGGTGTTGGCCGTAGGGTCATACGAAAGGCCACCCCAGTTCATGCCGCCAAGCGAACCGGGGAAGGACAGCGAGTAGTCCGTGTCCGGCGCGGTGAAGAGCCCCTCATAGCGGTAGCCCTTGAAGATCACCCGGCACATCAGCTGGTCGAAAGGGGTTGCGCCCCACATATCGGCCTCGGTCAGGTGCTGCGCGCCGATCTGCGGCATGCCCACCGATTTCGGCTGGGTCGGGGAGTACTTCTCGCCGGGGATGGTCGCCGGTTTCACCGGCACTTCCTCGACCTCGGTCAGCGGCTCGCCGGTGACCCGGTCGAGCACGAAAATCTGACCGGCCTTGGTGCCGAAGACCAGCGCGGGCGTGCCCTTGAAATCGATCAGCGTCGGCTGCATCGGTACGTCGAAATCCCACAGGTCGTGGTGCACGGTCTGGTAGACCCACTTCTCGTCGCCGGTGGTGGCATCGAGGGCGAGGATCGAGGCGCCGTACTTCTCGTCTTCCGGGGTACGCTCAACGCCCCAGAGGTCGATGGCGGCGTTGCCGACCGGCATGAACACGGTGTTGGAGGCCGCGTCATAGGTCATCGGCGCCCAGACGTTCGGGGTAGAGCGGGTATAGGCAGTGCCCTCTGCAGGGGCATCACGATCCCCGGGATTGCCCGGATCGAAGGCCCATTTCATCTCGCCGGTGATCACGTCGAAGCCGCGCATCACGCCGCCCGGCATGTCGAGCGCCACGTTGTCGGCCACACGGCCCCCCACGACGACGGTCGAGCCCGCCAGCGTCGGCGGCGAGGTCAGCGAATAGAGCGGCGATTGCGCGGCGCCGAGGCCTTCTTTCAGGTCGACGGTGCCACCGTTGCCGAAGTCTTCGCAGAGCGCGCCAGTCTCGGCGTCGAGCGCCACGAGCACCGCGTCGATGGTGTCCATGAAGATGCGGCGCTGGCAGGCGGCGTCGTCGGAGAGATCCACCGGGCTAACCGGCGTCGCGCCCGGCAGCGTCGGCTGCGGCAGCGGCACTGCGGCGTCGAAATAGGCAAGGCCGCGGCAGCGCACCCAGGTGCGCGTCTCGGTCGGGAAGTCATGGCGCCAGTTCTCGGTCCCCGAGGTGGCGTCAATCGAGATCACCGTGTTGTTCGGCGAGCAGAAGAAGAGGTCATCGCCCACCTGAAGCGGCGTGCCCTGATCCTCGGCGCCACCGCCGCCGGGGCTGACCGGGGTGTCGCCGGTGCGGAAGGTCCATGCGGCCTCCAGCTCGCCGACGTGGTCCGGCGGGGTCTGCGGAGGCGCGGCAAAACGGCTCTGACCGCCAGT
>NZ_JBLXHL010000040.1:0-6821 GCF_048259695.1 Celeribacter sp. | reverse complement strand
GGCCACCATGCTCGCCCCCGTGCTCAGACCCTTTTGACGAAGAGCCAGCAGGACTGTCCGTCCGGCTGCGACTTCATGTGGATCTTCACGTTCACGTCCGTGCCCTTGTAGGCGAACTTATAGTCGAACATGACGTTCACCTGACCGCTGCGATGGAACTTGATGAACTCCCCGTGGAACCGCTTGCCCTTGGCGCAAGGGGCGATCTGGTTGAAGAAATCCATCCCGATCACCTCGGCGGGAACCCGGTTGGAGATCAGGCCTTCGGCCTTGTTGTACTTGATGATCTTGCCCATGCGATCAAGCAGGACGGCGCCGAAGGGAAGGTATTCGGCCCGCTGGGGCTCGCGGCTCAGGATGTTGTCGATGTCCTGGCTGCCAAAGGGAATGATTTCCATGTATCGATCCTCGCTCGTTCACGCCGCTCCGTCGGAGCTCTTGTCCACGCCGTCCTCGTCGTCGAGAAAGCTGTCGTTGCGGGTCAGGGACATGTCATGCAGCCGGCGCATCGTGTGACCGTCGAACTCGGTCAGCTTCTCGCGCCCCTCCTGGTCCGCCCAGCGATAATCCATCGTGCCCATGGTCACGACGCATTGCGGAAGCACCTCGTAGCGGAACTTCATGTCGACTTTATGCGCGTCTATATCGATCTCGCTCGCCTCGCCGAATTCCACCAGGGCAGTCAATTCCTCCATCCGGCTGTCGGCTTCGAGTTTCGTGTTGTCACGAATGATCTCGGCTGCGGCGGCGAGAACCCACTCGGGATAATTTCCGCGGACGACAAGGCCGAACTGATCTGAGTGGAATTCGAAGCGACCTCCGCTTTCCTTCAGGTATCCAATCGTTTCCATACTCGGAACGCTCCTTTCAGCCGCTTAGAAGACTGCTCTATCGTGAACTTTTCCGTGGCTTCGGAGTAAACGACGCGTGCAGGATTTCCAAACGAACAATCCTTAAGTGGTTTCCCTTTCATTGCTAGAATCGCCAAAGTTTTTTTCTTCACTTTCGGTTAGCGTATTTCCCTCAGGCTCGCCGCGGCATGTCATTGAAAGGAGGTGACGCGGAATGACCTCGGCCAAGGCCCTGACCGCACCCGAGGCGTGCCCCGACCCTGCCAGGTTGCCCGATGCTGGTGATCCGCGGCGCGTGATCCTGCCTCGGGCCGGTCGCAAGCCGCTGAATTTCATGGGGCGCAAAGCCAGCCGCACGGTCTGGTGCACCGGAGCAGAGGCAGGGGCAGGGGCTCCGCCGGACGAGCTGGCGCTCTGGGCGCGCACCGATGGGCGGCTGGCGATATCGCTGCGGCTTGATGGGAAAGACGACGCGGCCGTTGTTGCCGATCTCGGCGCGGCCCTTGACTGGATTGAGGCGGCGTGCCGGCCGCAACGCCGCGATGCAACTCATCCCCAAGATGCCCGGGCGCTGCTCGAGCAGCTTGAAACCTGGCTGTGCGAGGCGGGTCGGGCCGAGCGGTTGCGCCGCCTTGCCGGTTTGGCGCTGCCGCAGTGGATCGGCCTTCGAGATGGGATCGGGCGAAAGGAGCGCGCATGAGCGATCACGAAACCTACGCGGACTGGGTGCGCTCCGTCCGTGCCGAAGCAAGGCGCAGTCTGCGGTCGCTGCGCCAAGACCGGCTCGCGCGGCGCAGTTCTCCAGGGCGCGCTGCAGTGGCCCGGTCTCCGCAGGGAGCCCTTCCAGAGGAGCTTTCGATTTTGGTCTCCCGTCAGACGGCTGACATGGTGCGCTCAGAGGCGGGCGACCCGCTGTCCGCTGACGCATCGCAGGCGCCTAAGGCCGCCGATGTGACAGGGGATGGGGCAGGGGCCGAGCCCATGCAGCACCAGGGCGAGACCAGTGAGGCGCGACCGACCGGGGGAGACGCGGATCCGCAGCAACTTCCCGGCGATGCGGAGTCGGCGGGCGAACAGGCTGATCACGAAGCCCCGCAAGCCCCGGCCATGGCGCCGACGTCGCCAGAGACTCCCTGCGCGGATGTGTCCAGCGAGACAGCCGAAGCGTCGGACAGCACGCTGTGCTGGACGGAGGCGGAGCTGCGTGCCAGCTCATTGAATCGCCTCCCCGGCGCCGGGATTGGGCTCGTATGGCTGCTTCATGCGAATGGGATCGGCTCGCTTGAGCAGCTGACCACAGCCGACGCCGTCACGCTGACGCAGGGATTGGGTCTGGTGGGGCAACTCGTCGACGTTCAGGACTGGATCGATTTCGCGAAGAGCGAGCTCGGCGGGCCCGACAGCCAAACTCCGCTCGCGCCCCTGTAACGCCCAATCGGCTCGGGGAGCCTCTGCGACCCGTCGGCTATTGACTGCCCTTAGATCGAAGCCTCGCGCCGTGACAGCGATCATCGCCGGGCCATCGCGGCAGGAGCCTTATCCTTCGCCGCATTGGAACCCGCGTGGAGGCTCTATTGCACAAATCCCGTGAGAGATTTGTATCGTGAATACAGCGTTTTAGCTGGGCTGCATGAGCAGACCGACACCCTCGACCTAGAAGGCCGGAACTGGCCGAGCTACAACGAAGCGTTAAAGCGCCGCGGCTCTTTGACGATCTGGTTTGACCCCGGCATGACCTCGGAAGCCGCGCCGACCGGCAAGCGCGGACGGCATCCCCCTATGGTGATGCCTCTATCCAGACCTGCCCGATGATGAAGGTGCTGTTCGGCATGGCGCTTCGACAGACAAAAGGGTTCGGCGAGAGTCGGCAGCGACTGATCGGCTTGGACTGGGCCGTGCCAGACTTCAGCACGTTGTCGCGGCGCCAGAAGACCCTGAAGGTCAACATTCCCTATTCTGGATCGAACGGCCCGCTGCACCTGCTGATCCCCTCTCGGGACATTGCTTTGCAATGCCCTGCCGGGCGGTGGACGGCACCGGCATCAAGGTCGAGGGTGACGGCGAGTGGAACGCCCGCAAGCATGGCGGTTCCAAGCGGCGCGTCTGGCGGAAGATCCACATCGGGATCGACGAGCAAACGCTGGAAATCCGGGCGGCGGAGTTCACCTCCAGCGAGATCGGCGAGGCCCCGATGGTACCCGAACTGCTTGACCAGATACCGCCGGTGCAGGAGATCGCCAGCGTCACTGCCGACGGGGCTTTCTATACCCGCAAGTGTCAGGACGCCATCGCCGCCCGTGGAGCTGCCGCGATCATCCCACACCGCAACAACGCCAAACCATGCAAGCCTGACACCGCAGGAGCCATCGCTCGGAACGAAATCCTGCGGACAACGACGCGTGTTGGCCGGTCGATCTGGCGACGATGGAGCGGCTATCACCGCCGAAGCCGCGCCGAGATCAAGATGCACTGCATCAAGCTCTTGCGGCAACTCCTGTCCGCCCGAGACTTCGACCGTCAGGTCGCGGAGTGTCGTTGCGAAAGGCTCCGAGACGACACTGGCCTCGCTCTGCGCGTCGGCCTGTTTTGCCTGCCCGGCTGCGACATTCTTCGCTGTCACCTGCCAGCCGAAATGGGCCGATCATGGGTGCGTCGCCAACTTCACGACGTGCCATCGATAACCTTGCCCATATAGTCGTGGAAGGTGATCTCGCCACCTTCAGCTTCGGTCCGGCCCTTGTCCCGATGGGGCAGGACGTCTTGCAGCATGTCGATGCGTTTCTACGGCGGGAAAGGCTGCTGGCCCGCAGCATCCGGCACATAGGGGCTTTCGGAAACGCGGACGTGTTTAGGGATGTAGCGCGCGGAAGTAAGGAAGCCGCCGGGCACTTCAACCCGCACCCCGAGGTTGGCACCGGGGAAGGCAGCCAGAAGCTCGGGGTCTTCGCTCAGGATTGCGGCGCCCGACCGAAGCCGGGCGCCAGACCGACTACTCGGCCAGCGCGTCGTCGGTTTCGCTGTCGGCCGTCTCGACCGGCTGTGCGTATTCGTTGTTAAAGGCCATGACGACAGGAGCGGGCTTGTTGTTGACCATCAGCCGGAACACGTCCGGGCGCGAATAATGCCCACAGGGATCGGCGGCGGCCTTGCCGATGGCGATCATGTTGAGGTCGATGTCGGCGATCACCAGACCCTCTTCGTCCGGGGCGAGGTTTTCGCCCATGGCCGAGCCGTCGGGGGCAAAGATGCGGGCATAGCCGCCCCCCTTTTTCAGCAGCTGCTGCTTCACCGGCGTGTCGCAGAGCGCCTCGATCATCTGGTCCGAGACGGTGGCGCAGGGGGCGATGACAAAGCACTGACCCTCGACCGCGTACATGCGGCTGGCGGATGTGTTCACCTCCGGCCCGAGCGCATAGGCCCCGCCCTCGTAGACCGAGAAGCTTGGCCAGGCGCCGATATGAATCTGCTCGTTCTGCGCGAACATGGCGTATTTGTTCAGCGGATGCAGGTGTTCCCAGCAACACAGCGCGCCGACGCGGCCAATGTCGGTGTCATAAACCTTCATGTCGCTGCCATCGCCTTCGCCATAGACCGTGCGCTCGACATGGGTTGCTTTCAGCTTCCGCCGGCGGGAAATGACCTGCCCGTCGGGGCCGTAGTGCCACTGCGCGATGTAGAGCGTGCCGTTGCGGTTCCACGACAGGCCCATGACCACGTGGATCTTGTTCGCCCGGGCGGCTTCGGCCAGCCGTTTGTCCTGCGGGCTGCCCTCGGTGATAGAATTCGCCGCATATACCGGCACATTGTGCATAGTCATCGCCGGAGCGTCGAGCCAGATATACCACGGATAGCCCGGCAGGTAGGTTTCCGGAAAGGCGATCAGTTTGACGCCTAGGGCGGCAGCCTCTTCGATCAGGCCGATGGCTTTGTCGATACTGGCATCGAGGTTCATGAAGATGGGGGCGGCCTGAACGGCAGCGACTTTGGTGGGTCCGGTCATGGTGCTATCTCTCTGTTGGCGTCGTGTTGTTATGAAGAGAGGATAGACACGTCTCGTATCGCCGCGCGTGTCCGCCTGGGCGGAAGGTGGTGTATTTTTGAGCGGAGGGGAGAGGTCTTTTTTGGGTTTCGTGAGCCCTCTGTTAAGATCCCGTTATGGAAAAGCGATTCACGACGCAGGATGCTTGCCCCACGGATCGGTTCGCCTATTGGCGCGAGGCGGTCTGCGATAGCTATGTCGAACTCGATTGCGCCACGGCGACACCTCGGTCCTTTCACGGTCAGATCGACCTCAAGCGGCGCGCGCATCTCTCCACATCCTACGTGAAGGGCAGCAACCAGACCGTGACCCGGAGCCAGACCCATGTATCCCGAAGCGGCGAAGAGACCTTTCTCGTCAGCTTGCAGCTGCAGAAGACGGGGTTCGTGGAACAGGCTGGGCGACTGGCTCGGCTCGAGCCGGGCAATTTTGCGCTCTATTGCAGTTCCAGCAGCTACCGGCTGACGCTGCCAGACGATTTCTCGCAGGTCGTCCTTCAGTTTCCGAAGGCGGATTTCCTTGACCGCCTGCCCTGTGCTGAAGCGCTGACCGCGATCAAGGCCCCGACGCTCAGCGGGTTCGGCAAGCTGGCCGCAGAGATCCTGCCCCGATTGGTGGCATCACTGGACGAGACGCCGGACTGTGCGCAGGCGCAAAGCCAGAATGCGATCATGGACCTCCTCGTAGCGGTATTTGCCACGATGCAGCCTGCGGTTGTCGACCTCCATTCTTACGATCAACTGATCCTGTTGCGGGCGCGTGCCTTCATCTCTCAGCACCTGGGCAACCCGGATCTGGACCGGACGGCGGTCGCAGGGGAAACGGGGCTTTCGGTGCGCCGGCTTAACGAGTTGTTCCAAATCGAGGGCAGTTCCATTTCCCGCGAGATCGCAACAGCTCGGCTGAATAGGATCGCGGCAGATCTCGCCAACAGTCAGCTGTCCCATCGCTCGATCAGTGAGATCGCCTATCACCGTGGAATCGTGAACTTTCAGAGCTTTTCGCGCATGTTCCGCAAACGCTTCGGCCAGACCCCGTCAGACTTCCGGTCGGAGCTCGCTTCACGGTCCTGACGCCAGTTGGGGGCCGTTTGTCCGAGACCATGATATGTGCCCTGTTGATGCGATCCATATGGTCTGTGTCGCACGGAAGATCTCTTGCCGCTGGCAGAAGCGGCTTGGAGGGATGCGACCGGCCAGCTGAATGAACGAGAATGTCTTTGGACGGACACAAGTGATTGAGAACGGCTGGCTGACTCATCAGCGGTCGGGCGGTCGCGAGGACGAAATGGCTTTGATCAGGCATCTGCCAATCTTGGTGCAAAGGCCCGGATCGGGTTCAGTGCAGGGGGGTGGTCGCAGCGGAAGATCGCGTCGCGGAGCGACACGCGTGAGGCCGCCTCCCGTTTGTGGCGGCCTCCGCCGGGGCGCGCAGGCGATCGCATAAATCAATTTCGATCCGCGCATAGGTCACCAGGATATTGGTCGTGACGTCGGGCGACGCGTCCGGCTCCGCGTTGAAGCATAACCCGCTAATGGCGGTCAGGCGCCGGGCCCGTTCTGCGGTTTCGCGGGGAACGTGAGTGCGCAAGGGAAAGCAGAAAAAATCCGGTTCGAACCGGCTTCGGGCGCGGGCAGGGACGCGCCGACGCCAGTAGAATCCGGTGGCGCGGTGTTCGAGATGGGGTTGGGCAGTTGCCAACTCTGGGCCTCCTGAGGTGGAGGTGCCGCGCAGGCTCCGGGAGGCTTGTGCAAACGCTTGTGCAGCGCATTGTGCAAAGCGAAACGCAAAACCCCCAGGCCTCTGCCGAGACCCGGGGGTTTTCTGCCGAAACTTCAAGCTCTTGCGAGAAGTTTGGCTCCGGCGGTAGGGATCGAACCTACGACCAATTGATTAACAGTCAACTGCTCTACCGCTGAGCTACGCCGGAA
>NZ_JBLXHL010000039.1:0-6900 GCF_048259695.1 Celeribacter sp. | reverse complement strand
ATCGATGTGTGGGTGGCACTCGGGCTTCCGAGCGAGAAGGTCATACGGCAGTCCTGCAGCAAAGCCGCGAAGGTGATTATCTATCCCTATGGCGGCCGGACTGCCGAAGTGGGGTGGGACAAGGTTAAGAACGGCACCAGCCGTTTCGACAATCTGCGAGTGATCAATTTCTCGGAGGCCGACACTGCCGCACTTGCCAAGTTGGCCAGCCGCGCGATGAAGCTACAGGTCAATATCCAAGACGGCGAAGTGATGGTCAGCGTCGATGAGAACGTCGTCTACGTTGTGCCAGGCACATGGAAGGGCGCGGCCTAGCTTGCCCTAGCTTGCTGCCAGACCAAGGCGCCCGAGATGCGTCAGTCTACTCTGGCAAGTAAATGTCTGCACTGCGTAGGCTGCGCTGCAGCGCTGATCACTGTGATAGATGGCGGCTTCGGGCCGGTCACGTCATGACGGGAGACCAGTGGTCGCCGCATTGCTTTGTCCGCTACCTGCGCACTACTGCCGGCCGAACCACACCGCGTGCGACTGGAGCCAGCCCAGACACGCCGTTCGCCTTGGGTTGCCGAGGCCGGTGAAGCGGACCTTCAGCATGAGATCATCGGACGACCAAGCCAAGCACAGCGCGCCACCGGCAAAAGGGAACACGAAGCCGAAGGCCGTCGTCACGGCGGGCCAGCTGGCTAATGGCGCATATGCGAGCTCCACACCTTTCGGACGTCACCACCTGGAACACCAGTTCCTTCAGCCTCAGAGCAACGAGTCCTGACTTTCGAAATGGCCCTGGTGGATCTGCGGCCCCCAGGAGTATTCGGCCGGAGAAAAGGGCGCGACGATCTCCCCACCATCCTCGAAGTGCCCGGATCCATCGTTCAGCAACAAGGTGACAAGAAAACCATCCGGGCCGCCTCGGGTGAGAAGAAGATCGATATCGCCATCGAGGTCATAGTCGGCCGGCGCTTTCACGTCGCCGCTAGAGCGCGGGTCGTAGCTGGCCTCAACGAAGTCAACGCTGGCCTCCGCGATGACGACTTCGAAGAGACGCAGCCCGGGTGGTATCTCGTCTCCTTGCGAGAGGCCTGCAGCGACCATCTCAGCCTTACCGTCCCCGTCGAAATCGGCTGCGCGCGCCGAGCCGACAGATGCGAAGTCGCCCATCACTATGGAAGGGGATGAGAGGGGGCTGTCGTTGAGCATCGTGTTGATGCCGTGCCCCTCTCCTCCACCGATGAAAATTGCGTCCAGGTCGCCGTCATTGTCGAGGTCGACGATCTGCGGGTCACTCGCGGAATCTTCTGCTCCGCCAAAGACGCCGCCATAGACGAGATGACCGCTGCCATCATTGATCCAGAGCCACAGACCAGGGGAATCGTTGCCATCGGTCGCCACGATCGCGTCCAGCGCCTCGTCCCCGGTGAAGTCTATGAACAAGGCCTCATTGCCGTCGGCGCCAAGAGGAGTGGCGTCACTGCGCGCCATGACCTGAAAATGCCCCGCGCCGTCGTTCTCGAAAATGAGAAGCGACTCGGAGACGTAGCTCGTCGCGAGCAGATCGATGTCGCCGTCGCCATCCGCATCCGCCGCGTCCTGGATATCCAGCAGCTCCTCTGGGAGGGTAAGAAAGCCGTTTTCAAGGATAAACCTCTGGAGCGGCAACTCGATCCGCAGGTCGTAGCTTTCGGAGACGACGAACTGCCCACCGCCGATGTTTTCGTGTATCGTGAAGGAGAAGGCGAGTTCGACAGGAACTGCGTCGACGTCCCGAGGAGGAATCTCGACGACGCCGTCGAGCGACTGCGGGCCGCCCAGTTCGACAAAATCGTCGTCGCCATCTCCGTCCACATCGGCAGCCAGCACAGATCGACCATCCGAACGGACCCCGGGATCGATTTCCTTGAAGGCGCCTGTCCCGTCGTTGCGCCCGATCATCACCCGATTGCCGACACCGTCTGGGTTGACCTCCTCAAACCAGATATCAGTCGCACGCGGCAGGGTCGTCGGGGTCAACTCGAGATAGTCTACCCTCAGCGGCTCGCCACCGTCGCCATGGCCGACCAACTCGAAGACGTCATCACCCGAGAGGACTAACCCTTCCAAGGTGAATTCCGTCTTGCTCGCGCGGCTCGCCAGCGCGCTGCCTGTGTCGTCATCCCAGTCAAAGGCCGCGATCTCTTCTCCGTTCAGCAAGATCGCCAGCGACGACACGCCATCGCTCTCGTCGAAATAGCCAACAGTTATGTCGAAGGCTCCGCTCTGCGCCACCTGCAGGCGCGCGTGCGCTTGCTGCGCGGACCTGTGCTCGAGGTAGTGGTCGCCCGAGGCGATCTCGTTCCAAACCACCTCGAAGCCCGAGACGATCTTCATGTCCTCCGCCTCGTAGCGCAAAGGGATCAGACCGGACGGCAGGCTGGCGAAGGTGATCTCGTCGAGATCATCAACGCCCATCACGTAGACATCGTCGCCGTCCAAAGCCTCAATATCGACACGAATTAGCAAGCCATCCTCCAGGCTACGCACATAGTCGATCGGAAAGCCCAGCATATCGAGGATATCCACCCCTGGCTCATAGTCTTCGATCCACATTGACCGACTCATCTGACCGTTGATGATCGCTCCCACAACGAAAGTATCCATTCCGGACCCGCCAAAAAGTCGCCCCCCCGACGCGAGGATGTCATCCCCATCACCGCCGTAAAGAATGCTCCAGCCATCCACGACCCGTTCGAGAATATCGTCGCCGCTACCTCCCACGAGCGTGTCGACCGCCAAACCACCAACGAGTCGATCATCCCCCGCTCCGCCAAAAAGGATTGCTGGAGGGCCCCAGCCAAACTCCTCAATGCTTTCGATAACGTCATCCCCGGCAAAGCCATGAATGACGACCAGTTCGTCAGACTGAGAAGGGGTGCCCACAAGACTGTTGCTGCCTTCATCGCCGATAACAAAGGCCTCCCCGCCCTGCTTGCGCAGAAAACGGTAGTCGACACCGGTCGCCTCCATCGCGGCGTTGAAGAGGTTCTCGGCCGCCTCGTCGGGATGGCTGGTATAGGGCGCCTGCCCGATCAGCTGCCACATCGTGGCGTAGGCCTCGATACCAAAATCCTCGATGATCCGCGCGAAGATGGATGCCAGCAAGTCACCGCCGTCCCAATCGGCAAAGGAGCCGACCCAGGCCGGCGCATCGTTGATGTCGATGGTGTTGCTCCAGTCGAGCCCCGGGTCCTGCAGGTAGCGCTGGCTAAGTTCGTCGAGGATCTCTGCCCGAATGGCGTCCCACGGATACCAATTATTGAACGGCGCCTCGTCGACCCTGGCAAAGTCCATTGCGTAGTACTGGCTGGTCACCGCAAAACTGGTGGCCTCCGCCACGGGCAAGGCCCCGATCGCACCGGTGTAAAACCAGAAATTCCGGCCAAGCTCGTAGAAGGGTATATGGTCGAACTGGCCCCAGTCGCGGACATTGTCGTGCATCCAAACGTCGAAATAGGGATCCGCCCAGATCTCGATGCCGGTCAGCCCGAGATACCCCCCGCCCGCGCCGATCGTCCGCTCGACCACGGTGACGGTGCCAAGACCGTCCACCGAATAGAGTTCGTGCAGGTTCGGCTCGCGCCCGGTGACAAGCTGGTAGAACTCCCAGCCCTTATCGATGGCGTCGACGATGCGATAGAGCACCTCGTCGTCATAGCGGCTCTCGTCCTCGAGCGGCGTCAACAGCGCCACCCGCTCGCCCCGCCGCACCACCATCTCGACGTTCGGCAGTTCGGACAGGAACGGGTCGTAATCGACCGTCTCCAGAGCACGCGTGAAGGTTAGCGTGTCGAGGCGCAGCGGCTCGCCTCCGTCACCATGACCGACAAACTCCAAACGATCTCCCACCTCCAGATCGAGCCCTGCCAGAAGCCTCTCGGTACGGCTCGCGGTGCTGGCGATCGCGGCGCCTTGGTCCGAGTCCCAGTTGAAGGCGGCGATCTGCTCGCCGTTCAGAAGCACTTGCAGGAAGGACAAACCGTCGGTCTCGTCGAAATAGCCGATGGTCAAATCGAATCTGCCGCGCTGCTGCACCTCGTAGACCGCCCGCGCCTCGAGGCCCTCCGTGTGCTGCAGCACCTGGTCACCAGAGGCCGCGCCGTTGTCCACCACGCTGAAGCCCGAGAGAATTTGCAGCGCCTCGGCCTCGATCACGAAGCTTTCGCCCAGTGCCGGACTCGCGCTGGCGGCGATGTCGAGATAGTCGGTTCGCAGCGGCTCGCCGCTGTCCTGGGCGCCGCGCACCTCGATCACGTCGCCCGGCGCCAGCACCATACCGGCCACCAGATGTTCCGCCCTTGTCGCGGCCGTCACGACCGCGGTGCCCTCCGGCTTGTCCCAGTCAAAGGCCGTGACCACCCTGCCGTTGACGAGGACCTCCATGTAGGAGACCCCGTCGGTCTCATCCATGTAACCAAGTGTCAGGTCATAAAGCCCTGCTCGCCCCTCGAAGACGCCGCCAGCGGAAGAAACGTCATACGACGCTTGGGCGTAGGCGCCCCCGGAGGCGTGCGGATTGCTGGAGTAGTTGAAGCCCTGCAAGCCTCCGAGCCATTCGATCTCGGTCCTCGCTGGCAGAATTTCCGTAAAAAAAGCAAAGCTCGGCGGACCGAAACGCGAGACTACTGGGAGAGTTGTCGCCATGGTACCCAGCCTCCAATGAAATTGGTGAGTCTGAACCGCATCAATAAATTCAACAATCAATATGTGATATTACTCACCGGAAAAGATTCTTCGGAACCGTCAATTTGTGGCACCCCAAGACCAGCAGGTTTTTGCCAACACTGTTGTTGATTTCCACCCAAACATGCCCCGCTCAGCATTTTCCAAGGTGGGTCATCTCTCGATGGAAGACCCCGGTCAGTTCTGGGTGGAAATCAACAAGGAGGCCGATCGCTGCGCTTCGTCTGAACGGCAGCTTTCGGGTCGCATACCGAGCGGGGCATAGTCCGGTTCCTGCGCGTTGCTGCCGGTTGCACGTCCTGAAGCCGCAGCCAACGCCAGAATGACGTACCGGACGTCAGCTGCCGGTAATTCGGCATCTGGGTGTTGCGCCGTTGTATCGACCGACTGAATTCCTGCTCATGCTACTAGGGAGAACGTAGCGAAGAGTATGACAATGGACGACAGCATCAAGCGGTGGACGGCGAAACTGAAGACGGCCCTTGTGATCGAGATCATCCAGGGTGGGACAACGGTCTCTGAGCACAGCCGGTCAGTTCAGAAGCATGCGCTCAGCCATGGCCTCAGCCCTGGCCAGCATCCGGGACACATGCCTTAGATCGAGCTCATGCCCCTCGGAAACCTGCGTGATCACCTCACGGATCGCGCCCACGGAAGCGTCGCACAATCCGCGCCGCGCAGCCTCGCGCTCCGCGAAGGTGATGAGATTAGACTTGGCAGGACCCTTCAGACGCAGAACCTCCAGTCGGCTCAGAAGCGGTGCGGGGAGCGTCCTCAGGCTGTTCGACGTAAGGATCCAACTGATCCAGGACATATCGAAGCCAACTTGGTAGTAGGGGCATTTCCAAGCGACAGCGGACGACGGTTCCAGCAGTGGCAGCAGTCCCTCGGTCATGCCGAAAGTCTGCCCCTTGGTCGAGGTCGGTGTCCCTGCCTTCTCAATTTCGTCGATAACCACGATCGGGTTCGCACAGAGGCTCTGCACGATCGTTTGCAGGGGACGCCCGGGGAAGGACGAACCCCACCCGCGTTGCGAACCGTTGACAACAAACGAAGCCTGCTCGGCGGTTCCTTCAATGCCACAGCGTGGCACCCCCAGGTGACGCCCGAGTTCGCGCGACCAAACGCTCTTGCCGATCCCCGGCGGACCGTCGAGCAGCACAGGCGGAAGACGGAAGCCGGGCGCACCGACGCGAACCGACCGGCGCATGGCCTTCCAAAGGAAATCAGTCGCCATCGCCATCCAAGGCATCTCCGCATGTATCGCAGCGGCGATCTCGTCGGCGCGATGTTCGTTCTCGATCTGGACCAGTTCCGCGCCGTTCCGTAGTGCTTCAAGTGCACGCCGGTCATCTGTGGCCAGATGGCTCAGCCCGGAAACCTTTTTACGAGCCTGAACCAGGCGGCGCGCGCGGCGCGCCACCTTAGTACAGTCCTTTTCCGAGATCCGCACGGCGACGAGGTCCTCGTTCCATCGCAACTCATCTTCGAAGTCTCCTGGGACCTGCGGAGACACTCCCTCCTGAACGGCGCGGAGTTTGCGCAGGTGCCAGTCGAAACGGCGTCTGATGGCGAACTCGTCCTCGTCGGGATCGGCGATGCGGGCATCGATGAACTTGATCTTCGTCATGGAGGTCCTTTCAGGCGCATGGCGCCATGCCCTCGGGCAGACGCTCTGCACGAGGGGGAAGTTGGAAAGAACCCGGCCGGATTGGCCCTGAGGGATGCCGAAAGCGCCGCTAGCCGTCAACGGCGCCCACCAGGACGGAGCACTGCCACGGCGCATCAAAGGCCGCAAATCCGCCAGTCGCGCAAGCCATTGATATAAAAAGAAACCACCGACTGCGACGCAGCCGATGGTCACTAATCCTATGCCGGAATGGACAAATTACCCCGGAAATGGACAAGATTTAGTGGGTCCTACATCTGACTCTTCTGACTCTGACTCCTCAGCCGCACTTCGAGTGACCGCAGCTCGAGCAGGTCATGCAGCCTTCGACCATCATCATCGAGAACTGGCCGCAGGACGGGCAGGCCTTGCCGCGGGGTGCATCGAGGCCCACGACCTTCGCCGTCGGGTCGGCCTTCAGCCCCTTGCCCTCGCCCTCGAGGAAGCCGGTGGCGACGAGGTGCTTCTCGATCACCCCGCCGATCGCCGCGAGGATCGAGGGGATGTACTTGCCCTGC
>NZ_JBLXHL010000038.1:0-6953 GCF_048259695.1 Celeribacter sp. | reverse complement strand
TGGGCTGGAGGGGCAATCATCGAACATCAGGCTGCCAGCGCCGGCGCGACCTTACGGGTGATCATCCCCGGCGGGAAGTTCCAGGGGGTGATCGCCGCCGTAACCCCCACCGGCTGGCGCAGCACCGAGAAGCGCTGGCCGGGGCTCGGCGCGGGGATGATATCGCCATAGACCCGCTTCGCCTCTTCCGCGAACCACTCGATGAACGACGCGGCACAACGGATCTCGCCGCGCGCCTCGTGCAGCGGTTTTCCCTGTTCGAGGGTCATGATGCGCGCCAGATCGTCGGCCGCGTCGGTGATCAGGCCGAACCACTGGCGCAGGATCGCGCTGCGCTCGGCGGCCGGGCGCGCGGCCCACGCCCGCTGTGCCCGCTCGGAGTGCGCGATCACCGCCTCGATCTCGGTGTTGGACAGCGCCGGAACAGTGCCGACAAGCGAGCCGTCGGCGGGATTGAGCACCCTCACCACGGCGCCCGAGGCGGCCTCCTGCCAGCCACCGTCTATCAGGCAGGCCCCCTTAAGGAGACTCGCATCGTTCAGATCGTGCATGTCGCACCTTTCATCTTGCTTGAATTTTTCTGCTGTGCCGGACGCCCGAGGCCGCCCACCGCCGAGGCGGTCAGTCGCCGGGCGGGCCCGACTCGCTGAGACTGAGGGCTAGTCCCGGTTGCGCCACGATTATTTCCTGCGCGACCGCCTCGATCGACTTGCGCCCGTTCATCGCCGCTTTCTGCAGGTGTTTGTGCGCCTCAACCATGTCCATCTGGTGCTGATGGCACAGCATCAGCTTGGCCACATGCACCGCGGTCAGCGCCAGTGCCCGACCTTCGGCCTCCGCAATCCGCCGCGCGTCGCCCTGCCGGCGTCGCCAAAGATCGCGGCTGATCATCAGGTTGGTGAGCAGGCCGAAGGGTTTGATCGGCCGTTCGATCACCGCCGCCGCGCCAAGTTCCAGAACCAGTTGCAGCGTCGAGGGATCTTCGTAGCCGGTCAGCGCGATCGTCGGTGGACTGCGGTCGGTCAGATTGTCGATCAGCCGCCGCACCTCGTCCCGGGCATCAGCTTCGACGGTGACGATCGCGACATCTGCATCGTCGGGCAGCCGCGCCGGGATCGGCCACTCCAGCCGCGGCAGACAGCCAATCCTGATGAGGTGAGTCACCAGTACCTCCGCCTCCTCGCCCGGAGGCAGTAGGACCAGGACCCGTGTCCCCTTCAGGTCGCTGATGCGTGGCTTCCGGCGGGCGCTAGACATCTTCGGGCGTACGGTCCTCTATGCAATGTTCGACCATGTACGGCTCGGGGCGAACCGGCTCGGGCGCCGTCTCGAGCACCTCAAACAGCCCGTCGCTCGCGGCGCGCGCGACCCGCGGCCAGAGGTAGCTGTGGTGGGTCGCCGCATCCAGCCGAACCGGACCCTCCGGCGCGTCGAAGGTCACGCCCCACAGCGCCTCGCGCACCCGCTCTACGGTCAGTTCGCCACAGGCAAGGGCCGCGGCAGCGAACAGATGCACTTGAAAGTAAGCCGCTTCGGCGCCTGAGGTGATCGGCATCTCCGCGCCAAAGCGCGCCTGCATCGCAGCGACGAACTTGCGGCTGGCCGGGGTGTCGAGCGTGGCGAAATAAGGGGCCGCGGCGATGCAACCCTCGGCCACATCCGCCCCCATGCGCGCAAGGTCGGATTCATTGGTCGCTAGGCTGGCGATGGTCACCCCGCGGGCGCGCAGCGAGGTGCGCGCGAAAGCCTGGTAAAGACGGATAGTGTCACTGCCGACAACCGTGGAGTAAATGAAATCCGGCTGGACCTGTTCCAGCTTCGCCATCACCGCCGCCAGCGCGGCGTCGCTCGCGCCGATCGGCAGGTAGTCCTCGCCCAGGATCTCGCCGTCGGCCTGCTCGAACAGGTCGCGCATGATGCGGTTCGATTCATGCGCATAGATATAGTTGTTGCCTATGAAATAGCCGCGCGGGCCGTAGTGCCGCAGCAGGTGGCGGGCGATGGGCAGGCAGTTCTGGTTCGGTGCCGCGCCGGTGTAGATGCAGTTCTTCGAGAATTCGAAGCCCTCGTAAAGCGTCGGGTAGAACAGCAGCGCCTGCCGGCCCTCGATCATCGGCAGCACCGCCTTGCGCGAGTTCGACATATGCGTGCCGAACAGCGTGCGCACACCAAACTGATCGCACAAGGTTTCGGCTGCGCGCAGGTAATCTGCCGGGCGCGGCCCGACCGGCACCCGCACCGGCACCAACGGCACACCATTGATCCCCCCTGCCTCGTTGACCTCGCTGATCGCCAGCTCGGTCGCGGCGGCCTGGGTCGCCTCGACGGCCGCGGTCGGGCTACTGTCCGAGTACAACAGCCCGACCGGAAGGCCATCACGATTACGGTTCAGCGAATGCATCAGAGCGTCTTCCAGTCATGCGCCGCCTCGAAGGCCGCTGCCGCACGGTACAGCAAGGCTTCGGAGAAATCCTGCCCGACGAGCATCATACCCACCGGCAGACCGTTGCGCTTGGCACAGGGCACGCTGAGCGCCGGCAATCCTGTGGCGTTGAACGGCGCGGTATTAGCGTTCATTTCCAGCGCCCGGCCCACAAAAGTCGCCGCATCGCAGCCTGGCTCCGGCAGCTTCGGTGCCTGCAGCGGAACGGTCGGCATCAGCAGCACATCGTAGTCGGCCAGCACCGTCTCGTAGGCCCGCTTGAGCTGCCTCACGAGGTTCTGCGCCTTGGCGCAATACTGGCCATGATAGCGCGTACCAAAGTAATGCGCTGCCAGCAGCACCGATTTCATATCTTCCGGGAACAGCGCCGCGTTGTCGCGCCAGTCGCGCTGCGCGCGCATCAGCGACGACAGGTAAAGCCCTTTCCAGTTCGAGCCGTAATTCTGGCCCTCAAGCTGGCGCACCGTCCCCTCGACCGCGATCGGCGACCAGATGGCATGACCCTTGCGGTGCAGCGGCAGCGAGATCTCGTCCACCGTCGCACCAAGCTCGGCATAATGCGCCGCCGCGGCGCGCACGGCCTTGTCCACATCGGGCTCGGAGTTCTCCCAGTCAAACCCCTCGCGGATCAGCGGGATCCGCAGGCCGGCACAGCCGGCATCGAGCCCGGCGGTGTAGTCGCGTTTTTCGGGCAGGCCGACCTGCCGCGGATCGAGACCGTCGGCCCCCGCGACCACCTCCAGAACGCGGGCGTTGTCGCGCACGGTGCCGGACATGATGCCGGCGTGGTCGAGGGTCATCTCCACCGGCATCACTCCAGTGTAGGGCACCAGCCCATGCGTCGCCTTCATCCCAACAAAGCCCGCATAAGCCGCGGGGATGCGCACCGATTCCCCCTGGTCGGCGCCGATCGCCACATCGACCAGCCCCGCAGCCACCAGAGCAGAACAGCCCGACGACGAGCCCCCTGCCGAGCGCGTTTCGTCATGCGGGTTGCGCACCGGGCCGAGCGCGCTGGTGTGGCTGCTGCCGGAGACGCAGAAATACTCGCATTGCGCTTTACCCTGGATCACCGCACCGGCATCCAGCATCCGCGTCACAAGGGTCGCGTCGATCTCCGGCATGTAGCCTTCGAGCGTCGAAGCGCCGTTCATCATCGGCACGCCCGCAAGGCAGACATTGTCTTTCAGCGCGACACTCAGCCCTGCGAGAGCGCCCCCTTCGGATCCCTGAACCTCGGACAGCACGTACCAGGCGTTATAGGGGTTGTCCTCGGGAGCCGGGCGGTGGCCCGGTTTGCGCGGATAGCGCACCTCGGGCAGGCTCTCGGTCAGCGCGTCAACGATCTGGTAGTCGTCGCTGACCCCGTCGAGCAGCGCGCGGAACGCCTCGATATCATCGGCGTCGAGCGCAAGGTTGTAGTGGAGGCTCGCAGCGGCGATCGTCGAGGCGGCGGCCGAGACAGAGGCATGGACGAGCCAGCGCGCCGCCGAAATCCAGAAGGAAGACACCGAATGGCTGACCTCCGAAGGCGGCATGACGCTGGTCGAATTCGATGCCTCCGGTGTGCAGGATGCCATCAAGTCGATCCCTCAAAGCGTCCTCGGCGATGACGGCGTCGCGCTCTACGAGCGGATCCGGGCCACGACCTATTGACGCAACAGATCGAGCAGGAAAGCCGGCCCATGAAAATCCTCGGAGCACTGACCACCGTTGCAGTCTGCGCAATCTTCGTTCTGCTGTACGCGCTGGTCCTGGCGCAGCTCGTGGGCCGGACTTTCGGAATTTCCTTCCTCTTTTCCGAGGACGTGATCTCGATCCTGTTCATCTGGTTCGTCATGGGCGGCAGCGTCGTCGCCTACGTGACGCGTGAGCACCTCGAAGTCGATCTGCTGCATGCCAGCCTCGCGCCAAAGCTGTCGCGTCTCACGCAGCGGCTGTGGACCTTGGTCATCCGGCTCGCCGAGGCGGTCTTCCTCGGGGTGTTCGCCTGCGCGCTCTACCTGATGGCCCAGAAAACCTGGGGGGCGCATTACGGCGCCCTGCCGGGGTTCCGCTATGGCTATGTCTACGCCGGCGTTCTCGTGACCGCTCTGGTGTCCCTGGTCGTCGTCCTGCGCCACCTGATGGCCGATCTGCGCGACCATTCCGGCAAGTAAGGAAACTTCTCCATGACGTCTCTTGCGGTCGCCCTCGGGCTGATCTTTCTTTTCCTTGCGCTGCGCATTCCCGTCGCGGCTTCGGTCGGTCTGGCCGCCATGGCAGCCGGTGCGGTCGAGATGGGCTGGCGCTTTCTTCCGGTGTCGGCGCAGGTGATGGTCGACGGGGTGAACAGCTTCGTTCTGGTCGCGGCACCGTTCTTCATGCTTGCGGGCGAGGCGATGAACAAGGGCGGGCTGACGACCCGCATCTTCCGGCTCGCCAGCGCCATCGTCGGGCATCTTCCGGGCGGGCTGGGACAGGTCAATATCCTCGCCAGCATGATGTTCGCCGGCATGACCGGCTCTGCCATCTCGGATGCGGTCGGACTCGGAAAGATGGAGATCCGCGCCATGAATGAGCGCGGGTATGATCCCCGTCTCTCTGCAGCCATCACCTCTGCCTCGTCGATCATCGGCCCGATGATCCCGCCGAGCGTGCCGATGGTGATCTACGGATCGCTTGCCGGGGCGTCGATCGGCGGGCTCTTCCTCGCGGGCATCGTTCCGGGCATCCTCATGGGGCTGTCGCTGATGGTCACCGTGTGGATCTACGCCTACCGCGGGCATTGCCCCAAGGAGCCGCGGGCGAGCCGCAGCGAGCTCTGGGCGGCGGCGAAAAGTGCCCTGCCCTCGCTGGCCCTGCCGGTCATCGTCGTCGGCGGCATCTACTCCGGCGTCTTCACTCCGACCGAGGCGGCCATCGTCTCTGCCACCTACGCGCTGGTGCTGGCCTTCTGCTACCGCGAAATGACCCTGCGCGATCTGGGCGGCATCCTTGCCCGCGTCGCCTCGGCCAGCGGCGGCCTGTTCCTGATCGTTGCCGCGACGGTTCTGCTTGGCTGGATGGTCACCCGCTCCGGCGTCATGATCGAGGTCGCGCTCTGGCTCGGCAACTCGGTGGAAAGCAAGTGGGCGCTGATGCTGATCATCGCGGGGATCTGCCTCGTGGCCGGTCTCTTCATGGAGCCCGTTCCGGCGCTCGTGCTGCTGGTGCCGATCCTGCTGCCGGCGGTCAAGATCCTGCAGATCGACCTGATCCACTTCGGGATCGTCATGGTCCTTGGTGTCACCACCGGCCTGCTGACCCCACCCGTCGGGCTGATCCTCTTCATCGTCGCACAGATCGCCGAGATCAAGATCGACCAGATGATCCGCGCGATCGTTCCCTTCCTGATCCCGCTGCTGCTGGTCCTGCTGCTCATCGCGGTCTTCCCGGTGATCACGCTGGGGCTCCCCAACTTCCTCTACCCGCTCTGACCACCTTTCCCTGCCGAGGCCAAATCATGTCCGACTACACGCTTTCAGACGAGACGCGCGCGCGGCTCAAGCGCGTCTCCACCGCCTCCATCGCCACGCAACTCTACAAGCGCGGCCTGCGCAGCCAGTTCATCCAGGGGGTGAAATCCGTCTCGGACAAGTCCGAGAACATGGTCGGCCAGGCCTTCACCCTGCGCTACATCCCCGCGCGCGAGGACCGCAACCCGCTCGAGGTGTTCCGCAACGCAGACCATCCGCAGCGCGTCGCGGTCGAGACCTGCCCGCCGGGCCACGTGCTGGTGATGGACGCACGCAAGGACGCACGTGCGGCCACTGCCGGCTCGATCCTCGTGACCCGCCTCGCGGTGCGTGGCTGCGCCGGCGTGGTCTCGGATGGCGGCTTCCGCGATGCCCACGGCATCGGCCAGCTCGACATGCCGGCCTATTGCGCGACTGCGTCCGCGCCGACCAACCTGACGCTGCACGAGGCCTTTGATATCAACGTGCCGATCGCCTGCGGCGACGCGCCTGTCTTCCCCGGCGACGTGCTGGTCGGCGACCGCGACGGCGTGATGGTGATCCCGGCGCATCTGGCCGATGAGATCGCCGAGGTCTGCGACGGCATGGAAAGTTTCGAGGACTTCGTGCTCGAGCAGGTGCTGGCGGGCGCGCCGATCATCGGGCTCTATCCCTGCACCATGGACGAGAACCAGAAGAAATACGACGCTTGGCGCGCGCAGACCGGGCGCTGATCCGGGTCTCGGGACCGCTGTCGCTGCTGATGGCTTTCGCAAAAGATCGACGCGGGCCTCGCTAAAATGCCGCGTTGCGCCTCCCCCTGGCTTTGCCCCCGGCCAAGAGGCACGCGCCTGCGCGATGCCCCGCGGGGCAAGCGACCGCATGTGCCCGCCGCAGCGCCGTTCCGCGTTTTCAGCCGTCAAGCCGAGTCGCGCTGCACAATCTCAAAGCCAAGGTCGATCACTGAGGGCCCGCTTCGGTCGCCGCCGAGGCGGGCCAGCATTGCCTGCGCCGCGGCACGGCCAAAGGCGGCA
>NZ_JBLXHL010000037.1:0-7279 GCF_048259695.1 Celeribacter sp. | reverse complement strand
CATCTCCTTCGTTCTGCGTCCCGTGGACGGCGGCGCAGTCGTCCAGCACCTCCCTGGCCAGTATCTCAGCTTCCGCTTCCATCTTGCCGATGGCGAGGAGCAGCGGCGGAACTATTCGATTTCCTCGGCGCCAAACGGTCAGACCTACCGCATCACCGTGAAACGCGAGCCGCACGGGCGCGTGTCGAGCTGGCTGCACGAGGTGGCCGAAGTGGGCCAGCGGATCGACGTCGCGCCGCCCGCGGGTGCCTTCTTCCTTGATCCCTGTGACAAGCAGGAAGTGGTGCTGCTTTCGGGCGGTGTCGGACTGACGCCGATGATCTCGATGCTCGAAGCCTTTGGCGGGAAAGGTCTGCGCATGATCCATGTTCACGCGGCGCAGGATCCGGAGCGCCACGCCATGACCGGAACCTCTGGTAGGCTCGCCGACGCGACCTTTGCGTTTTATGAGGATCTCGGCGGGCGGGAACGCGAGGAGGGGGTCTTGGAGGGACGCATCGACCCTGCCTGGCTGACCGAGAACACCGACATCGAGCAGGCCGACTATTTCATCTGCGGCCCGGTTGGTTTCATGCAGGCGATAGTGCGTGGGCTCAAGGCGGCGAATGTGCCCGATTCGCGCATTCACCATGAGTTCTTCGGACCTGCAGCGGTGACGATAGGGTGAGCCACCTGAACGCGCACCGACACCGAATTTGAGGAGACACTGGAATGGCCACGACTTCGGATCGCATGCGGGCCTGGACCGGCCCGGCGGTGTTCAGCTACGGCTTCCGGCCGTTCTTCCTGGGGGCCGGGGTCTGGGCGGTGTTGTCGGCCTGCCTCTGGCTCGCGCTGCTGCCCGGCACACTCGCACTGCCGACCCGGCTCGACCCGGTGTCCTGGCACGCCCATGAATTCCTCTTTGGTTACCTTGGGGCGGTGTTGGCCGGCTTCATAATGACGGCGGTGCCCAATTGGACCGGGCGGATGCCGATCGTCGGATGGCCACTGATACTGCTCTTCACGCTATGGCTGGTGGGCAGGCTGGCCATGGGAGTCTCGGCGCTGCTGCCGGCGGGGCTCGGAGCTTCGGTGGACGTGTCCTTCCTGCTGGCCCTGGCGCTGGTGATGCTCCGCGAGATTGTGGCGGGACGGAATTGGCACAACCTCGGTGTGGTTGCGCTGCTCGGCATCTTTCTCGGCGGCAACTTCCTCTTCCACGTCGAGGCCCGCGGGGGGGTACGCGGCCGGAGGCATGGGGCTGAGGATCGGGCTTGGCGCTGCGCTGATGATGATCGCCCTTGTCGGCGGTCGGATCGTGTCTTCGCTCACGCGGAGGTTCTTTCGCTACAGGGATGCCACAAACGCGAGCGGCTTCTCGCTTTCAGAGCAAGTCCTGAAGACGCGCCGGAAGGAAGTCGATACCGGAAGCAGCTCAGGACACCGCTCCAATTTCGGAACTGTGAAACACGTAGACAAACCAAAATCAATGCAAGTCCGCACCACGCTGGACAGCGACCTCTGGTCCTGTATGCGTAGCACATGGGCTGGCCGACATTGTTTAGCCATCTTATTTAAGTAACCTTGGGAGGAAATATGGATCGTCGTTCTTTCATCCGCCGTGCTGGCCTTGCCGGTGCAGGTGCTAGCGCAGTAACGCTCGCAACACCCGCACTTGCGCAAGAGCGCATCACGTGGCGCATGGTCACCACTTGGCCTAAAAATTTTCCGGGGCTCGGTGTTGGTGCGCAGCGGCTTGCTGACCGGATCACCGCTGCCTCTGGCGGACGCCTGACTGTGCAGGTCTATGCAGCCGGTGAAATGGTTCCCCCGCTTCAGTCTCTTGATGCTGTCATCGATGGCACCGCAGAGATGAGCCATGGGGCGGCCTACTATTGGCAGAACAAGTCAACAGCTCTGTCCTTTTTCACTGGCGTTCCTTATGGGATGACGGCCGGTGAGATCGCTGCCTGGGTGCGTCACATGGGCGGTCAGGACCTGTGGGATCAAGTCTATGATCAATTCGGTGTCCAAGGCTTCCTCTCGGGAAACACAGGCACCCAAGCTGGTGGCTGGTTCCGGGAAGAGCTCACTGGCCTCGATAGTCTGAAGGGCCTTCGGTTCCGTACCCCGGGCCTGGGCGGTCGCGTTTGGGAGAAACTCGGCGCTACGGTCACGAACATGGCTGCGGGTGAGATCTTCCAGGCGCTGCAGTCGGGCGCGTTGGATGCCGCTGAGTTTGTCGGCCCCTATAACGATCTCGCGCTCGGGTTCTACCAGGTCGCGAAGAACTACTACTTCCCGTCGTTCGTCGAGCCCGGCCTTGCAACTGAACTCGTCGTGGACAAAGCAAAGTATCAGGCTCTCCCAGATGATCTGAAGGCGATTGTGCGGGATGTCTGCCAGGCCGAGTACGATACCGTGTCATCCGATTTCATTGCGAACGATCCCCGCGCTCTGAAAACGCTGGTGGACGAGCATGGTGTGCAAGTGCGACAGTTCCCGGATGAGATCCTCGAAGCCGGTGCCAAAGCGTCGATGGAAATCATCACCGAACTTCGCGACAGCGACGATGAGATGACACGCAAGGTCACCGAGCACTTCATCGAGTCCCTGAATATCATGCGGACGCGCACGGAAGGGAACGACCTGAACTTCATTCAGGCGCGAGCTAAGTACTTCACGCTCTGAAACCTATCGGTGCGAATGCAGAAAGGCCCGGGCTAACACCCGGGCCTTTTTTTGTGGAGTTCGTTAGCTGCTACCCGGAAATAATGGACGGGAGCCACGTCACAACGCCAGGGAATGCGAACAGAAGCGCAATGGCGATGATCTGAAGGACTACGAACGGCAGGATGCCTCGGTAGATCGCAGAAGTAGGGACGTTGTCCGGAGCCACGCCGCGAAGATAGAACAATGCGAACCCAAATGGGGGGGTAAGGAACGATGTCTGAAGGTTCACACCAACGAGAACGCCCAGCCAGACCGGGTTGATGTCCATAGCCAGCAAAATCGGCGCGGTAATTGGGATGACGATGAAGATGATCTCGAAGGTGTCGAGAATGAAGCCCAGCACGAACATGATTGCCATCACGACCGCGACGGCCATAAGCGGACCACCCGGCAAGCCAGTGAGGAACTCGTGAACGAGATTATCGCCGCCCATCATGCGGAAAACCACCGAGAAGACCGCGGCGCCAAACAGGATGATGAACACCATGCTGGTGATGGTGGCGGTTTGAATTGTCGTTTCCTGCAGAATTCGCCAAGAGAGCTTCCAACGTGCGGCAGCAAGAACGGTCGCGCCGACGGCGCCAACGGAGGCTGCCTCTGTGGGTGTCGCAATCCCGCCCAGTATCGAGCCGAGTACGGCAAGGATGAGCAGCAGTGGCGGCAGAAGAGCGGTGAAGACCTCGCGTTTCAGGTGATGCCTCTCTTCCGGGGGCACCGGCGTCGCGGGGCAGCTCTCAGGATCCGTGATCGCTTTGAAGACGACATACCCGATATAGAGCGCCACCAGCAGGAGGCCGGGGATCAGGGCCCCAGCGAAAAGGTCTCCGACAGAGACAGGCGTGGGCGCGAAGTTGCCCTTTGCCATCTGAACCTGGGCGTTGATGCCGGAAAGCATGTCGCCCATGAAAATCAGGACTGTAGAGGGTGGGATAATCTGCCCAAGCGTGCCCGAGGCGCAAATGACGCCGGTCGCGATTGTGGGCTTATAGCCAGCGCGCATCATGGCTGGAAGCGAGATCAGGCCCATGGTGACGACGGTGGCGCCGACGACACCTGTGGAAGCTGCAAGCATGGCGCCAACAATGACGACGGAGATAGCAAGGCCACCACGCAGGTTGCCGAAGAGCTTACCCATTGTCAGGAGAAGTTGTTCGGCGATCTGGGATCGCTCGAGCATCACCCCCATGAAGACGAAGAGAGGCACGGCCACCAGCACCTCATTGGTCATGTAGCCAATGTATCGGTTGGGTAGGGACCCGAAGTTGGAAGGGTCGAAGACGCCAAAATACATGCCCACTGCTCCGAAAAGCAGGGACGTGCCAGCGAGAGTGAATGCGACTGGGAACCCCAGTAGTAGAAAACCGATAATGCCGAAGAACATCAGCCCGGAGAGCATCTCGCCGATCAGGATGGGATCCATCAAACTGCCTCCGTCGGATGTGCTGGGTCTTCTTGTCTCGAGTAGCGCATTCTTTCGGGCACCAAATCTTCACGGCCGCCCAGCATGAGTAGCGAGCGGATGATCATCGCCAGGCCCTGAAGCGCCACGAGGACGGTGAAGGCCAGGATAAAAGTTTTCAGAATGTATAGACCAGGCATGCCCCCTACATTTGCAGAGCCTTCGGAATAGTTCCACGAGCGCGTCACGAAGGGGAGTGAGTAGATCCAAATAACGAACATCATCGGCAAGAGGAATATGATGACACCAACCAGATCTACGACGGCCTTCCTTTTGGGGCTTGCCGGGCGATAGAAGATATCGACGCGTACATGACTGTCACGCAGAAGCGCAAAACCGGCGATGCCGGTGAACATTGCGCCATTGAGCCAGATGTACAGATCTTGCATCCAGACGTGGCTGACCGCGAATGCGTATCGCTGCACGACGACTGTGAAGCAAACGAGCACGATCGCTGCCGATAGCCAAGACAGGATTATCCCGACAACGGTGTTGATCGTGCAGATCATGGCGGCTAGCCGCCCTAGTTTCTGCATGATGCGTGTTCTCCTCTCAAACATAGCCGCGGCTATGCATCTTGCCTGCTGTATGCCTGACGTAAGACAAAAGTCCACCGTCTCACGAAGAGGAATGCACTGTACTTTCGCTACGGTGGCTGTGCCGGATTTGTGCAAGAGCGACAAGATCCGCCGGCAGAGTTACCCGCTCCCGCTGGTCACTCGTGGGCAGTGTACTACTCGACGCTCCCTCGGCCGTCCTTGGAGTTTCCGCGGATCTTGGTATTCGGATGTCTCGTCGCACGCATGCGCGCTGGGTGCGGAGCCCTCAAATTGCTCAAGCGCTCGCCGAGATACAGGCCAACTTACTACCGACATACCTCCGCGCCATTTTCACATGTCAGCTAGGCGTCATCTTGGGCGATGCACATGCGCGCATTGGACGAAGCCGAAGGCGACCATCACCGCGATCATCGCCGAGCCGCCGTAACTGACCAGCGGTAGCGGCACGCCGATTGGTGACGAGATAGGTCATCGTGCATGCGCTCCGAACTTGGGATGGGTCCCCGCCGGCCCAAACCGGCGGGGTCGCGAGCCGTGGCTCAGCCGTGGCTCTGGGCCAGCGCGGCTTCGCGCTCCTCGCGGCTGCGGCGGTCGACGCCGAGCATCAGCACGATGTTCTTGGCGACGTAGATCGACGACCATGTGCCGATGACGATGCCGAAGGTGATCGCGAAGACGAAGCCGCGGATCACGTCACCGCCCAGCACCAGCAGCGCGATCAGCGCCACCAGAGTGGTCAGCGAGGTCATCAGCGTCCGGCTCAGCGTCTCGTTGGCCGAGAGGTTGAGCAGCTCGCGCAGCGGCATCTGGCGGAACTTGCGCAGGTTCTCGCGCACCCGGTCGAAGACCACCACCGTGTCGTTGATCGAGTAGCCGAGGATGGTAAGCAGCGCCGCCACGATGGTCAGGTCGACCTTCAGCTGGAACAGCGAGAAGACCCCCAGCGTGACCACCACGTCATGCACCAGCGCCGCCACCGCCCCGACCGAGAACTGCCATTCGAAGCGGACCCAGACGTAGACGAGGATCCCCGCCGTCGCCGCCCCGACCGCCAGCAGGGCCATCCAGAGCAGTTCCGCCGACACCTTGCCGCCGATCGTCTCGACCGAGGTGAAGGCGATGCCCGGATCGGTCTGGCGCAGTGCGTCCTGCACCTTGGTCAATGTCTCCTGCGAGAGCGCGGCGTCGCCGCCCTCGGCGCCGATGCGGATCGAGACCACCTGCTGGTCGGGCGCGAAGGTCGGGTCGAAGACCTGCGTGATCACCGCATCCTGCATGCCGATCCCGGCCAGCGCCGTGCGATAGGCACCGATGTCGAGGCTCTGCTGGGTCTCGGCGCGGATGCTGGTGCCGCCCTTGAAATCGATGCCGAGGTTGAGCCCCATGCTGAAGATCAGGAAGACCGAAACCACCACCGCTAGCACCGAGGCGCCAAAGGTGGCATATTGCGCGCGGAAGAAGTTGATCGTGGTCTTCTCGGACAGGCGGCTCAGCAGGCCCGACATCCTCAGGCTGCGCGGCTTGCGCCATTCCAGCCAGCTTTGCAGCACCAGCTTGGTGACGAAGACCGCCGTGAACATCGAGGTGAGGATGCCGAGCCCCATGGTGACGGCAAAGCCGCGCACCGGCCCGGAGCCGAGCCAGAACATCAGCCCGGCGGTCAGCAGGCCGGTGAGGTTAGAGTCGAGGATGGCCGAGAAGGCGTTGTCGAAGCCCTTGCCGACGGCGCGCCAGACCGATTTCTCGGCCCGCAGCTCCTCGCGGATGCGTTCGAAGATCAGCACGTTGGCATCCACCGCCATGCCCATGGTCAGCACGATCCCGGCGATGCCGGGCAGGGTGAGCGTGGCGCCGATGGCCGACAGCAGCCCCAGCAGCATCGCCATGTTCATGCCGAGCGCGAAGGTGGCGACAAGGCCGAAGCCGCCGTAGCTCAGCACCATCAGCGCACAGACCGCGACCAGCCCGACGACGGCGGCGCGGGCGCCGGCGGTGATGCTGTCCTGCCCGAGCTCCGGCCCGATGGTCCGTTCTTCGAGGAACTGCAGCTCGGCGGGCAGCGCGCCGGCGCGCAGCAGGGTCGAGAGCTCGGTCGCCTCTTCGACGGTGAACTGGCCGGTGATGATGCCGGAGCCGCCGGGGATGTGGCTCTGGATCACCGGGGCCGAGAGCACCTCGCCGTCGAGCACGATGGCGAAGGGCTCGCCGATATGGGCGGCGGTGAAGTCGCCGAAGGCGCGGGCGCCCGAGCTGTCGAAGCGGAAGGTGACCGCGGGGCGGCCGTTCTGGTCAAAGCTGGGCTGGCTGTCGGTCAGGTCCTCGCCGGTGACCACGGCACGCGGATCGAGGTTGTAGCTCTGTTCGGGCTGGCTGGCAGAGGGCAGGGTGACTGCGTCCGGCCCGGCGCCGGCGAGCACGGCGTTGAACGAGAGCTTCGCGGTGGTGCCGATGAGGCTCTTGAGGGTCTCGGCGTTGTCGAAGCCCTTGCCGACGGCGCGCCAGACCGATTTCTCGGCCCGCAGCTCCTCGCGGATGCGTTCGAAGA
>NZ_JBLXHL010000036.1:0-7544 GCF_048259695.1 Celeribacter sp. | reverse complement strand
CGCGGGAATTTCTGACGGAGCCATGGCG
The DNA here is from genome assembly GCF_048259695.1 of Celeribacter sp. GTDB lineage: Bacteria > Pseudomonadota > Alphaproteobacteria > Rhodobacterales > Rhodobacteraceae > Celeribacter. Next base: position 7,516 of record NZ_JBLXHL010000036.1, on the reverse strand, counting down.
CAGGAGAGCCATGCACGCCCCGCGAAGGTCACCGTGGCACAGGAAACAGCGGCGGAAGTGTCGCTGTCCTATCCCGCGCTCGTCCTGCCGTCACGGGAGGTCGAATTGTCCTTCAGAGTTTCCGGGCAGGTGATCGCGCTTCCGGTGCGCGCGATGTCGCAGGTTTTCGAGGGGGATACGATTGCCCAGATCCAGACTCGGGATTTCGATAACCAGCTGAGCCAGTTGCAGAGCCAGAAGGCGCAGGCGCAAGCCGAGCTCGACGCGTTGAAGTCCGGGGCACGGGTCGAAGAGATCGCCGCGCTGGAGGCCGCGGTGGACTCCGCCCGGGCCCAGGTCGATGCCGCAAACAACGTGCTGAACCGGACCCGCGAGCTTCAAGAGCGCGGGGTCGCAACGCGTGCCCAACTGGAAGCGGCGGAGGCCGAGGCGCGCGTGGCCGAAGCCAGCTTGAAGTCGCAGCAGGAGTCGCTTCGGATCGGAGAGGTTGGCGGACGGCCCGAGGAAATCGCTGCGGCAGAGGCCACGCTGCGGGGCATCGATGTGCAGATCGAGACCGCGCAAGACAAGATCGACGATGCAACGCTCAGGGCGCCTTTCGACGGGATCGTCGCCCGGCGGGACATCGACAATTTTGCCAATGTGCAGGCCGGGCAGCCGATCGTGCTGCTCCAGAGTCTCGGCGTCGTCCACCTCGCGTTCGATATCCCCGGCCCCGATGTGAAGATTTTGACGGCGCGCCGCGATGGAGCGGGCGGAAGTATCGCCACGTTCGACGCCCTCCCGGGACAGCAATTTCCCGCGGAGCTGGTCGAATTTTCGGTTCAGGCGGACAGCGCGACGCAGACCTACCGCGGACGCGCCGCCGTCTCGGTGCCCGAAGACGCGCTCATCCTGCCCGGCATGGTGGCCAATATCCGCGCCACAATCGGGGGAGCGCGCGAAGAGGTGACGATCCCGCTGACTGCCGTCGCCGCGGCGCCGAACGGCGATCCGCTCGTCTGGCTGGTGGATGACGCGGGCAAGGTCTCGCGACGGGCCGTGACCCTAGGGGCAGCCAGCGGCGGGGATGTGGTGGTGACCGAGGGGCTCTTGGGCGGCGAGCGCGTGGTGTCGGCGGGCGTGGGTGACATCGTTGAGGGAATGACGGTCCGCCCGATCACCCAAGTTGGGAACTAGGGCCATGGATTTGGCATCCTTTGCTCTTCGGAAGCGGCTGATCTCGGCCGTGGCCACGCTGCTGATCCTCTTCGCCGGTTATTTCGCCTATACCGCGCTGCCTCGGTTCGAGGATCCGGAGTTCGTGATCCGGCAGGCGCAGATCATCACGCCTTATCCCGGGGCTTCGGCCGAAGAAGTGGTCGAAGAGGTGACCGAGGTCATCGAGGGTGCACTTCAACAATTGCCCGGCGTGGACGAGGTCCGGTCGGTCTCCTCGCCGGGGCTCAGCACGGTAACGGTGGAATTCACCATCGCCTCGACACCGAATTATCGGGAGCTCGATCAGAAATTCGCGCAGATGCGGGCAAAGATCTCGGACGCCCAGTCGCAGCTGCCGCCCGATGCCTACCCCAGCCAGGTCTACGATGACTATGGCGATGTCTACGCCCAATATTACGCAATCGTCGGGGAAGGTTTTTCTCTTTCCGATCTCTACGAATACGCCAAGGAGCTGCAGCGCAAGCTGGTCACGGTCGACGGGGTCTCGAAGGTCTCGCTGAATGGCGTCCGCAAGGAGGTCATCTACGTTGAGTATGCGCCGGCGCGGCTGACCGCGCTCGGCCTCGCACCCGCGCAGATCCAGCGCCTGCTGGAGGGGCAGAACCTGGTGACACCCGGCGGCTCCATCCTGGCCGGTCCGACGCGTCTGGCCTTGCGGCCCGAAGGCGCGGTGGACTCCATCGAAGCCATCGAGAGCCTGATGCTCACCAACCCCGAGAGCGGCGCGTCCTTCAGGCTCAGGGATATCGCCTCGGTGACGCGTGGACTGGAGGAGCCGGCGAAGACGCTTCTGTTCCGCGACGGGCAACCCGGCATTGGCATGGGCATTTCCAACGTCCGGGGCGGCAACGTGGTGAACATGGCCAATGCGGTGCGGGCGCGCATTGCCGAGCTGGAAAGTGAACGCCCCATCGGCATCCACGTCCTGCCGATTTCGGACCAGGGCGCGAGCGTGAAGCAGTCCGTCGATGACTTCGTGGTCAACGTCGGGCTGGCGCTGGCGATCGTGGTCGGCACGCTGCTGGTCTTCATGGGCGTGCGATCCGGTATCCTGATGGGGGGCATTCTGCTTGTCACCGTCGCGGGCACGCTCTTTGGCATGTATCTCTTCGGGCTCGACATGCAGCGCATTTCCCTGGGGGCCCTGATCATTGCGCTGGGGATGCTCGTCGACAATGCCATCGTGGTTGTCGAAGGCACGCTGGTGCGCGTGCAGCACGGCGAAGAGGTCGCCGCCGCCTCGCGCTCGGTGGTGCGGCAGACGATCTGGCCGCTGCTGGGCGGAACGGTGGTCGGTATCCTGGCCTTCTCGCCCATAGGTTTTTCACCCGACAACACCGGCGAATATGCCGGCTCGCTGTTCTGGACCATCGGCATCGCGCTGCTGTTTTCCTGGCTGGTGGCGATCTGGTTAACGCCCTATTTCTGCACGCTGCTGCTCAAGCCTGGCAAAGCCGGCGACGCGCCGAAGGAAAATGCTGTGCTGCAGAGCTATCGCGCGCTCCTTGACAAGGCCATCAGGGTGCGCTGGCTGACCGTCGCGGGCATCGTTGGGCTCTTCGTTTCGGCGGTCGCTATGTTCAACCTTGTGCCGCCCGGGTTCTTCCCGGCGTCCACACGCCCGCAATTCGTCATCGACTACTACCTGCCGCAGGGGACCGACATCACCCGCACCGAGGCGGACATGCGCGAGATCGCGGGTTTCGTGCGCGGCCTCGACGGCGTGACGGGAACCAACAGCATGGTGGGCAGCGGACACCAGAGATTCATGCTGATCTACGATTCCGCGGACGCCGACCCGTCCTACGGCCAGATCCTGGTGGACGTGAAAGATTATGGGGTCATCGATGAGCTGCGCGGCGAAATTCAGGCGCATATCGATGAATCCTACCCGAACGCCAAGTCCAAGGTGTGGAAATTCGTGCTTGGCCCGGGCGGTGGCTCGCGCATCGAAGCGCGTTTCTTCGGCTCCGAACCGTCCATCCTGCGTGAGCTTTCAGACCAGGCCAAGGCGATCATGTCGGAGGCCGGCGCGATCGCGGTCAAGGACGACTGGCGCGAGCAGGTAAAGGTTCTGCGGCCGATCATCGACATCGAGAGCGCCCGCCGCATCGGGCTGACGCAGGCCGAGATTTCGAATGCGACCTACAGCCACTTGATCGGGACGCGCCTGGGCCAGTACCGCGAGCGCGACGAGCTGCGCGATATCGTGATGCGCCCAGTGGCATCCGCACGAGACGACGTCGGTGAGTTGCGGGACATCCAGGTCTACTCGCAGGCAACGGGCGGCTACATCCCGATCAGCCAGGTGGTGGACCGGTTCGATGTCGTCTTCGAGGCGGGACGCCTGCGCCGGATCGACCGCCAACTGGCGATCACCGCGCAGTCCGACAATGCGCCCGGCATCCGGTCGGGCGACCTTTTCGACGCCGTGCGCCCGAAGATCGAGGCGATTGCCCTTCCGCCGGGGTACAGCCTCGAGTGGAAGGGCGAATACGGCAACAGCCAGAAAGCCAACGCGGGTCTCGCCAAGACAATGCCCGTCGGGTTCGGCGCCATGTTCATCGTGGTGCTGTTCCTGTTCAACGCGTGGCGCCAGACGCTCATCATCTGGCTCGCGGTGCCGCTGGCGCTGATCGGGGTGATCTACGGCCTCGCCCTCAGCCGGACGCCTCTCGAATTCATGGCCATCCTCGGCATTCTGTCGCTGACTGGGATGCTCATCAAGAACGCCATCGTGCTGATCGACGAAACGGATTCACAGATCGCGCAGGGCAAGGCGCGCATGTCCGCGGTCGTCGATGCCGCGGTCAGCCGCGTGCGGCCCGTGTCGCTTGGCGTGCTGACCACCGTTCTGGGGGTGGTGCCGCTTCTCTGGGATCCCTTCTTCAGGTCCCTGGCCGTCGTCATCATATGCGGCTTGAGCTTCGCCACGATCCTGACCCTGGTGGTCGTCCCCACGCTCTATGCCATCTTCTTTGCCGTGAAACCCGCAGAGGTCGGAACGGCCTGAGCGCCGCGTGGGTCCAATCGGAACGGCGCGCCAGGCAGCGAGAGACCGGTGCGCGGCCAGTCACCCGGAACTGAGCCGGAGGACGGTGAATGGCACGTGCCGATGATGTGCTGCAGTCCGCGGTGACAGCGCGGGTTCGATCTCGGCTTGGGTGAATCGGCCGGCGATGATCGGCTGCGCCTTCCTGTTCCCGCGCCGGTTTCATGCCAGACCGCACATTTCGACGCGACAATACACGCGGCTCGTCCGAGAGTGGGTGACGGCCATCGGTCTCGAGCCGAGCGGCTACGTCACGCACTCGTTGAGGCGCACCAAGGCGGTACAAGTCTACCGAAAAACTGGCAATCTCTGCGCGGTCCAGCTCCTGCTCGGTCCCACCGAGGTGGACAGTACGGTCCGGTACCTGGACGGCGAACTCGACGAGGCTCTGAGCCTCGCGGAGGCGGTCGACATTTGATACCCTTGGCGAAAGGTCATGGCTCATGAAAATCATGTGTTTGAACGGTTGGGGCGGCAAGCTCCATGAAGCGATGCTGCCCTATCTGGCCGCAATTACGCCCGATATTCTTTGCCTCCAAGAGGTCATCCATAGCCCCTCGTCCGGAAAGGATTGGCTGACCTATCGCGACGGCGATCATATCCTGCCTCAACGCGCAAACCTCTTTCGCGACGTCACCACGGCGCTGCCAAATCACGTTGCTTACTTCTGTCCAGCGGCGCAAGGAGTCCTGTGGGACGGGGAAATTCCGATCCCTTCGCAATGGGGCTTGGCGACCTTTGTGCATCGCTCTTTCCCGATCATCGGACAGGTCCAAGGCTTCGTTCACAAGGATTACTCTCCTGTCGGCTTTGGCGAGCACCCACGCTCCCGAAACGCCCATGGCGTGCGTGTGTGGGACTACGAAGCGGACAGAGCCTTGAGCGTCACACACATGCATGGGCTGCGCGACTTGGCAGGAAAAATGGACACGCCCGAACGTGCCGAACAGGCACATAGACTGCGTGATCTCTCAAGCCAATTGGCAGAGCCTGGCGACCTGAAGGTGATCTGTGGCGATTTCAACGTTGAGCCGAACAGCGAAACGCTTTCGATCCTCGCCGATGCCGGAATGGTTGAACTCGTGACGACCTACGGATTCAGCGGGACTCGCAACTCGCACTACAAGAAGCCAGGCCGCTTCGCCGACTACATGCTGATCGACAACCAAGATGCCGTAAGGAGTTTTGACGTCATCTACGATACTGAAGTCTCGGACCACTGTCCGATCATCCTCGATGTCTAGCGTCGTTCAGGAACGGCCTTTCCCTCAAAGTTGCGGAATGTCGGGAAAGGGCATCTCGATTTTTCACTGAATTTGGCCGGGCGGAGGGGATCGGCAGCGTGAAGCGGCCCTGTGATCGCCATCCTCTGTCCCGCTATTCCCAGCGGCTGGGTCGTTCCGCTTCGGCGCTTGCCGCAAGGTGGCGCGTGCCCCCTTTCGCCGCCCTGGATCAAGCTGGCTTCGGGGTCAGGCAGCGGAGTTGTGTATCGACCCAGTGAAAACCTGCTCATGCTGCAAGGGAGAACGTAGCAATGAGTATGACCATGGACGACAGCATCAAGCGTTGGACGGCGAAACGGAAGACAGCCCTGGTGATCGAGATCATCCAGGGCAAGACGACCGTGTCGGCGGCGCGCCGGTCCTTTGACCTGGCGCCCTCCGAGATCGAGGGCTGGGTCGAAGACGCGAAGCGGGGTATGGAGAATTCCCTGCGCGCCAACCCGCTCGACATCCGTAAGCAATACGAGAAGCAGCTCCGGGACCTGCAGGAAGCCTATGGCGAGGCCCTGCTGGAGCTGCGGGCCCGAAAAAAGCTTCAGGCCCTGCTGGATGCGCAGGACGGGACTTGATCCGTCGCATCCAGCAGGGCCTCTTGGCGGAGGGCGTCGCAGTGTCGATCGCCAAGCTCTGCACGTGGTTCGGCATTCCCCGGCGCACGGTCTACTACAAGCCGGTGAAAGCCGCGCCGAAGGTCGATCCCCGCTTTGCTGAGCCGGTTAAGAAGATGATCGAGGAGGAGCCGTCCTTCGGCTATCGGACCGTGGCGTGGCTCTTGGGCTTCAACAAGAACACGGCGCAGAGGATCTTCCAGATCACCGGCTGGCAGGTTCGCAAGCGCGCCGTGGGCAGGCGGCCCCGCATCGAGGCTGTTCTGTCTGTCGCAGCTGGGCCGAACGAGAGGTGGTCGACCGATCTCGCCCGCATCTGGACCGGCAAGGACGGCTGGGCCTCGCTGGCCCTGGTGATCGACTGCCACACCCGCGAGTTGCTGGGCTGGCACATGTCGAAGTCCGGCAAAGCCAAGACCGCCAGCGCCGCCCTCGAGCATGCGCTGATCGCGAGGTTCGGCACACTGGGCCGGGTCGAGGAGGAGTTCCTGCTGAGGTCAGACAATGGCTTGGTTTTCACCAGCCACCACGTCACGGCCATTGTCCGCAGCTACGGGCTCAAGCAGGAGTTCATCACCCCGCACTGCCCGCAGCAGAACGGCATGGTCGAGCGCTTCGTCCGGACGCTGAAGGAGCAGTGCGTGCATCGCCACCGCTTCGAAAACATCCAACACGCGATGCGCGTCATCGGTGACTGGATCGCCTTCTACAATCCTGCTTCATTGCGCCCATCTCTCTATGCCTCTGAATTAAATAGGTTTTGCTGATCTGGGTGCGATGCGGTGGGGTATTTGGGGTTCTGCCGGGCGCGCTGGGTGAGTTGCTGGGCTGGCGGTTTGCCGAGTTCCGCGCGGGCGAAGATCCACGGACCGTCCGGTAACGGATGAACGTCCTCGATGCTGCCGGCTTCGGCGGCGAGTCTGAGTGTCTTCGTCGTGACGCCGAGCAGGGCATGGCCGTGCTTGGGCGCCCCGTCACGCCGAAGGCGTGCTTCCAGCACGACGGTGCCGGCTCGTGGGGGTGTTGTCGCTGACCCTCGCGCGGATCGCCTCTGCCCGTCCCAACTGATATAACCTTCGTGTGCGCCGGGCTTCAGCGCCAGCCATTCAGCGCGCGGTTTGCGGCGGCTGCCGGTTCGCGGAACGGCCGCGCCGTGTCTCGGCACAACTCGGGTCTTACCATAGGCGTAGGCGCCGCCGTAGACCGGGTTCTCGATCATGCGGTGGATGGTGGCATAGGTTGGCCTGCGCCAGATCACGTCGCCATTGGCGTGTCTTGCGGGCAGGTCCAGCCCGTGCTCCAGGAACCAGAGCAGGGCCTGCCGGGCGCTGCCACCTTGTCGAAGACAAGGG
>NZ_JBLXHL010000035.1:0-7715 GCF_048259695.1 Celeribacter sp. | reverse complement strand
GCGGTTAGGGTTGCGGCTCATCCTCGCCTCCTAGTGATATTGCTCGTAGTCCAGCACATAGGCGTCGCCGTCGCGGAACTCGAAGGTGATGCACCACGGGCCGTTCACATGGACGGTGTAGCGCGTTGGAGTGTGACCTCGCAGACTGTGAAAGTCGAAACCCGGCAGGTTCATGTCTTCGGGAGCGGTGGCGGCGGCGAGCGCATCCACGCGCCGCAGAATGCGGCTGTGCATGCGCGCGTCGATCTTTGACTTGCCAGTCTCCCAGAGGGCTTTCAGTTGCTTGTGCGCGAAAGTCTTGATCATGACTTTATGTAAGCTGATAGGTGACAGGTGTAAAGTGGTACCCTACAGGTTCTCAGCCGCGAAAGACCTTTCGCGGCTGTGCAACGATCTTGCCGATGTGTTGAAGCTTTCGCCATCCCGCCGGAGAGGGTGCCCTCTACGCAGGTCACTGGGGCGTGTTGCAAAACTCGTCGGCTTCAGGGATTCACAACATGAAGCCAGTGAGTTAAGAGGCTTCCATGAAGAAGCCGGAGACCGCCCGCTACCGTACGACGAACTGGAAATCTTATAACGACGCGCTGAAGTGGCGCGGTTCTCTGCTTGTCTGGCTGGACAAGGACATAACTTGGCTCGCGCCGAAGGCAGGCAAGCCCGGGCGCCCGCCCGTGTTCTTCCATGCGGCGATCCAGTTCTGCCTGATGGTGAAGGTCCTGTTTGGCCTGCCGCTCCGCCAGACTACCGGCGTGGTTTGCAGCATCCTGAAAATGGCGGGTCTGGAAGGGTCGGTGCCGGACTTCTCGACGCTCAGCCGTCGTCAGAAGACAATCAAAGTCAATCTTCCTGCCCGCCAGGCTCCGGGCCCTCTGAACCTCTTGGTGGACAGCACCGGCATCAAGTTTCTCGGCGACGGAGAATGGCTGGGCAGTAAGCACGGCATCGCAAGGTGTCGTCCGTCGCTTGCATCGCTGCTCAGGCAGCGTTGCTCATGAAGCTGATGACAGTCACCAGGACTGCGGCTCCAATGAGGAGCTCGAATGCCTGGGCACGGATCCAGTGGCGGGATTTTTGCTGTGCGGCGCGTTCGATTTCGAGCTGGCTCATGGTGTCGTCCTCCGGGTCTTCCTGGATTTTCGAGCAGATCACTTGCGGTCCCGCTCTGAAGACATGGATACCGCGCGGCATCGCCGAGGAGCAGCCCCGCACCGGGCTAGATCAGGGCGAAAAGGGAGGCACTCGATAACGCGGACGGAGAGGGCCCAGCCCGCGGGTATCTCGAACCTATCCTTTAGGATTGGTTTTCGGAGAGGCCGCTGACCGGCTGGTTCCGCGCGCCGCGGCAGGCTGCGCGTACCGCATGGCGTGCGGGGTTAGGGCGAACCAACCGTCACAGGTCAGCCGCAGAAGGACATACGGTCTTACCTCGCGCTTACCGCCATCGCGAATGATCGGGCTACAGCAGGCTTTCCAGAAATTTCAATCGAATTGATTAAGAAGCTCAAGATCGTGTCAGCCATGATCGATGCAGGGTGGTCTCCGGATTAGCTCGCCTGCGAATCCATCTCTCCCCCACCGATCATTTGCTGAGCGGATGCCCGATAAGCTGTCGTTCGATCGAAATGCAGCATTGGTTGAGATGGCCTCCGGACTGCCGTTCGCCGCACATGCTAAGTTTGTGCTGCGACTGCGAAGCTGCCAGGGAGGATGGGCGAGATGCGGCAGACAGCTACGCACCGCCAACCCGCCGGTCCGTCCGGGCTCAGAGCAAGCCGAGCCTGAAGGCGATCGCGATGGCCTCGGGAATGGTGCGGGCACCGAGCTTGCGGCGAAGCGAGGCGCCATGCAAATCCACCGTTGGCAGCGCCAGCCCCAGCGCATGGGCGAGCTGGTCGCGCCGGTATCCCCGCGCCAGCCCGTCCAGCACGTCACGCTCGCGCGGGGTCAGCTGAACCGCCTCCTCGGGCGAGACGATGCTGTCGCGCAGCCCCGCGGGGTCTTCGGTGGTGACGATCACCAAAACCCGCCGCCCGCCCTCGTGCCGCGGCAGCAGGTTCAGCCGGATCGCCGGCAACAGCCGGCCATCCACCGCGCGCAGCCCCGGCAGATCGACGCTGCCGGCCGCGCTCGTCCTCTGGCCGGTGGCCGCCGCGACCCGCCGCCGCAGCGCCTCTGCGCCCGGACCGGCGATGGCGAGGCTACGGTCGTATTTCACGATCAGCCGCGGATGCAGCGACAGCAGGGTCTCGGCCAGCCCGTTGATGCGGATCAGCCGGCCCTCGTGGTCAAGCTCGAAGGTCGGCACTTCGTCGCGCAGGCTGCGGTCGGGGGCGGCGATCTCGCGGATGCCAGTGCGGAGCAGCTCCCGCCGGATAGCATGCATGCGCCCGAGATCCGCGGCCTGGCGATTGACGTAGCGCATGTCCGCATCGCTGAAATCGCCCGCGGTCCTGCCCTTGTGGAATGCGGTGGCGACGATTCCGTCGCGGGTCTTCTGGATCAGCCCGGCACACCAGAACCGATCAAGCCGGTTCTTGACGATATACTCGTTGTACATGGCGCTTTTCTCGAATGTCGCGGCGCTGACGAAGCGCGACAGGCGGAACGCGCCCTGTCCGATCTTGTCGTCGCTGACCTGCGCCATCCAGGGGTCATCCTCGAGAAAGGCGTTATAGTCCGAGTTCGCCTCGGGCTGGGTGCCAGCGGTGATTTCCTGAATGTCGCCGGGATGCAGCCAGAAGAACATGGCCGAGGGCACGTCCAGCGCCCGCGCCAGTCGCCCCGGCAGGGTCTCGAACAGGGACTGGTCCAACGACGCATCGTAGATGTCGTGATGGGTGAGAGTGGAACTCATTAAGTACACCGATTGCCGCAGGTTCAGTCTGCAAACTGCGGCGCCGTCCGTCAATTCACTTATCGGTCGTGGCACTGGCTTGAGCCAATAGATTGGAAAATGGAAATTTTCTGATCAGGCCTGATCAGACGAGACCGCCGGTGGCGACCTAAGGTTTCCTATAGGTAGACTGCCTCGCACGATGCTCCAAACTCTTCGCGCGCTCCGACAGGCGCAGGGAAACAGGAAATCGGGGGATTCGATGTCGCAGGATCGGAAATTGGAGGCCAGCTTCGACGGGCATGAGGTTGCGGGCTTGCTGCACGCGCTGAGGCATTATGAAACCTACTGGTCAGCGCTGGTTCTGAGTGCCGATCACATGAAGGGCAAGGGGGTTAGCCAGGAGTTGGTCACCACTTGGCGCGAAGCACGTATGCTGCGACGCCGCATCGAGCAGGAGGCCGAACTGCACCAGTTCGCCGAGATGGCCGCCGGGCCAGCTTCCATGGACGTCTACTGACCAAGCCCGCGACGTGACCCATTCCAGGCGCGAGGCGGGCGAAAGAGCCGGTGACGTGACACCGAGGAGTTAAATTGGCCGAGCATCTGAGAGGCATGGTCTGCGTGTGAGCGCAAAGCGGGGCCTCGGCCGAAGCTCTCAACCGGCGGAAAGTCAGAAACTGACCGCAAGCCCCAGCGCGTAGCCCTCGAGATTTTCACCTTTGGTGTACCGGAAGACTGCGCGGGCCGTGGTGACCCAGGGGATTTTGGTCTCCGAAACATCTATTTCGGCGCCCAGCCCGACCTGTGCGATCCATGGTGAATTGAAGATCTCTTCCTGATCGCCGCCATAATGGCCGAGTGAGAATTCCCCCACAGCGCGGATTGGACGGCCAAATGCGGTCTCGCGCGTGGGGACCCGAAGCCGGGACCATAGCGCTGTCGTGATGGCCTCCGCACTGCCCACCACGTCCCTGTCACCCCAGATCGGCTCGAGGTACAGGTAGTTCTGGCGAAGGGTCACATCGACTTCCCAGTCGTTCTCCCATTTGCGGTTGTAGTCGAGTACCAGAGCGGTTCCCAGCCCCCCGCCGTCAGGTTGCCGTCCAGCAGGAAGTTCACATCCTTGTCGAGCTTTTTGCCGACATAGAGCGCGCCGAGCGTGGCGTCGCTCGCAATGGTGCCGAGTGCAACCATAAGCAGGGGCCGGAGCGCAAGCGTCTCGGTCAGCTTGAAGTCCCAGCCGATCGCGCCTGAGGCTGCCAAGCTGTTCCAATTCACCGGAAGCCTGCGCTGTTCGGCTCCAGAGGACGCCACGAAGACTGGATCATAGCGGTTCCAGCCCAGATAGCCTTCCAAATAGAGCGGAATTTCATCACTGAAGGTGAAGCCGCCGCCAAGTTGTCCTGCCCGGAAGTCCACGCCCCTGTCAGGCCGTCTGCCGGTGTCCAGAGTAAGCGTGCTTGCAGTTTCGCTGGGCACGGCTGCCAGCCCGAGGAGCGCAAGGGCACCCGAAGCGCGGCTCTCGATCGACCCGCCGACAATGTCCACCAAGGGCTGTGCATGCGCCGCGCGGGGGCTCAAGGCGATCTCGCAAATTACGAGGAAGGCCCATGACTTTATCAACCACGCAGATTGCAATGCCAATCCTCCACATGAGCCTGGCGGGCCCCAAATATCACTCGGTCTGGCACGCATGTACCAACTCGCGGAAAGCTTTATGTGACGCAGGCGACCGGTCAATTAACTTTCGACGATGGAACAAAAATTCTCATCCGACATGATCCTGCTCGGCGACTCATCTTGCCTTGATCTCAAAATTTGCGTCTCAGAGACGAACGTTACCTTGCAATGGGTGTGGTGATCAAAAACGGTAGGGGGAATTGGGCAGCGCATGCTATGGTCGCTTAGAGCGCGGTCGATCCAGAGGACGGCCGGACGGATCTAACCTTGGCCATCGGGAACACACCTTTGGATGTTCCTATCTTGATCGTTCCGCGCTCGCCACGCCCTCGCACCAGTTCGCACTGTCAGCCTGGTTGACGTCGGGCGCCACCCGAGGCGGTGCCCTGTTTCCTCAGAATTTGAAGTGCAAGTTGCGCTCTTGGGAAACTTTCCGGGAACTCGGCTCGAGGCCGGACAGCGGGTTTGGCTTTGAGATGCTTCCGATGCGCTGAATAAGACCTGCGCTTCTTGATGGAACCTTTATTCTAGGCGTGAACGTTTTGCCCTCTGGCCCGCGCTATTTCGCCTAGTACCTCTTGCCCCTGATAGTTGTATTGACCGCACGATGTGCAGCTTTATGTTGTTGCATGGAGACGCCACTCACGGATCCACAATACAGCGAGGCGCAGCCGAGGTTTGCTGCGCCTCGGGTCCGCCCCTCCAAGCCAGTCTATCAATCTATGCATTTGGCATCGCCGCGACCAATCCGCGGATTTCACCTATGGTTGAAATCGGTTATCGGGTCGCGCTTCATATGTTGACGCTTCACTTCGTGAATTTCGGGACTTGAGTTTCTGGACCTGGTCACCGCTCGCGCAGCGCTTCGGCTCGGGCCTTGCGCAACGGTTTCAGCAGATAGTCCAGTACAGTTCGTTCGCCCGTCAGAATATCAACAGAGGCAACCATGCCCGGCTTGATCTCAAGGGTCTGATCGCCGCGGCTCAATGTCGAGGTCGCGGTCTCGACGATCACTGGGAAGTAGATTTCTCCCGACGCCTCGTCGGTCATCGCGTCGGCTCCAATGCGCACAACGGTCCCGTCGAGGGCGCCGTAGATGGTGAAGTCGAACGAGGTCAGCTTGACGCGTGCCTCGAGGCCCGACCGCACGAAGGCCACGTCTTCGGGACGTAGGCGCGCTTCAACTTGAAGCGTGTCGCCAGCCGGAACAATCCGCAGCACTTCCTCGTCGGGTTTGATGACCTCGTCGACGGTATTGACGTTGAGCTCGGTGATGATGCCATCCACCGGCGCACGAAGGTTCGCGCGAGCAACGGCGTCCCTCGCGCGGCGGATGGATTCGTCGATAACCTCTAGTTGGTTCCGGATTTCTGCCCGCTCGGCAGTGACCTCGGCGCGGCGGTTCAGCGCAGCCTGTTCGAGCCGCCCTTCGCCCTCGCGCAGGGCTGCACGGGCTTGCACGAGGGCCACTGCTTGCCCGTCGCGCGCCTGAAGCAGCCCAGATCTTTCGCGTTCGAGCGGAAGCATCTGCGCCCGAGGGACGACGCCGGAGCTGGTCTTGAGATCGATCTCCTCGTTCAGAAGTGCGAGCCCTTCGGCATTGCGCTCAATGGCAGATTGCAGCTTGCTGATCTCCTGCGTCGCCTGATCGACCTGTGCTTGCAGAACGGCACGTTGGCCCATGTAGGCGGCACGCCTACTGGCAAGCAGCGCGGTCTCGCGCAAGGCAAGCGCCGAGGCCGGATCGAGCCCGGAGAGGCCAAAGTCGAGCTCCCCGACGCCGCGCGCCTCGGACTCGAGCATGAGGCTGCGGGCAACAAGCGCATTGCGCTGAGCCTGAAGCTCGCCGAGGCTCGAAGAGCTTGCTGTGTCGTCGATCCGCACGAGGATGTCGCCTCGCGTGACCTTGCTCCCCTCGGCGACATGGATTTCCCGCACGATGCCGCCGTCCAGGCTTTCAACGATCCGCGCGCGGCCTGATGGCACGACGCGTCCGGGCGCGCGGGCGACCTCTTCGATATGGGCGAAGGCAGCCCACGAGATGCCGCTGCCGGCCAGGATGAGAACAAGTAGCAACGCGAAGGTCAGCACACGCGAGGGGCGGTGGAGGCGCGCCGCCGCCGCCCCGGGCGCGAAGTCTTGGAGTTGCCAGCTCCGGTCCGCATTCATGACCGCGCCCCGCCAGCAAGCCTGTCCAGAACCTCGTTCTTGGGTCCATCCTGAACAAGTTTACCCTGATCGAGGACAATCAGCCTGTCGGTCAGCGCAAGAAGTCCCATGCGGTGGGTCGAGACGATGAGGGTCATCGGGCGTTGGTCCAGTACAGTTCTAAGGCGCTCGACGAAAAGCTGTTCGCTGGCCTGATCCATGGCAGAGGTCGGCTCGTCCAGTACCAGGATCTTGGGGCGCATCAGCAGTGCACGCGCCAGCGCAACCAACTGGCGCTGCCCCCCTGAGAGGTTGCTGCCGCGCTCAGATATGCGCATGGCGAAACCATCTGGGTGCTGCGCGGCAATCCGATCCGCGCCGGCCTCTCGGGCAGCGCGCAGGATGTCCCTGTCGCGCGCGCCCGGCACCCCGAAGGCGATATTCTCGGCCAGAGTGCCTGAAAACAGAACGGCGTCCTGGGGAACCAATTGGATGATGGATCGAAGCTGGGCGCTGTCGATTTGCTGCAAGTTGATGCCGCCAAGGCAGACCAGTCCGCCCGTCGGGCGATAGAGCCCCGACATCAGGCGCACGAGACTACTCTTGCCAGCGCCGACGGGCCCAAGCACGCCGATATGTGCGCCGTCCGGAATTTCGAGCGTGATCGTGTCGAGCGCGTCCATCGACGCAGCCGGATACCGCAGGCACGCAGCGTCGAGCGTCAGCGCGCCTTGCAGGTTCGACGCATTTACTGCGGACAGGCGCGGCGAGGCATCGGACTCCAGGCGCATAAGTGTGTCGAGGCTGCGCAGCGTGGCCATGGCGTAGCTGCCGCGCAAAAACAGGCTGGAGAGGGCGCCACTGGGCGCAAGCGCTCGGCCCGAGAGGATCACCGCTGCAATCACCGCCCCCATGGTGATATGCCCTTCAAGGGCCATGTAGACCCCGATAATGACAATGCCGATGGATGAGCACTGCTGAATGAAGGCGGTCGAGGTGGTTGCGAAGGTCGCGAGCGTCCGGCTGCCCTCCTGTGCAGTAGCGCTTTCCA
>NZ_JBLXHL010000034.1:0-8457 GCF_048259695.1 Celeribacter sp. | reverse complement strand
CGGTCTTGAGCCGCGTGCAGACATCCTGCACCGTGTGGTTCGCTGGCAGCGTAACAACGCGCAGCAAGGCACGCACAAGGTCAAGACCCGCTCGGAAGTGTCCTACTCCACCAAAAAGATCTATCGCCAAAAAGGCACCGGCGGCGCACGCCACGGTTCCCGCAAGGCACCGATCTTCCGTAAAGGTGGTATCTACAAAGGCCCGACCCCGCGTTCCCATGGCCACGAGCTGACGAAGAAATTCCGCAAGCTTGGTCTGAAGCACGCACTCTCCGCGAAAGCGGCCTCTGGCAATCTCGTGGTTGTGGAAGATGCGAAACTCGCAGAAGCCAAAACCGCATTGCTGGCGAAAGCTGTCAAAGAGCAGGGCTGGAAGCGCGTTCTGGTGATCGATGGTGCTGACGTTGATGCGAACTTCAAAGCTGCGGCTGCGAACCTCGCCAACGTTGACGTGCTGCCGACCATTGGCGCCAACGTCTATGACATCCTGAAACGTGACACGCTCGTGATCACCAAAGCAGGGTCGAAGCTCTGGAGGCTCGCCTGAAATGACCAACAAAGCTGAACTCTACGACGTGATCCGCAAACCGATCATCACCGAGAAAGCCACGCTGGCTTCTGAAAACGGTGCTGTAGTTTTTGAAGTCGCTATCGACTCCAACAAGCCGCAGATCAAAAAGCGATTGAAGAGCTTTTTGGTGTGAAGGTGAAAGCGGTCAACACGGTTGTCACCAAAGGTAAGACTAAGCGTTTTCGCGGTCAGCCCGGCAAGCGTAAAGACGTCAAGAAAGCCTATGTCACGCTCGAAGAAGGTAACTCGATCGACGTGACCACCGGTCTCTGAGACTCTCGGAACTGGTAGCGATGAAGAAGCCCTCCACGAAGTGGGGGCTTTCGTTGTTGGAAGTTTCTGCGGCCATATTGAGGAACTTGTCTGGTGCGCAGGTCGTTTCTCACGGCCTGTCTGGCGATCTGTTGTAGGTACATCATAGGAAGCGCGCTTCGCACTTGTGCGCATATCTTCACCGCGAAAGTCACCCATAGTGGATTATTTCCTCTCCACTATGAACTCACTCCCAACTCCCCTATACACCGCCCATCTCACGGCCCCGGATTCGTTCTTGGGGCCCGTGATTTGTGTGGGACGAGGTCACCAAGCCCCGGCCTTAGACGAAAACGGGTCGTAGCGAACCGCTACATCACATGACCCAAAGCAAACGGAAGACAGAAACTATGGCACTTAAGTCGTACAAACCGACGACGCCTGGCCAACGTGGGTTGGTTCTGATCGACCGTTCGGAGCTTTGGAAAGGGCGTCGGTCAAATCTCTCACCGAGGGTTTGACCAAGAATGGCGCCGGAACAACACCGGACGGATCACGATGCGTCGCAAAGGCGGCGGGGCAAAACGTCTCTATCGTGTTGTCGATTTCAAACGGAACAAGTTTGACGTCGCAGCGACCGTGGAACGGATCGAATATGACCCGAACCGCACCGCGTTTATCGCGCTTATCAAATATGAAGACGGCGAACAGGCTTACATCCTGGCTCCGCAGCGTCTGGCAGTTGGCGACAAGGTTGTTGCTTCTTCCAAGGCTGACGTGAAGCCCGGCAACGCTATGCCGTTCTCCGGTCTGCCGATTGGTACCATCGTGCACAACGTCGAGCTCAAGCCCGGCAAAGGCGGCCAGATCGCCCGTGCAGCAGGGACCTACGCCCAATTCGTTGGTCGTGACGGTGGCTACGCCAGATCCGCCTTTCTTCTGGCGAACTGCGCCTCGTGCGTCAGGAATGCATGTGCACCGTTGGTGCCGTGTCCAACCTGACAACTCCAACCAGAACTTCGGTAAAGCCGGTCGTAACCGCCACAAGGGCATCCGTCCCTCCGTGCGTGGTGTGTTATGAACCCGATCGATCACCCTCACGGTGGTGGTGAAGGCCGGACCTCTGGTGGTCGTCACCCGGTTACGCCCTGGGGCAAGCCGACCAAAGGCGCAAAAACGCGCAACAAGAACAAGGCGTCCAGCAAGCTTATTATCCGCTCGCGTCACGCCAAGAAGAAGGGTCGCTAAGATATGGCACGTTCTGTCTGGAAAGGCCCGTTTGTGGACGCTTACGTCCTCAAGAAGGCCGAAAAAGCTCGCGAGAGCGGTCGCAACGAGGTCATCAAGATCTGGTCCCGCCGCTCCACCATCCTGCCGCAGTTCGTTGGTCTCACCTTTGGTGTGTACAACGGTCACAAGCATATCCCCGTCAACGTCTCGGAAGACATGATCGGTCAGAAGTTCGGTGAATATGCACCGACTCGGACCTACTACGGTCACGCCGCAGACAAGAAGGCGAAACGGAAGTAAGTCATGAGGAAGGGAGGAAATGCCCGGCGCGGGGCTGACAACGAAGCAATGGCGAAAACCAAAATGCTTCGCGTTTCGCCGCAGAAACTGAACCTCGTGGCTCAGATGATCCGTGGTAAGAAAGTGGACAAGGCCCTACGGACCTCACTTTCTCCAACAAACGTATCGCTGCAGACGTCAAGAAATGTCTGCAAAGTGCGATTGCCAATGCCGAGAACAACCACGGTCTGGACGTCGATGAACTCATCCTCGCCGAAGCTTGGGTCGGCAAAAACCTCACCATGAAGCGCGGTCGCCCGCGTGCCCGTGGTCGTTTTGGCAAGATCATGAAGCCGTTCGCGGAAATCACCATCAAGGTGCGTCAAGTTGAGGAGCAAAACTAATGGGTCATAAGGTTAACCCGATTGGCATGCGTCTCCAGGTCAACCGCACCTGGGATAGCCGCTGGTACGCCGACAGCAAGGATTACGGTGATCTTCTTCTCGAAGACATCAAGATCCGTGATTTCATCAAGGAAGAATGCAAGCAAGCCGGCATCAGCCGTGTGATCATCGAGCGCCGCACAAGAAGTGCCGCGTTACGATCCACACTGCACGTCCGGGTGTCATCATCGGCAAGAAAGGCGCAGACATCGAAACCTGCGCAAGAAAATCGCCACGATGACCGACCCGAGCTGCACCTCAACATCGTTGAAGTGCGTGCCGGAGCTTGACGCCCAACTCGTTGCCGAGTCCATCGCGCAGCAGCTTGAGCGCCGTGTGTCCTTCCGTCGTGCCATGAAACGCTCCGTGCAAAACGCCATGCGTATGGGTGCCCTCGGCATCCGCGTGAACGTTGCCGGTCGTCTCGGTGGTGCCGAAATCGCGCGTACCGAATGGTATCGCGAAGGCCGTGTGCCGCTTCACACCCTGCGGGCTGATATCGATTACGCCCACTCGGAAGCGACAACGCCTACGGCATCATTGGCATCAAATGCTGGATCTTCAAAGGCGAGATCAGTGGAACACGATCCGCAGGCTCGTGACCGTCGCGCCGAAGAAGCTGCTGGTCCGGCCCTCGCGGCGACCGCGGCCGTCGCTAAGGAGATCTGAGACATGCTTCAGCCAAAGCGTACAAAATTCCGCAAAATGCACAAAGGCCGTATTCACGGTCAGGCAAAAGGTGGTTCCGATCTGACTTTCGGCACATTCGGCCTCAGGCCGTTGAGCCCGAGCGTATCACTGCGCGTCAGATCGAAGCTGCACGTCGTGCCATGACGCGTCACATGAAGCGTCAGGGCCGTGTCTGATCCGCATTTCCCCGACACCCCTGTGACCGCGAAACCGGTCGAGGTGCGTATGGGTAAAGGTAAAGGCTCTGTTGACCGTTGGTCTGCAAAGTCAAACCGGGCCGCGTGATGTTCGAACTCGACGGTGTTTCGGAAGATGTTGCTCGTGAGGCTCTGCGCCTTGCTGCAATGAAACTTCCGATCAAACCCGCACCGTGGTTCGCGAAGACTGGTAAGACGTGCTTTCCGCGAGTGGATGTCACGGGTCTTTCTTTGCTTTTCTTTGAAAGGCGATGAAAAACCACCAGAGCAATATAGAAACCCCGCCAAGCAGTTGGTGGGGTTTTTCTTTCTGCATATGCAAAGAGAGCCGGTTCAGGGCTTTAAGCTGCCCGCCTGCTCCACTATCTCTACGGCGAACTGACCCATAGAGGCCAAGATGCGCACACAGATTTCCGATTTCCTTGACCGTCCGTGACGCGTCACTCATTATGGGAGTGATCCTGTTTAACGCCGTGATCCTCGGCCTTGAAACCTCCGGCAAGGTCATGGCGCGGGCAGGGTGGTTGATCGAGACGCTCGACATGATTTGCCTGAGCATCTTCGTTTTGGACTGCTCGCCAAAATCTATGCGCAGGGCCACGGTTCTTCCGCGACGGCTGGAACCTCTTTGACTTCGCCATTGTGGGGATTTCGCTCTCGCCGGTGGGGAGGGCTCTCCGTGCCCGTGCCCTGCGTATCTTGCGGTTGCTGCGCGTGGTCTCGGTTCTGCCGAGCCTGCGTCGGGTGGTCGAAGCCTTCATCCCCGCGCTGCCGGGTATGGCCTCGGTCTTTCTGTTGACGGGGATTATCTTTACATCGGCTCGGTGATCGCAACGAAGCTCTACGGCCCGACCTTCTCGAATGGTTCGCACGCTGGGCGCGTCCTCTCATACGCTTTTTCAGGTTATGACGCTGGAAAGCTGGTCGATGGGGATCGTGCGTCCGGTGATGGAGGTCCATCCGCAATCATGGCTGTTCTTTGTGCCCTTCATCCTGATTACGGCCTTTGCGGTGATGAACCTTGTTGTCGGTCTTATCGTCTCGACCATGCAGGATGCCCATGCCGAAGAAGAAAACGCCGCCACGGGGATTACCGTGACGACGTGTTGGCGCGTTTGGAGCGGATCGAGCGGGCCTTGAGCGGCGTTAAGACCGTTCCGGCCCGTGATTGCGGGCCGTTACTCGCCCCACTTGTAGTTAAAGCTGACCGAGACCCGATCGAATTCGGACTGGTTCATCATGACCGTGGCGCAGCCAGCTTTCCCACAGCAGGATGTCCCCAGCTTCCGGTGCCACATAGATGAAGTTCTGCATTTCGCGGCGCGCGTCCTGATGCGGCAGGCGCGGCCATCATCATGGCGTGGCGCGGATCTTCGAGGCGCAGGCTGAGGCCCTGTCCGGCATGGCCAGGTTGTGCCGGAGATCACGGAATGGGGTGGATATGGGCGGAGTGATAGCCGCCTTCGGGCAGGATGTTGATCCAGAGGTCTCGAGCACCAGCTTCCGATCACCCAGATCGAACTGCAAATCCTCGGCAAATTTTGCGACATGTTGGTCGAGGCTTTCAACGATGTCCTTAAAGATCGGAAAGCGCCACGGCAGGTCGGTGAGCGAGGCGTAGGAGGTGTAACCGGATAACCTTTGTCCTCGCACCATTTCTGGCCGGCTCGTCATCTTCGGCGATGGCATAGCAGCTGTCGAACAACTCGTCCTGATCGACCTCGGGGAGAATTCACCGAGTTTGGCTTTGTAAAGACGGGACGAAAGGGATCTGATATCGGCCATGTTGCTCTCCGCTGAATGAGGGGAGGCACTGGAGTGCCCTTTGCCACATCGCATGTGCGCAGAAAAAGCGCAATCTCGGGATGAAATTTTCACTCGCAGCCCCATGTATAAACTAAATGAACAGGAGGCCACACCATGACCAATGAAACCACGCTGAAGAACCTCAACACCGCACTCCAGATGGAGTTGAGCGCCGCGCACCAGTATCAGTTGCACGCCCATGTGCTGACGACTGGGGGCTGGACAAGCTGGCCGACCAGATGCGCGAGGAGTTTGAGGAAGAGACCGACACTCGAACCTGTTCCTGAGCGGATGTTCGAGTTGGCGGAGAGCCGGAAATGGCATTTGCCACCACGCCGAAAGTCGCCAAGTCGCTGCAAGACATGTTCAACATGGATCTCGCTGACGAGAAAGAGGCCACCGAATTCTACACCAAGGCGGCGAAAGCGGCTTATGAGGCGGGTGATCTCAAGACGAAGAGATTGTTCGAGACCATCGCGATTGACGAGGTGGGGCATCAGAACTGGCTGGAATTGCAACTGAGTCTGATCGAACGGATCGGGGAACAGAATTACGCCTCGAAATGTGCTCTGCCGGTGAGGCGGAAGAGGAATAAGCGCAAGCCTTCTGGTTTGATCGCCCTTTGATACATAGAGACCCGGCCTGGCGCGGGTTTTGCTGATAAAGATGTGATGCGGCACAGGGTGCCGGTATGTTAAGGTGAGGTCATGAAATATATTGCTGTTTTCTCCTCGCCGCCGCTCCGCTTGCCGCCGACCCTCCCGTGATTGAAGAGGTCAACGTCACCGTTCGGGAGAGGCGTGGCGCTTTGATGTCACGCTCTCGCATCCCGATACGGGTGGACCATTATGCCGATGGATGGCGGTGCTGGATATGGACGGGACCGAACTGGGCCACCGTGTCCTCGCCCATCCGCATGTCCATGAGCAGCCCTTCACACGTTCCTTGTCCGGCGTGGACATTCCCGACGGCGTGACTGAAGTGCAGATCGAGGCCCGCGATACGCTTGAGGGCTGGACGGGGACATATTATCCGGTGCAATTGCCGAATTAACCGGTGTTTGCACGGGCGCGGGCATTCTGGCCCTGCCAGCACGGCAATACCCCTTATAGGAACGCATCTCGCAGATTTCGTCAGGGATCGGTGTTTTGACATAACCCACCGGACTGAATGTCACCCCTAAAAGGGCGCATTCCGGTGCTAACAGGAACCAAGGAGAGGCGAATTATGAACGCCCAAGAACTGCGTGCCAAAACGCCGGACGAGCTCAAGACCGAGCTTGCCAACCTGAAGAAAGAATCCTTCAACCTGCGCTTTCAGCAGGCCACGGGTCAGCTCGAAAATACCGCTCAGATCCGCAGCAGCCGTGCGGCCGCTCGTGTGAAAACCATTCTGAACGGAAAGCTGCATCTGCAGCCGAATAAGGAGCGACACCTATGCCGAAGCGTATTCTTTCCGGGGTCGTAACCTCGAACCAAAACGAACAAACTGTTACCGTGTCTGTTGAACGTCGTTTCAAACACCCGGTTCTGAAAAAGACCATCCGTAAGTCCAAGAAATACCGGGCTCACGATGAGAACAACCAATTCAACGTCGGTGACACCGTCCGCATCGTGGAATGTGCTCCGAAGTCGAAAACGAAGCGTTGGGAAGTGCTCGTTTAATCTGTGATTGAACAAGCCTCCTCCCAGCTTAATCGAAACCCTGGGGATCACGATCGCTGCAGGTCGCCCCAAAGGTCGGGAGAAACCGAATGATCCAGATGCAGACCAATCTGGATGTAGCTGACAACAGCGGCGCTCGCCGTGTTCAGTGCATCAAGGTCCTCGGCGGTTCACACCGTCGTTATGCCTCCGTGGGCGACATCATTGTGGTGTCGGTCAAGGAAGCAATTCCGCGTGGCCGTGTGAAAAAGGGACGTCCGCAAGGCCGTCGTCGTTCACCGCCGAAGAAGTCCGTCGAAGACGGGACAGCGATCCGTTTTGATCGCAACGCGGCCGTTATCCTCAACAACAACAACGAGCCGGTCGGCACCCGTATCTTCGGGCCGGTGGCCCGTGAGCTTCGCGCGAAGAACTTCATGAAGATCATCTCGCTCGCCCGGAGGTGCTCTAATGGCTGCTAAGTTGAAAAAAGGCGACAAGGTCGTCGTGCTTGCCGGCAAAGACAAAGGCAAACAGGGTGAAATCACCACTGTGCTGCCCGCCAAAGGCAAAGCCATTGTGGAAGGCGTGAACATCGCCATCCGTCACGTGCGTGCAACGCAGGGCGATCAGGCGGCCGCAAGCCGGTAGCTCTTCCGATCGATCTGTCGAACCTCGCGCTTCTCGACGCCAACGGCAAAGCCACCCGCGTCGGCTTCAAATTCGAAGGCGACAAAAAGGTGCGTTACGCCAAAACTACGGGAGACGTGATCTGATGCTCGATACCACCGATTACACCCCGCGTCTGAAGGCCGCATACAAGGACAGCATTCGTGCCGCTCTCAAAGAAGAGTTCGGTTACAAAAACGACATGCAGATCCCGCGTCTGGACAAAATCGTTCTCAACATCGGTTGCGGTGCTGAAGCTGTGCGTGATTCCAAAAAAGCGAAATCCGCTCAGGAAGATCTCTCGGCCATCGCCGGTCAAAAGGCACTCACCACGAAAGCCAAGAAATCCATCGCTGGTTTCCGCGTTCGTGAAGACATGCCGCTTGGCGCAAAAGTCACTCTTCGTGGCGACCGTATGTATGAATTCCTCGACCGTCTGATCACGATCGCTATGCCCCGCATCCGCGACTTCCGCGGTGTTTCCGGCAAATCTTTCGACGGCCGTGGCAACTACGCCATGGGCATCAAAGAGCATATCGTGTTCCCTGAGATCAACTTCGACCAAGTGGACGAAGTCTGGGGTATGGACATTGTCATCGCCACAACGGCGAAAACCGATGCTGAAGCAAAGAGCCTGTTGAAAGCTTTCAACATGCCTTTCAACAGCTGATCGCGCG
>NZ_JBLXHL010000033.1:0-8507 GCF_048259695.1 Celeribacter sp. | reverse complement strand
GTCGTACGCCGCATTACCTCACGTTCCGAAAGCGCTGAGTCGCGCTTGCGCGCCGCGGTGGACGCACCAGCGGAAATCCTGGACGGGCAGGGCGAATGCGCTCTGCCCGCTTTTCTTTGCGGTAACAGAACCCTGTTCCCGCGGGCGCGGAGACTGTCGGATGTGGGGGAGGCTGGCTCGACGTGGGGCCGACGTGGGGCCACCGGGACGAGTCGAGCCGGGCGCACGCCGTGTGGCAGGGCAGTGGCATTCAATGTCGGCGAGGGCGTGGGTGGCCGAGCAGTCTCGGAAAGGCAAAATCGCGCGGCTGCGCGCGCGCCACGTGAGGGAATGGGCTGTCGTGAAAGGAAGGACTTCTGGTAGCGGAGGAGGCTACCGTGTACAGGTCTCACGAAATCCCAGACAATCTCAGTAATCCTGATAATCATTGAATAAATCAGAGTTCATCCGCTAGATTTGTCCCATGTGGTCTCTTTCAATCCCATGCATAATGATGGTAAGAACGATGGAAATTTGTGGGGGATGAGACCGTATGGGAAAGCTAACTGCACGTAAGGTCGCGACCCTCAAAGAGCCCGGCCTATACGGTGACGGTGGCTGCCTCTATCTGGCTGTCGGCGAAGGCAACGCGAAGTCTTGGGTGCTACGGACCACGGTGCACGGAAAGCGCAGGGATTACGGCTTGGGATCGGCAAGCCTCGTCTCGCTGGCTGAGGCCAGAGAGCTTGCACTTGAGCTTCGGAAGGTTGCCCGCCAAGGAGGTGACCCCGCCCAATTCCTGAAGAAGGAATCTCTGACGTTCGAAGATGCAACTCGCCGCGTGCACGAGCAGGTCGTTAAGACCTACAAGAGCAAAGGGCACGGGGAACGCTGGATTGCCTCGATGGAGCACTATGCGTTCCCGAAGCTCGGCAAGCGGCCGATCGATCAAATTCAGAGTTCGGAAGTGCTCGAGGTCCTCACGGACATCTGGGTCTCGAAGCACGACACGGCGAAGAGGATCAAGCAGCGCATTAGCTCGGTCTTCGACTGGGCAAAGCACGCTGGCCACTACTCCGGGGAAAATCCTGTCGTCGGCATCCAAAGGGCGCTTCCGACCATCAAGCATCAGGCTGAGCACATGGCGGCGCTGGAGTGGCGGAAGATGCCGGACTTCATGGCCGAGCTGGCGAAGAGGGAAGGGACCTCGGCTCGCTGCTTGGAATTCATCATCCACACCCTTGCCCGATCCAGCGAAGCTCGGTTGGCGTGCTGGGGAGAGATCATCGATATCGTCTGGTTCGTGCCGGCCGAGAGGATGAAACGGAACACGCTTCATCGCGTGCCACTGTCGAGCGGTGCCCTTGCCGCGGTCCGCAAGATGGAGGGGGTTGGGCAGAAGCTGATTTTCCCCAGCGCTCATGCAGGGCACACCGAAGAGAAGCCGCTTTCAGACACCGTTTTCAGGGCCCTCATGGGGCGGATGGGCTACCATGGGATCACGACGCACGGCTTCAGGAGTACCTTTAGGGATTGGTGCTCGGAAGATGCCAAGGCCGAGCGCGAGGGCGCGGGAGCGGCGCCTTCCCCTGCCTACGGGGACAAGGTTGAGCGGGCCTATGCCCGAAGTGACATGTTCGAGCGGCGTGGCGACCTCATGGTGAAATGGTCCCGCTTCTTGGCCGGAGAAGAGGGCAAGGTTGTGAAATTGGCGCGCTAGCCGGGCGTAAACCTTCATTAAACCGCCGGGGTGTATCCCTCCGTCATCAAAGCAAGGAACGAGAAGGATGACAGACAGGATGCTCCGCCGCGGCGAGGTCGAGAGGATTACGGCCCTGAGCAAGAGCACGCTCTACCGGATGATTGCACGCGGTGATTTCCCGGCCCCCACGCGCCTCGGAGCGCGTGCGGTTGGGTGGAGACAGAGTGCCATCAACCGCTGGCTCGAGGAACGGATTGCATTGGAGGTTGCTTGCTGACCGCCTTTCAGAATGTACGTCGTCGCACGCCACGTGGCCGGACGTTGGCCTGCTCGCGCGTTGGCCGAAAGATGCGTGCCCCCTTGCACGGTGGAACATCGGCGAGCGTGCGCGAAGCAACTGACAAACCTTGCGCTCGAATGCACTCGAAGAGATTGGAGATTTCGCCCAGATGAGCTTCTCAAATGATGACGCATTCTGGAAGCTAGTCAGAGCCTTCGAACTCGGGCGCCAGTTCGCCACAGCGGATACAGCTGGAGCGAAGCCGGAGCGTCGCCCTCGAGGGCGACCGAAAGGGTCCAAATACCTTGGTGACATTAATCGCTCTCGAGCAATGGCAGTCGACGCAATGCGAGGCAGGCTGCTGAGGCTGGGGTTGGAGGACGCAGTAGATTACTCGGACCCAAAGCTCATTTCATTGGCGGTCGCCGCGAAAGAACTTGGCGAGGACGATGGCTGCGAAGGGCTGATGTTCGAGCTCCTTTGTTCGGCCAGCTTCGATACGGTTGTCGCCTCAGTGCGGGCCGGGCGCGCCAATGTGAAGCGTATGAAAAAATAGGGCAGATTTAACCCTACGCGATAAGTCCTCTCAATTTGTCCAAGTTCACCCCATCGCAACCTAGCCGATGGGGTGACATCATGACGAACACTGACCCGCTCATTCGCGACAAAGAAGCCGCCGCCATGATTGGCGCATCCGTTTCGACGTTCTGGCGTCACGTGCAGAACGGCATCTTTCCCCGGCCCATCAAGATTGGCGGCATGAGCCGCTGGCGCGTCAGTGAAATTGAGGCTGTCATCGCCGCCGCCGCTGCTTCCCGAGAAGCCGCATAAGAAAACCCCCGCAAACCGCATTCCGGGTTCGCAGGGGTCGATTTCTTGACGCAGAGAAACGATAGCCACGCGGCCCGGTCTTTTCAACACGAAAGGATCGCGAGCATGTCGAGACCTCATATCCAAGGTCCCCGTACCGACGAAGCGCTGGGCGATAGGCATCCTTGCCAGTCGAGCCGCCGCACGCCGAAGCAGCAATCATTTTCCAGCGCCATCAAGCGCCCCCATCTGGGAGCAGTGCGGGCATTTGGCTACGCGCTCACGCTTGGAACTGAGAGCGGGTGGCACACCTTCTGCTCGATCCTGCAGGCCCGTCTCTCGATCGAGGACCGTGCGGCCCTCGCTTTCACAGTGCTGTGCAGCCTCGATGACGACACCGCGCTCATGACTTCACAGATGGCTCTCGGCACGTGGGAGGCTTGCTGATGGGTGAAGTCGTCCAGATGCCCAACCAACGCATCAAGTGCGTGACGATCGCCCCGGGGGGATCCAAACGCCGATGGGACGTAGTCCTCGTTGAACGCTTTCCAGGAAAAGACCGCTGCACGCACGTGGCAGAGGCCGTCAACCAAGCTTGGGCAGAATACATCGCCAAACTGATTGCAATGCAAGGCGACCTCCCTTTCCGGCGGGAGCATGTGGAGTGAGCAGACCTTTCGACGCCCATTTCCAGAACGCTCAGACGCATCGACGGGAGTATTCCCGGACTGGTGTCATGAAACCTCTGCCGGGTGACCGCAAGATTGATCCCGCGGGTGGCCGGTTTGAGTTCGAGGGAGAGGCTCGAGGCTGGGTGCACGTGCGAGGTGCCGAAGACGTACCCCCTGAAATCTGGCTCAAAGGGCCGATGCCGCTCGCAACCGACGGCGTTCCGACCCGCAAGACGTTCTTGGCATCGGCCATGCGGCCGCTTTCCCAGATCGGGGCTGACCTCACTTCTCGATACCTGGTCAAGCGGTGGCTCGATACGGGCGCCTTCTCGGTCATCTATGGGGAGTCCAACGTGGGGAAGACCTTCCTTGCCCTCGACATGGCGTTCCACGTCGCCGCCGGAGAGCCCTGGCATGGCAGCCTCGTGAAAGGAGGGCCCGTCGTCTACCTGGCCTCGGAAGGAGGGCGCGGCATCGAACTCAGGATTGAAGCCTTCCGCCGGCAAAATCCAGAGCTCACCCAAGCGATTGAGAAGGCCCAATCGTTCCGGCTCCTGTCCGTCACTGTCGACCTATGCGCGCCGGGTGACGCTGAGGCTCTTGGAGAGCTTCTTGGCGGCCTAAAGCCGGCGCTGATCGTGGTCGATACGCTGGCCCGCTCCATGGGTGCAGGTGACGAGAACACCGCCAAGGACATGGGCGCACTGATCCGCAACATTGATCATCTTCGGGCCGAGACCGGAGCACATGTGATGGTCATTCACCACAGCGGCAAGGACACCACGAAGGGGGCCCGGGGCAGCGGCTCGCTGCGCGGCGCCGTGGACCACGAGATTGAGCTGACGCGCGATGGCATGGTCATCACCGCGGAGAACAAGAAGGAGCGGGAAGGGCCCTCGGGGCTGTGCTTCTCCTACACCCTTCACGCTGTGCCCCTCGGGGAGGACGAAGACGGCGACGAGGTGAGTTCCTGTGTGGTCGAAGCCACCGACGCGCCGGCCCGCCGTGCACCGAGGATCAAGGGGCAGGCCAAAATCGCTCTGGACGCGTTCGGAGATGCTTTGGCGGAGCATGGTGAGGTCAAGGGCGGCGACATCTTCCCGGCTGGTGTGCAGTGTGTCTCGCTCGATGTCTGGCGCCAGTTCTGTGAGCGGCACTCCCTCTCGAGCAGCGACAATCCCACCAGCCAGCGCACGGCCTTCCACAAGGCGAAAACGACGCTCCAAGAGAAGGGCGTCATCTGCATCGTCGATGGTTTCGCCTGGAGGGCAGAATGATGATTTCACCGAATGTTCCCAACCGTTCCCTGTCGTTCCCGGAACGTTTCGGAACGCCGCCGTCCCCAGCGTTCCCGTTGTTCCCTCTCTATAGAGAGAGGGAACGTTGGGAACGCCTGCGGGGGGACGTCGAGATGGCGCGCGGCGCGGCCCTGTTCCTTGTCTCGGTGTTCTGCGCGGAGGTCCCGCGATGACCCGTAACAACGGAAGAAATTCGGACGGCACCTTTGCGGCAGGAAACCCCGGCAAGCCTCGTGGCAGCCGGCACAAGGTCACTCGGGCAGTAGCTGATCTCCTCGACGGTGAGGCCGAGGCCATCACGCGGAAAGCCGTGGAGATGGCTCTTGAAGGGGATGCGACTGCGCTTCGTCTCTGCCTCGAGCGAGTTGCTCCGGCCAGGAAGGACTCGCCCGTCACCTTCGAACTTCCGGCCATGAGCAATGCTTCCGAGGCCGCGGGTGCGTCAGCCGCGGTTCTGACAGCAGTCGCAGAGGGCAATTTGACCCCAGCCGAGGGCGCGGCGGTCATGGGGTTGGTGGACAGCTACCGACGCACTCTGGAGGTGACGGAAATTGAGCAACGTCTCGCAGCCCTGGAGGCAGAGAAATGACGATGAAATCGAGGCTTGAACGGCTTGAACGCAAATCGCCGAGCAGCGCTGAGCCGGCGCGGACCATCATCATCCGATCGTTCAAGGCCCCTGACCAAGAGAACAGCCACCCGTCGTTCGCCTACATCATGGCCGGCCCGCACAAGGGGTCTCAGGCGCAACAGGTGCCCGAGGAAAGCGACACGGAATTTGAGGCGCGCCTTCGCCGCATCGTGGCTGGTGAGTGTGAGCCGAACGGTCGGGCAATGACGCCCAGCGCAGAGGAGTGACAAAAAGCATGGATAGCACGGTCGACAACCTGGAGCGCTGGATGAGCGGCAACGAGAGCGCGGTGAATTTCTGCCGCAACTTCTCGCTGACATGCGAGGCCTACCTCCTGACCTTCGAGAGAGACGCTGGCGGAGATGCCTTCGCCCGCCTCTTCTTCGGCATCGGGTTCAGCCAAGAGATGCACCCATTCTTCGCGGCATCTGCGGACGTCTTTCGCCCGCTGCTTCTCACGAACGCGATGAAGATCCTCGCCGCCTATAGCATGGAGGATGGTCCTGAGGGGCAGCGCGCTGTTCGTGAAGCTGTGGCAGGGACCATCACTGACTTCCTCTTGGCATCAGCTTGGGTTTGCGGGGGCGACGAGCGCGCCAAGGAGGTCAGCCTCGAAATCATGAACCGGGACGCCCTGTGCTCGCCGAATGCGACGCACGTTCCCACACACGCTGCGCCTCCGGGCGCTCTTCTCCACTGATCCCGGCACTGCCCGGGCCCTTCCCAGAAAGGAAACGAAGATGCTTTTCGGACAAGGCTCCTTCATCAACGACCCGAAAGCGACGCCTGAGCAGGTTGCTAAGAAGCGAGAGACCATCGCGGCCATGATGGGCCAGTACGGTAAGGCCAGCACTCCCGGCGAAGGCTGGCTGCATCTTGGCACCGGCATCACGAACGGCATTAGCGACTACAAGCTGAGCAAGATGGAGCAGGCGCGCAGGGCCGGGGCTAACGAGCAGTACAACACGGTTGTCGGCGGACCGGCCAAGAGCGTGGGTGGAGGGCTCTTTCAGACTGCGGCAAATCTGTTCTCGCTCTCCGACGAGCGCGCGAAGACCGACAAGCACAAGATCGGCGAGACCGAGGACGGCCTCGGCCTCTACAGCTTCCAGTACAAGGGCGAGGACCAGACGCAGGTCGGCCTGATGGCTCAAGACGTGAAGAAGAAGAAGCCCGGCGCGGTGAAGACGCTGCCGAACGGCTTGATGGCAGTCAATTACGAAAGGGCGCTGAAATGATCTTCGGACAAGGCACTTTTATCAACGAAGCCGACGCGACTCCTGAGCAGGTCGCGAAGAAGCGGGAAGCAATTGCGGCCATGATGAGCCAACAGGGTCGGGCCAGCTCGGCGGCGGAGGGCTGGGTGGACCTCGCCACGGGTATAATAAACGGCATCAGCGAATACAAGTTGAGCAAAATGGAGCAGGACCGCCGGGCTGGGGCCACGGAAGCGTTCAAAGCTGAAACGGACAAGATGGACGCATGGAAGACCTCTTGGAACCCGTTCGGCGGCGGCAATATCTCGACCAGCGGGACGCAGACCCACGGCGCGGATGGCGCATTTGGCGATACCTACGGCGCGCGCAATGCCGCCATGGAAGCAACCGGCGGGCCGACCCGCGCCGCGGCTGACCAGTTGAGCGGGCGTGACCGCGAGCTTCTGGCCCGCACCCTCATGGCAGAGGCCGGGGGAGAGGGGTTGCAGGGCATGCTTGCCGCTGGGTCGGTGATCAACAACCGGCTGAACGCGGGTGGCTACGGCGACTCTCTGGAAGGCGTGATCATGAAGCCCGGCCAGTTCTCGGCGTGGAATGGCGTCACCGGATATGCTGGCGGCGAGGGAGGGCTCGACATGGCGAACATGACGCCGAGCGAGCAGGCCTATCAGGCGGCTGATGCGATCCTCTCCGGCCAGTACGAGGACCCCACCGGCGGCGCGACGCACTACTACAACCCGGCGGCGGCCAACCCGGCGTGGGGCGTACAGGGCGGCGGCGATTGGACCCGCATCGGCAATCACGTCTTCGGCAGCGCGGACGCCGGGCGTGGCACCGGGCCGGGCACCATCTCGACGCAGGGCGGCGCTGTGCAGGGTATGCCCGCCTACACTGGCCCTTCTGTCCAAGAGCTCGCCGGGCTCCTGGCAAATCCATGGATGACCCCTCAGCAGCAGGCGTCCATTCGGATCATGATGGACGAGGCACAGAAGGCGACCGACCCCATGCGGCAGCTGCAGTTGCAGGAGGCGCAGTTGCGTCTTGAGCGCGCCCGCAACCCGCAGACGGTCCGCACGCTGTCGAGTGAGGAAGCCACCGGTATGGGTCTTCCGGCAGGTGGCGTCTATCAGATGAAGCCCGACGGCTCGATCACCACCGCAGCTGCGGCTCCGAAGGCAGGCGCGGGCGGCAACGAGTTCGGCCTGACACCGCAGTACATCACTGACGCCGCGGGCAACCTGAAGATGGTGCAGCTCGGCAAGGACGGCTCGATCAACGAGGTGAAGCTGCCGGAGGGCTCGGCGATCCAGAAGGGCGTCGAGAAGCTCGACCTCGGGACCGCGTTCCAGTGGTACAACACCATCACCGGAGAGCCGATCGGCAATCCCATCGCCAAGAACAACGAGCAGGCGGCGGCGGACACCGCGCGCGGTACGGCCACGGGCAAGGCGGACGCCGAGGCAATGCAAGCGGCCCCGCAGGTCATCGCTCGTGCCGACGAGGGCATTCGCCTGATCGACCAAATCCTTAATGACCCGGAGTTGCCTAGCATCCTCGGCAATGTGCAGGGGCGCATCGACCCGGAAGGCTTCTCTGGCCTCTTCATGTCGCAGGACGCGATCAACCTCGCGACGAAGGAAAAGCAGCTGCGGGGCCAGACCTTCATGCAGGCGTTCGACAGCCTCAAGGGTGGCGGCCAGATCACCGAGAAGGAAGGCGAGGCGGCGACTCAGTCGATCGCGAACCTGAGCCGCCTCCAGGACGAGAAAGCCTATGCGGCTTCGCTGGGCTATCTGCGCCAGCTTCTCGAGAATGCCAAGGCACGGGCGAACGGTCGCGCAGGGCCAGAGTATCTGCCGCGCGGGGATCGCGCGCCGGCACAGGCCGGCGGCGGGGAGACCCGCGTTCGCCACAATCCC
>NZ_JBLXHL010000032.1:0-8669 GCF_048259695.1 Celeribacter sp. | reverse complement strand
CAAAGGCGATGTCCTGGTCGTTTGGAAGCTCGACCGCCTCGGCCGCGACCTCAAACACCTCGTGACAATCGTGCAGGAGCTGACCGATCGCGAGATCGGTCTGCGCGTCCTCACGGGCCAAGGCGCACAGATCGACACGACCACAGCTGCAGGACGGCTGGTTTTTGGCATCTTCGCTGCCTTGGCAGAATTTGAACGGGAACTGATCCGCGAGCGCACCATCGCAGGCCTCAAGGCCGCTCGGGCGCGGGGCCGAAAAGGGGGGCGTAAATTCGCGCTAACAAAAGCCCAGGTACGTCTTGCGCAGGCGGCCATGTCGAACCGCGACACCTCTGTCTCGCAGCTCGCCGCAGAACTCGGCGTCAAGCCCGTCACAATTTACAGATATGTCGGCCCCAACGGGGAACTCAGAGAGAACGGAAGACGCGTCCTGGCCGCTTAGAGTGTCATTCTGCACTCAGCCGGAATCGACCCCTTGCACCGAAATGCGGACCTCGCCTTCCAAACGAAGGAAGAAGCCGAAAAATGGGCTGAGGCAAACTCAGGCCATTGTCAGTGAAGTAATTTTAGAAAGAGCATAGGCCCGAAATATGTGGATTGTCCTCGTCATCGTCGTAGCGGGTTTCTGGCTTTGGCGAAGCAACCAGAAAAGAGCAAAAAGATTTGTGCGAGCCGTGCACTTTTTGGATGCCTTAGACGGCGGTGCAACACCAGATGAAGCAAACGGTGTCGTTGCTAAGCTATTCACAAAACACTCAAATGCTGATGCTGACAATCAGGCTATCCGCTTTGCTCAAGACCGCGCGCAAAGGTGGACCCAAGGGAAACAGCTTCCATGGATACACGAAGCAAGGACTAAAGGGTTCGCGATAGACAGCGGTAGCACCAAGCACGATTTTGCCCACCTAAGTGAGCAGGCATCGGATGAGGAAAGGCGCGAGGATCTGTACGTTGCAGCCGGTATCGCGCATGTCAGCTTCCTAAACGCGATCAAGCGTGACGTGGATGATGAAGAATTCTCCGCGGCTGCTTTGGGGGCATTTGACGGTACTGTCCAAGCTCTTGGGGTTAAGCTAACCCATGTTGAAATGTTCAGCATGGGGGCTGCGTTTGTCGTCCGTCAGCTTAAGGACTTGGGGCGTTTGGACGAAGTGGACCCCGAAAGGATTGCCGATCTGACAGCCGAGGCGATGAACTCTAGTGCTTTAGAGGAAATCAGGGGGCAGGCCGGACAGGTGGCTTACAGCGTCACTATGACGATGCGTTCAGCAAGCCCTATCGGTTGAACAAGCGGTATAGGAGACCGGGCTTTGGCCTGTTGTCGGCCAGAAGCGCTGTCACGCGGCCTTCGGAGCTGTCCAGGCGCTTCCGTAGATCGTTGATCGTATCTGCCATCTGATCCTTCTGGGCTTCCAGGCCGTTGGCTCTCTCACGGGCGACCGCCAATTCTTTTTCCAGCTCAACAACACGGTCTATGTGGCTGCT
Source organism: Celeribacter sp. (assembly GCF_048259695.1). Taxonomy (GTDB): domain Bacteria; phylum Pseudomonadota; class Alphaproteobacteria; order Rhodobacterales; family Rhodobacteraceae; genus Celeribacter. The sequence continues at coordinate 7,184 of NZ_JBLXHL010000032.1, read as the reverse complement.
TTTGGGAGCAAATTTTGCCTGTTGCGTATCGTTGCTCTGCATGTGTTGCGCATCGCGTGGCGCAGCAGAGGGCGGAAAAACCCGGTGCAGCTCTGACGGATCAATCTCGTATGAGCCACCATCTCCCTTAATGGCTGATATCTTTCCGCTTTTGATCGCCCTATGGATTGTTGTCTTGTTCTTTCCGGTGGCCTTTGCGGCCTCTGAGAGTGAATATTTCATGCCGTTGCGCCTCGTTGCTTTTACTTGTTGCGCAACAGGGTATCGCGTTGCGTGGCGCAACGCCAATGGAACCTGATCGAGGCAGGGTTAGGCCCGGCTAACGCAAGCTATCCTGCTTCCCGCAATAGGCCACAAAAGCAGCGCCCGCGTTCTTCGGTGGGTTGCCCTTGGCGGCTTCGCTCTTGGCGAATGCCAGCCAGTCAGAACGCAGGGCGTAGTAGTCCCGGCCTTTCTCCCTGGCGATGGTCCTCGCCTTGTCCTCGGCCCACCCCGGAAGCCTGATCTCGGGCAAGAGTTCGCTCTGCGGTGAGCGCGGGCGGAAAATCACCAGGTCTTCGGTGGTCAGCTCCATGCGATAGAACGGCGTGTGATCGTCCTCGATGATCTGGCGGATGTTCAGCCGGAACTTCTTCAGAGGGGCATTGCTGCCGGTCTTTTCCTGAAGCTTGGCGAGACCGATCTGCCATTTCGGCTGGCCCCCGCAATGCTTGCGGCCGATCTCATACAGGCGGCGCTCAAGTGGACGACGCAGGCGAAAGTAGTCGTTCGAGATCGTCACGACCTCGTCGCCCTCGATCGCGCGCATCACCCAGTCGGACAGGATCACCTCGCAGTAGTCGAGCCGCCACTTGCCTTCTTCCTTCATGACGAACCCGCTGCCCGATTCCAGCAGGCTGAAAAAGCGTGTCTCGCGCTTGTTCCCGGTCTGAATGTCGGTCTGGAAGGTGGTGCCGATCAGCCTCTGAAATGCCTGTTCCAAGCGCTGATACTCGATCCCGCCCGTCTTGCGGTTGGTGGTAACCATCAGCTCGCGGGCGCTGAAGCGAACCCGCTTTCCGATCTTCTCGCCCCGGTTCTTGCGGTGCATGAGCTGGCTCACGCAGAAAATCAGGATGTCTTTGTCGAAGATCGTGGGCAGGCCGACCCCGGACGGCACGATTTTCAGCCGGTTGTCACCGCCGCGATATTCAAGGTGGCGCATGTCCGGCTTGGTGGCGAGCGAGAACAGCGGATGCTCCATCGAGGCCATGTCGTCCTTCGGCACCACATCGGAGATGTCGAGGATGAAAAAGTCCTTCTGGGGGTGTCTGTCGGGGAGCAGCGGCATCCGTTCGCCTGGTTGGATTCGTTATATCGGGAACCAGCATCGGCCAGGAACGGGCGGCTCGTCAAGTTCGTTATATCAGGACCCGATTTGGGGGCGGAATCTGTTCGTTAGTTTCGGAACCCAGGTTCGTTAGTTTCGGAACCCAGGTTCGTTAGTTTCGGAACCCTGTGGATAGTTTCCTGTTTCCCTAGCAGTAGGTTAGGGGTGATTTCAGGCCCCGTAACATACTCCGTAGGTAACACTATTAACACTAGGGGTCAGAGACCGTGGCTGGACCCTCGATCCCGTTCCCGGCTGGCACGGTCAGTAAGATTGTTTTCCCGTTCTGACCGGGTTTCTTCCTGAACCGCGGGAGCTGTCAGGCCAAGGTTCATCTCGTGACGCTCCACCTCTGCCGATGCTTCTTGTGGCCAGCAGGTCCTGTCCTCGATCTGGGGAACATCAGGCCGAAGCATGTTCTTCACCGCAGCTTCCATCCTCGCCATGAACGCCCCGCACTTCGCCACCACTGCTGCCAAGTGCATCCGGTCGGACAGGCTGGGGAAGAGATCGCGCCCGGCCTCATACCGATCCCCCATATTTTCCCGGAGTCCCACACCGCAACGATGCGCGGTGTCATAGATCCGTTCTGCCCCGGATCTGATCGCCTCAATGAAGGGCCAGGGATCGGTGCTGGTGTCCCCACCAACCCGATCCAGCGTCAGAGCGCCCCTGGGAGGCTCGTAGGCGCTTCCTTCGGCCCTGTGGCGGGCAATCTCCCCCTTGAGCGCCAGGAGGCCGCTCAGGGCCTCTGTCTGGCGTTCTGAGAGGTCTGCATCCCTGATGGCATCCCACAGGCCTTCAGAGGGCGCTTTGACGCTCTCACGGGCCTTGTCCATGACGGCCCCATAGGTTTCCGGCGACAGGTGCTGGCGCTGCGTGATTTCCTTGCGGGTGCCGCGCACGATTTCGCTGTCCAGATTCGTGCGGCACCAGTCGGCCCAGGACGTTTGCAAGGCGGAGTATTCGTTTCGCTCGCCCGTGGCCTCCTTCAGCTCCCGAAGCGCCTTGTTGGTCGAGATCACCGGCTTGCCCCGGCTTTCCCGGACGGGAGAGACCAGAACATCGACCACGGCCCCGCCCTTCTCATCGAGATCGAGGCGTGTGGCGATCACCGATCCCTCGCCGCCCCAGCTCTCGGCCCATGCCTTCGCCTGGTCGAAGAGCTGGCGGTTATGCGGGTTGTCGGGGTCGTGCAGGTTGCCGGCCTTTTCCACCCATTCCGGCGACACTACGCAGATGGCCTGCAAGCAGAGCGGCGAGCCTTTCCGTTCGCCGGCCCCCAGCTCAGACTTGTGGGCCTTGAAAGCGGCGAGATAGTCCCGGTCGTTCTCGGCCTTCGACCAGGCAAGACCGAAGCCGGGTTCCGCATCGTCCCGGACCCGCGCCTTGCCGGTCTCGTCGTGACGCTGCGCATGGAGGGACGCCCCGCGAAGCTGGGCGATGCTGGTGAACTTGTTGACGCGGATCGCTGCCTTGAACATGGGACGGTGATAGCGGAGAGCGACAGAATTGTCATTTCAAATGACAACCCACTAGGCAATTCTCTGCGAGCCGCTCCGCTAATTGCCGTTGGGCCGGAGGCGCTGCGCCCTCCTGGACCTCCCGCCGGAAGCCGCCCAAGGGGCGGCTGCGCACCATCCCGCCCCTGCCATTTGAGGGCCGGTCGGAATGATGCGCGGAGCCAGCTCGGACCGGAGACCTCCGAATATCGGAGGGCCGGGCTGGCGGCGGTGGTCGCATAGAAACATGCTTGAAAATGGATAATTACTATACCATATTTACGCATGGATTTTGAGTATGACCCCGCCAAAAGTGCCTCGAATCTGTCGAAGCATGGCATCGACTTCGATCAGGCACAGGCCCTTTGGGATGACCCGTGGATGCTCGAAGCGCCCGCCAAGACCGAGGATGAACCGCGCTTCATCTCGATTGGGAAGATTGAGGGCAAGCATTGGGCGGCCGTCTGGACACCGCGAGGTGATGCGGTGCGGATCATCTCGGTGCGCCGCGCCAGAAAAGAGGAGATCAGCTACTATGAAGGCAACTGAGTTCGACAAGAAATTCGACGCCGGTGAGGACGTGAGCGATGCAATCGACTGGTCCCAGGCACGCCGCCCGAATGACCAGCCCAAGCGCGTGAACGTGGATTTTCCGGCATGGGTAGTCGAGGGCCTGGACAAGCAGGCTCGGCACCTTGGCGTGACGCGGCAATCCCTTATCAAGCTATGGATCGCAGAACGTCTTCAGTAAGGAAGGGTGACATGGGCCACCGAAAATTTAGAATTAAAAGAGTTGCCAACATAACGGCTCCTGATGGAACTCAGCCTGTTTTCTATGAAGTATGGGACGTAATCTCGGTGGAAGGAGAAGAGCGGTTGCAGGGGTCGATTCCGGCTGAGTGCAGAATGACACCCTAAGGCTCCCGCTCCCGTCTTTTACCCCCGGTTTTTGAGCCCTCTGACCACCTTCGTTGTGGCGATGAGCGTGGATCGCCTGTTTTGTGGCTGTGAATGCGGCAAGATATAGGGCTGATTACTTCACAACCTTGCCCCCACTTGCCGCCGCCACCGATATTCGCCGGTGAGCAAGATGTGGGCCCACCCGAGCGGCGAGATATGCGCCAGCAGAGCGGGGTCACAATTCAGCCCCGCCCGCTGCCGCGCGGCCACGGCCTGGCCGAGGTGCTTGGTGTTCCAGTAGATGATGATGGCGGCGAGCAGGTTGAGACCGGCCATGCGATAGTGCTGCCCCTCGGCGGTACGGTCGCGGATTTCGCCCTGCCGCCCGATGCGCAGGGCGTTTTTAAGGGCGTGATGGGCCTCACCCTTGTTCAGGCCGATCTGGGCCCGGCGCTGCATGTCTGCGTCGAGCAGCCATTCGATGATGAAGAGCGTACGCTCGACGCGGCCAATTTCGCGCAACGCCAGGGCCAGCTCATGCTGGCGCGGATAGGCCGCGAACTTCTTGAGCAACTGACTGGGCGGCATAGCGCCCGTCACCATGGTGGCCGCGGACCGCAGGACGCCGGGCCAGTTCTGGGCGATGAGGCCCTCACGGATCTTGCCACCGATCAGGCTGCGCAGCTCGTTTTGTGCTGACGCCGGGTCGAAGAGGTAGAGCCGTCTGGATGGCAGGTCGCGGATACGCGGGATGAACCGGAACCCGAGCAGCGACGTCACGGCAAAGACGTGATCGGTGAACCCGCCGGTGTCGGCATACTGCTCTGTGATCTTCCGCCCCGCCTCGTTCATCAACAGCCCGTCCAGGATGTAGGGTGCCTCGCTCACGGTGGCCGGAATGTTCTGGGTCGCGAAGGGCCCGAACTGATCGGAGACATGAGTATAGGCCTTGAGGCCTGGCTCAGAGCCATATTTCGCGTTGATGAGGTTCATGGCCTCGCCCTGTCGAGCGGCGGGGAAGAATTGCCCATCGCTGGAGGCGGTCACGCCACCACCCCAAAACTTGGCCATGGGCAGACGAGACTGCGCGTCAATTACCATGGCGAGGGCCTGATTGATGGCGTCGCTCTCCACATGCCATCGCGACAGGCGGGAGAGCTGGAAGTAATCATGGGTGTTGGTCGCTTCGGCCATCTTACTGAGGCCAAGGTTCAGGCCCTCAGCCAGGAGCACCGTCAGCATGCCGATCTGGTCTTTGCAGGGCGCGCCGGTTTGCGCACTTACAAAGGATTCCGTGAAGCCGATATCCGTATCGACCTCCTGCATCAGTTCGGTGATCCGTATGGCGGGCAGCCGGTCGTAAAGATCAAGCACAAGCTCGTCCGCCTCGTCGGGCACGGCTGCGCTCAAGCGATCAACCTGCAGGATGCCGTTCTCGATCGACCCGCCGGGGATGGCCCCCGCACGCGCCGCCTTGGCCAACCGCACCAGGCCGCCGGTCATGCGTGCCTTGCGATCGGCAAGCCAGGCTTCCGGGTCAAGCGGTACTGCCAGTCTTGGTATGTCCTTCACTGCCTCGGCGGGAACCAGAGCCTGATTCAGATCGCTGTAGCGCCGGGAATTCGGCACCCAGATATCGCCTGAGCGGAAGGCATCCCGCAGGTGGAACAAAACCGCCACTTCCCAGAGCCGGTGGCCGTCTTCCTCCTGGGCATTCAGATGGCGATGCCATTTCGAGCTGCGCCGCAGGAAGCCAACCGGTCGCTCCTCGGGCCTTTCATCGTCCGCGATCAGCGTGCTGGCCTGTAGCAAGGGCGCAGAGACCCCCGCCGCCTGAATATCCAACGCGCGCAACATGCGTGGGGCATAGCGCCGGAACCGGTGATAGCCCTGACCGACATGCGCCAAGGGGTCAGCGGCCATCGTGTCCGTCAGCTCGGCGGCAGTGGCAACCAACCCTTCAAGCCGCTCCCATCCACACCCCAGCTCCGTCGCCTGATCCAAGGGCGCGCCATCACTTCTGGCGTCGAGCAAGGCGGCACCAAGGGATTTGAAGGCGCGCAGGGTGTCCTGCACCGCCGTTTTAGCGTCAGCGATCTTGGCATCGCAGAGCTTTTTGGCACCCTGCCATGTCTTGCCGACGATCCGATCGTGGGTCTCGATCACCGCGTCCGTAAGCGCCGCACGCCACGCGACCACGCAGACCGCGATGATGGCCAGGCGGCGATCACTGCTGATGTCGCGCAGGCCATCAGCGAAATAGCGTTCACCCTGACGCTGCAGGCGACTCACCCGATGGGGTGGAATGCCCCAGAGAATATCAGGCGACAGGTTCATCTCTTGCAGGAATTCCAGCCGGTCGAGCAGGCGGGTGGCATCAGCCGAGTTCTGCCCCACCTCGAATTGGCGCAGCCAGACGAACCGGCTGACCTTGCCCTCGACCATTTCCGTAAGCAGGCCATCGAGGCGGGCTTTCAGGGTATCATCCAGTCGGTCCACGATGGCGCTATCGATCTGGCGTTCCGCCGCGACAAGCGCATCCGCACAGAGGCGCTCGATGACGGATACACCCGGAAGGATGGTCCGGGTCCGGCGGCACTCATCGACAAACCGGCGGGCCAAATCATGGTTGGTGGCCGCGTTCTCCGCCTCACCCGCAAGCCAAGCCTTCAGCTCACGTGCGCGGTGACCGGAAAACATCTTGAAACCGTGGAGCTGGCGGAGGTCGTGAAGATGTTGCTGACGGGTCTGACGCCGAGCGGCGTAGGGAAGGATCTCATCCCCGGTCATGCCCAATTGGGCCCCAACAAACCGGACGACGGGCTCAGGGATCACCTCGCGAGACGATAGCAGGCGGCCCGGATGTCGCAGCGCGCATAGCTGTAGCGCGTACCCGAACCGGTTCTCTGAACGCCTGCGCACATTGATGTGCTCAAGGTCGTCATCCGACAGCGTGTAGTGATAGAGAATGCTGGCTTCGTCTGTCGGAAGGTCGAACAGCGCCGCGCGTTGGCGCGCGGTCAGGATGGTGCGGTGCGCCATAGTTCTTTTGCTTTCTATAGAGCGTTTGTGTATATTTGATTTCGATACATATTAAGATTTACTTGGGTCCGGATATGCAAGGCCACACCAAACAGCATCACAAACGACCGTATGAGATAGCCCCATGCTGATAGGATATGCCCGGGTCTCGAAAGCTGACGGCAGTCAATCCCTTGATCTGCAGAGAGACGCGCTCATCGAAGCGGGCGTGGCAGTCGACGGGATCTACGAAGATCAGGCTTCAGGTAAGCGTGACACCCGGCCGGGCCTCGATGCATGCCTCAAGGCTCTGCGCAAAGGCGATGTCCTGGTCGTTTGGAAGCTCGACCGCCTCGGCCGCGACCTCAAACACCTCGTGACAATCGTGCAGG
>NZ_JBLXHL010000031.1:0-8941 GCF_048259695.1 Celeribacter sp. | reverse complement strand
CCCTCCATTCGGCGCTGAAGGGGATCTCGTCGTCGATATCGCGCGAGCCGCCTCGACCGCCGGCGCCGTAACCATCGCCGCGGTCATAGCCGCCTCCGGAGTAGCCGCCACGGCCGCCGTCATCGTAGGAGCCCCCGCCGGAATAGCCGCTGTCCCCGCCGCCGTCGCGCTGGCGGCTATCGAGGAGCGTCAGCGTGCCACCGTATGGGCGCAGCACGATCTCGGTCGTGTAGCGGTCCTGGCCGGACTGATCCTGCCACTTGCGTGTCTCGAGCTCGCCCTCGATGTAGACCTTGGAGCCCTTGCGCAGATACTGCTCGGCGATCCGCACGAGGCCTTCTGCGAAAATGGCAATCGAGTGCCATTCGGTGCGCTCTCGGCGCTCGCCCGTGTTGCGGTCTTTCCACGACTTCGAGGTCGCAAGGCGCAGGTTGCAGACCTTGCCTCCCGACTGGAACGTGCGGACTTCGGGATCAGCCCCGAGGTGACCGATGAGCATGACTTTGTTCAGTGATGCGGCCATGTGGCGCTCCTGTAATGAGAGGTTGCAGAAAGGCGCCGGGAGCTCAGGGCCCCCGGCCAGTATTCAACAGGGAGGTTTCCGGGGCTTCCTGAGCCGCCTCGCGGCCCCGGTGGCGCGAGCTCTCACGGGGATAGGTTCCCGCGCGGCTCGGAATGGGTGCGGGGCTCCAACAGCCGCCACGCGGCCCCGCTGCACGTGTTGGGTTCCGAAATGCGGGAGTGGCTCCGCATGCGGGGCGGCTGAGGAATTCGGGTGCGCGGCGGGACACATGAGGGGAGACCGGCTCACCGCGCGGGCCGGCCAGGAGGAGATTGGCCGGTGTCTGGGTCATTCTTGGCTCTCCACGTGGCGAACCAGCCGGTTGAGCACTTCAAGTGCTTCCGGCCCCTCTTTCATGATCGCGGCGGCATCGCCCCTCGCAGCGAGGGCGAGCAGCGCAGGGCCTACATCGGCCAGTTCTCGCATCGCGCTCATGATCAAGGCATCACGCTCGACTTCCTCGGAGCTCCGCTCCCTGCGGGCGAACATCAGTTCGGTGATGGGCCAGCGACGCACCGCGTCTTCGAGCGCTCCGTAGTGCTCCGCACCGATGGCGGCATGGCCGTTCATCTGCTTCGAGATCGTGCCCTTCTCGCAGCCGATAAGGTGCGCGGCAGCCTCGACGCCGCCGAAATCCGCGACGAGCTGCTTGTAGAGCGCTCTGATCGCCGGGCCGCGGTAGACCTGCATGAGAAACCTCGTTTTCTTGGGTATTGCTTTGCGCTGGCCCATGTTCGAGGCATGGAACAGTGTTTGGGTTCAGGCGGCGGAAGGCGAGCTACCAGCGAAGACCTTCGCGAGGTCGGGGCGCAGGTCTTTCACGCTCACGCCAAGAGCGTCAGCGAGGTCATGGACCTTGGCCGGTCCAATGCTGCGCAACCCCCTCTCGATGAGGCTCAGGTAGGCTCTAGAAATGCCCGCCTTGGCGCAAACATCGGCTCTCGAGAGGCCGCGGGTGCTGATATGTTCGGTGATGTTCATGAAGAACTTTTACACTATGTGAATTTTCACAGCAAGGCGGATTTTACATAGTGTTTATGGAGCCCGTGGCTGCATTGCCGCATAGGATCGGCATGAAGTTCAGCATACGTGAAAAACGGAAAGCCGCCGGCTTTACCCAAGAATACATGGCCGAGATGCTGGGCATCTCTCCCGGCCTCTATAATGGCTTAGAAACCGGCAAGCGCCGGATGAACGAGACCTACCTAGAGGGCATCGCGAACATCCTGCGCGTGACCGTTTCAGAACTGATCATCGAGGACCGACCCACGATCGCCATTGCCGGCAAGGTCGGCGCTGGCGCCCGCGTCGACTTCTTTAGAAATCACCAATCGGTAAAAAAGCCGGCGATTGAAAGACCCATTCAAACTGGGTCGGATGAGCTCCGCGCGCTACTTGTCGAGGGAGACGGCATGTCGCCGATCTTCAACGAAGGTGACTACTTGATTTTCAAGGCAGAGGATTCTGCTGGGGGCGTCCCAGATGACGCAGTCGGACATATTTGCATAGCAACAGATGAGCATGGCGTCAGCTCGGTCCGTCATGTGACTTCTGGACCTGAGCCTGGCCTGTTTCACCTACTCGGCTTGAAGCCCGGCACCACCCCAGATTGGGACGCGCGCCTCAAGTGGGCGGCACGCGTGCGGCTTCATTGGCCAGCAGAGTTTGCCAGGAAGGCGTAACGAGCGGCCAATAGTGCATATTGAGTGAGAGGTTTGTTGAGTGGCTTTGGGTGATTACGACCGGCGGTCCTTCGTCTTTGACGGGCTGGACGCCTCTCTTCATACGCTCCCAGCACGCGACTTGGGGGCCGCTCTCACTGGTCTAGATGCCATCATCTCAACCGTCCTCATGACTCTTGAGACCGGCAAAATCCAGAAGCAAAAGCCGCGAAAGCCCTCATTGATCCTGTCCGTCAGCGAGCCTAAGGCAGGCAGCTATGACATAGGTTGGTTGACAGGCATTGCCCCTGGTCTACTCCCGCTCTGGCCATCCCTCACCCAAGCCATCCAATCGAAGTTTGTGGAACACTTCGTGAATTTCGTTATGTTGTGGTTCGGCGGACGAAGACGAGAAGCGGACGAAACCATGGAAAAGATGCTCGATATCCTTTCTGAGTCTATGGCCCGAGAGCACGAACAGCGCCACAGCGAGCGCGAGGCCGTTTATACTGATCGTCAGCGGGAACGTGAGAGCATGAGGCTTCTTCTTCAGGGTCAGGCTCAATCCCTTCATCCGGCGGCCCGCCAAGCCATCACGCCGGTGGGCCGCTCCGCAACGTCTTTCCATATGGGTGGGCGTGGTGATGAGGGCCTTGCTCAGATAGATGAACCCACCGCAGACGCCATCCGAGCAAAAGAAACTCTAGAGGTCAGTGATCGCCTCGACATGACCTTCCGAGCAGAAGGGCTCCGCCAACAGAGGCGAACAATGTTCGTCTATGACCCGGAGGACGAAGAAGAAAAGCGCACGTTTTCGGTTACGATTTCAGACCCCGCTTTTGATCAACCTCACAACGCCTACATTACCGCACTAGCTGAAGATCGCCCCATCACCCTAACGGGAAAGACGACCAGATTACCCGATGGCCGGATCAAGAACTTCTATGCGATCGATGCGCGCCTCGAGTGACTGGAGGTAAAACTCGGAACTCCATCAGCCCCGCTCCGGCGGGGTTTTTCTTTGCCGTCAGCACCGCGCTGACAGGGGAACTGCAGCAGGGCTCAAGCCATCCCTACACCGTTTATTCACATAGTGTAAATTTACTTCTTGAACCGTCTTTTTACATTGTGTAAATATTTCCCTACCCCCGCCGAAGAGGCAACGCCAATCGCGGGGAATTCCATAGGGAGACACCCGATGAGCTTTCACCACCGCACGACCGAAATCAGCACCAGCGTTCTCGCCTTGAGCGCCTTCGGCGAAGCCACCCTCACTTGCGCCTGCTGCAACGACGACACGCTCTGGTCCGAGGAAATGGCGCGCAGCCATCCAGTCGAATTCGACGCGCCGACGCTGGTCGCCATGGAACGCCGCTACGGAGGACCGGTCTGCGGAACCTGCGCCGAGGAAGTGACCATCTGCGAGCAGTGCGGAGAGGTGGCGGACGACGACTCCCACATGGCCGCGATTGACGACCGGAAGTTCGTCTTCTGCTGCGAGGACTGCATGGCCGAGTGGAGTCAGCAGTGACCGAAAGCGCCCTGCAGAGCCTTTTGAATGGCCACATCAACGACGCGCTGGCCGACTTCGCCCGCGCCTACCCTGAAACCACCACCGCCATTGCGGAACGCGCCCTGCAGGATGCGACCACTGATGCGCCGGCGGTTCTTTCCCAGAAGGAGCAAGCAGCATGAGTGCGGGAGTTGAGCATCAGACGCGGCCGACCGGTGAGGGTGTCCACATCAAGGACGACCCTATGGTCGCCATGATCGAGCGCATCGTCCTCAATCCCGACGCCGACCTCGACAAGCTCGAGCGCATGCTCGCGATGAAGGAGCGGATGGACGCGCAGAGCGCCAAAGTTGCCTTCGCCAAGGCCCTCTCCGGCGCCCGCTCCAGCTTCCCGCCGATCCACAAGGACGCCATGGTCGACTTCACCAGCGCCAAGGGCCGGACGCACTACCGTCATGAGACGCTCGCGGGCATCGCCAAGGTGATCGATCCAGTAATGGCGGAGCACGGCCTTTCGTATCGCTTCCGCACAGACCAGGCGAGCGGTGGCGTGAAGGTGACCTGCATCATCGCCCACGCCGACGGGCACAGCGAGGAGACGTCCCTTTTCGCGCAGCCTGACACCTCCGGCAATAAGAACGGCTTCCAGTCCATCGGATCGGCGGTCACCTACTTGCAGCGCTACACGCTGAAGGCTGCTCTCGGCCTCTCTGCGGAGGTCGACGATGACGCCCACGCGGCGGACCCCATCGAAGACAACGGGCCGGGCCGTGAGCCGCATCGCAGCCAGCGTCGCGAACAGCACCAAGAGCAGCGCGGGCCGAACGCGCGGCAGGTTGCCGACAAGATGATCGCCAGCATTCGTGAGGTCGGCGCCGATCGTGTCGATGCAGACGAACGCTTCCGGAAAGAGTTTTCCCGCCTTCAAACCTTGGCGTCGGATGAAGCGAACCGCGTCCAGCGCGCCATGCAGGAATGGCGCGATGCCAACGCCAGCGGCCCGCAGGGCGGCGGATACGGCGACATCGACGAAATCCCCTACTGAGGAGCCGCATCATGCCCAAAGACAACGCCACCAGCGACATCGCGACGATCGGCCACAACAACCCGCCGGCAGAGATCGACCCCATCGACGCAGCAATCGAACCCTACGGCGATGCGATCGCCGAGGCCGAGAACTGGCTCGACGGGAAGAAGGTCGACACTGAGGACCAAATGAAGGCCGTCGACGCGGTACTCAAGGAGATCCGCACCTACGCCACCGAGCTTGGGAAAGCTGAGAAGGAGGCCGTGGGACCGCTCCACAAGGCTTGGCAGGGCGAAAAGGCGCGCTGGAAGCCGACGCTGGACGATGCCGAGCGCATGAAGAAGGGGCTCGCGTCCCTGGTCTCCGATTTCAAGGTCAAGCTTGCCGAGGAGAAGGCGCGGGCCGAGCGCGCCGAGCGCGCCGAAGCCGAGCGCAAGCGCCGCGAAGCCGAGGGAGCCGCGCGCCACGCCGATGCCGGCGACATCGAGGCGCAGCGCGAAGCAGCGCAGAAGATTGAAGACGCCAAGGCCGCACAGAAGACCGCCAGCGCCCCCGCCAAGGACAAGCCTAAGGGCCTCCGCACCGTCACCCGATACGCGCTCGATGACCACCGCGCCGCGCTGCACGACATCGCCCAGAACGATCGCGCCGCGATGACCGCCTTCATCGAGGACTATGTGCGGCGCAACCATCGCGACCGCACGATCGCCGGCGTCCGGGTCTGGACCGAGAAGGAGGCTTACTGATGCCGATGATCTACCTGCGCGGCCAGAGCCAGCGGGACTATGCCCGGCGCGCGCTCGACGCCGCCCCAGACAACTCCGTGGTCAGCATCACCAAGCCGACCCGCTCAGTGCCGCAGAACAAGAAGCTCTGGGCCATGCTGAACGACGTGGCCGAGGCGGAGCCCGAGGGACGCCAGTGGACCCGAGAGACCTGGAAAGCGGCCTTCATGCACAGCCTTGGGCACCAGTGCCAGTTCGCTGACGGCCTCGACGGCACCGGCCCCTTCCCGGTCGGCTTCCGCTCCTCGCACCTCACGGTCGCCCAGATGCGCGACCTCATCGAGGTCATCTACGAGTACGGCAGCCGCCATGGCGTCGAGTGGCGCGAGACGCGCCGCGCCGGGCTCATGGAGGCAGCATGAGCCGCGCTGTCCCCGCATGGGTCGGCCGCACCGACGACACCCCGGTACCGGCCCGCGTCAAGGCACGCATCGTGGCCCGCCAGGGTGGAGTCTGCGGGTGTGGCTGCGGCGTCAAGCTCGGTGTTGCAGGCGAGGCGCTCGAATTCGACCACGCCGAAGCACTGATCCTTGGCGGCGCTAACGACGAGACTAACCTGCGCGCCCTCCGCAAGCCCTGCCATCGCGCGAAGACCCGAGCCGACGTGCAGCAGAAGGCCACCGAGGCGCGCAAGCGCAACAAGCACCTCGGGCTCGCCAAGCCCAAGCGCAAGATGAGCTATCGGCGCTTCGACGGCACACCCGTTTGGAAGGACTGAACCAGTGAGCATGACAAAATTTGACGCCCTCCGGGCCACCGGACGGGCTGCCGAGCGCGAGTACCGCAAGAGCGACAGCCTGCCCCCCCTGCGCGAATACGAGGGTGATGGCCTTCGGGACAAGATCGAGATGGACCGCAAGGGTCCTCTTCTCCCTGAGGGCTGGTGGTTCGCCGTGCCGGTCTTCCTGATCCTCGTCCTGCTGGGCCTCTGGGTCATCGCAACCGGCGTTGAGCAGCTGGCGGCCCTGATCCGCGCGGCATCGGTCTGGCTCGAGGGGTGGCTCTGATGCGCGACACCTTCGACTTCCCAGAGCTTCCCGACCGCGCCTTCACCGGCCTGCCGCTGATCGTCGACAGCTTCGCCGGCGGCGGCGGGGCCAGCACCGGCATCGAGATGGCTCTTGGCCGCGGGCCCGACATCGCGATCAACCACAACCCGGCAGCGCTGGCGCTGCATGCGGCGAACCATCCCGAGACGCTGCACCTGTCCGAGAACGTCTACCGCGTCGATCCGCTCGACCACCTCGCAGGCAAGCACATCGGCCTCATGTGGTTCAGCCCGGATTGCAAGCACTTCAGCAAGGCCAAGGGCGGCAAGCCGGTGGCGCGCAACATCCGCGATCTCGCGTGGATCATCCCCGGCTGGATCGAGCGCATCCAGAAGAGCGGCGGGCGCGTCGACGTGGTGCTGATGGAGAACGTCGAGGAGTTCGCGGGCTGGGGCCCGCTGATCGAGACCGAGCGCGGTCTGATGCCCTGCCCGGCGCGCAAGGGCGAGACCTTCGCCGCCTGGTGCAAGGCGATCCGCAAGCTCGGCGGGAAGATCGAGCGCCGCGAGCTGCGCGCCTGCGACTACGGCGCCCCGACGATCCGCAAGCGGCTGTTCGTCGCCATCCGCTTTGACGGCCAGCGCATCGTTTGGCCCGCGCCGACCCACGGCGCCCCGGACTCCCCCGAGGTGGAGGCGGGCAAGCTGCAGCCGTGGCGCACCGCGGCGGAATGCATCGACTGGTCGCTGCCCTGCCCGAGCATCTTCGACAGCAAGGCCGAGATCATGGAGAAGCACGGGCTGCGCGCGGTGCGCCCGCTGGCGGACAACACGCTTGCCCGCGTAGCCAAGGGGTTGCGCCGCTACGTGCTCGACGCCGGGCAGCCCTATCTCGTGAGCATCGCACACGGCGACAGCGGCGGCCGCCGGGAATACCCGCTGACCGAGCCGCATGGCGTTGTGACCGCAGGCGGCATCTCGCCCCCCTTGGTCGCGCCGGTCATGGCAACTATGCGCAACAGCCAGAAGCCGTGGCAGGGCGTCACCGAGCCCGCCCACACCGTGACGGCCGGCGGCGCAGGACTGACCCTCATCGCCCCGTCCATCGCCAAGTTCATGACCGGCGCCACCGGTAGCGAGATCGAGTCACCGCTCCCCACGGTGACCGCCAACAGCTACCTCAAGCGCCCGGGCGGCGCGGCCCCTCTCGGCATCCTCGCGCCCCTGCTGGCAAGTCTCAAAGGCACGACGCGCCGCATGGGCCCTCTGGCGCAGCCTCACCCCACCGTCTGCGCCGCAGGCAACCACAGCGCTGTCGTGGCCCCGGTGCTGACCTACGCACAGCAAGGCGGGCGCTGCCGGTCGGTCGAGGATCCGCACCACACCATCTGCGCTAGCAAGAAAGATCAGAACAGCATGGTCGCCGCGACCATGGTGCATGTCGGGAACGGCGAGCGGAAAGGCCAGGCACCCCGCGCACTCGACATCACCGCACCGCTGAACACGGTCGTGGCCGGCGGGGTGAAGCAATACCCGGTCGCGGCCTTCCTCGCCCAGCAAAACAATGACGTGCGCGGCGTCCACCCGGGCCGCCCTGCCGACGAGCCGATCTCGACCGTCACCAGCTCGGGCAGCCACCAGACGCCTGTCGCCGCATGGCTGGCGAAATACTACGGCACTGGCGACGGCGCGCCCGCCACCGAGCCCATGCACACGATCACCACCAAGGACCGGATCGTGCCGATGCAGGCCGAGCTTGCGGCCCCGCCCTTCAACGAGACGCACGCGCCCAGGGGGCGCCAGGTGGCCGAGCTGCTGCGCCGGCCCGGGCTCTGGGATGATCGCGAGTTCGTCACCCTCGAGATCGACGGCACGTCCTTCGTCATCGTTGACGTGGGCATGCGGATGCTCACCCCGCGCGAGCTCTTCAACGCGCAGGGCTTCCCCTCCGACTACGTGATCGAGGGCGTCTGGCGCGAGGAAGGAGGCGAATGGGAGTTCGAGGCCTTTCCGAAGGACGTGCAGGTCTCCTGCGTCGGGAACAGCGTCTGCCCGCCGCTGGCCGAGGCGCTGGTGCGGTCGAACTGCGAGCACCTGATCGAAGCTCGGGAGGTTGCCGCATGAGTGGCGTCGCCCACCAAATGCCCCGGATTGGGGGGACATTTTCCAAACCGGGGCAACTGGTAATACAAAAGTTCTGTCTTCAAAAGTTTGCCCTCCCTCTCAGAACCGGGGAAATTCCGGCTATCTGCACCAAGAGGTCTTCGGGCGTATCAGTCCACTCACGGACCTTGTTCACGCTGCGTCACTTTCTTGCCTCAGTCGAGAAGGCTCAGCTCCCGATTGTCGAGATTCCTGTGGATAACAACCACCGGAAAATCCGCTCTCTAGATGTGGTGGGAGTG
>NZ_JBLXHL010000030.1:0-9395 GCF_048259695.1 Celeribacter sp. | reverse complement strand
TGCGCCCCGTGAGAGCGGCGGGCGCAGTGCCGGAGGCGGTGACAACGTCGGGCGTTGCCGCGATCCATGTCCCGTTGCGGGTGGCGCTCTGGTTACGGACCTCGGCGACGTAATCTGCCCCCGGCACCAGGCCGGTGAAGACCAGCGAGGTGTCATCCTGCGTCTGGGTCAGGACGATCTCGTCGCCATTGATGTCGGTCAGCCGCGCGCGCTGCTGATAGATTTCGTCCTGCTCAGCCCAGCTGACGGTGATCTGGCCCTGCGCGCTGCTCACTGCGGTGACGCCAGTCACGTCATCGACCCCGTCATCAATGCCGGCGACTTCCGTGATCTCGGGCCGATCCGGCTCTTCGGTCACCGCGTCGAAATCGAAGTCAGACGCCTCGACCGATTGCGCAGTGATGTCGAAAGTGCCGATGCTGGTGCGGGCGAGCTTGCCGATCTCAAAGACGGCATCGATCCCGGCCTCGGCGTGCTCGATCTTCACGAAGCGCTTGCCGATCAGCTCGTAGCCGATCATCCCGATGGTGCCCTCGAGCTTCCAGCGCGCCCGCTTCATAAGACCGATGCGCTTGGCCACCCGCTGCGCTTGGTTGTGGTTGTCGATCGCGAAGAGCTGCGGCGTCTCGCGCACCCGGCGCGCCGCCTCGGTGAACACGTAGGCGCCGCCCGGGACCTCCCGGTAGTGGTTGTCGGGCTCGATGTATTCCGGTGCGATCTCGGTCGGCGCGCTGCTGCCGGTCTGCCCCTCGCTCGGACTGAGGCTGAGGAAGTCGGTGTCGGTCAGCGTCACATCCGGCGCGATGTAGCGGCCCACGTAGAAGCCCGCCTTGCCGTCCGGGCGCTCGTAGAGGAAGGCATCGCAGGCGGCGCAGAGCTGCGCGCGCTGGGTCTCGAAGTCCTGATCGTCGGAGATCACCGTGTTGATCGTCCAGCGCTTCTGCGTGGTCACACCGTCGCGCTGCAGGACGTCCTCATCGCAGACGTCCGCCTCGATCGCCACATCATCCCAGTCCACCTCGATGCCCTGCACCTCGGTGAGCCACCAGGCGATGATCAGGGCCGCATTGTTGGTGTAGCCGGTGCTGTTCGTGCGCGGATCGTAGATCCCGGTGAAGCCCTCGAAGACCGGGGCATAGGCCCAGATGACCTCGCCGGGGTAATATTCCTGCAGGTGCTCGGGGTTGCCCGGCGCCTTGCCGCGCACGACGCAGCCCGAGAGGCCCTTGAAGTCATGCGCCGAGGTCAGCTGCGGGAAGTTGGCGTAGACATCCGGGTGCAGCGACTGCCCGGGAGCGCCGAGGAAGGGCCAGAGCTTGCCCTTGCCGCCGACGTCGGGCTGGCTGATGCTGTTGTCGTCCGAGACGTTGAGCTCGGTGACCGGGCGCTCGTCGATGTAGTGCGTGACGATGCCGTTGATCGGGTGCGCCGCGATCACCACCACGTTGTAGCGGTACTTGCCCGACTTCTCGGTGAAGGCGAGGAAGCCGCCGTTGCGCACCTTGCCGAGCGCGAACTGTGCATAGGTCACCGGCTGCGCCGTATTGCGCATCTGCACCGAAGGCTTGGCGATGGCCGCCGCAGGCTGGAGCGACTGCGCGAGAAGTGAAAGGCCGATGCCAATCGTGGCGTTGATCACCGCGCCGCCAATGGCCGATGCCGCGAAGGTTGCCCCGGCAGTTGCCGCCGCGAACGCCCCACCTGCAGCCGCAACGGTCGCGGTGCTCGCCCCGGCCGCGCCGAGAACAAAGCCCAATGCCTGGGGTGCGTGGACCGGCCGCGGCAGAGACAAAGCCGTGGAGCTGCGCAGGTTATTCCGCATAACCCAGCCCCCAGATGGCGAACGGCCGCACGATCCGTGGATCGAGATAGGTCACGCAGTCCTTGCCTTTGCTGATCCACTGCCGGCCGAGCCAGATGGCCCCGACGGGGAAGCGCTCGCCGTATCGTGCACACACAGCCACGTCACCGCGCGACGGAGCGTCTACGCGGGGCAAGCCCCCGATGGTCGCGAAGCAGCGCTCATAAGCCCCCACAGGGTCCGTCACAACGCCGAGCAGCTTCTGGCAACTTGCCGGGCTATCATACATGCCGCGCACGTGCGCCATCGGGTCCGCGCCCTTCACACGCCACACCCAATCGGCGACAGTCGTGCCGCAGTCCATTTCGCCCCACTGGAATTCGCGCAGATTCCACCGGTTCATTTCCTGCATGAGCGCCGGCACGTGAACCTCGGCGGGGATGATGTCAGTCATTCCAGACGGTCCCCTTGAACTCGCTGGTGGGAAGAAACTCGAGCGAGGGGTTGGCCTCGCCGATCAGCTCGGCGTGCCCCTCGGTATTCATCGCGATGCGCCGCGCGGTGCGGCGCTTCTCGCTATACGCCTCGAAGCCGACCCAGATTTCGCGCTGCAGCGGACCGCTGAGCGTCTTGCCCATCGTCCGCATCGTGCGCCGGGCCCACTGCCTGGGCGCCACCGTCGGGGCCGAGAACTCGTGTGGGCCGGCCAGCGGCTGCACGAAGAAATCGATCGAGCGCCCGTCGAGATAGGCCGCGCCGTATTCCTTCAGGCTTTCGATCACGTTCGGCCCGTCCGGGTCCTGCAGGAAGGCCATGCCGACCTTGCCAGCCGGCGCCACGCCGTTGATCGCGCTTTCCATCCCCGAGAGGGTCAGCAGCTGCGAGCCGTACCAGGGACGCCCGAGGCTGTCGGTGAAGGTGCCATCGGTACCGATCATGAAGCGCGCGATCCCGTCCGGCGTGTCGAGCGCCACAAGGTCAAGGCCCCACACGACAGGGTTGCGCGGGTTGAAGCTCTCCGGAAAGAACGTCATCGGGCGAGAACCTCGCGGAACTCTATGCTGGGGGTGCTGATGAGGTGTTGGCCGTAGGCTGCGCGCCCGGCCAGATCGTCGGTGACCTCGAAGCGCCCGATGCCCACGAGGCTGATCGCGTCGCCCGCCGTGATCGCCGCGCGGAGGGGCATCTGGACGCCGACCAGATAAGTGTCCCCGCCCTCAGGGATGACATAGGTCACGCCCATTGGCCAATCGTCCGCGCTGATGATCTGCCCTGGCACGGGGACAAGCCCGAGCATGGGGACGGTCAATCTGACCTCTGACGCGCCCGCTGCTGCGCTCTCCGCAGCCTCCACGTAAGGCCCTGGGTAGAAACCCGATCCGGTCGAGAAGTAGGAGCCGGTCGAGAACGGATTGCCAAGCTGCACCTGCTGCGCCGACAGGACGGACAGGCGATTGAACACGGCGGGGTCAAGCATCGGAAGGCGGTAGATGCCCGCCCGGCCTTGCGCCGACCAGCGCAGCGCCCGCCACCGACCGATGAGCTCTCGGGTGAGCGTGGGATCGAGCGAGCCGACCCAGCGCGGGAAGCGATTGAAGACCACTTGCGTCGTGTCTGCCGTGCTTTCCGCGCCAGGCTGACCGCGCCAGTCGATGTCCCAGTTGAAGGACGAACTCTCGATGAGGTCCTCTGGCACTGTCACAAGGGGACGTGTCATCCGGTCGTGCCTCGCTCGCGGAATGTGTTCGCTGTGCTGCCGAACTGCCTTCTCTGCGCGGCA
The DNA here is from genome assembly GCF_048259695.1 of Celeribacter sp. Lineage (GTDB taxonomy): Bacteria > Pseudomonadota > Alphaproteobacteria > Rhodobacterales > Rhodobacteraceae > Celeribacter. The sequence continues at coordinate 5,814 of NZ_JBLXHL010000030.1, read as the reverse complement.
CCAGCCGACGCGAGGCCCTGAGCCTGCTCGTAGCGCACGCGGCCCATGATTGAGCCGTTGTCGGATAGGAACAGCTCACCGCTGGTGAACTGCGGCTGTGCGCCCTGCCCGCCCAGCTGATGGTTGGGAACGACAACCCCAGACGTCTGCGGGACCATCAGCTCGGGCCCCTTCTCGCCGACAACATACGCCCTGTTTGCGCTGACCGGCCCGCCGCCGGCGCGGAAGCCGTCGATGATCGAGCCGATGAAGGTGCTGCCCGCGTCAACGCCGTCGGTCGAAATGCCGAAGGCCTTCAGGAGGGCGAGTTGCGCTTGCACCTTGGCAAACTCGATGAGCGCGTTCGCAGCCCAGTCTGAGATCGAGGTGCTGTTGTCGAAGAGCGCGTCGGCGAAGCCCGCCACGCCGTCCTGCAGGTTCTGAAGGCGATCGGTGCTGCCTTCGAGGTCGTCCATCGCCTTCTGATGGGCCTCGTCGACCATCGCCATGCCGACCGCGAAATCCGTTGCGGTGATCTTGCCCGCCGCCAGCGCGTCGTTGAGGATCTGCTGGTTGTCTGCATACTCGCCGTTGATCGCGGCCAGCGGGTCGAGGCTGCGCTTCAGGCGGTCGTAGGCGTCGGCGGCCTGCCGCGCCTCGCGCGCAGCCTTGTCCGCAGCGGTGGTGCCAGAGCGCGTCTTCTTCGCCGGCTTCCAGCCCTCGGCCTGCGGAGGGAGAAGACCGTCCCCCTGAAGTTCCACGTCATAGAGGTCGATCCCACCGCCCGCTGGGGCACGGGTCATGCCAGGGCCGATGGCGGCCAAGTCTTGCGCCCCACGATACGCCTGCCAAGCAGCGGCCGAGTTCTGCATATTGGTCGCGAGCCGGGATGCCTCGTCAGCCGCAAAAGATATAGGCGGAGCAATCTCGGTCTGAGAAAGAGCGAAAGCTTGCTTAGTCGCCTCCACTAGTTGCGCGTACAAGGCCTCCCCCTCTTCTTCCGCGTCGGCGAGGTTGTCGGACGCGTTGAAGATGTAACCCACAAGCTCCTGCATCGCATACGCCTGTGCCTTCGCCCCCTCAGCCTGACCAACCTCCGCAAATCGCGCCGCAATCTCGCGCGCAGCTTCCTCCGTCACGCCAAGGCTGTCTGCGAGGTCGTCAATTCCGCGCGACACGTCTCGCATGCTGGACAACTGGTCCCGCATCTCGCCGATGGCATCGTTGTTCCGGCGGAAGGCCTCATCTGACACCATGGTCTGAGCGCTGAGCCGGTCAATCTCGGCCTGAAGCTCAGCTGCAGCGGCCTGCGTGTCCCTGATCTGTGCCGGGTCCAGCCCGATAGCGCCACCCGCTCCAAGCTCGCTGGCAACCGTCCGCGTAACCGCCCGCATCGCCTCATTGGCACGCAGCTCAGCAATCTCGCGCTCGATCTGGAATAGCTCCCTCGCCTGCGAAGCCATCTCGCCATACTCATCTCCGAGCATGAAGCTCTGGCTCGTTTGGTCGTTCGCATCGAGGTAGCGTTTGGCCGCAGCTGCGAGGTTGTCGAGCTGGTCTTCCAGTTCCTTGCCAGCCTCGGCCGAGTCAAAAAGCGACATCGCCATGGGCCCCATGACTGCGACGACACCTCCGGCCAAGACCCCCCAAAGCCCGAAAACCGTCAGCATGTCCGCCGCCTGAATCGACAGAGCCCCCATGTAGTCACCTGTCACGGCGCCCTGCTGCCCCACCTGGTTCAGCTGATATGCGAACATTTTCGCGTTGTGCTGAGCCTGCGGCGACATCGTGGAGAAGCCCTTGGTGGCCTTTGTTACGCCATCGATTTCTTTTCCGGTAACGACAGCCTGATCCCCGAGACGATCAAGGTCAGTCGTCGCCTTGACGACTCCTCGGCTGTCGGCTTCGATGCCGAGACGTGCAATATCAACCATTTGGACCTCGGAGATAATTTATGCGAGTACTTGCAGTTGCTGCAGCACTTCTGGCGACGCCCGCACTGGCACAGCAGGCAGCCATCCTCGATTTCAACGGGTACACAGTGAAGGTGCAGGCTCAGCAGCAGGAAGCCGGCGGGATCCGAAAGCCGACGCAGGCGCTTTCAGATGCCCTAGCAGAGGACGCTTGCGCATCTGTCGAGAAGACCGCCCACTACCAGTTGTACCAAACTGACAAGGGGTTCGAGTTCCTAGTCACCTACGTCTGCTTGTGACATCGGGTGGATGCCGAAGGGGTCTTCTCCGAGGCTGATGCCTTCAAGGTAGGCGGCTGACATTTCCCTGATCAGGTGCCTCTCGGCCTCGCTCGCCCAAGGCGCAGCGATCGCGATTTCAGAGTATGCGACGGGCGACAGCCCCATACCGCTTGAGTGCGCCGGACCTACCCGCGTGAAGAGCGCGAGATAGTCAGACGCGGCCGGATGCACTTCGGGCAACCTGCCCTTCCCGCCGCTCTTCTGCATCCGGTTCAGCTCCCAACCCTTCGGTTTTGCGTGGAGCCAGCCAAGGCATTTCCCCCAGAATGTCAGTTCGCCTCGGCACTGGCGAAAAAACTCGCGCGATCTCCGGCGAAGGCTTCGATCTGCTCGATCACCCAAACCCAGCCAGGGTTCGCCATCAGGTCGCGCAGCTTCTCGACAGTGCCGGTATCGCCCGACCCACCTCGCAGGCCGGTGAGCGCGGCCTGAGCGCGCACGAGGCGCATTCGCTCGAGGATGGCAATCGCTGCTTCTTTGTCCTTTGCCCGGCTCGCCCGGCGGCGAAGCTCGCGCTCGGCGGTCTCCACCTCCTCGGAGTCGTAGCCTTGCACGGTCGGGAAGACGCCAAGCCCCTCCCCGGTGCCGGGGTGCTTGAGCTCGAATTCAGCGCCTTCGGTGACGGCGGCGCGGAGGTCAAGTTTCGACAGGTCCATGATCTACCCCTTATGCCGGCTCGGTGGCTTCGACAGCCGTGGCGTTCTGGCGGAAGCCCACCTGGAAGCCCTTGTAGCTGGTCGTCGATCCCTGGTTGCGCTGATGGCTGTGCGCGACACCCTGCGAATAGACGACAGGGTCTCCGGACTGCAGAGCGTTGTCCGTGCCGGTGCCATAGCCGACCTTGACCGCGCAGGTGCCGGGGTAGCTCTGGGCGGCGGCGATGAGGGCGGCCTGCCCGGCGTCGCTGGCCACGTCTTCGAACTGCGCCTGGCTATCCATGCCGGTGCCCGCGCCCTTCACTGCCTTGGTGAAGCCGGTGGTCAGGTTCGGCACGTCAATCATCGCATCGGTTTTGCCGAGCTGCGGCTCCTGAATCAGGCCGTTGACCTGCAGCCAAGTGAGCGCCTCGAACCCGGCAGCGTTGTTGGTCGCGGGAAGCGTGGTGGAGATGTAGAGCGTGGCTCCGATGTGGCTGTCCGACATGGTCTAAGCTCCTATGCCATGATGTCAGAAGGTGAAGGTGCCCCGGATGATGACCGGGACAGAGTAGACGCCGTCGGTCACCGGCAGCGCGGTGCGCGCCTCGGGCGCGCGGTCGATCTTGACGCCGTCGAATTTCACGCCGACCGGAAAGCGAGCGATGAGAGCCGCGACCAGAGCGTCGCTCTCGATCGCGTATTGGCCGACGGGCCATGCCTTGGTCTCCACGCGCACGACGATTTCCGGGAAGGCTCGGGTCTTACCCGAGATCGTCGCGGGCTGCTGCGCGCCGCCGGCGGCCTGAACCACGTAGCGCGGCAGGCCTTTACCAGGCCCGTTGGGCAAAGCGATGTTGGGCGGGTCGGCCATCGTGACCACCCGGCGGATGAGGGCCTGATGCCCCGCGGTGATGCTCATGATCAATCCTCGAAGAGCCGAGCGTTCTGGTCGACGATGACGCCCCAGTTTTGGACGGCGTGCCTCACGAAGAACCGGCCCTCGAACTTGCCGGTGGCGCCATATTCCATTGGTCTCGCGTGCTCCGCCGTGAAGACGATCTCGGCCACGTCGCCCAAGCGGAGCGTGCCGAGCGATGCCACGAAGTCCGGCGGCGCCTTGTTTGCGCCCTGCCCGGTGATTGCGCCGTTCACGCTGACCTCCACGCTGTTGATCAGCTCGCCGGTATCGACCGGGACGAGACCCACCTGGAAGGTACCGCCCGTGTCCGTCACGCTCGCCTGCCTGCGGGTCATGATCTCGCTCACGTCCTGAACCGACGCCTTGAAGACGAACTCCATGTTGGCCTTAGCCTTCTCCGTCATGCGCCGGACGTCGGCGGCGAAGGTCTGGGTCATGCATGCCTCAATGCGGAAGGGGCGGCCCCCGAAGGAACCGCCCTGCTTTGCTGCCGTTACTGCCTTGTCAGGCTCGCTTGAGCGCCTCGACCGCAAGCTCCAGCGCCTCGCGGTGGCCGTACTGGAAGTCCGCTTCGGTGCTGTCTGCGAGCAGCCACTCGAGCTGCGCAACGGCGCCATCATGCGTACGCGGCGTGGCTTCCTGGATGCGCTGCGCTAGGTCTTCGGCCTTGGTCCAGAGCGCCTTGTCGTCCGCGCTGCCCTCGGGCGCCTCACCCCACTGAGCGCGAACACACTTCCACCGGTTCAGGGTTGCACGGATCGGGTCTTCTTTCTCCGAGTTTGCGAAAAACTTTCCCCGCTCAGCAGTGGCTGGGGTTGCTACCGCGAGGGCGGCGACGTGCGCGGACTTGATAAATCCGCGCCGAGATGTCATGTTCAATGTGAAATTCCCTTTGCACGTGGATTTCTTAAGGTCGCTGGGTGAGGTCAGATGCTCCCGGCGGCCTTTACTTTTATGCGGATGCGTTAATTGGCATCCACTTTCTCTCCTTGCAGCCTCTGCCTTGATCGCGTTGCGAAAAACGTCCGGGAAACGGACTATGAAGCAGTCAGCCTCTCGGCTAGGCTATTTCTTCAGAACGCTCTCCTTGTGCTCGGCCGCCTCAACGTGATAGCGACTCGACATCATCACGTCAACGTCCCTCTCCATGGCTAAATCGAACCCATGTCTGAACATACCTATCCAAGCGATAAGCAAGACAAGTTCATGCTTCGCCTTCCAGACGGGATGCGGGATCGGATAAAGGCTGCAGCCGAGAAGAGCGGTCGGAGCATGAACGCGGAAATCATCCACCGGCTTGAGATGACGTTCGGTTTCCTCGAGATAGACCACATTCGTCCTATAAGCGAAGGAGGCACGTCAGACCTCTCAAATCTGAGGTTTGTAACTCCGAGCGAGCATCGTCTCATCCACGTCCTCGAACGTCTCGAAAAGCGCCTTGCTGAGGAAACTGGTGAGAGAGTGAAAGAACAGGCGCCCCTTCCGAAGGACGCGGATTGATCTGGCTTCGCCAGATCAGCGCCTCAAGCCGAAGCTGCCAGCCGGTCCAACTTCCGCCGCCACAGCATTACCGCTTTCCAGTCGATGCGGAACCGCGCCGAGCACCGGCAGTTCACCGTCTCTGCCGCCGGCGCATTCTCATCGTGAGGCCAGCGCATCAGCGCGCCCGTGACGGGCGAGACGAAGAACTCCCCCCACTTGATAGTATGACCGTTCAGCGCCCGATGGCTGTCCCGCGTGCGGGGCCCCGGGGTAGCGTCCCAGATGATGGTGACGTGCTCGGGGAGGATTTCCCCCCGCTGGATCATCTGGACCACACCCTCGGCGCGCCCGGCGTTCATGGCCCGGTTTCCCTCGGACCGGCTGATGGTCTTCGCCCGGGCACGCAGGAGGCGGTCTGAGTAGCGCCCGGTGATGCGCTCGATGTCGGCGACGCTCAACGGCTGGCCCGCCTCAATCGCCTTGCGCACGACGCTGTCGAACCGCTTGTCGCGCAGGGTGCGTGTGAAGTAGCGGACGTCCAG
>NZ_JBLXHL010000029.1:0-9415 GCF_048259695.1 Celeribacter sp. | reverse complement strand
GGCTCGGTGTGCCCTGGGTGCGAAGCGCCTTGAAGATTTCCGCCTGGATCGCCGCCGCCTTCTCGGTGTCACCCTCGATCACCGCCGTGTTGGCCTCGGCCATCTTGGCGGTGATCTGCTCGTCGGTCAGGGTGTTGGCTTCTCGTTCTCGGCGCTCGCGCTCCGCCTCGGCGGCACGGAGCTTCTCTTCCAGCTCCTGCGCGCGGCGCTCCGCCGCACGAAGTTGGGCAGTACGCTGATCGAAGCGAGACTTGGGAATCGCCGGTTCCTTCGGCTTGGCCTTGAAGCGGCCCTGCTCATCACGCTCAGGAACAGCAGCAGCGGCATCAGGCTCCACATCGTCTTCGTCAGCCTCAGCAGAATCCTCGACCGGAGCCGGGTCTTCCTCGGCCTCGACCTCGGCCTCACTGGGGGTGTCGGCATCTGACTCAGCAGCATCGGCTTCCTCCTCGGGTTCCGGCTCCGGCTCCGGTGCAGGCTCCGGTGCAGACGGCTCGTCACCGCCGACCTCATCACCGAAATCCAGCTCGCCAAGCTCGGAGCGGGGGTCTTCAAAGTTCATCAGCCCTTCGAGGTCGAAGTCGGACTCGCGGGCAGTGGTCTGAGAATCATCGGTCTTGATAGTCATCACTGGTCCTTCTTATCGGCTTGGGCCGGTTGGGTGCCGGCGTTGCGGTCGGTGTTGCTGCGTGCGGCGGCGAGTTGCGTCTCGCCTTGGAATTTGGTCCGCGCCATGTCGGCGGCGGTGCGAAGCTGGGACTCCTGGGCGCGGGTCTGGGCGGTGATCTGCGCCAGGCGCATACGGGTTTCCAGCTCCTGCTGCTTGAGGCGAATCTGGGCCTCGATGCGCTGGTACTCCAGCTCCATCTCGGGGGAGCGTCCGCCGCCGGCAGTCTTCTCGGCATTCGCCAAGTCCTTCGCGGCGGAGGCCCGCATCTGCTCGGCCTGTGCCGCGAGCTTGTCCAGCTCGGCCTGCATGCGCTGCATCTCGATCTGCTGGAGCTGCTGCTGCATCTGGACTTCCTCGTCGGTCGGCTCCGCACGACCCAGCAGTTTCTGTACGGCGTCGGCCAGACGCTCGCGATCGGTGAGGTTGCTGCGGCGGATGATGGCGTCGTCCGGCACGGCGATGCCGTTGGCCCGCATGTCCATCAGCTTGGCGAACTCGTCCTCGTCCGCGTTGTCGCGGGTCGGCAGGGACGTGATGGCGATGTCGTAGCGACCGCCGCCCACGCTGTTGATGATCTCCCCGACCTCATTGATCTGGTTGATCGTCACCTGCTCCTCGGGGTTGTCCTTGTCATCCGGGTTCAGGACCGTGACCGTGCGCTGCTCGGTGTAGAAGTCCTGGATCAGCTCAAGAATCTTGCGGCCGACCAGCTTGCGGCTGAACGCGAGGTGCTTGAACGGCTGGCCCATCTGTACCTGACCGCGCTGGGTCTTGCGGTCCAGTGCCACGCCGGACACCTCGGGGCTGACCTGCCCGAGCATGCCGTCGTTCATCCCGCTGATCTGCTGGATGGACATGGCGGTGGTGTCGCTGATGTGGGCCAGCCCCGGCGGAACGTGGTTCGGCTGAATCTTCATCGGCGGCTGGGAAGATCGGGCATAGACCAGGTGCAGGCCGGACTCGGCACCGCGCTCGGTCAGCTCGTCCTCGGTCATGTTGACCAGCGAGCCCTCTTCGGTGATCCAGCCCGAGTTCGCCGTGGTGTTGACGATGTGCAGCTCCTGGCTGCGCGACTTGTTGTAGAACTCCTGCGGGTTGAGCAGGTTGCGCACCATGCCGAACGGCTTGCCACGGCGGAAATAGGGGAAGTACGGCACGATGGTGAACGAGCGGTAGAGCGACCAGTCGTCATAGAGCACGACGTGATCGGCTGTCACCGTCCAGCGCACGCGGCGGCCGGCACGCTCCATGACCTGAATGCCGTGCTTCTCAGCCAAGGCATAAATCTCTTCCGGCTTGCGGTGCTGCGGCGCCTCGCGCAGATCGCCCGTCTCGGGATCGACCAGCACCAGCTCCTTGACCCACTGGTAGTGCTGGCGCTCAATGATGCGCACCGACTTGATATTCTTCTCTTCCGGCAGCTCATAGCCGTACACGCGGTCGGCATTGAAGTTCTCACCGCCGAAGCGGTTGGTGCCGAACTGCACGGAGTCATAGCTGTAGTGGTCGCCGGAGCGAATCTGGGAGTGGAGCTGGTCGGCCTTGGCCCGTCCGTACTTGGTGGCGATCTCATCCAGCGACATCCAGCTCGTTACCATGACCTCGTTCCACGTCTCGGGGTCGTAGTCCTTCGCCTCGGGGTCGATCATGACCGTCAGTGGGTCAAGGTGCGTGATCTTCACGTCGCCGCCAAGGTTGTCCTCGAAGCTGATGCGCACGTCGAAGTAGCCGCGGTCTTGGATCACCCCGTCCGAGAACACGAAGTTCTCAAGGAAGTGGTAGTTGTTGGCCTGCATGATGGCCTGGGTCAGCTTGCCCAGTACGATCGCCCCGTCACGGGTGCCATCACGGGTCGGCAGGAAGCTGACCTGCATCTCACGGTTGGCCTGCTCACCGAGCGCCGCGTTGATCGTGGACAGGATCAGGTTGAACGTCATGGCCGGACGGCCTTCGCTCTCCAGCTTCTTGCGATCCGCGTCGGCCCATTGCTCACCCTGGTAGAAGGCGTCGCACTTCTTGGCCATCGCCACATACTCGCTGTGGCCGTTGTCGCGCGCACGCACGTAGTGCGCCCATTGGCGCTGGGCGATCAGCGACTGCTTATCACCCGGGTGTGGGGAGGAATCGTGCTGGTTCATTCGCTCGGCACCTGTGGTTCAGTCAGATGGATAACTTGGATGCCGGCCTGTCGCAGTCGGTGGATGCCGCGCTGGCAGCGGTAGGCGTCCAGATACAGGACGGCACGGACACCGCCGAGGTTGATGAGGCGCGCTGCGCAGTCATAGCAGGGCTGGGTGGTCACGAAGACCATCTTCTCGACCTCGCGGGGTGCGACACAGTTGATCGTCGCGTTGTCCTCGGCATGCAGGCAGCCGCACCGACCCTGCTCGCCCGTGCAGCTATCCGCCTCGCCCGACGCGCCGCCGTTGTAGCCGACGGCATAGACCTGCCGATAATCAATGCTTGTGACGACGCAACCGACCGCAGCACGGGTGCAGGTGCTGCGGCGGGACAGCTCGCGGGCGAACCCGGCATAGATCGACTCGAAGCTCGGCCTCACGCAAGCTGCCCTCGCATTTCATAGCGCTTCTCTGCCAGAGCGAAGCCCAGCAGCGGCCAGAGCTTCTCGACCGCCTGCTCCCGGGCGTACTGGCGACCCAGCATCATGTCGTAGTTGGCCGGATCGACGCAGGCCGATTCACCCGTGACGGTGTATCCGGTGTCGAGGGTCAGCACGCAGATGGTCAGCGTGGTGCGCGGCACGGAGATATACTGGGTATCGACAATGCGGGACTCGATCAGCTCGGGGGTGATGCGGTCGGGGATACCGGCAGTCGGGGTATAGGACGTTTCGAAGACGCCAGCCGGGGACCAGCTCACATACCCGTCGTACTCAGACGTGTTGCCTGCGCTGCTCGGGTACTCGACCAGATAGCCCTCGTCCGCGCCGTTCTCATCAGCCGGCATGATCCAGCCGCGAAAGTCGTTGTACGCCTGGCGCGTCATGGGCGTGGCGTTGACCAGTTTGGTGCCGATGTACCGCTGCATTGGCGTCTCCGTCATGAGTTCAGGGCCGTGCGACGATTCGCACTGCGAATACTTTTGCCCAGTTTATCACGCCAACTCTTCTTCGGCGCTTCCTTTTTCTCGCGGGACGTGGTGAACAGCATGAGCAACTGGCCGATCCACGCGATGGTGTCCACCTGGTCATCATTCTTCCCGTTGGGGAAGCGCATCATTTCCGCCACCAAGGCCATCGTGGCGTCGCAGTGCTTGCGGAAGAACACGCGGTGCTGCTGCATACGGGCCTGGATCGGGCGGGCACGGGCGATCTTGTCCTTCTTCCCGGGTTTCAGCTCCTCCAGCGGCAGGAACATCCGCTCCTCGCGGAAGCGCTTCTCCAGGATCGGCCGCAGGGTCATTTCGATGTGCCCCCGCTCGATGCCGACGATCTCGCTCTTCCACACCCGTTGCATGGTCAGCATCTTCTCGATGATCTCGAGTGTCCCCCAGCGACCGCGCATGACATCCACCACGTAGATGTTGTCCTTGCGATCCACGCCGACGGTGATCCCGACCGTATAGTCGTTGACCTCCTCCTTGCCGATCGCCAAGTCCCAGGCGGTGTAGAACTTCATCGTGTCGTAGGCCGGGCACGTCTCGCGCACGTAATACTGGAAGTCACTCGCCTTGAAATAATCGCCGTCGTCGGCAACGGGGTTCTGCTGGTACAGGGCCGCCCAGTCACGCGGGCCGACGGCGCGCTTGATGCGGGTCAGCGCCTCGATGGGGTAGCGATCCTCGTGGAGCGCCTCGCCCTGCTTGCGGAACAGCTCGTCGTGCTCGGCAATCGCCGGATAGCGAATGACCTTCCACTCATCCCCCTCGCCGATGGCCTCCTGATGCAGCAGCCAGCCGGCCAGATCGTCATCGTGCCAGCGGGTCAGGATGACCAGCACCCCGCCGCCCGGCGCCAGACGGGTGTAGGCCGTCGAGGTGTACCAGTCCTTGATCGACTGGCGACTCGCCGCGGACTCCGCTTCCTCGCGGTTCTTGATCGGGTCATCAATGACCAGGACGTGGGCACCCTTACCCGTGATGGGACCACCGACACCGGCTGCGGTGTACCCGCCGCCTGCCGTGGTGTTCCACTGCTCGACCGACTGGGAGTCCTTGGACAGTTCAGTGCTGGGGAACACGGACTGATAGGCCGTGTCGCGCAGCGAGCCACGTACCTTGCGGGAGAAGTCGTTGGCCAGCGCCCCCGAGTAGGAGCACGAGATAACCTCATGCTTCGGGTACCGACCGAGGTGCCAGGCGGGGAAGGATCGGGATGCCAGCTCGCTCTTCCCGTGACGCGGGGGCATGAACAGCATCAGGCGGGGCGATTCGCCGGCTGCCACCGGTGCCGAGAACCATTCGAGCTGCTCGCAAATGTCCTTGTGGACCCAGCCGGGCTTGTAGTCGGGATTCAGGCGCAACACCATCGGCAGCAGGTGGTCATGGGCCAACTGCCGGCGGGCCAACTCCTTGCGGGCCGCTTCACTGGGGTCGAACTCGCCTTCCGATCGGACGGCACGCTCACGCCTGAGCTCTGCCGCTCGGGCCTTGGCCTCTTCCTGCCGGCGCCCCACCGCTTCACGAGCCGCCCGCTCCTCGGCCAGTCGCCGGGCCGTCGCCGCCAATTCATCCGCTTCCTGCGCGGCGGCCTCCGCTTCTTCCCCCTTCAACCCGGCACGGCAGTAGACACACGTTCCGGCCTCATTGACGAGCGACATGGGGTGCTCACTCTTGCAGGTCACGCACGTGGCCAGGGCGATCTTGCGGCGCTCATCAACCTTCGTCGTCTTCGCCATCCGGCACCTCCGTGAACTCGCCATCCACCGCGATCTCCGGGGCCAATGACTCCATGCCCAATGCCGCATAACGCAGCAGGTCCGCCGTATCCAGCCCCTCGAGCTGCTTGGCGTTCTGGGGCTTGCGGTCATCGACATCCTGCTTGTCGAGCAGGCCGTGCAACTTCACCAGCGAGTCGGTGGCGCGGGTCATCTCGGCACTGGTGCCGGCCATGTGGTACGCCTGGAGGTACATGGCGTGGGCATCTTCCTTGCCGAAGGTCACACGGGGCAGCACCTTCTCGCTGTACTCCGCGAGGTAGTGATCCATGTGGGCTTGGACATCAGGCCGCTTCTCCCAGGCGCTGCCGGTGGAAGGGGTTGCCCCGACCTCCTTGGCCGCCGCCGAAATGGACATCCCGCCGATACGACAGGCGACGAACGTGCGCTGCTGGGCGGTGATGCGGGGAAGCTCGACCTTTCCGATCTGCCGGTCGGCCTCCATCGAGGCCAACTGCTGTTGGACGAACTCTGAATCTGACATGGCATGTATTCGCTCTGCGAATGAATGCAAGCGATTGTAAACGAGGCCAGGTCAACGGGCAAAAAACTGTAGAAATTTTTCGAGGATCGCTTTCGCGGAGGGCGTGAACGCCGAGGGGCGAGTGTCGCGGGGCCAAAGTCAGATGGCGAGGGGCGAGTGTCTTGGGGCGAAGGTCGAGGGAAAAGTGGCGCAGATTTGCGTGTGCGCGGGGTGGAGTCCCTGCCAGCACAGGGGGGCGCCTCCCGATTCCGGTTCTGGTTCCACCGGCACTCGGTTTCAAACCCAAGGAACCTTGTCTTGACCCCCACCCGGGGGGTCTAGGTGTGGGCAGCGGTCGCACCCGCTGCCCACGTCATGACGCACATCTACTAGGAAGACACATCATGAACGCTAAGACTAACACCATCGCAAGCACCACCTCAACTGTCCACACCGCTCTCAAGTACGGTGCCACAGTCGCCAAGTATCCGGGCGCATGGACCGAGTGGGATGGAGTGGAGTCGCTCGATCAGTTCATCCTCGGGCTGCACAAGCGCCCTGCTGAGGACGTGAAGGATGCAGCGGGACGAGTCAGTGGCCGCAAGCGTGAGGCAGGGCCGGAAGCACTGCGTGCTATCCCCTACATCTACCGTGGTGCCACGCAGTACCTGATGGCTCGCCATGCACTGAGTGCTATGGGGATCGGGGCTGAGGTCAACGTCATCGAGACGGCCCGCAAGATGCACCAGAACCTCGACCTGATGCGTGCGTTCTTCGCCGCCCACAAGCAGTCACGGATCGACGGGGACTTCGCAGAAGCCACCACGATGATCGAGGTGGTGCCCACCATGTCCTGGCAGGAAGTCGGGGACAACGACGGGTCCAGCACAGGCGAAGGCAGCAAGATGTTCGTGTCCTGCTCGCTGGAGGAAGCACTCGATGTCTTCATCGAGGAGCTGATGACCAACGGGGATCGGCTGACCAACGCCCAGTTCACCCTGCTCGATGTGGCGGCACGCGAGGTCATCACGGATCGCAGCTACGACGGCTGGGAGAAGGTGGTGATGGACGGGATGCAGGACAACCCGGGCGGATCGGCCAAGGAGCAGCGCCAGAAGTTCCGCACCGGGCTGATGGCCAAGGGCACCAAGCGGTTCTTCGCGGTCAACAAGCTCTATCGTCTGCTGGTCAAGGAGAAGCGTGTCCTGATCGGCACCATGAACCACCTGCAACAGCTCAAGGAGCGGGCGACACGGTTCGCACAACGCCCGGTCAGCGAGCAGTACGCAGGCGGGAGCGAGGATGAGCAGATTCGCCTGGGCCGTGTCGATCACTGGATGGCAAGCAACGACACCACCGGCATGGACGGCTTCGATCCGGGCCACCGCTACACAGAGGCAGTCATGGTAGGCGAGTCGGAGCTGGCCGACCTCGAAGAGCTGCTGGCAGAGCTGGAAGAACAGCAGATGGTGCTCAACCCGGTCTGGAAGGTCATCAACCGTCGTGGTGCGCCCTACTGGTACGCCAACCAGAACGAGTTCTACACCATCGAGGAGAAGGAGCAGGCAGAGGAGCGCCGGATGGAGCTGCGCGATCAGTGGCTGCGCGATCGCCAGAGCAAGTTCGTTCAGGGTCTGGATGACAAGGCGCTCGCCATGCTGGCCGAGCTTGCCAACTTCGATAGCTAAACACCCAACAGCGGGGGCCAATCGGCCCCCGTTCTCACATCAAGGAGAATCATCATGGCATCTCTCGCCGATCTGGCCGCACTGGCCGCCACTTTCCGCAACGACACACCCGCCAAGCCAGCAGAACCCGCACTGCCCGAGGGCTGGACGTACATCCGCACCGAGGGCGATGGGCGCAAGCGGTATCGGGTCTACGCCATCTTCGAGAAGCGACTGAACGCGGTCGAGAAGGCAATGGCGACACTGCCGGTCGAGTCAAGCCGCCACGAGGTAGGAGACATCTGCCCGCACTGCCTGGGCGCAGGCCGATACTCCGCCCACATGGGGCACTTCCACAACGACAAGTGCTACCGCTGCGATGGCAAAGGGACACTGGATGCCAAGGACTTGGCCTTCTTCCAACGTCGGGTGAAGGGAGCCGGGCCGGTCTGCCATGTCGTCACGGCCTGATCTGCCTGAGTAGATCACACCCCTAACCCACCAACCCGCGTCAGCGTCAGCGTCTGCGTCTGCGTCTGCGTCTGCGTCTTGTTCTTTGGCTGCACGTGATGGATGTCATGGCTGTGATGGGTGTCATGGGTCATGTGCCGAGTGTCAGCACGCTGGCCTGTGTCACGTGACGATCGACATGGATCACGGGTCACGGGTCACGGGACATGGATCGAGTCACGAGGATCAGGGGGTGAGGGTCACATGGCCCTTGCCCCCTTTCATTTGCTGCTTTGGCTTTGGAGGATGCGATGGTGATGGAGACGATTGGTGCCGCGCTGAATGCGGGCATCTGGCTGTTTGGTGCCTACGCCCTGAGTCAGCGGCTCTGCGGTATCGTGCGGGACTGGCTGGGATGAGTGTTGTTGCTCGAATGGCAATTAACGATTGTAACTGGAATGTACGATCGGTGAATCCTGTTTACATTTCTACGGAGTGAGTTTACCTAATCTCAATCCGTAGAAAAGTCTGGAGGCCGCATGACACGTGGCCTGGAGCGATTATTTGATATTTCGTGAGATCTAGCTGGAGGCCACGTGGCACTAAGGCTAGAGCAAATAGCCGCTACGGATTGCGTTTCAGGGGGTACTTAGGCTGGGGATAACACATTTTTTTGGGAGGATGACCCGTGAGCATCAATGGTGGTCATTTGGCACCCAACAATCGGTACTTGGTGACTGCCGGTCAACAATCGCCCTGAGCCGTCCGACACCGTGTCCTTCGACAGTCTACCCAGATCATGGGCACCACGTCACCCGTCAGGCGGCCAACGTCGCTCGTCACGGGTCGATTGGGGGTCAGGGAGGTCACGGGTCAGGGGTCGGTTGTCGGCTGTCACGGGGCGATCTGGGGCCGCTCCGGACCCCTCGACCCTCGACCCTCGGCATGTGACGGGGGCAAGCACCTCACGGGCTGAGGCAGGATCGGCCACGGGGCGCTACAGGGCACCACGGCCTCACACGAGAGAACACCTGCCTGCTATTTCGTGAGGTTATTGGCACAGTTACACAAAGCGTACAATCCACACGCTGAATACCCCACTTTTTTTGTTTTCTATGCTGAGTTTTAAGTAATAAGTAGAAAGTATAGAAAATATAAGCTCTAGCCCAGTAACGACGCGGGTTCCAGGCTGCCTTCTACGGATTCAGGTTATGGGTTAAAGCTCACTCCATAGCCGCTATTCGCTCTAGGCCGCATTCCACCGTTACGG
>NZ_JBLXHL010000028.1:0-9544 GCF_048259695.1 Celeribacter sp. | reverse complement strand
GAGCTCGATTTCCTGACCAGCCGCATGGACCTGCCGCAGGACTGAGCGCGCCTTGTGAAGAAGACGGGCGCGGCCGAAAGGCCGCGCCCCTCGATCAGAGCTGCGGCGGCGTGAAGAACGGCGCTGGCGACATCAGCTGGTTGACCTGCGAGACGAGGTACGCCGCCTCGGCGCTCTTCGCCAGATAGGCCTGCCACTCGGGATCCGCCGCGAGTGCCGCACGTTTCGTGGCCCGGTCCGCGGCATCCGCATAGCACCATATATGCACGGAGGAATTCACGTCGCCGGTCTCGACCGCGCCGTAGACGACCGGGTTGCCAAGGTGCCGGCGCTGGATGTCGTAACCGTGCTCGCCGTAGAGCGCGAGGTGCTTGCGGATCGTTCCGGGACGGCAGGTATAGGTTCGATGGTCGTAAAGCATGAGTTTTCTTTCATTACTTACAGGGTCTTGCCACGTTATCGCCAGCGCCTTCCGAAGCAGGCTTGCCAGCTCCACGGGTGTTCATATAGTAATGTATTAGTTGGTAGCGATGCAAGTTCGCCCGACGATTCCGGCCGGCTCTGACGCGAGTTCATGGCAGTGGCGCACGCGCGCAGCTGCACCGCGGCAGGGATCACGAGGCCGGGACCAACAGCCCAGAACGGCAAGGGTCCGTTCAAGTCTTGGAGGAGACACCTAATGAAACGCACTTTCATCGGCGCGGTTGCCGCCCTCACCACGGCCCTCGTGCCGCTTGCCGCATTGGCGGAATTCCCGGAGCGTGACGTGCGCATGGTGGTGCCGTGGGGGGCCGGCGGCGGCACCGATGGCATCGTGCGCAAGGTGACCACGCTTGCCGAAGAGTCGCTGGGCGGCACCATCTATGTCGAGAACATCGAAGGCGGCAACTCGGCCACCGGCGTCGGCCAGGTGATGGGCGCCAAGGGCGACGGCTATACGCTGGGCGCGCTGACCTACGACAGCGTCGTGACCGTGCCGTGGCAGGGCATGCTGCCGAGCTACAAGATGGACAAGCTCGACCTCGTCGCGCGGATCACCAGCGAAGCCGATGCGATCATCGTAGACGCCGATTCCGACTACCAGTCGCTCGATGACCTGCTGGCCGCGGCCAAGGCCGACCCGGGCAAGGTGCGCATCGGCGTGCAGAACCTCGGCGGGCGGGTCCACCTGACGCTGCTGCAGCTGCAAAAGCTCACCGACACCCAATTCAAGATCGTCTCCTACCCCGGTGGCGCGGCCCCGCAGAAAGAGGCGCTGCTGTCGGATGAGGTCGATGTGGTCATGACCTCGCTCGGCGATTTCGCCAACCTGATCGAGGATGGCACCGCCCGCGGCATCGTCGAATTCTCGGACGCCAAGAACCCGACCTACGACGTGCCCACCGCCGAGGAAGCCGGCGTTGAGCTTCTGAACGGCTCGTTCATCGTGATCGCCGCGCCCGCAGGCACCCCCGAAGACGTGGTCGCCAAGATCGAGGCCGCCTATGAGACCGCTTACAATTCGGACGAGTTCCAGGACTGGCTCGCGACGATCGGCGTGACCCCGAACTGGCTGGCCGGCGACGACCTCGACACCTGGGCCGACGAAACCGCGCAGGGTCTGTTCACCGAGATGGATGCGCTCGTCGAGGCCGGTGTACTCTCGAAGTAATCCTCCGCTCCCTGTCGTGAAAGGTGGCACCGGGCGCGCGTCCGGTGCCACCCCCCAACCGGAGACCAAGATGGCCGACCGTGCGCCCCTTCTCAGGACAGGTGTCCTGCTGCCCTTCTTTTTCCTGATCGTCACCACCGTCTACCTTGCCGCGGCCTTCGACATCCACTCGCAGTTCGCGGGTGATGGCGAGATGAGCCCGCGCTCGGTGCCGATCCTCACCGCCATCCTGATGTACGCCGCGCTGGCCGTGGTCTTCGTGGCCGAGTTCCGCAAGCCCACCGCCGACGGCCCCGCACGCGAATTGCTGCGGCCGCTGCTGGTGATCGTCGCCACCGCGGGCTACATCGCGCTGTTCCGGCCGCTCGGCTACTGGCTGGCGACGCTGGCCTTCACCTCGGCGCTCTTTGCGATCTTCCACTTCCAGCTGCGCAAGCCGCATATGTTCGCGATCTACGCCATCGGCGTCACCGCCCTGTTCTACGGGCTCTTCGCGGGGATCTTCGGCGTGCGCCTGCCCACCCTCACCGGGGGTTTCTTCTGATGGATATCTTCATCGACGTGCTTGGCGGCATGTCCGCGCTGGCCGATCCCTACGTCATCGCCTTCATGGTCGGCGGCTTCCTGATCGGCACCTTCTTCGGTGCCATGCCGGGGCTGACCTCGGTGCTGGCCATCGCGCTCTTGCTGCCGATCACCTACACCATCGACGTGGTGCCGGCGCTGGTCATGTGCGCCTCGATCTTCATGGCGGGGATGTACTCCGGCTCGATCACCGCGACCACGATCAACATCCCTGGCGCGCCATCCTCGATGATGACCGCGGTCGAGGGCAACGTGCTGATGAAGAAGGGCTTCGGCGCCAATGCTCTGGGGCACGCGGCGCTCGGCTCGATGATCGGCGGCGCCATCGGCGCGGTGCTGCTCATGGCCTTCATGCCGATCGCCGCCGAGATCTCGCTGCTGATCCGCACCCCGGGCAAGTTCTCGCTGGTGCTCTTCGCGCTGGTGGTCATCGTGATCGTCGACAAGGGCAATATCGCCAAGGGCTTCGTCGCCACCCTGCTTGGCGTAATGATCGCCACCGTCGGCATCGACGTGCTGCAGCCGATCCCGCGCTTCAACTTTGGCACCGAGACGCTGGTCGAGGGCATCGACATCATGCCGCTGGTCATCGGCGCCTTTGCGATCTCCGAAGTTCTGATGCAATCGGAGAGCTGGAAAAACAGCCTGAGTTCGACGCTGGAAAAGGCCAAGGACCTCAAGATCCGCCGCCGCGACTTCCTGCCGCCGCGTTCGGAGATCCGCGAGATCGGCCTGCTGGCCTACCTGCGCTCCGCCTTCATCGGCTACGGCATCGGCATCCTGCCGGGCGCCGGTGGCTCGATGGCCGCCTTCGTCTCCTATGCGATGGCGCGCTCGTCGTCGAAGAAGCCGCAGGAATATGGAAACGGCTCGCGCGAAGGCATCGCTGCGGCAGAGGCCGCCAACAACTCGATGTGCGGCGGGGCCTTCGTGCCGATGCTGATGTTCGGCATCCCCGGCGATCCCACCACCGCGATCGTTCTAGGCGTTCTGGTGATCAACGGCCTCCAGCCAGGGCCGCGCCTGCTCGAGAACCAGGCCGAGCTGCTCGGGCCGATGCTCGGCTCGCTGTTCTTCTCGGCGCTGGTTCTCATCCCGCTGACCCTGTGGCTCTTCGGCCCGTGGTTCATCAAGATCGTGTCGATCCCCAAGGGCCTGCTCTACACCGGCATCGCGGTGGTGGCGCTCGTCGGCAGCTACGTGGCGACCTACTCGGTCATCCAAATGTCGCTTGCGGTGATCTTCGGCGTGCTGGCGTATTTCATGCGCAAGCAGAACTACTCAACCGTGTCGATGTTGCTGGGCTTCATTCTTGGCCCGGATCTTGAGGAATACCTGAGGCGCTCGCTGTCGTTGAGCGACGGCAACCCCATCGTCTTCCTGACCAATCCTGACAGCCTGTTCTTCCTCGCGCTGACCGCGCTGTTCGTCTGGGCGATCCTGATCCGCAAGCCGAAGAAGGGTTTGGCGGAAATGCGCAGCGACATCTAAGCAACTTAGATATTGGATAATGCCCCATTTTCCTGCCTGGAAGTGGGGCATTGCTCTGTCGTAAGTGAGGAGCACGTGTACTGTCTCTGCGCCGACAGCCAAAGCCGATCCGATGCCCACTGCTCGCCGCATCGGCACGTCAGGGCTACAACCATGAAATCATGTCCTTGGCTGCCCTCGCCCACAGGATCATTCGGACCCACATCCCACTCGGATAAGGCCAAAATATGTAAAAATAATTATGGTTTACCGACCGAGTGGCGCGTCTCTGCTCTTTGCCGCATGCGCCTCAGTGCGCCTGCCCGATACAAAGTTGAACAAAGTGAAATCGCGCCGACGAAATCTTGCCGACCGAAGGCACTCCGGTCTAGGCGCCCCCATACTGCACTTGCCCTGTGTCACCAAAATCTGGCTCCGCGTCAAGTCACCCCTGCGCGGATCAGCACCGAGATCGCGGTTTCGAAATGCTCGGTCATCGCGGCCTCGGCCTTCTTGCTGTCCTGCACCCGCTTCGGCATTGCCGCGGCGACAGAGGCGGGCGTGATCGCGCTGGTCTGGGCCCTCGTGCTGGGCAAGTTCGTGTTCCGCGAATACAGCTGGCGCCATCTCGGCCGGTCGCTTGCCGACTGCTGCGTCGACAGCGCGCTGATCGGCTTCCTGATCGCGGCCTCCGTTCCCTTTGCCTGAATCCAGATCGCAGACCGCCTGCCGCAACAGCGCGTCGGGTTGACCCAGGACTATGCGCTCGGGCCGGCGGCGCTGATCCTCGTGGTCGTGCTGACGCTCTTCGTGGCGGGCACGTTCCTCGATCTGACCCCGGCCATCCTGATCGCCGCACCGCTGTTCCTGCCGCTGCTGACCCTCGCCGGCTTCGACCCGGTGCAGGTCGAGATCATCATGATCATCAACCTTCAGCTTGGTGGCGTGACGCCGCCCGTGGGCATCCTCGTGTTCATCACCGCGCAGATCAGCAGGACCCCGGCCGCGGCGGTGTTCCGCGAGCTGACGCCCTTCGTCGCGGCGATCATCGTCGTGCTGGGACTGGTGTGCGCCATTCCCGCGCTCACGCTGGGGTTGTGGTCGCTGATCGGCTGAGCGCGCAGGGCAACGGTCCCGCTGCGGTCCGACCGCGGCCCCTCCCCCGGCCGCACGCCGTTGCCCCGCTCACCCGATGCCTCCTGGGCGGACCCCCGCCCCAGCCCGGACCGACACTGCTTCAGGCCCGGCCCGGTGCCGGGGTGCGCAGGACAACCACCGAGACGCAAGGCACCACAAGCGGCGCAATGGCATAGGTGATTTCCCCATGGTCCCAGTGGACCGCGCAGCATCCCGGTCTGTGAATATCCTAGATATCCGCGGGCGGTTCGGGCGACCCTGCCAAGGCGGAAACTTCGCCTGTACCGCGACTTGACGGCTTCTTTCGCTCTCTGGCGCGTCTCGTTCTGGTCGAGTGCCGCCGAACACCGATGGGAGGGTGCTTGCTCCCTTCCGCCACGATACCGATCCACGATTGAGCGTCATGCACCCAATGGAGATGGGCTGACGCAAGCGCGGGGCGGCAACCGCAGCGCCGAAGCCCACCAATGGCCTGAGCAGCGGCGTTGACCCCCGCGACGCTTTGCATTGTTCGGGCTCTAACACCCTTGCGAAGAACTGATGGGGCGCGAAGCGGGTAGGGACAAATTTTGAAAAAGAGTAGCGATGAAAGTGCCTGCCGGCGGGCCGAGGGCCTCTGCGCCGGGGATCGTTTCGAAGGGACGGCATCTGGCAGAGACACCGTGTCATGAGCCGAAAGCTGTCTTTTGCGCTGGAGACGTCCCGCCCCTCGCTTGCCGCTTGAAATAAATTGCACCGAACAAGAAAAATTTCACGCGGCGTTGACCAAGCCCGGAAGCCGTCTCTATCGTCACCTTACGCAAGAAATTGCGGGTCGTGAAATTACTTGCGGGGAGGCAAGTACTCACGCACCGAAACCCCTGGCGTCTGCCAGGGTCATTTGGGAGGACAACATGAGACAATCCGCTATTGCCGTAGCTCTGGCCCCGGCACTCGCTGCCCTATCGCTTGCAACCGCGAGCCCGGCGACGGCCCAGGAGGGTCTGCACTGCGCTCCGGGCGAGACCTATATCATGAACGTCATGGTGTCCGGCCACCCCTATTGGGTGCCGGTCTACCAAGGCTTCAAGCAGGCTGCCGATGCCTTCGGCTGCGAAACGGTATTCTCTGGCACACCCGACTACGACATCACCAAGCAGATCGCCTCTTTCGAGCAGGACATGGTGAAGCAGCCCGCGGGTATCCTGGTGCATCCGATGCAATCGGATCCGTTCATCGAGCCGATCAACCGCGCCATCTCAGATGGCACGCAGGTGGTGACCTTTGCGGCGGATTCTCCGAAATCCGACCGCAGCGCCTATATCACCTCCGACAACCTGGCCGAGGCGAAATTTGCTGCCGAGGAAATCGTCAAGCAGATCGGCGAGACGGGCGAATACGCGGTTCTGGAGAATCCGGGTCAGTCCAACCATGACCTCCGGGTGACCGCCCTGATCGACTACATGCAGCAACATTATCCCGACATGGAACTGGTCGGTCGCCAGGCCACCAATCAGGACAGCACCGCCGCCTATCGTGCGACCGCGTCGATCCTACAGGCCAATCCCGAGCTGGGCGCGATTTGGATCCCCGAGGCGGGCTCAGCGGAGGGCGCGGTCGCGGCGATCCTCGAAGCCAAGTCGGACGTGCTGGTCATGCATGCGGATATCACCCCGGCCACGCTCGAGCACATCAAGGCCGGCAACATCCACATGGCGCTGAACCCGAACCAGGGCATGCAGGGGTTCATGGGGTTCATGGCGACCTTCATGGCGGCGCATTCCGAAGTCTTCGATCCGTTCAACGACTACCGGACCTCGGGTTACAACCCGGTGCAGATCCCCTTCATCGACAACGGATTTGCCGTGATCACGAAGGACAATGCCGACAGCTTCGATCTGAACACCTACATGCAGGGCCGCGACCCGGCGTGACCCAGGCGGCGGGCCGTTCGGGCCCGCCTCACCGCCCTTTTCCGAGGCCCTCTCATGCACGACGACGTGATCCTGAAAATCTCCAATGTCAGCAAGTCCTTCGGCCCGGTGCGCGCGCTGAGGGGCGTCAATTTCGAGCTGCGCCGCGGCGAGATCCACGCGCTCGCCGGCGAGAACGGCGCGGGAAAGTCCACGCTGATGAACATCATCGACGGCATCCTCCAGCCCGACGGCGGCGAGATCCTCTGGGAAGGTGAGCCGGTCCGCATCGCATCCCCAAGCGCCGCGCAGCAGCTGGGGATCGGGCTGGTGCATCAGGAGATCGCCCTCTGCCCCGATATTTCGGTGGCCGAGAACATGTTCATGGCGGTCACAAACCGGAGCCGCCGCCTTCTCATGGATGTGGGTGCGCTCAAGCAGAAAGCCCGCGCCGTGCTGGGGCAGCTGTGCGACATCGATCCGGGCGCGATCGTTCGGGACCTGCCGATATCGCATCAGCAGCTGGTCGAGATCGCCAAGGCGCTGACGCTCGATTGCAAGGTCCTGATCCTCGACGAGCCGACCGCCGCGCTGACAGACCGCGAGGCGCAGACCCTTTTCGAGATCATGCACAGACTGTCGGCGCAGGGCATCTCGATCATCTACATCTCGCATCGGATGGTCGAGATCTTTGACAATTGCGACCGTGTCTCCGTCTTTCGGGACGGTCAGTACATCACCACCGCCGAGATTTCGGAGATCACACCCTCGGGCGTCGTCAACGCGATGGTCGGCAGGGAGATCGGCACGCTCTATCCGCCCAAGAAGGCGGCAGAAACGCAAGCTGACGAGGTGATTTTCGAAGTCAGGGATTTGACCGAGAAAACTCGGTTCAGGAACGTGTCCTTCGCGCTGCGCAGCGGAGAAATCCTCGGCATCGCGGGTCTCATCGGCTCAGGACGAAGCGAAATCGTCAAGGGCATCTGCCGTCTAGAGGGCGACGTTTCGGGCGAGGTGCTGCTCGATGGAAAAACGCTGGATCTGCGCCACTACGGCGACAGCATCGCGGCTGGCCTCGTCTATCTTTCCGAAGACCGAAAGGGCGATGGCCTTTTCCTGAAACGCTCCATTGCGGAGAATGTCTCGGCACTGGATCTTGGGCGTGTCTCCACCGCGACGGGACTGATCGAGACGGAAAGGGAAATGGAATTGGCCCGAAGTCTGGGAGCGAAACTCAACCTCAAGTTCGGGCGGCTTTCGGACCCGGTGTCTTCCCTGTCAGGGGGCAACCAGCAGAAAGTGGCAATTGCGAAGATGCTCTCGGTCAATCCCCGGCTGATCTTCCTCGATGAGCCGACCCGCGGCGTGGATGTCGGTGCCAAGTCCGAGATTCACCGGATCCTGAGGGAACTGGCCTGCGAATGTGTCGGAATCGTGGTGATTTCCTCCGAGCTGCCCGAGCTGATTGGGCTATGCGACCGCGTGCTGGTGGTGCGCGAGGGCCGCATCGCTGGCGAAGTGGCCGGGGACGCGATGACCGAAGAAAACATCATGCGCCTGGCCTCGGGCCTCGAGACCGCCCCGCAACCGACACTGAATGCCTGAGGAAGACCGATCGTGGAAAACTCAATCGAACTGACCGCAGCCGCCAAGCAGGGAGCCAACCCGGTGAAGAAGTTTCTCAGGATGCGCGAGACCGGGCTGATCCTGATCATCCTGGCGCTCTTCGTCGCCATGTCCTTCGCATCGCCCTACTTCCTGACTTGGGTGAACATGCGCGCGATGGTCATGGCCTTTGCCGTCGAAGGCATCGTGGTGGTGGGCATGACGATCCTGCTGATCTCGGGCGGCATCGACCTCTCGGTCGGCTCTGTCACCGCGCTGGCGATGGTCATCGCCGGATCGCTCTTCCTCGCAGGTGTCGACCCTTGGCTCGCCTCGCTGGTGGCGATCGCCGCCTGCACCGCGATCGGCGCTTTCATGGGCTTTTTCGTGACCCGGATGGGGCTGCACCACTTCATCGTCTCCCTAGCGGTAATGGTGATCGCGCGCGGGGCCTGTCTTCTCTTCACCGGCGGTCGTCCGCTCGGGTTGTTCACGCTGCCGCCGGAATTCAAGTTCATCGGCCAGGGCTCGATCGGGCCGGTGCCGCTGGTGATCATCGTCTTCCTGGTGGTGGTCCTGTGCTTTGACTTCATGCTCCGGCGCAGCACTGCCTTCCGCAAGGTGTTTTATACCGGCAGCAACGAGAAGGCCGCCGCCTATTCGGGGATCCGCACAAAACGGGTGATCTTTCTCACCACGACGCTCTGTTCGACGCTCTGCGGCATCGCCGGGATCATCTACATGGCCCGCTTCGGCTCGGCCCAGCCCACTTTCGGCCTGGGCATGGAACTCAACGTGATCGCCGCGGCGGTGATCGGCGGGGCCAGCCTCAACGGGGGCTCCGGCACGATCTTCGGCGCGATCCTGGGGGCGGCGCTGCTGTCGGTCGTGTCGAGTTCGCTCTCGCTGCTCGACGTGTCGGTCTACTGGCAGGACATCATCCGCGGGTCGATCCTGCTCACCGCGGTCTCCATCGATCACTACCTGAACAAGAAGCGCGACGCGGGAGGCAAGGCATGACCGAACCGTCTCCCGACTTCGATCTCATCCGCCAGATTCACACCGTGCTCGTGCTGCACTTCGTGGAGGGGGTGAAGCAGTCCGAGATCGCCGCGAAGCTCAACCTGTCAACCTCGAAGGTGAACCGGCTGATCGCGCAGGGCCGCAGGCTCGGCATGGTGCAGATCGACATCAAGAGCCCGTT
>NZ_JBLXHL010000027.1:0-9699 GCF_048259695.1 Celeribacter sp. | reverse complement strand
CGCGCCCTCCAGGCGGGGGCGAATGCGCTCGGCTTCTCGGCCGGGCCTGAAGACGGCCTCTGGGGGCCGCGCACCGAGGCAGGGATGCGCGCGCTGCTGGCGGCGCACGAGGGCCGCTGGGGTGATGCGGTCGAGAAGATGCATCAGGCGATCATCGACCTAGGCTATCTCTCGGCGGGACCGGTCAGCCGCGTCTGGACGCCCGAGCTTGACCGCGGGCTGCGCGCTCTGGTCGAGGGAGAGGGCCGGCCGCGGGCGGGTGCGATCATCGAGGATGTCACGGTGTCGCCGGGCTGGGGCGGCTGGGTCTCGCACGAGAAGCAGGTTCTGCAAGGAACTGCTGGCTACCTGGTCAGCTTGTTCGTGCTGCACACCACCGCGACCTCGGAGACCTGGTGGAAGGGCAAGTCCAACCGGCAGATGTTCGAGGAGGTCCGCGGCTGGCACCTCCGCAATGGCTGGCGCGACATCGGCTATCACGGGCTGATCTTCCCGGATGGTGAGGTGATCGAAGGCCGCGCTTGGTCCGAGATTGGCGCGAATGTCATCGGCCACAATGCGGGCTCGCTCGGCTACTCGATGGTCCCGGTGAAGACCGTGACCCACATGGGCGCGGCCGAGGATTTCTACACTGCCGAGACGCGAGAGGCGATGCGAGGCGTGATCGCCAAGGCCTGCAACGCCACGCAAATCCGCCGGATCGCCGGGCACAACGAATTCGCGAACAAGCTCTGCCCGGGCTTCAAGGTCGAGGACAGTGCGTGGGCACCGCTGGGGTGGGCCGCATGACCCGCGCCGTCCATTACCGCGACAGAAATGCCTTCCTGCAGGACCAGGTGCGCGGCTCGTTCTGGATCAGCGGGCCGGAAGAGAAGGGCGAGCAAAACTTCATCTTCTTCTGCCCGTGCGGTTGCGGCGAGAAGTCTTTGCTGAAGATCGGCAACGGCTTCAAGCCGAAGCACGGCCCTAGCTGGTGCTGGAATGGCTCGACCGCTGCAGCCGAGCTCGCGCCCTCGGTCAATTGGCAAGGCCACTGGCACGGCGGGCGTCTGGCGCGCCTGCTGATGCCCTTTCTCCCAATCACCGACTGGCGTCTGGCGCTGGTCCTCTCTGCGGCACTCTGCCGCCTCCCGAAAGGTACCCAAGATGGACTTCATAAAAGCTCTCTTCTCCAGCCCGGAGCTGGTGCAGGCGATCGCCGGGCTGCTCGGCATCGCGCTCATGCTGATCATCAACCGCGGCGCGGCGGCCTTCGAGGCCTTCACCGGCATCAGGATCGAGGCGGCGGCGCGTGAGGCGTTACATTCGGCCATCAAGTCCGGCGTCGAGGCGGCGCTGCTCGAGGGGCCGGACGCCGGATTTGAGGTTATCAAGGCACACGCGATCTACCATGCGCAGCAGTCCGTGCCGGATGCGATCGCGCGGTTGGTGCCTGGCGACGGCGTGCTCGACCGCCTCGCGCTGCGTTATTACCGGGAGGCCATGGATCGGGTAGGGGTGCAGATCCCGACCTGAGCTGGGCCCGACGCCGAATTGGCAAGCGTCCGTCCATCGCGCCGGGCCCTTTCTTTAGAGATACATCATTGGAATCAACGCGATAGTGTGAGCGCGGGCCCTGCTTTGGGTGACCCGCGCCAAGCAATCGTTCACCAGCAGCCGAGTGACGTGCACGTTGTGGAGAAGGAATTGCCGTTTGAGTCGGTCCCGAAAGTATTGCTCATACCGGGGGATGTGATCGTAGTCGAGTTCCATGCGTTTCCATCGGCCGCGCGCCCAAAAGTCTGCGTCATGTTGCCCGACCGGTAAGAGTCCTGCGACCAGCTCGAACCTGATTGGGAATTGTACCCTTGGACGCTGGTTGTGTTGCCATACCGCTGGACATTATAAGTGTTTCCCGAGGTATCGTAGCACGAGTAATAGCTGCCGCTTCCATAGCATTCCGCGGCTGCGAAAGTCGGCAGCGACATAAGAGCGCCAAGGGCAATAAGCTTAACAGAAAATTTCATAATCTATACCTTCACTGTCCGTGCATTCTACCGATGGGCATGAGCATGGGAAATGCAAGCTATTTCGTTACCTTGTGCGTCGCATGTGAACACGTAAGCGAACGATGATCGCGGGCCAGGACGACGGCGACAACGACTGGGAGGCGTTCAAGGACGGACGCCAGGTCGGCCGCATCCACACGATAGTGCTTCCGGATTCTGAGCGCAGCTTGATGTGTTTCATCTAGGTCGGCGAGCCGACGCGGAGTTATGCGGAAAACATGGACGCGGCGCTAATAGTGCAGCGGCGTGTCGGGTGGCCCGGCCCGAGGCGGGTTCAGTAGAGCCGAAGCAAATAGGCCTCCGCCACATAGCCGGAGCGGACGATACCATTGGCATCCACGTAACGGATGAGCATGAAACCGTTCTTTTGGGTGCCTTCTTTTCTCTCGACTGGATGCCCCTTCGGAATTTGGGCAATCTCATCGTGGTCTTTCGAAGGCCCCACCCGCAACGTTAGACTTGTTTTGTCGGTGTTGATCGACGACCAAACCCACTCACCCTCGACGACCGGCCGCTCAGCCGCCGGCGGGGGCGCCTGAACCTCGACAACTACATTGATTTGCGGCGCCATCACCGTGGCGACTTCACAGTTATTTGGCGCGGAAAGCAACGTAATGAGCACGGACAAGCGGGACAGGGCCTCCCAGGTGCGCTTTGCAATGCCTTTGGGTGCCTTCCTGTTCGGATGCTTTATAAGACGCACCAAGGCCTCGATTTCAACTCGGGCCTGCTCGAAACCCATTGAGCCATTATTCACCAGACGTTCGATTTCACGCAGGTTTTCTACGATCTGTTCGGACATGACGACTTGAGCGGCAAGGTCCGCCTTCACGCGGATGATGTCTTCATGAAGTTGCGCACGCAGCTGGAACTGACGTCTGGGGTTCCCGCCGTCTCTGGCGAACCGATCCATGACCCTTCGCGCCTGCTGTCGCGCCTTGGCTGCGGCTTTGTTCAGAAGCGCAGTTAGGGGTGAAACCCGCTGGGTTGGTAGCGCTATGGCCCCACCAGACCCGCCCTGATAGCCGCCCGACCTACCGGAACTCTCTGACGCGCCCGCGGCCCCGCTGTCCCTATCCTCCAACGGCTCCAACGGCAGCGCATTTAAAATAGCCTCCCAAAGGCGCCTACTTTCCTTTGCACTGACCAGCCCGAGATCCGGCGGCACCCAGGCTGTCGCATCAGAGACATCGCCAGCAAACACGCTGAGCGGCAAAGTGGAGGCGGCGGCCTCAAGCGCGAAATTCGCCCAAAGACTCGTTGGAACATGCATTCGCTCGAGGACTTCGCAGGCCGGTAGTTCTCGAGACAAAAGCCGAATGAAATCGTTTGGATCAGGCCGCGGCATGGCTCCTCCAAGGCAAAGGTCGCATCAATTCATAGATCAATGCGACCATCTTGCCCGAGAGCGCTTCCCGATCAAGAACTTCGACGCTGAGAATTTCTCAGGACAGGGCCGCGCGACCTCTTGCAGCCCTAAGCGAACCTGTGCGCCTGGCGCAGCAACGCCAGCAGGGTCGACACGAAGGGCGGGAAGCTGCCGTTCGCTGCGTCCAGAATGGACGGCAGCAATGCGCAGAAGAACGGTCAATGCAACGCCCTTTCCAGATCGGTCCTGTTGCCTGGCGGGCGTTACAAACGCCGGGACCTGCTCAGCTGGCGAGTCAACACGAAGATGAGGGAACCGCCCAATGAGGACCAAGGAGCGCCGATGAGCTTGGGTCAATGCTCTGCAACGAATGAATGAAGGTTGCAGTCCAGCCGAAGAACTGGGAGTGTCGAGGAAAGCTACCACAGCCTATCCAACACGCTTACGTCAGCCCATCAAAGCAATGCGATCATAGACGAGAAATTGGAGAGCCGCGCGTTGACCGTGGACTATTATACTAAAATTCTGGACCGCAGTCGAAAGTCTCTAGATGACCTGCGGAATGATGATGAAAAGGTTGCCGCATTCACGTCGGCGCATAACGCCATAAAAGACCTCGAATGCCTAGAGGTTTTTCTTCAGGGGCGCGCCGAGGCTGAGATGTTCCGTCTGGCAAAGATAGAGTATCAGCACGCTTTATACTCCGCAAGCGTCGCGCAATACCGGCAAGCACATGTGAGCTTGAGGTTGTTCTTCGAACTTTCTCTCTGTTGTATTCTCTTTTCTGCTCACGAAATCGACATGCACCTTTGGATGAAGGATCAAAAGGATTCGAATTGGTCTTCGATCATATCAAATGAGAATGGTGTATTGTCAAAGACGTTTTCCGGCGCATTTTTTCCTGAAATGAAAGAGCACTGCGAGCAGTATCGCGCGATGGCCGAGGCTTTGTATCGAGAATGCTCTCAGTTTGTCCACGGAAACAGGAATTCCTTTGATGGAATTGATGGAGAAATGGCATATAGCCCCGAAATTCTTGATGCTTGGGTTGATCGGGCAGACACCGCCCTGCGTGTAGTTAAGTTTGCTTTCACTTGCCGCTATCTTAGAGTATCCGAACGCTCACAGAGGGATGTGGTGGAAGATATGATGCTCGGAGATTTTGGCGACCTACCTCCAGTGCAAGCGCAGTTCGAAGGGAAAGAGCAATGAGTGATTTTTTCTTCAGGACTGAGGATATCGGACCTGCAAATATATTGAACTACTTCGTCGAAACTGATGAGGATCGGTCAATAGTGAGCCAGCTCAAGGGGAGAAATCCGACCGTCCTCATCGGGAGTCGTGGTGTCGGTAAGTCATTTTTGATGCGGGTTGCTGAGCAAGAGCTTGCCAAAGATTTCAAGACTCAGAAAATCGTCCCAGTCTATGTTACGTTCGTGAGTGGTTCTCTCTTGAGAAGTGATGATCCGCAACAATTTCGCCACTGGATGCTTGCGCGTATTTGTCGAGCGATATTGCGTAAAGTTCAGAAAATGGGTCTCCTTGCCTCGCCTCCCCAAAGCGCGAACGTGCTCGCCGGCCTTCCGCGAGGATATTCGAACACAGACGGCCTCGAGAGCATCATCAAGGCCTACGAGGCATCTTGGAAGCACCCAGATCAAAAAATAGATTTCAGCAGAATTCCTGACGTAGAAGAGCTTAAGGAAGCTTTGGAAGATTTATCCGAAGAGCTTGGAGTATCTAGATTTTCCCTGTTTATGGACGAAGCTGCGCATATATTCCTACCCTCTCAACAAAGGCAGTTTTTCACACTGTTCCGGGATCTTCGAAGTCACTGCATTACGTGCAATGCGGCGGTTTACCCTGGAGTTACAAGTTTTGGAGATATATTTCAGCCGACGCATGATGCGACGATGCTGTCGATCAATCGAGACATTGGGTCTGATAAGTATATATCCAGCATGCGCAACATTGTTGAGAAGCAAGCCGAAGCTTCGATGCTCAAGGCGATCTCAAAGAATGGTCAAAATTTTGCCACGTTGGCCTATGCCGCAACGGGCAACCCGAGGATTCTCCTCAAGACTATCTCTCAGGCGCCACGCATGTCGTCTGCTGAAGTGAACGCGGTTATCCGAGAGTTTTACCGTTCAGATATCTGGTCCGAGCATTCAGCGCTGTCCGATAAGTATATCGGCCACAAGCCTATGATTGATTGGGGTCGGAATTTCATTGAAGACACTGTCCTGCCTGATCTCAAGCAGAAGAATGACATGTATTTGTCAAGCGAGAAGAATTCAACCTCATATATCTGGGTTCATCGAGATGCTCCGGAAATCGCCAAGGAGGGATTGAGGATACTTAGTTACACAGGAGTTCTAACGGAGCACTCCGATGGAATACGTGCGACCAGAAGTGAAATTGGCAAGAGGTACTTAGTAAATCTTGGGTGCCTTTTCGCACTAGAGTCGAATCCTGCATCCACCGCATTTAATATCGCGACTTCGCTAACACAGAAGAGAATGAGCGAGTTCGGGGTGAAACATCCTGCATTCTCCCCACTAACATCTTCAGGCTTAGATCTAAGTAGCATCGAAGAAGGCTTCGATCTGGAGTACCAACTCTCCAAGCCGAACACAGTGTTGGATATCACCCCTTGGCAACGTGGCAAGCTCGATGAACTTGGCTTGGCGACAGTTGGCGATGTGTTGGCGGCAACGGAAAGCAAACTTAAGGAAGCGCATTACGTTGGAGACGTGCGGGCACAACGTATGCGAGATGCCGCAATTGCGTCCGTTCTTGAGTATCTATCCGGTTAATTCGACAAATAGCGGCGCGGGTAGGCACTTGACATGAGTAGTTGCGGGCACTCGCAACTACTGTATTGTCTGCATCTTCTTCGGCCATGGTGTGGCGCAAGGTATAATTGGCAGCTTTGTCGAGGACGAGTCATCCGCCGCATCTAGCGTGAAGGTCGGGTTAGGGCCGTCACCGCGCGCGCCCTAGCTTTTGACTAGCGGGGGCCCAGGCCATCATGTCCTAGGAGTGGGGCTGGAAGGCGGTACAACAAAGGAGGCTATGATGAGACTTGAGGATATCGCTCCTGACGTGCGCAGCCTAGCGTTCGAATTCTTCTATTGGTTTTCGAGGTTTGAGTTCGCTCTCAAAGAGAACAGGTTCTTGAAGAAGCAAACTCTAGGCTCACGCGCTGAACCTGGATGGGACCAGTTCGTCGAGAAGTACGAAGCAGCCTATAACCTCTCGGCCGCGGGCTCGCAGCTAGTTGTCGAGGCCCCACAGCGTCAGATTGTTGGGCAACACAGGCTTGAGTTCATTCCAGTCGGCTTTGACGATCAGCCAGCTGAACTAGAGAAAGTCGTGCGTCTCCTGAAAACGGTTCGAAACAACCTCTTCCACGGAGGCAAGCACGGTGTCGAAGGTTGGGATGATCCAGGACGAACAGTGCTTCTCATGAGCCTGTGTATCCATATTCTCGACGAACTTGCCGAATTAGCTGGGATTGAGGCGGACTACAAGCGTTACTACTGACTGAAGGCGATAGAAATAAAGCACGAAAGGAGCCTGGATATGGGGAGTATGGGGGAACTGCAAAGCAGGCTTTATGGCGGTTTGTGGCACACCACACGTCCTGACCGCTTACTGTCCATCGTTGAAGCTCAGGCAATATTAGTAGAACCCGATATCCATGATCGAGAGAGGTCAAATACTGCCAATGGGCCGAAAAATTACCCAATCTCTCGGACTATTGGAGGTATAAGTCTATTTGATTTTGATGGATTCGATCCGGAGAGCTATGAGAAGCAGTTTCCGGTGAGCTCCTGGCATTTCTTTGTCCCGTATGTTCGTCGCTGGCAAGGTGCTGTGTGGCTGGAAATCGAACGTGACGTTGTGAGAGAACAGTTGGTGTCACCCACTGCCCTACTCAGAAAATGGAAGGAAGAGGGACTTTATGGTCATAATATTTTGCCGAGGTTGGAGGCCACGCATGTTGGTGACGTTCCGATTTCGGCAATTAGTTCTGCGTTTCTAACTTGGGATGATGGCCGGGAAGTTCGCGAATTTAGTATCCGAAACTTTGACCACAACATCTTCACTCAGATCCTGAAAGAATGGCAGGAGGCTGTCGGAAAATAGTCCACTAACGAGTAATCATTTTGGCAACGTGGGAGGCACCTCTCCTAGCGAATTGGCCTCGAAAGATTTATTGTAAGATGTATTCCATTTCGAAATTCGGTTGATGCATTGACAATCAATGCCAACTCGGCAGGCTGCGACTGCAGCAATAGTTGGCACTGGTCAAAGGCAGGTATGGGCCGTCATCTCTCGATGATTATCGACTTTGGGCTAAACAGACGCGGACCTTTTACAGCAGGCGAAGACATGCGGCCCTTCAAACCTTTCTGAATTTGCGATGCAAAGTCTTCCAAACTGGCTACACGGATGTAGTCTTTTTCGAAGCGCGTAGGGGAGACAACATATGTCCCATCTTCGTGTCGATGCGGCGTGACAACCTCACCCTTCTGCGGCCCACGTGCGACTTTCGCGACGATCTTCATTTGCAATCTAGCCTTCTGGCAGTCTTCGCCAAGTTGATCACTTGGCGAAATTGTGTGCAATCATCAATGACTGTATAGGCTGGGGAACAAAGGCTCGTCCATCTAAAGGCAACGTATGATCGGTTTGCATCAGTTGCGCTGCAGAGTTTTTGCCGAGCCCGAAGGTCCGCCCCCGGACCGACACAAGGCGTAGCCAGCGCCTGCCGTCAAAGGCGGCTTTGGGTCGCTTGCGCCAGGCGGACCGCCTAACCTGGGCGAGCAGGTCGGCGCACCGCCGCATGTACGCTCCCAGCCCGAAGGGACCGATGTTGCGATCTGCATGGAGGGCGGCTTTGGTGAAGGCAAATGCTTGGACAGATCAACGGAGTGCGTTGGCAGACGAAACATGCATCGTTACGTTTCCAGCTAGACCAATGAGGGATAAATTTCGCTATGAGATTCGTTGCCATAGACGTTGAAACCGCAAACGCCGACATGGCGTCTATCTGTTCAATCGGAGTCGCCGCCTTCGAGAACGGTACCCTCGCGTCTGAATGGTACTCGCTTATAGACCCGGACGACTTCTTCGATCCCGTCAACATGTCGATCCACGGCATCACGGAAGGCGATGTGCAAGGCGCGCCGACGTTCAACGAAGTCGCCGTGGACATCGAACGGCTTCTTGGCTCGCAGGTCGTTGTCACCCACACACATTTCGACCGTGTTGCGATGCATCAAGCGGCGGGCCGCTGGGCAATTCCGACCCCGGCCTGCACCTGGCTCGACTCGGCCCGCGTCGCCCGGAGAACATGGGCGGAATGCGCGAAATCGGGCTACGGCCTCGCGAACGTCTGCAAAATGATCGGTTACACCTTCGAGCATCACAACGCGCTTGAGGATGCAAAGGCCGCGGGGCACGTCATGCTCGCTGCGATGAAGGAAAGCGGTCTCGATCTCGATGCGATCCAGAAACGCGTCTTGCAGCCCATCGACCCGTCGTCGAGCGGAGCCGCTGCGATCACGCGCGACGGGAACCCGGACGGCCCGCTTGCAAGTGAGGTGATCGTATTCACGGGCGCGCTGGACATACCGCGCCGTGAGGCCGCAAATCTTGCGGCTTCCGTAGGCTGCAATGTGGCGAACAGCGTCACCAAGAAAACGACCATGCTCGTCGTGGGGGATGTGGATGTGACGAAGCTCGCGGGTCACGACAAATCGTCGAAGCACCGGAAAGCGGAAGAACTGGTCGAAGCGGGTCAACAACTGCGCATCATTCGCGAGACCGACTTCAAGGAGTTGGTCGCGCTTTCCTAAACAGCCATACCCACGTGACAGGTCATGTAAATCATTTGCGACATTAGCGCGGCCGCAGCGAATTCACACTTTGTCCGCACTGCCAACCTAGGGATCCTGGACCTTCCTGCTCAGTGCCACGAAGGTCCGGCATGGGGAAGCTGCGCTGCGGCAACGGTGATCCTGGCCAAGGTCGGCTTTGGGCCGAGACTGCGGTTGACCCGGCGGGAACGCTGACCGGGTCATACATCCCCCTGGCCCCTACCTTGTACGCGCTATGTCGCGGCTTGGTAGTTTGCAGCCTCCATATCTGCTTCCCAAGGTTTGCCGGACGGGGTAGGCAGCCCGAACCTTGGAAGGGTTGCGAAGATCATGGCGCAAAATGCCACCATTTACAAAATCGAACTGTCGATCTCGGACATGGATCGCCACTATT
>NZ_JBLXHL010000026.1:0-9855 GCF_048259695.1 Celeribacter sp. | reverse complement strand
TCGTCTGCGTCGGCCGCATCGAGCCCCGGAAGAACCAGTTGCTCCTTGCACGCGCGATTCGCGATCTGCCTGTGACGCTGGTGCTGATTGGCCATGCCGGAGATCCGGAATACGCTGAAAAGGTCCGGCGTGAGGGGGGCAACAAGCTGATCATGGCGGGCAGGATGGAACCCGGCAGCGACCTGCTCAGATCCGCGCTGAGCGGGGCGCGTGCATTCGCGCTGCCCAGTTGGTCCGAAGGCGCCTCTCTAG
Source organism: Celeribacter sp. (assembly GCF_048259695.1). Lineage (GTDB taxonomy): Bacteria > Pseudomonadota > Alphaproteobacteria > Rhodobacterales > Rhodobacteraceae > Celeribacter. The sequence continues at coordinate 9,603 of NZ_JBLXHL010000026.1, read as the reverse complement.
CCGCGCTGGAAGCCGCCGCGTCAGGGGCAACACTCATTCTCAGCAACCGCTCCTCCGAGACCGAGTATTTCGGGGATCTCGCCAAGTACTGCGATCCCGGCGACCCCGACAGCATCCGGGCCGCGATCGTGAGCACTCTCACCAGTCGGCCGCAAAATGACAGGAAGCGACGTCTCCGCGACCTCGTCGTCGAGCACAACAGCTGGGAGCGTTATGCGCTCGACACGGCCAGAGCCTACGCTACGGCGCAGAAAGCCCCACCGCGGGCGCAGCCCCCTGTCGCCACGGACGCGCACCGGGTCGCGCCCAAACTCGTCTTCGACATCACGACGCTTGCGCATCATCAAGGGCGCATTACCGGGATCAGCCGCGTCGAATCGAAACTCGCAGAGGAATTCGAAGCCCTCGGAGAAGATCTCGCTTTCATCTGCTGGAACGACAGCCTCCAGAAATTCATCGAGGTTCCCTCCCGCTACGCGCGGTTCGGCCATGCCGCGAAATTTTGCAAGCACATCTCTCAAAGTTCCGACATCGAAGCCGTAATCTTGCCAGAGGACTGTACGGTCGTCGTGCCCGGCAGCGCGTGGATGCAAAACAGCCGCTACGTCCGCGGTCTTGAAGACCTGAAATCCCGCTGCAACTGCAGCCTTTATTCAATCATCTACGATCTGGTTCCATTCAAATTCCCCTTTTGGTTCGACAAGCACTATGCACCGGTCTTCCGGGACAATTTCTTCAGGCTCGCATCGTTCAGCGATCACATTCTGACAGATTCCGAAAGCTGCGCCGCAGATGTCAGAACCGTGCTGAACGCGGAATCTCTCCCTGTCCCGAGCATCACGCCAATCCGCCTCGGAGATCCGAAGCTTATTGCTGATCATGGCATCTCCGCAGAAGAGCTCCCCCGAGCGATACGGCAGAGCTTCGAGGGCAAGAAATTCGTTCTCAGCGTTGGCGCCATTCACGCCCGCAAGAACTACGAGATGCTCTACAGAGTGTGGGCGAGATTTGCGGATGAAGGGATCCATTCAGACCTTCATCTCGTCATCATCGGCGGCGTGGCCTGGAATGGCCAAGTTCTCTCCTCGCAGATTTCTTCCGATTCCCGTGTCGCCGGTAACATCCACATTCTCAGCGGCATCGAGGACGATGATCTTGGATGGTTTTACGAAAACTGCCTCTTCACCGCCTTCCCCTCCCACTACGAGGGATGGGGGCTACCGGTCGCTGAGAGCCTCGTGCATGGAAAACTCTGCCTCGCCACGTCCAGCAGTTCGGTGACGGAAATCGCACCCCAGGTCGTCGAGCACATCGACCCCGAGGACTTCGCGGTCTGGCATCAGAAGATCTCGTTCTTTGCGTCGAGCCGCGCCGCCCGGGAAGCGAAGGAGGCAGCGATCCGCGAGGGCTACACCGCCGTACCGTGGAAGACGACGGCGCACCAGATCCTGGAACTCGTCAAGGCTCCCAGAGCCTTGCGCCAGTGCAGGGCGCTCTATGCGGGAGAGGTCGCGAGCGCAAGCAATCAGTCCGCTCCGCTGACCTTGAGCTTCCAGTGCGGATGGCATCCTGCGGAAGGCTGGGGCCGATGGACGAGCGCTAGGCGGGCGAGCCTGCGGATCAATGCGGCACAGGCTCTTCGTCCGCAGCAAGAGGAACTAAGCCTGCTCATCAAGCAACAAAGTTACTTCCAAGACGGTGAGGCAAAGCCCCTGAAAATCTGGGTGGGCGGCAAGCTCAAGTTCGCCTCGACGGTCAATGCAGAGAACTTCCCACGGGAACTCCTTCTCAAGGTGTTGGCCGCTGACATCGACGAAAAAGGCATGCTCCAAGTTGATGTCGATTTCCCAATGTCGGCCGAAAGCCCCGCCAAGGAGCCGCAGCGCGCATGCGGTCTCGGACTCATCTCGCTTGCGCTCCTTGATGCCGAGTTTTCCAACCCACTCCAGAGCCTTACCAACAGTGCACACTGGTTCGAAGGTACAGAAGCGGCTCACATAGACATGCGCAGGGAAACCCACCGAAAAGTCAGCGCTCCACATCTCGACTATTCCCCGGCATGGGGCGCCGGCTCGACCAAGGGAGGGGTCGATCTCCTCGTTCCGATTCTGCCGTCCGCCCCGACGCAGGAGGTTTCAGTCAGCTACCGCCCAGCCGCGTCACCGAAGTACCCGCTCTCCCTCCGCGTTCTGTGGAACGGAGAGGAGGTTGCCCGCGCCCACACACGGCACGACGGGCAGAGCCGCATAACCTTCGACGTGCCCCGCAAGCTGCTGACAAAATCCTCCCCCGCTGTGCTCACGCTGGAAAGCAATTCGTTGCTGTCGCCGAAGGAAGTTGATCTCGGAGTGACTCACCAGATCGCGGGCATCGGTGTTTCGGACATCTTTCTCAAGCCAAAAGGGGCGTAACAATGACTGTCTCCGTCAAAAGCATCTTCGACGCCCCGCTCAAGCATACCGCCCTGTGTGACGGTGTTTTTCTGGGAGAATGCTGGCACCAAGACATCCCGATCGGATGGTCCTGCGAAGAAGACAGCACGATCTTCTTCGAGTCGCACCTTCCGCCTGGCTCACTCTTTGCTCTCGAGTATTGTCTGTACAACGCCTCCGAAGAGGCTCCTAAGACATTGAAAGTCAAGAGCCCCGGGCGAAAGGAGGTTGAACATGTGGTCACCTCCGGCCAAGCACATTTCATCGTCATCGAGAGCCCCGCACACCAGCCCGGAGCACGTCAGACTCCTCTCAACCTTCATGTTAACAAGCTCGACAGCCCGGCAAAGCTCGGCAGGTCGACGGATGACCGCCTGCTGGGCCTTCAGCTTCTATCGCTCGCACCACTCGCAGCGAAACCTGCATTTCCGATCATGTTCTCCAACGCCGAGAGCTGCAAACTTATGCTCACCACGGGTTGGTCCTCCCCGGACCCGACCGGCGTGTGGGCATTGGGAGACTATTCGAAAATCGTTTTGCCCGGCTATCTCAACGATGGGGTCAGGTTTCTGACCTTCGAGTTTGGCACGCTTCCCAATGCCGAGAACGGCCACCCCCCGATGAGCGTCAGCATCGAAGTGAACGGAGCGCCTCTCATCGAAAACATCCTGGCACAGAAGAACTCTCGGTCTTTCACGATCAACCTGAAAGATATCTGGCGCGAGAGCCAAAGCCTTTCAATCGGCCTTCGTACTTATAATGCGCAATCGCCTGCCGAACTAGGGATAAACGAAGACCCGCGTCCACTGGGGATATTCCTGAGTACAATCAGGGCCAAATGACGGCATGCAGGAATTAATACTCATTATATTTTGGAGCCTGCCTTCACTATGAAATCGAGAAGAAGAACGGGCGCACAAAATGAAAGCCAACTAAGATTATGAAAAATCAGTCACGCATGGAAGCGCTCGACATATATCAAGACAATCCCAGCTTCAACTTCCAGGCTGCCAACTCTTCTCCTCCTGGCACGCACTCCTCCCACAAGTACGCATAATTCACTGCTGCTCGCATATCCTTCGCCTTGTAGGCATACACACTCAGACGGTTATAGAACCATGCGCACTCGAATTTTGTAAGCTGCGTCATGGAATTTGCGAACACATCCAAAGCCTTCTCCGGTCGACGCCGATATGCCCTCTCGGCCAACATGAGGCTCCGCCGCGGCGCCTTGCGTCTCGCCTCGGCCAGAAGTCTGGTCATCTCCTCCACGTCGCCTCTTGCGGCCGCAGACAAGAAATTGTGCCAAAATAATGAATCCGTGAAAGCCCTGATCGCCTCATGCCCGAGGAACGGCACGCTGATGCGGACAACACCGGGCACAGCCGCTTCGATCATCTTCGCATTCACGTCATCATCTTGTGTATATCTGTCATAAATGACGAAGGCGCGGCCAGAGACATCGTCAGAGCGTATCTCCATATCTGCGTGAAGCTCCGGATCGAAATATTTATGCAAGGTGGGGTTAACGCCCCCCATAACGGCCCGGTCTATGGAGAATTGCGGCGAGAATGCGAGAGCCACATCTGCTTCCAGAGACGCGCTGTTCTTGAGAGCCGCATATCCGCCCATTGAAGTGCCATAGGTTATCACCTTGCGTCCCTGGCAGTAATCCCGAATCGCCTTCGCAGCTTTAGGCCAGCTAGGGAACTGATACCAAATGGAACGTTTCGAGCGAACTCCTATTCCGGTGAGTTTAAGCTTGTCAAAAAGCCCTCGTCCCCAAAAGCTATCTCCCTTCAGATTCTGCCCCAACGGACCAAAGGCGACAACCACCAAATCAGATACGTAATCGTTGCATATCACATCTACATATTCATCCGAATAAATCAGCATACTGATATGCACTCCAGGTATTAACTGCGATTTTCCATTGAGTTAGGCCTGAATGCGCAGCATTGTCAAACAACAGCCCACGGATCGCGTGCCTCGATATCCCTGGGGGGTTCAAAGCCGCTCCTGCGCCCTGAGCCCCCATCGGGGTACGCGCGGCTCCCGGTTCTCCCGCCAGTAGCAGTAGATGTTCGCCCCTCACCAAAGCGCCAACTCACCCGCTCCGCAGGAGCCGAAACCCTCTCAATCTCGCCTCCTAAGAACCTGCCGCAGGGCTTGCGGCCTTGCCGAACCGACACAGAGAACATCAACAATCTTGGCACTGGCCGGTGAAAGCCGGCCATATGTTGTGTTGTGTTGGGGAACGTCCTAGACATCCGGTGAACAGTGCCTTGAGAGACGAGATTACTTCATGAAGACAGCATTCATCACCGGCATCACCGGGCAGGACGGCGCCTATCTCGCGAAGCTTCTGCTCGATAAGGGCTATCAGGTCCACGGCGGTGTGCGGCGCATTTCGCAGCCCGAGACCACCCGCCTGGAACTGCTGGGGATCGCCGACAAGGTGGAGTTGCACGAGTTCGACCTGACCGAGCAGAACAACATCTTCCGCACCATCCAAAAGATCGAGATGGACGAGTTCTACAACCTCGCGGCGCAGAGCTTTGTCGGCGCCTCTTGGGAGCTGCCGGTCTATACCGCCGATGTCGACGGCATGGCGGTGGTCAAGATCCTCGACACGCTGCGCACTCTGCGCCCCGAGACGCGCTTCTACCAAGCCTCGACCTCCGAGATGTTTGGCCTCGTGCAGGAGGTGCCGCAGAAAGAGACCACCCGCCTCTACCCGCGCTCGCCCTACGGCGTGGCCAAGGTCTACGGCCATTACATCACGATGAACTACCGCGAGAGCTTCGGCCTGCACGCCAGCTCGGGGATCCTGTTCAACCACGAGAGCCCGCTGCGCGGCAAGGAATTCGTCACCCGCAAGATCACGCTCGGCCTCGCGGCGCTGGCCCGCGGCGGTGACGCCGCAATCGAGCTCGGCAACATGGATGCCAAGCGCGACTGGGGCTTTGCTGGCGACTACGTCGAGGGCATGTGGCGCATGTTGCAGCAGGACGAAGCCGACGACTACGTGCTGGCCACCGGGGTGACCACCACGATCCGCGACTTCTTCACCTTCGCTGCTGAGGAACTCGGTATGGATCTGGCCTGGGAGGGCGAAGCCGAGAACGAGACCGCGACCGACCGCAAGACCGGCAAGCTGGTGATGAAGGTGAACCCCAAGTTCTACCGACCTGCCGAGGTCGAGCTGCTGATCGGCGATGCCTCTAAGGCGCGCGAGAAGCTCGGCTGGCAGGCTTCGGTCGACGTGCGCGGACTGGCCAGCATGATGGCCAAATCCGACTACGACGCGCTCGCCTGACCGCCTTCCACAGCAGACGGAAGACAGCCATGAGCCTCTCCAACTTCCCCCTGCAGTCCAAGCTGCGCTCCGCGGCACGCCGTCTGCTGAAAGGCCAGGCTTCTGGCAACAGTCACCAGTTCCATGGCCCCTTCCGGGGCCATGTGGACGGCCTTTCTGAAGAGGGGGTGATCCGCGGCTGGGTCATCCACAACGAGACCAAGAAGGGCCGGGTGCCGGTGGGGCTCTACGCCGGCGGCACCCTGCTCGACGCTGGCGTGGCGGGTTCGCTGCGCGAGGACGTGGGGGCGGCACCCGGCGGCGAGGTCGCCTGCGGCTTCCGTTTCGGCGTGTCGGACGCGCTCTACCAAAAGGTCGAGCAGCTTGGCGGCGTGGTCAGCATCCGCACCGAAGGCGCGCAGCGCGTCGAGCTGGGGCAGGTGAAATTGGCAGGCGATGGCACCAATCCCGGCGTCGGCGCCGACACGATGACCCGCTGCCGCTTCGCGCTGAAGCGCGAGTTGGCGGCCATGCTCGAACTGCTCGAGGCGACACCGGTTCCCGAGGGCCCGCTGGCACCTGTCGTGCAGCCCCCTTTCAGCCGGCACGGCATCATGTTCGGCACCGATCGTCTGATCCCCGAGATCCCCGAGAGCGGTCAACCGGCCTATCTCGACTATGTCCGCTTCCGCTATCGGATGGACGAGAAATTCCCGGTGGAAAAGGGACTCGAGAACGCCGACCGCTTCCTCTACTGGTATCTCACCGCCTACCCCGGCCAGGAAAAGCACCGCACCCCGCTCGCGGCGGAGCAGATTGACTACCTGAATGCGCCGCAGGTCATGGGCGGGCAGAGCCACACCCTGAGCCGGATCATGTGGTGGCGCCTCGCGGCCCGGCCCGACCTGCTGGGAGAGCTCAACCTCAACGACCGCGACAGCTACCTCGACACGCTGTTCTGGTGGGCCCACCAGGACGCGCCGCATCTCTACTTCGAAGATTGCCTCGTGCCCGACCGCTTCGCTGACGCGCTGCGCGGCGTGCACCCCTCGCGGCGGCTCGATACCTTCCCCCTAAGCTATTTCTCCGAGCGCTACTTCCTCGACAGCCCCAAGCTGCAGTTCCTAGCCCCGGGCACCGCCGAGGGCCGCAAGACGCTGATGCTGGCGATCCTGCTACACGCGGCGCAGCGCCCCGACCTGCTGCGCTACGTGCCGCGCGGTCAGACCGCGAAGCTGCTGGGAGAAAATCCCGAAAACGAAAACGGCGCCTCGGACTTCGAGATCTTTGTGAATGAGCTGGCCGCCCTGCCCGAGCCCGGTGCCGACGAGCCCACTGGGCCCCACACGCATATTGCCCTGCCCCGCGCGCGCTATGCCGCGGCGCTACGCCGCAAATTCTTCGATCTCGACAGCTATTCCTTCCTGACCCGCGACCGCGAGGGCAACCGCTTCGAAGCCGCCGCGATGCCGATCCCCGAGCCGGATCGCCCGGAGGTCGAGGTGCAGCTGATCGGGCCGCTCGCCAAGGCCTCGGGCCTCGGCCAGGCCACCCGGCTCTCGGCTGCGATCCTGCGCGAAACCGGACTCGACGTGCGTGGCGTCGACTTCGACCTCGACAACCCGGCGCCCGAAGGCTTCAGCTCCGAGACGCTGATCGAGGATTACGGGCCCGCAAAGATCAATCTCATCCACCTTAACGCGGAATCTACTCCGCTGGCCTTTGCCTATCAGCCCGACGTCTTCTCGGGGGCCTACAACATTGGCTACTTCTACTGGGAACTCGACAAGCCCGCCTACTGCCACTACCTCGGCATGGAGCTGCTCGACGAGATCTGGGTCTCCACCGAGTACGGCGTGCAGATCTACAAGCAGGACGCCAAGGGCAAGCCGGTGGTCAACGTCGGCATGTGCTACGAGGAGCATCCCGACATCACCCGCGAGGCGGCCCGCGCCTTCGTCAACCGCCGCTTCCGCTTCGACGAAAGCCATTACGTCTGCCTCGTGGCCTTCGACAGCTTCTCCTTCGTGCAGCGCAAGAACCCGGTGGCAGTGCTGGAAGCCTTCCAAAAGGCATTCGAAGGCGTGCCCAATGCGCGGCTGGTGGTGAAGACGCAGAACCGAGACAGCATCTTCGACCCGGTCCAAGTGAACCTCTGGGACCGTGTAGACGCGCTCATGGCGAGCGACCCGCGCATCGTGGTGATGAACGAGACGCTGAGCTATCGCGACCTGCTGCAGCTCAAGGCGGGCTCTGACTGCTACATCTCGCTGCACAAGTCCGAGGGCTGGGGGTTCGGGATGATCGAGGCCATGGCGCTGAAGGTGCCTGTGGTCTGTACCGCCTATTCCGGAAACATGGACTTCTGCTCGGACGAGACCGCCTGGATGGTGGGCTACGAGGAAGTCACGCTGAAGCAAGGCGATTACATCTTCGTGCGGCCGGGCGCGGTCTGGGCCGAGCCCTCGGTCGAGGAGGCCGCACGCCAGATGCGCGCCGCCTACGACGACGAGACCACCCGCCTCGCCAAGGCCGAGGCCGCCTATGCCCACATCCGGGAGAGTTTCTCGGCCCCCGCGATTGCCAAACTCTACGGCGGCCGGCTGCGCGAGATCTTAGCCGAGCTAGACGCGCGCGCCTGAACGGCGCGCGCCCGCGTAGGTACCCTCCTTGCTGGGCAGCGTGATTTGCCCTCCCCATCCTAAAGACAGGCATACCCGCTCAAAAGGCAGGCAAAAGAGGCATATGGATCATGACCGAAACCGATAAGCCGCAGGTGAGCCGCGAAGAGATCAGGCTGGCCTACAAGCTCTTCCTCGGGCGCTGGCCGAGCGAGTCCGAACTGGACCGCATGGAGCAGCGCGGCCATGGTTACGACAAACTGCGTCAGGTCTTCCTGAACGCCCCGGAGTTCTTTAGGAGGAACGGCTGGGCCCCGGCAACTACCGCGACCGGCACCACCACTCCCGAGAAGGCCAGGACCCTCATTCACCTGCATGTCCCGAAGTCGGCCGGCAGCACGCTGACCGCCATCCTGGCCCCGAATTTTCCGCACCGCAGTCACATGACGGTCGGCGACAACACGATTCAGCAGTTGAGCAACCTGCAGCTGCAGCGACGCAGCGAACTGCGCTTCATCTTCGGCCATCTCTCGCATGGCGTGGCCCGCTACCTTCCGCAGGACTGCGCCTATATCACCGTGCTGCGCGAGCCCGGAAACCGGCTGCTGAGTTATTTCCGCTACGTCCAGCGCATCACCGATCACCCGCTGCATGGTCCGGTCTCGCAGCGAAATATGAGTTTCGGCGACTTTCTCGAATATGCCATTAATAATCCGGTTGTCCGGCTAGAGGCGGACAACGGCCAAGTCCGGCGCTTGGCCGGGCAAGGCCGGCAAGAAAACAGCCTCGGCCAAGAGGCCGCGCTGCTCCGCACCGCCCTGCACAACATCCTCGGCGAAGACGTCATCTACGGCTTCACCGAGCATTTCGACGATTTCCTCGCCCGGCTGAAGGCACGCAAGATCATCCCGGACGTCAAGGACACGCGCCTCAACACCGCGCCGGACAAGACCGACATCGGCCCCGAGCTCGCGCGGCTTACCCCGGCGCAGAAACAAATCTTCGAGGACTTCACCGCCTGGGACAACAGGTTCTACGACATTTGCAAGAGCGTCTATTTCGCCCTGCCCACGCAAATCTGAGAAGAGGTTTCCCGCATGATCACCCCCATCCTTCTCTGCGGCGGCTCCGGAACCCGGCTCTGGCCGCTCTCGCGCAAGAGCTTTCCCAAGCAATTCACCGACGTGGTGGGGGAGACCACCCTGTTCCAGGCTTCGGCGCAACGCTTTGTCGGCGCGGGGTTCGCCGATCC
>NZ_JBLXHL010000025.1:0-10360 GCF_048259695.1 Celeribacter sp. | reverse complement strand
GGCAGGTTGTTTAGGCATTGTGCTCTCCAGGTAAGGAACCTGAGTACAGTGATACGCCTGTTTTTGCTGCAGTGCAATATGAGTTTTGGCTGTGAGATGAGATAGGGCGATTCGGAGCCTCCCTTATCACCAGTTTCTATATGAATCAGTAAGTTAGAGATGGTGTGGGTCAGAAAAACCGGAATTTTCCGGGCTTGAGCGGAAATTTCCCATGGGTCTGGGGAAAGTGGATTTTGGGATTTGTTGGCAATGTCTTACGCAGGCGTATGAATTTTATGAAGCCGAGTATCAGTTCAGTTAGACAGAGCAAGTAGGCGTTGGCGAGTGGTGCGAAAATTTTCGGCGTGGAGTTGGGGAGCGATAGAGGGGAGGGCGCAGCGAGGCGCGCTGGATATCGAATTTGGTGTCTAGTTAATGCGACGCGGTGTGTCGCATTGAACTAACGGTTTCTTTTCGCGCTAGTCTCGACTCGGCTATTATTAGGTTTCATGAAATTTCCTATATTCAAATATGCATTTCTCGCCAAGGCAGGACGCCATGGTGGAAAACCATGAGACGGAGCTTGCCCCAGCGGTAAGCGCCGTGCGGTAGCCGTGGTGTCACAAGCCCTGCTGGTATCCGTGCTGCTGCAGCATCATGGGAGCCATTGATCAGTGATAGCTCAGGCGGCCAATGGCCGCCTTTCAGCCAGGAGGAGGACATGGACGGACACGCCGACAAAGCCGGAAAGAGCTGGAAATCAAGACCGTCGAGCAGGTCGGCGAGACGCACCCAGAAGGCGGGGAGCCGGCGGTCCGCTGGTTGACTCCCGAGGAGCTCGACGAACTGCGAAGGGATATGGCCGAATCATCCACTTGGGCGCGGGCTGAGCTGAAGCGGCGTAGGGAGAGGGGCCATTCATAAGACGTAGCCCACCCCTGCTTCTAACCTCCTGTGTTTGGTCCAAGGTCTGTCTTTATGCTTCACGTCGACCTTGTCGTGTGCGGAGCTCGCGAGATCCTACTTGGGGTCAGCCCGGAAGGAGCCCGTCGGCTCACTCCTAGGTAGTGGAACTTGGCTGCACCGGTAAGCCCATGCCGTGTATGATTCCCTTAATTACTCATAATTTGCGTTACGTAGGGGAAGCATTGTGGATACTAGACGTCGTGCCCAATGGGCGGCAGTAGAGGGCTTTCTGGCTGTCAGCGAGAGTGCGTGATGATGGACGTAAGCGCTCTGCAAGCCGTCCTGAAGCGTGGCTAGGACAGTCGCCATCAGTTCAAGGCAGACTTCACCAACGCCAACTCGCTGGCGTCGGAGCTAGCCGCCTTGGCCAACGGCTCTGGCGGGAGGCTCTTCATGGGTGTCACCTATGATGGTCACATTGCCGGCTCAACCAACTGATCTCCAATGCGGCCAGCCAGCATGTGCGCCCCCCGCTCAACCCTACGAGCCACAATGTCCAGACTGAGACCGGGCTGGTGATCGTGGTGGAGGTGACCGAAGGCATCAACAAGCCCTACGTGGACTTGCAGGGCCTCATCTGGGTCAAGAACGGCGCCGACAAGCGTCATGTGACCGCACGCGAGGAAATGCAGCGCCTGTTCCAGCAATCTGGGTTGCTTCAGGCCGACCAGGTACCGGTGCGTGACGCCAGTGCAGATGACATCGATGAGCACGCCTTTGACCGTTACTTCGAGCGCCGTTACGGCCAGAGCGTGGAGGAGGTCGGCTTGCCGCTGATGCAACTGTTAGAAAACGTCGATCTGGCCCGTGAAGGCGACCCCAACCTCGCCGGCATGTTGCTGTTCGGCAACCAGCCGCACCGTCGCCTCCAGGTATGGGAGATCACCGCTGTAGCCTTCCCGGGCGCAGTGCTGTTTGACAAGCAGTACTTGGACAGCGAGAACATTGATGGCCCGCTGGAGGAGCAGTACCGGCGTGCCATGGCCTTCATCAAACGCATCCTGCACCAAGTGCAGGGTGAGCGGGGGGTCAATACTCTAGGGCAACTGGAAATCCCTAAGGATGCCTTCGAGGAGCTGCTCGTCAATGCCCTGGTACACCGCGACTTCCTGGTCAGCGCCACTATACGCCTGTTCGTTTTCGCCGACTGGGTGGAGATCACCAGTCCTAGCCACCTGCCGGATGCCCTGACCTCTGAGCAGATCCGCGCCCGTCGCTCCAATCGTCGCAACAAGGTGTTGGCTGACCATGCCGCCCGTATCCTGCCTTGCCGAGGCATGGGCACCGGCATCCCTCGTGCTTTGCACGCTTGGCCCAGGATCGACTTGATCGACGAGAGAGACGGCAACCAGTTTCGGGCTATGGTATTGCGGCCGCAGGCGGAGGCTGCTGAATGTCTGACAAGTACCGGGCAAGCACCCCGCAAGAACCCCTCAAGTGCATACTTTGCTGATGAAGGTATCAGGGGAGATGTCTCGCTAGGAACTGATGGAATGGGCTGGGCTCAAGGATCGCAAGTACTTTGCCGAAACTTATCTCCTGCCAGCATTGGATACTGGCGTGCTAGAAATGACCATCCCGGATAAACCGCAGTGCTGCAAGCAGCGCTACCGGCTGACGGATAAAGGACGGGAGTTGCTGGCGAATCATCGAGGGGATATACAGCATGACTGATGCTTATAAGTGCAGCAGTTCGGTACGTAGCGATAAATACTAACGGGACAAATGAATGGCAAAGCAGCGAAATAATAACGGCAACGGTGCCAGCCTCGGCTTCGAGGCTGACCTTTTCAAGGCCGCCGACAAATTGCGCGGCAATATGGAGCCCAGCGACTATAAGCATGTTGCGCTCGGGCTTATCTTTCTCAAGTATATCTCCGATGCCTTCGAGGCCAAGCACAAGGCGTTGCTGCTTGAGGACGCTCAGGCCGCCGAGGACAAGGACGAGTACCTCGCCGACAACGTATTCTGGGTGCCGAAGGAGGCGCGCTGGTCGCACCTGCAGGCCAACGCCAAGCTACCTGCCATCGGCACCTTGATCGATGACGCGATGCGCGCCATCGAGAAGGACAACGAATCGCTCAAGAGCGTGCTGCCCAAGGACTATGCCAGACCCGCGCTCAATAAGGTGATGTTGGGCGAACTGATCGACATGATCTCCGGCATTGCGCTGAACGAGGAAGGAGACCGCTCCAAGGACGTCCTCGGGCGCGTGTACGAGTATTTCTTAGGCCAGTTCGCCGGAGCTGAAGGCAAGCGCGGCGGCGAGTTCTACACCCCGCGCTCTGTGGTGCGCGTACTGGTTGAAATGCTGGAGCCGTTGCCCGATCCCTCACGGGGCGTGGCAGGCCGCGTCTACGACCCGTGCTGCGGCTCGGGCGGGATGTTCGTGCAATCGGAAAAGTTCGTGCAGGAGCACGGCGGCCGCATTGGCGACATCGCGATTTACGGGCAGGAGTCGAACTACACCACGTGGCGACTGGCCAAAATGAACCTGGCCGTGCGCGGCATTGACTCTGACATCCGCTGGAACAACGAGGGCAGCTTCCACAAGGACGAACTGCGCGACCTCAAGGCCGACTACATCCTCGCCAATCCACCATTCAATATCTCCGACTGGGGTGGCGACCGCTTGCGTGAAGACGTGCGCTGGAAGTTTGGTGCGCCGCCCGTGGGCAACGCCAACTACGCGTGGCTGCAGCACATTTACCACCACCTCGCACCGAACGGCACGGCGGGTGTGGTGCTGGCCAATGGCTCGATGAGCTCGAACCAATCCGCCGAAGGCGATATTCGCAAGGCCATGATTGAAACCGACGTGGTGGATTGCATGGTGGCGCTGCCCGGGCAACTTTTTTACTCCACACAGATTCCCGCCTGCCTGTGGTTCTTGGCTCGAAACAAGAACCCCGGCAAGGGATTGCGCGACCGGAGCGGGCAAGTGCTGTTCATCGATGCCCGCAAATTGGGAGTACTGGTAGACCGCACCCGGCGCGAGCTCACTGACGCCGAAGTCCAGGAGATCGCTGATACTTACCACGCTTGGCGTGGTGAAGAAGGCACGGGCGAGTACGCCGACGTGGCGGGTTTTTGCAAATCGGCATCGATGGAAGAGATCCGGAAGCACGGCCATGTGCTCACACCGGGGCGCTACGTGGGCGCAGCGGAGCAGGAAGATGATGGTGAGTCTTTCGAGGAAAAGATGCCGCGACTCTCCGCGCATTGGCGCGAACAGCGGGCCGTAGCGGCCAAGCTGGACGCGGCTATTGAGGCCAACCTGAAGGAGCTTGGGTATGGGGAGTGAGACGCGGCGCTTGGATGAAATTTGCTCCCTGATCGTTGATTGTCCGCACAGTACGCCTGTTTGGACCGACTCCGGTTTTATCGTGCTTCGCAATCAGAACATCAAGAACGGTAAGCTAGATTTGTCTTCACCATCATACACAGACGAAGAACATTTCATCGGGCGGAATCGGCGTGCGAAGCCTTCGGTTGGCGACATCGTGATTACGCGCGAAGCGCCTATGGGAGATGTGTGCATGATCCCAGATGGTTTGGAATGCTGTCTTGGTCAACGACAGGTATTGCTGCGCCCAGATCCTAAATTCGCAGTTTCGAGATATGTTCTCTATGCACTGCAATCACAAAGTGTGCAGCGTCAGATTGGTTGGAACGAAGGAACGGGTTCGACTGTAAGCAACCTACGTATTCCGATTCTCCAAGCATTGGACATACCAATGCCACCCATCGAAGAACAACGCGCCATCGCCCACATCCTCGGCACGCTGGACGACAAGGTCGAACTCAACTGCAAGCAGAACAAAACGCTGGAGGCGATAGCCCGTGCTTTGTTCAAGGCTTGGTTCGTGGACTTCGAACCTGTGCGCGCTAAACAAGAAGGCCGCTGGCAGCGCGGCCAATCGTTACCCGGTCTCCCCGCGCACCTCTACGACCTTTTCCCCGACTGCCTCGTCGATTCGGAGTTGGGCGAGGTCCCAAAAGGGTGGGGGGTAGGCGGTTTTTCTAATGTTATTGAAATCATTGGCGGTGGCACTCCGAAAACCTCGGTTAGCGAGTATTGGGGAGGTGATATTCCGTGGTTTTCAGTCGTAGACACACCTGCATCAAGCGACGTGTTCGTTGTTAGTACTGAAAAATCCATTACCGAGGCTGGGTTGAATGGCAGTTCGGCACGGCTGATTAAAAGGGGCACAACCGTCATTTCTGCGCGAGGAACTGTTGGCAATTTAGCCATGGCCGGGTGCGATATGACATTCAATCAATCATGCTATGCGCTTCGGGGCAAGAATGGTTCAGGCAGTTACTTTGTATTTTTGTCTGCGCAACGCATGGTTGAACAGCTCAAAGCGATGGCACACGGCTCAGTGTTCTCGACGATTACTCGGCAAACGTTCGATGCTGTGCGAGTTGTGCTTCCGCCAGAGAATGTGCTTCAGCAATTCGAGAAAAGTGTTGCTAGCGTGCTCGATGCCATTCTCGGCAACGTCAATGAATCCCGCTCCCTAGCTGAACTGCGCGACACCTTACTGCCCCAACTCATCTCAGGTGAGCTACGCGTATCGGATGCCGAGCGCATCGTCGGAGCTTGACCAGATGAAGCTTCAGCTTGACTCCAATAATTATGAGGCTTGCCCGCCATACAACGAATGGTTGGATGAGCAGTACTCAGAACAGTCGGGAAGAGAGCTCGACATTCTTGGTTTTCAGCCAAGACCAAGCTTTGTTCTTTTTACCATGAGTCCTGACACATATGAGGCTGCATTTTCGGACTTTATGCTACAGCGTGAAGAAGAAGTAAAAGACTCTGTATGCAATCAATTTCCATCACCGATTGCTTACTACTACTATCGATTCGAAAATGGGTACGAGAGTGAGTTGCAGCGTCTTCACCTTCTTCGGGATACTTGGGAATCTGTCATCGATATCCTGCATGCGTTAGCTGTGGCGGAATGTCGTCATCGCAATATTCCGATCGCAGACCCTCTGAAATTTAGGGACTTGTTCACTGATAGCATCGCAAAAAGGCTCGAGAACATAGAAGGAATCACTACCCAATTGAGTGACGCGGGCATTTTTCCTGCCATCGCAAAAATCTCACCTGCGGCAACACTCGCTGCGATGAAGAGGCTCAACCAGTCCCGAAATGCTTTCTCTCATAGCGCGACGCAGTCTGAGTCACAGGCGCGCAATTGGATTAGCGAGTGTTACGTAGACTTAGTGGAAGTTCTTGCAGATTTGGGTGGTCTCGAAGACATCCAGATTGTTCGGTATTTGAGCCAGGTTGATGGAACAACTCTGCGATGCGAAATATTCCGAGGACATAGCTCCACAAGAACAATCCAGAATATCAGGATTAGCCATCAGCAAATGCAAGACTCTGTCAAATATTTTCAGCAAGGGCAGATGCTTGTGATTGCTGACGGACTAATTTTTAGCCTTCGTCCGATGATTTACTTTCGCGAGGACGGAGTCGGCCATACAACTCGTCTTTGCATTTTCAGAAAGACGCGTGGTGAAGCACCCGATCGGCGGCTTGAATACGAAATTGTTGGCGAGGCCGCACGTCACGAAGAAGAACGAAATATCTTTGCAACAGAGATAAACGAGCTGCGTGGACTTTTTGGATTGGTGGAAGAATAGAAATGCACAAATCGAAAATAGCAGGAGGCCAATAATGGCATTTCTTTCTGAGGCCACCGTGGAGCAAGCGCTGCTGGATCAGCTGCACTTGCTCGGCTACAGTATCGAACGTGAGGAGGACATCGGCCCCGATGCTGATGTTTCCAAAGGCAAGCGACCGGAGCGCGAAAGTCACGATGAGGTTGTGCTCAAGAAGCGATTCGAAGACACCGTTGCGCGCCTAAACCCTACTTTGCCATTGGAAGCGCATCATGATGCCGTAAGGCGCGTGATGCAGTCCGAATTGCCATCGCTGCTCGAAGAAAACCGCCGTCTCCACAAGCTGATTAACGAGGGCGTGGACGTCCAATACTACACGGACGACGGAACGCTGACCGCTGGCAAAGTCGCACTAATCGACTTCGAACACCCGGAGCAGAACGACTGGTTGGCGGTGAGTCAGTTCGTGGTAATCAACGGCCAGAACAAGCGACGGCCCGATGTGGTGGTGTTTGTGAACGGACTGCCATTAGGCGTGATCGAGCTGAAAGCGCCGGGCAGCGCCGGGGCTCATCTGCTGGGCGCGTTCAACCAGCTGCAAACCTACAAGCAACAAATCCCAGCATTGTTCAATACCAACGCGCTGCTGGTCACCTCGGACGGTATTGCAGCACGGGTGGGGTCGCTGTCGGCAGATCTTGAACGCTTCATGCCGTGGCGCACCACCGACGGCACCGACATTGCATCAAAGGGTGCGCCGGAGCTCCCGACACTGATCGAGGGCGTGTTCGAGCATCGCCGCCTGCTTGACTTACTCTGTCACTTTACGGTCTTCGGCGAAACCGGTTCGGGGCTGGCCAAGATCATCGCGGGCTACCACCAGTTCCACGCAGTGCGACACGCAGTGGCATCCACAATTCGTGCTTCGGGGCTCGCGCACGGCGTGTCCGAAGACCCTGTCGACTACCGGTTACCGAGCGTGAAATCGCAGAACGCGGGCGACAAACGCGCGGGCGTGATTTGGCACACCCAAGGCTCCGGCAAGAGCCTGCTGATGGCGTTCTATGCCGGGCAACTGGCCAAGCATCCGGCCATGTCCAACCCGACGCTGGTGGTGTTGACTGACCGGAATGATCTCGACGACCAGCTCTTCTCAACTTTCTCTATGTGCCGCGACCTGATCCGGCAGACGCCGGTACAGGCTGAGAGCCGTGAAGACCTGCAGAAGGTCTTGAGCCGGGCGTCGGGCGGTGTGATTTTCACGACCTTGCAGAAGTTTGGCGAGATCGCGGAGCCGCTCACCAGGCGCCGCAACGTGGTCGTCATCGCGGATGAAGCGCATCGCAGTCAATACGGCTTCAAGGCCAAGGTAAACGCGAAGACCGGCGAAATCTCCTATGGGTTCGCCAAGTACATGCGCGATGCTTTGCCAAACGCATCATTCATCGGCTTTACCGGCACGCCCATCGAAGTGGATGACGTGAATACTCCGGCGGTGTTCGGTAACTATATCGACGTCTACGATATCAGCCGGGCTGTCGAAGATGGCGCGACCGTGCCGATCTACTATGAGTCCCGGCTGGCACGAATCGAGCTCGACGAGAACGAGAAGCCGAAGATCAACGCTGAGGTCAGCGAATTAACCGAGGAGGACTCCGAGTCCGACCAAGAGCGCTTCAAGCAAAAGTGGTCAACGGTTGAAGCCTTGGTCGGCAGCGACAACCGCATCGCTCTGGTGGCCAAGGACATGGTCACCCACTTCGAGGATCGCGTGGCGGCCCTCAGCGGCAAGGCGATGGCGGTATGCATGAGCCGCCGCATTTGCGTCAAGCTCTACGACGAGATCGTCAAGCGGCGCCCGAGCTGGCACAGTGCTGATGACAACGCGGGCGTAGTCAAGGTTGTGATGACAGGGGCGGCTAGCGACCCGCAGGGATGGCAGCAGCATATCGGCAACAAGGCCCGGCGTGACCTGCTGGCCAAGCGTGCCCGCGATCCCAAAGACCCTCTTAAACTGGTGATCGTGCGGGATATGTGGCTCACCGGTTTTGACGCACCGTGCATGCACACGATGTACGTGGACAAGCCTATGCAAGGCCACGGACTAATGCAGGCCATTACACGCGTCAACCGCGTATTCCGCGATAAGCCGGCGGGCTTGATCGTGGATTACATTGGTATTGCACAGAACCTAAAGTCGGCGCTGGCGCAGTACTCCAAGCCAGATCAAGACAAGACCGGCATCGACGAAGCTGAAGCCGTGGCAGTGATGCTGGAGAAGTACGAAATCGTGCGCGACATGTACCACGGTTTCGATTACTCATCTGCCATGAATGGGACGCCGCAAGAGCGCCTCATGATGATGGCGGGGGCCATCGAGTGGGTTCTCGAACTGCAACAGAAGCTAGCGGCGAAAGAGAAGACTAAGGAAGGCAAGAAGAGCGCTCATCGTCAATACCAGGACGCTGTACTTGCGCTGTCGAAGGCGTTCGCTCTGGCATCTGCTTCCGATGGGGCCTGCGAGATCCGCGAGGAAGTAGGCTTCTTCCAGGCGGTTCGTGCAGCGTTGGTCAAGAGCAGCACCGGGTCTGGTGTTACTCAGCAGAATCGCGTGTTGGCGATTCAACAGATCGTCAGCCGTGCGGTGGTTTCAACCGAGATCGTGGATATACTGGCCGCTGCGGGCATCCAGAGCCCGGATATTTCCATCCTCTCCGACGAGTTTCTCTCGGAAGTTCAGCAGATGGAAAAGAAAAACTTGGCGCTGGAAGCGCTGCGTAAGCTACTCAATGACGACATTCGGTCTCGCAGTCGTAGCAATGTGGTGGAATCTCGGGCTTTTACTGAGCGCCTGGAAGATGCAATTGCTCGTTATCACGCTAACGCCATCACTACCGCCGAGGTGCTGCAGGAACTGATCCAACTGGCCAAGGACATCAGGGTAGCACGCAAGCGTGGTGAAGAGGCTGGACTGTCCGACGATGAAATCGCCTTCTACGACGCGTTGGCAGAGAACGAGTCGGCCACGGAGCTCATGGGCGACGAGCAGTTGCGGGTCATTGCCCATGAATTGCTGACCAGTCTGCGCGAAAACGTCACTGTAGACTGGGCTCATCGGGAATCTGCCCGTGCCCGGATGCGAGTATTAGTCAAGCGCACTCTCCGCAAGTACGGTTATCCGCCGGACCTTCAGGATGCCGCAATACAGACGGTACTCCAGCAGGCTGAAGCACTGTCTTCACTATGGCAGTCGGCATAGTGCGTAGTCAGGGCCACTGACACGGTACTTGTAGGTTCGTCAGTGGCCCCTCCACGTTCGAAGATACTTTGACAAGTAGCGTTCAACAGTACATGAGCAGTACACGCCAGCTTCATGTGCTATCCTTAACTTCCGCTAAGTTACTGATTACAAAGAGCTGTGCCTTACGCTAGATTTCGGTCAGTTTTCTTTTGTGTCAGTAACTTATTGTTTTAAAAGCGAACTCATAATCCCCTAGTCAGATTCTTAAGGTTTCAGCCAACCAATACTTCCAGTCTTATCCCTCTTCCCCAGCCAAGCCCCCGTACGTCCCCTTGAAATACAGCAGTGGCTGCGCCGTCCCCGCAACATCCAGATTCAGCCCCTTCACTTCCCCGATCACGATCAGGTGATCACCTGCGGGGTGCTCTGCGTGGATCTTGCAGTCGAGCCAGTGCAGGCTGTCATTGATCACCGGGTTGCCGAGAGGGGAGAGCTTCCAGTCGATGCCTTGCCATTTGTCTGCGCCGCGCATGG
>NZ_JBLXHL010000024.1:0-10777 GCF_048259695.1 Celeribacter sp. | reverse complement strand
ACTGAAAGGCAACGCCGAGACCATCGACGCGGACCTGACGCTTGCGGACGGGATGATCGTGTTGGGGTTCATCCCCAGTGGTCCCGCGCCCGAGTTCGCCAACCGCTAGGCGGCCCCCCACCCCGCCCCCCGCCACGGGGCTGGCCGGCCCGAGCCCGCCCAAGCGCCCCGGCCCCCGGGCCGAGCTTTGGGCGATGGTCTCGGCTGCCGACCGCATCGGCCGTCCGAGCGTGGCGGTTGCCGCCGTGCTGCTCGCCGCCACCATGCAGCGGCCGGCGGACGTGCGCGCCCTGACCACCGCAAACGTCAAGGCCGGCGTGCTGCACCTGACCCAATTCAAGACCGGCGTTGCCCTGTCGTTCAACCTGCACCCGGTCGCCGCCGATCGCCTCGGGCACATCGGCAACAACGGCGCGCCGCTGATCCTCAACGAACGCTGCGGCGGCGCCTACACCGAGCGCGAGCTCGAGCGCGCCTGGTGCGAGGTCCGCGAGGGAGCCGCCACCGATCATCCGAGCCTGACCGGCGGCGTGCCGATCGGCGAGCTCGAGGATCCGCTCTACGCCGGCGCCCTCAACATGTCGCACCTGCGCCGCACCGGCATGGTCTGGGCGGCGGAAGGCGGCGCCTCGATCGCCGATATCTGCTCTGTCTCCGGCCACACGCTCGAGAACGGCATGAAGGTGCTCGAGCACTACCTGCCCCGCCAGCGCTTCCTTGCGAACCGCGCCATCTCCAAGATCAACATGCTGCGCGCCCCGTCCCTCGAGGACATGGGGCAGGTGCTGGCGGCGTAAGGAGGTCAGGAGGATGAGAGCAGGATTGAACGGCGCCCTTGGATACCCCGGCATATCCTGCCCCGACTGCGGGCAGGATATGGAGCCCCCTCCCCCGGGCAGAACCTACGTCTGCCAATGCAGGAAATATCAGGTGAGGTCAGCCGGCCCGGCAACGCAGAACGTCTCCGGAAATATGATCTCCGGCCCGTTCGTCAGAGGCAATTTCGTGGAGGCGCATTCCGCCTTGATCATCGAGCCCGCCGCCGACTGACGATCCGCGGCATGAACGACACAAAGGCAGCGCTCCGGCGCTGCTTTTCTTTTTTGCTAGCTTGCTATCGTGCTAGCAAACTTGCATCCTTGCAGCGGGCGCCACGCGAACCGGCGCCAGACAAGGAGGCAAAGCATGATCCTATCCCTCATCAGCCAGAAAGGCGGCGTCGGAAAATCCACGATCGCGCGCCTGCTCGGCGTGGAGATGGCGCGCGCCGGCTGGCGCGTGCTGATCGCCGACCTGGACGCGAACCAGGGCACCGTGACGCAATGGAAGATCGCCCGCGATCGCGAGGCGCTCGATCCCGATCTCGACGTGATCAAGTATCGGTCGGTCGAGCGCGCGCTCAAGGACGCCGGGCGCTATGACCTGACCATTCTCGACGGGCCCGCCCATGCCGAGCGCGGCGGGCTCACCATGGCGCGCGCCTCGAGCCTGGTCATTCTGCCGAGCGGATACTCGCTCGATGACCTGCACCCGCAGGCGGCCGTGGCCGGCGAGCTCGAGCGCGCCGGCACCCCGCCTGTCCGCATCCGCGTGGCGCTCGGCCGGGTGAAGGGATCGGAGACCGAACGCCGCGACGTGCGCGACTACCTGCGCCGCGCCGGACTCGAGGTGTTCGACGCCGAGCTGCGCGAAATGCCGACGATCCGCCAGGCACACATGGCCGGCCGCGCCGCCTCGGAGACCACGCACCAGAGCATCAACCAGGAAGCCGCAGCCCTGGCGGCCGAGATCGCCGCGGCGCTGACGGCGAGCGCGGAGGTCGCATGATGCCAAGCGCCACCCTGACTTGCGCCGAATGCGGTAAGAAGGCCTTCGTGGTCCCATCCAAGCACGGCAGATGGGCGCTCGAGCGCGCCAAGAAACACGTCGGATGGTTCACCACCCGGCTCGATACCGGCCAAGAAATCCTGACCTGTTCAATGGTCTGCCGCGAGGCATACCAGCAGAAGGCCATTGCTTACTGGATCAACGCCACCCGCGGCTGGAACGAGGGGCATGGCCTTATCGTGCCGCCAGCCATCGCCGAGGAGCTGCGCAAGCGCGGCTTCACCGAAGGCTTTACCGAGACCCGACCGCTACCGAAGGAGTAACCACATGGCGAAGAAAACCACCCTTGCCGCCATAGCCCCGCCGCCGCGCGATCGGGCCCCGGCCGTGCCCGCCACCAGCACCCGCGACGAGGGCACCCGCGTGCCAGTCAATGTGCGGATCACCGAGGACCGCGCCGCCTACCTGCGTATGCTTGCGGCGAAGACTGGACAGAAGCAGTATGCCCTCATCGAGCGCGCGATCGACATGCTGCGCGCCGAGGCTGGCGAGGTCTGAGACCTAGCAAAGTCTGATCCCAGCAGACCGCCACTGAAACCACGAAGGGCCGGCATTGCGCCGGCCCTTTCTGTTTTGCTAGCAAACTACCTTGCTAGGTTACTTGCCTTCCTGGTGCTGCTTCATCGCGATGTATTCCTCGAGGTCGATCTGCCCGCCCTCGAGGCCGTCATCGTCTTGCAGGTCAGGAAGCGCGGCG
Organism: Celeribacter sp.; assembly: GCF_048259695.1. GTDB lineage: Bacteria > Pseudomonadota > Alphaproteobacteria > Rhodobacterales > Rhodobacteraceae > Celeribacter. The sequence goes on along the minus strand of NZ_JBLXHL010000024.1, from coordinate 8,193 downwards.
AAGTCCGGGCTCATGCTGCGGATGCTCTCGGTGTCTATCTGCCGTAGCGGCCTTTGATGCCCGAGCTCGTGAGTGTTCGGTTGCTCCTCCGCGTCCAGGATGACGCGCGCGGTGACCGCCGCAAAGCCGCGCTGATCCCGCGCCGCCTTCCAGCACACTCGGGCGTTTAGGGTGTAGTGGCTCACGATGTTGGTGCGTCCGATCCGGCTCACCCCGATCCAGTTGCCCTGCTCGAGGTACTGGATCGAGCGCCGCACGCTGCGCTCGGAGGCATCGACCATGCGCGCGAGCGCCTGGTGCGAGACCACCACAGAATTGTGCTTGTCCGCGAGCCCGATCAGCGCGTGCAGGATACACGACGCGGTCGGGTTCTTTCTCCCCATCTTCGCCCAGAGCAGATGCGTCTCCGAATCTGTCTGAGCAAAACTGTCTCTCTCTGGTTTCATACCGCCCCACTTTTTTCTGTCGGTACTTGTCCAGTTTTAGGCGGGCTTGTCAAGAAATCGGACACGGGTTTCCGCTGCGCGCGGCCATACATGTCCCAAATTCGGACACAGGTGGCCACACGGCGGGCGTTTCGTGTCCACTCCCCTAGCGTCACCGGACACAGGTGGCCGCACGGGTGGCCACAGGAGTCCGGTCCCCCTTATAGAAATCAACAACTTACGCATAGACCCTTTCTAATGATCTATAGTCCCCTGCGGCCTCGAGGCTGAGCCCCGGCGCAGCGCCCCTCACAAGGCTGGCAAGCTGGGGCTCTGTCGCGGGGCCGCATCGGGTCGCGCAGCGGGCCGATCCACCCGGCTTTGAGCTTCCCCGTGGGTCTAACGCGCGCGCATAAAAAAAGCCCCGGCCGAGACCGGGGCAGGCTGAACACGCGGGCGAGGCATCAGCCCGCGAGGGAGCATCAGGGACACGCCTCAAAGGCGGCGTTGTTGGCGTAGGTCCGCTCGGCCGAGACGCGATCTCGCGCCACGACCTCGAGCGCGAGCTGCGCCTCGAAGTGGACAGGCTGATAGGTGTCGCAGAAGGACGGGCCGTCACAGCCCGCCAGAGCGCCGCTAAGGGCGACGAGTGATAGCGCGGGCCAGTTCCGCATCCGTCATCCCCTCCGCCTCTTCCTGCGCCGCTCTGCGCCGCTCCTGCGCTTTCTCGGCGGCGTCCATCTGTCGCCGTCGCTCCTTGCGCTCGCCGAGCTTCATCGCCCCGACGACCAGGCCGAGCAGGGCGACGAGGCCGAGCAGCAGATCCACAATCATGTGGTGCCGCCCTTGGCCTTGGCGATCTTGCGCCAGACAACCGCCCCGCCAAAGGCGATGCCGGCCGCCAGGAACTCTGCCAGCCCCTCCACGTTGACGGTCAGGTCGCCGCTAGCCGGGCGCCAGCTGATGAAGTCAGAATGCTCGGCCAGCCAGCCGGCGCCGGTGAAGAGACCGACGCGCAGCGCCAGCCCGAGAGGCCCGATAAGACCCATCATGCCTTGTGCCCTCCGCTGAGAAACTTGAGCAGCCAGCGCAGCCAGGACGGCAGGCCGCGGCTGCCATCGGCCGCGACCTTGAGCTGCGCCGTGAGCTGCCGAGACTTCACCACCTCGCGCCACCAGGCGCCGGCGTCGAACCCGGGGCATTGGGTGGCCGCGCCGGGCATGTCGCGATGCCCGATCACCACTGGCCCCTTGGCTGGGTCGATGCCATCGCCGCCGGTCAGCAGCAGCATGGTGTCGATCCAGCCGATCATCGCCTCGATCTGCTCGGGCGTGCGGCTGTCGAAACCGGCATCGAGATCGAGAAGGTGCACGCCGCCCTCGTAGCAGAAGCCGAGGCTCTCGTCGTTCTCGCCCTGGCTATGCGCGCCCATCTCGAAGGTGCGGTTGCCAGCCACCACATCGCGGCCGGGCTGCCAGCCGCCGGCGCGGGGCGCATAGGCGTGATAGCCGATCTTCTTGAAGCCGCGCTTGCGGTGCATCGCGTCGATATCGTCGAGCCCGTAGCTGTGCTCGATCGGCGTGGCGCTGTAGTGGATCACCAGATAGCGCACCTGGCTCAGGGGCAGGTAGGTCATTTGTCCTGTTTCTCCTTGAGGGCCGTCTTGATCTCATCGAGCGAGCCGCGCATCTGATCGAGCGTGACTTGCAGGACGCTGAAATTGAGCCGCACCTCGCTGGTGTCGGCCTTGAGGCTGGCGAGCTCCGCGCCTTGCAGATCGAAGCGTTTCTCGGTGCGCTCCTCGTGCTCGCGCTGGCGTTTTTCCATCAGCTCGAGGCGCCAGGTATTGCGCGTCTGCGCCAGGCGGCTTGCAAACCACGCGCCGGCCCCGGCCGCGACGATGCCGCCGAGGCCGAGGAAGACGGTCCACCATTTCAAAACAAACTCTTCCACCTGGGCCCCCTTGCCTCAGGCCAGCGCGCCGTAGCGCTCGGCGATGACGATGAAATCGGCCGACGCGGCGGCCCTGTCGGCGCCGCTGTCGTTGCGCACCGTGAAGCTCACCGAGCCAGCGCCGCTGAGCCAGGCCGCGCTCACCCCGAGCCCGTTGCTCGTGCTGGCGGGAAAGACCTTGATATGCGCCGGGTTGGTCAGCCCGGCCACCGCCACGGTCTCGGTCGAGCTGGCGCCGTTGGTGATCGTCGCCAGAGACAGGGTGACGCGCGTGCGAATGGTCTGCGCGCCGTTGTCGTAGACGTAGGGCACCAGCGCCGATCCGACGTTGCGGATCGCCTCGCCGCTGTAGTTGCGAATATCGTTGCAAGTGACCAGAGTTCCGGTGACCCCAAAGATGTCGATGCCGTGGGTCACGCCGTCGATGTAGTTGCCCACAATGCGACGGAAGGCCGAGTTGGTCGCCAAGATGCCAACGACGCAGTTCAGGATCGTGTTGTCCACGATCTCGCCGGCGCCTGCGTTCGTTACGTCAAACCCTTGGTAGAAACCTTCGATCCTATTGCCGCGCAGGACCAGCTCGCCGGTGGTTTCCTGCCAGTCGACGCCCTGCGAGCCGGCAGTCGAGGCGGGCACGCATTTGAAGTTGTTGCGCTCGGCCCGAACCTTCGTCGTTGTACCGAAATTGGCGATCATCACGCCGCGGGTCAGCGCACCTTCGGCTTGGTTGTCGGCGATGGTGATGCCTTCCGGCACCCATCCCCGGATATGGACGGCGGCGCCAATGATCGCGGTGTCATCCTCGCCGGTGATGACGTTGCCGCGTACCGCGCTGTTCTTCTGGTAACGATCGGAGGTGGCACCCTCTATGCCGATCGAGCAATCGGTCACCGAGCCTGGCTTGTGCCAGACGGAGTTGCTTGCGATGAGGTTGCCCTCGCCGGTGCCATAGAGGAACAGCCCCGCATAGAGCGGGTTGTAGCTGGCGCCCTGGGTGTCGGCCGCGGTGCGGGTGACGATCACCGTGTTGCCGCTTGCCACCGTGCCCTTGGCGTTCTCGACAATCGCGATGCCCTGCCAGGTGAAATCGGCCACCGTGTTGCCGGTGATCGCCACGCCGATGCAGCCCTCGTTGACGATCGAGCGGCGGAACTTCCCGTAAACCTCGTTGTTGGAGATGGTCAGCAGCGCGTCGTTGTGCGGCGCATCCTCGACAATGCTGCCCGGCAGGCTCTCGACGTGAATGCCGATGCGGCAGTCATGGCCCGACTTGGCATTGACCACGTTGCCCGAGATCACACCTTGCGAGCCCCAGACCACGATGCCATCGGCGCGGTCCTCGAGGCCGATGCCGATGCAGTCCTTGAGGCGGTTCCCAAGAATGCGGAAGTTGTGGAACTCGCCCATCGCCCGCACGGCGATCGGGTGTTGGAATTGCTCGATGTGATTGCCGAGCAGCAGCACCTCGTCGGCGCGAATGTCGAAGCCGTAGTTGCGCTCGCCGCTGTCGGATTGCAGCATGTTTGGGTTGTTCAACCGGACGCCGATGAACTCGCAGCCATCGGCGGTGACCTTGAAGCCGCCGGCATTTTCGATGCCAGCGGTCCAGCGCACCTCGCCTGCGCCGGTCATCTTGACTTTCTTGGCGATCTCCACCGAGCCATCGAGATCGACGGACCAGTCATCGGGGTGATGCAGCTGCGCGCCGGCGGGCAGCGCGTCGAGCATGGCCTTGTAACCCACCGCCGTCGATACATCGAAGGCCTTGACGTTGTAGCCGTTCTCACCGGGCAGCGCGTAGAGCTTGACGCCGCCGGCGGTGACCTTGTGGTGGTCTGTCGCAGTGGTCGGCGCCACCTCGTAAGACAGGTTGTCGGCGCCGGCGGTGACCAGCATTCCTGCGGGCAGCGACAGCGCAGCCATCGCCAGCACCGCCCTGGCCGTGCTCATCACCACGCCAAGCGGGAAGCCGCCCGGCGTCTTGCCGTCATGCACCCGCGCCGTGTTCAGGCTTACATCGACCGTGATTTCGCCGGCGGCGCCGGTGAAGGTCTCGTGTTGCTGCGTCGTGCCCCGGCGGCGCTGAATTTGCACGCTCATTCGATCGACCCCCAATCCTCAATTGTGTTTGCTGCTGTGGTGATGAGGCCGAAGTCGAGATCGGCCCCCCGGCTGATGCCCATCTCGGCCAGCGCCCGGTCCACGACCGAGGCGGCATTGTCGATCTTGTCGAGTGTTTGCGTGCTGGGGATCAGCTGGTGATCCGGGCCGATGCCCATCAGCTTGCCGGAGAACTCCACCGGGTTGATCGGGTTCAGCACGGGGCCGCTGCGATTGAGGCGCAGGGTGCGCTTGCCGGAGTCCCGCACCTCCTGCGCCATGAGCACCAGTCGGTCAGCCGTGCGCTCATGCGTCTCGCTCGGGAAATCCCCGGCCGCGTAATCGACGCGCTGCTCGGGCGGGGTATCGCGCCACATGTAGACCCGCTCGCCCGCCGCCGGCGCCGCGATGAAAGTGAAGGTGGCGCCCTGGTCATCCCCGGTAACCGTGTAGTCCCGCTCCACCACCCCGCCGCTCTCGAGCGCGACGGCGCAGTGCAAGTTCTCCAGGTCATCGACCCGACCCGGATAGGAAAAGGCGACGGTGACCCCGTCGCCATCCAGTGCGTATTCGACAATTTGGGTATAGACGGTCATGCGGCCCCACAACGTTTTGTAGTGAAATACTACAAAATGGGGTATCGCGCTACTGTCTATCCACCAAGTGCTGTTGACAGGTCCGGCGCGCGTTCCGGCAAGGCCGAGCCCGGCTTCCACCAGGCCGCGTTGCCATACTCCCGCGCTCGCCGCCGCGCCGCCTGGCGCCAGGCGCGCTCTGCCTCTGGGTCAGCCAGGCGTTGCAGGTTGTCGAACATGAGCCGCTGAAAGGCCGTGGACCAATACCAGATGCCGGTGACCGGCGTGTTGTAGCGTAGGAAATTGGTGGCCTCGCGGCCGAGATTGCCCTCGCCGCCGAAGGGTGCGCGGGCGGCGGTGATGCCGAGCTTGGTCAGGTCCGAGGCCGCGCCGACCACCGGGCCCGCCAGCGTGGCCGCGATGCCACCGCCAAAGCGGTTTTCTTCCGAAGCCAGGAAGTCGCCGAAGATACCGAGACCGCCGCCTTGCAGCACCGCCGCGCCGACAAACGCACCGGAGCCCATCGGCCGGGGATCGCGCCCCTTGACCAGCTCCTTCATCTGCAAGCTCACCGCGCCCATCAGCGTCAGCAACGTGCCCATGCCGGCGAAATACTTCAGCTTGCTCCACGCCCCCTCGTGCGACATGAGCCGCCGCGTCTGGTTGTAGAGCAGCGACATGCCGAAGGATTTATACATCAGCCCCGAGCGCATCAGCTCCCCGGCGAAGGTGCCCGGCCGGGTCTGATCCAGGAACAGCGCCTGCCCCTCGATCGAAGCCGAAGGCACGGCAAATTCGGTCTGCTCGTGGATCACCGACATGAGCCGCACGGCGAGATCATCGGCCTGCCCGGCCTCGAGATCGGCGCGGTGTCGCAGCTCGTGCGGAATGAGGAAGGTGGCGCCGCTCTCCTCGTGCAGCTCGGTGGCGCGGATCACCTCCCAGTCGGCGGCGGTGAAGCCCTTGCGCTCGAGCACCAGGCGCAGCGGCGATGCGATCTCGTCCCAGCCCCGCCCGGTGTTGTCGGCCAGCAGCCCCATGAACTCGAGCTGGAAGGCGTGCCGGCCGGCATCGGTCCAGCGGGTCAGGCCCGAGGCGCGCATCACGAAGTCCGACAGCCGCGCCGCCGTCTCGGGAGTGAAGACCTCGCCCATGTAGCGCGCTTGCGCCGCGCCGACGTTGCTCAGCTGCTCGGCGATCAGCCCCTTGCGCGCGGCATTGGCGGGATCTCCGACCAGCTCGCGGCCGAGGCGGGAAATCACCTTGCCCGGGTCGATGCCGATCTTGCGCGCGGCCGCCATCTGGAAACCCACGTCCGTCACCGCCGAGACCGCCGCAGAGCCGAGCTGCGCCGAGACCAGCACCGAGCGCGTGCCAGCAAGAAAGTTTGCTAGCATTCCATCAACCGGCGCCTGCGCCGCGCCGGAGTGCAGATCGAGCATCGCCCGCACCTTGCGCGCGGCTTTCGTCGCAGCGCGGGTTGCCGCCTCGGGCGCCTCGGTCCAGGGCGCCTCGGCGGCCCGCTTCTGGACCCACTGGCCCAGGTAGGTCAGGCCGGCTGTGGGGTTGGGGCCGAGCACGCGCATCGAGGCCGTGTCGCGGGCGTAGCCGTCGAGCGCGGTGACGATATTGGTGAACGGGTCTTCGGCGCCGAAAGCCTGATTGTACTCGAGCCAGGCATCGCCATCGCGGAAGTGCAGCACCCGGCTCGCCGAGCGGTGGCTCGAAACCGAAAGCCCGGCCTCCTGGAACGAAGGCTCGCGCTTCGACCAGCCATCGGTGGTGATGCTGCGGAACACGTCGCCGAGAAACTCCTCGGCGCGCGCGCCTTTCGGTGGCACGGCGCCCTCGGCCGCAAACGGCAGCTCGGTGTCGAAGTCGGTGATCCGGTGCCAGGCGAGCTTGTCCCAGATCGCATCCCGCCAGGCCTCGAAGCCGGCATCGCGCAGCGCCCGCGGCGCATGGTGCATCGGCAACCCGTAGTTCTCGAGAAAGCCCACGTCACCGCCGGCGGCGTTGAAATCGCGCCGCGCGCGATCGAGCACCTCGCGCACCGACTTGGCGAGCTCGGCCGCGGCGCCATCGCCGGTGCCCTGGCCGAAGAGCTCGCGGGTCATGTTCGCCAGCCGTGCCTTGTTCCGGGTCTCCCCGAGCAGGTTGCGCGAGAAGGTCGAGAGCACGCGGTCGAGCTCGGCGTGGTAGAAGCCCTTGAGCGTGCGCGCCATCGGCACGATGCCGGGGATCGCGCTCATCTCGTCGCCGGTGATGAAGATGCGCAGCCCGTCCGAGGGGTCGGCGCGGCCGGTGAGCGTGCGGTGCGCCTCGAGGTATTGCGTGCCGCGCCGCGCCGCCTGCATCCGCAGCAGCGTCAGCCGGCGCTTGCGGCCGGCGCGCGCCGCCATGATCCGCTTCACGTCCTCCGCGGCCTGCGCATTGGCCGCGTCCCGGCCGACGCGCGGCTCGTAGTCCGCGCGCAGCTCGTTGAACAGCCGTTGCGCCTCGGCGCCGCGCTGCGGGTCCATCTCGCCGCCGTCCATGGCGTCCTGGATACAGTCGAAAAGGCTCATGCCTGCCGCCTTCCTTGCTAGCAAACTAGGTTTCTAGAAATCTATCTCGCCGTCGCAGCCGGCGCAGATCAGGCCCTCGGGCAGGGCACGCACCACCTCGCCGAGCACGTCGCGGCCGCAGAGCGCGCATTCGCTCAGGAGCGGCGGCAGGTCGGGGAAGGGGGGCTCGGGCAGCAGCAGCTCGCCGGTCAACGCATCAGGCCTTGCAGACATCGAGCGCCCCCAGGAAATCCGCGTCCGCGTCGAGATCATCCAGCAGATCGGCGGCGCTGAGCAGCTCGGCCGCGCCGTCGATCTCGCGCCCGGTGGGCACCTCGAGCTCGAGCCCCTCGGCAATGGCGCGGCGCAGATCGTTCTCGGCCGCCTCCATCTGGCGCAGCACCGCCGGGGCGGTGGGGGAGGGGTCATCGAAGCCATCTCCGAGGCCCGTGCTGGCCCGGCCGCTGTCGCCGAACATGTCCATCTGATCCCGTGCCCCGGCGTCGAAAAGGCCGAAGTCGAGATCCGCAGCGCCGCCCTGCATCGGGGCCCCGCCGGGGGCCTCCTCGCGGTCGCGCTCGGTGTTCGCGGCGA
>NZ_JBLXHL010000023.1:0-11025 GCF_048259695.1 Celeribacter sp. | reverse complement strand
GCCGGGCCTCGGAATCATCTTCGTGATCTTTGGCGGCCTAGTGCTCCTGATCCGTCGAGCGAACAGGCCAAGCTCAGCCCGTATCGCGGCGATGCGGATCAGGCGCTGAGGCAAAGCCACCAAGGTTCTGTCGCACCGCAGGCCTTTGCCCTTAAGAGCGGTCGGCTAAGCGCAGAATACCGACTGCCCCGCTTGGCTCGAGCCACAGCTCGGAGTTGGACCTAGGTCGGGCTCACTGCTTGGCTTGTTCGGCAGAAATGCGCAGGAAGCCGACATAGGCAAGGGACGACCAGTGGTCGCCCTTCATGACGTGTCCGGCCCAGAACGGACCTCCACCGGAATAGCCAACGCTGCGGTGCGGCTGGATGGAAGCGGTCGTTCGTGACCCGGTGCAGCATTGTCACGTTTTCAACGGCGACAAGGCTGACGAGGCGGCCTTTCATCGGGCCTGCCACATTGCGCTGAAGGGCTAGATTCCGCAGAGTGAGTTGTGTAACTTCGCGACAACAGCAGGAGGTGTCATGGACATACCAAATCTTGTCCTGTGGGGGATTGCCCTAATCGTAACAATTGTTCTTGGCGTTTGGGGCATTCGCGCCGCGCGATCCCGGAAAAGCCAAAATCAGGACGTGCGGGGGGGCTCAACCGGCATTCAGTCCGGTCGTGACACGAAAATCAAATAATGCTTGGTGGCCAAAAACAGAACGCTACTGAAGGCTCAACCGCAATTCAGGCAACAGGCGATGTCACCGTCAACGGTGGGCTCTCACCTGCTCAGATGGTGGAGATACTTTCAGCATTGACAGCCCACGTTGAAACGCTGGGTAATGTCGCTAAAGCACAAATCGCAGACCGGCTAAAGACATTCGAAGCTGGCGTTTTGGAGCGTTTTGCAACCGACGGCACGACGCGTTCGGAGGCGTTTCGTGAACCGGACTTCCTTGCAGCAACTCTTGATGCTCAGAAAGCGTTCGCTAGAAGCGGCGACGAGGGCTTAAGGGAGGTTCTGACCGATCTCGTGGCGCAGCGATCCAAGGTTGCGGAGCGAAGCCGCCTTTCGCTGACCTTGAACGATGCAATTGCTAAGGTTGGCTCAATTCCCGATTCTGATCTTAACGCCCTCAGCATGATTTTCACCTTCCAGAATGTTCAAGACAATGGGCTGATGAACATTCAACAACTCGCAGACTTTCTTTCGCGTGTCTGCCTGCCGCTCTTAGACAACATCTCAACAAGTGAATCAGCCGCGAACTATCTCGCGGCGCATGGCTGCTTAATCCCGCCGTCCGGTATTGCAAACCAAATTGATGCGATCGGAATACTTTCGAATAGATATGGGGACATCATCACAAAAGGCGTATCTGAGGCCGATCTTCGGGATAATTTCGCTGACTACGATATTTTATTACAGAAAGGTCTGATTGTGAATTCGCCTTATGGCAACGGCCAAAAAGTATTCGCCGTCAGCGGACCTCAACTTGAAACGATTTTGCCGCAATTCGGAATCTACGGAGAATACTCCGAACGGTATAAAGAGGTCTCCAGAGGCTCCCAGCCCTCTGGAGATGAATTCCAAGGCGTGATGAGTGCCCATCTCCCAAGAATCTCCGAAATAATGGCAACATACAACAAGCCAACAATTCGGAACTCACGGCTTACGTCGATCGGAATCGCGCTAGCTCACGCTAACCTGGCAAAAGGCCCACTTCGGGAGGTTGATCTTTCAATATGGATCAAGCCCTAGGAACAGCATTTTCGACTGAAGGATGAATCATCACTTCATGTCGATGCACCTGCGCGTTTCCGCTTCCTGGCTTGCAAAATTGGACCGCACGCCTTTTGTATCGCGCATAAATGGCCGCCAAGGGCTACTCGGCCCCCGTCGTAGCGATGCGCTGACTGGTGGCATCGCCGCCGTTCGTCCAAGGCGCAGCGAAGGTCGGCAATCCGCCCCTAGCGCCAAGGCGGCCATCAATCGCCGGTCCGATAACCTTAGCCGTTGAACTAGCGCGGCGTTAGTCTGATAGGCACTAGGGTCTTGCTTTTCCATTCGACGTTCTACTGGGCGCTCATATGTTTATCGGGTTCGCAAAGGGATATCTGAAAGAACAACCTTGGCAGCGGCGTCTTCTACGCCCAACTCCGCAAGAGCAGTTTCGAATGCCTTATAGCTCACGTAGGGAAATTCCGTAGGTCCAATGATGATCCGATCTAACAACGAGGGGATATCGGCTGCGTGCAACCCATTATCCGGATCATTGGCAAGGTGTAGCTTGAAGATTTTTTGTGGAATACCAGCCAGCACCACCGTTTCTTCCGTCATTGCCGGACTCACTCGCTCCGTTGGCCGATAGTACAAGCGCCACTCTTTTTCTTCCCCAAAACCCGGATGCTTAGTTGCGATCGCGAACCGAAAAAGCATTTGGTGGATGTATGCAACAAGCGTCTCCTGCCCCAATCCACTCAAATAAGTCCGATTGATGAGTATGGAATCTGTGACTTTGGACAAGTAGGCGGACAAGTCGCGCTCGGAAAGGTAGAGCACAGGTATAGAGAAAACAGCTAACAGGTCGGTGACTGCCATCATTGGTGAGTTGTTGACCACCAAAGCAATGTCACCGTAGGCCCTCCACATTGAAAGCCTGCCTTGCCGATCTTCCTCTGAATTGTGAACAGATACACACGCAATATAAGTCTCGAACTTCCAGTCGTGTTCCCATCCGGCGATAAGTTCTTCGGCTTTTTCGATCGTGCCGGGATAAATATCCTCAACTGCAGTCCGAAACCTTGCGCCCTCTTGTCCGGAGAAGACTGAACGGATCAGCCCAAGTCCGTAAGAGACTTCGGAATAGTCATTCATGACCGTCACGTTTCTGAACCACAGCTCTTGGTTACGAAGAACCTTCATCGCCGTGTCAGCAGATGTGTAGTATACGAACCTCTTGTTTTCGTTCACCACTGCCAAGGTGTCTTCGATCAACCCCGGTTGAAATATCTGATTGAACTTGATCGTCGCCTCATCAAAATCCATCGCTAAGCTTTCATCGATAGTGCTACATTCTGAACAAACACTCACATCGAAGCATACAGAACTTCTTTCTGGGACGCCATGCGAACTCAACTATTAGTAGTCATCTGAATTGAGCAGCAGTTTTCCCTGAATATGAGACGTTCACGCAGCCTGCAGCGAAAGTCTGGAAACCGCCCCTGGTGTCGATCGAGCGGGTTCCGGCCTTGGTTCTCGCTTGAATGGCCGCTTCCGCGGTGCGGCCGAGGTGCCTTCGCGACCGCGGCGAAAGTCCGGCATCCACCCTTGATGTTGATCGAACGGGCTTCGGCCTAGGTCCTCGCTTGAATGTCCGCTTCCGTAGTGTGCCCGGGGTGCCTTCGCGACCGCGGCGAACGACCGCTCCCTGTCCTCTCTGCCGGCGCCTGGCGTGATGCTGCGGCGAGCTCGAAGGGCCGCTCTGAGCTGCAAGCAGGCGAACACACCTGTCCAGAAAACCCGAGGTCGGCAAGCAAGAGACCGCCCGAGAAGCCACGGCTCGTCAGGGCGCGATACCACCTCCAACGAGCACTCCTGCTACTTCAGGATGTTGCCCCCATGCAACTCACAGGGGGCTAGGACACCATCCCCCCACCTGAAAGATGCGATCACACTTGCGCGCTTGACCAATGCAGGGGTCGAATATGCTCGAAATGGAGCGTTGTCGTACGAGGTGAGCAAAGTGAGTGACTTTTTCGAGCGTGTTTCACAAATTTCAAGCAGGTCAAAGGTCGCTGAGAGGCAGGCGCTGACCGAGGAAGCTACTAAAACTTCCGTAATTTTACCCTTCCTACAAACCCTTGGCTTCGACGTTTTCAACCTAGACGAGGTAATCCCGGAGTTCATTGCTGACGTCGGCACCAAAAAGGGTGAAAAGGTCGACTTCGCTGTGAAAATCGACGGCAAGATTGCCATGCTGATCGAGGCCAAGCCCGTAAATTCCAAACTGGGCGACGTACAGTTCAACCAACTGTTCCGCTATTTCTCTGTTACGGAAGCGCGCCTTGCCATCCTCACGAATGGCCGCGAGGCATGGTTCTTCTCGGATACCGATGAACCGAACAAGATGGACAAACGGCCATTCTTCAAATTCGACTTTCAAAACTTTGACCGTGATCAGGTGGAAGAGCTCGCCCGCTTCCAGAAACCGAACTTTGCTATCGATGCAATCGTGGAGGCAGCCTCGAACCTAAAGTACACCCGAGCTGCAGCGAACTACCTGCGGAAGCAGCTAGATGACCCGGATGATGATTTCATCCGTCTGGTCGGACGACAAATCCATGACGGAGCGATCACCAAAGGCGTCGCCGAGCAACTCCGGCCCGCAGTGCAGGCAGCGCTGGACGAAATCATCCGCGACCGCATTCAAGATAAGCTCGGCGTTGCGTTCAGCGGTGAGAAAAAAGCAGTGACAGAGCCTGAAGACCCCTCCGTTTACACCACCCCTGCCAACGAAGACGGAATCATCACCACCGACGAGGAGATTGCCGGGCACCTCATCGTGCGCGCTATTGCTGCACGCCATGTCCCGGTCGATCGTATCGTTATACGCGACGCGAAGAGCTACTGCGCCATCCTGATGGATGATAACAACCGCAAGCCCATCTGTCGTTTGTATTTCAACTCGGCAACGACCCGCCACGTCGGAGTATTCGACACCGATAAGAACGAGGCGAAGCACAAGGTCGCTGGCCCTCAAGACCTATACCAGTTTGCCGATGATCTGGAAGCAGTTATCAAGGCCTACGCGTAGCCTTTGCCGCTCCTGTTTCATCATTTCGGGATCAATCGGCCGCTCAGGAGCCTGGACGGCCGAACAGACAGAGGCCCGAAAACTCGTAGCAGTCGCTCAGCGTAGGCGGCGGACGTGCCCGGTGAAGCTGGGGCGCCTCACTTCGCAGGCGCGCCACGGCTCCTACCCGACCTTCATGCTGGGCCTGCTAGATGGCAGCTACCCAGCGCAGCTAACCTAGGTGTGAGATGTCCGGCTGTCGCTTCAGTCCCGATGGTAGCAGAAACATGGTCCAAACGGTATATGTCTGGACCTTACAGCTTGTGCAAAGTGTTGCGTCACATTCTGCAACGCATCTATCTGATGCAGAATCAACGAGCTACACAATTTCCGATAGGCGCAACTGCATGCTGAAGTGTGCACTGTTTTGGGGAAGAAAAATTTCAGGGGTGGCGTGGTGATCGACCGAATTTCTATCGAAAATTTCATGCGTCTAGAAGACTGTCAGAATATTCCCTTGGGACCACTCACTCTTCTTGTTGGGCAAAATGGATCTGGAAAGTCATCTGTCCTTAAGGCGATTCACTGGGCATCAAGATGCGCTTCGTTGGCGCAGAGTGGGAAACTCCCAGTCGAGCTTATGGATTTCGCACCTTCCATCGACTTTCGTTCGTTGGCGCATAAGTCTACTCTTCAGGGAAAGAACCGAGGCGGAGGCACGACAAAGCCTGTAATCGTCACTTTCAAGCGTGGCGTCGGCGAGGGCGCGATAAAGCTAAAATCTCTTGGGAATGACGCCGGAGTCAGCGTTGAAGTTGAACACCATGTCGCACCTGATTTCGTGCGTGAGGAGCCGCAGACTGCCTATATTCCTGGCTTGGCTGGTCTCGCCGAGCATGAAACCATCCTTGCTGCTCCGGTTTTTAGACGGAAGGCAGCATCCGGAGATGGAGGATCGGTTCTTCGTCAAATGCTTCTCAATACTCATTCTGAAGAAATGAACACTGGCGAGGACGCCGTTGAGTTAGCTGAATTGTCTGAACTCGTTGCTCAGGTTATTCCCGGAGTCCGGTTCTGGGTAAAATTCGATCAGCGCCGAGACGCCTTCATACGCGCCTGGTTTTATACACCGGATATGAGATATGGAGATACTGGCAGCAACTACAAAACAATGCGTAGGCCGCTTGAGATGGCTGGAACTGGCTTGCTTCAAGTCACCCAAATCTTTGCCTATCTCCTCACATTTCGGCCTCGTCTTCTGCTGATTGACGAGCCGGATGCACACCTGCACCAATCGAGCCAAGAGAAGTTGGTCTTAGCGCTAGAAGCTGCCTTGCGTAGGTTCGCAGAAACTCAAATTATTGTCTCAACTCACTCTCCGCGTATCGTTCGGGTATCGGGGCAGTCCACAAAAGTTGTCTGGCTAGATGGTGGCTCTATCAAAGACGAAGGACACGCTGTGCGCGAGCGCATGGGATGGGGCGCGCTGGACAAAGACATAGTGATCTTTTCCGAAGACGACAACACTGACCATCTCCAGTCGATAATAGATCAATGGCCGCATCTGGCCCATCGCACAGTCATCTGGCCTTGCTTCGGCGTGTCGAGTATACCAGACGGAGATCGGCTATCTAAATTACGTGACCGCCACGGCATCAAAGTCATGGTGCATCGGGACCGTGATTTCATGACGGATATGGACATTGATGCTTGGAAAAATATTCGGCGCTACACCGTAAATGACATACCTGTTTGGCTCAGTGTGGGCTCTGATATTGAGAGCTGCTTCCACTCTGCCAACCATATCGCGGATGCAATGGGTATACATCAAGCGGTTGCGGAGAAGAGCCTCGAATACGCGCTTGCAGAGCTGAACGAGGTTGAAATTAGAGCGAGCTTTAATGAAGCATACGGCAAAGCTGTTCAATCTTTACCTGGGCAAGCCGATGCTATCGGAAGATGGATTGATTTAGGCGGCTTTTGCAAGAATACGGTGAAGGGTAAAGAGTTCGCGAAGGCATTACGTAGAGGACTACAGCGAGCGTTGCCAGAGGTTGGGCAGGCTAGGAAGCTTGAAGGTATGGGAAGGATCTATGAAGGAAATAGCAACCATCCCCTGTGCGACGATCTTCGCTTGAATTTGCAAGCTCTAGCAGATGAGCAGGGCTAACCAGCCTGCATTCAAGCCACGACGGAGAGGGCGGGGTGCGAATTGCAATTGATTCGGTCTCTTAAACGCTCGGTATCTGGAGAGCGTAGCCAACCCAAAGCGGCGTCGCGCTCCCGCTAGGCTTCGGCGGTTTCTTCAAGGTCAGTTGCCCTAGTTGCCCCGTCTGCCGGTCGCAGCACCGCCACTAGGCGCTTCGGACGTTTACCTGCCGTTCGTCTAGGTCGCAGCGAAAGCCGGCTCTCCGCCCCTTCGAGGCTTGGCCAGGAGCGTCGCTGAGCAGGGGCGTGACTGGCAGCAATGGGCTGCGAGCGGTCGAACGGCCCCGCCTCCAGCAATCCCGCGGGAAGCGAAAAGCCAAGCGCGCCAACCGGGCTCTTATCCTACGGCGCCGGGCCCGGCTCAGACCGGGATCTGCACCCCCGCCCGATCCATGGCCTCGCGGTAATAGCGCAGCGCGAGGCGATCGAGCACGCCATCGCCAGGCACCAACCGCGCGATCGCATCCGGCACGGACTGCTGCGCATGGTAGATCGCATGCGCCTTGATCACCTCGAATCCGGCGTTCGGACCCTCGAGCAGCGCAGCCTCGACGCCGGACTTGATGGCCGAATGTAACGCCTCACGCGCCGCCGCCTCGATCCTAATGCCGGTGAAGGCTTCGAAAGCCGCGGCCCCCCGATTGATGATCAGCATGAGCGCAATGCCGAGTAGCCCGGCGATCGCCTGCATCAGCTCCGGGCTGGAAAGGAGAGATTTGAGGAAGTCCATCTTGGGAACCTTTCGGAAGGCGGCACGCGGCCGCAGAGAGGACCAGCGCAAGGCGCCAGTCGGTGATTGGGAGAAAGGGCATCAGCAGGCGCGCCAGACGCCCGCCTGAAGCCAGCCGTGCCAGTGGCCTCGCCAGTTGACCGAGGGCGCCAATTCGGGCGCCTCGATCGAACCGTTCCAAGACCAGCTCGGGCCGAACTTCGGCTTGAAGCCGTTGCCGATC
The DNA here is from genome assembly GCF_048259695.1 of Celeribacter sp. GTDB lineage: Bacteria > Pseudomonadota > Alphaproteobacteria > Rhodobacterales > Rhodobacteraceae > Celeribacter. Next base: position 3,086 of record NZ_JBLXHL010000023.1, on the reverse strand, counting down.
TTCAGCACAGACTTGTCGCCGCAGCCGCAGGGGCAGAAGAAACTGAAGCTCTGCTCGCCCTTCTCTTCCGGCCCGCTGATCCAGAATGACCCTGGCACCCGGTATTGCAGGAAAGCGTTGCGGTCGCGGTAGTGGATGGCCCAAGTCATGCGGCCCACCCCAGCGGTGCCCACGCCGCATCCTCCACCTTGAAGCCCGGGCAGAGCTTGTTCGCAAATTCGTTGTGCCCGGCGATCCGGCGGATTTGAGTGGCGTTGCACGCCTTGGCGATCACGCCGCGCATCGCCTCGCGGGTCTCGAGTGTGTAAAAGTCCTCGGCCGCGCCCATGTGCGTCACGGTCTTCACCGGGACCATCGAGTATCCCAGAGAGCCCGCGTTGTGGCCGATGACATGCGCGCCGATCTCGGACCAGGCCCGGCCTTCGATCACCTCACCATCCGGGAAGATCAGCCCGTGATAGCCGATGTCGCGCCAGCTGTTGGCGAGGTGCCAGCTGCGGACCTCTTCGAACATCTGCCGGTTGGACTTGCCCTTCCACCAGGTCGCCGAGGTCGCAGTGGTGTGCAGCACGAAGAGGCTGACCAAGTAGCCAGCACTTCCTTGCAGCAACTGCTTCTCGTGGGAGACCCAGCCGCCCCAGCCGGGCGACACCGTGACACCCTCGACGATCGCACCTGCGCGCGGCCGCCCATCGGCCTCGACCAAGGCGCGAAGCCCGCGGTCAAGCTCGGGCGTCCAGGCGCGGCTGGCCGGTCCCGCCGAGAGATAGCCGAGGTCGATGATCGACTGATGCATCTGCTCGACCGGATCACCCCAGCGGCCCTTGTGCGCCGCCAGAAGAGCGAGCATTCCTGCTTCGGTGCGCGGCCCCCAGAGGCCGTCTTCAGGCCCGGCCGAGAAGCCGAGCGCATTCGCCCCCGCCTGGAGGGCGCGGATTTCCTGTCTCATTGCAATCTCCATGAAAAAGCCCGGCATGAAGCCGGGCGTGAGGAATCAGGAAAACTGTGCTATTGACGCGTTGCGCGACGGGCGCGCGGCAGTTCTCGTGATGCGCAACAGCGAGACTGCCGCGTTATGCTTCCGATCCTTGCAGCGTAGCCCGGTGCGCGAGCGCGACCCTCTGCTTGCCAGTAGCTTCCACAGGAACTGGCCACTGCAGAGCTAACGGGTCGCGCTCCCCAACCTGAGCAGAAAAGTGCCGATCCCTTTTCATTGAATCTCGGCAATTGATTTTCGGAAGCACCGACCTCAGGCTTTTTGCGAGCGCGGCGCGGTGTCGTCTTTTCCCAGAAAGTCGCCCGTTCCGTAAGTTGAACGCAAAGCGGAAGCTCTGCGTCGCGCTCACCTCACCCGAGCAGTTGGTAGATCGTCAATTCGGTTCGGTCCGGCATGCGGATGGTGACGAGGGGATCATCGTGATCGCTCGGGCATCCTTATATAGTCGAGCACGAGGTAGAGCTCGATACGGTCTCTCGCGTGCAGGGCCCCATAATGCTGTCTTTGAGACCGGCATCGAAGCCGAGGTTGCTCAACGCAGATTGCAAGGCGTAGACCACCCCACGGTTAAGGGTCGGTATGACGACCACCCATTAGAAAGGCCCCGCTTAAAGGTGGGCCCGAAGAATCCGGAAGAATGTGGTATTCTCAGTTGCGCGACGGGTGTGCGGTAGCTGACGTGATGCGCCAACAACGAAGCTGCCGAGATTGCCTTAACACCTTGCGGCACTTCCCGCCGTGCGAGCGCGGTCCCGATCTGTGAGCAGCTTCAGCGAACCTAGGGAGACGACGCTGAAGTGGGGCCGCGCTCAGCCTTGGTCTGCCTCCGACGCTTTAGGGGTGACTTAGCGGAATTTCTCGCTATGGTTGTTTTAGAGCGTAGCACTTGATCCATATGACTCACACACACTCACGGATCCGCTTTCTATGTTTCGATGCCATATCGTTGCCATGGGGCGAGTGCTGCGCTCACCTGCCTCGCCTCACGCTACGGATTGCAATCACGCGGTTGCGCATTCCCGTGATGGTTCGGGACGGGCTTATATCTTAGGGTCACTTGAAGCGCGGCCCTTGGACCTTCTGTACCTCCCAGTTCTCGCTCGCCTTTCTCCTTCGTTTTCTCTCTGGAATGGAGACAAAGCGAGCAATGGCCGCGCTTACTTCACCTCGGCAGCTGGTAGGTCAGCACCTCGGCACGGTCGGGTATACTCTCGGTACCGCGGTCATTGTCCATCAGCTGATAGAGCGCGATCGCGTCAGGTCCGAGGCCGGGCGTCACAATCCGGCGTGACAACGCTGAGTTCATCGTTAACTTGAGTCTCGAGCGCGGCGCTGACCCCCTCCCTCATCCCCAGAAATCGGGAGGGGCTGAGGTCTCGGAATTTCAACCCTTAGCGGTATATTCTTGCCAAACGAGGCCGGGCGCCGCGCTCACCTTCCTCCAGCTATTCGGGACGCTTCAAATTCCGTGTTCCACCTTGGGAACTCGGCGCGGCTCATCGCGGTATGTCTAAGGGCGCGGCGGTTCTTGCCTAGAAGCCGTATCCGAGGCCATCCATTCCAGGCGACCACAAGATCGTGCTCGAATGGATGAGCTGCCGCGCTCACCTCCCCTGCTGCGATATCCGATCGAGCTTGCTGTCGATCTTCTGCAGCGTCGCCTGGATGCTGCGAAGGTCGGACGCCTGCCCCGCCAGGGTCAGCTCGGCCGCCCTCAGTCGCGCGTCGAGGCCGCGCGAGCCCTCTTCGAGCCGTGCGATCGACATCGCTTGGCTTTCTTGCGTGTTCGTCAGCGTCACGTAGCCCGCCGTTACGGTGACCATCATCGCAAGGATCGACAGGATATTGCCGGTACTCACCGTGCTGTCGAACTTGATGTTGGGCATTGCCAGATGATCTCGGCCTCGATCCCCTCCTGCCGTCGCGCGGCGTATTGATCCTTCAGGATCGGAAGGTTCACCGAGAGCCCGAGGTTCGGCGTGACCATCGGCCAGAGCGCCGGGTCGCGCCAGGGCTTGTCCTTGGCGAGCTGGATGCGCTCCGGGAACTCGTAGAGCACCGGCAGCATCCGCACGCCCTCGGTGATCTG
>NZ_JBLXHL010000022.1:0-13829 GCF_048259695.1 Celeribacter sp. | reverse complement strand
GGTCGCCCCGGCGCCGCCGGTGCATTGGGGGCGCACCTCCGGCGGCTTCGTCGTCTACCTCGGCGCCGATCCGGTTTTTTCTCCCCCCACCCCTCACCTGCCGCGCCATGCGCTGCTCTGGATCGCGGCGGCGCTCGAGGGAGATAGCATCGAGCTGACACAGGAAAAGCGCCTCGCGGATGGCGAGGCGCTTTTGCTCGGGGCGGCCGCCATGCTCGAGGCGTGGCGGGAGATCAGTTTTTCGCAAATTGCCAGCGCGCCGGCCAGCTGGCCTCGGGCACGCTGACCAGAAATTCCGCCAACGCCTCGAGCTCGGTCGAGGGTGCATCTTCGCGGCCCTGCGGAGGGGTAAATACCCGGCGAATGGCCGCCGGATCGCGGCCCAGGGCTTCGGCGGTGAGAAACCGCCAGCGCGGGCCGAGCGCACGCTCAAGCATTTCCGAAACTCTTTTTCGACGCTCGGCGCGTGCTTCTGGTGTGGGCATTTTTTCCCCTCTCCTGTACTGTGCCCCTATCTCCTTGCGGGGATAGGGGCGGTGCCGGTTCGCAAAATCTTAGGTGCCGCCCCGATTTTTGCTGAGGTATATTCGCACCTCATCAAAATTCCAGTCAGCACGTGCTGATTATTTCCCCGGTCCCGAAATTGTTAACCAACTCCTAGGACATAGCCTGAAAACAGGCCAAGCCAAAGGATACCGAAAAGCGACATAACCCCGATCAGATCGCCAAGCAACGTGCGGATGAGTCGGGAATTTTCGTTACGGTCTGCGGTTGTGTTTGCGGTGATCATGTTTTTTCTCCTGGTGCGGGAATTTTCCGGCGGTTCGCAAGGCCGGTCGTGCGGGTGCACGGGAAAGCCGCCCGCGTGGGGCGGCTCTGCCGGTGCATCAGCTTTTTTCCTCGATCGCCCGCAGCTCGCGCTCGAGGCGGCGAATTTTCCCCGCCGTCTGGCTGATCAGCGCATCGGAATATCCGCGCCGGCCGTGGGTGAGTGGCAGCAGCAGCTCGGCGGCCTGGACCGCCTCAAGCTCGGGGCGCAGCGTCCGCAGCTCCTCGAGGTAGGGCGCGAAGGCGGCGGCATCGGCTCCGCGATCGCGCAGCTCTGGAGCGCGGCGCAGGTGCTTTCGCATGATGCGGTTGGCCGGGCGCATCCAGGCGAGCTCGGCCTCGAGCTCGGCGATCTCGGCGCGCAGCTCGGCGGGGCGATCGCCCGGCGCAGGGTGCTCGGGATCGGTCATGCGCGCGCCTCCTCGATGGCGTGACCGCCCCATTGTTCGGCCCAGGCGTCGGCCATACCGGAGAAAGTCTTGCTGCGGATTTTCCAACGATCGGGGCCCGGCGGGGCGCGATGGATCGCGGACCAGAGCTTGTGCTCCTCGGTGCCGGGGCGCGGCGGGGTAAGCTTGTGCGTGGGAGTGAGCGGGGGCAGGCCGCGCAGGTAAAGACCGGTCGCCTTGAACGCCCGATCGCCGAACCACCACGGCTGCACGATCTGCGGCTTGATCCAGTTGCGCACCCGCTCCCGGGCGTGGCGGTGCATCACCGGATTTTCAACGGCTACGCGCGGGATCGGCGCGTTGAGGCAGGCGTTGAAGAGATCGACGCCTTCCTCGAGCTCGCGCCACATGTCCTCGACGCTGCGCCCGGCCGGCGGGCCCGACAGCCAGCGCACGCCGGAATTGCACAGCCTGGTGCACGGCGGGTTACTGACCAGCATCAGATCCCAGCCCATGCCGAGCACGTTGCGAATATCGTCCTGGATATGCCGGTTCGTCGGTTCGTCGGCCGGCAGAAGATCGCATTGCCAGGCGTCGTGTCCGCGGGCGAGGAAGGCGTTCAGCGACACGCAGGAGGTTGCGCAGCCGATGAGAACTTTGAGCGGGGCGGTCATGTGGTCCTGTCTCCTGCTAGGATGATAGCTTGCTAGGTTGCTAGTCCGGCGGTTCGCGGTGCCGGCGCGCGGGTGCACGGGGACGCCGCCCCGCGCGGGGCGACGCTGCCGGTGCATCAGGCTGCGGTCATGCGGCGGCCGGCGTGGCTGGTCAGGGCGATATCGCCGCCGTACTGGCTTCCATCGCCCACGGCATCGCGGATCATTCCGGGGTTGCCGGTGAACTCCCAGCCGCCCCAGCGGCTTTCCTGCACCCCGACCCGGCCTTCGAGGATGGCATCGGAGAGCGGGCAGCCCGGCCATTTGGCGGCGTAGCTGCGCAGGCTGCGGCGCATGTGCTCGAGCGAGGTAGCGCGGGAGCAATGCACGGAGTCGGCCGAGAAGCGCACGGGGATGGCGCCATCGGTCTCGGTCTCGGCGCTCGCGGCTTCCACCACGCCATTGCCCTGCGTGCCTGCGGTCTGGCGGAAGGTGGCGCGCCCCTCGGGGCTGAGCCAGGCGCCGACGGCGTATTTCATATCGCACATGCCGTCGAAGCCGGAGCCGGCAAAGGCCTCGACATGGGCTTCGACAAGCGCGGCGGTCGGGCCGTCCTCCCAGCTCACCGAGATCGAGGCGCCGCCGGCGTACTTGCTCGACTTCACCGAGAACTTGGTGCGAGGAAACTTGTCCTTGAGCGTGGCGCGGATCAGCTTCGCGGTGTCGGTGGTGCTGATGTAAACCGACTGGCTCGGGCGCTTGGTCCAGTCGCGGGCGGCGGCGGTGTAGATCGGGTGGCGCTTGGTCATCTCGTCAATCTCCTTGCTGACATGCGGGCCGGCGGTTCGCGGTGCCGGTCGTGCTGGTGCACGGGGGAGCCGTCCACGCGGGACGGCTCGAGCGGTGCATCAGATCAGGCCCCTCAACAAATCAGCGGCGTGCCGGCGCAGCCGGCGCGCCTCAACTTGATCCGACCACGAGGGGGAGGGGTGGCCGGCGTTGCGATCCTCGAGCTGCTGCGCCACGCGCTGCGCCTCGGCGGCCGAGCTGCGGCGGGCCCGCTCGACGCCGCGCATCTGGCGCAGCAGCTGCGCCGCCTCGGTGCGCTCGATCGTTGCGCGGATGCTCGAGGCGGCATCGGCCTTGAGGATGGCGCGGCGCTTCGAGCTCAAGGCGCGCGAGGTGTTCAGCACCATGCCGTTTGCGAAGCGGTAGGTGGCCGAGAATTCGGTCGGGGTGATGCGGCGGGTAATCTGCATGGGGCAAGCTCCGGTGCGGGGTGTCCTGGTCCGGCGGTTCGCGCTGCCGGTGGCAGAATGGATAGTAACCATTGGTTACCGTGACAAGGGGTAAATTACTCCGCACCTCACTTTTTTACCCCGCGCCCCATCTTGCCGCAGCACCTTCGGACTTCCCCGCACCCCCTCGGGATGATATGGAGGTCGGCGACATAGCCGCGGGCGCGGGGGCCTCGATGTAACCACGGGGCGCGGGGCGTTACATCGCGGTTACAAGGCTAAAAGCCTGAAACTCAATCAGAAATCGAAGGTTTGTAACGGTGTGACGGTGTAACGCCTCGCGCGCCCGCGTGCGTCCCTACACACAGGCGCACGCGATAAACCCTCGTTACAACGTCACATCGTTACAGATGTATTTATTACTTCGCAAAATCAGTAACTTAACCTTGTAACCGCGATGTAACGCGCCGATCCAAGCGTTACACCGGGCCGGAATGTGATTGCAGGTCAAGGACTTGGCTGATCTCACCCCGCTTTACTACAGATTGGAGTTGATGCGGGGTGACCTCGTGGCGTAACGTCGCCAGCATGTCGGGGTGCTTCGCTCCTCGGCGCCGACAGCGATTTAAATAATGGGCTGATATTGTCTGACCGCTCTGCACCTCCGCGCGATCCCGCCGGCCTCGTCACCGGGGCCGAGCTCGCTGCGCGCTCGGCGCCCGGCTGGGCCGACGATCCGGCGCCGGTGCAAGGCTCGCTGTTCGGCGCCGAGGTGGCCGAGCCCGAGGGCGTCGGCGAGCTGGCGCTCGAGGCGGCGCCGCGCGGGCGCGGCCGTCCGCCTGGCAGCCGCAACCGCTCCACCGAGGAGTGGTCGCGCTTCCTGCTCAGCCGCTACCGCTCGCCGCTGCTCGGCCTCGCCGAGATCGCCCAGGCCTCGCCGCTCGATCTGCAACGCGAGCTCGGCGGCGCACCGGCCAAGGACAAGCCCGAGGGGTGCTCCCTGGTCGAGGCGCTGCGGCTGATCATGCAGGCGCAGCAGGCGCTCGCGCCCTACCTGCACCAGAAGCAGCCCACGGCGATCGACGGCGGCGGCGTGGCGATGATGCAGGTCATCATCAACGCCGGGAGCGGGTCGGAAACCGGCGAAACCTTCGAGATCCTGCCGGTTACCGAAACCGTGGAATATCAATCACTTAGCGCGGAAGAGCGCGAAGGGTTGGAAAACGAGGGTTGGAACGAATGATCCAAAGCCCTGCAATCATTGAACAAATCGGCATCGTGTCGGCGGGTGCCTCACCCGCCGACACGCGGGCGCGTCGGGGATGCGCGCCCGCTCGCGCGGTCGGCGCTGCCCTCCCGGCGCTGGCCGCGCTCGAGCTTGCCTGCCTGACCTGCGAGGCCCCCCGGGGGCTCCGCGCGCGCGCGCACCCCCCCACCCCCGCGCGCGACATGCAGTCTCCCCTCGGTGAGACAGGAGTTGGGATTTTCGAAGGAGTGAGGCCGATCGTGGGGTTGGGGGATGGGCTGTATCGGGGTCGGGGGTGTGACCATGCTTGAGGTGATTGGCGTCCTCTGTTGTGCGGCGGTCTCGGTGCTGTGCTGGTCCGACTACCGCGCCGCGCGCGGCGGTTGGTGGGCTGCCGTGGTTTTCGGTGGCGGGGCCGCGCTCTGGGGCCTGCGGCTGCTGCTCGAGGCTCTGGCATGATCGTGCTCAAGCTCCTCGCGGCGCTCTGGCTGGTGCTGGGCGCGATGCTCGCCGGCTACGTCACCCGCGCCTATCTCTCCCGGCCGCGCGCCGGCGATGATCGCCGCGCCGCGCTCACCGTCACCGGCGCGGTCTGCGGCACGCTCGGCCTCTGCGCCCTGGCGCTGCTCAAGGCGGTGAAGCCATGAGTGCGCCGATCTATGCGATGGTTGCGAGCCTTTCGCTCAAGCTGATGACGCTGGCCGACTTGCGCCGCCTGGTGATGGGGCTGCCGGAAGAGTTTCGGCCGCCCGAGCTGGTCCTGAAAGGCCGCCTCAAGGCGCCGCTGATCGCAGCAGTCGAGGCCGCCAAATCCGCCTATTGGAATGCCCAGCCGGCGGCGCGCTGGCACAAGCCGCGGTCGCGCTTCTGCGAGCTGCCGGCCTCGGAGGTCAACGCTTTCCTGCGCGCCCTGCCGCCCACGCCGCCGGCCGGGGGATGGCCCCATGCTTGACCGCCTGGCCGATGCCTCGATCACCCGCCGCTTTACCAAGCCGGGGCCGGTGGCCTCTGCCTTCATGCATTCGCGCGGGCGGATCGTCGGCATCATGGGGCCGCAGGGCGGCGGCAAGACCACCGCCACGATCAACAAAATCCTGATGAAAGCCGCGAGCCAGCCGGCCGCACAGAATGGGCACGCCTACTACCGCTGCGTGGTGTGGATGCGCACCTACCGCGAGCTTTGGGCCAAGGTCATTCCCGACTGGCTCGAGTGGGTGCCCAAACAGAACAAGGCGTTCAACATCTCTTGGCACGGCGGCGTCGATAACCCGGCCGAGCACAAGTTCACCTTCCAGGCGCTCACCACCTTGCCGAATGGCGAGCAGGTGAAAAAGATCGTGCACGCCGAGGTGTGGTTCCGCGCGGTGGGCGATCAGACCCCGGGCGAAGCGGCCAAGGGCCTGCATTTGACCGATGGCTGGCTGCCCGAGGCCACCACCGCCACGGTGGAGATGCGCAAGGCGCTCTTTGGCCGTCTCGGCCGCTACCCGAGCGGTGAGAAGGGCGGGGCGCCCAACCGTCAGCTGTTCTGCGACTGGAACGCCGGCGATCCCTACAACTGGACCAGCGAATATTTCATCTACAACCGCAGCGCGGCTGTGGATGAAGACGGCCGGCCCATGGTCGAATTCTTCCGCCAGCCGGGCGGGCGCGATGCCGCCGCCGAGAACCTGCACAACCTGCCACCGCGCTACTACGCCGACCAGATTTCCGCCAACGCCGACGATCCCGATTGGATCAGGCGCATGATCGACAACGAGATCGGTTTCATGCGCGACGGCAAACCGGTCTACGAGGATTTCTCCGATCGCGAGCACGTCTCGGACGTGGAGCTAGCGCCCTGGCGCGGCGTGCCGCTGCTGATTGCCGCCGACGCCGGGCTCACCCCGGCCGCGGTGATCGGCCAGCGCAACGAGCTCGGCGAGATGCAGGTGCTGAAAGAGATCACCAGCCGCCGCGCCGGCCCGCAGGCCTTCGCCCGGGCGCTGATGGTCGCCCTCGACAGCCCGCGCTTTGCCGGCTGCCAGAAGCCGACCACGCTTTTTGTCGACCCGACCGCCGCCAATGCCGGGGAAGCCTCGAAAGAGGGCGAAGCGCAGGAGCTCGACAGCTGGGCGAAGATCGTGGCGCAGGAAACCAAGCTCGAGGTGGAGCCCTCGCGCTGCGGCAACAACATCGTCATCCGCACCGGCTCGGTCGAGAACGTGCTGCGCCGCCGGGTTGGCACGCGCCCGGCCTTCCGCGTCGATCGCACCGGCTGCCCCGAGCTGATCAAGGGCATGGCGCGCGACTACAAGTACGAAAAGGTCAAGGTCGTGACCTCGATGGGCGAGGAATACAAGGAAAAGCCCAGCAAAAACTTCGCGTCCCACGTCTGCAACGCGATCGAGTACCTGGCCGCAAACGCCGGTGAGCAGGACCTCGTGACCGGCAAGGCCGAGCGCCTCGAGGCGCGCAAGCGCAAGGCCGCGATGCAGGGCAGGGCGGCGCACCAGGCGCGCCCGGGCGATCCCCTCGCCGCCTACCGGGGGCGGACATGAACCCGCTCATGGAACGCCGGGCTCGCGGCGAGGTCATCACCCTGCGCGACAAGGCCGAGACCATGGAGAGCGAGGCCGAGGTGCAGGGCTGGCTCGCCGAGGCGCGGCGCAACGGCGATGCGGATGCGATCGACGCCGGGTTGCACCGGCTGAAACAGCTAGGAGCCCGTCGATGACCCGACCGATGACCCGGCCTGCCCTGACCTTCCAGAACCTCGCGCCCTGGACGCCGAAAATCCGCTCCTACGTGGGCACGGTGCTCTGCGACCTGGCGCCGCTCGACGCGCGCGAGATCATGGGTCTGCACCCCGAGCTCGCGCATCCCTCCGAGCTCTTGGGCCACATCGGCAAGATCATGGTTGCGGGGCTCTACATCGAGGGCTTCGTTGCCCTCGAGGGCGATAAGCCGGCGGCGGTGGCGCTGGCCTACCGCCACCAGATGCCGCAGGTCGCCTCGCTCGGGTTTTTCGGCCGGGCCGGGATGCCGCGGGCGATGGCCGCCTGCTATCGCCGCTTGCACCAGCGCAAGCATTCGTTCCGCAACACCTACGGGCTGCGCCTGGCGCAGGTTCCGGTGCTCACCGACTACGCCGCGCCGATGAAGCGCCTCAAGCGCATGGGCGGCGAGGCGGCCTTCGACTACGGGCCGCTCGGCCCCGAACAGCTCAACTACACCCACATGATCTGGAGGTTCTGACCATGGGTTTCCTGAAAGCGCCGGAGCCGAAAATCAAGGTGGTGGAGCCGACCCCGGCGCCGACCGTCGATGCGGACGTGGTGCGCCAGGCCGGTGACAACGAGGCCCGGCGCCAGATGGCGCGGCGCGACACCGCCGACACCATCCTCACCAACCCGCTCGGCCAGCGCGCCGGCGGTCTCGCGGCGGCCTATCGCACCACCGTTGGGGGTGCGTGATGCAAAACGAGATCATCCCCGATGACGTGAAAAAGGCCGTCGCCCGCGCGCAGTACCGCAAGACGCTGCGCGAGCCGGTGGTCGCGCGGCGGCAGGCGATCTCCGAGCTGATGCGGCCGCTGCGCGACGACTGGCAGCACGAGGCCGAGGGCAAGCCGCGCGGCGTTCAGCGCTATGACGGCACCGCCGTGCTCGCGCTCGACCAGGCCGGCGCCTCGATCTACTCGATGCTGACCGCCACGGACAACATTTGGGCACCGCTCGAGTTCGAGGAAGAATGGCGCAAGGATGACGCCGACGCGCGCGCCTGGATCAACGAGGTGAGCCGCATCGTCTTCCGCTCGCTCGATCCCGCGCGCGACAATTTCTACAACGACGCGCCCGAGACCATCCTCGACGCGATCGGCCTCGGCGATGGCGTCTTCTACTCGAGCCGCGCGCCGGGCTCGAACCAGTTTCACTCCAAGGCGATCCCCTGGCGCGAGGCGGTCTTCGACGTGGGCCCGCTCGGCGAGGTCACCCACTTCGATCGCTGGTATGCCGAGCCGCTGTGGAACCTCGCCGAGCTCTTCGGCGAGGAGGCGCTGCCCGAGCGGCTGCGCAAGCAGCTCGACCAGCAACCAAACGAAAAGCACCAGCTGCTGCACACGGTCTATCCGAACAACGGCAGCAACCGCGTCAGCTCCATGCACCGGTTCGTCTCGCTTTATGTGCTGGCGGATGGCTCGGCGCCGCTCTCGTGGGGCGGCTATCGCGACATGCCCTATTACGTCGCCCGCTGGGGCGTCGGATCGGGGGAGACCTACGGGCTCGGCCGGGGCATCCTGGCGCTGACCGACACGCAAGTGGTCAACGAGATGAGCCGCACCTCGCTGCGCCAGGCGCAGCGCGTGGCCGAGCCGCCGATGGCGGCCAGCGACGAGCTCGCGGGCATCGTCTCTCTCGATCCCAACGCGCTCAACTTCGGCGCCCTGGACGAGCGCGGCAACCAGCTGCTGCGCCCGATCGACACCGGCGGCAATCTCGGCATCACCCTCGAGATGGCCGACCAGCGCCGGCAGGCAATCAAGGATGCGTTCTACCACGCGATGCTGTCGCTGATTGGCAGCCCGACGCCTTCGGTGGTCGAGATCCTCAAGAACGACGAGCGCCGCGATCAGTCGATGGGGCCGAGCCTGTCGCGCATCATCAACGAGTTTTTCGCCCCCTTCATCGAGGGACGCTATCGCGAGCTCCTGCGCGCCGGGCGCATCCCGCCGGCGCCGGAGATGGCCGCCGGCGCCGCGCTCAAGGTGCGCTTCGTCTCGCCGCTCGCCAAGGCGCACAAGGCGCAGGCCGCGCAAGCCACGCTGCAAACCGTGCGCGGCGTGGCCGAGATCGCCCAGGTCGATCCCAGCGCCCGCCACGTGATCAACGGCAAGCGCGCCGCCAAGCGCGTGCATGACGGCCTCGCCGCGCCCGACGATATCCTCAACACCGAGGACGAGATTGCCGCCCTTCTGCAAGCCGAACAGCAGCAGCAAGAGGGGGCTCAGATGCTCGACACGGCCGAACGCGGATCGCGCGCCGTCGAGAGCCTGGCACGCGCGGAGCAAGCCGCCGGCCAGGGCCAGCAGTAACCGCAAGGAGTTCAAGTTATGTGCCCATCCGAACAGGAAATTGAGGCGACACTCACGGCCCGCGGAAAGCGGGCGCCGCGTCTCACACCCGAGTTGATCGACAACAGCATTGCCAGTGAGCAGTACTGGAACCCGCCGGGCACCAGCCTGACGGTCTGCGTGCTGACCTTGCGCAATGGCTTCCACGTCACCGGAGAAAGCGCATCGGCCAGCCTCGAGAACTTCGACGCTGAGATCGGGCAGCAGATCGCGCGCAAGAACGCCCGCGAGAAAATCTGGGCGCTTGAAGGCTACCTGCTGCGCGACCAACTGCACCAAAACGGTAAGGGGGGCGCCGCATGAGCCGCGAAAAGATCAAGCTTCTGTCGCTGACCCGCGCCCGCGAGGGTGGTTGGCTGCTCGAGGGGCACGCCGATGACCGCGCGATACAGCCGGTCATGCTCTTCGCCGGCTCGCGCAAGGAGATGCTCGACTTCCTCGTCGAGGTCATGGCGGTGCGCGACGGCGAACCGCACATGCTGCCCTTTCCGACTACCGAAGACGCCGCCCCGAAAGTGGAGATCGTCTGATGGACCCGCACACCTACGCCGCCTTTCGCGCCTACCATCGCCGCCAGGCCGCCCGGTTCAACGAGGTGATCCTCGAGGTCGCCGGCACCCCGGCCCCGAGCCTGCGCCGTGACCTGCTGTCCTCGACCGCCCTGCTGTCGGGCCGGGTCGCGCCGCCGGTGATGCCGTCATGAGCGCGGATTTCGGGCCCAAGGGGCTGATCAAGTCGATGCTGAACTGCGACGACGCCACCGCCGAGGAGGTGCGCCGCACGCTGGCGATCCCGATGGAGCACAAGCCCACTCGCGCCTTCATTGCGCGCGCCTGGCACCTTGCCACCACCACCACGCCGGCGGGCGGCAAGGGCGGTGACAGAGCCGTCTACATTAACGAGGGCAAGCGCCAGGCCGGGCTTTTCATGGTGGCCTGCGCCGGCAGCGGCCTTGACCTCACCAACTACACAGACACCGAGGAGAAACCGTGATGCACGGCACGCAATCCCTTCTGGCGCGCCTGATGGCGCGCATTGCCTTCGCCCCCGAGGATGAGGGCGGTTCCGGCGTCGGCACTGGCGCTGGGGGCGACGGCCCCCCGCCGCCGGGAAATGATGGCACCCCGCCGCCGGCTGGTGACGGCACGCCGCCCCCGGGCGGAGAAGGTGATCCCAAGCCCTTCGCCTGGTTCGGCGACGAGCTGGCGGCCGACGAACAGCAATACCTCGAGGCCAAGAGCTTCAAGAGCCCGCGCGATCTTTTCAAGTCGCTGCGCTCGGCCGAGAAAATGATCCGCGGCGATCACGTCGCGGGCCCGCCCGAGGATGCCGAGAAGCACGGCGACTGGCTCAAGGAAACCGGCCTTGCCAAGCGCCTCGGCATTCCCGAGGAGGCCAGCGGCTACGAGGTCACCAAGCCCGAGTTCGATGAAAGCATCGCGCCTTTCGTCAAGTTCGATGACGACCGGCAGGGCAAGTTCCTCGAGACCGCGCACAAGCTCAACATGACCCCGGCGCAGGTGCAGGGGATGCTCGATCTCTACGCCGCGGAGACCTCGGGGGACGTGCAAGCCTACGTTACGGAAGCCCAGGCCGACGAGCAGCGGATGCAGAGCGATCTCAAGCGCGAGTGGGGAGAGGGCTATGAGCAGAACCTTGCCGCTGCGCTCGAGGTGGCCAAGGAAAGCGGGCTTGGCGAGGCGCAGATCGAGACCCTGCGCACCGCTGGTGTCATGGGCTCCGTCCAGCTCGCCAAGTTGCTGCATGAAGTGGCACAGTTCCGCGGCAACGACAGCCTCAAGGGGGGCGGCAAGGGCGGCGGTATGCAGACCCGTGAGCAGGCGACGCAGGCTTTTGATGAGTTCAAGGCGAAGAATGCCAAGGCACTGACGGATAGGACCCATCCCGAGCACGACAGCGCCATGGCGCGGTATCGCGAGCTGATGGCAGCGGCCGGTCGGGGCAGCCAGGCGCAGCGCTGAACGGAGACCGTGACGCCAAATCGTATCAGTTAACGATTGCGGACCAATGGTTACTGTAGTAACCCGGGAAGCGCATACATCGGGGGAATTATGACGGCAAATAGCAAGGTCAAATTTGGGTTCTATGTCGAGGCCGGCAGTGAGCTGAAAACCGCCGAGGACATTTGCGGCGCGGCCCTGGCGTCGAACGACATTCCGGCCGCCTCGATCCTTCCGCGCGCGCAATATCTCGCGGGTGAAACCGTCGCTTACATCCGCCGGGAGGACTACCCAGAGCTCCTGGCAAGCGTGGCGCTGTCGATCACCGATCAGCGCCTCAGGATCACCTTCCTGGAAGAGGTGGCCAGGCACCTGATCTGACCTAGCCACAGCATTGAAGAGCACTACCCGCCCCGGCCTCCCCGCCGGGGCGTTTTGCATTCTGCGCCCCTTGTTGTTTTCAGTTGTATTTTACTACAAATTGGAGTGAAACTGCGAGGCACCGGCCGCCCGGTTCCTCTCTCGAGGTTCTCCGGCCCGGTTGACGGCGAGCAAAGACCCGCGGCGGCGCGAGCCAGATCGCGAAGATAGGGTCTGATGCTCCCGCGTCGGCCGCCCCTGTCGATCAACTCAACTTTTGGTCCGGGCAATCAGGGGAGATATCCAATGTCCGACAACAGCAAATACGAAGGCTACGCCGACGACTTCAAAGTCGGCTACGAGCTGGCGCTGCAACAGAAAACCTCCAAGTTCCGCGACAAGGTGAGCTGGGCCTCGCCGGTCAAGGGCGAGGGTGCGCAGGTGGTGGACCACGTGCTGCCATTCGAGGCGGAAGTCGGCGGCGATGACTATGGTGACACCAAGTGGACGCACCCGAAGTTCATGCCGCGTTGGGCCTTCCCGACGCCGATCCGGCTGACTGTTCCGGTGAGCACCACCGACAAGCTGCAAATGCTGGCCGATCCGTCCAACGAGCTGACGCAGTCGATCCTCGCGGCGCAAAACCGCGCGCTCGATGGCAAGATCATTGTCCCGTCCTTCTTCCGCGACGTGGTCGGCGGCAAGGACAAGGACAAGACGCTGCCCTTCGACACCGCCCGCCGCTTCGGCGACGGCACCACCGGCATCACCCGCGACCTGATGGACCAGTCTTACGAGCAGTTCGAGAAAGACGAGGTCGATCTCGAGGAAGAGCGCCCCTGGATCGCCATCACCCCGCGCCAGCACCGCAACCTGCGCAACCTCGCGGAGGTCGCCAACCGCGATTTCGAGAAGCTCGGCGGCGTGATGAAGGACGGGCGCGTGACCCAGTTCCTCGGCTTCTTCGTCTTCGTGTCGAACCGCCTCACGGTGGTCAACGACATTGTCGATATGCCTGTCTGGGTACCCTCGGGCGTCGTCGTGCAGCCCTGGCTCGATCCCAAGATCAAGATCTCGGAGCGGCCCGACAAGAACTACACCACCCAGCTCTTCTGCGAGGCGCGTTACGGCGCGATCCGCACCGAAGAGGGCCGCGTGCACATGATCCGCGCGGATGAAACCGCCGTGCCGGCCTAATCCCCGGCGCCTGGCCGGCCTCACGGGGCCGGCCTTCTTTCCCTTCTGACCTGAGGTTTTCCCATGGCTGACAAATCCGCCACCACGCTGCCCGCGCTTAACGCGGCCAAGCACATTCCCGCGCCGTCGCGGATCAACCACGGCGTTCTGCGCACCTCGCTGCACGCCGCCATCATCGACGCCGGCGATGCCGCCGACACCACCTACGAGGTGGCGCGCATCCCGTCGCACGCGCGGATCTCCAAACTCTCCAAGGTTCACGCTACCGCGCTCGGCACCGGCGCCGCCTTCAATCTTGGCGTCGAGTCGGAAAACGGCGCGGCCGCGCTGGTCTCCGGCGGCACGCTGGTCTCGGCTGGCACCAAGGAAGGCGCCTCGGCCATCGCCGTCGCCGATGCCGGCAAGCCGCTCTGGGAGATCGCCGGCTTCACGGCCGATCCGAGCAAGGAGCTCTCGGTGATCCTGACCCTGACCGCCCCGGGCACCGCGGGTGGCACGGCGATGGTCGATCTCGTCTACATCGAAGACTGAGGCAAAGCGCATGGCGGTGCAATCTGAGGTGGGGATCGCGTCGGCGGCGCTGGTGCATCTGGGGCGTGACCCGATCACGACTTTCGAGGATGCCGGCCGCGTCGAGGCGGTGGTGCTCAAGGGGCGATATCCCGCGATGCGGGACAAGCTCCTGCGCAGCTACCCGTGGAACTTCGCCATGCGCTACGCCAGCCTTGCTGGCAAAGAGCTCGAGGCCCCGCGCTTCGGGCTCACCCACGTCTGCGGCCTGCCCTCCGGCGGTGATCTCGGAAAATGCCTGCGGGTGTGGCGGCTCGAGACCCCTGGCGTGAAG
>NZ_JBLXHL010000021.1:0-15262 GCF_048259695.1 Celeribacter sp. | reverse complement strand
TCTTGATCCGCTCCTCGAAACTCAGCTGAAGGTAACAACGACCCATTCCACATCCTCCATGCAAACTTCTGTTTTGATACAGAATTTGCACTTCGTTTGTGAATCCACCCGCTTACAAATAACGATCTTATAATTATATTTATGTATTATAATTCTGTAGCCTTAATGTAAGCACGACTGCGGCTAGCTTTCCCTAAATCACCACCGGTAATGGCGCGCTGTGTCACCAGCTGGGTCGCCTCACTTCGCCAGACAAATCCGATGCCCGACGGATGCTCGCAAAGCGGCAAAATGTTTCGCAAGAAGTTTCATGCGCTCGTTAGTCAGATGATAACCGGAGGCGCACTGTTCATGATCATCCAGTACGCAGTTGCGGGCTGTGCGACACGATACGCCGCCGAGGCATGGTTGTTGCCAAGATGCTCCTTTAGGATGAGTCATAAGTGAAGTAGAAGACCCAGGCTCTGCGATGCCATTCGAAGGATCTTTCCCGACATGATTGACGACAAGACTGTCGTGATGTTCCCCGCCCGTCAAAATAAGGCGGACAACCCCTATTTGCACATTCTGACCTCGGCCTTAGCTCAGGCAGAAACCCGGGTTGTTCCTTTTTCTCCTTGGCAATGGTCACAGCCAACCGAGGTGTTTCATATCCACTGGCTTGAGGCTTTCACCTGGAACCGGTTTGCCAAGCGCAGCATGATTGCCCGCCGGATTCTGGCTGAGCGTATTCTCGATCACGCCCGAGCGGTTGCTCGGCGCGGGGGCAAGGTGGTTTGGACGGCGCATAACATCGCTCCGCACGACGGATTTCGCGACGATCCAGTGTTTCGAGCGTTTTCAGAAGAAATGCTGGAGCTCATCACTGATGTCATCTCCATGAGTCGACCGGCGCAGGCTGCGCTTATCGACCGCTATCCGCAACTTGCGAAGGTACGGCACGAGGTCATTCCGCATCCGCACTACCGGCAGTATTTCGAGGGCCTCGACACCCATACACCGGAGAGTTGCGAAGCTGCGTCGGCGCTTGACGGGAGATTGCTGCTGGTCTTCGGCATGATCCGTCCCTACAAGCGAGTGCCCGAAATCGTCGAGGCTTTTAGGGGCCTCCAGGGACAGAACCGGATGGTGATCCTAGGTGGTGGTCACGAAGACGAATGCGCCCGCGTCCGGGATGCCATGCAGAACGATCCCCGGATCGACTTTCGTCAGGGCCGCTATGAAGATGCCCAGTTGCGGGATTTGCTGCGCCGCGCCGACCTTTCTGTTTTCAACTTTGACAACATCCTCAATTCAGGCTCCGTTCTCACGGCCCTGTCTCTCTCCTGCCCCGTCATTGCTCCGTCTCACGATGTGCTTCTGGAATTGCGCGACGAGGTGGGGGGCGAATGGATGCAGCTCTTCGAAGGTTCACTGACTGCAGAGGCTATCAGGTGCTCGCTCGAAACACCGCGCGTAGCGCAGACACCGGACTTCAGCGCGTCGGACCCTGCAGTCATCGCCCACAAACATGCGGAATTATACTTCGGCTAGTACTGAGGTGTTTCCCGAGAACTCATACGTTTCAGCTCATCCGCCCTATTCTTGCCTTTCAGAAACGGCAGAAGATTGGTGTTTCTGATCAGCCGAGACAGGTAAAAAAGACTTCCGGTCTTATTGAGGTGATTGTCGTCTTCATAAAGAAATTCACCTGTTTCCGGCGCTTGGGTCAGGCATTCATTCCGGTCGCAGAACAGCGGAATAGCACTCAGGAAAAGTACTTCCGGGGAGGTCGCAATACTGGAAAGGAGCGTCTCGGAATACGTCAGACGGCGCCTCACTTCTCCAGGGATGAGCCCCTGGCAGCGCTCCCGGTCGGATGTGGTTTGGCCCAGCCAGGGGAGGATCGCCGCGCATCTGGCAAGGTTGTTGCCTGTTGGTGGAATCTGCCCCAACAGAACAAGACGTTTCCCAGAGGCGGTGATTGCCGCGACCGTCTTGCTAAGACTCTCGTCAAAGACCCGGCGGCTTCTCTCCAGCCCCAGTTCCGGCGTGAGATCGTCCACCTGAATGTAGTCTATATGGAGCAGTGTTAGACCGTCCATATCGGTTTCGCCGGTGGCCACGCCCCAGCGGGAGGTCAACACCACGGCGTCATAATCGCCGTTGACGGCCAACAGCTCGGTAATTGCGCCAGCCGCTACGCAGCTTTGATCCGGCGCATGGTCGGTTTCACGTTGGATGGTCAGCCCAACCAGCGGAGGGCACCCCGTCACGCTGACGAGATCTGCGGAAATCCCCTCGACGGCGAGCAGATGGCGCACCCCAGTCATCATGTGGCCTGCATGGCTGTCCCCCAGAACCAGAACACGCGGCGCGTCTGGTGTCGCTGCTGACACGCGCAGCGTGCGGAAGTGCCCCTGAGTCCCGATCCCGGGAATCTCGCCTGACGCCGGAGCCGCTCCGGTCGATAACATGGCCAGAAGTTCCGGCTTACGCGACTCTGGGTCGAGCTTGTATGCAAGAGATGGGATGATCAGTAGGCTGGCCGCGACCGTGATGGCGGCAAAAAATGGCAAGTTTGCCCGCTTCTGCCCCGGGACCACCGGATGCCGAAACGGCTTTTCGACAAAGTGGTAGCTCAGGGCGGCGAGACCCATGGCCAGAGGGAGCAGAGCCAGTCGCAGCAGCAGCGGAAGTTCCCCGGGCGACCGGTAGAGCGTATAGACGAACAGCGGCCAGTGTACGAGGTAGAGCGAGTAGCTGATTAATCCTATCCATATGACTGGCCGGGCCGTAAGAAGATTTCCGAGCACGCCTCTCGACCCGCAGGCGATCACTAGAACAGTGCCTATGCAAACAAACAGGCTTCCCAGCCCGGGAAGTTGTGAATGCTCGTCGAACCAGACATATCCGAACAGAATGACCAGCATGCCAAGAAGTCCTGCAACTGTCTTGGCCCTCGAGCTCAGCCGGGGCTTCAGGTTGTCATAGTCCGGTGTAGTCCCGAGCACTGCTAAGAGGGCGCCTGCAAGCAGTTCGAACGTCCTGAACGGCAATAGATAATAGACAGCACTCGTATCCCAAGCATACCAATATTCCGCTCCCAGAATACTGAATAGGAATAGGGTAGCCATTGCAGTCAGCAATGAGCGCGGCCATGCGAACAGAAGCAAAAGTAGGGTCGGCCAGAGAAAGTAGAATTGCTCTTCGACGGCAAGCGACCAGAAGTGCAGGAGTGGTTTGAACTGTGCGCCGGTGTCGAAATAACCAACCTCGTTGTAGAAGTTGATGTTCGCCAGTGGCAGGATCGTGAACGGGACTGAGCGAAGAAAGCTGTACAGGTCCTTGTCGGCGAGAATTGGGTAAAACGCAGTGATCGACACGGCAATCGTCGCCAAAGCGGCAGGCATTAGTCGTCGCAACCGCCTGTGGTAGAACCGGCGATAGCTGAAACAGCCTGTAGAGATTTTCTCGCGAACGATCAGCCGAGTGATCAGAAAGCCGCTGATCACGAAAAACACATCCACCCCCAGAAAACCGCCAGACAAGCCGGGCAAACCGAAATGCGCCCAGAGCACCCCCATCACGGCGATGGTTCTCAGTCCGTCGATATGCGGTAGATAAGCTGATTTGTGGGGATCTGGCTGGGACATGCAGGTCTCAAGGGGTTAGATCTGTTGTTAAGAGCCCGGCGACGGTATCTGACGGGCCTTCACCGGCAATCCCCGTAAGGATGTCCCGCATTTCGCGGCGGAACCGCTCCGGCCCATAGCGCCGTTCGTAGAGTTCGCGGGTGGCCGTCCGCATTGTCCTCAACCGCCCGAGGGAGAGATGCGACAACGCATGCCCAAAGGCGCCGGTGCTGAGTTCCGGTAGGACAATCCCGCTTCTGCCGTCCTCGATCAGTTCCCCCATCCCACTTACATCTGCCAGCATGATGGGGGTGCTCGCCCGTAGGGCCTCGATAAGGACCATCGGCAGTCCTTCCCATCGTGATGGCATGATCACCATGTCTGCGGCCGCGTAATACGAGGTGATCTCGGTTGCTGATATCCAACCGTGGAAATGTATGCCCGCTGTCAGGTGTTCCGGCAGTTCAACCTGCTCATCAACACTTGCACCAACTACATGCAGGGTCAGTGCAGGATTGCTCTTGCGGGCCATGGAAAAGGCCTCAAGCAGGATATCCAGGCCCTTCTGGCGTTCGAATCGCCCCACGAAGAGCAGGTCGAGCCCACCGCCCGCGCTGTTGTAGGGATTGGGTCCGGGCAGTCCCCCGAGTTCCGGCATAGCGTTCTCGACCACCGCATGTCGCCCTTTGTAGCCCTGCTCTTTCGCCATGCGCCTATCGTTTTTCGCAATATTGAGGACCAGATCTGAAAGACCAAGGAGACGCCCTTCGCAGGCCCTGACCAGCGATCGCTTGAAGGCTTGGTCGGGATACCGCAACTGAGCCCAGCCATGCGGGCAATATACAAACCGCGCCCTGACCCGGCTCATCCGCATCCAAGCGAGGGCCCCGAGCGCATAGGTAGAATGGCAGAAGATGATGTCGGGGTTAACAATGCGGGCGTGTCGCTCCGCTGCGCGGCCCATGGCTGCAACCGCCCGTATCCCGCGCTGTGGGCGCGGAAAAGTCACCACATCCTTACCCGGTCCAAGCTGGTCGACATGCTCACGGGGGACCACGAAACTCGAGCGGAAGTCTTTGCCGCAGATCTCGTCGAAGATCTTGAGGTAGGTACCGACCCCGCCCTTTATGGTTTCGGCAACATGCATGATCTTTAGGGTCATTGTCACTTCCATGACACTTGATGGGAGGGCCCGCGTGGACAGGAAGCCTGGTCCACGATACGGTCGATCAGACCACCGAGACCGGAGTTCCGGTAGTGGGTCGAAAACAGCAGAGGTGCCGGATCGGTGTCGTAATTGTCCGGCCACCTAGCAAGCGGAGGCAGGTCATGGAACAGCGCATCATCAGGCCGCCACACTGCCTTGAGCTTGTAGTCCGCCACCCGTGCCCGGTTCATGGGCTGTTCGTTGCACAGGATACGCAGGCCGAGGGCTCCATATTCCAGAAGTTTCGTCGGCGTCTGGTGGGTGTGCGGGAAATGGTTCGGGAAAAATCCCAGAGCCACGCCGCAGTTCTGCAGGAGGTGGAAGACCTCACGCTGCTCGACGCGGCCCGCGAAGACCAAGTTGGGAACCCCGTAAAACTCTTCATCGAGCCCATCTTGGGCTGAACCGATCAGTAGCATCCTGCAGTCGGGCGGCATGGTGTCCACATATTGGCGCAGTACTTTCTCCATTCCGCGCTCTCGGCTCATCACGCCGACATAGGCAAAATCATACTCCGGCTGTGCCACCGGCTTGCTGCGGTATTCCAGCACGTAATCGCTCACCGAAATGTCGATGATGATCGTCTCAACACCGTCGCGAAACTTCATCACCGACTCGATCTCATCCTTGGATATGCGGGCGTCCGGACGAGCATTGAGATGACGCTTAAGCAGGTCCTTGAGCCGCCGGCCTCGCCCGATCGAGAGCGAGCGGTAGTCGTGGATGGTGAACTTGCAAGGCAGGTTTCGCCGATACATCCCCATAAGATGCCAGCAGATGCACTCACCGATGTCCGGGCGCGCTGCGGCGCTCTCGTAGGTTTCGTCGAAACAGTCGATGCGACCCTCGAGATGCGCCTTGAGGGACTTGTTCATCGGGTACATCGCTTCGCTACGATGGATGAAAAGGAGCTTGGGGCGCTGCGTCATCAAGCCTCTCCGGTCGTCGCAAGGACCAGGTCGATATTGCGCGCCGACAAAGCGTGAATGTCATTGAGCCGACTGCGCACCACGTCGGCGATCTCGTTATGCCGCAAGAGCCTGTCGGCGACGGTTGCCGAAAAGACGTCGGGCCGAACCAGATCGTTCACGTCCAGCGCCATGTCCGGAAGGCCGAATAGGTCGAACAGCCCCCGCACCTTGCCTTGGAAGTCAAGGATCATCGTTGCTGTGCCAGCCCCCAGAGACGCAATGCCCAAGTGCATCCGCCCGGTCACCGTCAGGTCGACTTGACGGCAAAGGTACTTGATGTCTCGAGCGCGGATGGTTTCGGAAACGAAATGCACTTCTGCATCGCTATTCATCCCGTCGAGAACGGCCTTCATCAGTCTAGCGTCCGAATGACCGGGCCGGTTATCATGAGTTAGTCCAAGAAACACGCAACCGGTTTTTTCGGCGATCAGATCCAGACCAGCCGAGATCTTCGCAGCGGTCTCTTTCAGATCAATGCCGGGAAATGCCGAGATAAGCCCCAAGGGATTGGCATTGATCGCGATAATTTTCTTCCCTGCACGGCGCCATTCAGAGATCCGCGCATCTGCGCGCTCGCAGGCTTCGGTCAGCGGAGCATCGGGAATGGGTAGCAGAAAAGCCAGATCAGCACCGTTTTCATGGGACTTGCCGACCACCTTTCCGATGCGCTCAGCTGACAGCGGATCACGGCAGCAATAGCTGAAACCGACGCATTCCCGACGCATGTAATCGGTGATCGGAGCGATCGCCTTGTCGGAGAAGCTGAATCCGAGAACATGGACGTTGAGACCTGCTCGTTCCGCTTGCCGCGCAAGGAACAGGCGGCGGAAACTGCGGGTTCGGGAATAGCGTCCATCAAGAATATCGGCTCCCAGAAGAATGAAATCCGTGGCGGTCTGGAACAGATCTCCGAGACGGTCACAGACCTCCAGCGAAGGGGTCTTGGAGAAGAAGCCTTCAAGGCAGACAATATCGGTTTCGAAATCTCTGTAGCTTTCCATGTCTCCGGGCAAATGGGTGATCAATGTTATGCGTGCACAGGAAGCACGGGAGCTCAGTTGCGACACAACTGAGGTGACCATGGCTTCGTCGCCAAGGTTGCCGACATCCGATGGTGTCAGGATTACGAAATGGCGATCTTGCAATCGCTCTGCCGCAGGGGCCTGCACCAGTCGAGTAGGAGCAATCGCAGCGAGATAACGATCAGACAGGTTCCAGAAAGTTTGCTTTAGTACGGGTTCTAGGGGCATGACGTCATTTCCTGAAGGCCAACGGAGTGTGGGGAGGGGGGGAACAGGGAACTGGCCACCTCCCCTGCGAGAGGCGGGCAATCATTCAGCGGCAGCATCATGACCGATGCTCTCCTGAATGCGGCGTCCTGAAATAGCTAAAAATCGTTGTATCGATGCCCAGACGAGTACGCGTCAGGATCAATCCTGCGCCACCAAGAATGAGCATCGAAACGAAGTTGGCTATGGCACAGCCCAAGGGGCCATAAAGCGGGATCAACACTACGTCGAGCGCAATTTGTGTCCCTAGTGCCACCCAAAGGATGCGGCTCGCCGTCCGCTCCTGATCGCAAAGCGTCATGATTATTGAGCAGGGGCCGCAGATCATGGTAAAGAAGACGCCAAGCACATAGAACCGCAGTGGCCAGGCACCAATGGCAAACTCTTCGCCGAAAACACTCATGGCCTGTTCAGCAAAGAGCAACAATCCTGCAGTCATTAGCAGCCCCGAGCCCATGAAGATTGTGGCGAGCTGGCGTGCCTGACGCTGAACGGTAGCCATATCGCGCCGGCCGTAAGCAGCCGCGAGACGCGGCTTGAATTGCAGGATGGCTATGGCCCGCACCAGTCCGGCCATTTCGGCCAGGCGGGTGGCGATGCGCACCACGGCGGCTTCGGACGGGCTGCCAAAAATTCCGATTAGCAGCACGTCGATATGCTGGCCGATCACGAATCCCAGCGTGATAAGGGCAAAGCTCCAGCCTGACTGCATCAGGCGGTAATGATCCAATTCCGGACGTACGACACCGGGGGCAGGCATGAGCTGAGGCAACAGGCCACGCGCGAGCCAGAATACTGTCAGCGTGCTGAGTATCGTTGCCACAGAAAACAATGTCAGGAGGGTGCCAAGCTCCGCCGCCCAGCCAAGCGCCATGAAAATCCCCACCCCGAGCACCATGGCCAGCGGCTGTGCCATCTGCGACCCCATGAGGGAAGCGCCGGGGCGGTGATCTCCGAGCAGCAGAGATTCGATGAATTTGCGACCAACCATGAACGGCACCAGCGCAAATACCCAGATCAATGCTGGGGTGTAGACCCCACCCAAATCGGTCACCGCGAACAGCAGCGTTCCCATCAACGCTGACAAAAGCGACAGTATAAGCGTGAAACGTTGGGCGAACAGATATGTAACCACCCAGCTGCCAACCTGCGCTGCCCTTTCCCTCCCGACGCGGGCCAAGTCACGCATCAATACCTGATCCAGTCCCATGGTGATTGCCAGCATCGCGATCGTTGCAACCGAGACCGCAAAGGAGAATTGTCCGAACACCTCTGGGCCGAAAAAACGGGTCAGCGCGATGGTCTGTAGGAAGACGATCGCTAGGGAGAAAACACGTAAACCCAGCAGCCCGGCAAGCCGCCTTGCCAGGGATTTCAAGGAAGGACTCACCGAATCACCCCCGCGATCTCTCGCCAAAAAAAATCTTGCCGCGCAAGCAGTTCTCGCGCCAATTCGCGACTACGAGCACTACCCGGCCCCCATATCCGGCCCTTCATCAGGTGGCCCCCTTGCTGCTCGTCCATCACCGCAGAGCCCGACACCCGACTGCTTACACTGCCAACAACTTGTCGGAACGATACAATCGTTGCCCTCGCCCCCTGCTTAGCGGCGGTATACGCACTAGCCAGCTGAAGCTCAATTCTGCAATGCAGCAACAGGCCCGAGCTCTACGCGCTTTGTGATCTCGTGCGTGTTGCATGTGCACAAAGCACAATGTTGGTTCGAAACCCACCCCCGCCGCGTTCACCTGAGCTCGTCGCGACTTGCAAGCAGGCATCCGACCCGATAAGCGAAGAGCTTAGTAGCTTCCCCCGCTGCGACACGCTCCCCTGAAGCCGATGCCACGGAGCAGATGGAATGACTCGCACTTTCTCCCAGAGATACGAATGGATCGACGCAGCAAGAGGGCTTGCGATTCTTTTTGTCGTTTTGTGGCATATTTCCCTCTGGCACTTCGAAATGTCCGGCGAATGGTCGCCGCTATTAAAACCAGTGGTGGATTTCCTACGCGACATCCGGATGCCGCTGTTCTTCCTAATTTCAGGCTTCCTAGCTAGGAAGCTAATAGAAAGGCCGATGAAGGATAGCCTCGTGAGGGTAGCCAATATTTACTTCGTCTTCGTTTTTTGGAGCTCTATGGTTGCCGTTAAGGCACTTGCCCTTGGAGGGGCAAGCTTTCCGCAAGCTCTCTCGCAACTATTTTGGACGTTATTGCTTCCGACGGGATATTGGTATCTTTGGGCGATCGCCGTCTACACTCTTGTAACCCGACTGATAGTTACAGATAAAATCACTTCTAAGTTGGTCGCTCTGATGATAGGCCTGACTTTATTCTATTCAGCCCCTGAGATCTCCGAAATAACCAGAGCATATTTTTCTCCGATCCTTAAACATACTTTTTTCTATGATGTTGCCCTGAATTTTCTATTTTTCGTCTGCGGAACTATGGGAACTGCGACGACCGCAGCGATCATATACAACGTAAAGCTGCCGCGGCGCCTCCTCATTATAGCGGGCTGCCTTTTTACAGTGCTTATCCTGCGCTTTTCATCTTGGGAAACTACGGCAAACCTTATCCTTCGATACAGCGTAATCGCAGCGATCCTGCTTGCCGTTCCGCTTGTGACAGGATTGGTAAGCCGGGTGCTCCAAGCACTCGGAAGAATGACTATATATATATATATTTTCCATCCCATATATATGACATTTTCCGGCATTATCATCCTTCGACACGACGTCTCCAGATACCTAAGCTTTATGCCGATCGAACTTTCCATCTTTCTGCACTCTATTATCGCAATTTTGGGCGCAATTATTTTACGATCCGCTGCACAAAAGTTGCACTTCGCAACATTGTTTGAAGGGCCTCTAAAAAAGGACGGCACAATCAAGTCCCCTCTTAGCTTTAGCACCGGAAAGACTTGATGTCGGCGAACGCTCAGAAAAACAGAAGTGGGACTTTCATGGTCAGAAAAGCAAGCCTGCTGCAGATCATGATCCTGCTTGCCTTCTCTGTACTTAGTCTCAGCGGTGGTGCGAGCCCCGATAGTGAGCGCATCGCAGAACTCGCCGAGAGCGGCATTGAGCGGGGTGGCAGCTACGGCCTGACTGCACAGATACACGCGATGATTCCCGGCTCGATTCTGCCTCTGGTGGTCTATATCGTCGGGTTTTTCTTCATGCTTCTATGTGTAAGAAACATCAGAACGCCGCTGCACGCATGCGTCATGCTTCTACTTATAGTTCCCCCATCCACGCTCGCTATCGACAACTTTCAGAAAGATCTTCTCCTTGCCCCATTTGTGACCTTTGCGGCACTCATGCTCGGTAGGGAGACAAGGCCGGTTCTGGCAGTCCTTTGGATACTGCTGGCCTATAGCCTCTATGCAGCGTTTTTCCGATCCTACTACTTCATAATTGCAGGTTTCTTCGTGTATTTTTACTTCTTCAGGCAATCCTCTAACTTTGTCCGCTTCCTGATCGTTGCATCCCTGCCCCTCATCTTAATGTTGACACCGGTCGAGTTTCTTGTCGCGCTGCAGGAGCCAAGGGATACAGTCAACACCATTCGCTTCCTCCGCGGAGGCTCCGAGATCTCCAGAACTATGTTCTGGAACCCCGTGGAGATTGAGGGTCCATTTAGCTTTCTCGTCAACTACGTCTACGCCGCACTGCGACTGAACCTTTCTGTGTTGTTCACGCTAGGCTTAAAGGAACTCTTCTTGGCCGCGAATGTGGCGATCTATTTCTTCTGCGCGCTCTGGACCTACCGGCATGGTAGAGAACTCGAGAAGATCGCCTGCGATCTGTTTGTGGGGCATGTCGTAGTGCTGATGATGTTTGAGCCCGACCTAGGTTCCTACGCCCGGCACCTATCCTGCACGCTGCCCTTCGCAGCTATTACAATCTGCGCTTACTTCGAAGCTCACCCATGGCGGATCTCATTGGCCTCGAATCGCCCGTTCCATAAAATGGCCGGACCATGATGCAAGCACAAAAAGCTCTACGAACGGCCAAGAGCGTGTCGCATAGGACACCACGGGTTGCGACACGGTTCTGGAAAGAGCTGACACGGCCGCGTAACTGACCGTAACCAGCCTCCGGCAAACCCAGGGGATCCACCGCATCAGTTCAAAGAAACCGAGACTAAGATCTGCTCATGTTTCCTGAAATCGAGGGGTTCTCCTCCTGTGGGATGCATATGGATCGTAACCACCAACAATCCATGGTAGACGGCGGCTAAGATAAGTTGCGCTGCTCCAGTGCGGTTCCGGAGAGACCCCTTGAACGATATGAAACGCTTCCAGAAAGGCATGCCAGCCTCTACGACTCCAGACGAGGACATCTTCGACTTGGGTGCCCTTTTTGCAGCGCTGTGGCGAGGCAGGGCCTCCATCATCTTTGTTGCTGGGATGGCGGTGCTGGCTGGCGGGATCTATGCATATGTCCTCGCCACGCCTATGTATAATTCCACCGCTGTGGTCATGCTGAATAACCGAGAAGAACAGGTTGTAGAGCTCGGCAGCGTGGTCGGCGGCCTGGGCTCTGATAGCTCTGTCGTCAACACCGAGGTTGAAGTCCTCAAGAGCCGGGTCCTCTTGGGCAAGGTGGTCGATGAGCTCGGTTTGGTTGAGGATCCGGAATTCAATGGGAGCCTTAGACCGCCAAGCCAGTTTACTCGATTCAAACGTTTCGTGAAGAGAGTGATCCTTCCTTCCGCAGACTTCTCGCCTCCTAGTCCAGCGATACAAAGAGAAGCGACGATCAATGCACTGCTAGGCTCTTTAACCATCACCAACATCCCGAAGAGCCTCGTTTTCAATGTAACTGCACAAAGCGAAGATCGGGAGAAGTCTGCCCGTATCGCTGACGCGTTGGTCGATCTCTACATTCTTAACCAGCTCGAGGTGAAATTCGAAGCTACCGAGCAGGCTACGACTTGGCTAACAGAGCGGGTCACTGATCTTCAGGTTGCGCTTGAAGAAGCCGAAAGTGAAGTCAAGGATTTCCGTGCCAGCACACCACTGGTCAGCCCCGAGGCGCTGGAAGGGCTCGAGATCCAGGTCAAGGACACGCGCGACCGGATCGCCGGCATGGAAGCCGCGCAGGAGGCCGCACAGGCTAGGGTCACGGCTCTCGAGGCCGCCGAAACGCCGCAGCAGAAGGTCGAGGCGACCAATGATCTGCAGTTGCAACGCATGCTGCCGCGGGTCGATGAGCCGGCGATCGCGCAGAGTTTCAAGGCGCGCTTCGGGCAGCTCGCAGCCCGCGCACAAGCCGAATTGACGCGCAACACCAGCCAGCTCGCCGCACTGCGAAACTCGCTGGCAGAACTTGAGCGCCAAACCGAACAGCAGAGCCAAGACCTCATCACGCTGCAGCAGCTTTCCCGCGAAGCTGAAGCCAGCCGCTTGCTTTACGAGTACTTCCTGTCGCGACTGAAGGAAACCTCGGCACAGCAGGGTATACAGCAGGCTGATAGCCGCACAATTTCACCTGCCGTTGTCCCAACCGGTCCGGCAGAACCTCGTAAGTCTCTAATTATGATTGCTTCTGCCATGCTTGGCTTAATACTCGGGGCAGCATTTGTGCTCTTCCGAGAAGCTCGCAGCAATACGCTTCGAACCGCCGAGCAACTCGAGAGCACGACGGGGTACGCCACCATAGGTCAGTTGCCGATGATCAAGGCCAGCCGCCGCAAGGATGCGATCTCCTACCTAAAGGAGCGCCCCTCCTCGGCCGCCGCGGAAGCGGTGCGCAACCTGCGCACCTCGGTCATGCTCTCCAACGTTGACACGCCGCCCAAGGTGATCATGACCTGCTCTGCGCTGCCCGGCGAAGGGAAGACCACGGTTGCTATGTCGCTCACGCTGAACTTCGCCTCCATGGGCAAAAAGGTGCTGCTGATCGAGGGTGACATACGCCGCCGGGTCTTCGGCCAGTACCTAACCACTGAGCAGACCGACGGCGTCGTTGCGGTGCTCACCGGCACCAAGAGTTTCGACGAAGTGGTCACCCACGACGAGCTTTTCGGCGCCGACGTGTTGATCGGTGACAAGGGCCAGTCCAACGCCGCGGACATCTTCTCCTCGGTGCGCTTCGCCGAGCTGCTGAAGGAACTGCGGAGCCGCTATGACATCATCATCGTCGACACACCGCCGGTTCTAGTCGTGCCGGATGCGCGGGTTATCGCGCAGCACGTTGACGCCACGGTCTTCGTGGTCAAATGGGACCAGACGCAGAAGGACCAAGTGATCGGCGCGCTGCGCGAGTTCGAAAGTGTCGGCAAGCCGGTTAGCGGCCTCGTCCTCAACCAGATCAGCCCGCGCGGCATGAATCGCTATGGCTACGGCAACAACTACGGCCCCTACTCTGCCTACGGCGCGAAATATTATCTAAACTAACCGCGGTCAGACAGGCCGGACACGGAAAACCCCGCCGGGCCGCAGGGCCGGGCGGGGTTTACTTTTGAGCTATGTCTTCAGCAGGTCAGTCTAGACGCGCAGCGGTCGAGGTGATCAAGGATGGGGTGATCTGTGTTACCACGTTGCTCCAACGGGTCACCGGCTGCTCAGCCACGAAAATCACATCATTGGGACGCAGTTCGAACCGCGTCGCCAGCATGAAGTTCGCAGCGTTGCGACCATCCAGTTGCCAAGCGGTCAGCGCTCCGAACTCGCGCGGGTCAGGCGAACCGCGTAGCACGTAAATCTCGGCCACATTACCGGTACGCGTTGGCACGCCACCATTGGAGTAGAGTGCATCAGCCAGCGTAGCTGTGCGTCCGAAGGGCAGAGGGAAGCGTGCCTGGCTCTCCACTTGACCAGTCAGGTAAACATAATCGCGCTCAACAGAGTCGAGCTCTAACCGAGTCATGTAGTTATCGCGAATTTCTCCCAGTTCGCCGCGACGCAAGCTCACTTCAGTCTGCAGTTCGTTTAGAGCAGCCTGACGCATACTTTGCTTAAACTGGGCGAGGCTGATTTGCTCCTCGAAATAAGCTTGCGCCCTATCCAACGTATACTCTGTGTCAACAAAGATCGCGTCTCCGTCGATCAGCTGAATCCGAGATAAGCGGCTGTTAGAATAAAGCTCGCGCAGCGGAATTTGATAAATTGTGCCATCCCGATACAGCCGGATAGAAGCATAATCTTGGTCTTCTGCTGTTACACCGCCTGCGGCAGACAGAGCCGCATCCAAGTAGAGTGGTGTAAGCGTAATTGGAGCGACCGTTGGCGAACCTACAGCACCTCCGATCGAGACCTTCTTAGAGTTGAACTCCGCAACTTCGAGGCTGAAAGTCGGGTCGATCTGGTTCTCGACCAGTCGCTGGAACAGGCGGTTCTCGGCTTCCTCGAGCGTGGTGCCGGAGACTTGCACGCGGCCGACGTTGGGGATCGCGATCGCACCGTCGTCCTGCACCGTGTAACCCTGCCGGGAGTTCGAGGCAGCGAGCAGCCCGGTCAGTTGTTCGACCGTCGAGCCGGTCTGCGGCGTGGCCAGCAGCAGTACGTCGCCGATGCCGATCGTATAGGGCGCCTCGGGCACCGCCGGCGGCACCCTAGTTTCAAGTGCATCAGGCCGTCGTTGAAAATCGACCACCGGTTCCGGAACCGGGCCCGCACCACGTGGCGTCCCTCCGCTACCTGCATTGGCGAAGAAAACTGCGGGCAGTTCCCTAGGGCTATAGCTCGAGCGGTTCGCAGCTAAAACAGTTTCCGGCGTGATCTCCAGCACGCGCACCTTCGTATCACTGGCGCTGATGGGATTCACCGACGGTGAGTTGTAGGCGACGCCGCAGCCGCCCAGCATCAGAAGGCCGGTCACGGCCAGGCTGCTCAAGGCCTTTTTGCCCATGTTCTTCCTCGTGAAGATTGTGTTCTGGCGGGGTCAGGCCCCTTGCGCGCAGATTAGATGGATTTGCCCCGACAGGCCATGCAAGACCCCACGAAAAAGGCGGACCCCGTAAAGGTCCGCCCGATTTCGTCTCAACCTGTGGCGGAATTGACGAGCCGCTGGTCAGGCGCCTCAGTTCGTGCCCGAGGTTCCGGTCGTGGTCGTGGTGCCGGGCTTGCCCTTGCCCTTGTCACCGCCGGAGGCAATGGCGGCGATCCCGCCTACGGCCAGCGTGCCGAGGCCCGCGGCCAGGAGAGTGCCCGAGATGCCGGCAAAGCCCGCGG
>NZ_JBLXHL010000020.1:0-16081 GCF_048259695.1 Celeribacter sp. | reverse complement strand
GCGATGGTTCCATCCGCAAGCCGTCCGATCGCGATGTGACGGTTTTCCTTCGCCGGAACGACCAACGAGGACAGAAAGAACGCCTCGTCCAAGTCGGAAAAATCGAGCCCATGCTTGGCCAGATTGACCAACCTCTTTGGCTCTTCCCAGACGATCATCATGTCCGCATCCTATGTCCTCAATGTAGTTTATGTATCTACAAAAACCAAGGCATGCCACCGAATAAATCGAGAGACCATGAGCGGACGTCGGGTTGGAGCCTCGTCGCCATGCCTCCCGGACCAGGTAACCCAACCAGCCAAGCGCCGGCCGCGCCACCTTTTCAACCCTGCGACGCGTCGAAACCGCGCCACCATGTATTGCACCCCTGGCGTTGCGACGCCGACAGATAAGGACCCGCTTTGAGCCGGAAGAGATAGTCGTACCGCCCCTACCCACCGCCGCCAGTTCGATTGCCTCGGAGTAGCCGTCGGCTCACTCACCCTGTGTTTTCATGATCGAATTGCAAGTCACCGATCGCGCCCAAGCGAATGGACAAGTGGGCTTCTTACCCCAAGATCGACTCGGGCCCTGGCATGCCCTCTTTCATGATAGTGCCACATACTGGAGCGCGCACGGTCCGGAAGGTGACGAGAAACATGCGGCTGCTATAAGCGGGCCGATCACTGATTCTCTCCGGTTCACGAACCGCTAGACCTAGTTGTTTGGCTCAGATGGGATCGATCGATCACAAATCCATTCTGTTCGCTAATAAGATACCGACTTGTATCTTTCTTTTGACCCTCGTACAAATGCTACAGTATGGTACCTTTCTGGGATTAACCTCGAAAAGATACCGCACGGGAACATACGCACATGGACCTGAAATCGGCAGAGCAGCGCCTCGCGCGCCAGTTCGGTGCCAGCTTGCGGAAACGCCGCAAGTTGCTCGGTTACACGCAAGACGATCTGGCGGCAATGATCGGGGCCAATCGACGCTTCATCAGCGAACTCGAACGCGGCAAAGGCACCAGCTACCTGGGGTTGTCGCTAGCCGCAGCCGAAGCCCTCGGGGTAAATTGCTCGGCTCTGTTCGAAGATCGCCAGAACACCTCCGTGTCGCCCTTGCCGAGGCCTTGACGAGCTATGGACATCTTTTTTGAAAGGCACTTGGTCGGCTCGATCGATGCGGTAGCAACCCCCTCACCTTTCTATCGGTACGCCCCGGAATGGCTGACGCTGCCTGGCGCCTTCCCAATATCAACGACACTCCCGCTGTCAGACAAAAGCTTCGGTTGGGATGTCGTAGCGCCGTGGTTGATCAATCTCCTGCCGGAAGACGCCGGCGCCCTGCGGATGATGGCGCGCATCCTCGACGTGTCGCACACGGATGTCCTTGCCCTGCTCGAAAGAGTCGGTCGCGACACGTCGGGCGCGCTATCCTTCTCGCAGCGCGGAACCACCGCAAATTCAGTTGTGCCAATTGAGTCCGACGCAGACCTCGAACAGGTGCTGAACGAGTTACCGGCGAAGCCGTTTCTTGCCGGCGACGAAGGTGTCTCGATGTCCTTGGCAGGGGTTCAGTCAAAACTATCCGTCCGGCAGCTCGATGACGGACGGATCGGCATTCCGATCGACGGCGCGCCCTCAAGCCATATCTTGAAGCCGGACAGTCCTGGCCGTCTCTGGGGGAGTGTGCACAATGAGGCCTTCTGCCTGACGCTTGCGCACCGACTCGGTCTACCCGCGGCCTCCGTCACCACAGGACGGGCAGGTAAGCGCGACTATCTTCTGGTGGATAGATACGACCGGGTGCAGGAAGGGGACCTACTGCGCCGACTTCACCAGGAGGACTTTTGCCAAGCCCTCGGGATGCCGCCCGGTGCCAAGTATCAACATTCACAGTTTCGCGGAGAAAAAGGCAGTTTCGCTCGCATGATGGATAGATTGCGCGAAGCGGGCGCCGGCCCGGACGTCATGCAAATGTGGGACATGCTGGTGTTCAATGTCCTATCCTGCAACACCGACGCCCACCTCAAGAACCACTCGCTGTTCCTGTCGGCAAACGGCGTCCGCCTTGCACCCCTTTACGATGTGATGTGCGCGAGCGTGTGGCCGAATATCACCCGCAACCTGGCGTTGGACGTCGGGGGCAAGCGGGTGGGCGACTACATCGAAGGACGCCATTGGATACGCGAGGCCGAGGCTTGCGGTCTCGCGCCGCGCAGGGCCCTTGCTCGCGTCGAGCAACTGGCACAACACGTGCGAGACGAGCTCGCCGCTACCGCCGAAGAGGTTGCGGCCATGCCAGCGGGTCCCCATGGAATTGTCGAGCAGGTCAGCCAGGAAATCGACCGCAGATGCCGAACGATCTTGAACAACCTGGACAAGTGATCATCGAGCATCGCGCCGGAGCAATGGAAACGTGCCTCTGCACCCCGCACCCAGCAAGAACGTTTCGCAACACATTCGTGCGTTTCGATCGTCGCACCGCTTCGCTCCACCACGTTCTGATCAGAGAGGCCCCCCGCACCAGCAACTGCCTCGACATGATCACGCCCATCCTACATGATTTCACTTCGAACTCTCCGCGCCGCGGTCGCGCCTGCGATGGGGCTGGCCTAGCCTCTCCCCTCGGGGACCTGCGCTCGGCAAAACCGAAAAGGCTAGGTGGGCACCACAGGTGGCTGAGAAGAGCGACATTGAGGCGGAGCTGGCCCGAGTTCGCGTCCGTCTGGTCGAGCTCGATGCCGAACGTGCGCAGCTTCAGCGTGAAGTGGCGGCGCTTGAGAAACACCTCGCTGCTGAACCTGCGGTGCAACGCCCCTCAGTTGAAAGATCCAGCGTCACCAATGCTTCGCCGCCTCATGCAAAGATAGACCTTTTCAGGCGCCTGTTCGCCGGGCGACCCGATGTCTTTCCTGTGCGGTGGGAAAACAAAAAGACCGGTCGCTCGGGATATTCGCCGGCCTGTAGCAATGAATGGGTAAACGGCATTTGTGGAAAGCCGAGGGTCAAGTGCAGCGAATGCCCTAATCAGAAGTTCATCGCGCCGGAAAAAGGAGTGATCGAACGGCACCTGCGCGGCCAAGATGGACGGGGGGCGAATTTTGTGGCTGGGGTCTATCCTCTGCTGTCCGACGATACATGTTGGTTCCTGGCGGCGGATTTTGACAAGGCATCTTGGGCGGAAGATGCCGTTGCCATGTTGGATACCTGCCGGGTGAAGGGAATACCCGCGGCGCTCGAGCGATCGAGGTCGGGAAACGGGGGACACATTTGGATTTTCTTCTCCGAACCGGTCTCTGCACGTTTGGCCCGCCAACTTGGTTCTATTCTGATCACGGAAACCATGGATCAACGGCCGGAGATCGGCTTTGCTTCCTATGACCGACTGTTCCCGAACCAGGACACGATGCCACTTGGAGGTTTTGGCAACTTGATTGCTCTGCCGCTGCAAAACGGAGCGCGCATGCTGGGCAACAGTGTCTTTGTAGACAGGAACATGTTGCCCTATGACGATCAATGGGCCTTCTTGTCCTCATTGCAGAGGATGACGGCCGCCGAGGTGACCGGGCTGGTCGACGCGGCAGAGCGTTCCGGGCGAGTGCTAGGCGTGCGCATGCCGGTGGAGGATGAACAGGCGGACGAGCCCTGGAAGATGTCTCCGTCACGCCGCAGCTCACTCCGACGTATGGATCCGCCCATCCTGCAAACGATCAAGGTGACGGTCGCTGACCAAATCTATGTCGCCCGTTCAGGAATGCCGTCAGCCCTAGCCACCAAACTGGTAAGACTGGCCGCCTTCCAGAACCCCGAGTTCTACCGCGCGCAGGCGATGCGTCTGCCGACATTCGGCAAGCCTCGTATTGTGTCTTGCGCCGAGTTGCACCCCCGACACGTCGCCCTGCCGCGCGGCTGCCTGGATGAGGTGGTCGACCTCCTGACTGATTACAGAGCGACATTCGCGCTGGACGATTTGCGGGAGGGAGGAGTTCCCTTGCCTGGCGCAATGCTGTTCCGCGGCGAGCTGCGCCAGTCACAGTCGCAAGCCTTCGATGCCATGATCGCGCATGATACGGGCGTACTTGCCGCGACCACCGCATTCGGCAAGACGGTCGTCGGCGCGGCTCTGATCTCGCACCGCGCCCGAAATACGTTGGTCCTGGTCCATCGGCGTGAATTGCTGCGTCAATGGGTCGAACGGCTTGGGTCATTTCTGCAAATCGACCCCAAGCGGATCGGCACCGTCGGCGCAGGAAAGCGCAAACCCACCGGTGTGATTGACGTAGCACTGATCCAAAGTCTGGTCCGCAAAGGCGAAGTTGACGACATGGTTGCCGACTACGGTCATCTCGTCGTCGATGAATGCCATCACCTATCAGCCACAAGTTTCGAACTTGTCGCCCGACGAGCCAAGGCGCGATATGTTACCGGATTGTCAGCGACCGTTGCTCGGAAGGACGGGCATCATCCAATCATCTTCATGCAATGTGGGCCCGTTCGCCATCAGGTGAGCGCCAGGTCGCTTGCAGCCGAAAGTGGCCTTCGGCATCGTGCTCGCGAGCGGCACACAAAATTCCGCCTGCCGGAGGCCCTCGCAATGATCGAACGCACATCAATGCCCGCCATATATGCCGCCCTCGCCGAAGATCGAGCCAGAAACGATATGATCTTTGACGACGTGCTGAAGTCTTTGGAGGCCAAGCGCTCGCCAATCGTGCTGACCGAGCGCAAGGATCATCTCGAGTATCTCGAAAATCGATTTGCCAAGTTTGCCAAGAATATCGTGGTTCTCCGTGGCGGTATGTCCGCGAGAGATAGAAAGGCTTCGCAAACCGCACTGAATGTCCCTGACAATGAAGAACGGCTGATCCTCGCGACAGGGCGTTATGTAGGCGAAGGCTTCGATGACGCGCGGCTCGATACACTGTTCCTGACAATGCCAATCGCCTGGAAAGGCACCCTCGCTCAATATGTCGGCAGGCTGCACCGGCGTCACGACGACAAGAGGGACGTGCTGGTTGTCGACTATGTCGACAGTTCGGTCCCGGTCCTGACCAGGATGGCCGCAAAACGAAGAGCAGGCTATCGAGCGCTCGGCTATGTCATGGAATAGTTCGCCGCAAGCCGCCCTCACTGCAGCCTGCTTGTGCGCGCTGGACGTCAAAGCCCCGATGGACGCGATGCGCACGTTGAATTTATCCTGGTAGGAGTACCCTCACCTACAGCTTGGGGCCAATTAACGCCGCGCCTGGCATGCAACCCGCGACGTCGATGTGTCGGCCATCCCGACACTGAGCGCCGCGCCCGACAACTCGGCCACGACCTAGGTCCCATAGCGACGGAGCGAGTTGGCTGCTGGCTCGGCGGTTTCTCCCGCGGCACCGGGCTCAACAGAGTTTCGAAGAAGTCCGCGACTGCGCGCACAGCATCAATGTCGTGATGCAGCCTGGTCGCGAGGATGGGCGAAGGGGGATTGCGGCGAGCTTTCTGTCACAGACGCGCGCATCGTTCGTGACAGTAAGAGCTTGGGAAAGAGGTCTACACGGCCCCTCGACACGCTCCGCGCGAGGCTGTCGCATGAGCAGACTGTATTGTGCAGGCATGCACGTTTTGCGTGCATCTACGCGGATGGCGACCTGCATGACGTAGGGTCGAGACCGGTCCCCGGCAGATGTTTCTGGTTGCCGCTTTTAGGCTCGTATTTGCTGGATAGAATATTTCGTCGAACAAAGCATAAGTAGAAGTATAGTATGGTGAAAATCGTCTTCTTCGGTGGGTTCCTTCTAGTAGGCGTCGGTATCGCGATGCTCGCGACCGACCATCTGGCCTTCGGTGCCGAAATCACCGGAACCTTCGTTTCCTCCAGAACCATCCTCTTCCCCCTTGGTATCGCGGTGGTGCTCATTGGTGGCATTGCAGTGCTGGCTGGCTCGATCTTGGGGATGGTCCGGAACGAGAAGTAAATTTCGCCTTTGCCGTGGAAGCCATCCGTTTACCGCGGTCGAGGCCGCAAGGGACGCGGTTGTGTACCTCCTGAGGAGCAACCTCGCCCCCCTTTTGCGCATTCAGCGTCACGTTCGCGGCGCGCAAGGCTAAAGGCCTTGAGGGCAGTGCAGGAGCCATGGCGCATCAGCTGAACAAAATCGCCCCTAGTGATGCATTAAAAGACATCAGAAACTGATCTGATGTCGAATGGAACATCACCCTTGAGGCTGGACAGAATAGCGTCGAGGCCGCGAGCAATAGAAGCGGACAGCATCTGGCGGCCTTGATCTGGGGCTACGCTTCTGTATCCAGATCTCCTGGATCGTGAACCTCGCTGGGGCGCGTCCGAAGGCTCCGCTGGCGGATAGAAGGCTGGCAATGAGGTGCAGATATGGCGTTCGCTCGCCGCTTATCTTGTCGCTTGACAATTTAGTTGGAGAAAGTATCTTCAGTGCCGAGGAAGAAGCACACGTCGAAAGAAATCGAGGCCGTCATCCAAGAGCTCAAAGCGCTCGGGTGGGACCTCATCGAAGGCAAGGGTCACGCGTGGGGGATCCTCCGGTGCCCTGCCAATGACAAGGAATGCCGCTGCGGCGAGTTTTGCCAGATGTCGGTCTGGTCGACACCCAAGAACCCGCAGCAGTTCGCGAAGAAGATCCGGCAGAAGGCTCTGGCCTGCGTGAGGCTTGAGAAAAACGACGAAGGAAAGTCCGATGGCTGAAGAATTCGAATTCGAACTGGTCTTCGCGCTCCCGGAAGGGGAGCACGATGCATTTGCGCTGTCCGACGCCGTCTTCGAAGCGGGCTTTGAGGATGCTCTCGTGGGCACCGGTCATGCCGGTCTGCTGGGTGTAGAACTGGAAGCCGAAGGGGACGATGCAGAGAGCGTGATCCTTGAGACCGCGCGGGCGCTGATCACGGCGCTGCCGGCGGGCACGGTCCTGCGCGAGGTCCGCCCTGACCTGGTGAGTCTCGCAGATGTTGCCGAAAAGCTCGAAGTGAAGCGTCAGGCCCTTCAGCAGCGCAAGATGCCCCTCCCCGTCGCGGGCGGCCTCTATCGTATCGATGAGATGATCGAGGTGGTAATGGAGGCCGCCGTACCGAAAGAGGGCCAGCGCCGTCCTCGTTTTAACTTCGCTTCCGCTTCGAAGTGGTTTCGCGCGGGCCCCGCTGCTCGACGCGTGAACGCTCAACTGACCATGCGTGAGATCGACCCCGCCACGATGGAGCGAACGCCCCGTTCCGATCACGAAGTGACGAACTCTGCACCAACTCGGTGAGATGCCGCGCCCTCGTTCTTTTGCCAGAACAGGTGCGTCATTGAGGAATTTCCCTGGCGGCTCTCACCACCAGGGAAGAAGCTGCTCAAATAGAAGACGGCTACACCACTCACGGAAGAAGCCAACAGGACCGTAGCAAATCTCAATCAAGGCGACAAGAAGTTCTCAACTTGATAAGTTTGACGCAGCATTCTTCTAATAATTTGATCTAGCTGCCACAATTTGAACCCAAACCGCGTTCCGCAAAGGACCAGAAGCTTCGCGCGATACTCGAATTGCGAGATATGCTGCGTGTTCTTGAGATCGACGTGGGCATTGACGAGCTGAGCAGGACTGAACGGGATGTCTTGCTCGCCGCCCACGCCCTGTGCCAGCGCACCGGCAACACGGTGAAATCCGAAAGCCTCCGCCGGCATCCATTGGTTCGCGCGATCCCTCAAGCGACGCTCTACCGGGCCATCCAGACCCTTCTGACTCTTGGACTCCTAGAAAGAGCGCCGAACACGAAGGCAAAATCGTACGTTCTTCGCAGCGATCTTCTGTCGAGGCGCCCGCCGCCGGGATGAACTTTCTTCGTTCGCCTCGCGACGCAAAGCACGCAAGCGCTGCATGAACGAATTTAACGATGCCGCGGCCCGCCCGAGGGTGTGTCTGCCCCGCGCCGCGAGCTCTGGACCGAAGTTTCGTTCCGTACCCGGTCCGCACCAACGATCATTCTAGCGCTTTCAGAGCAGGGGCGAGGCGCCACTGCCGTAGCACGCGCCATCGCAGAGTGGCAGCTTTTCGCCTCGCATTTCCAGAACCTTCCCGGAATGGTCGTCCTAACAGCGCCGCGCTCCTATCTTGTATCTTGAATGCTGCATATCCACTCACGGAGCATTCAGCGCGGGGCGCACTTCCCTGTTTCTGGAGGCGCGCCCCGCGCCCAATGGTCGGGCCCACGATGTCGGTGCGACGCGCTTTCACCCCCTCAGAAAAATCTACATGGCCGATGGCGCCGCATGCCATATACCAATATACTAAGGAGTTTTGCGGTCTGTGGCCACCTCTGGACAGCCCCTCGAGATGACCGGGCAAAGTCCCTCGTCACGCAGAC
This sequence comes from Celeribacter sp., assembly GCF_048259695.1. Classification (GTDB taxonomy): domain Bacteria; phylum Pseudomonadota; class Alphaproteobacteria; order Rhodobacterales; family Rhodobacteraceae; genus Celeribacter. The sequence continues at coordinate 7,735 of NZ_JBLXHL010000020.1, read as the reverse complement.
CTCCTGATCCGCGGGGCGACCATACTCACCAGTTCACACGAGCCCGTGCAAAAGGTCTTTTGTGCCCGACATGCGTCCAAGGCTCGAGGCGATCCGCTCCCGCCATTGGGGGCCTTGCGACAGTGCGTGATCGTAAGCTTCAGCGAGATCGTCAGGCCGATCTTCCGCGAGAATGCGGATAAGGAACTCAGCTTGGGCTCGGTCCTTCCGCGCCTTCGCCTCGTCCGGCCCGCCGTGCCGCCTGCTGGCCACGATCAGCTTGTGGATTGCAAATCGCTCGGGGCGCGGGATCTGCACAAGGACTCCGGAACGGTAGAGTGCCAGGGCGTGAATTGGCTCCGCGATCAGGAAATTGAGGTAGTTCAACGCTTGTGCGCTGACCCCCAATGCCGGAAGCGGCTTGATGCCCTCGTCGCCGAAAGCCGGTGTCAGGAACTCGACCATGGCTTCGCCGCCGCTTTGACGCCACTTCCAGATCTGCCGATCATAAACCCCAGGGACAGCTTCGAATTTCATCGACCGCAGAATGTCCCCCGGCTCTTCCTCCACTCGGTCGCCCAGTGCCACTGAGAGCCGCTCGAAGCTCGCGAAATCGATGTCCCCTGTCTGGGCAAGTTCGTCAGAGTCAAAGCGAACGCCAAGTTCCCCCTGATAAAGCCCATAGGCTCCGGTCCCGATCAACGTACCGCCAAGCCGGAAGACGCCCGCGCGCGCGAACGCCAGGAGCAATGAGCCTGTCTCCCGATCGGTTCCGATCATGCCTTCGGCCCTTAGAACGCGCGCCAGACGCGACATGCGTTTTTTTCGCTCTTGCGCCTCTGCTTTCAAGTCGGCAGCGCGTGCCAGGCGATCGCGCAACTCTGGACTATCCTCGCCGAGATAGCGGCTCTTCATCTCGGTCCCGATCCGGAACCGGTCATAGAGGTAGGTCCGCCCGTTGCGGCGACGCTCCTCGATACTGCCGATGATCTCCGACGCCGCCGCGTCGAGATGCATGCGCAGCAAGTCCTGATACGCCACCTGGGCGGCTCGAGAGTGCGATATCGGATCCATCTTGTACCTGTGTTTCGCTCGTGTGCATCAAATATGGAATTGATACATACAACTGACGACCTGCAGCAAAGTATTTTTTGATGCACACAACGCAGACCCCTGGATTGTGGCCACGCACCTCAGAGCTGACCTGCGCCCGACAGCTAGGGTCTGACGGCCTGATATTGACCCGATGCCTGACGTCGTCGCCCAGGCCATCGACAAACATCTGACGACTTAGCCGATTATTGCCGACGCGATCACCTGAATGGGACGTGCACAACAAAGACCGTTTTTCCTGCAGCGGATCAAAACTTCGGCATATCTCGGTGTAATCGCAGTGTTCAGACACCATATATATGACGCAACTTGGAGCTGGGGTCGTTGCCCTTGAGTTCTCCGACCCCGGGAATGGGAAGGAGAAGATCATGTGGAAACGTTTGATAAGTCTCAGCCTGACGTTTGGACTGGCTGCGGCCGGACCGCCGGCATCGGCCCAGATGGTCTGCGGGCTCCACGAGAGCATCACCGAAACGCTCGAGAGCACCTACGACGAAGCGCTTGTCGGGCGTGGACTTCAATCTGCAACGCGCATGCTGGAAGTCTGGCGCGCAGCTGAGGAGGGCAACTGGACGATCCTTGCCGTCCATCCCGATGGGCTCGCCTGCATCGTGGCCAGCGGCGAAGCCTGGATCGACGTTCCGCCACGGCCGGCTGGGGTGGCAGAGAGCGCCTACCCGGCAGTTGAGAGCGAGGAGTAACGCCAAACCTCATCGAGCGGATGCGGAAGGTGCTTGCAGGCAGCGATGGGCCCTGTCACCGGGTTCAGCCTTCATCGGCTGAGAAGCGAAGCTCGAGGGCTGGGGCTTCCGGCCTCGACTTCGCGGACCCGATGACAAAATTCATGCCGTCCTCGCGGCAGGTACATTTTTTCAGGGCCAAAGATCGTCTTTCAGGCCCGGTGGTGGGCCGTGAGGACAGAAGGATCGGCCGCTCGGGGAAAAGGCTACCTAGACCTCCGCGCTTTCCTCCTGCGGCACATCCCCATCGGCCTCCTCAAACTTCGCCAAATCCGTCGCCCCCGTCCGCTTCGGCCGCCGCCGGGACGTGGCCGCGAAGGGCGCCGCGCCCACCCTTCTTGGAGCCCTCGAGACCGCCCCCAGGACGGCCTTGCCGATGGTCTCAGCCTCAAACGTCGCCAGCGATTAAACGCCCACGCCTGCAGTTTTACCAATGACTTGCCAACCGGACAGCACTGGCTGCACGATGGGTGCACCGAAAGATGTAACGAGGAATTTGGAGAAATGGCTGGAACGTTCGAGCTTTACAAGGACAAGGCCGGTGAATTCCGGTTCCGCTTGAAAGCGGGCAACGGGGAAATCATCCTCGTCAGCGAGGGATACAAGCAAAAGGCCAGTGCGGAGAATGGCATCGGGTCGGTTCGTCGAAACGCGCCGCTCGATGAGCGCTACGAGCGCAAGGCCACGTCGTCCGGCAAGCCCATGTTCAATCTCAAGGCCAGCAATGGCCAAGTCATCGGCACCAGCGAAGCCTACAGCAGTGAGCCAGCGCGCGAAGCGGGCATCGCTTCGGTGAAGATAAACGTCGAGGGCGCGAGGCTCGTGGACCAAGTCGTCTGACTTTCAGGGCGCCTCCTGGGAGGCGCCCGACATCGAACGGAGTTTCGCTTAGCCCGTTCCTCGTCCGGTAACTACGAACTGAGGCGAAACGACCAAGTAAGACCCTTCGGCTAGCTTGGTTCTCCGCCCGGCCATCCTGCCAAACAAAAGTCGCGCAGCGCCCGGCCAATACTGCGCGGAGCAGCGACGAAGGCCGGAGCCGCCGATTGACGTGCTGTGCGCCCTACCCTGTCCCAGATTCGCTCAAGCGCCATTTCGTTAGTCTGTGCCCCGGGGGCTTATCGCGAAATTCAGGATCGTGGTCCGCTCTGAAACATGCGATCGATGCTGTACTCCTGCAAGGCGAGTCCGAGCCAAACTCGCCCCGTCTCAGCCGCTCATTCGTTGCTAGTGCATCCGGCTGGCGTCAGCCCACTGCCGCCGGAGGTAAGCTGGAGGTGATGCTCTCTCTGCAGTAGCAGTTGGCCGCCGCCTTTGTCATGTCGCCAATGGTGCAAACAGATCCTGCAATGTGGCTTCGTCTAGCAGGGCTTCCGCGGCGTTGGCCTTATCATCGAACAGCGCGTCGGCCAGCGCCTGTTTTCTGGCCTGCATGTCGAGGATCTTCTCTTCGACCGTCCCGGCAGCGACGAGGCGATGGACAAAGACAGGTTTTGTCTGGCCGATCCGGTGGGTGCGGTCCATGGCCTGGCGTTCCACCGCCGGGTTCCACCATGGATCGTAGAGGATCACCGTATCGGCCTCGGTCAGCGTCAGCCCGACGCCACCCGCCTTGAGACTGAGCAGGAAAACCGGCGCATCGCCGCGCGCAAAAGCCCCGAGCACTTCGGCCCGGTCTCGCGTCTGACCGGTCAGTGACAGAGTGGGAATTCCGGCTCCGGTCAGGTCGGCTTCGATCAGGCGCAACATCTCGACGAATTGCGAGAACACCAACACCCGCCGGCCCTCCGCCACCAGTTCGCTCACCAGAGCGTGCAGCCGCGCCCGTTTGGCGCTTTCAGTGACGGAGCGGGCGGCCGCAGTCTTAACCAGAGCGGGATCGCAACACACTTGCCGCAGCTTCAGCAGCGCATCCAGAACCGTAATCCGCGCGGCCGCCAGCCCGCGGCTGGCGATGGCTTCCCGCACCCGCACGTCCATGGCGCTACGCACCGTTTCATAGAGCGCCTGTTGCGGTTTGGGCAGATCGACACGCTCCAGGATCTCGGTCTTCGGCGGCAGTTCGGATGCGACCTCTTCCTTGGTGCGCCGCAAAAGAAACGGGCGCAGGCGGCGGTTCAGCCGGGCTTGCGCCTCGGCATCGCCGTGCTTTTCAATCGGCGTTCGGAACAGCGCCTGGAAGCGCGTCCGGTCTCCCAGGAGGCCGGGGTTCACCCAGTCGATCAGGGTCCAGAGATCCTGCAGCGAGTTCTCCAGCGGCGTGCCGGTCAGCGCCAGTCGTCCCTTGGCCGGGATCTCCCGCAGGGTCTTGGCCATCTGCGAGGCAGGGTTCTTCAGGGTCTGGGCTTCGTCCAGGATGACCAGCGGCCAATCCTGTCCGGCCAGCCAATCGCGGTCGCGCGCCAGAAGTGGATAAGTGGTCAGGACCAGATCGGCCCGAAGCGCCTCGTCGCGCGAGTCCGCGCGGGCCGGGCCATGAAGGACAACGAGGCGCAGGTCGGGCGTGAACTCTGCCGCCTGCGCTTGCCAGCCGTAGAGCAAGCTGGTGGGCACGATCAGCAGCGCCGGGCCCGCAACGCCGGCCTCGCGCCGCGCCTGCAGCAGAGCGAGTGTCTGCACCGTCTTGCCCAGCCCCATGTCATCCGCCAGGACGCCGCCGAACCCGGCCTCAAGCAGGCTGCCCATCCAGGCGGCGCCATAGGCCTGGTAGCTCCGCAGATGCGCCTTAAGCCCGTCCGGAGGCCGAAAGCCTTTCGTCTGCGCCAGCGTCAGGGGCTTGGTCCGTTGGCTGGATGGTCGTTTCTTGGGCCCAGGCCGAACCTGTCACGATGGGAAGAGCGATAGCAGTGATATAAAGATACTTTTTCATGGTTTTGGTCCTCCTGTCAGACCAACAAGGCTGTGCAGGAGATGGTTCGGCTAGCTTCTTGCTGTTTGTTCACATTAGCATCGAAGACGCTATTTCTTGCCGAACTGTCGGTCGCATAGCGGCAATCCGGCGCGCAACGCGGTGCACACACCAACGCGGTGGAACTGAGGGTATCGGTTGAGGGTTGAAACTCCTGGGGCCGCTCTATTCAGGCCCCGAATGGAGTAGGTAAGCGCGGGTTCGTCGCGATTTTACGGCATAGTGTACAGCCGTGGAAAATCGCGAGCGTTTGGCCAAGCGTGGTAAGGATCGTTTGACACGATCGGCGCCTCCAAATCGCCCGCAAGCTCGATCACCCATGCCGCGACTGTCTTGTTCGACGGGCAGAGATCGATGTTCACGTCACGGGCCAGAAGGCGGCGAAACGCACGCAGGTCCCCCTCCGCGCCAAACGGCGTCCGACAGACGTCAAGGGACAGAACGATATGCGGTGTGACCCGTCGTGCCTGCAGCAGATCGATCACGGCGCGCAACGCGTCCAGCTCGGGCACCCCACCTTCCCAGCGCATCACATCCATACCGTCGACGATAGCCAGATCCCGGCGCCAAGCCTGCAGCGTCGACTCAGGGTCACCGACGACCCGACCAACCGGAGAAGCGGCTTCCTCACCCTGATACCCAGTCACCTGCGCGGAGATCTGCACGGAGGCCTCGTCGGAGTGTATGTGAGAGGCCCGCAATTCAGCGGCGTTCGCATCCGCAACGCCGTCGGTCGCGACTAGCTCGGAAGTTTCCGACCCCGTGGATGCCGGAGATCTTCGCAACCAAGCAGGCGGCCTACGGAGAATATCGAAAAGAGTTCTGAAAGACATTTCTCGTGTAATCGGTGCGGTCCAGCGCAAAGGTGATAGAAAGATTGCCCGCCGCGGTCCCATTGAGGAATCGCTCAATTGCCGGGATGCCATCACGGTCACATCATCGCCGTGCCGAAGTCCAGCGTGATGATGAATGACGGTCGCGACGGTGAAATAATGGCTTTGCCTTGCAACCTGCAGGCTGCCAAAGACTGATCTGAGAAGGACCCGGGCGCCATGAATGATTTTGTCATTGTCCACGGCCCCAAAGGGCATGTCTGGCATGGTGCTCATGTCCTGATAGTGGACAGTGCGGATGACCATGTCGTCACGAGCCTCGGCACCTTCAGGCGCGACCGCTATGGCACACTGCGCCTCGAGACCGACGCCGCCTTCTACATCGAGGAGGACCCCGAAGCCGAACCTACTTGACCATGGAGTCCGTCAGTATCTTGGGAAGAGGCCAAGAGTTTCAACTTGGACCGAAACCCATCCTTATCCAAGATTGCGCCCGGAGTGAAATATGTCCACCGAAGAACAACTTGAGGGTGATTCCGCGATGATGAAGCCACAGAAGAGCGTCCAACCGCTCGAGGGTGCCCTCGAGAGCCATTTCGCCGCGATCGTCGAGGGATCCTACGATGCCATCGTCACCAAGCATCTCGATGGCCGCATCATGAGCTGGAATCCAAGCGCAGAGCGACTCTTTGGCTATACCGCGGATGAAGCAATCGGTCGGCCCATCACGATGATCATCCCGGAAGATCGCTTACACGAAGAGGTCGACATCATCCGGCGCCTGAAACTTGGTGAGCGGATTGAGCATTTCGAGACGGTCCGGCGCCGCAAGAACGGAAGCCTCGTCGACCTGTCTCTGACCATCTCTCCCGTCAAGGACGCGGCTGGAAGCATTGTCGCGGCCTCAAAGATTGCGCGAGACATCAGCCTGCGAAAGCAGGTTGAGGAGCAGCAACGGATCCTTCTTGCCGAGATGCGCCACCGGGTCGGCAACAGTTTCGCCATCGCCAGCGGCTTGATCAGTGTCTGCGCGCGCGGTGTCGAGACGGCACAGGAGCTCGCAACGGTGATGAAGGATCGGCTTGTGGCTCTCTACTCGGCACAATCCCTTGCCGTCAGCGATCCCCTCGTGCCGAGGCGCTCCGGCGTGCCTCTGAGCGAATTGGTGAGCGTGATCGTCAAACCCTTCCGAGCCGACCACCTCGTTCTGGAAGGAGCGGACATCCTTCTCTCGGACAGGGCCCTGACGCCCCTCGCATTCGTGTTCTACGAACTCTGCACGAACTCGGTGAAGTATGGCGCGCTTGGGCAAGAAGGCGGGTCGCTCACCGTCCGTTCCAGGGTCCATGGGGAACGTCTCGAGGTCAGCTGGCAGGAAAGTGGACGCTTCGAGTCGAGGCCTTGTCCCGGATCAGAAGACGGCTTCGGAACCCGCATGTGCGAACGCATGCTCTCGGCGCTCGGCGGGACTTTCCGGCGAGAGGTCGCGCCCGACACAGTAAGCGCCGAAATCACCATGGGTCTCAGCGCCGCGGTTCACTGCGAATAGCCTGGCATTAGGCGGCCCGCGCTTGTCCTAATTCAGATCAAGCGCGGCCGTGCAGCGCCTCCACTTCTTTACCCAAGTGCAAACATTTGATAGCTGCAAGCACAAAGGGAACGGCCCCGGAGCCCATGACGGCCCGTTCCAAAATCACAGCTATCCCTGCCCGATTTGCGGTGCCTGTCTGCCTCTTTAACATGCGGCCCTCGGAGTCCGACTTTCCTTCAGCGTCGCGATATGGATGGGATAAGCCATCCTTTCCATGTTTACCTATCCTCCTGATTGTCCATTTTCCCGAAGACTTCCAAAACACACAGCTCATTTTGTCCCTTTCATCGCCTTGATATCATCAAAAAGCCGCTGAGGCAGTAGGTCAGCATCAAGCGCAATCCAGATCTTGCGATCACAGTCACATTTTCGCGACTTGCAGTCAGACTTCATTCCGGCGACATAGGACCGATCCCAATTTGGAGAAACCAATGACCCAGCAACTCGATCTACAATCAATGTCAAAAGAAGATCTGGTGGCGCTGAGCAAGAAAGTCGACAAAGCGCTCGCCGACTATGATGCCCGCAAGAAAGCCGAGGCTCGAGCCGCCGCCGAGGCTCTTGCAAAGGA
>NZ_JBLXHL010000019.1:0-16434 GCF_048259695.1 Celeribacter sp. | reverse complement strand
AGCTGGGTTACTCACGCTCCGACGGGTCATTAGCTCAGTTGGATAGAGCAACCGCCTTCTAAGCGGTCGGTCGAGGGTTCGAATCCTTCATGGCCCGCCACCTTTGCCGAAATACGCCGATGGCCCCCGAACCGGCCCACTGCGCGTCGCGTCCCGCGACGGAGCTTCGGGCTCGCCCGTTCCCGAGCGTGCGAGTGGCCTATTTAGAGGCCGTGTCGGGGCTCTGCTTGTAGAAGCGCCGGATCGCCAGATGCGAAGAGCGGATGTCCAGATTTACCGCCCACCTCGCCGCCTCGCCGTCACGCTGCGCCACGGCGTCGATCGCATCGTCGTGAATGCGCACGCCGATCCGAAACAACCGCGCGAACAACGCCTTATCCCGCCGCGCCGAGGCAACGATTGGCCCGGTGCGCAGCCAGAGCGTCGAGATGATGTCGAGCAGCTGCGGGTAGCCCGCGCCGCCGTAGAGCTCGAAGTGGAACGCCTGATTTCCCGCCAGCGCCGCCTCGAAATCTCCGGCCTCAACCGCTTCGCTCATGGCGTCGTTGTGGCGCCGCAGCTCGCCGATCAGCGTCGGAGTCCGCCGGGCACGCGCAGCGCGTTCGGCGGCATAGCCCTCGAGTTGCATGCGGATGCGGATGTAATTCTCGTGCTCTGTGGCGAGATAGGGCGCGACGCGCAGCGTCCGCGGCCCAGACTGCTCGATGGCCCGCTCGGCGATCAGCCGCGCCACGGCCTCGCGCACGGGCATGGGACTGGTGCCGAGCACCTCTGCAAGCCCGCGGATGGTCACCTGCTCGCCCGGAAGGAACTCGCCCTTGAGCAGCCCGAGCCGAATGCTCTGGTAGACCCTTTCCTGGATCGTGGTGACATCCACGGGCGCCAGCGTGCGCGATCGCGGCTTCGTGGGATCGAGACTGTTCACGTGCTCCGGGCCTCGCTTGGCTTGTTCGAAGGATGATCCCGCGTCCGTCGCAGGGACAGCGCGCGGTCCGTCGTGGCGCCGCGGTGTTGGGCCTTTAGCAGCCAATTTCGCGTCATTCTATGTCCAAGTCACAACATAAGGCAACCGCGTCCCCGCAAACACCCTTACCTTACAGATATGAGATCACATATCTTATATCTTTACCGCCCAAGAATTCTGTGGTTAGGATACGCCCGTGCCAGAGGAGAGCGCAGCACGGCCCGACATCAGGGGCGCGGCGCGCTGGCATGGAAAAACACCTGGGAGGAGAACCAGCTTGACACGTCTTGCCTTGATCGCGGCCACGTCCGCACTGGCCCTGGGCGCAACCGCGCTGCACGCCGAGCCGCTGAAGATCGGAATCATCGAAAGCCTTTCGGGCGCCCAGACCTCGACAGGCCGACTCTATGCCAATGCCGTCGCCTATGGGGTCGCGCAGATCAACGATGCCGGCGGCTTCAACGGCGAACCGGTTGAAGTCATCGAGTACGACAACGCCGGCGGCGCACCGGACGCGGCGACCAAGTTTCGCCAGGCCGTGGCGGATGGGGTGGACATCATCTTCCAGGGCGCCTCGTCGGCAATCGCGGGCCAGCTCACCGAGGACGTGCGCAAGCACAACCTGCGCAACCCCGGCAAGGAGGTGATGTTCATCAACCTCGGCGGCGAGGCGATGGAGCTGACCGGTGACAAGTGCCAGTTCTACCACTTCCGCTTCACCACAACTGCGCCGATGCGGGTCAACGCGCTGGTCAGCGCGATGAAGGAAGCCGGCGATCTCGGCACCAAGGTCTATTCGATCAACCAGAACTACTCCTGGGGCCAGGACATGCAGTCGGCGGTCGAAACCGCGGCGGCGGGCGGCGATTTCGAAATCGTCGACGAAGTCCTGCACGACGTGAACAAGATCCAGGACTTCGCGCCCTTCGTCGCGCGCCTGAAGTCCGCCGCGCCCGACACGGTCTTCACCGGCAACTGGTCGAACGACCTGCTGCTGCTGATGAAGGCGGCGGGCGACGCGGGTCTCGACGTGACCTTCGCGACCGCCTACCTCGACCAGCCGGGCAACATCGCCAACGCCGGCGAGACGGCGCTCGGGCATTACATCGCCAACAACTACGACAATGCCGCCACCGATGGCGAATTCGCCGAAGCCTACAAGGCATCGACCGGCCACTACCCGACCTTCGTCGAAGGCCACACCGCCTTTGCCGTCGGCGCGCTGCACCAGGCGCTCGACACGCTCGACTTCGGCGGCGACGCCATCGATGTGACCAAGATCGCGCTGGCGCTCGAGGACACCACCTACGAGACGCCGGTCGGCCCGATCTCGGTGCGCAAGGAAGACCACCAGACCATCCGTCCCGTGGTCGTCTCCAAGGTCGTGAAGAACGCCAAGTACCCCGCCGACGACACCGACATGGGCTTCGAGACCGTCGGGGTCGTGCCGGGCGAGACAGCGATCTACCCGGTGCAGGACAGCTGCAAGATGGTGCGCCCGGGCGAATGAGCCCCGCTCCCTGAGAGCACCGGCCGGCGAGCCTCGCCGGCCGGCCCTGTCCCTCGGCCCCTATCGGAAGTGCAATGGAATTTGCGATCATCTCCACGCTGAACGGCGTGACCTACGGCCTGTTGCTGTTCATGGTCTCCGCCGGTCTCACGCTCATTTTCGGCATGATGGGCGTGCTGAACTTCGCGCATGCCTCCTTTTACATGCTGGGCGCCTATGTCGCCTACGCCGTCTCGTCGATCTTCGGTTTCTGGACCGGGCTGATCGTCGCCCCCATCGTGGTCGGCCTCGTCGGCATGGCGGTCGAGCGGTTCCTGCTGCCAAGGGTGCACGCCCACGGCCACGCGCATGAACTGCTGCTGACCTTCGGTCTCGCGCTGATCATCGAGGAGCTGATCAAGCTGTTCTTCGGCGACTTCCCGGTGAACTACCAGATGCCCGGCGAGCTGCGTTTCTCGGCTTTCCACATCTTCGGCACCGACTACCCGTTCTACCGCCTGTTCATCGGCGGGATCGCGGTCGTGATGTTCTCGGCGCTGTGGCTGCTGCTGACCCGGACCCGCACCGGCATCGTTGTGCGCGCCGCCGAGCGTCTGCCCGCCATGGCCGAGGCACTGGGGCACAATATCCCGTTGGTCTTCATGTTCGTCTTCGGCACCGGCGCGGCGCTGGCCGGGCTTGCCGGGGCGGTGGCCGGAGCCTTCTACCCGACCAACCCGAACATGGGGCTGGAACTGGGGGTGATCGTCTTCGTAGTGGTCGTGGTCGGCGGGCTCGGCTCGCTCAAGGGCTCGCTGGTTGCCTCGCTGATGATCGGCCTCTTCTCGTCCTTCGCGGTGGGGCTTGACTGGTCGCTGGCAAACCTGCTGAGCCTGATCGGCCTTGGAGACTGGGCGCGCTCGGTCGGCGGTCTGCTGACGCTCGAGCTGTCCTCGGTCAGCGCCACCATTCCATTCGCCCTGATGCTGATCATCCTGCTGGTACGCCCTGCGGGTCTCATGGGGGAGCGTAACTGACATGCCGAACCTTCGCACTATCCTCGTCCTCACCGCGCTCCTCGCGCTGCTGATCGCCGTACCGCCCTTTCTGGGCCTCGGCTGGCAGAACGCGCTGGTGAATGTGCTCATCGCGAGCCTCTTCGCGCTTGCCTTCAACCTTCTCATCGGCCAGGCCGGGCTGCTGTCCTTCGGCCACGCCGCCTATTTCGGGATCGGCGCATTCGCCGCGCTGCACTTGATGCTCGCGGTCGAGGACGGCCTGCCCTTCCCGACGCCGCTGCTGCCGCTCGCGGGCGCTGCCGCCGGGCTGCTGGTCGGCCTCGTGGCGGGCTACTTCGCCACCATGCGCTCGGGCGTCTACTTTGCACTGGTGACGCTGGCCATCGCCGAGCTCTTCCATTCGTTGGCGCCGCGCCTCGAGGGACTCTTCGGCGGTGAATCGGGCGTGTCGTCCATGCGCATGCCCTGGCTGGGCTTCACCTTCGGCTCCATGCTCGAGGTCTACTACATGACCTTGGCCTGGGTGGTGATCTGCGGTCTCGGGCTCTGGGCCTACACCCGCACCCCCTTTGGACGGCTGACGCTGGCGCTGCGCGACAACGAGCAGCGCGTGCGTTTCCTCGGCTACAATGCCCATGCCTCGAAGGTGATCATCTTCGCCGTCTCGGCGATGTTTACAGGCGTTGCAGGCGCACTGCAGGCGATCTCCAACGAAACTGCGAACTACTCGCTCTTCGGCAGCATCGTGTCCTCGCAGGTCGTGCTGCAAACCTTCGTCGGCGGGGCCACGGTGTTCTTCGGCCCGGTGATCGGCGCGACGGCCTTCGCGCTCTTCTCTTTCCTCGTCTCCGATCTCACCCGATCCTGGCTCCTCTACCAGGGGCTGATCTTCGTGCTGATCATGCTCTACGCCCCGAGCGGCATCGGCGGCGTTGTGCATCACCACATCCGCAATCGCCGCCAACTCGACTGGGCGCGGCTGGCGGGGCCTTATCTCATGGCACTGGCAGGGGGTCTGCTGATCGCCGCGGGCGTGGTCTTCCTGGTCGAAAGCGCCTCGATCCTCTTCGGCGAAGACTACGAGCGGCTGCGCCACGCGGCCGGCGACGGCTTGCCCGTCTTCGAGCTCTTTGGCGCAGAGTGGAGCCCGATCTCGGTTCTGACCTGGATTGTCCCGGCGGCGCTGCTGCTGGGGGGCGGCGCGGTGCTGTTCCGTGCCCGCCGCGAGATCGACGCGCTTTGGGCCCGCAAGGACCGCCCCGAGGACACCATGGCCGAAACCGCGCCGCTGGGAGGTGAAGCATGACCGCGACCACGACGCAGAGCGCGCTGACGCTCACCGGCGTGACCAAGTCCTTCGGGCCGATCGAGGTGCTCAAGGGGCTCAACCTCGACATCGAGAAGGGCGAGCGCCACGCGGTGATCGGCCCGAACGGGGCTGGAAAATCGACACTCTTCAACCTGATCTCGGGTATGTTCCCGCCGTCTTCCGGAGACATCGCGCTCGGCGGGCGCAGCATCGCAGGGCTCTCGCCGCACCTCATCAACCGGGCGGGACTGGCCCGCTCGTTCCAGATCACCAACATCTTCCACCGGATGAGCGTGTTCGAAAACCTCCGGATCGGCGTGCTGGCGCGCCACGGGGTACGCTTCGGCCTTTTCCGCCCGATTTCGACCATGCGGCGGGTGAACGCGGAGACCGCCGAGATCCTATCGCGCGTTGGGCTCGAGACCCGGGCGCGAGACCTGGCGGGCGACCTGACCTATTCCGAGCAGCGTGCGCTCGAGATCGGCATGACGCTGAGCACAGGCGCCGACATCATCCTGCTCGACGAGCCCACCGCGGGCATGTCGCGCGAGGAGACGGCGCAGGCCGTGGAACTGATCCGCACGGTGACGGAAGGCAAGACCCTGCTGATGGTCGAACACGACATGAGCGTCGTCTTCAGCCTCTGCGACCGGGTCTCGGTTCTGGTCTACGGAAGCATCCTCGCGACCGACACGCCGGCGCGCATCAGTGCCAACCGCGAGGTGCAGGAAGCCTATCTGGGTGAGGAGGCAGCATGAGCTTGCTTCAGGTGAAGGGGCTGCACGCCCATTACGGCAAGAGCCACATCCTGCACGGGATCGACATGGAGGTGCCCGAGGCGGCCATCGTCTCACTGCTGGGGCGCAACGGTTCGGGGCGCTCGACGCTGCTGAAGGCGATGATGGGGCTTGTGCCCCCGACCGCCGGCAGCGTCACGCTGGACGGCCAAACCCTGTCGGGGCAGCGGCCCTTCGACATCTGTCGGCAGGGGCTCGGCTACGTGCCCGAGGAACGGCTGGTCTTCCCCAACCTTACGGTCGAGGAGAACCTCGCCATTGGCGTGCAGAAAGGCGCTCCCGGCGCGCACCGCTGGACGGTCGAGGAGATGTACGACTACTTCCCCCGCCTCCGCGAGCGCCGCGGCATCCGCGCCGGGTACCTCTCGGGCGGCGAGCAGCAGATGCTGACCATCTGCCGCTCGCTGCTCGGCAACCCCCGGGTGCTGCTGATCGACGAGCCGACTGAGGGGCTCGCCCCGCGCATCGTCGACGTGGTGATGGAGGTCATCCTCGACATCGGCCGCCGCGGCGTCGCCGTGGTGCTGGTCGAGCAGAAGCTGACCATCGCGCTCAAGGTCGCGCAGCAGGTCTTGGTCATGGGCCATGGCGAGCTGGTCTTCCTCGGCACCCCCGCAGAGCTCGACGCCGCGCCCGACGTGCGCCGCAACTGGCTCGAGGTGGCCTGACGGCCACCTCCCCTCCCCTAGACAATTTCGACTGGACAGACAGTGAGCATGATCGAACGGATGTATCCGAAACCCGGCCTCCGGGTCCTTGTCACCGCGGGCGGGTCGGGCATCGGCGCCGCCATCGCGCGCGGCTTTCTCGACGCCGGGGCGCAAGTTATGATCTGCGACATCGACGAGGCCGCGCTGGCACGCATCGCCGAGGAACGCCCCGCCGTGGTCACCCGCCGCGCCGACGTGTCCGACGAGGCCGAGGTCGCCGCGCTGATGGACGCCGCCAAGGAAACGCTCGGCGGGCTCGACGTGCTGGTGAACAACGCCGGGATCGCCGGCCCTACCGGAAAGATCGACGAGATCTCTGTCGATGACATCCGCCGCACGCTCGACGTCGATCTGTTGGGGCAGTTCCTGGTGCTGCGCCGTGCCGTGCCGCTGCTGCGCGAGAGCGAGGCGGGCGCAATCCTCAACATCGCCTCGGTCGCGGGACGGCTGGGCTACGCGCTGCGCACCCCCTATGCGGCGGCGAAATGGGGCATCGTCGGCCTCACACAGAGCCTTGCCAAGGAAATGGGTCCCGAGGGCATCCGGGTGAACGCGATCCTGCCAGGCGTGGTGCGCGGCGCGCGCATCGAAAGGGTGATCTCCGACCGCGCGGCGGCCGAGGGCATTCCTTACGCGCAAATGGAAGAGCAGTACCTCGCCAGCGTCTCGCTGCGCCGGATGGTCGAGCCCGAGGACATCGCCGGCATGGCGCTGTTCCTCTGCTCGCCGGCCGGGGCGAACGTCTCGGGGCAGGCGATCAGCGTCTGCGGCAACGTCGAAACCATCTGACCCAGAGAGAAACGGAGAAGGACCATGGCAAAGGCCCCCCGCAAGGTTATCGTCACCTGCGCCGTCACCGGCGGCATCCACACCCCCAGCATGTCGCCACACCTGCCGGTGACCCCCGAACAAATCGCCGAACAGGCCATCGAGGCCGCCGAGGCGGGCGCCTCGATCCTCCACCTGCACGCCCGCACACCCGAGGACGGGCGGCCGACGCAAGACCCCGAGGCCTTCCTGCGGTTTCTGCCGCGCATCAAGCAGGCGACCGGGGCGGTGCTCAACCTCACCACCGGCGGCAGCCCCACGATGACCGTCGAGGAGCGCCTGCAGCCCGCCGCGCGACTCGCGCCCGAGGTCGCCTCGCTCAACATGGGCTCGATGAACTTCGCGCTCTTCCCGATGCTCGGCCGCTACGACACGTTCAAGCACGATTGGGAGCCGGCCTATCTCGAGAAAACCCGCGACGTGGTATTCCGCAACACCTTCAAGGACATCGAGTACATTCTCGAGACCTGCTCGGGGAACGGCACGCGTTTCGAGTTCGAGTGCTACGACACCAGCCATCTCTACACCCTCGCGCACTTCCGCGACAGGAACCTTGTGCAGGGTCCGCTTTTCATCCAGACGGTCTTCGGCATTCTGGGCGGTATCGGCACGCATCCCGACGACGTCTCGCACATGAAGCGCACCGCGGACCGGCTGTTCGGCGACGACTACGTCTGGTCGGTGCTGGGCGCGGGGCGTCACCAGCTTCCGATCACCACGATGGCCGCCGCGATGGGCGGCAACGTGCGGGTCGGACTCGAGGACTCGCTCTGGGACGGGCCGGGTCATCTGGCACAGTCGAACGCCGCGCAGGTCCGCCGGATCCGCAAGGTGCTCGAGGGGCTGGGGCTGGACGTGGCGACACCCGACGAGGCGCGTGCCATGCTGTCGCTCAAGGGCGGCGACCAGGTGAACTTCTGAGACAAGTCAGCGCGGGGACGCAGGACATATGACCAACGAATTCGACGGACGGGTCGCGATCGTAACAGGGGCCGGGGCCGGGCTGGGACGCTGCCACGCGCTCGCCCTTGCCCGCGCCGGGGCGCGCGTCGTGATCAACGACATCATCGGACCGGACGGCCAGCCGGGTGCCGCGGCGCGGGCCGTGGTCGCCGAGATCGAGGCCCTTGGCGGCGAGGCCGTTGCCGAGCCCGCGGACGTGGCGAACTTCGCCGAGGTGACCGCGATGGTGGCACGGGTGATGGCGCGCTGGGGACGCGTCGATATCCTCGTCAACAACGCCGGCATCCTGCGCGACCGCTCGTTTGCCAAGATGGAGATGTCCGATTTCGCAACCGTGCTCGCCGTCCACCTCACCGGTTCGGCGAACTGCTGCCGCGCGGTCTGGGAGATCATGCGCGAGCAGGGCTTCGGCCGGATCATCCTGACGACGTCGTGCTCGGGGCTTTACGGCAACTTCGGACAGGCCAACTACGCCGCCGCAAAGGCTGGCATGATCGGTCTGATGACGACGCTGCAGCAGGAGGGCGAGCGCTACGGGATCCACGTCAACGCCCTCTCGCCGCTCGCCATGACCGGGATGACCGACGGGCTGCTCGCCCCCGAGGATGCGGCGCAGCTCACCCCGGAAGCGGTGGCGCCCGCGGTGGTCTTCATGGCCTCAGACCTTGCGCCGAAGAAGACCATCATCGGCGCTGGCGCCGGCGTCTATTCGGTGGTCCACGTGGTCGAGACCGAGGGTGTCTACCTGCCACCCGAGGCGCGCAGCCCCGAGGAATTCCACGCCGCCTTCGAGCGCATGTCGGACATCCGCACCGCGCGGCACCTCGACACCGGCTTCGATCAGGCCACCAAATTCACCGCCACCGCGAACCGGGCGCGCCGCGTCACCGCCTGACCTGACCCCGGCGCGGCAGATAGGACGGCGCGGCGTAGAAATGCGCCGCGCCTTATGCATTTCGCCTCGGAAGGTGCCTCGGTCTATCCGGTCGGGGCAGCGGATTTCACCGCGAGACTCACGCGCAGCCGGCTGTCCCTTTCCTCCACGAGCGCCGCTATCGGCCGATCGGCATCGCAGGCCTCGACCGCCGCGATGATGCGCGCCTGAAGGCGGTTGGCGACGTGGCTGTAGATCTCCTTCTGCAGCCGGACCGGCACCTTGCCGATCCGGGTGTGGAAGCGCTCCGCCTCATCCAGAACCCATGCCGCTGTCGCCTCTCGCCCGGCCAGCTCGACCAGCGGCACGAGCTGCGGCGGGTTGAACGGCTGCCCTAGCACGACCCGCTCGGGACCTGCATGTCGGTGACAGAGATCGCGGACGAACTCGAGGAGATCACCGCGCCGGGCGGCGTCGCGGCATCGATGCGGCTCGATGTGCCCTTTATCCGGAAGGTACCCGCCCCTCGATCCCAGAGCGCCGGAGTCCTCTCGGCCCCGGCTGGCCCCGTCAAATGCTGCCTATGACGAAATCCGGAACGATCCCCGACCGACGGATCGCCCGAGCCGGGTCGAGGCCGACGAGTGCGCCATGGTCGGTCACGAGCGCGGTGGAAAACCCCATCTGGCAGCCGCCAAGGATGTCCGTATGCAGCGTGTCGCCGACCATCAACACCCGCTCGGGCGCAAGCCCCGGGGCGAGACGCGCCAAGGCCAGCGAGAAAATCCCGTCGAAGGGTTTGCCGAGGAAGACCGGCGCCACGCCGGTCGCGTCGGCAAGGCGATGCGCATAGTCGCCGGGCTCTCGCGAGAGGCCGGTTTCGCGCGGGGCGACAATGTCAGGGTTGCCGACGAAGACCGGACGCGCGCGCTTGCTCAGAGCTGCCTCGAGCCGGGCCTGGCGCGCCTTCGTCCAGCCCTCCGAGCCAACGAGCAGAAAGCCCTCGGCCACCTCGTAGTCCGCAGGATCGTCGCCGAGGAAGGAGATGTCGACGTCCTCGAAATCCTCGACGCCGTACTCGGGGCTGAGCATCGCCCCCCAGCGCAGCCGCGGCGCACGCGCCAGATGCGCCAGCAACGCCTCGCGGCTGGTCACCACCTCCCCGGGAGAGAAGTCAAAGCCCAGCCGGGCGTAGCGCTGCATCATCACCCGCTTGGGGTAGGCTGCGGAATTGGAGACCACCGCCACCGCCTTGCCGGCAGCGCGCAGTGCGGCGATCGCAGCTGCTGCGCCCGGAATGGCGGACTCGCCCACGTTGAGCACCCCGTAGGCGTCGAGCAGCACGAGATCAAAGGGGTCGGCGATCTCAAGCAGGCTCTGCGCCACCTGCCAGTCATGGCCAAAGCGCGCCTCCGGCAGACGCGACCGCACGCCGAGATAGTCGTCGAAGGCCGCGCGGGCGTCGGTGCAGCGCGTGCCGGTCACAGGATGCGGCGACGCAGGAAGGCCGAGACGACCTCGCCCAGAACGACAAGCGCGAGGATCGCCAGCAGGACGGTCGCCGCCTCGGGCCAGTTGAACGTGTCGATGGCACCCTGCAGGATGATGCCGATGCCGCCCGCTCCGACAAGGCCGAGCACGGTCGACTCGCGCAGGTTGATGTCCCAGCGCAGGATCGCCACGGCCCAGAAGGTCGGCATGACCTGCGGCACGATGGCATAGACGATGACCTTGAAGCGCGATGCGCCGGTGGCCTCCAGCGCCTCGACGGGGCGCGTGTCGATCTCCTCGATGGCCTCGCCCAGCAGCTTGCCGATGAAACCGATGGAGCGGAACATGATCGCCACCACACCGGCAACGATGCCGGGACCGAAGATCGCCACGAAGAGCAGCGCCCAGATGATCGTATTGACCGACCGCGAGCTGACGAGGATCAGCCTCCCGAGCCAGAGCGTGGCGCGGTTGGGCGTGGTGTTCTGCGCCGCGATATAGGCAACGGGCAGCGAGACGATCACCGCCAGCGCGGTGGCGAAGGTGGCAATGTTCACGGTTTCCAACAGCACCCGCAGGATCGCGCCGAGGTTGCTGGTGTCGAGCGGATACATGCGTCCGAAGAGATCGGCCATCTGGCTGGGCGAGTCCCAGACCCAGGCCCAGATGATCTCGATCGAGCCGAGCGCCCAGAAGACCGCCAGCGCGCAGAGGGCGAAGATGCCGAAGCGTCGGGCTTTTTCCTTCGGCGTATGGCGCGACCAGTCCTCGCGCCCGAATTGCTGGGAGATGCTGGTCATGCGATGCGCTTCCTGATCTGGCCGCTGATCGCCTCGGAGACGAGGATCACGCCGACGATGACGATGGTGATGGCGAGCGCGAAATCGTAGTCATATCGTCCGAAGGCATTGGCCAGCGTCGCGCCGATGCCGCCCGCGCCGACGATGCCGACCACGGCCGAGGCCCGCAGGTTGGAATCGAGCTGGTAGATGGTCAGGCCGATCTGCCGGGGCATGATCTGCGGGAAGATGGCGTAAACCAGCGTCGACAGGTACGGCGCCCCGGCCGCCCGCATCGCCTCCACCTGGCCGAAGTCGATCTCCTCGATCCGTTCGGCCAGCATCTTGGCGACGAAACCGATGGAATAGACCACCAGCGTCAGCACGCCTGCAAAGGGGCCGAAGCCGACGGCCTTGACGAAGATGATCGCGACGATGACCGGATGGAAGCTGCGGGCGATGATGATGATCGCCCGACCGAGATAGAAGACCGGCAGCGGCGCGACATTGCGCGCCGCCATGAAGGCGATGGGGATGGATAGCGCGACCCCGCCGACGGTGGCGAGGATGGCGATCTTCAAGCTCTCAAGGAAACCGTCGATCAGCAGGCCGCTGCGCTCGAAGCTCGGGGGAAAGGCGCCGCCGAAGATGCGCCCGGCCCGCTCGATCCCCTGCGCAACCCGCGCCCAATCGATCGGCATGGTGGCCGCGACCCAGAAGAAATAGGCCAGTGCGCCGAGATAGACCGCCCAGCGAAGCAGCGGGTTGGCGATGAAGGGCGGCTTGCGCCAGGTGTCCGGGTGCTGGCTCATGATGCCTCCCGCAGGTCGCCGCCCCGGTCTGCATGGGGGCTGCCGGAGTAGATCCGTTCCATCGCCTCCTCGTCGAGCGCGCCCGGAAGATCGTCGAAGATGATCCGTCCGAAGCGCATGCCCACGATGCGGTCGGTGTATTCCTTGGCTTCGGTCACGTTGTGGATGTTGATCAGCACCGGCAGCTTCAGCTCGCCCGCGAGGTCGCGCAGCAGCCCCATGATCTGCTCGGAGGTCTTGGGATCGAGCGAGGCGGTCGGTTCGTCGGCCAGCAAGATCTCGGGGTCCTGCATGAGCGCCCGGACCACGCCGACGCGCTGACGCTCGCCGCCCGAAAGCTGGTCGGCGCGGGTGTTGGCGTATTGCGCGATGCCGACGCGCTCCATCAACTCATAGGCGCGGCGGATGTCCTCCTTGGGGTAGCGGCGCATGATCGCCGCCCAGGTCGAGATATATCCCAGCCGCCCGGACTGCACGTTCTCCATCACGGTCAGCCGGTCGACGAGGTTGAACCCTTGAAAGACCATGCCGATCTTGCGCCGCGCGGCGCGCAGATGGCGGCCCCGGAGGGCGGTGAGCTCGGTCCCGTTCAGCACGATGCTGCCCGAGGTCGGCTCGACCAGCCGGTTGATACAGCGCAGCAGCGTGGACTTGCCGGCGCCCGAGGAGCCGATGATCGACACCACGCTTTCGCCCTCGATGGTCAGGTCGAGGTTCTTCAGCACCGGCGCACCGCTGCCGTAGCTTTTGACCAGGTCGGTGATCTTCAACATGTGGAGACTCCATGCCGGAGCCGGGCGCAAAGCGCCGGCTCCGGTCTTGTCAGGTCACTCTGCGGCAAGGCCGGCGGGTGTGTACTCGACCCCGTTCGCCTTCTGGATCTGGCGGATGACCTTCCACTGATCCTTGTAGGTGATCGGGATGAACTTGCTAACCCCGCTGAACTCCTCGCCAAGCGCGGTCCCCGCGAAGTCGAAGCTGAAGAAGGCCTCCTCGATCTTCTCCTTCAGTTCCGGCGTCAGGTCGTGGGCATAGGCGTAAGAGGTGGTCGGGAAGGGATCGCTTTCCCAGACGATGCGCACCTCGGCGGGATCGTAAAGCCCGCGCTCGGCCATACGGTCGACCACTTCCGAGGCGACGGGCGCGGCGTCGTAGTCGCCCGCGACCACGCCCAGCATCGACTGGTCGTGGCTGCCAGAATAGACCACCTCGTAATCCTCGTCGGGCACCACGCCCAGATCGGGGAACAATGCGCGCGGCGCGAGGTTGCCGGAGTTCGAGGTCGGCGAGGTATGCGCGATGCGCTTGCCGGCGAGGTCCGGCACCTGCTGGATGTCGCTGTCGGCCTGGGTGTAGATCTGCAGCTTGTAGCCGAACTGCCCGTCGTCCCCCCCCATGATCGCGAAGGGCACCGCTCCGGCGAGGTTCACTGCAAAGGGCGTGGGACCGGTCGAGAAACCGGCGATATGCAGGCGACCCGAACGCATCGCCTCGACCTCGGCGGAGTTGGACTGCACCGCGAAGAACTGCACGTCCTTGCCGGTGACCTCCTCAAGATGCGCGATGAAGGGCTGCCAGATATCCTCGTAGATGGCCGGATCCTCGACCGGCGTGTAGGCAAAAACAAGGGTGCCGGGATCCTTCAGATCGCCCGCGTCTGTTGGCGCGTCTGCGACCAAGTCACCGTCGGCGTCGGTGTACTGGCTGTCGAGCGCCGCGGTTTCTTCCTGAGCAAATGCCGCCCCGGCCGACAGGGCCAGCGATACGAGCAGACTCGTGGTGTGCCTAAGCATGTGATGTCCTCCTCCCAAAGGGCATGTTCTGCGTCTGGCCCCTGTGTCCTCCGGCCAGTCCAGCGGGATCACATCACCTTTATGTTGGATATGCAACAAATTGGTCGTACTTTTCTGCGAAACTCAAGGCTGCGACATACGAAGGGGAGATCGGGCACGGTGGACCAGACAAGTGGCGAGCGGCGTTTGAAAAAACAGGAGCGGCACGCGCAAATCCTGCTGCAACTGAAACTCAGGCCGCACGTGCGGGTCGCGGAGCTTGCCGCCCTGTTCGGCGTGACCACAGAGACAGTACGCCGCGACATCGGCGCGCTCGAGCGCGACGGGCTGTTGGAGCGCGCCCATGGCGGCGCTTCGGCGCCGCATCCCGGCGGGCACCGCGATCTTGACGCGCGCCGACGGGAACGGGTCGCCGAGCGCGAGCGGCTCGGCCGCTTTGCCGCGTCTCTGGTGCGCGACGGTGATGCGATCATGATCGACGCGGGCTCGACGACGATGGTCTTCGCCCGCTTCCTCGCCTTCGCGGAAACCCGGGTCACGGCGATCACCAACAGCCTGCAGATCGGTATGATCCTCGGCCAGAGCGCCAATGCGCGCGTGCTTCTCGCGCCGGGAAGCTACCTGCCTCAGGAGGCGGCGGTGGTCGGCGTCGAGACATGCGACCATCTTGCGCGCTACCATGCGGACTCGTGTTTTCTCGGAGCGGCTGGCCTCAGCGAAGCGGGTGTGACCGAGGCGGTGGACGGTTTTGCTCCGGTCAAGCAGGCGATGATGCGGCACTCCACCTCGTGCCGGTTTCTCATCGACGCAGGCAAGTTCGGGCGCACCCGGTTGAACCTTGTCACGCCGCTTGACGAAATGGATACGCTGGTCAGCGACCGCGCCCCGGAGGACGCACTTGCGGCACGTCTCTCCGAGAGCGGGGTCAGCATCCTCGTACCCTAGGGCCTCCCGACTCGGTGCTTTATTTCGGCTTCGTACGGCAAGGGCAGCCAAGCCTTTGCTTGCGAAACGGTGTTTTCGGACACACCCGATTACGACACCACCAAGCAAATCGCCTCTTTCGAGCACGACATGGTGAAACAGCCGGCGGGTCTTCTGCTGCATCCGATGCAGCCGGACCCGTTCATCGCACCGATCAACCGCGCCATCTCAGATGGCACGCAGGTGGTGACCCTCGCGGCGGACTCGCCGAAATCCGACCGTAGCGCCTACATCACCTCCGACAACCTGGCCGATACGAAATTTGCTGCCGAGGAAATCGTCAAGCAGATCGGCGAGACGGGCTCCGCCGAGGGCGCGGTCGCGGCGATCCTCGAAGCCAAGTCGGACGTGCTGGCCATGCATGCGGATATCACCCCGGCGACGCTCGAGCACATCAAGGCCGGCAAGATCCACATGGCGCTGAGCCCGAACCAGGGCATACAGGGGTTCATGGGGTTCATGGCGACCTTCATGGCGGCGCATTCCGAAGTCTTCGATCCGTTCAACGACCACCGGACCTTGGGTTACAACCCGGTACAGATCCCCCACATCGACGGTATCCTCCAGCCCGACGGCGGCGAGAACCTCTGGGAGGGTCGGCCTGTCCGTATTGCATCACCAAGCGCCGCGCAGCAGCTCGGGATCGGGCTGGTGCATCAGGAAATCGCCCTCTGCCCCGATATCTCGGTGGCCGAGAACATGTTCATGGCCGTCACCAACCAGAGCCGCCGCTTCCTTATGGATGTCGCCTCGCTCAAGCAGAAAGCCCGCGCCGTGCTGGGGCAGCTGTGCGACATCGATCCGGGTGCGATCGTTCGGGACCTTCCGATCTCGCACCAGCAACTGGTCGAGATCGCCGAGGCGCTGACGCTCGACTGCAAGGTCCTGATCCTCGACGAGCCAACCGCCGCGCTGACAGACCACGAGGCGCAGACCCTTTTCGAGATCATGCACAGACTGTCGGCGCAGGGCAGGACATCATCCGCGGATCGATCCTGATACCGCGGTCTCCATCGATCACCACATGAACAAGCGCGACGCCGGGGGCAAGGCGGTGAGCGCGGTCGTCGAGACCCTGTCGCCCGAACAGCCGCTCGGCGTCACCGTCGTGCCGCTCACCGGCGGGGTGCAGGGCAAGGTCTACACCGATGTGAACCATCTCGTGACGCGCATGGCCGAACGGCTCGGCGGCAAGCCGGTCCTGATCCACGCGCCGCTTTTTGCCGAGAACCGTGCGCAGCGGGACATGCTCACCGGCATGGCGCCGATCAAGCAGGTCTTCGACCTTGCGCGCACCGCCAATGTCGCGCTCACCGGGATCGGCTCGGTCAAGCCGCGCGCCTCGAGCTGCTACGACCTCAACCCGGTGCCCGAGGCCGACCGCAAGATGCTCGTGGGCATGGAGATCGTCGCCGAGTTCATGGCGCATCTGATCGGCATCAACGGGCAGGTGGCGGACTACGAGTGCAACCAGCGTCTCGTGGCCCTGCATCCGCATGACACGGCGCCCGCCTACGGGCAGGGGCTGGCGGAAGAGGTCGTCGGCAAGGCCCCCGGGGGGCGGCGCGAGAAGGGCGTGCTGGCGACGAAGCGAGGTGGGCTCGGGGGGGCGCGGGGGGCCG
>NZ_JBLXHL010000018.1:0-18198 GCF_048259695.1 Celeribacter sp. | reverse complement strand
AAGCGCAGACTGTTGATGCTGAAACCGAATTCGTTGCTCATGGCGTTCACCCTGATCCTGAGAGAGAAAATTCACTGTGTCGTCGACATCTTCCCGTGATCTTTCAGGCGTCTCGTGAGCGGGTTGCTCTCTGTGAGAACGCATCCATGCCGGGAGAGACACGCTGCTCGCCATCACGTTCCCTGTGCTGTCTGTGAAGTGCAGCGTCATGGGAAGTCTTCATCAACGATCTGATGCAGATGAGTATCCATTCAACAGCTTCATGAGACAAACTGGATTTTTTAATGTTCAAGTTGAGTGCGATTCATGATGAGGGCGAGCGTCATGTTTGCCGCTGAGAAAGCAGGCGAAACGAGCGGAGGAGGCGAGCTCAGTAAGTGCGTAACATGAGCCGCAGAGACGTCGACGCGAGGAGTGGGGGAGTGGGTAAGGGGGAAAGAATGGAAAACACAAGCTAGCCCAAACTTCCGCTCGGGCCAACTGGTGTGTGCCCACTCTATAATGCTCCAGATGTGTTTCGATCTCACATGATGCGATACCTGCGATACTCGTCAATGGCACCTGACAGGACTTCATCGATCCACCAGGTCGACCGTCAAGCCCTATCAGCTAGGCTGGCTATCGCATCAGATCAGATGAGGCAATATTGTCTCGCGCTGACTCCGGGCCATCCTGCGTCTTGGGGGATGTCTTGGAGGATATAGCCGGAGCGTTCAC
This sequence comes from Celeribacter sp., assembly GCF_048259695.1. Lineage (GTDB taxonomy): Bacteria > Pseudomonadota > Alphaproteobacteria > Rhodobacterales > Rhodobacteraceae > Celeribacter. The sequence continues at coordinate 17,481 of NZ_JBLXHL010000018.1, read as the reverse complement.
AGCAAGCGAAGAAGCCATGGCAAGTAGGTGCTCGTCAGCCCAGCGGTCCGCAATCAACTGTACTCCGATAGGCATACCAGCACTGCCCTTGCCGACGGGTAGGTTGAGGCAGGGAACCCCCAGAAGCGTCCAGCCTCGACAGTAGAGCGAGTCACCCGTAGCCTTGATCCCCAGTGGTGCCTCTCCCGTTGCACTGGCCGCAAGTATGGCGTCTACTTGGGTCGCGAATACCTGCGATAGTGACTGGCGAGCCTTGGCAACTGCCCGCATCGCGTCACAATAGCGCTGCCAGCCGATGGTACGTCCTTCCTCGATCAACTCGACCAACTTGGGCACCATCTGATCGAAAAATTCCTTGTACTCACTGGCCAGTGTCCTTGCAGCCTCGTAGGCCATGACCACCTGCTGTTGCTCGACCAAGCATTTGATATCGTCGCCTAGATCCAGCGATACGATTTCGGTGCCAGCTTGGCGTGCGACTTGCTCAGCCTCGGCGAGTACTCGTTGAGCGTCAGCGTCCATCGCTGTCTTGGAGGGCAGGCTGAAGACGCCGATGCGAATACCCGCGAGGCTATCCAATGGCTGGATCTCCTCCGCTCCTGTCAGGCTCGAGAACACTGTAGCAATGTCCTCGACGCTGCGGGCGAACCAGCCAATGGTATCCAGCGAAGGCGCAAAGCCACGTACTCCGCCGGCACTGAGCGTATTATATGTCGGTTTGAAGCCAAAGACTCCGCAGTAGCTGGCTGGGCGAATCATGCTGCCGGCTGTCTGGGTACCGAACGCGATCGGTACCATACCGGCGGCCACAGCGGCAGCCGAGCCGCTGGACGAGCCACCAAGGGGACGCTCGATATCATGAGGATTGCGGGTCTTGCCGAGGGTGTAGTAGGCGAATTTGGTCGATACTGTCTTGCCCATGATGAGTGCGCCTCGCTGCTTGAGCAGCGTCACCAGCGAGGCGTCGACCAGCGAGGTGGATGAACGCAGATACCCCCCCATTGCCCCACATGGTGGGGTGATCCACGGTATCGATGATGTCCTTGATTCCGATTGGCACGCCATACAGAGGTTGATCCGCTAGCGTCTTGTCCAGTCTCGGGGGCTCAGTGGCAAGTGACTCCCATGCGCTCACGGCAGGTTCGAGTTGCTGGATCTGCTCGGCGCACTGGTGCCCCCAGGTCAGTACATCATCTGTGATGTTTTGAGAGGCTGGTGAAACGAGGTGATAGTACCCGGTTCTGCCGGCATGGAATGTTCCTACAGATATCGCCTTGATCGTCGCGCTGCCGGTCGTTGCTCAGGCGAATAACGTCATGGCCTAACGGTCATTCGATCAGTAACTGGCCTATATCTCGGCCGTGACCATGCGCGAAACGCAGATCTCCGCTGGCGCCGAAGAACTGGTGGATAATGGCTTACTGCCGTGAGAGAACTGTAGAGCGTCGGGCAGCCTGCCGCGAGTGGCCAGGGCAATATCGAAGTGAGATTTTCCAGTCTCGACTGAGTCGCGAGCATCATCGCCAGCCAGTCATCAGGCACTTGCTGCCGAATGCTGACTCATACCCAGACATACCCAGAGACATCCGCTATCTCTTAACGCCTCGGCCACTGTGTGGCTGGTTTTTTTATGGCTGACTGCGGTGCTTACTTGGACTGAAGCGGTTCATCCGGTGGAAGTTGGTCCCGGCAGCTCTTCCATCAGAGTCTGGCATTGCGTCTTCAGCAAGGTATGTAGCTGGCGTACCGCCGGCGAAAACTGTTTGCGGTGTGGACACACCAGATGTAATGGCGTGGGCTCGCCCTTACAGTGAGGGAGGAGAGCGACGAGCCGGCCATCGCGAACGTCCTCGGCGACATCCAGCCAGGACTTGTAGACGATCCCTTCTCCTGCCAACGCCCAGCGCCGGACGACATCGGCATCATCGCACTGCATGCTGCCGGAGACCTCGACTTCTTGCTGTGTACCGGAAACCTCGAATGTCCAGCGATCATGGATGCGCCCCTTGAGCACGTAGCACAAGCAGTTGTGCAGTTTTAGGGCCTCGGGGGACTTCGGTTGCCCGTGATTAGCGAGATAGTCGGGCGAGGCCACCAGCATGCGACGATTTTCTGAGGCCAGCGGGAGTGCGATGTAACTTCCGTCACTCATGTGACCGTAGCGAATCGCGACATCGACGGGGTCGCGGAAGACATTTGCGACCTGGTCCGAGAGAAACAGCCGGAGGTTGAGCGCCGGATGCTGCGCGCGAAACTCCCGCAGCCAGCGCATCACGCTGTTGCGTCCGAGATCGGAAGGCGCGGCGATCTGCAGGGTGCCACTGAGTTCGGTGTCGGTCCGCCGGATCTGTTCGCTACCCGCCTGCAGCGTTTCGAGCATATCCCGCGCGTAGGGAAGATAGGCCTCTCCCTCGGCGGTCAGTCGCAGGCTGCGTGTCGAACGCGCGAAGAGTCGAACTTCCAGTGATTCCTCCAGGCGTTTGATCGCCACGCTGACTTGCCCTGGCAGCAGATCTACCTCCCGCGCAGCGCGGGAAAAGCTTCCCAGTGCCGCCACCCGGACGAAAAGTGTCAGGTCTTCCAACCGAATCATGTATCCATCTCGCGCGATTTATTCATTCTTGGGCGATTTATTCATTTCTTGTGAAAGTGTTATTCGATTGCCTGCCTGTTTCCTCGCCGGCACGCCGGTAAAGATAGCCTCACTTGCCCCTCACCCGTCAATACCCCGTTTCGTTGCGAGAGGAAACCGAGATGAAAGCGATCGCCTATACCCAACATGGCCTACCGATCGAAGACGACAATTCACTGATCGACATCGACCTGCCCAAGCCTGTTCCCGGCGCGCGGGATCTGTCGGTGGAGATTCGCGCGATATCCGTCAATCCGGCCGACACCAAACTGCGACGCAACGTCGCCACCAGCGAGCCGCGAGTGCTGGGGTGGGATGCCGTGGGTATCGTGCGCGAAATCGGTAGCGAGGTCACACTGTTCCAACCCGGTGACGAAGTCTTCTACGCCGGGTCCATTGCGCGCCCCGGTAGCTACAGCGAATTTCATCTGGTCGACGAACGCATCGTAGGTCACAAGCCAAGCTCCCTGAGCAATGCCGAGGCCGTGGCGCTACCGCTGACTGCGATCACCGCATGGGAATTGCTATTCGATCGGCTCGGCGTGGCGGAAAACGGCGGCGAGGGCGAAACGCTGTTGATCACCGGTGCTGCTGGTGGCGTGGGCTCGATTCTGGTCCAGCTCGCTCGCCAACTCACGCATCTGACGATCATCGGCACCGCTTCGCGCGAAGAGACACGCGACTGGGCGCTTCAGCTCGGCGCGCATCACGTCATCGATCACAGCCGCTCGATTACCGAAGAACTCAGTCGCATCGGTATCGAGCAGGTGACTCATGTGGCGAGCCTGACCCACACCGATAGCCATTACGCCCAGCTCATTGAAGCGCTGGCGCCGCAGGGCAAGCTGGCGCTGATCGACGATCCCGAATCGCTTGACGCCATGCCGCTAAAGCGCAAGAGCCTGTCGCTGCACTGGGAGTTCATGTTCGCTCGGCCGCTGTTCGAGACGCCTGACATGATTCGTCAGCATCAACTGCTCGAGCGGATCAGCACGCTCATCGATCAGCAGCGGTTGAAAACGACACTTGGCGAGCACTTCGGTTTGATCAGCGCTGCCAACCTGCGCCGGGCCCACGCCTTCATCGAGAGCAACCGCGCCCGCGGCAAAGTCGTTCTTGAAGGCTTCCCGAGCTGACAGCCTTGAGCGGATAGACAGCCCTGAGCGAATAACCGGCGCTTAGTGAATAGACATCGATAATCGTTACCGATCGCACCGCGTTGCCTTAGGTGGTAACGCGGGCGGCCGTAGGAGCATTCCAATGAAAACCCACATCAAGATGGCCACGCTGGGATTGGCGATAGGTTTGGCGTCCCAGCAGGCGTTAGCCGTTTCCAACGACATGCCCGAAGAGAGACTCTTCGGCCACATCGAGCAGGTCCACGCCTTTACGGGCCCCATGCCGACCGGCGTCACCATCAGTCGCAGCGGCCGGCTGTTCGTCAATTTTCCCCAGTGGGGCGACCAGCCACCGTTCGCCGTCGGTGAGATCAGGGACGGAAAGGTCGTGGCCTATCCCGATCAGGCCGCCAATTCATCCACTTCGAATGATCCGGGCCGCGGGTTTATCAGCGTACAGAGCGTCGTGGCCGACGGTCGCAACCATCTCTGGGTGCTGGATACCGCTGCGCCCGGATTTCAATCGCCGGTACCGGGCGGGGCCAAGCTGGTCGAGATCGATCTCGCCACCAACCAGATCGTGAGGACGCTGGTGTTCCCGCAAGACGTGATTCTGCCCAGCACCTACGTCAACGACATGCGTTTCGATTTCCGTGTCGGTAAGGCCGGGGTCGTCTATGTGACGGACTCCTCCATCAGCGGCCCCGGCGGCATTATCGTCATGGATCTTGCCAGCGGCGAGGCGACGCGGCGGCTCAGTGGTGATGTTTCGACTTCGGCGGATCCCGATTTCGTGCCGATCGTCGAGGGCAAGGCCCTGCTGAGCCGCAGCGCTGACGGCAGCGCGACGCCCTTTCGTGTCGCCTCCGATGGCATCGCGTTGTCGCCGGATGGCCAGACGCTCTATTTCAGTCCGCTCTCCAGCCGCCGGCTCTACTCGGTGGCGACCGAGCTGCTTCGGGATGCCAACGTGTCCGAGCAGGAGCTCTCCCGGGCGGTGAAGGATCTGGGCGAAAAGGGCGCCTCCGACGGGCTGGCTGCCGATGCCTACGGTGCGGTCTATGCCGGCGACTACGAGCACAACGGTATTCGTCAGCGGCTGCCGAACGGCGAGTGGCACACGCTGGTTCACGACCCGCGCGTGCTCTGGCCCGATACGCTGACGATCGGCACCGACGGCTATCTCTATTTCACTGCCAACCAGCTCCAACGCCAGCCGGGGTTCCATGCTGGCCGTGATCTGCGTCAGCACCCCTACAGCCTGTTCCGGGTCGATATCGGCGCCCAACCGGCACCCACCGAGTAACGTCATCACACATCATCGACTGTCAGGGAGGTTGCGTCATGTCAGCACCCATTCGTCTGGGCAATATCGATCTGAGTTTCCATGCCGCCAGCGCCGCGATCGTTCAACGGTTGCTGGAGCGCCACGGCCATGATGTCGAGACGGTCGCGGCCCCGCACGAAGAGATGTTTCGTCGCTACGGTGCCGATGAGGTGGATATGCTCGTTTCCGCCTGGCTGCCGGCGAGTCATGGTGGTTATTTCGGGCCCTTCGAGCACGAGACGCGCAAGCTCGGTCTGCTCTATCAGCCCTACTGTATCTGGGGCGTACCGGATTACGTTCCGGAGGCCGACGTCGCCTCGGTCGAGGATCTGCGCAAGCCGGAAGTGGCTGAACGCATGAGTCGGCTGATTCAGGGCATCAACCCCGGTGCCGGCATCAGCCGGTTCTCGCGCGAGATGGTCACCGCCTATGGGCTCGACGGCCTCGGCTATCACTTCGAGACCGGCAGCGAGGAAGCGTGCTTCAGCCACTTCGAGCGCGCGGTGGCGCAGAAAGAGTGGCTCGTGGTGCCGCTATGGCACCCGCAGTTCCTGCATTACAGGTACCGGATTCGTGAACTGGCCGAACCCAAGGGGCTGTTGGGTGGTCGCGACGACGCCCGATTGATTGTCCATGAAACCGTGGCCAGGACGATGTCCGGCGAGCTTCTCGAAACACTGAGCACGCTGGCGCTGGGCAATGCGGTTGTCAGCGAGCTCGATTACCGAATTTGCCGAGAGGGTATGACGCCGCTGGCGGCCGCCGACCGGTGGCTGGACGGAGCAACGAAGATCGGCGCCGCCTAGCGAGTCGCTCTCATCCACCAGATGATTCTTCAAACTGCATTTCCTCCTCAAGGAGAAAGACCATGTCATTCAACGACAATACTCAGAGTGTCATTGTCGGCGGTACCTCCGGCATCGGCCGCGCCGTGGCAGACGCGCTGGCGCAGCGCCCCGGCACCGTCACCCGGGCAAGCGGTTCGACTGGCCTCGATATCGCCGACCCGCAAGCCATCCAGGCGTGGTTCGAGCAGCACGGACCAGTGGATCACATCGTCTTCACCGCTGGCTCCCAGGCGCCGGGCGGTTCTGTCGAGGAGGTGGATGTCGAGGCCGCGAAAGCCGCATTCGATATCAAGTTCTGGGGTGCGATCGGTGTCGCACAGGCGGCGGCTTCACATCTGCGCCCCGGCGGCACGCTGACGCTGACTTCCGGCTTTCTGGCTCGGCGCACGGTGCCCGGCACGTTCGTCAAGACGGCGATCAACGCGGCGCTGGAAGCGACGGTCAAGCTACTGGCCAAGGAGCTGGCACCACTTCGCGTCAACATCGTCAGCCCCGGCCTGACCGATACTGAAGCCTACAGCGCGATGGACGACGAAAAGCGCCGCCAGATGCTGGAGAGCACGGCGGCGAAGCTACCGGCCGGCCGCGTAGCGCAGCCGGAAGATGTTGCGGCGGGCTATCTGTTCGCGATCGACAACTTATCCATGACCGGCGCCATCATCGATATCGATGGCGGTGCGTTGATCAACTGAGCGCGAGCTTTCCGGAGGAAATCATCATGAAATCTCTGACGCGCGCCGGTTTACTGGCACTGTCGATGACGTTCAGCTTGGCGCCAGCGGCCGTGATGGCCGAGACTGCCAACTCGCTGGATATTCAGCATCTCGTGCATGCCGGACAGGATTCGGCCCAGGAGCATCAAGCGGAAGTGGCCGCGCGACACTTCTACGCGTTCTGGAACACCGGAGACGAAGCGGCGCTCAATCTGGCGATTGCACCGACGTTCACCGACCACACCCTGCCACCCGGCCGGCCGCAGGGCCCCGAAGGGCCCGCGACGGCGTCACGGGTCTTTCGCCAGGCGGTGCCGGATCTAGAAGTGCGTGTGCGAGAAATGATCGTGGCTGGCGAGTATGTCACGACCCATATGATATTCAGCGGTCATTTCACTGGCACGTTTCCCACAGCCGATGGAGAGACGGTTTCCGGTGAAGGGCAGCCAGTCGAGTTCATTGCCACCGACCTGGTCAAAGTGACCGATGGCAAGATCACGGACAACTGGCATATTGAGGATAATCTGACGCTGCTCACTCAGATGGGGTTGGTCTCGGCACGCTGAGCGCAAAAACAACAATGGATCGTGGCGCCCGCTCGGGGGCGGGTAGAGAAGGCCGGGCGCCACTCGGGGAGGTGGGGGCATGCAACGCATTGGCTTCATTCTATTACCGGGTTTTCAGATCATGAGTCTCTCGGTGATGGCGGTCTTCGAGCTCGCCAACGAGTCCGCCGGTGGGGATCGCTATTCGATAGAGGTACTCTCCGAACAGGGCGGTAACGTCGTGAGTTCGCTGGGCGTTCCGTTGGTTACCTCCCGAATAACGGGATACGGCTACGATACGTTGCTGATTCCGGGCAATGGTCTGGCGGCGGCTTCGCCGGTCATGCTCGATTACCTGGGGAAAGCGCAGCACGAGGTCAGGCGAATCGGCGCGATCTGTCGTGGCGCCTTCCTGCTCGCCGAAGCCGGGCTGCTGAAGGGGCGGCGAGCAACGACGCACTGGCGATTTGCGGCGCTGCTGGCGCAGGGTTATCCCGACATCCAGGTCGAAGCGGACCGAATCTTCATCACCGACGGGGCGATCTGGACCTCGGCCGGCATGAGCGCCGGTATCGACATGGCCCTGGCGATGGTCGAGAAGGATCTCGGCAGCGACCTTGCCAGAGATGTCGCCAAGCGGCTGGTGGTCTATCACCGCCGCGCCGGGGGGCAATCGCAGTACTCCACTCTGCTGGATCTCTCGCCGCGCACGGACCGTGTTCAGGCCGTGCTCCATTTCGCCAGCCAGAATCTGACACGGCCGCTCTCGATCGAGCAGTTGGCCGAAGTCGCCAATCTCAGCCCGAGACAGTTCAGTCGCCAGTTCCGCTCCGAGACCGGCAAATCGCCGGCCAAGGCGGTGGAGCAGCTACGGGTGGAAGCGGCCAGGCTGATGCTCGAGCAGGGGCATCATTCACTGGAGGTTGTGGCCAGGGAGACAGGGTTCGGCGATCGAGAGCGCATGCGCCGAGCCTTCATGCGACATTACGGTCAGTCGCCTCAGATGATTCGTCGAACGTTCGGCCCCTCTGTGTCCGCCTGAGCCAATCCCTCTGAGCCAATCCATCTGAGCCATTCCACCTAAGACAATCCTGATCGAAACCAGACCGGGCCAGAGCGAGAGGGAACCGGAATCTCGCTGCAGCGAGGTTCCGGTTTTCGTCTATGCCGGCAACGACCTCAGTCGACCTTGGGGAAATCGACGTAGGTGTCGTTGATCCGGTTGAAGGCGTTGGTGAAGGTGATCACCGCTATCGCCAGACAGATATCGACGATCTGCGCGTCGCTGTAGCCGGCATCGACGATGGCTTGATACTCCGCTTGCCCGAGTGTCCCGCTGGAAGTGGCCAGCGTTCTGACGAAGCTGACGAGCGCATTGCGCTGGTCGTCACCGGTCTTGCTGCCGGCGCGCGCGCGACGCATCTCGTCCTGGGAAAGGCCGGCCATCTTGCCGACCAGGGTGTGGGCGGCAACGCAGTAGTCGCAGCCCGCGACTTCGCTGATGACCAGCTTGATCGTCTCCTGATCCTTTTTGGAGAGCGAGCCGCCGGCCAGCGCCTTGTCGGCGCCCAGCATGGCTTGCAGTGCCTTGGGGGAGTGGCTGGCGATGGTGGCGTAGGCGTTGGGGATTTTACCCAATCCTTTTTTGACGGCGCCATAGACTTCGGCCACGTCACCGCTGGCTTCACTTTCGGGAATCATGGTCATTCTGGACATGATAAATCACCTCGTCGTTTGCGATGGGGATAGCCCCCCGATTCCGGCACCCCTGTACCCCGCGAGGTGCCAAACGCTGTTGCTCAGTGTCGAGCGAAGCTCAGCAGGTCGGTGTTGAACCGCTGGGCATGGGTCACCGTCAGACCGTGCGGTGCGCCGGCATAGACCTTGAGTTCGGCGTTGTCGACGATATCGACGGAACGCCGGCCTGAGGCGTCGATGGGCACGATCTGATCATCGTCGCCATGGACGATCAGCGTGGGAACGTCGATGGCGCGCAGATCGCTGGTGTAGTCGACTTCCGAGAACTCGTGAATGCAGTCGTATTGGCCTTTCACGCCGCCCATCATGCCCTGGCGCCAGAACGAGTCCCGCATGCCCTGCGTGACGCTATGGCCCTCGCGGTTGGCACCGAAGAAGGGTGTCGTCAGTTCTTGGTAGAAGTGGGAGCGGTCTGACGCGACGCCGTCCCGTATGCCGTCGAAAATCTCGATCGGCGTCCCGGCCGGGTTATCGGGCGTCTTGAGCATCAGCGGCGGCACGGCGCCGACCAGCACCACCTTCGAGACCCGCTCGCTGCCGTGACGGCCGATGTAATGCGCGACCTCTCCGCCGCCGGTCGAGTGGCCGACCATGATTGCGTCTCGGATATCCAGGGCGTCCATGACGGCTGCCAAGTCATCGGCATAGGTATCCATGTCGTTGCCGTGCCAGGTCTGGCTGGAGCGGCCATGGCCGCGGCGGTCATGGGCAATGACTCGATAACCATGCTGACCCATGAACAGCATCTGCGGATCCCAGGCATCGGCGCTCAGCGGCCAGCCATGAGCAAATACGATCGGCTGACCGCTCCCCCAATCCTTGTAGAAAATACTTGCGCCGTCTTTCATCGTGACGAAATGGCTCATGACGATCGTCTCCTCGAAATATCTGGGCCTTTATCAGGCGATGGATTGCGGTGAAATTCGTGGTCAATTGTTGCTTCAGTGACGCTTCAATCTTGACCTGCCAACGTCGCTGCGCGTAGGTCAAGGACACGCCGATTCGGGACATCGGCCTGCGTGATATCAGGGCAGACCGTGGCAAAGCGGTGGTGGCGCCGTAGCATTGTTCAGGTGTAGGCACGGCTGATGACCAGTCCTTCACCTTCGGCCGCCAGCGCGCTGATGACGGAGGCACGATGGCCGATGGTCTCCAAATACTGGCGTAGGTGCGGATAGCGCGGCATATCGAGCTCGAACCAGGTCCCCCAGCTCGCCATGACGAACAGATAGGCGTCTGCGGCCGTGAACTGGTGCCCCGTGAGAAAAACCTGATCGCTCAGGTGCTCGTCGAGACGCCGAAACTGACGGTGTAGGCGATGAATGACGATATCGCGCGCCGCGCCGGCCACGCGCCAGAACAGGGGGGAGAAGCCTTTGTGCAGTTCGGTGGCGATATGGTTTTGCCACTCCATGACCCGATAACGTTCCATGCTGCCAGCCTGGGGCATCAGGTCGGTGCGCCCGGCGAGATCGCAGACGTACTGAGCGATGATCGCTTGCTGGGTCAGATGGCTGCCGTCATCCAGCTCGAGAATGGGCACCTGACCGTGGGGATTGATCTCGTAGTAGTCCCCACCGCGTGATGTCAGGTGGGTGGCCAGGTCAACCCGGCAGAGAGAAAAGGACAGCGCCGTTTCTCGCAGCAGAATGTGCACGGCCAGAGAGCTGGCGCCGGGCGAATAGTAGAGCTTCACGGCGCGACCTCCGCGAAGGCGATCAGCGCCTCGCAGAGCGCCATGGGGTTCTCTTCGGCAAGCCAGTGACCCGCGTTCGCAATCGTGACCTCCGTAACCCGCTCAGCCAGCTCACGCATCATCGGCCCCACGATGTCGGCGTAACTGCCGCATTCACCTGCCACGGCCAACACTGGCATCTTCAGACGCCCGTCGCGGGCCAGCGCGGCCCGATTGTCGTCCGCATCCTGGGTAAAACTGCGATAGAGATCGAAGCCCGCGCGCATCGCGCCAGGTTGGTTAAAGTCGCGTAGATAAGCGGCTCTCGTGTCGGCATCGATAGCATCGGGAGAATGCGCGAGATCGCGGTAAAAACGATCGAGATAGAGCGCTTCGCGACCTGCGGTCAATGCTTCGGGCATGTCGATGGCTTGATGGAAATGGAAATGCCAGGCGCGCTTTCCTTCTCGCCACACGTCCTCGAGGGCTGGCGTGCCGGGCAGCGGCGCGTCGAGAATGGCGAGCCGGGCAGTGCGTTGGGGGAAGCGGCGCGCGAAAGCGTAGGCGACCATCGAGCCGATGTCGTGGCCGACGATGTTGACCGGTTCATCGACCCCGGCATCGTCCAGCACGCTGGCGATGTCGCTGGCCAGCGTCCGCTTATCGTAGCTGCCGAGGGGGCGCGACGACCCGCCAGCGCCGCGAAGATCCGGCATCACCAGGCGCAATCCCGCAGCGGTGAGCGGGGCGATGGTGCGACGCCAGGCAAGAGACGTTTCCGGATAGCCGTGAATCAACAGCATGACGGGGCCGCTGTCTCCGGCGAGTCGATAATGAATGCGGAGCGTCCCGTCGATGCGTACCGAGCGGCTGACGATCTCGGCGGACGCCGCTGCCGACGCTGTCATGACATCCGCCTCGCATTGAGGATGCGCAGCTGGGTGAAGTCCTTCATGCCATCGATGCCGTTCTGAAGGCCGATGCCCGACTGCTTGGCGCCGCCGAAGGGGACGTCATAAGGCAGCGCCATGTGCTGATTGATCCAGATCGTGCCGGTCTCGATCCGTGCGCCAATTTCGACCCCTCGAGCCACGTTGCTCGTCCAGATGGCACCGCCAAGGCCGTATTCGCTGGCATTGGCGCGTGCGATCACCTCCTCGATGTCGTCGTAGGCGAGGATCGGCAGTACCGGGCCGAACTGCTCCTCGCTTACCAGCCGGGCGTCGTCAGTCAGATCGCGCACGATGGTCGGTGCAATGAAATAGCCCTCGCCGGGCAGCGCCTCGCCGCCAGTCAGGATGCGGCCGCCGTCATTGTTCACGGAGTCGATGAAACCAAGGACCTTCTCGTATTGCATGCGATTTTGCAGCGGGCCGATCTGCGTTGCCGGGTCGCGGCCATCACCGAGTTTCGCTTCGTTAGCCAGTCTGACCAAGGCCTCGGTCAGCGGCTCGATGAGCGAACGAGGCGCATAGACGCGCTTGGTGGCGTAGCAGACCTGACCGGCGTTGATCATGGCGGCGGCGAAGATCTTCGGCGCGACCGTGTCGATGTCGGCGTCGTCGAGCACGATCGCGACATCGTTGCCGCCCAGCTCCAGCGTGAAGCGCTTGAGGGTCTCGGCAGCGCTCGAGAGCACACGCTTGCCGGTCGGTGTGGAGCCGGTAAAGCTGACGTGGGCCACGTCGGGATGGCTGGTGAGCAGGGCGCCCAGATCGTTGCGATCGGTCAGCGTCTGAAACACACCGGCGGGCAGGATGTCGGCGGCGATTTCGCCGAGCAGTAGTGTGGTCAGCGGTGTGGTCGGGGCCGGTTTGGCGATGACCGTGTTGCCGGTGATCAGCGCCGGGCCCAGCTTGAACGAGAGCAGTGTGATCGGCCGGTTCCACGGCATGATCGCGACAACCACGCCCTGCGGGTAGCGCTGGGCGACGACCAGCTCGTCATCGTTGTCACGAATCACTTCGTCTTCGAGCGTCTGTGTCGCGAAGTGACGAAGGGCGCCCGCGGTAATCGCCACTTCACGCCGGCACTCCGCCAGCGGGCCACCACGTTCCCGGTTGAGGGTGTCGGCGAGCTCTTCGGTGCGCGCCTCGATGGCGTCGGCCAGCGTTTCCAGATAGGGCTGGCGGCCACTGTAACCCAGAGCCTGCCAGGCGCGCTGGGCGCGTTTTGCCGCGGCGATCGCCTGCTCTGCCTGTGCGGCATTGGCGGCCGGGGCGCGGGCAAAGACCTGTCCGGTAGCGGGGTTGATCACCTCCAGCTCGGCTTCGCCTGCGGTCAAAGCCCCGTCGATCAAAAGCGAGGCATTCATGCCACGGGCTCCTTGTGCAAAAGGGCGTAGCTGGCGGCGGTGGTCACCGTCGCCTGCGGATTGGAGATGGCGGTTTCGAGCCGGCCGACGATGCGTCCGCCTTCAACCAGTGCGGGGTGATCATGGCTCGGCAGCAGAAAGCGACTGCCGGCCAGCGCGCGTTTGATCGCACGCTTTTCGTCGAGCGTCGTCATGGCGCGGTTGCCGGTGATGGTCGGCTCGTGAGCGGCCTGATCGAGTAGCGGATCGATGAGCTGGTCGCCAATGTGGTAGGCGATATCGCCGCAGATGTTGGCGATGCCCTCGTCGGTCTCGACCAAAACCGAGAGCGACCCCGGGGTGTGTCCTCCGGAGAGATGCACCGCCACGCCGGGAATGACCTCTTCGCCGAAGGTGCCGTCGACATCGAAAAGACGAATGGCGCCCGGGGTGTGAAGTCTATCGATCAGGTGTTTGGTGTCCGCGGCGGTGTACATCAGCGGCCCCATCAGGCCCGAGGCGGCAAACTCTAGCTCGCGGCGCGAGATCCCGACGGTGGTCGTCATCGGGAATTGATCATCCGCGCCGACGTGATCGATGTGGGCGTGGGTATGGATAACGTAACGGATGTCTTCGAGGGTCAGGCCGTGTTGGCCGAGATGGTGCTTGAGCGTCATCTCGCGTGTCTGCTGGTAGTCGATGCCGAAGACCGCATACTGCTCGGCGCTGCGCGAACCGGTATCGACCAGTACCGGCGCTTCGCCGCCAAGAATCAGAAAACCCAGAACCGGAATGGTGACCAGCGAGCCTGGCTGGCGAAACAGCACCAGCCCGCTGGCATCCATGGTCATGTTGCCGAAATTGATGGGATAGATCCGCAGTGCCATGCAGAGCTCCTTTGGCGCCTTGCGCGCTGTATGAGATGTCTCTTGGCTCCGATGCTTCATCGCCTTTTCCCAGACCTGTCCAGATCTGTTCAGACCCTGGGCGTGAGGCGGCCGAGCGCTGTCCGTTACGGTCAGCGCCGACGCGATGGGAAAAGGAAACCGGAGCGAGAACGCGAGTCGGTATCGAGGTTGCCGAGGTGTCGTTTACATCGGGATCGGGTTGGCGATCATCTCGGCATTGAATCCGGTGACCAGCGCATGTTCGTTGGCGCCGGGGTTGTCGCGCATCGCCTGGATCGACTCGACCACGATCTCTTCCTTGTCGGCAGCCAGGCCCGCCATGGTCTCGGTGATGAACTGATCCAGCGGCATCGCGCGGGGATCATCGCCCTTCTTGATCAGATCGGTGTTCACCCAGGGCGGGGCGATCTCCTGCACGCGAACCGAGGTATCGCGCAGCATGAAGCGCTGCGACAGCGAATAGGAGTGAAGCGCTGCCTTGGTCGCGGAGTAGACCGCGGTCACCGCCAGCGGCACGTACGCCAGCACCGAGGTGTTGTTGATGATGGTGGCGTCCGGCTGACGCTTGAGGTGTTCGATCAGCGCCGAGGTCATGCGGATCGGCCCGTACAGGTTGGTCGTGATGATCGCTTGCATCGTGGTGTCGTCGATGGCCTGGCTGGCGTCGTCGAACGGCATGATGCCGGCGTTGTTGATCAGCACGTTGAGTTGGGGGTAGTCGGCAATCAGGGTCTTTGCTGCAGCCTCGATGCTCGCCGGGTCGCCGATATCCAGCTCGATCGCTTTCATGCCGGGATTGGCCGTGGTGACTTCATCCAGAAGCGCCTTGCGCCGACCGGCGATGATGACCTGGTTGCCGAGTTTGTGGAACGCTTCCGCCAAGCCACGGCCGATGCCCGAGGTGCCGCCGGTGATGAAGATCGTGTTGTTTTCCATTTTCATGATGCTGTCCTCTTCGTTTTGAGTGTTGAGATCAATGCTTGACTGCTCGAACGGCCGGTACCCGGTAGCGCCGGGCCGGGGTGGTGCTGGAAAGCTGGGGTATCAGGCGCTGACGGGCGGCCTCGAAAGCCTCCCAATCGGCGATATCAGGGAGCGCGGGCAGCGTCACCAGCTCGCCGCCGTCCAGCCCGGCGAGGGCGGCGTCGACCATGTCGAGGCTCGCCATCACCGGCACGCTCTTCTTGAGTTCATCGACCGGCAGGCCGGCCACGCTCCAGAAATCGGTAGAGGTGGCGCCGGGCAGGACGGCCTGCACGCGAATGCCCTTGTCGGCCAGCTCGTGATGCAGTGATTGGCTGAACGCGAGCACGAACGCCTTGCTGCCGCCGTAGACGCCGTTGAGCAGTTCCGGCGCGATCGCGACGATAGAGGCGATATTGACGATGGTGCCGAAGCCGCGACTGACAAATCCCGGCACGGCGGCATGCGTCAGGCGTGTCACCGCGTTCACGTTCAGCGCGATCATGTCGGTCATCTCTTTGAGGCTTGCCTCGGCAAGCGGCTGGATTGCGCCAACGCCCGCGTTGTTGACCAAGAGCGTCAGGCTGGCGTCGTGGCGTATGAAGTTTTCGATCCTGGCAACGTCCTGAGCGACGGTGAGATCGGCGCCGAGGATCTCGACCGCGCGTCCGGTCTCGTCGGAGATCTGGCTGGCCAGATGGTTCAGGCGCTGATGGCTTCTAGCAACCAGGATGAGGTCGTAGCCGCGTTCTGCCAGTCGGCGAGCGTAATCGGCACCGATCCCCGATGAGGCGCCCGTGATCAGTGCTGTACCAGGCCCGCTGAAAGTCGTCATTTTTATATCCCGCCGTGCGCTCAATGTTGTTTTAATGAGGTTAATCGGGGAGCGGCGGCTGGCGTAGGCCAAATCCGCAGCGATTTAGGACATTGATATGGAGACAGGCGCCTTGCAGACGATCGGCTTTCTGATTACCCATCACTTCCAGATCATGAGCATGGCGGCACTCTCGGGGCTCTCGGCGCTCGAGTTCGCCAATCTCGCGGTACCGTCGCCGACCTACGAGATTAAGGTGGTCTCCGAGGCGGGAGGGCCTATCGCCAACTCGCTGGGGATGCGTGTCGAAACCTCGGCAATAACGTCGTCGAGCTACGACACGCTGCTGGTCATGGGCAATATGTTGATGACGCCCACCAGTCAGGCAGCGACCAAATTTCTTCAGATGGCACAGCAGGACGTGCGCAGAATCGGTTCGATCGGCACCTGCGCCTTCGTGCTGGCGGAAGCGGGTTTGCTCGATGGCCATCGAGCAACGATGCACTGGGCGCATGTCGAGGAGTTGGCGATGATTAAGAAGGACCTTGGCGCGGATATCGCCAGGGAGGTCGCTAAGAAATTGGTGGTGTATCACGGCCGCGCAGGCGGGTGGCCGGAGCATTCGGCGTGCTCGATATCTCACTGCGTAGCGATCATATCCATCGTGCGCTCGAGTTCGCTCGCGGTCATCTGACTGCGGCGCTTTCTGTCGAGCAACTCGTCGAGGCCGCCAATCTCAGCCCTCGGCAGTTCAGTCGCCAGTTTCGATCCGAGACCGGCAATTCATCGGTCAAGTCCGTGGAGCAGCTGCGGGTGGAAGCGGCGCAACTGATGATGGAGTAGGGCTTGGCCGCAGATTCTGAGTACAGCACCTGAGTTTCCCTGTAAGGTATTGTGCTCATGCTGTACTCAGAACTCAGAACTCAGAACTCAGCATTACCTGCCGTTTCACGATCTTTCTCTGGCATTTGTGTTCCGACGAGTGATACCCAAGTCTCGGGACCGTCATTATCATCCGAGCGAGCTGCTCGTCTGGGGTGTGTGATATCACGTCGTTTTCATGTCAGGTCATCATCCTTGCTGTAGTCGGTCTTCAGTTTTGGCAACGACATGCTCACATGAGGGGGAATTGTCGCTGCCACCATGATCGTTCAAGAGCAAACTCGGCCTCAGAGACACTCTTGGCAGAGCTGTCTTTTCAGTCGTGAAAAGATCCATCAGAGCCAGTGATGAGTGATGAGTGATGAGTGATGAGTGATGGGTGAGGTCATTCTGATGATGTAAACAGCACCATGGCAGCAGCACCGCATTGTCAGGATTCAGGGCCGATTCGGCCGACGACTCATACCGCTGAACGACAAGGTGGTACTGCTGACAGACGGTGGATGGGATATCGGCGTGATCCCATCGCTTGGGCGCGTTTCCAGAAGAGTCTGCTGTCCCAAGGGATCGGTCAGTTACTGAGAGCATGGGCCCCATGGATGCCTATCTTGCCCAGGCCGAACACGTCACAGGGCAGGCTATCGCCGTCGATGGTGGCTTAACGCTGTGAGACAGCAATGAGTCAGTACAGAGAGCAAGGTTGAGCTCAGTGGCTGACGGCAAGAGTTGATGGCAGCACACAACGCCGCCTCTCAGAAATGGGAGACGGCGTTGTGGTGTCTGTTGCGCAGAGTATTGCGCAGAGTATTCAGCCCAACTTCACCCTGCACTGAGCGGCCGGCGATAGGAGTCAGTAAAGGTGAACGGCCTCCAGGCGGGCACGCGATGCCCCTTGTTCATCCAGCAGCGTCAATGTCTTGCCGTCTATCTGCCAGCCCGACACATCATTGAGTGTCGCGAGGAAAGTGCGTTCGAGTGATCCAGCCTCACCGGGGCATGCCATGC
>NZ_JBLXHL010000017.1:0-19267 GCF_048259695.1 Celeribacter sp. | reverse complement strand
CAACCGCGACAAGCTGACCAGGGACCAGATGGCGGCGGCATTGGATTTTGAGGTATCTTACGCGATGTGCGCAAAAACGGATTCCGTGCGATCCATGCTTGACCCGGAAGTCCTTGCGATGAAGGCAATCGGCGGAGCATCGACCAAAGCGTCAACTGGTATGAATGACGTACAACTCGAAGCCCGCCAGAATTACCACAAAATCCGCAGCGCGGTCGGCAAGGCTGGCATCGTGTTCCTTGAAGCTGTTGTGATCGATGGCGTGGCCCCGGCCAAGATGGTTGCCAAGCTGACCGGCAAAATCCAGAGCAGCGATAACCTGACCGGGATGGCGTATTTGCGCATGTGGTTGAATGATGTGGCGGAGGTGGTGCGGTGAAGAAACTATTGCAGTTGGTGGAGCGGTGTAAGTTTGGGGTGCATTTGCAGATCGATGGACACAAGTCTTACCATCAGCCGGTTGAGGATCGTTTGAATGATGACTTCGGGGATTTCATAGACGAGATTCCCGCCGATGTTCTGGCAGAGATGATTAAACGGGATAGGATTGTTGATCTGCATTTCTACCCGGACACATCTTCAGGGTTTTACAAAATACTCCATTACGATATTGAAGCCGCGCTTGATGTTGCAATAGGCATTCTGGGTATCAGTGAGTCTTGACTTGCGGTGACCGCAGGAGTACACTTTATGCAAGATTTGAGAATTGCGCTTCGGGGAACCGGGGCGTTTTTTGATTCGTGCGGAATGCTTAGGCTGAATGAGTGCCGGTGCCTAGTCAGCGTTTGGAGGGCTTAGACCCGAGGTGGTTCGCCGTAGCCGCACGAATACCCAACATAGCCCGCCCGATTAAGTTCGGCGCGGGTTTTTCTTTGGCCGAGTAGCTCAGTTGGTTAGAGCGCACGCTTGATAAGCGTGGACATGCGCAGGTTCAACTCCTGCCTTGGCTACCAAATTGCCCGTCTTTCACGGGCGACACTGGCCCATGTAGGGCTTGACGGCGGTTGCGTGAGAGCGGGCCGCCGTTTTTTATTTGAAGTTCTCCATACGTTCCGCTATCTCAGAAACAGGGACAGGGCCGAGAGGCCCGACATGGACGAACACGACAACACACCGATCTTTACGATCTGGTCGCACAAAGAGTTTGCAGCGATTGGCTGTGAATGCAGATGTGGCCGTAAACGCTATGTCATGCTGTGGCAGGATATCTGCAAGCGCGACCAAGGCATCAAAACCCTGAAACAAATCAAAGAAAGGCTCCGCTGTTCAAGCTGCGGTGACAAACCGGCTGTTGTCCGGTTGCTGCGCTATGACGAGCTGGCGGGGTGGACGTGATGGCTCAACTTGCTCCTGTTGCGACGGCATATGCAGGGATCGGGGTGGTTGTGCTGGGTCTTGTTCTCGGAGGAATCGTTCGGCTGGCGGCTTTGGTTGGAACATTGGACGAAATCGACTTCGATAATCCGTGGCAGTAGGGCGATCTGATGTGGGCGAGAAAAAGCAATACACAAAGATCCCTAAGCCAGCGGACTTTGAGCCCGAAACACACTTTCCCGAAGACTGGAAGGTAGAGCACCTTCAGGGCAGGCCGCGTTGCCCGGCATGGTCAGGCCAGAAGGCTGCACAGTGTGGGCAATTGGCAGGCTCCGGAACCAAGCGCAAGGACGAGGCCGGGGCGTGTTGCAGCTTTCACGGCGGGGCCAGTAATGGAGCGCCGAAGGGCAGCAAGAACGCGGCCGATCCTGACAAGCCGCGCAGCCAGTTTATTCGGCTGGATGACCTGCCGTTGCTTGAGCGGTTCTCAGCCATGTCGCCCAAGGATCGGGCTGACCTGATGTCAAACATCATGCTGATGCGGGCGGCCAAGACGTTGCAGACCGAAAGCAGACTTGAAGGCGATGAATTGAAAGCAGAGCAGCCGCTTATCGATGCACGGCTGATCGAGCTGACCAAAGCCGCTGATCGGTCCTTACGGACAATAGCCACATTCATTCAACTCGAAAGAGGCAATCCAGACGGGGCCGACAAGGATGGCGACGGGACTGACGAAAGCCGAGTTGAAACGGCGTTTGGGCTGCTTGAACAGCTCACAGAAGATGGAGATGGCGAGGAAGATAGCTAATCCGCTTTGGATGCCTCATTCAGTGCCGCAGCTTATGGCGATGATGACACCGGCATCTCAGATCGGATATGGCGGGGCGGCAGGTGGTGGCAAGACCGATACCATGCTTGGGCTTTCAGTCCTTGAACATGATCGGTCCTTGATCCTGCGCCGCGAAGCCACACAGCTAAACGGCCTTGTCGAGCGGTCAACAGAGATCATCGGCAATGATCGATGGTTTAACGGGTCCAAGAACATCTGGCGACTTCCGAACGGGAAGCGTATCCGGTTTGGCGGTCTGCCAAAGGCGGATGACTGGAACAAATACCAGGGGCAACCAAACGACCTTCTGGCCTTTGACGAGGCCGCGAACTTTCTGGAAATGCAGGTCAGGAACCTGATGGCATGGAACCGTTCCGCGAACGGGCACCATTGCCGCCTGTTCCTTGGGTTCAACCCTCCGACGACGGCAGAGGGGCAGTGGATTGTCTCGTTCTTTGCGCCTTGGCTTGATGAGGGGCATCGCAATCCTGCGGAGCCGGGAGAACTTCGGTTCTTCGCAACGATTGACGGCAAAGAACAGGAATTCGAAACTGACGAACCTCTTGAGGTCAAGCGCGGTGAAGGCACCCGGATCATCCGGCCAAAGTCGCGCACCTTCATTCCGGCCCGTGTCGAGGATAACAAGTTTCTGATGGAAACAGGTTACGCAGATACGCTGGAAGCCCTGCCAGAGCCGTTGCGATCGATGATGCGTGACGGTGTGTTTGGCGCAGGCCTTGATGACGATATCTGGCAGGTGATCCCGACAGAATGGATCAAGCAGGCGCAGGCTCGCTGGACAGAGCAAAAGCCGAGCGATACCCCGATGACGGCCCTTGGCGTTGACCCGAGCCGGGGCGGGCGAGACGAAACGGTTTTGTCGCCAAAGTATGGGCCACGATATTTCGGGACGCAGGTTGTTATTCCGGGCATCGGGGCGCCTGATGGTCAGACCGTTGCAGGGCTTTGCATTGCGAATGCGCAAAAACGCACGCGGATCGGAGTTGATGTGATCGGGATTGGCGCCAGCGTTTACGACCACCTCAAAGACCTGATCGGGGATCGTGTCGAGGAATTGAACGGCGCATCGACACGGCGCAGCGATGGAAAGACAGACAGCTCCGGTCGGCTTGAGTTCAAAAATGACCGCGCCTATGACCACTGGATGTTGCGCGAGGCGCTTGACCCGAAATCAGGTATGGAGCTTGCCATCCCGCCAGATCGGGCACTGGCCGCAGACCTTGCTGCGCCACGATGGAAGCTGAGCGGCGGCAAGATACAGATTGAAGAAAAGACGGACATCAAAAAGCGCATCGGTCGCAGCCCGGATCGGGGTGACGCGCTGATTGATGCGCATGCAACGACACCAGTGTCCGTTAATGCGGTTCCGAGACAGGACCGCGCCGAAATGGCTTACGAACCGGAGTATTAAGCATGTCGATCAGAGGCACAGACGGGCAAGGCTGGGGCGGCGATAGTTACGGCCCGAGCAACAGCAATCGCAGCTCTGGTGATAACGGTGGCGGAGGCAATCAGATGTCACGCCAGCAGTTTGACCGGCTGTTTGGTGGTGGTGGCGGTTCATCACCTTCCGGTGGCGGGTCGCGTGGAGGCGGAAACAATCAACCACAGGCCGCACCGGCACCAACCGGCAATATGGCAATGCGGTCTTCAATGGCGGAACTTGCCCGCCGTGATCGTGCCGCTGTGGCTGCGCTTGGTCCGGACTTTCGTGATGTTAACCAAGCCTCGGACGTTTTCAACGACGACGAGGAAGGTATCAACAGCATCGGCGAAGCGATTGGCCGGTTCGGATCATGGGTGCAAGATAAGTTTGGCGTTGGTGCCCCCGGTGGCTTTGCAAAGTCTGATGCCGCGAATGGTCTTGCAACAGTTGGCGGGTTTGCGCTTGGCGGGCCAATGGGTGCAGGAATTGCAGGCGGGACGCACGGTCTTTATTCGGCATCGCCCGGGAATCCAAATACCATTGGAAACGCCGCCCGCTTTGCTTCTGGCGTTCCCGGCGCGATTGGCGGGATCGCTACACTGGCGGGGTTGGTTGACCAAACGGTTGATCTGGACGACGCCATTGATTTGGACAATTTGCCTGCCGGATCTCCTGCCGCAGCCGCAGCGAAATCGCTCAACAGCGTAGGGCTTGATGACTTCCCGGGCGGCAAGCAAAACGACGACCCGAAAAAGATCAAGAAATCTTCTTCTGCCTCGACCAAATCGAATGCATCAACGGCCCTGTCTGGGGCCGAAAAGGTTAACCCGAACACTGTAAGACGGTCTTTCAGCCCTCTAAACTTACGCTTTGCGGCCTTGCGCGGTGTGCCATCCATTGAAGACTTGCTGTAGAAAATGGCACTCCGATTGGAATGGACGCGTTGCGGTTGAAGTGGCATGATCTTCGGATCAAGGAGATATGGAAATGATCCGAAATATTGCAGCGTTCGTTTGTATGGTCGCCCTCGCGGCTTGCACCACTGTTCAGGAGCCATCAAAGACAGGCCCGCTGACCTTTAGCCAAGGGAAGCTGGACGCGCTTGTTACGGCATTAAAAACCGTCTGCGTTGATCATATGGGTGATTCACTGGCAATGACGCAGGTGGTCAACGATCTTGGTGGTTATGAGCCACAGCGTGAAATGGTCGAGTTGGATGGCAAGAGCGTGCCCGTCAAACATTATCGATTGGATGATGAAGGCGAATATCTGGCCGCCGTTTCGTTCTATGGCGATGGCGGTGCTTGCGGTGCCAGTTACGCTGCAGGCACAATGCCGAACGAGTTGATTTATCGTGATCTGGGTATAACGTTGTTTGATGGCAGCTTTAAGCGCACGAAGGCGGGTTACACAGACAGCCCGCGACTTGGCGTTGCGCACTTAAAGGTTAACGGGCGGTCGGAATTTGAAATGATCATGTTCATGACCAAGGCGATGTATCAGGCGCACCAGAACGCTACGGGCGCGCCACAGGTTTCCGGCATCATCCAATGACCAAAGCTACTTGGATACTTATCGCAGCGGTCGCGGGGTTCTTTGCCCTGACCTTTGTTCTTGGTGATCCGAAGCCCGGAGGTGGTTCGAACTGCACCGGATCAGGTTACAACAAGGTGTGTGATTAACACCTCACGACAAATAGATTTCTGACAAGGCCGTTCCTTTGGAGCGGCTTTTCTTTGACCAAATCAGACACAGGCACAAGCCGCTCCCAACCGGGGCGGCTTTTTCTTTGGGAAAACGCAATGGCCGATTCACTGGCAAATGACATCATCGGTGCGGAAAACCATCTGCGGTCCGAGCGTTCAGACTTTGAGGCTATGTGGCGCGAGATTGCCGAGCAGATCGATCCGCTTTCGACGTTCAACGGCACAGGAGCGCAGTCAACGGCCAATCGCAGCAAGCTGGCCAAGCAGTTTAATTCACGTCCTGGTGTCTCGCTTGAGCGTGCGGCATCGGCTGCGAAATCGTTGCTTATTCCGCTGGGGTCGCATTGGCATTCTTTGAAGCCGGTTGACGAAGAACTGGTCGATAACGACGAGGTCAAAAAATACGCCGACACAATGCGCAAGCGTCTGTTCGCGTGGCGCTATGATGGTCAGGCGGGTTTCCAAAGCGCCTTTGGTCGTGCCTACATGCAGTTGATGGCCTATGGCACGCCATGCGTAAACATCGAAGAAAAGTTCGGTGGAGACGCGCCGTTCCTGTATCGGTTTATCCCGCTTTCTCAGGTCGTATTCAGCGTGAATGCCGCCGGGATCGAAGACACGGTTTACCGCAAATTCCCGATGACCGCCAAACAAATGGCGCAGGATTTTGGCGAAAATAAACTGAGCGAACCAGCCAAACGTGCCCTTGATGATCCGAAGCTGCGGGGCGAAAAACACTTCACTGTTATTCACGCCGTTTACCCGAAAACCAGTGACAAATCCCGTTTTGCCTTTGATAGCGTTCATATCGACGTGGACGGCAAGAAGGTGATGAAAGAGGGTGGCAGCTATGAAATGAGCTACCTGACCAGCAGCTTTGGCCGCAGTGATGATCGGCTTCCTTACGGGTATTCTCCGGGCTTGCGGGCCTTGGCCGATATCAAGGGCGCGCATCACGCAAAGCGTTTGTTCCTGCGTGCGTCAGAAAAAACCGTTGATCCGGTCATGGGTGTGGCTGACGGCCACGAAGGCACAATCAACATCAACGCCGGGTCATTGGTGCGCGGCGCATTCGACAGGCAGGGCCGCCAGTTGATCGGGCCTATCGCGATGGGCGGAAACCCGAACCTTGGCAACGACATTTTCGAGACGTTCAGCAACGATGTAGACAAAAGCTTCTACATGGATCTGTTTGCGGCCCTGATTAACAAGGCCGATATGACCGCGACCGAAGTCCTTGGCATCATGGAAGAGCGCGCCAATCAGCTTTCTCCGCCGTTCGAAGACCAAGAGGCAATGTTGAGCCGGTGCATTGCCCGCGAAATCAGCATCATTAACCGCAAGGCCGAAAACGGCGAGATCGATCTACCGCCAATGCCGGATGTGTTGCGTGACAATGGCGGGATTGATCTTGAATTCACATCCCCGTTGTCGCAGTTGCGCCGTGCCAAACAGGCACAGGCAAACATGCAGGCGGTGCGTGCCGTTGGCGAGATCGCCGAACTTGATCCATCGGTTCTAGATACCGTCGATCTGGACGAAGCAGCCTACGAGGCCGCCAACGCATTCGGCGCCAATCCGAAAATCTGGCGCGATAAAAAGACAGTCGCAGAAATCCGCGCCAACCGCGCACAGCA
Source organism: Celeribacter sp. (assembly GCF_048259695.1). Classification (GTDB taxonomy): domain Bacteria; phylum Pseudomonadota; class Alphaproteobacteria; order Rhodobacterales; family Rhodobacteraceae; genus Celeribacter. Next base: position 12,334 of record NZ_JBLXHL010000017.1, on the reverse strand, counting down.
GGCGCAGGTGCAGCAGCAGCTTGATCAGCAAAGCCAGCAAGCAGAGCAGGTTTCAAAGGTTGCGCCAGCCATGAAGATGATGGCGGAGGGCGCGTAAGTGAATTTCCCGATTATCTTCCGGTTCTGGCCGCACCTGTCGCCGTTTAAGTCCGCACGCCTTCTGCGGGCCTATCGCAAGGTGTTTGCCACCGATCAGGGCAAAATTGTCCTGCACGATATCCTGCGCGAAGCAGGCTATACCGCCGTGACCGGGCCAGATGGGCCGCTTGCCTATAACGAGGGCGGCCGCCGTGTTGCTCATCACATCGTAAACATCATGCGGTTTTCCGAAGAAGAGATCGCCGATCTGGTTCAACAGGCGGCGAACCTAGAAGCCGAGTTCAATCAAGCACAAGCGAGAATGACCGATGACCGATCAGGCTATTGATGCCGGTGCGGCTGCAGATGCTTCTGCCGCCCCCGCAGAACAGACCACGACGACCGAAACCAATACCGCCGCCACTGATGATCAGGGCGGCGTTATTTCGTTGAAGCTGCCGGAAGATGGCGGTGAAGGCGAGGGTGCCGGTAATGATGCCGCCCCAGCCGATAAAGCAGGGAAGGGTGCTGCCGATGGTGCCGGGGAAGGTGAGGGCACCGACGAAGCCCCGACCATCCCGGAAGGTTATTTCAAGCTGCCGGGCGAAGATGCCAGCGACGAAGACGTTGCAGCGTTCCGTTCCGCAATGGGTGTGCCGGAAAACCCGGATGGCTACGGCGATGTTGCCGATATCGTCAAAGGTATTGAAGGCGTGCCGGAACATTACGCACCGGCACCGTGGCTTGCCGAACTGGCTCACGCCAAAAACATTCCGGTCGAAACGTATCAGGAACTTGTGCGCAAGGATGCCGAGGGTGTCGCCAGCTACATGGCGGAAGTCACCAAGGCCGCCGAAGTCGAGCGCAAGGAAACTGCCAAATCACTAAAGGCCAAATACGGCGACAAGACCGCCGAGAAAATGACGCTGGGCCAACGTGCGCTGAACCATTTCGGCAAGGATGTCGAAGGGTTTGGCGACTTCATGGCCAAGAATGGCCTCGACCAACATCCGAAATTTATCGAATTCGCCATGGTGCTCGGTGAGCAGTTTGGCGAAAGCGCCTTTGTTGATGGAGTTGGCAAAGGCGCCGACCCGAAGGCCGGCCAGTCTGCCGCCCAACGAAAATACCCGTACATGAACCCTTAATCATTGAGAAGGAACTTTAGCTATGTCTGAGGGCGTTCGCACACTGGCTGAATGGGGCCAGTTCTTTGATCCCGATAAGAAAAGTATCGGGGATATTGTTGAGCTGCTTGCGCAGACCAACGAAATTATGGACGACATTCTGTGGCGTGAAGGTAACGAAATGGCTGGGCACACGTCCACCATTCGCACCGATCTCCCGGAAGTGTCGCTCCGCGCACTTTATGAAGGCGTTTCCAAAACGAAATCCGGCATTGCGAAGGTCACAGACCCAACCGCAATGATCGAGGCTCGTGGCGAGATCGATATTGATCTGCTTTCCTTGAATGGGAATTCTGCCGCTTATCGGATGCAGGAAAACCGCGCCTTTATCGAAAGCATGACGCAGAAGGTTGCAGAGCTGGTCTTCTACGGCAACAACACCTTGAACAAGAAAGAGTTCCACGGCCTGTCGCCGCGTTATCCTTTCAAAGACAGCCCGAACGTGGTTGATGCGGCTGGCTCTGGCAGTTTTTGCGCGTCTATTTGGGCGATCGTGCATGGTGAAGACGCTGTTTGTGGCATCTTCCCGAAAGGCTCTACGGCAGGTCTGGAAGATAAAGACCTTGGCGAATATGACGCCTATGACGTAAGCGGCGACCCTTACCGCGTCGTTGGCGACCAGTACAAGTGGAAGCCGGGCTTGACCGTCAAAGACTGGCGCTGTGTTTCCCGTGTTTGCAACATCGACTTGACCAAACTCACCCTTTCACCTGGGGACAGCGGTTATATCGATCTGCGCAAGCCTACCATTCAGGCCAAAAACAAAATCCCGGCTGTGAAGCGCAAGCGCATGGTTTGGTATGTTCCGTCAGCGATCATGACCATGCTTGAAGTTCAGGCCGGTGATCCGTCGAACGTTCACCTTCGTTACGGCGAATACCTGAACAGCAAGGACGTTCTGTTCATGCATGGCCACCCGGTTCGGCAGTGTGACGCTCTTCTCGAAACCGAAACCGCACTGACCGCAGCACCTTAATTGGTGCTGCGTCGTCCTTTTAACTCCAAGGAGTAAGAACCATGATTGATGCAATGGGCATCTTTTCGGATGAGCAGGCGGTTACGGCGTCTGCAAAGTCCACCAATTCCCTTGATATCGGGGATTATCGCGGGCATGGCAACGAGATGTATCTCGTGATTGCCGTAACCGAAGACTTCAATGCTTTGACCAGCCTGACTGTCACGCTGGAAGATTCCGCCGATGACAGTTCGTTTGCAACGGTGCTTTCGACGGCAGCTATTGTCGAAGCAACTTTGACGGCTGGCTATCGTTTTGCAATTGAGCGAATCCCGTTCAATTGTCGCCGTTACCTTCAGATCGGCTACACCGTCGCTGGCGATAACGCGGATGCTGGCAAGGTCGACGCATATATCAGCCCGGTCATTCCGGAATGGTATCGTGATAGCCAGAAGGTTGGCTACGTCTGATCGTGACCTGATCAACGTGTAACAACTAAGGACAGGAACGATGACACATACCTGTAAAACCAAATGCCAGTATCGCGGGAAGCTGTGGCGTCCCGGTGATCGACTGGTTGCTGGCAAAGACGAAACGGTGCCGGAACACTTCAAACCCGACACCAAACCCGCTGCACCGGCCAAGGGTAAAACCCCGGCCAAACCAGCGGACCCAAAACCCGACACCAAACCCGCTGCATAAGGCGGGTTTTTCTTTTTCCTCGTGAACTCAAGGGCTGCCCATCCGGGTGGCCCTTTTCTTTTGATCATTTAGTGAGGGTGCTGCGCAATGCCGAGCGAAACCAGTATTGCCAACGTCGCGATGCGTCATTTGGGCGAAAACCCTATTTCAAGCATTGATGAAGACAGCGACAGCGCACGCCTTTGCAAAAAGTATTTCAACGACGCCAAGACAACTGCGCTTGAAGAATATTGCTGGACGTGGGCGAAAGAACGCGCCCAGCTTGCCGCAGACGCAACCGCCCCGGCCTTCGGATATGATTATCGTTACTTGCTGCCCGCGGATTGTATTTCGCCGTTCTGGGTCGGCAAGAACGAGGTCGAGCTAAAACCTACCCAGCCATGGGAAGTTGAAGGCGATTACATCCTGACCGATGTTGAGGCCCCCATTCAGGTGGTCATGACGTGCCAGCGGACCAGCTATGCCCGGATGCCGCAGTATGTTGCCGAGGTGATCGGTGCGCAGCTTGCTGTCTGCGTCGCCCAAACGCGCAACGGCAGCGACACCAGCATTGATCGCATGACAGCGATTTATGACCGGGCCGTCGCCATGGGAAAATCGAAGGATCGCCGCAAACAAAATCAGGTGCAGGAACAGCAGGCAAGCGGATTTGAAACCGCAATGGGTGTTGCGTAATGGCAGTTCGCACACTTGGCCAGTTCAGCTTTGACCGCGGCGAGATCAGCCCGAAATATGCCGGGAATGTCGATACCGACAATTATCGCCGCAGCCTTGCCTTGTGTGAGAACTTCATTGTTCTGCCGCAAGGGATGCTGACGCGCCGACCGGGAACGCATTTTGTTTGTGAGGTTAAGGATAGTAGCAAGAAAGTCAGTTTGCGGGCTTTTGAGTACAGTGCGCTTGATACCTACATTCAGGAATGGGGCGAAAACTACATCCGGTTTTATCGCGACTTCGGTCAGATCCTTGATGGCAGCGATGAAATTTATGAAGTCACGACAACCTACACTGAATCCCAAATTCCCGAGATTGATTACGAGCAGGTCAGTGACACCCTGTATCTGGCGCACGGCGAAAAAAGCCCGGCAACCCTGACCCGCGTCGATCATGACGACTGGACACTTGACGCAAGCCCGACATTTACGGCTAAACCATCAGAATGGACAGGGACCAATTGGCCGAAAAAGGTAGCGCAGCATCAGCAACGGCTTTGCTTTGCAGCCACGCCGACCAAACCCCGCAAGATGTGGTTAAGCCGCACTCCGACAACATCCGGCCCGCGCCTGTTGGATTTCACAACAGGTTCTAGCGACGATAACGCGCTGATATTTGACATTATTGGCACGGGTGAAATGCAATGGCTGGCTTCTGGCCGGGCACTTTATCTGGGGACAACGGACGAAACGCGGACGGTATCAGGTGCGGGCGGATTCTATGAGCCAATTACACCAGACTCTATCCTGAACCGCGACCACGCCAATGAACGTGGTGCGGCGATCAAACCTGTCCGGATGAATAATTCCCTGTTCTTTGTGTCTCTGTCCCGCAAGCGCCTGCATGAATTCATCTATGCCTTTGAAGATGATGCCTTCAATGCGCCAGATGTGACCAAATGGTCTGAGCATATCGCAGGGCCGGGAACCGATAACGGCATTGTCGAAATTGCAATTACCCGTGATCCGGTGCCGATCATCTGGGGGTGTCGCGACGACGGACAATTGATCGGCATGACCTATGACCGCGAAAGCGGGGTTTATGCCTGGCATCGTCACAAGATTGGCGGAACATTTGGCGGCAATCCATGGGGCAAGGTCGAAAGCATTGCATCGGTCTTCATGGGTGGCCGTGACGTTCTCTGGATGGTGGTTGCACGCACCATCAACGGAGAGACCAAGCGGTATATCGAATATATGGAGCCGTTTCACGATCCGGTCGACAAAGACGATATCGCAACGGCCCGTTACCTTGATTGCTGCATAGAGCATAGCGAAGAAACCCCGCAAACCACGTTTGATGGCGGTGAATATCTTGAGGGTGAAGACGTTCTGGTCTTTGCCGACGGTGTGCGGCTTCCATCCCAGACAATGCCGGAAAGCGGCGAGATCACCTTGCCAAGTGAGCGCACGGCCTCGCAGGTGGTTATCGGATACAACGCGCCTGCACTGGCGACCACGTTGCCGTTTGATCCGGGATCGGTTCAGGGCACGGGGAGAGCCAAAGAAAAGCGCACCCTTGGCGCTTATATCGACCTCCTTGATTCCGCTGATCTATCGATTGGGCGGGATGCAGAGAACCAGAACAAAGTCACCTTTATGACAAGCCAGACCGAACTTGGTTCGATCCCGTCGCTTTATACCGGGATCAAAGAACTTCCGATCAATGCGACCAGCGATAAAGAAGCAGTGTTTACTTTCGGTGCCGACGGGCCGTTGCCATGCAACGTGCGTGCTTTTGTCCTCAAAGAAAAAACGGGTCAGTGATGTTTGAAAGTATTTTGAAATGGGCAAATGCCGCAGCGCCGATTGCCAGTGCCGGGGCTTCGCTTTATTCCGCATATGAGGCCCGCCAGTCATCCAAGCGTGAGGCAGGCCGCATTCAGGAGCAGGCCCGTCGTCAGGGTGATGCAACACGGCGGGAAGCCCAGCGACTTAAAGCATCTCAGCGGGCGCGTTATGGTGCTGCGGGTGTGACGCTGGACGGAACCGCGCAAGAAATTCTTGATGAAACCGATGCCCTTGCCGAAAAGGATGTCGCCGACATTCTGTATTATGGCGGGCAGGCATCCCGAGACGCACGTCGCGGCGGTAACGCAACTGCGATTGGTAACAGCTTGACCGGTTTTGGATCGCTGCTTGGCGGCTACAAAACTTGGAATGATTTGGGGTTGTTTAACTGATGGCAAACAACATTCCGCAGTTTCGCAGTGCGAACCCGAATATTGCAACTTCCCGGATCGGCTCGGATTATGCCGATACCCAAACGATTTTGCAGGGCGCAGGCAACCTTATGGCAGGCGCACAGCGGGCCTATCAGCCTTTCCTTGAAAAGCAGGATCGCGACCGGCAGTTGGTTGAGAAAACCAATCTGCTTAAAGTTCAGCGCGGTGTTGAAGACGAAGCCCTGCGTGCCTATGACGAAATTCAAGGGCAAGACGGTTTCAGCCAGCTTTCAACCGAAGAAGCCACGAAACAGTGGCAAGATCGGGTTGATGCAACCCTTGAAGAACAGCTTGATGCCTATGGGTTTCAGGGCAATGAACGAGATTACTACCGTGAGCAGGCCCTTGGCAGCAAGCGTGTAGCATCAGCGCGTCTTGGCGTTGGTGAAGCCAACTCAAAGGCCAAGATTGCTGATGTGAACGAGACACTAAGCGGTGAAACCAATATCATTCAGAACCGTTTGCTTGATGCCCCTGAAACCCTGCAAACGGCACTTGAAGACTTGCGCGATACCTATGGCACTTATGGCGAGGTGATCGGAGCAGATCGTATTAATGACTCCTTGCGCGCCCAAGCCCCTGTCATGATCGAAACATCGGTCAATGGTTACGTCAATCAGGGCCGGTTTGATGAAGCCCGCGCATTGCTGAATAATAAGGGTTCGGTCAAGGTCACATCGGCTTTGACAGCAGATCAGCGCGACAAGATGCTGGGCGGTATCGATCGCGCCGAGCAAGCCGTTATCAAGGCACAGCAGGTAGCAGCGAAGCAGCAGCAGGAAATGGCGAACGCCACAGCCCTTGTTGGTGCGGCATATGGCGGGGCTGTGATCCTTGATGACAGGAATAAGGATCATCGTGACGCGGTTAATCTGTTCTTTGGTGAGCAGGTGGCGCCGCAGCTTGCTGATATGTCGCCACAGGATCGCACCGATACGCTTGCAGAATTTGTTGGCGGTGTGAAAGTGGTTCCTGATGCGATTAAAACAATGGTCCGCACCAGCAAGTATGCACCGGCAGAACAGCAGGCCGAAACGGCCGCGTTTGTCGCCAAGGTCGAAGAACTTGCGCCGGGTCTTTTGCAATCAACAGCCGGGCTGAATGATGCGGATATGGCACGCAGCGACATGATCAATTCAATGATTGCGTCGGGCCAGCCGGTCAATCAGGCCGTTGAACGCACTAACCAGCTTGTTGACCCCAATAATTCCAGCGCGATCAAAGCCCGTCGTGAAGCCTTTGCCGATATCGACGCAATTACCGCCGAAGACGTTGCCGATCAGTTCGATACTGCGTTCTCATGGCAGGCCGACGTTCCGGAATATCTGGTTGCGGAACTTGAACGTGATGTGAACAGCGTTTTCTCACGTCAGTATCAGTTGACCGGCGACGAAGATTTGGCCCGCGACTATGCCTTGAAACAGATGTCAAAAACGTGGGGGCAGACATCGGCAGATGGCGGCACGCGCATGATGCGCTATCCGCCAGAAGCGTTCTATTCCTTTAACGATGATAACGCATGGATGAAGGGGCAATTGGTCGAAGATGTTGCTGGGTTTACCGGTATGAATTCTGATGATCTTGACGAGCGCGTATTCATCCGCAGTGACAATCTTACAGCCCGTCAGGCGAGTGTGCAGACACCAACCTATCAGGTGTTGCTGATGGACGATAACGGCGCGCTGGTGCCAATTGAGGCGCGTTGGGCACCTGATGCCGCGAAGGCCGCAGAAGAATGGCGCAAAGCGCAGATCGAAGAAGGCCGTGAAAAACGTGATCGCAGCCCCCTGGTTGATGTTCCGATGAAGATTAACGGCGAGGATGCCGGATCACTGATCAAGATCGGGAAGATCGATTGGGGCAATATGTTCCCTGACAGCACATGGCGGCCAACCAATCCAACCACGGGCGAAGCAATCGAACCTGCGCCGTTGTTTGGGGAAGGTCCGGACAGCGCAATTGCAGATGATATGAACGGGCTGGGTATCAATCCATGACATTGTTTGAAGCCAACAAGTCTGTCGCTGGTCCTGTCGGCACAATTCCCGAACCAGTCACGCCAGACACCCCCGATTTCATTCGTGAAACCGTGCCGGCCGCTTTCCGTCTTGAAAACACCATTGGCGCATCGTCGCAGGAACGGTTCAAACCGCAACGCGATAAAAGCAGTCGCTTGGTCATCGATCAGGAATATGATCCGTTTGGTAATATTGACGGTTATGAGGACTTTTCGACCAGCTTTGCCTTTGCCAATAGCGACGATGAAGTCGCAGAGATCAAACGCATCATCGACCGGGAACAGAAAGACCGGGAAACTGTTGCGTCGGCGGGCCTTCCGGGTATGGCGGCAAGCTTTGGTGCAGGCATCCTTGATCCGATCAACCTTGTTCCGGTTGGTGGCCAAGCTTACCGCGCCTATTCCATGGGTGGATCAATCCTGAAAGGTGGCCTTTCGACAGCCCGCGCCGGTTTCCTTGGCGCCACGGCTGCGGAAAGCGTTCTGTATAATTCACAGGAAACGCGCAGCCTTGGCGAAGCGGCATCGAACGTGGCGGTTGCAACCTTCCTGTCAGGCATCCTTGGCGGGGCAGCTGGTTCGTTCCGACGCAGTGTTGATCGGATTCCGGGGCAAGTCGCAGATGTTCGTCAGACGGCCCGCGCTGCATCTGACATCGAGGCCCCAGTCGCACGGGTCGAAGAAATCTTTGCGCGTGATGCTGATGGTGTTGCGGCCCGTCAGATTGATGAGCAGATCACAGCACCGCGCGGCGAGGTTGAACTTGCAGCAGCAGATGGCGCGCCGGTCCGCGTGCGATGGGATAACGATGCAGGTCGCGTTGCCAGCGATGATGTCAATTCTGCCCCTTCTGTCATGCGCGAATATGCGCCACGACAAGCAGATAATGGCGATCTGACATGGACCGTGGAACGTGCCGCAGCCGATACCGGCGAGGTGCGGGCTGTGCGATATGCGCTTTCGGAGAATGAAGACGGGGCGCAAGTCCTTGAAGTTTCGGTTTCTGATGCTGCTGATTTTTCACCCAAGCGGGCTGCGCAACCGGATGCGACGGAACCCGCCACGGTGGCAAGTGCGGCACAGTTCGCCGCAAAGTCCGATACCATTTCAGCCGGGGTAGATGCAGACCTGACCGTGCCGAATTATGCCGATGTTGACCCGATCCGCCCGCATACAGTTGAAGTCAAGGCAGACGAGCTGGCCGCAGATGCCGGTGAAACGGTTCTGACGTCCGATGACCTTCCGCGTGTGCGCCGTCCGGAGGCGGTAGTCGCGAAGGATATAAAAAATTCTGTCGAACAATATAGCCTGAATCGGAATTCCGGAGATATCACACAAGCAGCCCCGTTCAGGCGATGGTTTGGGGACAGCAATGTCGTAGATAAGAATGGCGATCCCCTGATAGTGTATCATGGCAGCGAAACCGCCGAACTAAATTCTCCTGAGTTTCAGTTCAGTGCCGATAAAATCGGATCTGCTAACGACATCGGATATTTCGGCAAAGGTTTCTATTTCACCCCTCACGAATACGAAGCAAAATCCTATGCCGAATTCGGCGGCGGAAAGGGGCAAGTAGGAAAATTTTACCTAAAAATAGAAAACCCGCTAGTGCTGCATGGATATGAAAAGCGGTTCACCGATAATACTCTCAATAAACTGAAAGAGCTTGGCGTAGATATCTCTGCGGCCCGCAGTATAGATATGGATATTGAAAGCGCAGCCAAGAAATCTGGATATGACGGCATCATAATGCTTGAAACTACCGCTGGCGCTATTGACGCATCGCTTCACCCAGACGCCAGATTTGACGAACTTTCCGAAATAGGCGAATCCGCCTTCAAAGAAAAATATAGCGAGCTGAAGCACCCACCTGAGATTATAAAAGACTCTAACGGAGACATAGAAAAAATTGTGATTTCGGATGAGAATGTAGAATGGCCAGATTACATTGTTGTGTCGGACGAATATAACACTGAGATTATTGCGTTCCAGCCTGAACAGATCAAATCGGTAAATAATCCTGGCTCCTTTAAAAGCACCGATGCCGGGGAAACGGTTCTGACCAGTGACGATCTTACAGACATTCAGCGCCCGACTGCGGGGCAGGGTGGGTCAGTTGGCGCAGCGGCATCAACCCGTAACAATGCCGAGGAAAAGCTTAAATCAGCTCTTGGCATGGAAAAGGCTGTGCGCTTCCAAGACCCGATGTTGCGCACCGCGACCTCGCAAAGCATTGCCACACGTCGCATCGTTCAGGAATTGGCTGAAACGCCACTGACCTATGAAAAGAACGCGCTTGGCGTGGCAACACCTCTTGCGGCAGAAACAGAAATCAAGATGTCTCAGGCCGGTCTTTATAACGCGATGAAAGAAACAGATGATCTGTTTGTGGCCTATCGCAAAGGTCGTGCGCGCCGTGTCGGTGATTTGGCCCGTATCGGCGCAGGTGATCTGGTTGGCCGTAATGAAGGCCAGCTTGACCGCGTCAAGTTCAACGAGGAAATCGGTCGGGCAATGCGCCGCGCCGATCAGCATAACATCCCCGAAGTCGCCAAGGCTGCAAAGGTTTGGCGTGACAAGGTTTTTGATCCACTGAAACAGGACGCTATTGATTTGCGCCTGTTGCCAGAAGGCGTCGATGTTGAAACTGCAGCGGGTTATTTGAACCGCGTCTATAACAGCGAGAAGATTGCGGCCCGTCGCGGTGAGTTTACAAGCATTGTTGCACGTTGGCTTAAATCCCAGCAAAGCAAAGAAGGCTGGGAAGATGCCGAAATCTTTGATCTTGCTGATGAAATTACCGACCGCGTTCTTGGCACCCCAGATGGACGGTTGCCTTACGACGCCTATCTGTCGCGTGACAGCAACCCGATCCCGCAAAGTCGGGCAAAGCGTGAGGTGCGTGGACCGCTGAAAGGTCGCGTCTTCATGATCCCGGATGAAATGATCGAAGACTTCCTTGAAAGCGATATCAATGTCGTGGGCCGGATCTATACCCGCACAATGTCAGCCGATGTCGCCCTGACGCGACGGTTTGAAAGTGCCGAAATGGAAGCGCCATTGGGTGAGGTGCGCCGCGATTATGCCAACAAGATAGCAGCAGCCAAGACCGATGCTGAACGCACCAAACTTTCAAAGGCGCGTGATGCCGATATCCGCGACCTTGCCGCCATTCGAGACAGGCTGCGGGGCACATACGCCCTGCCGCGTGATCCAAACAGTGTGCTTGTTCGTGCCGGGCGTGTGGTCCGGTCGCTCAACTATCTGCGACTGCTTGGCGGCATGACCCTGTCGGCACTGCCTGATATTGCACGGCCTGTCATGGTGCATGGTTTTGGCCGGGTTATGGGTGATGGGCTTGGTCCGATGATGCGGAATTTCAAAGCCTATCAACTCGCAGCGGACGAAGTGAAGCAGGCAGGCACAGCCCTTGATATGGTTCTTGATAGCCGGTCGATGGCGATTGCCGATGTGACAGATGATTTCGGGCGTTACAGCAAATTTGAACGTGGCGTGCGGTATGCCGCTGATCAGTTCGGGGTGGTGTCGCTTATGGCGCCATGGAATGCCGCGACAAAGCAGTTTGCCGGGGTGGTAACAATGTCACGCGCCCTTGATGGCATTGATAAGTGGACAAAGGGCATTGCTGATACAGCCACGGTAGAAAACCTTGCCCGTGCCGGGATCGATGAAGATATGGCGCGTCGTATCGGGGCGCAGTTTGCGGCCCATGGCGATGATGCCGATGGCGTCAAACTGGCAAATACCGCCAACTGGGATGACCGGGGTGCGGTGCAGGCCTTTCGCGGCATGATCGTCAAGGATGTGGACCGGATCATTGTAACGCCGGGGCAGGATAAGCCGCTTTGGATGTCAACCGAACTTGGCGCGGTGATCGGGCAGTTCAAATCGTTTTCGATTGCGTCAACGCAACGTGTGTTTCTGGCAGGTTTGCAGCAACGTGATGCAGCGTTTCTGTCAGGCATGGGCATGATGGTCGGTCTGGGCATGCTGAGTTATTACCTCAAGGCCAAAACAGCAGGGTATGAACCGACCGACAACCCCGGAACATGGCTTGCAGAGGGTATCGATCGATCCGGTTCCTTGGGTTGGTTCTTTGAGGTCAACAACCTGACAGAAAAGCTGACACGCGGCACGGTTGGCGTATCGGCGCTGACCGGTGGCCCGATTATGTCACGCTATGCCAGCCGGAATGTGATCGGTGCATTGATTGGCCCGACAAGTGGCGCGATCAGTGATGCAGCGCAGGCTATCGGGGCATTAAGTGCGGGCGATTGGCGCGAAAGCGATACATCCGCCATGCGTCGGCTGCTTCCCTATCAGAACCTTTTCTATATGCGCCAGCTTCTTGATCAGGCCGAACGCGGCATTAACAGCGAATTGGGCGTTGCCCGCTAACAAACCTTATCAGCCCTGACAATCAACACCCTGCCTTG
>NZ_JBLXHL010000016.1:0-19426 GCF_048259695.1 Celeribacter sp. | reverse complement strand
CAGGTCGGGCGCGGTCCTGCCAGGCCACCGAGATCACGCCGGCCCCGGACACCGATTTCGGCACCGAAGACGCGGCGCTCTCCGAGACCGACCGGCCGGTGCGCCTGAGCCCTTCGGACGTCTGGCAAGTCGAGATCAGCGACTTCGACACGAACCTTCCACGCGAAGAGCTTCAGACCGTCACTCTGACGCTGGATGACATGCCACCGGGCGTGACGGTGCTGAACGTGCCGGCCGACACGACTACCTACGATGTGGCTTCCGGCGGGTCATTGGTCTTCACGGGCACGGCAGCGCAGTACTCGGAACTCCTGTTCGTCTTTCCGGCAGATTTTTCCACCGAGAGCCGGGGACCGGGGCAGGGCACAGAAGGTCCCATCACCGGCACGCTCTCGGCGGTATCGACTGAAGGCGCTGCCACCGCCGGCCCCCCCCTCAGCCTGACGCTGACGCCGGAAGGGGATGTGCGGATCGACAACACCAAGCCCTTCGTGGCACCTGTCGAGACGGATGGGGTGACTCTCATCCGCGCCGGCGATGTCATTGAAGCCTTTGCAACAGATGTCGACGGATCGGAATCACTGGAGCAGCTTGTCCTGACCATCGAGGGGCTGCCGGCGACGGACCAGAGCGGCGCTCCACTCGATCCGCTTCCTCCGGTTGATGGCTCTTATCTTTTGCTGAACGATGGCGGTGGCGTAGCGGAGTTCGCGCTTGCCGGAGATGGCACGGTCACCATGACGCTCACGCTCGATGCGGCCAGTGTCGGGGACGTAGCGGCTGCCTACAATCAGATCAGTTTCACGCTCCCCCAAGATTTCTCCACGGCCAACAGGAGCGACTTTGCCAGCGCCGGTGGTGCGACATCCCTGCCGCTGACGTTCCGGCTGTCGGCACGCACCGACGAGGACCAGGATCCCGGGACGGATATGCTGGGCGATGGCGAGATGACCCGTCAGCGAACCATCGAGATTGGATATGAGCTCGACGTGGATCTAAGCGTCGCGGAGAGCGCGATTACCGTGCTGGAAGATGGAGACGGTGCCGATGGCGGCGGGGTGACAATCGATCTCGGGATCAGTGTCGCAGCGTCCGATCTGGATGGGTCTGAGGACAGCACGACCGTCGAGATCCACTTTGAGGGGCTGCCCTCGGGAGCGAGCTTCACGCAGGGCAGTTACGATCCATCAATCGGCGTATGGAGCGGGAGCATGGCTGAGGCTGAAGCGGTCAGCCTGCTGCTTCCGGGAGACTTTTCGACAGACGCGGGCGCGCCGATCACTGCCACCGTTCGGGCAGTCAGCCCCGAAGGGAGCGTCGAAGCCGGGCTCTCGATCACCGTGACCCCAACTGGCGACATCGATCTTAACGTGACGGAGCTGGTTGGCGCGGAAACCGATGCCGCGGTTATCTTGCGCCCGGCCGACGCGTGGCAGGCGAGCATTTCTGATGCAGACGGCAGCGAGGTCATCGATACCGTCACGCTTACCTTGTCGGATCTTCCTGCGGACATGCAGATCGCAACGCCGCTCGGCGGTACGGTGTCCTACGATGAGATTGCCGGAGGAGAGTTCACCTTTCAGGGCACATACGCGCAGTATGCTGCTCTTACACTCGGTTTCCCGGCGGATTTCTCGACCCAGAGCCCGCTGCCTGGTGGTGCGATCGCTGGCACTTTGAGCGTTGCCTCGAGTGAGGACAGTCTTGGGCAGACCGAGAATGTCACGCTCACGATTTCGCCGGAAGGGGACGTCGGGATCGACAGCAGCATGTCTTTTGCCGATCGTCTCGAAGACGATGCCACACCCATCCGGCCTGCCGATCTGCTTGCCCCTGTTGCGACTGATGCAGATGGGTCCGAGGCGCTCCAGACGCTAGTTCTCGTCGTCGAGGGCCTGCCAGCTACGGATGCGGCCGGCGCTCCGCTCGTCGATCCGATCGACCCAAGCTATCTGCAGCTTTCGGTCGATGCAGGTGCGGTTGTCACCTTCGCGAGGGCCAGGGACGGCGCAGTCACCATGACGATTACGCTGGAAGAAGGACCGGTCACGGACATCGCGGCGGCCTATGCGACCATTTCCTTCGTGCTTCCCGAGGATTTCTCAACCGAGAACCGCATTGACATCGGCGCGGTGCCACCGGATGCAAGCCTTCCCCTGACATTCCGGCTCTCTGCGCAGACCGACGAGGATATCGCTGCCGGCGCTGCCGCAGGTCCCGATGCCGATCCCGGCGACGGCTGGGCACAGGTGGAGCGTGTTCTCCACGTCTCCGCCCAGGAAGATATCGATCTGGTTGTACCGGGGGGGATCACTGCCGAAGAGGATGAGGGCCTGCCCGATGCCTCCGATGGGGTGATCGTCGATCTCCAGATCGCTCTTTCGATCAATGACGCAGACGGATCGGAAACGGATGATCCGAACAGCGCATTTGCACCGACAGTTCGGGTGCTGTTCCTTGGGCTGCCGGATGGCAGCACGTTCAATGGCGGTGTCTTTGATCCAGCAACGAACCTCTGGTCGGGGACAGTAGCGGAGGTCAACGCCCTGTCAGTGTCTCTGCCGGGCAACTACAACGGCAGTTTCGGGACCGTCGTCTTTGTGCAGACGCCCGAGGGGACAGAAATTGCGCGGCAAACCGTCGAGATCACACCAACCCCTGATGTTATCGGCGGGGTGATCATATCCCGCGAGACGGACGATATCCTGCAGATCCGGATTGGCGACAGTCTGGATATCGACAGTGCCGATGGTGGCAATCCTGCGGTGACCGGGATCACCTCCGTCACGATCACCGGCCTGCCATACGATGGGGCTGATCCCGCGAGCAACTTCCAGCTTCTGCGGGGCGGAGCCCCGGTCGGCGTGCTTGCCCCTGATGGCACATTTACGTGGACACCAGCTGCACCCCTTACGGTCGCCGAGGCCGAAGACCTCGTCATGGTCTTCCCTCGGGACTACTCGACAGAGAACCCTGCGACGTCGCCTGTCGCGACCTTTGGCGTTGAGCCCACGTCCGAGGATGCGGTGGTCGTGCCGATCACTGTCGAAGCTGAGGGAGATGTCGAGGTCCCGAACGGGACAATCGCACTTGCGGAGATCGATGGAGCGGTCACCTTTCGCCCGGCGGACGAAGTCGTGCCAGTGGCAACCGACGTGGATGGCTCGGAGAGCGTCACGCGCATAACCGTCGTCTTCAACACCCTTCCAGAAGGCATGCGCATCTCGCTCGATGGCGTGACAAGTTTCACTGTTGCAAGCTCCGACACGCTGGTGCTGATAGGCGATGCGGGCCAGACAGCCTTGGAGCAATACGCCGATCTCGTCATAGAATTGCCGCAGGATTTCTCTACGGAGAACCCGCCGACGGAGTTTTTCGCGCTGATCGGCGCAAGCACCGACGAGTCTGGCTTTGCGCTTGGCAGGCTGGATGTCACGGTCGCCGCCGAAGAGGACCTTGTGCTCACTGGCAATGGCGCGATCGTCCAGACCGAGAACGACGTTCCCGGGGATCGGGACGAAGACGCGTCCTCTCAGGCCCCACGCGATGTTCTGCTGAGCGACGCCTGGGACGCGTCTGTAAGCGACATCGACGGCTCGGAAGTGGTCGACAGCATTGTTCTCACGCTCTCGAACCTGCCGGATGGCACGCTGATCTCTACGGATGGAGGCCTGAGCTTCACCGCCCTCGCGGGCAGTGGATACAGCGGAACCTTTGCGACGATCGAGGAATATCGCGCGGTCATCTTGCGCCTGCCCGATGACTTTTCGACCGAGAGCCGGGGGGCGGGGCAGGGAACGAACGGCCCCATCACCGGCAACGTGACCTTTAGTACGGACGAAGGAGGTCTACAGAGCGAGCCTATCGCGATCACGGTTGCGCCAGAGGCCGATGTGGTGATTGAGGCTGCGGACATAACCCAGCAGGAAGACTACGTAGGGATGCCCCCGGTGGGGCAGGGGCAGAGCATCGCCCTCGGTCTCGATGTGGAGATCACCGACATTGATGGCTCGGAAACCCTGCAGCAGATCGACGTCAGCTTCTCGGGTCTTCCGGCAGACGGCACAGTGATCAGCGACGGCAGCACCAACTTTGCACTGGCCGGACCCAATGACCAGATCCCGGGCTTGACCTCCGCGCAGCTTCAGGCGCTCACGCTCACCGGACTTCCTCCGCATTTTTCCGGGATCATCGAGGTCACCGTATCGGTGCAGACGAATGAAGGCGGCGCCACCACCGAGACTTTCGCCGTCAACATCGAGCCGGTCGCGGAACCCGTGATCGATCTCTCCGTCGACCTCGCCTCACCGGAGGTGACGCAGGATGCAAGCGGGGCATATGTCGTCAAGGAAGACACCCAGTTTTCGCTGCGCATTGCGGCCTCGACGCCGGATACGGATGGGTCGGAAGACCTCACCCAGATTGTCGTCGAGAACATTCCCGCGGGCTGGCTGCCGAGTGGCGACATTCCCTTGAACCTGCTCAGCGGCGACACGACCAGCATCACCTCGGCAAATCTCTCCGGCACGACGCTGACCCTATCACTGGCCCCTGGGACGACCAGTTTTGAAGGCGCGATCCTCGTTGCGCCCTTGGCGAATGACGACACCGACGTGGACGGCTTGCCGGCACTCGGCGCTGATCTTGTCGTGACGGTCACCGCCCGGGATGTGGCCAGCGGGCTGACGACCGACACCGCCAGTGCCTCGGGCGTGGTCGATGTCGATGTCGATGCGGTCGTCGACCCGATCACCAATGCAGCCGGCGACAGTTCGGCCCAGGAGAACACCGCGGGGGAGCGGATCGTCTCGCTGAATTTGACCGGTATCGGCCTCACCGACACCGATGGCTCCGAAGCCTTCACGTCGCTCTCATTCGATCTTTCGGTCGCGACGGCCTCGGATGATTTCGACGTTTCTCGAGACCTCGGCGTGGCCTTTTCCGATCCGACCTTCGCAGGGTATCTTGATATCTCGCTGATGCCTCTTTCGGACACAACCGCGACGGTTACCATTCTGCCCGCGGCTGGTGTTACGACCGTGCAGTTCACTGAGGCCCTCGCGGGGCTGTCAGTCACGTTCCCTCAGCACTTCAGCGGGGTGATGAGCCTTGACGGGACGTTGGAGTGGGCTGAGCTCAACCTCTCGGGTCAGGAATACGACCTCGGAGACAACGCCGCGCAGCAGCAATTCAGTATCACCCAGACCGTCGCTCCGGTTGCGGAGGCGGTGCTCAACGCGGCGGCTTTCGTTCTTCGCGCTGGCGAGGTCGGCACCGGATCGGCTCAGATGATTTCTGGCAGCGCCGACGGCGGATCGGTCACCGTTGCCGACATCCTGACCTTGCTTGAAAGCACTGACGATGGGTCCAGCCCCGCGGGCGAAAGCAACCCCGCTGACGGGCAGGTCCAGCTCTTTGTCGCGGTCGAAGCCGCGACTCCAGACACCGACGGCTCTGAGGAGCTTGAAACGCTGCTCATCCACAACATCCCGACCGATTGGATTGCGGATCATGTCGGAGGTGGCGGCGTCGTGGATCGCGGAGCGTTCTTCGGAACTGATGGCACCTCACCTCTCGGCGATGGCGAGTGGGCCAAGGTTGAAACTGCGATCTACGACGACGTTACAGGGACGTTGACTGTCAATTTCGTGCCGGACGTTACCGAATTCGAAGCCTCGCTTGAACTGTTGCCCTCCCTTTATGAAGATTATGATGTGGATCGGAGTGATGGCGACCCATACTCGGCGACAGGAGCCTTCTTCGGGGAAGACCTGGAAATTGAGTTGACTTCACGCGACACGAACACAGCCACCGAAGACTCCCAGGGCGCTGATGTCACGCTCGATGTGGATGTCGATCCGGTGAACAACTTTGCGATCATCTCGTTTCCCATCGTCGGCAACGAGCAGGAGATCGACGACGCGGGCGGGGTGTTTGCCTTCGCTATCGTGCCCGAACTCGGTGATCAGGACGGCTCAGAGCAGATCACCGCACTTGTTCTGCGGAATGTGCCAAGCTCCATGACGGTTTATGTTCCCGACACCGAGAACCCCACAGGTCCGAAGGTTCCTGCTCTCATTACCGCGCTCAACAGCCCGCCCGGCTTCAATACTTGGAGCCTCGAGGCCAATTACGACACCGGTGTGATACAGTGGTCCGACGTCGAGATACGCGGCATTCCCACCCATTTCGCGGGGGATGTCGCAGCATCCGTGGATGTGGTGACGACAGAAGACGATGGCGCTACCCGAGTTACGAACTCTTCGGTTTCGATCCGAGTTGAGCCGGTGGCGGATGGCGGCGATCCATCTGAAGTTGCCGAGACGCGCGAAGACACTGCTGTGCAGGTGGTCATCGACGGGAACATCATCGACAATTCGAGCAACTCGCCCGGCTCTCCCGAGGCGATCTACAATGTCGTTCGGCTCGAGAACATCCCGGTCGACGCCTTCGGCCGGGCACCGAGATTCTTCGATGGAGATCCCGCAGCGGGGGGCATCGAACTTTCTCCGACAGCCGGTCACTTGCTGCTGACACCGGCGGAGGCGCAGAACCTCTGGGTTCTGCCGGGGCAGGACAGCAACGAGACGCTGCAGTTCGACGTGACCATTGTCTACTATGAAACCATCGAGCCGACCGAGACGCTTCAAGCGACAGGCACGGTCACCATCAGCGTTCAGGGTATCGCCGACGTGCCGATCGTCGAAGTGCAGATGTCCGACCCTGCCGATCCCTCGAACCCCACGATTGCCGAAGCAGAAGTGGACGAGAGCTATAAGGCAGGTGACGGCTACCGCTATGAGCTGATCTACGGATACGCGGGCTACGCAAACTCGGTGTTCAGGCTCGAGCAGACCCTTTCCGAGGCAGCGGTGCGTAACGGCTATGGCAATGTATCGGCTGGCAGCGAATTTGATGCCGCGACGCCGCTTGCCGGGCAGATGACCGAGATCACCGACGCGTCGGGCAACTATGACGGCTCCGAGACGATCTACTATTTCATCACCGGCGTGCAGCCCGGCACACTGTTTGTCGGCGGGACGCCGGTAGATGAGACGGGCGAGACTTATCTGGTTCCAGGCGATCGGCTTGCCGATCTCGAGTTTGTCTCCGGCTCGGTGACCCAGGTGACTTACCACGAGATGCAACTGCATGCGATCGTGCTGGAGGACGATCAGGAGATCGGCACATTGCCGGGGCCAGACGCGAATGCGAACCTCACATATCTGGACAGTCTTCCGGGCGGCGCTGTCGTCACCACCGATTTCACCATTGTCGTCCTGCCGGTCTCGGGCGGTGAAGACCTGCCGTGTGGGGACAATCAGAAGCTGCCAACCCCGACCCTGTCTTTGGTAGGCAGCGGGGATGAAGACACCGAAATTGCGTTCCAGATAAAAATGGAGGCCGTGCCTGGCTTTTACGACAGCATCAATGATCTGGTGAACCTGCCGAACGGCGTGGTTGGCAGCTTCACGTTGGCCATCGACTTGCCCCCAGGAGCTACGCTCAGCAGCGATCCTTCCGGCGCTGTCTTTATCGACCCGGCATCGGGGAAATGGGTGGTCGACCTCGGCAAGCTGGGCGTTGATCCAGGTGACCCGACGATGACCGCAGGGAGCATCTTGTTCACGCCCCCGGGACACCAATCGAGTCCGGAGAACCCGTTTGATCCCGACGACACGCTGGGCGCTGACGATCCCTACGACAGCCTCGATCAGCTGACATTCTCGACCGAGTTGATCAACGTGAACTGCCGAACGACCCAGTCGACGACGGGCGCTTTCGACATCAATATCACCCCCATCGCGGATGGTCCCGACATCACCCTGACAGGCGCCGCGGCGTTCGACGAAGACACCACTTATGAACTCGGCGTCGAAATCAAAGAGATAGACGGTGGCGAGCGACTTGTCGGTGATGTTCAGGTTCGCCTGATCGGCGGCGGGACCGAAGGCGCGCGTCTGTTCCTTGAGGATGGCACGGAGGTCGACGCTTCGGGCGGCGTGTTTTACGTCGCACCGGAGGATCTGGACGGGCTCTTCCTGACGGCAACAGAGAATTTTGGCGGCGACAGCATGCAGATCCGGGTCGCCGCAACCACCGAGGACATCAACGGATCCACCAAGACCAATGCCATAAACCGAACCGTCTTTGTCAATGCGGTCGCTGATGTGCCGGTCTTTAACTACGATGATACGCTGACCGACCCAGATAGCGGCTTGCCCTACATCGACGTCAATCAGGCGGTGCCGGTGCTGACGATCATCGAGGATATTCCGTTTCTCGGCTTTGACGTCGTGCAACCGGCGACCCCCGACCAGGACGGGTCGGAAACAACATCGATCGTCCTTGATCTCAGCAATGCGCCAGGCCTGACGGTGACCGGTCCTACTGGAAGCGGGTTCATCGATAATGGTGACGGTACCTACACCATCTCGCAGACCGCATATTCCAGTGTCTTCCTTTCCTTGGATCCGGAGCACGCAAGAACACCGGATGACATCAATGGGCTGCCGAGTGAATTTCCGGTGACGGTGACGATCCAGACGCTGGAGCTGTCGAATGCGGATACCAATTCGGCGAGCAGAGACTTTCTCGTCCGGGTCCGCCCTGATGCGGATATTCCTGGGCTAGATGGGCAGATCTCCCCTGAAACCGGTGTCGAGGACGACGGGCAGAGTTACCGCATCACGCTTGGTGGCACGACCCCAGACCCGCACGAGCAAATGGAATTCCAGATCACCTTGCCGGTGGATGAGAGCGGCACCCCACTTGGCGAAATCCGGCTCGATGGCGTCGCGCTGGAGCCTGAAGACGGCGTAGTGACCATTCCTGCCGCCGGCGCTGGCGGGCCGGGGGTGGTCCTTCTACCTGACGGGATCGTCACCTATGTGCCTCCGGCAGATTTCGGGGGCGATGTTTCCCTTTCCGTGGTCGCTGTGAGCATCGACTCTACGGACGCAGGCGCAATCTACCTCGACACCGAGGAGTCCGAGCCGCTTCAGCTCGAATTGACGATCGCGCCTACGCCCGACCTTCAAGTGACTGTCGAGACCCCTTCGGTGCAACTTCAGGAAACCGATGCTGCACTTGTCTATGCCCCGACCAACGACGTCACCATCGAGGTCACGGATCTGGATGGCTCGGAAGAAGTTAACAGTGTCACTTACACGCTCAACGGCGTCCCCGACGGAACAAGCTGGACGAGCGGCGCGCGCATGGCATCTGCGACCGGCGGCATACTTGCATTCGAAGGGAGCCTTGCGGAGTTCCAGACGCTCGAAATCAGCTTCCCCGCCAATTTCGCCAGCAATGGGACGCCGATCACCGGCACGATCTCGGTCACGACCAATGAAGGTGGCAGCGAGGCGGGCAGTTTCGAGATAACGGTGAATGGGGAGCTGGACCTAGCGGTTACTGCTCAGAATAGCATCCCGATTGCCGAAACCGGTGCAGCGATCGTCGTTGAATTTGGTATCGAGACTGAGATCCTCCCAGACCCGATATCAAACACATGGGAGACGCTTGAAGAAGTTGTCGTGGCCTTCGGGCGCATCTTGCCTGCAGGCGTGAGCGCCTCTGCGGGCACCTTCAATGCTGCGCGCGATACGCTGACGTATACGCGCGGCACCACAGATGCAGCGACGTTCGCGGCGATGGTCGCAGCGCTTTCCGTAACTTTGCCTGCAGGCACTGCGACGGCGCTTGACGGGCTGATCACGGTCTCCACAAACCACGGATCGTCCGTGCCACAAAGCTTCGAGGTCGAACTGAACTCGGCACCGGTTCCGGGGCCCGAGCAGAGCTTCGATCTTTTCGGCCAGACAGGCTACACGATTGCGGCCTCGGACCTTCTGACGGGAACCTCGGACGCAGAGGGTGACGGTTTCGCACTCTCCAACCCTACAAGTGATGATCCGGATGTCAGCCTGTCGCTGAACGCTGAGGGCGATATCGAGGTCGGTGTCCCGGCCGGATATGCCGGCACTCCGGTGTTGCGCTTCGACATCGTGGATGACGGCACACCCAGCGCCTCTGCGTCAGCCAGCGCGGTGCTCAACATCGATACACTGCAAATGGTCGCCACAGGCAGCTCGGATACGGACGGTCGCGATATCCTGTCGGAGGTCACAGGGCAGAGCGGGGGAGCTGACATTGCCAAGGGGACGAACGGCGATGACGCAGTGAGCGTGGACTTGGCGCGCCCCTATACCGACATCGAAGGCTTCACCCTTTTGGGCGGTGACGACCTGATCGATCTGAGCGGGGCGCCGACCGGATTCACCGTGGATGGCGGAACGGGCAAGGATGTCGTT
Source organism: Celeribacter sp. (assembly GCF_048259695.1). GTDB lineage: Bacteria > Pseudomonadota > Alphaproteobacteria > Rhodobacterales > Rhodobacteraceae > Celeribacter. Next base: position 9,110 of record NZ_JBLXHL010000016.1, on the reverse strand, counting down.
GTCGGGTCCTCCTTCGCAGACACCCTGTCCGGTGGGCTCGGAGCAGATACACTCACCGGAGGTACGGGAGCAGACGTGTTCTCGCTCGGCGACCTGACAGTCGCCGACGTAATCACAGACTACACAACGGGCGAAGACACGATCGATCTGTCGATCCTGGTGCGTTTGGGCGCCGCGGAAGATGTTGCGGACCGCGTCGACTACGCCGCCACAACAGGCGGGCTGGAGGTCGATGGCATTACAGTTGCCCAGCTCAATGCACCCGGTGGCGCGCTTCCGCCCAGTGTCGAGATCATTTTCGAGGACGCCGCCGGTCAACAACAAAGCGCAGTCATGTAACGAAGCTTGCTGGTTACGATCTCTCGGGGTCGATGACTTCTGGAAAAGTGATCTTCGCGCTATCGCGAATGTTCAGTTACGATATTACCTCTCGTCTTTCGGAAGAAAATGATTAGGGTAATTGCGCGCAGCTGATAAAAGGCCGAATTTCAGCGCGTGATCCCTATAGGTCCCCTGCTCATCGCTCAATTGGCTCGCGCCCAAGTAGGTCAAGAATGACACCAAAGCGCCGTGCTGCACTTGACCTTTCTTCTGTCCCGAGGTGTATTTTTGAGAAAAACCGGAGAGCGCGGCTACCCAGATTCCACCGTTGCGATCCGGGACGCCAAACCTCGCAGATTGACCTTTTCTGTCACGCAGTTCGTAGCGAGAAATGTGGAGCGCTTGTGTGAAGATGTCGCAGCTTGTGAGCGCCAGGAGGACCGAGTGATCAATCTTGCGCAGTAATTCCACGCGTGGATCGCCTGCACCCCGACGCTCGATCCATCTCTGGATAGAATGTCGGGTCAATACGAGGATAGAATCTGTCGCCTGCCCGTTTGATATTTCCACCGTCCTGTGGATGTAGCGTATCAAGTCCTGCTCGAAGCCATCTGTTGCGCCGACATACTTCAGCCGAGAGTCACGACTCGCACATCGAACAACGAGGCTGAGAAACAATCTCTTCTCGTGTTCTTCTGCTGTGGCATAGATGCACCCTGGGTGTCGCCGGAGCCGCGCCGCCACTCTGCCGAGCGCGATCAGGTTTCGTCCGGTTTTCTTCGAGAACGCCTCCAGAACAAAGTCTGGGGAAGGCTCTTGTGCCGCTGCTTCTATTATCAACTTGGTGGTGAGACCCCGTGCAAGATAAGTTTGCGCGGCGCCTTCGGAAAAGCCGGAAAGCATGGGACCTCGATGCGGAAAGTTCGGCAATGGTGGGGCCGCATCAAGTTTCGTGCAAGTGAAACGTTTGGGTTGCGGGGGCTTGACCCGCCAACGGAAACCATCATGCTGGCGGTGATCAGTGTAAGTTAGTGATAAGGCGAGAATTTCTGGTTCGCCGTGTGTGCATTTTTCGTATTTTTGGTTTGCAACTGTCGCGCGGGGGAAAAGAGACTGCGCAAACTCGGACGAAAATTTAAGGCTCTTGCGTCGCGGTGCTCTCAGGCTGGCGCGTTTTTTATTCTGGTTGTATCGGTGACTTGTTCTCTAGTCTTGGCGCAAGAGGAGCCCTCGACGAAACAGCTGAGAATTCTAGCCATCTACTCCGGATCGAGCACGCTCGCCGCAAACGTTGCGGTTGAGACAGGATTTGCGTCGGGTTTTTCGTCTGCCGAAAGGCAGCCAAGATACGAGATATATGGAGAGTACCGGGACGCGCAGAGGTTTCCAACAAACGCCGACGAGCGGATTTTTCTTGAATCCATGGTTGCAAAGTATCGAGATCAAAGCTTCGACGTCATTGTAACGGTGGGCCCCGAAGCACTTCCCTTGGGTATAGAATTAAGGCGCTCAATAGCTCCTAGCGCTCCTCTTGTGTTTGGAGGTGTTCAAGATGCAACTTTGAAACAGTTTTCCCAAATCGAAGGACTGTCTGGCGTCATTTCAACATTTGATTTGCGCGGGACATTTGAACTGGCACGTCGGATGCAACCTGAGGCGACGCGCGCTGTGGTCTTCACTGGATCCGCCGATTTCGATGAGAGATGGCGGTCACTTGCTGTCGAGGAACTGTCGGATGTCTCGCAGCCAAGCGTTGAAATGGTCTCGGGTCTGACGCTAGAGGAGTTCAAGGCCCACGCGGCCGCTCTTCGTCCTTCGGACATTCTCTTGGTGTTGACCATCTTCGAGGATGCAGGCGGCCGAAGGTTCGTGCCCGCAGATGCCTTGGCGGCCATCTCTGAAGTGTCGGGGGCGCCCACTTACGGTGTCTATAGTTCCAACATCGGTCGCGGGGTCGCAGGGGGCAGCTTCTCAACCTTCGAAGCCACTGGCGCTGCGATTGCGGAACAGGCATTGAAGATTTTGGACGATCCCTCCGCGGCAGAGTCGAGTGTTCTGGTGCCGGTGTCGGCTGTTCTGGACTGGCGAGAGCTCAAGCGCTTTGATCTGGACCCTGAGAGGCGGCCGGCGGGTAGTCAGCTTCTCTTTTACGATCCGAGCGTGTGGGAGCGCTTTGGACCACAAATCCTTGCGGCCATTGCGATCATTCTGCTTCAGTCGAGCACCATCGCAGCTCTGATCGTCTTGGAGCGCCGTCGCCGGAGGAGCAGCGAGGAGCTCATACAGCGCAGAATTGAGATGGCCAGGCTGTCTCGTATCGCCCAGCTTGGGGAACTCTCCGGCGCCATCGCCCATGAACTGAACCAACCCCTTACATCCATACTCGCGAACGCCGAGGCAGGCGCAGCGCTCCTTGCGCAAGGGCAGCCCGATCTGATCGAGGTCGGCGAGGTGCTGCGAGATATTGCGGAGGATGACAGGCGCGCAGCAGATATCATAGTCAATCTCCGGCGTCTCATGGCCAATGGTAGTGGTGGGTTGGAACGCGCGGATCTGAACGATGTCGCGCGCTCGACCATGCGGCTCATCTCGAACGAAATGGTCGCTCGTGGAGTGGACGTGCAGTTGCGCTTGTCGCGCGAAATGCTCATCGTGGAGGCTGACGTTCAACAGTTGCAGCAGGTGCTCCTTAATCTCGTTCTCAACGCAGCCGACGCGATGGCGGATCAACAGACGCGGAAGATGATCATCACCACAGGCCTGGACACGAATAACCGGCGCTTGCTGACGGTGTCCGACAATGGACCGGGTTTGCCTGACGCGCTGACCGATGACCCTTTCAAGCCATTCGCGACATCAAAGTCACAAGGGATGGGACTGGGACTTTCAATCAGCCAGAACATCGCAGAGGCGCATGGCGGCGAGTTGCGCTTCACCCGAAGCACGAAGGAGGGGGCTTGTGTTGAGCTGGCCTTGCCTGCGCCATGACCCGAGAACTGCAAGAGACGTTTCGCGTTCACATCGTGGATGATGATGACAGCGTACGCCGTGCGCTCAGTCGCTTGCTGAAAAGCACGGGTCTCGACGTCCGAGCGCATTCGAGCGGCGAGGAGCTATTGATAGAACTTTCGCCACAGACTCCTGCCTGCGCGATACTCGACATGTACCTGCCAAAAATGAATGGCTTTGAATTGAAGCAGAAAATTTCGGCGCTCTCTCCGAGCCTGCCAGTGATCTTCCTCACCGGGCGTGGCGATATCGGAATGAGCGTGGCGGCGATGAAGGAAGGCGCGTTTGATTTTCTCACGAAGCCTGTAAAGCCGCAACAACTCCTTACGGTTATTGCCGCCGCCAAAAAACGTGTTGCCGAGAGCGAATCTTCCACGCGCGAGGCGGCGCGCTACGAAGAGCGGCTGCAAAACCTCACCCGGCGCGAGGCTGAAGTGATGGAAGCAGTCGTTGCTGGAGATCTGAACAAGCAGATCGCGCATGATCTTGGCCTAGCGGAGAAAACTGTCAAAGTGCACAGGGCGCGGGTCATGAAAAAAATGGGTGTGCGCAGCGTTGCGGAGCTCGTTCGAGTCAGTGTTACAAAACGCATCGATCTATCCTGATGTAAGCCTTGAGGCCAACTAGTAAGGCTGATCATGAGTCTCGTAGACTCACGCCATGGATACTCATGCCGCAACCGCTCTGATTGTCGAAGATGATGCCGCCGTGAGTCGGGCGCTTTCGCGCGCAGTGCGGTCCTTCGGGTTTCATGTCGCAGTCTTCGGAGACGGTGAGTCAGTGCTGGCAAGCGAAATTGATCAGGCCCCGGCGCTTCTGCTGCTCGACCTGCACCTTCCAGGCATCGCGGGCGCGGAGCTGATCAGGGAACTCCTTCTCCGCGCGCCTCAACTCCGCATTGTCGTGATGACGGGCCGCGACATCACGGGGGCTCGGGAGGCCTGCCTCGCGGCGGGGGCAAAATCTTATATCCACAAACCGATTTCTCGTGCCGATCTCGCGGCGTTGCTCTCAGGTTGAGGTGAAGAACGAAAGCGCGGAGTAGGTACTTGGTCCAACTATCCAGGTTACGCTAGGGAAGCGAAGCTCCCCACATGGCACCGTCTTTGCCAGGACCTTTATCTTGCTCGTTTTCAAGCGACAGGCGGCGCCAGAAGTATTTCGATGAAAGGGAGACACTTATGTCACCGAGACTTCAAGTACGCTTACTTTTGATGGCCGTGATTTCCTTTGGGATATCGAGCGGTCAGGTCGTTGCCCAGGAATCGCAGCCGACCGAGCCTGAGACTTCGTCGAACTCCGCTGGGAAGCCGAACATTCTGGTCATCTGGGGCGATGACGTCGGCCAGTCCAACATCTCTGCCTACACACGGGGGTTGATGGGCTACGAGACGCCCAACATCGACCGGATCGCCAAAGAGGGCATGATCTTCACCGACTACTACGGTGAGCAATCCTGCACCGCCGGCCGTTCCTCCTTCATCATGGGCCAGTCGGTGTTCCGCACCGGCCTGTCCAAAGTGGGTCTGCCCGGCGCACAGGAGGGCATGCAGGTCGAAGATCCAACCATCGCGGGCCTGCTCAAGGCAGAGGGGTACGCCACCGGTCAGTTCGGCAAGAACCACCTCGGCGACCGCGACGAGCACCTGCCGACCAACCACGGCTTCGACGAGTTCTTCGGCAACCTCTACCACCTCAACGCCGAGGAAGAGCCCGAAAACGAGGACTACCCGGCCGACATGATGATCGGCGACGGACAGACTTTCCGGGAAGCCTTCGGCCCCCGTGGGGTTATTCATTCCTACGCTGACGGTGAAATCGAGGACACTGGACCGCTCACGAAGACGCGCATGGAAACCGTGGATGACGAGACCACCGCTGCGGCGATCGACTTCATCGAGCGCGCCAACGAGCAGGGCACGCCTTGGTTCGTGTGGTGGAGCGGCACCCGGATGCACTTCCGCACGCACGTCAGTGAAGAGAACCGGGCACTGGCCAACGAGACCGTCGGCAAACCGGTCGACGAATACACGGCCGGCATGCTCGAGCATGATGCTGATATCGGCGTGTTCCTCGACAAGCTGGACGAGCTTGGTATCGCCGACAACACCATCGTCTTCTACTCCACCGACAACGGCCCGCACATGAACACCTGGCCGGATGCCGGGATGACGCCTTTCTGGGGTGAGAAGAACACCAACTGGGAAGGCGCCTGGCGTGTGCCCGCAATGGTGCGCTGGCCGGGTCATATTCCCGAGGACGAGGTCGTCAACGAGATCGTCCACCACATGGACTGGCTGCCGACCTTCCTGGCCGCCGCCGGGAACGAGACGATCAAGGAAGACCTGCTCGACGGAATCACTGTTGCCGAAGTGGGCGAGGGCCGTGACTACAAGGTGCACCTTGATGGCTACAACATCCTGCCATTGCTGACCGGTGAAACCGAGGAGAGCCCGCGCAAGGAAATCTTCTATTTCTCCGATGATGGCGATCTGATGGCTCTGCGCTATGCCGATTGGAAGATCACCTTCCTGGAGCAAAAGGCTTGGAGCACGTTCCGCGCCTGGATCGAGCCGCTGACGCCGCTGCGGACACCGCTGATCTTCAACCTGCGCCGCGATCCCTACGAGCGTGGCTACCGGACCTCGAACACATACTACGATTGGATGCTCGACCGCGCCTACATGCTGGTGCCGGCGCAATCCTATGTGGCGAACTTCCTTGAAACCTTCCAGGAATACCCGCCGCGTCAGGAAGCGGCCTCCTTCAGCCTCGACAAGGTTATGGAAAAGCTCTCGCAAGCGGGCGGCACGCAATGACCGCTGGCTTGTGACGATTGAGAAGGCCGGCCCTGTGCAATGAGCGCAGGGCCGGCCCCAAGTCCACCACCTCGAATTTTTGCGAAAGGTCGTTTCCCATGCGCCTGCTCACAGCTTCTACCTGCCTGACGCTTTTGGCCGTTGCTGCGCACGCCGACCCGCTGCCATCCTGGAATGACACCGAGGCAAAGGCGGCGATCATCGAGTTTGTGGAGACGGTCACCGACCCGTCCTCCGAAGACTTCGTTCCACAGGCCGACCGCATTGCCACCTTCGACAACGACGGCTGCCTCTGGGCCGAGCAGCCGGTCTACTTCCAGCTTCTCTACGCCATCGACGTGCTGAGGGAGAAGGCCGCGAGCGACCCTTCGATCCTGACCTCAGATGCCTTGAAGGCAGGCGCAGAGGGCAACCTCGAAGGCATTCTTGCGGGCGGCATGGGGGGACTTCTCGAGGTGGTCAACGGCTCGCATTCCGGGGTCAGCGTCGAAGACTTCCAGTCCAGCGCCGGCGCCTGGCTGGAGAGCGCCACTCATCCCTCGACGGGCATGCCCTATGGCGAGATGATCTACCAACCCATGCTCGAGCTTCTGAGCTACCTGCGCGACGAGGGTTTTGCGACCTACATCGTTTCGGGCGGCGGCATCGACTTCATCCGCGCCTTTGCCGAGGACACCTATGGCATCCCGCCCTGGCAGGTCGTCGGCACCGAGGGCGACACCACCTACGCGGCCGATGGCGGCGTGCCGACCCTGACGAAGAACGGCGGCATCACGTTCCTTGACGACAAAGAGGGCAAGCCGGTTGGGATCATGCGCCACATCGGCCAGCGCCCGATCTTCGCGGCGGGCAACTCGGACGGCGACTTCCAGATGCTCGAATACACCACGGCGGGCGACGGTGCGCGGTTCGGGATGCTGGTCCATCACACTGACGCGGATCGCGAGTTTGCCTATGACCGCGACAGCCACGTCGGCCAGCTTGCCCGCGGCCTCGATGAGGGCGAAGACCGCGGCTGGCTGATCGTCGACATGGCACAGGATTGGAGCAAGGTATGGCCCGGGGAGTGATCGCAGGCGCCACGCTGCTGGCCGTGGCGGGAGTCTGCATCGCAGGCTCTGCATTCGCGCAGGCCGAGGCAAAGACAAAGCCGAATGTCGTGCTCATGCTCACCGACAACCTCGGTTGGGGCGAGATCGGTGCCTATGGCGGCGGCATCCTGCGCGGTGCGCCGACACCTCGGCTGGATGCCGGCAGAGGCGCAGCAGCTGATGACACTTCGGCCGGGAATCGACGCCGCTACGCTCTTGCAGAAGCACATCGGCCAAGTCCGCGGCACTATCTACAGCACTGAAAGCGATGGCGAGAAGCGGAGCTATGTGGAAAACGTCCTGAATTGAGTGCGCGAGAATGTACGTATCGGGTGCTCGGATCGACAACGCACTTGGCACGCTGAGGCTAGCTCGTCGATGTTGACGGACTTCCGCAGCAGTGGGTCTCAGCACGGAAGTCCTAGGGAGACCGCTCCAGAGGAGCTACCCGATCCATGTGGTTGAAGGCATATGCACTGTGGGCCTTGGGTGAGATCCAAAACGCAGCTTGGGTTCTTCGTTTTCTTGGAAGACTTGAAAGGAATCGGGATCATGGAAGGCATGGCTGAAAGCGGCACGCGGGCGCAGATCGAGGCCCTGCGCGCCCGCATGGGCGAGGCGATCATCGGCCAGCGCGAGGTGATCGAGCGGTTGCTGATCGGGCTTCTCGCCAATGGCAACCTGCTGGTCGAGGGGCTTCCGGGTCTGGCCAAGACCCGCGCCATCAAGGCGCTGGCGCGCAACCTCGAATGCGACTTCAGCCGCATCCAGTTCACCCCCGACCTGCTGCCCTCGGACGTCACCGGCACCGAGGTCTATTTCCAGGGCGAGGGCGGCGGCGAGTTCCGGTTCGAGGCCGGGCCGATCTTTGCCAACCTCGTGCTGGCGGACGAGATCAACCGCGCGCCCGCCAAGGTGCAGGCGGCGCTCCTGGAGGCGATGGAAGAGCGGCAGGTGACCGTGGCGGGCACCACCCACAAGATGGAGCCGCTGTTCATGGTCATGGCGACGCAGAACCCCATCGAGCAGGAGGGCACCTATCCACTGCCCGAGGCGCAGATGGACCGGTTCCTGATGCATGTGAACATCACCTATCCGCCGGTCGAGGATGAGGTCGAGGTGATCCGCCTCGTGCGCGCCGAGGAGATCGCCGCGCAGGAGGGCAGCGGCAAGGCTGGCTCCGAGACCCATGTTCCTATCCCGCAGGAAGCGGTGTTCGCCGCCCGCCGCGAGATTGCCGCGCTGCGCGTCGCGCCGGAGATGGAGCGCTACATCGCCGATCTGGTCAATGCCACCCGCGTTCCGGCGGAGTTCGGCGATGACCTCAAGCGCTGGATCGAGGTGGGGGCGAGCCCGCGCGCCTCGCTCGCGCTCGACAAATGCGGCCGCACCCACGCCTGGCTGGCGGGGCGCGATTATGTCGACCCCGAGGATATCCGTGCCGTGGTGCCCGACGTGCTGCGCCACCGCCTCGGCCTCAGCTACGAGGCGCAGGGCGAGGGCGTCAGCCCCGATGCCGTGGTGGCCGAGATCGTCCGGTAGGTGGCGCTGCCCTGAAGGAGGCAAGATGAAGGACCGCGCCGCCCGTATCCGCACCGACACCCTCCGCAAACCCGCGCAGGTCACGGAGGATCCGCGCGTTCACACCGATCTCGCTTATCTGCGCGGCCTCGAGGGTCCGGCGCGCGGTCTCAGCTTCCTGCCGCGCCGGCCCGGGCAATCGGTGCTCAACGGCCGCCACGCGTCGCGCTTGCGCGGCCGTGGGCTCAACTTCGAGGAACTGCGCGACTACCTGCCCGGCGATGACATCCGCGCCATCGACTGGAAGGTCACCGCCCGCACCGGCAAACCGCACGTCCGGGTGATGACC
>NZ_JBLXHL010000015.1:0-19871 GCF_048259695.1 Celeribacter sp. | reverse complement strand
GGTGCAGGCGGCGAGCCCGGCCATCAGGGTGAAGCTCTCGAGGTTGTGGTCCCAGAACTCGGTCTTGCCGCCGAACCCACGCAGCTTGATCATGGTGAGCACAAAATCCAGCCCGTGCTTCTCGGCGCTTAGGGTGATCTGCTTGTTGAGCTCGAAGCTCGGCTTGTACTGCGGCGCTGTCTCGGAGATGAGCCAGCCGTTGTTTCCGATGGGAAGAAAGATCCCGATTTCCATGCTTGACCTCTTGTCTGAACAGGTGTCCGGCGGCGCGCAGGCCGTCTGAGGTCAGCAGAGATTTTTTTACCAAACGGTAAAATTAACTTTTGCGATTTTTGTGGGATGAAGCACGCGGATGCTGAAGACCCGGGCGCTTTGCGCCGCAGGTGGCAGAAAATGTTCAGAATATGTATTGGGAATATCGGTTCCGCTGCACGCGGTACTGGGCGGCGTCACTCTCTGCGAGGCGCCCGGCTCGACCTCACGCAGCATCTCGGCCTGATCGAACGAGAGTGCGGAGAAATTGATCTAGGGGGGTGTTTGGAGGCGAGTAGGGGATTGCCTTGCAGACAGCGAGACTTGCTATAAATTTCTGTTATTAAATGATTTTTTAAAGAGTCCCTCGAGCAGCCAATGCCGCACGTAATGTCAGCAGGATGCTTGGCCCAGCGCGACAAGGAGCAACTTTCGCTAAGCCAATAGATGCGGGTAGCTGGTCATCCGCGAACCAAGAGAATCGATCACTGCAGCAGCACTTGCCCCCCCGAGCGCTCTACAGCGCCGAAGTCCAGAAGATCGGCAACATTGGACAAAAGCACCTTGTCTTCCGATGCGAGTTCTCCGTCGTAGAGAGCATATTTGTGGATGCCCGGGCGGGTAGCAACGTCGGAAAACGCAAGGTATTTTGCGGCGATCGAATTCGGATGAGACGTTACTTCATCAACGAGCGTGAGATCATCGTTGGAATGCACCGCGAGGTCGAATGTATGCACTTTCCCACTTTGACCAGGGACAGGCTCGTTCAATACCGTCTTTGCGCGCCACACCGATGAGTCCAGAAGGTTCTTGGTCTGCCGAATTATGTTCCGCTCGCTCGCCTTCTGAGGCTTCCTGAGCAGAGTGCGGACCGTGTCAGCCGACGCGTTCGCCACTGTAGAAATTGCTGACCAAAGCCACTCACTTGAAGGGACTTGGCAAGAAATCTGCCCCTTGTCCGAGCTGCAGCCGTACTCTTTTGTGATATTTTGCGCTGCATTCTTGAAGGCGCGGTCGTCGAATCCGTGCTTCCATGCGACGTGAGCGGCACGCCCGCTGTCGTGGACGATAAAACCATCCCCGTATCCGACCACGAAGACTGAAACTGCCTCAAAACTAGGGTAGAGGCAGTGCGTCGCGACCATGAAGCCTGCGTCAGTGCGCTCGCACCGGCTGAACTGGCTCATTGAAGTCTGGATCAGTTGGCAGTCTAGCATCTTCCACTCCACAGCCCTGCATCGGGCGGATCGATCGGTGTGTTGTGCGTCTGAATTCTGACATTGATGTGGTCGCAGAACCAGAAGAACATCTTGGTTAGGCCTTCAACGTCGTCCTCGACGGGACGTCGCGCCGGAAGTTCCCAAAGCCCCGACCGCTCTATACATCCACGGTTATCCTGCCAAGAATGTATGTGTGAACCGCAAACTTGATGGGGAAGCCCTACCGTCCATGCCCAAGGGGGGTTTGGCTTACATTCGCTTGTCGGAGCGGTGTCCAAGCGTGAAACTGGCTTTCCGCGGAAGATTAGGCTCATGGACGGATAGTCGGCATTGAACTCCGGTATGCGTCAAGGAGGCTAGCTCGTCAGGTGTAACATCCCGCACCAAACCATCCTGGAGGGATTTCAAATGCGCACCAATCCACTTGACTAGGAAGTTGGCACCCATTTCGCGAGATAGGGGTGGTGAACCCTGTCGACCGCCTCCTTGAGCTTCCCCAAACTGTATCCGTGGCCATAGCTGTCTTCAGAACCGCCGAGAGTGTGGCCGCAAATGCTCTTGTGAAGGTCCGCAGGGACGTCTGCATCACGAAGCTTATCCTTGAATGCCCCGCGCAGAGAGTGCGTGGAATATTTGGCACCCTCCGCGCCGCCCATCTTCACCACATCCACCTTCCCGAACCAGTAGTTGCAGAGCGTGGATGCGCGGGTCTTGCCATCCGCGTTCAAGTTGAAGTCGAACAGCCGCTCTTTGCCCGTTCGCTCCGCGAGAATCTTGGCAACCAACGGAACCAGGGCCTCACAAATCGGAACACGCCGTTTCGATTTCTTGTTCTTTACCTGGGCATGCCGAAGGTCGAAGTACATGATCCCCCCCTCCCGCTTGACTTGATCGACTCGCAACGTCGCGACCTCATCAAGCCGCATGCCCGTGCAGGCCAAAATGAGCCAAGTGTTCCGAACATGCTCGGGAAGGCCAGGCTGGTCTACGAGTGCCTGAATTTGCTCGTCGCTCAAGGGGTCGTGGCTCTTGGTCCCAACCCCAAATCGGCTCAAATTCAGATTTTCAAACGGATTGAACTTGATCAGGCCCTTCTCAACTCCAAGGCGAAGCGCGACCCTGACGTCACTCACGCGCGTCTTAATGGTCGAATTTCCCATCTCGTCGCCAAGCGCCTCGGCATACGCGTATGCATGCTTCGGCTCAAGATCGTCCAGCGCAATATCACCAACGAAATCGATGAACTGCCGGACATGCCGCGCTCGCTGCTTCGCAGTTTTCCGCTTCAATGCCCCCTGCTCCACCTGACGCTCGCAATCAGCCTCAACCCACGGGAGCAAAGCGCTGATCGGCAGTCGCGACTGCTCAACTCCGTTCGCGCGCCGCGCCTCGGTCAATGCGGCGGCAACTGCGGCCTCTGCGTCCTCAAGGAGCGGCACTTCGAGGTCGAAGTCTTCCAAGATCTTGATCGCCTGTTCGAGATCTGCGTCGGAGCGATACGCGCGGACCTGCGAGAGGCGACCCCGCAGGACCTTCTCCGCTTTCTCCAGCAAGACCTTGCTGGTAGGCGGCTCGCGGAAGGTCGTCTCCAGAACGTCATCCAATTCGGCATCATAGTCCACGGAATAGGCCGCATCACGGAGACCGAGCAGCGAGACTGCCCTTTGGAAACTGCCGCTCGGATCGCAGAGGCGCGCCTTCTCGAGGTCCGCAAGAATCCCCTTCCGAAGCTCCGCCTCCAGGTTATGGCGCTTCCGCTTAGCAATCTCCAAGTCAGAAGTTCCCGTCGACAGCCTTCGCTGGGAGCCTCCCCCCAGCAACGCACGAACCTGCTTGGGTACGGTCATCACGATGTAGTAAATCTTGCCGCGCTTGCTCACAGTCGCGGGGTACCAGTCCAGCTCCATGACCCTTCCCATAATGTCAGCCGTAATGCCAGCTACACTGCCGTCATACCGCCGAAACGGCGGGAAACAAGGCACATTGGATCATGGAAGGTAAATGGAGGCGAGTAGGGGAATCGAACCCCTGTGCACGGATTTGCAATCCGGCCAGAAATTCAAGAAAATCAAGGGGATCATGTTTCAAAACAGGCCCCGACAAAACGGGAACGAACGGCGAATGTTTCAACCGCGAATTCGACCGTCCCAAAGGCGCAGCCCGGATCGACAGCAAGCACAGCCGCCGTCGAAGATGATCTCCGAGGCATCACGTCGTGTAGCCCTGAAATGGAAGTCCCCCCTATCCTCGCCTTGCATTGGGGGATCTCAGCATGACCACCCGACCCTCCTTCTCACGCCGCATGGATCGTCAACACCTCGGAGTGACCCGAGCTATGGGCTATGCCCTTACGCTCAATAGTGAAGCCGGATGGTACGCATTCTCGCACATCGTCGCAGCGCGCCTCTCAATCGCGGAACGGGCGGCGCTTGCTTTCTCGGTGCTCTCAAGCATGCCCACCGCGCAAACCGCGACAATCTGTCGTGCAGTTCTTCCTGGTGAACTCGGTGCGCCCATCTCGCCTTTGATTGGCTCCATCGACGAAAGCAGGTGGTGGAGTTCATTCGCAGACGAGTGCGAACTCGATGCCTATGCCGTGGCAAGCGTCCATGCCATGCAACCGGACCGCCGCCGAGAGTTCATCGACTTTGTTACGGGTCTGTTCGAATGAGTCGTCTGCGCTTTCTGACTGGAGTTGCCGTTCACTTCGCATCCGTAGGGCAAATCTCATGAATGACTTCGTTCAAATCTATCGACAGCTGAAAGACTGTGAGCCGGTCGAAGCAGAAGCGGCGTCGGAACGTGCCGACTTGCCTTGGCGAGACTTCGCGCCTCGTGATGACGGCCCCGAAGATCATAGAGAGAGCCAAGAACCTCGCCGTGATGGCGAGCGTTTGCCGACGCCATTCGCTTGGCGCGACCCGGAATCTATTCCCTCACGCCCATGGGTGTATGGACGTCACCTGATCAGAAAACAGGTTTCGGTCACGGTGGCTCCAGGCGGCGTCGGTAAGTCTTCCCTTACAATCTGCGAAGCCCTTGCGATGGCTTCCGGGCGTGAACTCTTAGGCGAATGGACAGAGAAAGACCTCAAGGTGTGGATCTATAACCTTGAGGACCAGGAGGATGAACTGGACCGACGGATCGTCGCGGCCATGCAACATCACCAAGTTTCCTTCAGAGAAATCGACGGGCGTCTTTTCCGGGATACGGGTAGAAATCGTGCCCTTTGTACAGCCATTCAATCTCGAGGAGGTATTCACATCGTGCAACCCGAAATGCGGGCTTTGGAGCGAGAGATCAAGGCGCGTAGTATTGACGTTCTAGTGGTCGACCCATGCGTATCCTCTCACCAAGTGAGCGAGAATGATAATGGCGCCATCGACCTAGTCGCGAAGGAATGGGCCAGACTCGCCGATCGTTGCAATTGCGCGATCGAACTTGTTCATCACACGCGCAAGACGAACGGCGAAGAAGCGACAACAGAAGCCGGACGTGGAGCCTACTCGCTTCTGGCGGCGGCTCGTTCAGGTCGCGTCCTCAATAAAATGAGTGACGAGATGAAGAAGGACGCTGGTATCGAAAAGGACAATTCAACCTATTTCTCTATCGCCCGGGACAAGGCAAATCTTGCACCTATGGGCGCGCGAACCTGGTGCCGAATGGCTTCTGTACAACTAGCCAACGGTGACAACGTCGGCGTGGCCGAACTCTGGGCATGGCCGGATGCCTTCGACGGTGTGAGCCTCGCGGATCTTCTGGCTGTGCAGCAGGCTGTTGAACACCGCGTTCAAGAAGGAAGGCCACCGCGCCTCTCAGATCAGGCAGGAAACGAATGGGTTGGAGTGGTGGTCGCAAACGTTCTGGGCCTCGATCCAGAGGCAGACAGGAAGCGGCTCAAGAAGCTGCTCGGCACATGGTTAAAGACTGAGGCCCTGATCAAAGAAAGCCGGCTCGACGCCACGCGACGCCCGAGACCGTGCGTCGTGGTCGGCGAATGGGCAACGGCATGACTTGCACCACCACCGCGAGAGGCTAGGTGGAGCAAACACGCAGCAATATGTGTGCTCCACCACCACCACCCCTAAAGGGGTAGGGGTGGTGGTGGTGGCGCTACACCCAGGCCTCGCAGCAGTGGAGCACAGAATGACGCCGAAATTGCACGAGAGTGCCCGACTTCGGCAAATCCCCCCAACGATGGAGCACACTCTAGAGGGTTTGCGCGTCTATCCCAAGGACGGCAGGGCCGAAGCGAACGCCAGGAGCACCGAAGCCAGCACGACGACGAATGCAAAAGCCGAAGCTGGTGCCGGTTCTGCCATTTCCTCAACGCACCGGGTGAGTTCCGGGGACAACCGAGGCATGTCGCGTCCCGTCCGGCGTCGATCCGCGAGCCTAACCATCGCTTCGCCAGTGGTATCAAAGCCATCCTGGCTTTCGTAGTACGCTGCTGTTGGCTCATGTTCTCGGAACAGCTGTCGAGCTTCCGCACACGCCTCGGGCGAGCGTTTTATGAAGTGAAATCGCACGTGGCTGCATTCATGGCGCAGAGTCTCAAGACGTCCATCGAGAAGAGGAGTGAAAATCTGAACTCGCGAAATCCAGATTCCGGGCGAGCAAATGCCGTCAATTTCATACCCGTCACGACGCTGGCTGTTTTTGCAATAAGTATCTCTATCAACGTAGTGAATAATAACCGGTCTACCCGACCAAATAAAGGCTCGAACATGGTCACGCAAAATCTGAATTGACGTTGGATTATTCATATTTTTTTTCCTTAACTTACATGATGTTACTTGTTGCCTTTGAGATTCAGATGATATATTAACCTCAATTGAGCAAGCAATGTTTTTTACGTACACGCCACGGCGAATGGTAAAAACGAGCTTCCCGGGCTAACCCGGAATTGGTCGCATAAATGCTCCGAGGGGGGGGGGGGGGGGAAGTGGCGCAAAGAACCAGGAGACCAAACCGCTTGGAGATTCGCCTCAGCGATGACGAGCGAGCACAGATCGAGGACCGCGCTCGCGCGAACGGCGTAACCTTTTCGCGGTTTCTCCGCCATGCCGCCTTGGACCTCGACCTGCCACCCCGCCGGGTCAACATCGAGGCGGAGACCGTCGCCGCGCTGAACCGCGTAGGAGGCAATCTCAACCAAATCGCCAAGGCTGCTAACCGCTCAGGAAGGCTGGACCCAGATCAACAGCGGCAGCTCGCCCGAGCCATCGACAGGGTCGCGGCAGCAGTAGCAAGGCTCACCGACGAAGGAGATACGAAATGAACAATCGTCTACGTGTCCGCACCGCCTCCGCAGTCGGTGGGGGTGCTTCCATCATCGTGATGATGGGGATCGTCACCGCGCTCATCCAACTCGCCAGTTGGGCCGGTGATCGCCATCGTGCCCGCCGCCGGGCAAACCATCAGGAGTAATCGCATGGGCAATCAACGCCTGCGGGACATCACCGCTCAAGACTACAACGCCGCATGGCAAAAGCTCTATGCTGCAGCCAGCATCGGTGGCAGCACTTCCCCCCGCGCTGCGGGCTACATGCTGGCCCTGCTCAGCCAAGCGCCCGCACAGGTCGATATTTTCGGGATCGCCATCGGCTTCGATGATGACAATCTCGCCGCCGCGATCACCGTACTCAAGGGATATGCCCGGCACCGCAACCCCGACTGGATTAACGGAAAGGTTGTAACGGAGCTGCGCGCAGTCGCAGCGAGGGATGCCGCATGACCGTCAAAATGCTCTGGATCGTCGCCGACCCCAGGCACATCGCACAAATTGCCACGTGGACGGAACAGGACGAGGACGGCCTACACGCCCACATCAGCACCACCGCCGTCGCGGAAATCCGGGAACACGCTCGTGAAACCCGGCCCGGCTCGCGCGAGGCAAGCGGGCATGAAGAACTCGTGCATCTGTCGTTTGACAGCACCCGGACCCGCACAGCGTTCGCGCTGGCCGTTCTCGAACTGGGGGGGGCAGATCGTGCCGCAGATGCTCCTGCCGAGCACCGCCTCGGTCGATTTGGTGCCCTAATGATCGCGAAGCTCGGGAAAGGCGAGGATTTCGGCGGCCTTGCCCGCTATCTGACCAAAGGTGGTCGCGGGCAGGTGCTGGACATGCGCAATCTCGCCTCCGCCGATCCCACAGCTGCCGCGGGCGAAATGCAGGTGGCAGCAGCCATGAGCACGCGCTGCCGCAAGCCCGTCATGCATATCACGGTCTCGTACAATCCGACCGACGCGGCACCCACGGATGACAACATGCGGGCCGACGCTGCGGAGCTGCTGGCCGCTCTTGGGCTAGCCGACCATCAGGCCATGATCATTAGGCACAGCGACCGAGATCACGCACACTTCCACATCACCGCGAACCGGATCGGCAGCGACGGAAAAGCCGTCAGCGACAGCCAAAGTTATCCCCGAGCAGAGGCGGTCCTCCGCCGCATCGAGGGCCGCAGAGGCCTGAGCGTCACGCAGGGTCGCCACGCACCCAGCCCGAGCACAGGTCAGCGCATGACCGGCCCGCGCGGCGCGGCAGACCCGCGCCAGCACAGCGTCCCAGAGAGCGTCCGGCAGACGCTTCTGACCGCCCGGTCATGGAAGGGGCTGCACAAGGACCTGAAGCGCGACGGCTGGCTAATAGAGACCACCCAGCGGGGCAAGCGCCCGCCGGGAGCGGTCCTCATCGGACCAGACGGGCAGCGGATCGCGGCCGGCAAGATCGACCGCGGCGCGACCCTCTCGAAGCTCAACGCCCGACTGGCCGACCCGAAGCAAGACGCCCTAACCCCGGTTTCGGCAAAGGCCGCGGGCAAGCCCATCTTCCTGGCGAAACCTCTTCGGAGCCCGAGAAAAAAGACGGATCAGCGCATAAAGGACATAGCTCGCATCGGTGCCAAGACCGCCACCCAGCTTATCGGCGCGGTCAACAAGACCCACGCCCCGAGCAATGGCCTGATCGGCGCGACCCGGAAGGCCACTAGCCGCACCCGGAAACATTCGAACGCGAGCCGAACGCTCGGACTTTGAAAGAGAGGAGCTATATCATGAACGACCAGACCCCAGCCGATCCCTTCGACGTCGAGACCTCGACCGAAGCGGACAACCGCCACAACCCGGAAGGCTTGGCCGCACTCCGCCGCGAGGTCATGGCCGGAACCCTCGAGACTGGGGGGATCGGCCCGGAGCGCTGGACCCGCACCGCGCAATGGTCCGAGTTGGATCAACTCTCACTGACCCGCGCCTGTGTCTGGATCACGCACGCGGACGGCTACGGCGTGGGCATCACCAACGCGGAGGCCACCATCCTCAGCAGCCGCAGCCCGGAAGCGATCCCCCGGATAGCGCGGCGGATAGTCCGCCGCCTCTCTGAGGTCATCACCACCCCTGAGGCAGACGGACAGGTCGTCAGCCGATCGGATGCGCTGCATGGCATCATCATCCCTGCAGAGTGAAAACAATCCACCCGAACCTTCCGCCCCTTGGGGAAAGTGGCACTCGGAAGACCGGAGTAGGCTCGAAACGCAATGATGCGCTTGGAGCCCATTGCTGAGAGTCACACTTGCCCATAGACCGAGGCGAGTTCAGTGCTTATCCACATGCACGCTCTCTAGGTGAAATAGTTCTTGAGGATGCTGGAGATATGCCAACGGGTATCAAGATATTTAACGTCACTGGTGAACTGCACTTCGAGACAGGCACACATGTCCTGGCCACCGTACCTAAATTTGCAGAAAAAATCGGTGAAATCGCAGTTGCGTGGGCAGTAACCGAGGGACATCTTGGATGCTATTATGGGAGCTTGCTTGAGACTACACCCAACGAGGCCTTGAAAAAAATTGGCAGGATGAGCGCAGCGGGATTGGCAAACAACGCTAAGAAGTTTGCAGAGGAAAAACTAGCCGGAGCCGAGCTGGAGACAATTCTATATCTACTGAAAAAGCTGGATTCCGTGCGCATTAGGCGCAATCGCATCCAGCATGACATTTGGAGTCGACGGGTGACAGACCCACAGGTGCTCTATGCGGTACATGTCGACGACTATCGACGACTATTGCACGAAATGGCAAAGCTAGGAAACGAAACAGACCCCGCCGTTTCCGCTGATCGCGCTATCGATATAGCTAATCAGTATGCTGCGAACTCCGAAAATGCTTTTACCTTAGTCGATTTGGAAGAGATTCGGGCCAACCTCGAACTCACGTCAGACGGCCTTTTTAAAGCATTTATTAGTAAGGTGAGTGCAGGCGGATGATCCGTCCACTCTCAATCGCGATCCCTTGGCGCCTTATCATCAAGTCGCAAGCCAATGCGCTCAGCAGCCGCGACCCAGAAGCGATCCTCCGAACTGCCCGACGGATCGTCCTCCGCCTCCCTGTGATCATCACCGCCCCGAAGGCGCATGACGGGATCCGCACCAACGCTGGAGCGAAATCACATTTTTGATCATATTTTTCCGATACTTAAGGCATACCTTAGCTGTTCGCAGAACTCGCGCTCGAATCGCCGAAATCGCTTCTGTATGTGATGGGCTGCAAAGCTCGTACTCAGCATCAAAAAATGTTCGTGCACTCTGATGCAGTTTGGTGCAGTTTGGTGCAAAGAACATGGGGGCGACCGTGGCTACGTACCAAAAGCGTTTCACTGTATCGATCGATCAAGCGGACTACGACGCGCTGCAAGAGTTGGGGAGTTCGGTAAACCCTCCCCTCAACCTCCAGTACTTGATACGACTAGCAGTGAAAAACCTTCTGGAGCAGCACGCGGCAGAACAGCTGTCATTGCCGCTGGAGCGACGTACGTGAAATTTATCGACCTTTTTGCTGGCCTTGGCGGTTTCCACCAGGCCCTACATCGCCTTGGACATGAGTGTGTATTCGCATCGGAACTCAATGGGGACCTGAGGGAACTTTACAAGAAAAACTTCGGCGTCGAGCCACACGGAGACATCCGTGAAGCGTTCGAACTAGTCCCCCCCCACGATATCCTTTGTGCAGGTTTCCCTTGCCAGCCCTTTTCGAAGGCTGGCGAGCAGCTTGGCTTCGATTGCCCTCAGTGGGGCGACCTTTTCGACTACATGATCAAGATCCTTGAACGCCACGAACCAAGCTTCTTAATCATCGAGAATGTCCCGAACATTATGCGACACGATAGGGGCAATACTTGGAGGCGCGTCGAACAGCGCCTTAGCGAGGCTGGCTACGCCATCGATGCGAAGCTGATGTCGCCCTACATGTTCGGCGTTCCGCAACTCCGAGAACGCGCAATTATAGTAGGTTCGCGCAACGGCCTTGAGCATTTCGCGTGGCCGGAGGCCTCGCACAAAGCTGAAGACGTCGACATTCGCACTATTCTCGATAGTCAGCCGAACGATGCCAAGCCGTTGTCTCCAAAATTTCTTAAGTATCTCGAGACGTGGCAGGCCCTGTTGGACGCATTGCCGGAAAGTGCGAAGCTTCCCTCATTTCCGATCTGGGCAATGGAGTTCGGCGCGACATATCCCGCGCGAACTGCAACACCCTTAGGGCTCGGCCTCGCCAAGATGCGCTCCTACCGTGGAGCCTTCGGACAGCGACTGCGCGGCCTTTCCGACTACGAAGTGCTCGAGAGTCTGCCTCCATATGCACGTGATGCCAAAGCCAATTTTCCTGAATGGAAGGTTCAGTTTATAGAACAGAACCGGAAGTTTTATCGCGATCATCAGACGATCATCGATAAGTGGCTTCCGTCGATTCGTGACTTTGCACCGAGTTTCCAGAAGCTGGAGTGGAACTGGAAAGGAGGCCCGCGCGACCTCAATCAGTGTATCATTCAGTTCCGAGCCTCGGGTATTCGCGCAAAGCGCCCGACGGCCGCCCCCTCGCTTGTCGCTCTGACTACGAGCCAAATACCCGTCATTCCCTGGGAGCGTCGTTATATGACTATGCGTGAATGCGCGCGCCTTCAGAGCATGGGAAAGCTGCCATTCCTACCCACTCAGCAGACTGCAGCGTTCAAAGCTCTGGGAAATGCGGTGAATGTCGATGTAATTGAAGCGGTCGCCGGACCGTTGCTCGGCACGGTCGAGCTCGACATTGTGCGGCAAGCCGTACCACTCGGACAGCCATCACTAGAGACCACTGTTTGAGCGCTAGCGCGTTGCAGGCTTGGAAGGGGAGAGTAATTGTTGGAAGAACTAGACTTTGACCATGTTGGCACACTTTTGTCCGACCTGTCGCAACCGAGCGTATTGCCAAAGCTAGAGGGCAAACAGAGAACTCCTCACCCGTTCGACGAATCCGCAATCGATTTTTCATCAAGCGCTTGGATCGCTCGCGTACTTGACGTCGCGATCTGGCTGAACCTCGATTCCACATTCGAAGACGATGAAGCTCCTACCGTCGTTTTATCGCGCTTGTTCGAAGAAATTTCCCCTGAAAACGTAGACGGGAACTATAAGGTCGACGGTGACCATGTTGTTCTCACGGAGTCAGGCGCACAGTCTCTAGAAGAGAGGTTGAGCCGCGCATCGAATAACCGCAGCATCTTCTTGCAAATGATTGAGGATGATCGACCCATCGCAGCGGCCACTGAATCGTGGATCGAAGCTTGGAACGAGGCTCCAACAACAGAACCACTTTCTATCAACGCTACGGTAGATAAGTGGAGGATCTATGACATTTCTGGACGGGCACAACAAGGACAGCTAGAACTGAATCCGACCTACCAGCGCGATTTCGTCTGGTCGAACTCTGATTCACAGTTATTGATCGAGTCCATTCTCCGCGGCATTCCCCTTCCGTCGATCATCCTTGCTCGAATGTCAAACAGCCAGCACTATCAAATCGTCGATGGAAAACAGCGGCTAACCGCTATCCTTCGATTCATGGGCGCTCACCCTGAAGGATTAGAGAATGCAAAGCGCCTTAAGAACTTTGAGTTGTTCGAGTCAGACTTCAACCAATTCAGCCGGCGCAATAACCTCCGCGCAACTGATATTCGAGAAAAGTACCTTCCATTTAAGACGAAAAAGTACCCCGACAACGACCCGCTTAGCCCGCTGGGCGGGCGCTACTATAGTGAAATCAAAGATGAACCGGTTCGCATCGCAGGCGAAACGATCACTGTGAGAGATTTGTTTGAGCGCGCGTGCGATTACTTTATCCCGGTATTGATTTATAGGGACACGCAGGTGCGCGACATCCACAAGGTGTTCCGACTTTACAATCAACAAGGAATGAAGCTCAACGCCGAGGAAATTCGTAACGCTGTCTTCAATCATCTTAAGATTTCGAAGTTGATGCTCTACGTAGGCGGCGACCGACCCGAACCGGAAATAGCCCCCGATCTAGTCAGAGCAGGTATCGATCCGACGGAAGCGCACGAAAATATTAAGGCGCTTGGCTTCAGCATAAAACGCTTCAAGAGAACCAAGGTACTTCTATGGACCGTAGCGACGCTGGTACTCAAGCCCACGCAAAGTTCCGATGGCACTTACCGCACGCCCTCCACTGCTACACACATTGACGAGTTTCTTCGTTCGATTGACAACAATCGACTGAACCAGTTCAAAACCGAAGACATACTCAAGAACTTGGCGAACGATCTAATTTCTGCAATTGATCTACATCAGAGCGCGATTGACGCCTGGCATCCGAAATTCCGGAGAAAAGGCAAGAGTGAAATGGCGTCTCGCTGGGAGGAGTTGCCGGTAGTCGCAAGCTTACTCGCGTGTCTCGTCCTAGTAGTGATGGGAGAGGAGCAACGGCTGGAGGACCGGATCGACGATATCCGCGCGCTGTCAGCAAGAATGATCGGCCCCCAAAGCACACAGAATAAGACACAGTGGGCGCATATTGCCAAAGCGTCAACTGGTATACTTGAAGCACTGGATATTAGCATCGCCGATGCAGATAAGGCGGTTCGTGAAAGATTTGGCGCGAGCGCAATTGAAGCCCTGTCAGAGATCCGCATGATTTCGGTGAGCTAAAGTGGTAGCACGTACACCGAGTCTCCGCCCTGCTAAGATTGTCCCAGTCAAAATAGAAAGTGATGAAACGACCGAAGGAAGTTCTCTGCCGATCAACGACGGGAAGTGGTGGGCACGCTATCGCTCAAACATCGTCGATAAGCTCTCTCCAACGGCAATCTCAGTCCTTGAGACCGACGCAAGCTATGTTGTTGAGCGGGCTCTTCCGCGCGTTGGCGGAGAGTTGCACCGCGCGTCGTGGCCGGAAACGCGAGTGCGAACGGGCATGGTTGTTGGGTCAGTGCAATCAGGAAAAACGGCCAGCATGCTCGGAGTCGCAGCAATGGCTCTGGATGCTGGCGCTGACCTTCTTGTCTTGCTTGCTGGAACACGTGTTGGTCTCTGGTTACAGACTTACGAACGGCTCTTGGCGCAATTAGATGGCTCGACTACCGAAAGCGCCTACAAGCGCCGGGCCGATCGTCTGATACTGCCACAACCAGAAGACATCCTTTACGAACAACGTGCCGACCCTACACGTTATCTTCAGCGGCCACTCGCACGCCAAGCTCTACGAGCGGATCGGCCGATCATTTGCGTCGTTCCCAAGGAGGATGACCATCTCCTCATGCTCCGGCGTTTCTTGGCGGATGTAATTTCCGAAAAACATCTAGACTCAATGGAACGGCCATATTCCATCGTCGTGCTCGACGATGAGGCGGACGACGCGAGCGTGCTGGACAGCGATCATTCGCAGAAACTCACACCACGGCTGATCTCGTCCTTATGGAGCGGTGATCCAGACAGCTCAGCGACGCGGCATAAGAATATGCTCGCAACTTACGTTGCATACACAGCAACGCCGCAGGCAAACTTTCTGCAGGCCTCTCACAATCCGTTGAGCCCCAGGGATTTTAACGCGTCCCTTCGAATTCCAGGCGCCACCGGAGGTATCGAACCACGCTCTCTTTCGTACTCAGAGCCTCTAGGCATTCGCTCCTACTATTGTGGTGGCAATATTTTTTATGAGCGTCTCCGAAATGCAGGCGACGGGGCGATCTGCCATACTTCAGAATTCCCAGAAATACGCCCTGGAGAGACTGAAACCGAACTAGCGGGCAGGCATGAAGCCTTGCGTTGGTCAATGTTGTCAGACGCCTTGCGGTGCTATTTTGTAGGCGCCGCGGTACGCAGCCTGGCGCCCGGATGGACGCGCGCCTTTGACCACTCGACAAGATATTCTTCTCAGAGTGAAGCACGTCTTGCTGCTCGAGGGGCGCATACGATGCTAATCCACCCTTCGGCGAGAAAAGAGGATCATTTCCAGACTGCTTTGGATGTGCTCCGCTGGACGATGGCCACTCCAGGCTGCGAGGCTGACGTTCGACTGGATGAGGAGAACGAGCAGCCAACAACGATTTCACCGTCTTGGCTCGAACGGCGCCTTTCCCAGGAAGAAACTGAATGGTCCGCATGGCTCAATCGCTTTGAGGCCTCTCGCATCGCCCTCGCAACCATGCCTCGAGCTCCTTACTCTTCAATCTCTGCAGCAGATTGGCCAAAAGTACGTGAAGCACTCGTCGAGAAAATATTCCCGAATGTTCGCCTGCGTGTGCTCAACAGTGATCCCGGATCGGATGATCGACCTCGCTTCGATGTTACCGAGGATGGGGAGAACTACCGCATACCGGCAGATAGCCTTTCTATATTTGTGGCCGGCAATGTTCTGTCGCGCGGACTTACCTTGGAAGGGCTAACGACGAGTCTTTTCCTTCGCGGTGCGGCAGAACCAGCGGCAGACACTCAGATGCAGATGCAGCGCTGGTTTGGATATCGAGGTGAGTTCCTTCCTTTCTGCCGAGTGTTCACCTATAAAGACCAACTAGAGCTATTTAGAAGATATCAAGTTAACGATGATGCTCTGAAAACAGAAATAATGACATCAATGGACGTGGGGAAAGACAACGGCAATTCGGTCTTGGTCCTCCAAGGGGAGGCCTTCGTTGCTACAAGTAAGGTTGAAGCCCGCAGAGCCCCATTGTCACCTGGCCCACGACCTTCGATCCGGCTGATCGAAACAAAGGACGACGACCTAGCTCAGAGAAATCTCCAAGTCGCCGTAGACTTACTTGATGATGGTGAGTGGCTGCCACTCACTGACGACGATGGATTAGAGCGCGGCTTGATCCGAAGCACACCGATAGGGCCGATGGAGCTCGCCACGGTTCTTGATCGTCTGCGCTACTCGCATCACGCCCCTAACCTTAGTGACGAATTGAGCCGGCGTTGGGAGAATTATGCTCAACTCCTGGGTATCGACCGACCTCTGTTCACGCCCCCAGTGCAGCGAGCGCCGCAATATGGCGCGGAGCCGCAATCATGCCCTTACTCGATCGCCGCCTACTTGCGCCTATGGTCTCACCTAGCGGGAGATTGTTCCGCACCCGGATTCTTTCCGACAGATCGACCAAACATTCCCTGGAACTTTTCGGACACAGGCGCTGCAAGCACGCCCAAATTCTACATAGCTTTTCGCCACGGCCAAAAGAATGTCCGCGACCCGCGCCTAGCTTCAAAAGGCGTTCGGGCAGTTACTCGCGGGCGCGGCCCAGATGACCGTGCACTCCAAACGCTGTGGGGGACACGAGGGTATGGAAACTCCTATTTCGGTGATGAGTTCGTTGACTATTATTTTCACCGAACAGCTCCCGTCCCGAGCATTCAGGGCGGCGCTACATGGAGACCACGCGGCCATCCCGGACTTGCGTTGTTCCATATCGTAAGTGCACCTGACCTTCCGACAGATCTGCTTACCGTCGGGCTCGGCCTCCCGCATGGAGGCCCGGACCACATAGCGGCGCTTCGCCCATGAGCGGTCTTCATTTCGAAGAGTTGCGCTTTGACCTTGAGCGTCTCTCCGTTCCCGAAGGATATGCGCGCAGCATGCGCTGGCTCACGGAACCGCTAGCAGTAGGGCGAACGGCTACTGGCGACTATGAAATCTTTCTCCGGGGGAACGAGATTCGCGCAGCTTCGTCATTGGTAAGGCGACATCTCCAGCATAGCGAATGGCGCCCAGAGGACAGTGAAGAAAAATTCGCAGCAAATCGAATCGTTTTACCTTCAGCGCCACATTTTTCTTCCATTGCCGCATTGATTGCAATCGAACTCATTCGCGCTGGGATTTCCAATCCAGAAAACATTCAGTCGGCGTTTACTGATGTCGAGCCTATCATTGAAATGGCAATCCGACGCGGCGCGCTGCCAGAGAATGTTGTGATCGGACTTATCGGCGAGTTGACTGTACTACGCCAGATCATTCTTTCCAGGAGGGGCAGCGCTGCAGGCCTAATGCGTGCACTCGAGTGCTGGCGAGGGTGGCAGGATACAGCAAGCCGAGATTTCCGCCTTGGCTGCAATTCAATTGAGGTAAAGACCACGCGGATGGCCTCCTCAATACATCAATTCAGTGGCCTCCATCAACTTGAATCCGAATTGCTCCAAAATGGAGTTCTGGAAAATCTTCATCTAATCAGTATCGGGCTTACCGAAACAAACTTGTCTGGCGAGACGTTGCCGATGATTGTCGACAACATCCTATATTTACTTCAGAACTCGGCTGTAGAGGTTGAGGTCGCAGACGAGTTCCTGCGCCGCCTCTCACGCTATGGCAGTCAATCTGGATCCGGGTACGTTCATTCGGCGATGCGAGACTGGAGCGTCTACAAAACTAACTACGTTCACACCTTTGCTCCGCGCCTCTATCGTATTGACGACCCGGAAATGCGTCTTCTTAGTCGCGCAATGCTTTCCAATACTTTCGTGCAGACATCTGGTCTTTCCTTCACGATGCATTTTCCTGACAGGGTTTCAGCGTTCAATCCGGCAGTAGATTGGTCCACTGAACTCGCATCTATGGCAGAGGAATAACCAGCACAGTCATGGAATATTAGACCCAAACACTCTGAGCGGTCACCCGTAGTCGATCAATAAATAGGCCAATGGCCTATCGCAGAATAAAGTAACCGGTTTATTCAACATGCGATCGTCTCACTTAGGTCGTGAGTCAGTGTACCGCAAGCACCAGCTTATCCTGCCCATCCTCCGAAATTACTTCCAAGCTCATTCCCCATAGAAACAAACCCAGATTCTGTGTTTGAATCCTCAACTCTCCCGTGTCAATTTTGTCCCCGGTCTTCGCAACCTCAGCGTTAATTTCATCAATGAACGCAAGTGTTCTAACGAGAAACTCAGGCGGCAGCACTCGGCGCGTCCCTTGAGTCACACCGCTTTCGGAAAAGGTAACTCCTGCTTCCTCCAGTGCGGCTTTGATAGCCGCGACCGCGTCCGCGGATGCGGCGGGATTGCCGGAGCCTTCCGCACGTTTCAAGGTCATGGTCGAAACCCCGGCCGCGTCAGCAACTTGGGGTTGCGTTAGGCCCAGGAGAGCTCGCGCGGCACGTAGTTGAGCTGGTGTTGTCATTTTTCTATTGCTCCAATCAGAACAGGCGCGTACTGTTCTACTTAGAGCAAAACACATCAGGAATCAATGACAATGACGAATGAACGCGCTTTCAGACCTAACATCCTTTGGTTTGCCCCCATGATCACTGGCCCTCTCACCTCCTGAACCAACGCATTCTAGGCAACCTAAGCTGCCTCTGAATAGCGAACGTACTGGTCGCGCCAGACACCTCACTGGTCCTTGAAGAAATTCTGAAGAACCATGGGGGGATTTAAGATGGGAACAGCAGGCGCGCGAGCAGTTGCAACTCTGCCTCCTAGCAATCGATTTCATGGCTCCAGACGAGATGAGCAATGATTCATCAGCAGCCACATCGCTTTCCAAGCGTTCACGCTCACTGAACATCCAACGAAAATAAGATCTTAATGAGTCGGAAAGAGGGAAATGGCAAGCACCCAAAGCATCGCAAAGCAGACCGTCGTCGCTCTCATTCGAGAGACCAGACAGGCTGGATGGGCCCGGGCGAAATTCGAAATCAAACCTGACGGTAGTGTCACGGTAAACGCGGGAATGTCGGAACACGACGGTGGTGACGACTTCCTTAGCGATGACCTCAGGATGGGGAAATGACCAAGAAAAACCTTCCCCAATATGTCTACGAAGATCGCGGCTATGTACGCTTCATTCGGCGCCCCCGCGGACAATCGGTAATGATGAAGGAGAAGCCCGGCTCGCCCGAATTCTGGGACCATTATAACCGGCTCCTAAAGGGGCGAGCCGCCCTTCCTTCCAAGCGCACCTTCGATACGCTGATCCTCAGCTACTATGAGAGCGAGTCTTGCAAGACCAGGAAACCGCGGACCAAGGCGGACTACCGGAAGCACATGGAGCACATCCGGAAGATTTGGGGCAAGAAAGACCCCGCCAAGATCGAAACCTGCCACATCTACGAGCTGCACAAGGCGAACGCCGATAGCTGGCGCAGGGCAAACTACCTGGTGCAGGTGATGGTGATTCTCATGAACCATGCGCGCCTGATTGGCTTCCTCAAGAAAGAGGATGGCAATCCCGCCCATGGCATCCCCCTCTTCAAGCAACCCGGAGAGGGCTGGGAACCTTGGCCCGATGAGGTTCGGCAGGAGTTCGAGGAAATCGCTCCTGCGCGCGCACGCCTTGTCTACGAACTTTGTATCGGCACCGGTCAGCGGATCGGCGACGTGATCACCATGCGGTGGGATCACTTCAAGGATGGCTACTGGGACATGACCCAGGGCAAGGGTGAAAAGCCCATGTGGATCCCGCTCACCGCGCGCACGACAGCCTATCTGGCGACGGTCAAGAAGAAGGGGCTCACGGTCATCACCGATTCTGCCGGCCGCCCGACCAGCTATCGCGCTGTCTCACACGAGATGCGGAAGACGAAAGGCAAGATGAAGCATCTGGACGCGCAGAGCTATGTGACCCACGGGCTCCGCAAGAACGCGACAATCGAACTCTACCTGGCTGGCTGCGACGACGAGATGGTGAAGGCCGTAACGGGGCACTCCGGCGTGGAGATGCTGAAAAAATATGGCGGACGTGTGCGTCAGAAGGTGCTCGCAACGCGAGCGCAAGAGGCCCGCGACCGCATGGAACAGAACAAGCCCAGAACGTGAATGTTTCAACGGCTGTTTCAAATTTTAGGGGAAGGACCAAGCAGGGTGACGCAAGTGCTTGAAAGTATTGGAGGCGAGTACCGGAATCGAACCGGTGTACACGGATTTGCAATCCGCTGCGTCACCACTCCGCCAACTCGCCGGGGGTGTGGCACTCCTTAAGTTCCCGGCGGAGTGGCGTCAAGCAGATATCGGAGCTGCGCGACCGGGGCGACGCCAAGGCGCCGATGAGGCGGGGACCGATGCCCGTCTCCCTGCCCTTCAGCCCACAACCGTCGGGGCAAGGTAGCCGAAACGCTCGATGATCGCGGCGCAATTTTTCT
>NZ_JBLXHL010000014.1:0-21101 GCF_048259695.1 Celeribacter sp. | reverse complement strand
GTACGTCGAATAGTCGGCTCTGCTGACAATCGAATTGAAAAGGGCGCTCCCAAGAGCGCCCTTTTTGTCTGCGGCGTGGCGGGTGATTGCACTTCGCGTCTCAGGTCCTATCATGGCCCTTATCGCGAAACATGAGGACCGCGCCTATGCTCGACAGCCACATCAAATACGCGCATGTCCTGAGTGGCGCGGCGCGTGGCACGTCGCTTGATGACGAGGCGATGCGGCATGTGCTCAAGGCCGAAACGCTTGGTTGGGTCCATCTCGACGGGACCCATGCCGATAGCGCCAGTTGGATCACGAGCCACCTTGACTACCTTGATCCGCAGGCGGTCGAGGCGCTGCTGGACCCGGAGTCGCGGCCTCGCATGACCGCCCTTGGTGACGGGTTGATGATCATTCTGCGTCTGATCAACTTCAACGAGGGGGCCGACCCCGAGGACATGGTGTCCTTGCGTCTATGGATCGATGCGCACCGTATTGTCACGGTGTCTTTGCGCAATGCCCGCGCCATCGAGCGGATGGATGCGGCGCTATCCACGGGTCACGGTCCCGAAACGGCCGGACAGTTCCTCACGCAGCTGATCGAGGATGTCACGGGCAAGATTGCCGCGTTTCAGGCCGATCTCGACACCCAAGCCGAGGCCTTGGAGGACCGGATCGTGCGCGATGCGGGGGACGGGTTGCGCTCCGAGGTCGTCAACCTGCGCCTTAAGGTCATTGCCGCGCGGCGTTTTATTGCGCCCCAACGTGATGTGATCCATGCCATTGCCGATAGCCGCTGTGACATCATCGACGATGAAACCCGTCGCGAGATCGAGGAAGAAGCGCAAAAAATGACGCGGGTGGTCGAGGACCTCGACGAGTTGCGTGATCAGGCGATTGTTCTGCGCGAGGAGTTGTCGGGTCAGCTGTCCGACCGTCTCAACCGCAACATGTTTGTTTTGTCGGTGATTTCCGCGATTTTCCTGCCGCTTGGCTTTCTCACGGGGCTGTTCGGGGTCAATGTCGGCGGCATGCCGGGGATCCAGAGCGGCACGGCGTTCTTTTGGCTCTGTCTGTCCTTGATCGGTGTGGTCGCGGTGCAAGCGGGTGTCGTGGTCTGGTTGCGGTGGATGGCCCGTCAACGCCGTCGCAACTGACGAATTACACGCATGGGTCCGAAAATTCGCCGCCGGCGCATATTCGCGCTTGCAAACCCACCCTGCCTCTCGTATCCACTCGCGCACCGTGTAGGGGTATAGCTCAGTTGGTAGAGCGACGGTCTCCAAAACCGTAGGTCCCGGGTTCGAGCCCTGGTGCCCCTGCCATTTTCCGCCAAGACGTCCGCGTTTGATTGCGCCCGCGCATCCACACCGCTACCAGTGTGGGCCAGAAACGTTTGCGCGGAGAACCACGTGGCCCCCCATCCCTTTGCCGCCCTTGATGCGATCTATGTGATCAATCTCGACAGCCGCCCCGACAGGTTGCGCGCCATCGAGGGTGAGTTGGCGCGGATTGGTCTGTCCTTTGCCTCTCCCAATGTGATCCGCCACGCCGCCTATCGCCCGCAAAGTCAGGGCAGCTTTCCCTCGCTCGGTGCGCGCGGCTGTTTTATCAGCCACCTTACCGCCCTCAAGGCCGCGCACGGGGCGGGTCATAAACAGGTCCTGATTCTGGAGGACGATGCGCTGTTCACCATGCGGTTGCGTGGTGGCAGGGGCGCGGAGCTTGCGGCGCATCTGGAGACTCGCGACTGGGACATGAGCTACCTCGGGTTCCGCCTGATGGATGGAAGCACGCCTCACGGGCGCGGGTGGCGCAGCGTGGCGCCTGACACCGATATCACCTGTGCTCATGCGATTGTGTGGCGGGGACCGGCGATTGCCCGTGCGATCCCCTATCTCGACGCGATGTTGGCCCGTGAGGCGGGGGATCCGGCGGGCGGCCCGATGCATGTGGATGGTGCGTACAACTGGTTGCGCCGCGCCTCTCCCGACCTTATCGCCTGTCGCGCCGCCAGACAGATCGTCACCCAACGCGCTTCGGATAGCGATATCGCCGCCCGAACCCGTTACCGCAACAGCGCGATGATCGGTCTTTTACGCCGCCTGAAAGACTTCAGGGCGCGTTGGGCTTGAATTCCCCGCCGCACTGGCGTACATGCCCCCAACCACATGTAGGTTCAGGAATAGACAATGGCCACGAAGACAAACCCACTTCAGTTCATCCAGCAAGTCCGCTCGGAGGTCTCGAAGATCGTCTGGCCAACGCGCCGCGAAGTGATGTTGACGACCGTTATGGTCTTTATCATGGCGGCAATTACGGCCGTGTTCTTCTTCCTCGTTGACCTTATCATCAAATCGGGACTGCAAGGCCTTTTGAACCTCGTCGGATAAGCCACTGCGCTTTGCGAATAGGGTCGGGCCACTTTAGGGGGCTCCCTTGGCTGAACAATTCGATTCCATCTCCGACAAATTGCGCGCCTTTATCGAGCGCCAACATGTCTTCTTTTGTGGTTCTGCCGCTCAGGATACGCGCGTAAATCTTATGCTGCGCTCGACCGAGTATTTGCGCCTTACCGGTGCGAACGAGGCCTTGTTCCTTGATCTCACAGGGTCGGGAAACGAAACGGCGGCACATATGATCGCGGACGGGCGTTTGACGCTGATGTTTTGCGCCTTTGAGGGGCCGCCGATGATTTTGCGCCTGTATGGGCGTGGCCGGGTGGTGCATCGCGATGCGCCCGAGTTTACGACCCTGTTTGCGCAACACATCGGTGGCGACATTCCGGTCAACGCACGTCAGATTTTTGTTCAGGACATCGACCTTGTGCAAACTTCCTGTGGCTATGGCGTGCCTCTGTTCGAGTACAGCCGCGACCGCCCGGCGTTGCGCAATTGGGCGGCGGACAAAAGCGAGGCCGATATCCGCGCCTATTGGGATGAGAAAAATACAACCTCGATGGACGGGCTGCCGACAGGTGTTTTTGGCGACACCTGACGCAGTGCGCGGGGTGGCGTCGCCGGGCTTGTTTGCGCCCTAAAGGCTTGAACTTGCACGCCCGAGACGGTAGAGCGGGCGCACTCACCTAACAGGGCGTGCAGCGATTCGAGTTGCGCGCCGCTTTATTGTTCGGAAAAGCGGCACATAAGTGCTTGAGATTGAAACACGATCCGGTGGCGACGCCGGAATTAGACAAAGGCAATGATCCCATGGCGAAGCGTTGGTATTCGGTAAGCGTTCTCTCGAACTTCGAGAAAAAGATTGCCGAAGCGATCAAAACGGCCGTGGAAGAAAAGGGCCTTCAGGACCAGTTCGACGAAGTTCTGGTTCCCACAGAAGAAGTGATCGAAGTGCGCCGCGGTAAAAAAGTGACCGTCGAGCGCCGTTTCATGCCGGGCTATGTGCTCGTGCGCATGGAAATGACCGATCAGGGCTATCACCTGATCAACTCGATCAACCGCGTTACCGGCTTTCTCGGTTCGTTTGGCAAGCCCGTCCCGATGCGTGACAGCGAAGTCGAAGCGATCCTTGGTCGCGTCGAAGAGGGCGCCGAAGCGCCACGCTCCACAATTACCTTTGAAGTTGGCGAGCAGGTCTCTGTCTCCGAAGGTGCATTCGAGGGCTTTGACGGCATGGTCGAGGATGTCGATGAGGCGAGCCAACGCCTTAAGGTATCGGTGTCGATCTTTGGTCGCGCCACGCCGGTCGAACTGGAATTCACTCAGGTCATGAAGCGGTCCTGAGCGAGCCGCGCCCCGCAAGGGACGCAATACCCCGTGGGAGGCGAGAGGCACGCGAGTCTCGGACCTGACCACACAACGTAGTTCTCCGTGAGGCGCGCCTTATCGGAGGTTGGAAAAGGAAAAAGCCAATGGCTAAGAAGCTCGCAGGCAAGATGAAGCTGCAAGTTCCCGCCGGTCAAGCAAACCCGTCCCCACCCGTGGGTCCGGCGCTTGGTCAGCGTGGTATCAACATTATGGAATTCTGTAAGGCGTTCAACGCCAAGACGCAGGAAATGGAAGCGGGTTCCCCGTGCCCAACCATCATTACATACTACCAAGACAAATCTTTCACGATGGAAATCAAGACGCCCCCTGCGTCCTACTTCCTCAAGAAAGCCGCAAAGCTCAAGTCGGGTGCAACCAATCCCGGCCGTGACACTGTTGGCTCCGTGACCGTCGCTCAGGTAAAAGAGATTGCCGAAGCGAAAATGAAAGACCTGAACGCAAACGACATCGATGCTGCTATGCAGATCATCATCGGGTCCGCGCGCTCCATGGGCATCGAGGTGAAGTAATGGCTAAACTTGGCAAACGTACCACCGCAGCTCGCGCCGCCTTCGCCGGCAAAGAAAACCTCTCCGTCGAAGACGCAGTTGCGCTGATCAAAGGTGCCGCGAACGTAAAGTTCGACGAGACCCTCGATATCGCTTTGAACCTCGGCGTTGACCCCCGTCACGCAGACCAGATGGTGCGCGGCGCCGTAACCTTGCCGAACGGCACAGGTAAAACGGTTCGCGTTGCTGTGTTCGCCCGTGGCGACAAGGCTGACGAAGCAACCGCAGCAGGCGCAGATATCGTCGGTGCAGAAGACCTGATGGAAGCTATTCAGGGCGGCAAGATCGATTTCGATCGTTGCATCGCAACACCTGACATGATGCCCATCGTCGGTCGTCTCGGCAAAATCCTTGGCCCACGCAACCTGATGCCGAACCCTAAAATCGGCACAGTGACCATGGACGTCAAAGCGGCTGTTGAAGCGGCTAAAGGCGGCGAAGTGCAGTTCAAAGCCGAAAAAGCCGGTGTTGTACACGCAGGCGTTGGCAAAGTGTCCTTTGGCGAAGCTCAATTGGTTGAAAACGTGCGTGCCTTTGTGAACGCCGTGATGAAATCCAAGCCATCAGGCGCAAAAGGCACCTACATGCAGAAGATCGTCGTGTCCTCTACAATGGGTCCGGGCGTGACAGTCAACGTCGACAACGCCACTGGCAACTAAGCTATAAGATCCCGCAGGTGCGATGCGCCGCGGAGATTGATTTAAAGGGCGCTCCAATGGGGCGCCCTTTTTCTGCGCGCCTATGCAATATCTGTCATTGCGTGAAATATTTTGTTCACGTATTGTTCCTGACAGGGCTAACCGACGGTGGAGGTAATGGTGCGATGATTCAGGGAAGTTGCTGCTGTGGGGCGGTGAAGTTTGAGCTCACACAGGAGCCAACCACAATGGGTACCTGTCATTGTTCGCGGTGCCGAAAGTCAGGCGCGAGCACGATCGTCTTTGTCAAAAAGGAGCATCTGGTTTGGGTGCAAGGCAAAGAGAATGTGGCCCTTTATACGCCAGATGCGCCGTATAAATATGGGCGTTGCTTTTGCAAAACCTGCGGCACGTCCTTGGGCGAAATCCTGTCGCTGGATGATAGTTTCCCGATTTCGGCCAATGCGTTGGATACGCCAATGTCCGTAAAGGTTCAGTTCCAAGAGTTCGAAGCCGAAAAGCCCGACTGGCTTGACGTCAGTACAGGTGCAGCGCAATAATACGATCACGCCCTGGACGAGGCCTCCGTGGCGCAGCTTTGCGCGGCGACTCCCCTTGCTCTCTGCGTTAATTCCCTCTAAAGACACTCTTGCAAGCTAGCGTGCGATTCGTCGTGCGCTATTTTTGCTTTCGTCCGAGACGGTGGGTGGATCCATTCGGGTCCATAATTTCCTGCCTGAGACGGGATAGGCCATTTAGCCAAGGGCTCCCGTGAGCTCGCGGCGGTGACGTTCCCGTAGATAGGACCGAACCGCCGGAGAGATCCGGTACAATGAGCCGGAGGGGAAACCCTCCATACTTGGAGTAAAACTGTGGATAGAGCACAAAAAGAAAAAGTGGTCGACGAACTCGGCCAGATCTTTGAAAGCTCTGGCGTAGTCGTGGTAGCACACTACGCAGGTCTTACGGTTGCTGAAATGCAAGATTTGCGCGCTCGTATGAGTGACGCAGGTGGTGCAGTTCGCGTTGCCAAGAACCGGCTTGCTAAAATCG
Organism: Celeribacter sp.; assembly: GCF_048259695.1. Lineage (GTDB taxonomy): Bacteria > Pseudomonadota > Alphaproteobacteria > Rhodobacterales > Rhodobacteraceae > Celeribacter. Next base: position 15,089 of record NZ_JBLXHL010000014.1, on the reverse strand, counting down.
CCTTGGAAGGCACCCCCAACGCATCTGTTGGTGGCCTTCTCAGCGGCATGACTGTCCTCGCCTATTCTGTAGATCCCGTTGCGGCCGCTAAGGTTGCTGTGGAATTTGCAAAGACCAACGAGAAGCTTCAAATTCTCGGTGGCTCTATGGGCGGCGAAAGTCTTGACGTTGTTGGTGTTGAGCGCGTTTCCAAAATGCCTTCCCGCGACGAGCTTCTTGCTCAAATCGCGAGCTGCATTGGGGCACCTGCTTCCAACATCGCCGGCGCGATTGGCGCACCCGCTTCGAACATCGCGAGCATCCTTTCCACAATCGAGGAAAAGGCTGCTTAAGCAATCTTTTGTATCTGCGTGGGATGTCAAACGCCCGCTAGAACACACCCTTAACTAAACGGAAACAGTACAATGGCTGATCTGAAGAAACTTGCAGAAGAGATCGTTGGTCTCACCCTTCTCGAAGCTCAAGAGCTGAAAGAAATCCTTAAAGACGAATATGGCATCGAGCCAGCAGCTGGCGGCGCCGTAATGGTTGCCGGTGGCGGCGACGCCGGTGGCGCAGCAGCAGAAGAGAAGACAGAATTCGACGTCGTTCTCAAAGACGCTGGTGCTTCCAAAATCAACGTGATCAAAGAAGTTCGTGCGATCACGGGTCTCGGCCTCAAAGAAGCTAAAGAGCTTGTTGAAGCTGGCGGCAAAATCAAAGAAGGCGTGTCCAAGGACGAAGCCGACGACGTTAAGGGCAAGCTGGAAGCAGCTGGCGCAACCGTCGAGGTCGCCTAAGCGAACCTGCCCTTTCGAGGGCGTTAGAATACAAGGCTGGATCCCGAATTTCGGGGTCCAGCCGAACCTGTCTTGGGGCTGCAAAACCTTAAGATACCCCTCTTAGAAAGCGCCTGTGTGCGCCGCAGGTGCGGCAAGGCGTTTTCTAAGAAGGGTCCATGGTCGGGAGCATTCGGTGGGACGAATGCAGGAATAGACCGGACAGCTTCGTTTCGTAAGGGTACATGCACCGGCGCCCACCGGCTCATGTCGCTCTCGAAAATCGAAAGGTAAAGACGCGAATGGCTTCGACCTTCCTCGGCCAGAAACGGCTCCGCAAATACTACGGCAAAATTCGTGAAGTTCTCGAAATGCCGAACCTCATCGAGGTTCAGAAAGCTTCCTATGACCTGTTCCTGAACTCCGGCGATGCGCCCGAGCCTCTGGACGGCGAAGGGATCAAAGGCGTTTTCCAATCGGTATTCCCGATTAAGGATTTCAACGAGACCTCCGTGCTCGAGTTCGTAAAATACGAACTGGAAGTTCCAAAATACGACGTCGAAGAATGTCAGCAGCGTGACATGACCTACTCCGCACCGCTCAAGGTGACCCTGCGTCTCATCGTGTTTGATGTGGACGAGGATACCGGCGCGAAATCGGTTAAGGACATCAAGGAGCAGGACGTGTTCATGGGTGATATGCCACTCATGACGCCAAACGGCACCTTTGTCGTCAACGGCACCGAGCGTGTGATCGTTTCCCAGATGCACCGTTCGCCGGGCGTGTTCTTTGACCACGACAAGGGCAAAACCCACTCGTCGGGTAAATTGCTGTTTGCATGTCGCATTATTCCGTACCGTGGCTCGTGGTTGGATTTCGAGTTCGATGCCAAAGACGTTGTCTTTGCCCGTATCGACCGTCGTCGCAAACTGCCTGTGACGACCCTGCTTTATGCATTGGGTCTGGATCAGGAATCCATCTGTGATGCCTATTACGAGACCGTCGACTATAAACTGGAGAAGAACAAAGGTTGGGTGACCAAGTTCTTCCCCGAGCGTGTGCGCGGAACCCGTCCGACATACGATCTGGTCGATGCCGCAACTGGCGAGCTGATCTGTAAAGCCGGTGAGAAAATGACCCCTCGCAAGGTCAAGCAAATCATCGACAGTGGCGAAATCACCGAGTTGCTCGTCCCCTACGAGAACATCGTTGGCCGCTACATTGCCAAAGACATCATCAACGAAGATACCGGCGCGATCTACATCGAGGCCGGTGATGAGTTGACCCTTGAGTTCGACAAGGATGGTGACGTCATTGGCGGCACATTGTTCGATCTGCAAAATGCCGGTGTGACCGATCTGCCCGTTCTCGATATCGACGGTGTGAACGTGGGTGCCTACATCCGCAACACGCTTGCCGTCGACAAGAACATGAACCGCGAAACCGCGCTCATGGACATCTACCGCGTGATGCGTCCGGGCGAGCCGCCCACCGTCGAGGCCGCCTCGAACCTGTTCGACAGCCTGTTCTTTGACGGCGAGCGCTATGATCTCTCGGCGGTTGGTCGCGTGAAAATGAACATGCGCCTTGCTCTCGACAAAGAGGACACACAGCGCACGCTCGACCGCGAAGATATCGTCAAATGTATCAAGGCGCTCGTTGAATTGCGTGACGGCCGTGGCGACATCGACGACATCGACCACCTCGGCAACCGCCGTGTGCGTTCCGTTGGCGAATTGATGGAAAACCAGTACCGCGTTGGTCTGTTGCGCATGGAGCGCGCGATCAAGGAACGTATGTCCTCCGTCGAGATCGATACGGTTATGCCGCAAGACCTCATCAACGCCAAACCCGCAGCCGCGGCCGTGCGCGAATTCTTCGGCTCCTCGCAGCTGTCGCAGTTCATGGACCAAACCAACCCGCTCTCCGAAGTGACGCACAAACGTCGCCTCTCCGCGCTTGGGCCAGGTGGTCTGACACGCGAACGTGCCGGCTTTGAGGTCCGTGACGTTCACATCACGCACTACGGTCGTATGTGTCCGATCGAGACCCCCGAGGGTCCGAACATCGGTCTGATCAACTCGCTCGCAACCTTTGCGCGCGTCAACAAATACGGCTTCATCGAAACCCCGTACCGTCGCGTTGTCGATGGTCAGGTGACCGACGACGTTCAATACATGTCCGCAACCGAAGAGATGCGTCACACGGTGGCTCAGGCCAACGCGACACTCGACGAAACGGGCCGTTTTGTGAACGACTTCGTGTCCACACGCCAGTCGGGCGAGCACGCGCTCAACCCGCCTGAAAACGTGGACTTGATCGACGTTTCGCCAAAACAGCTGGTCTCCGTTGCTGCGGCGCTCATCCCGTTCCTTGAAAACGATGACGCCAACCGCGCTCTCATGGGCTCGAACATGCAACGTCAGGCCGTTCCGCTTTTGCGGGCCGAGGCGCCCGTTGTCGGCACCGGTATGGAAGGCAAAGTGGCCATCGACTCCGGTGCGGCCATTCAGGCGGCCCGCGGTGGTATCATTGACCAGGTGGACGCAACCCGCATCGTGGTGCGTGCAACAGAAGACCTCGGTCTGGGGGACGCGGGCGTGGACATCTACCGTCTGCGCAAATTCCAGCGTTCGAACCAGAACACATGTATCAACCAACGCCCGTTGGTGAAGGTCGGTCAAACGGTTGGCAAAGGCGAAGTGATCGCCGATGGTCCGTCCACGGATATGGGCGAACTGGCTCTGGGTAAAAACGTGATCGTCGCGTTTATGCCCTGGAATGGATACAACTACGAAGACTCCATCCTGATCTCCGAGCGCATCGCGCGTGACGACGTCTTCACATCGGTTCACATCGAGGAATTCGAAGTCGCGGCCCGCGATACGAAACTCGGGCCAGAGGAAATCACCCGCGATATTCCGAACGTCGGCGAGGAAGCCCTGCGCAACCTCGACGAGGCCGGTATCGTGTACATCGGTGCTCACGTCGAGCCCGGCGATATCCTTGTTGGTAAGATCACGCCGAAGGGCGAAAGCCCGATGACGCCGGAGGAAAAACTCCTGCGCGCCATCTTTGGTGAGAAAGCCTCTGACGTGCGCGACACCTCGTTGCGTGTGAAGCCCGGTGACTACGGTACCGTCGTGGAAGTGCGCGTCTTTAACCGTCACGGCGTCGAAAAAGACGAGCGTTCGGTCCAGATCGAGCGTGAGGAAATCGAACGCCTCGCCCGTGACCGCGACGACGAGATGGCGATCCTTGATCGCAACATCTACGCCCGTCTCAAAGAGCAGTTGCTCGGCAAAGTTGCTGTCAAAGGCCCCAAAGGCGTCAAAGCCAATGTGGCCGTTGACGAAGATCTGCTTGGCCAACTGTCCAAAGGCCAGTGGTGGCAGCTTGCGCTCGAGGATGAGGCAGACGCCCAAATCGTCGAAGCGTTGAACAGCCAGTACGATGTTCAAAAACGTGCGCTTGAGCACCGCTTTGAAGACAAGGTCGAAAAAGTGCGCCGCGGCGACGATCTTCCACCCGGTGTGATGAAGATGGTCAAAGTGTTCATCGCCGTGAAGCGCAAGCTTCAGCCCGGTGATAAAATGGCCGGTCGTCACGGCAACAAAGGTGTTATTTCCCGCGTTGTTCCGATGGAAGACATGCCATTCCTTGCGGATGGGACACCCGTCGACTTCTGTCTCAACCCGCTCGGCGTGCCATCGCGTATGAACGTCGGTCAGATCCTTGAGACCCACATGGGTTGGGCGTCCCGTGCGCTTGGTATTCAGGTGGACGAAGCGCTTCAGGAATACCGCCGTTCCGGCGATATGACCCCTGTGCGTGACGCGCTCAAATTCGTCTACGGCGATGACGTGTACGCCGAAGGCTTTGAAAACATGGACGACGACCTGATGCTCGAAGCCGCATCGAACGTGACCCGGGTCGGTGTTCCGGTTGCAACGCCCGTCTTTGACGGTGCGAAAGAGGCCGATATCGACGACGCTCTCATGCGCGCCGGTTTCGACACCTCGGCACAATCGGTGCTCTTCGATGGCCGTACGGGCGAACAATTCGCGCGTAAAGTCACCGTTGGCGTCAAATACCTGCTCAAACTGCACCACCTTGTGGACGACAAGATCCACGCCCGTTCCACGGGTCCATACTCGCTCGTCACCCAGCAGCCGCTCGGTGGTAAGGCGCAGTTCGGTGGTCAGCGCTTTGGTGAGATGGAAGTCTGGGCACTGGAAGCATATGGCGCGGCATACACGCTGCAAGAGATGCTCACAGTCAAATCGGATGACGTCGCAGGTCGTGCCAAGGTCTACGAGTCGATCGTCAAGGGCGAAGACAACTTTGAAGCGGGCATTCCCGAAAGCTTCAACGTGCTTGTCAAAGAAGTCCGTGGCCTCGGCCTGAACATGGAACTCCTGGATGCGGAGGATGAGGAATAAGGGCTCCGGCTCTTATCCCTCTCTCCCTTCCGCAACAATTTGAGGAACTCAAAACATGAACCAGGAACTCTCAACCAACCCGTTCAACCCGCTGGCGCAGCCGTCGACGTTTGACGAGATCAAGGTCTCTCTCGCATCGCCCGAGCGCATCCTGTCGTGGTCCTACGGTGAGATCAAAAAGCCCGAAACCATCAACTACCGCACGTTCAAACCCGAGCGTGACGGTCTGTTTTGTGCGCGTATCTTTGGCCCGATCAAAGACTACGAATGCCTGTGCGGCAAATATAAGCGCATGAAATATCGCGGCGTTGTCTGCGAGAAATGTGGTGTCGAAGTTACCCTCCAGAAAGTGCGCCGCGAGCGTATGGGTCATATCGAACTGGCCGCGCCCGTTGCACACATCTGGTTCCTGAAATCCCTGCCAAGCCGTATCGGCCTCATGCTCGACATGACGCTGCGCGACCTTGAGCGTGTGCTGTATTTCGAAAACTACGTCGTGATTGAGCCGGGTCTTACCGATCTCACCTACGGTCAGATGATGACCGAAGAGGAGTTCATGGACGCGCAAGACATCTATGGCATGGACGCGTTCGAAGCCGACATCGGCGCCGAAGCCATCCGTAAAATGTTGTCGAACATCGACCTCGAGTCCGCCGCAGAACAACTGCGCGAAGACCTCAAAGAGGCGACTGGCGAATTGAAGCCCAAGAAGATCATCAAACGTTTGAAGATCGTCGAAAGCTTTCTTGAATCCGGCAACCGTCCCGAGTGGATGATCCTGACCGTGGTCCCCGTGATCCCGCCAGAGCTCCGTCCGCTTGTGCCGCTTGATGGTGGCCGTTTCGCGACCTCCGACCTCAACGATCTCTATCGTCGTGTGATCAACCGGAACAACCGTCTCAAGCGCCTCATCGAGCTGCGTGCACCCGATATCATCGTGCGCAACGAGAAACGTATGTTGCAGGAATCCGTCGACGCCCTGTTCGACAACGGCCGTCGTGGTCGCGTCATCACCGGTGCCAACAAGCGTCCGTTGAAATCGCTCTCCGACATGCTGAAGGGGAAACAAGGTCGCTTCCGTCAGAACCTTTTGGGTAAACGCGTCGACTTCTCCGGTCGTTCGGTCATCGTGACCGGTCCCGAGTTGAAGTTGCACCAGTGTGGTCTGCCCAAAAAGATGGCGCTCGAACTGTTCAAGCCGTTCATCTATTCGCGTCTGGAGGCCAAAGGCTATTCCTCGACCGTGAAACAGGCGAAGAAACTTGTTGAAAAAGAGCGTCCCGAAGTGTGGGACATTCTCGACGAAGTGATCCGTGAGCACCCCGTTCTGTTGAACCGTGCGCCAACGCTTCACCGTCTCGGGATTCAGGCGTTCGAACCCACGCTGATCGAAGGCAAAGCCATTCAGCTTCACCCCCTCGTGTGTTCCGCGTTTAACGCCGACTTCGACGGGGACCAGATGGCTGTTCACGTGCCGCTCTCTCTTGAGGCACAGCTCGAAGCCCGCGTTTTGATGATGTCCACGAACAACGTTCTGTCGCCCGCCAACGGCGCGCCGATCATTGTTCCGTCACAGGATATGATTTTGGGTCTCTACTACGTCACGATGGAACGTGAGGGCATGGTCGGTGAGGGCATGATCTTCTCCGATATCGAAGAAGTAGAGCACGCATTGAACGCCGGCGAAGTCCACCTGCACGCCAAAATCAAGGCGCGTATTCCACAGATCGACGAGAACGGTCAGGAAGTCGCTGTTTTGTTCGACACCACGCCGGGCCGTTTGCGCCTTGGTGGTTTGTTGCCGCTGAACGCAAAAGCGCCGTTTGACCTCGTCAACACGCTGCTGCGTAAGAAAGACGTGCAAAAAGTCATCGACACTGTCTACCGCTACTGTGGTCAGAAAGAGTCTGTGATTTTCTGTGACCAGATCATGACCCTTGGCTTCCGCGAAGCGTTCAAGGGCGGCATTTCGTTCGGCAAGAACGACATGGTGATCCCCGACAACAAATGGACATTGGTGGATGAAACCCGTGGCCTCGTCAAAGATTTCGAACAACAGTACATGGACGGCCTGATCACTCAGGGCGAGAAGTACAACAAGGTTGTCGATGCCTGGGCGAAGTGTAACGACAAAGTCACCGAAGCCATGATGTCGACGATCTCGGCAAGCAAGCGCGACGAAAATGGCGCCGAAATGGAACCGAACTCGGTTTACATGATGGCCCACTCCGGTGCGCGTGGCTCGGTCACACAGATGAAACAGTTGGGCGGTATGCGCGGCCTGATGGCGAAACCGTCGGGCGAGATTATCGAAACGCCGATTATCTCCAACTTTAAAGAAGGCCTGACCGTGCTCGAGTACTTTAACTCGACACACGGTGCCCGTAAGGGTCTGTCCGATACCGCGCTTAAAACAGCGAACTCCGGTTACCTCACACGTCGCCTCGTGGACGTTGCACAAGACTGCATCATCCGTCAGGTCGATTGTGGCACCGACATCGCGATCACCGCAGAAGCGGCTGTGAACGATGGTGAAGTGGTGTCCTCGCTGGCCGAGCGTATCCTCGGGCGCGTCTCCGCCGATGAAGTTCTCAAACCGGGCACAGACGAAGTGCTTCTGGCCAAGAACGAACTCATCGACGAGCGCAAAGCCGATCTGGTCGAAGAGGCCGGTGTTGCATCCATGCGCATCCGTTCCCCGTTGACCTGTGAGGCAGAAGAGGGCGTTTGCGCCATGTGCTACGGTCGTGACCTGTCACGCGGCACCATGGTGAACCAGGGCGAGTCTGTCGGTATTATCGCCGCACAGTCCATCGGTGAGCCCGGTACACAGTTGACCATGCGTACATTCCACATTGGTGGGGTTGCACAGGGTGGCCAACAGTCGTTCCAGGAAGCCAACCAGGAGGGTAAGGTGGTCTTCACCAACGCCAACCTGCTTGAAAACGCACATGGCGAGAAAATCGTTATGGCCCGTAGCATGTCCATGGCCTTGGTCGATGAACATGGTGTGGAGCGCGCGTCGTTCAAACTGGGCTACGGGACAAAGGTCTTCATCGCGGAAGGCGATGACATCAAGCGTGGCGACAAACTGTTCGAGTGGGACCCCTACACACTTCCGATCATTGCGGAAAAAGCGGGTAAAGCGAAATTCGTCGATCTCATCTCGGGCCTGTCGGTGCGTGATGTGACCGATGATGCAACCGGTATGACACAGAAAATCGTGTCCGACTGGCGCTCCGTTCCCAAAGGTGGCGATCTCAAGCCTGAGTTGCTCATCCTTGGCGATGACGGCGAACCTGTGCGTAATGATGGCGGCAACCCCGTCACCTACCTGATGTCCGTGGACGCCATCCTTTCGGTTGAGGACGGTCAGGACATCAAAGCGGGTGATGTGATTGCACGTATCCCACGCGAAGGCGCGAAAACCAAAGACATCACCGGTGGTCTGCCGCGTGTTGCCGAACTTTTCGAGGCACGTCGTCCGAAAGATCACGCGATTATCGCGGAAATCGACGGTTACGTGCGCTTTGGCCGCGACTACAAGAACAAGCGTCGCATTTCCATCGAACCGGCTGACACGTCGATGGAGCCGGTCGAGTACATGGTGCCGAAGGGCAAGCACATCCCCGTGGGCGAAGGCGACTTCATCCAGAAGGGTGAGTATCTGATGGACGGTAACCCCGCGCCGCACGATATTCTTGCCATCATGGGCGTCGAGGCTCTGGCCGACTACATGATCAACGAAGTTCAGGACGTGTACCGTCTCCAAGGTGTGAAAATTAACGACAAACACATCGAAGTGATCGTGCGCCAGATGCTCCAGAAATGGGAAATCCTGGAAAGCGGTGACACCACACTTCTCAAAGGCGAGAACGTGGATAAGGCCGAGTTCGACGAAGCCAACGCCAAGGCCGAAAGCAAAGGTGGCCGTCACGCCAAAGGTCAGCCGATCTTGCTCGGGATTACCAAGGCGTCGCTCCAAACGCGTTCGTTCATCTCCGCAGCGTCCTTCCAGGAGACCACACGTGTTCTCACCGAGGCGTCCGTACAGGGCAAACGCGACAAGCTTGTCGGCCTCAAAGAGAACGTCATCGTGGGTCGCTTGATCCCTGCCGGTACCGGTGGTGCGACGATGCGCGTGCGCAAAATCGCTGCCGACCGCGATGGTGCTGTGATCGAGGAAGCCCGTGCAGAGGCCGAAGCCGCCGCCGCATTGGCCGCCCCTGTTGCGGATGTCTCCGCCGACGTCATGGACGCGGCACCTGTCGAGACACCCGAGGACGATGCATAAGCCTCACGGCGCATAAAATTGAAAAGGGCTCCGCACCGTGTGGGGCCCTTTTTCGTTTTGGATGTCGGGGCGCTGCGGGCGAACGGCGCGCCGGTAACCGCGCGGCGCTGGCCTATTCGGAGTGGGCGGCGGCCTGCTCCATGTGGGCGGCGTAACGGGGATCGTCGGCGGCGTTTGTGCCGCGCTTGTCGTGGATGGCCCTGATGTAATCCGCGCAGCACAGATGGTGCAGCGCCATCACGCGCGGCACTGCCGTGATCTGTGCATAGACCGCATCAAACCGCGCGTCGAACCGTAACGCCTTGCCGTCATAGGCGTCATTGCGGTCGTGGATGTCGAAGAACTCCTCGCTATAGCGCGGCACATCGCCTTTGCGCAGCGGGCAGACATTGCCGAGTTTATAGTCCACGCTCTCGATCCATTTGGTGACATAGTGATTGAGCTGTGCGCCGTCATGGGTGATGAACGGTCGCTTGGTCCGTTGCCGGTGCTCGCCGTTGGGATCAAGGTCAAAGGCCTTTCCATTGGCCCGCCCCCATTGGTTCGGGGCCTCGCCCCACGTCCCCTCCACATCCATGCCGCGCGGTGAATGCGGGGAAAACTTGCGAAAGCGCAACGGTTTGTAGAGGAAGCTTTTGAAGAACCCGTTGGGGTGGCTGTGGGTCTTTGCGCCGCGCATAAAGGTCCGGTGTAGAAAACTGTCCTCATACAGGATCAAACCGGACGTACCGAACACCTTCCACTGGACGGCGACCCCCGCGAACCGCTGTTCCTTGCCCCGTAAAAACGCGGCCACGGTGCGGTCGCCAAGTTTCGGGATTAGGTACTCATCCACGTCGCAAATGAACAGCCAGTCGGTTGTTTCCATCACCGGATGGGCGCGCATGGCATCAAGGCCGGATCGCACCGGTGCCAGATCCCCCGGCACATGTTCGTGCTCCAGACACCACCCCGCATCCGCCAGAACGCGCATCAGTTCGGCGGAATGATCGGTGCAATCGTTGTGGACGAACAGGACGTCATCAAACCCGAGCATCTTTTGCCACGCGAGCCATTCCAACAGGAACGGCCCCTCATTTCGCACAGTTGCTGCTACGGTGTATCGCATGGGGTTGGTTCGCCTCTTTGTTCACATGTCACCCAACTGAACCGCGAATGTAAATCACTTTTCAAAACAGATCCGCGGTGGTAGCGGGGCAGGGCAGAACAATGAAAGCCGGACCGGGATGAGCACAGCCACCAACAATGCCAAAGCCGCCTTGGTCATGGTGGGCGCGATGGCCGCCTTTACGATCAACGATTCCATTATGAAGGGCGTTCTGGCGCATTTGCCCCTGTTCCAGGCGATTTTTCTACGCGGTTTGGTCAATATCGTGATGGTGATCGTCGTGGTCCTGCCATTGTTGGGCCGGTTGAGATTTGATCTGTCACGGCGCGATTGGGCGCTCGTGGTTGCGCGCTCCATGTGCGAGGCGGGGGCCGCGTTCACCTTTCTCTATGCGGTCGCCAACATGCGCTTTGCCAATGCCGTGGCGATTGAACAGATGGTGCCGTTGACCATCGCCCTCGCGGGCTTTCTGGTATTTCGCGATCCGTTGGGATGGCGGCGCACCCTCGCGGTGGCGCTTGGCTTTACCGGCGCGATGCTCATCATCAAGCCCGGTACCGGCGATTTCTCGGTTTACGCGCTTTGGGCCTTTGGCGCGGTGGTGTTCATCACGCTGCGCGACATGTGTGTGCGGGCGATGTCGGCGCAGGTGCCAACGGCCACTGTGACGCTCTTTGCCGTGCTGTTTGTGACCGCGGGTGCGGGTGTGGCCTCGATCGGGACGGACTGGGTTCCGGTGACGTGGCCCGTTGCCGGTTTGATCCTCGCCGCAGCCGGATTGTTGATTGTCGGCTATACGCTTTCGATCACGGTGGTGCGGATGGCCGATATGACCTTTACCGCGCCATACCGGTATTCAAGCCTCGTGTGGGCTCTGGTTCTGGGGTTGGTGTTCTTTGACGAATGGCCCGATCTGTGGTCCCTGTTGGGGGCGGCGCTCATTGCGGCCACGGGCCTCTTTACGGTGCTGCGTGAGGCCCGAATGGCCCGCCGCCGCGCCGCGCAGCCGGTGGCGCCCCTCCCCGTGGAGCGTGGAACACGGCCCCACGGGTGAGCGCCTGTTGACAAGGGGTCCGACTCTCCATATACCGCGCGCAATCCGGCTAGAGGGGAAATCCCTGAAATTGCCGCATTCAAAATTGTAGTGATCAAGGTCCGTACCGCTTACTTGGTGCCGATCCTCTGCGAACTCACCGCGTCGTTTGCCTCGGAATGGAAACGATTGCGGCGTTTTGCGTTATGCGAACCTCGTGTAATGCATTGATATTCACCGCCTCGGCGTCGTCGAGGCAGCACTTGAGTTAGGAACGGGAATAGCCCATGCCAACGATTCAACAGCTGATCCGCAAGCCGCGTCAGCCTAAAGTCAAGCGTTCCAAGTCCATGCATCTGGAGCAGTGTCCCCAGAAGCGTGGCGTTTGTACGCGCGTCTACACCACCACCCCGAAAAAACCGAACTCCGCTATGCGTAAAGTCGCCAAAGTGCGCCTGACGAATGGCTTCGAGGTCATCTCTTACATCCCCGGTGAAAGCCACAACCTTCAGGAGCACTCTGTGGTTCTGATCCGTGGCGGTCGCGTAAAAGACCTTCCCGGTGTGCGCTACCACATTCTCCGCGGTGTTCTTGATACTCAAGGTGTCAAAGACCGTAAGCAACGTCGTTCGAAATACGGCGCTAAGCGTCCTAAGTAAGGAGAGACTGGTATGTCCCGTCGTCACGCCGCTGAAAAGCGCGAAGTCCTGCCTGACGCCAAGTATGGCGATAAGGTTCTGACAAAATTCATGAACAACCTGATGATCGATGGCAAGAAATCTGCCGCCGAGCGCATTGTGTACAACGCCCTGACCCGCGTCGAAGACAAGCTGAAGAAAGCCCCGATCGAGGTTTTCCACGAAGCTCTCGAGAACGTGAAGCCATCCGTTGAAGTTCGCTCCCGCCGCGTTGGTGGTGCCACCTATCAGGTGCCCGTCGAAGTACGCGTTGAGCGTCGCGAAGCTCTCGCCATTCGTTGGCTGATCACCGCCTCGCGCGGTCGCAACGAAAACACGATGGAAGAACGCCTTGCCGGTGAGCTGCTCGACGCAGTCAACGGTCGTGGTTCCGCCGTGAAAAAGCGCGAAGATACGCACAAGATGGCCGACGCGAACAAAGCGTTCAGCCACTACCGCTGGTAATAGGGAAGCACCAATATGGCACGCGACTATCCCCTCGAACTATACCGGAACTTTGGTATTATTGCGCACATCGATGCCGGTAAAACCACTGTGTCCGAACGCATCTTGTTCTACACGGGCAAGAACCACACCATGGGCGAAACCCATGATGGTGCCGGGACTATGGACTGGATGGAGCAGGAGCAGGAACGGGGTATTACCATTACCTCCGCTGCGACGACGACATTCTGGGAACGCACTGAAACAGGCACTGAGCCTGATTCAGCCAAGCACCGTATGAACATCATCGACACGCCCGGCCACGTTGACTTCACAATCGAAGTTGAACGCTCGCTGGCCGTGCTTGATGGCGCCGTTGTCGTTCTTGACGGCAACGCCGGTGTTGAGCCCCAGACCGAAACTGTCTGGCGTCAGGCCGACCGCTACAAAGTTCCACGTATGGTTTTTGTCAACAAAATGGACAAAATCGGTGCGGACTTCTTCAAGTGCGTCGAAATGATCGAAGACCGCACTGGTGCGCGGGCGATTCCGATCGCGCTGCCCATCGGTTCCGAAACCGAGCTTGAGGGTCTGATTGACCTCGTCACCATGGAAGAATGGTTGTGGCAGGGCGAAGACCTCGGTGCATCCTGGATCAAGGCTCCGATCCGCGACTCGCTCGTGGATCAGGCTACCGAGTGGCGTGAAAAGCTGATCGAAGCCGCTGTTGAGCAAGACGACGACGCTATGGAAGCCTATCTTGAAGGCACAGAGCCTGACGTTGCGAAGCTGCGTGAATTGATCCGCAAAGCATGTCTGAGCGTCTCTTTCGTGCCTATTCTGGGCGGTTCCGCGTTCAAGAACATCGGCGTTCAGCCGCTGCTCAACGCTGTTGTCGACTATCTGCCGAGCCCGCTCGACGTGATCGACTACATGGGCTTTAAACCTGGTGACGAGACAGAAACCCGTAATATCCCGCGTCGCGCGGACGATAATATGGCGTTCTCGGCACTGGCGTTCAAAATCATGAACGACCCCTTTGTCGGCTCGCTGACGTTCACGCGGATTTACTCGGGGACCCTTGCCAAGGGTGACAACATGCTCAACTCTACCAAGGGTAACAAAGAGCGCGTTGGCCGTATGATGATGATGCACTCCAACGAACGCGAAGAAATCACCGAAGCATTTGCTGGTGACATCATTGCGCTCGGTGGTTTGAAAAGCACGACGACCGGTGACACACTGTGTTCTCCGTCCGAGCCTGTTGTTCTCGAAACAATGACGTTCCCCGATCCTGTGATCGAGATCGCTGTTGAGCCGAAAACCAAAGGTGACCAAGAGAAAATGGGCATCGCGCTTCAGCGTCTTTCGGCTGAGGATCCATCCTTCCGTGTGGAAACCGACATCGAATCCGGTCAGACCATCATGAAGGGCATGGGCGAACTTCACCTCGACATTCTCGTGGACCGTATGCGTCGTGAGTTCAAAGTGGAGGCCAACATCGGCGCGCCACAGGTGGCTTACCGCGAAACGATTTCCCACGAAGTCGAGCACACCTACACCCACAAGAAACAGTCGGGTGGTTCGGGTCAGTTCGGCGAAGTGAAAATGATCATCTCGCCAACAGAGCCAGGTGAAGGGTTCTCGTTCGAATCCCAGATCGTTGGTGGTTCGGTTCCAAAAGAGTACATCCCCGGTGTTGAAAAGGGTATTCGTTCTGTCATGGACTCCGGTCCTCTGGCTGGCTTCCCCGTGATCGACTTCAAGGTTGTTCTCGTCGATGGTAAGTTCCACGACGTTGACTCCTCGGTCCTCGCGTTCGAAATCGCTGCCCGTATGTGTATGCGTGAAGGCATGCGCAAAGCTGGCGCGAAAATGCTCGAACCGGTGATGAAAGTCGAAGTGATCACACCAGAAGAATACACTGGTGGTATCATTGGTGACCTCACCTCCCGTCGGGGTCAGGTGTCCGGTCAGGAGCCTCGCGGCAACGCGGTTGCGATCGAATCTTTCGTTCCGCTCGCCAACATGTTCGGCTACATCAACACATTGCGCTCCATGTCCTCGGGCCGTGCGCAGTTCTCGATGCAGTTCGACCATTACGAGCCCGTACCTTCGAATATCTCCGAAGAGATCCAGGCGAAATTCGCTTAATAGAATTCGGGGAGCGGACACCCGCTCCCCCAACCCCATATCAAGGAGGCCATCATGGCTAAGGCAAAGTTTGAACGTTCCAAACCGCACGTGAACATTGGCACGATTGGTCACGTTGACCACGGCAAAACCACACTGACCGCAGCGATCACCAAATACTTTGGTGACTTCAAAGCCTA
>NZ_JBLXHL010000013.1:0-22458 GCF_048259695.1 Celeribacter sp. | reverse complement strand
AGCGCGGACGCATCGTCGGCATCGTCACGCGCACGGATCTGATCGCCGCGCTGGCGCGCCAGGCGCTCCGCTAGGGCTGAGACACCGCTGAAGAGACGTGCGGACAAAAAAAATGGCCGAGGCAAGCTCGGCCGAAGTCCAACAGGGAGGTAGGGAAAGGCTACAGCCGTGGAAAATCGCGAGCGTCTGGCCAAGCGTGGTAAGGATCGTTCGACACGATCGGCGCATCCAAATCGTCCGCCAGCTCGATCACCCACGCCGCGACCGACTTGTCCGATGGGCAGATGTCGATATTCACGTCACGATCCAGAAGCCGTCGGAATGCGCGGAGATCGCCCTCTTCGCCCAACGACGTCCGGCAGGCTTCAGGGGCCAGAACGATATGCGGCGTGACCCGCCCCGCCTGTAGCATATCGATCACGGTGCGCAGTGCCTCCGGATTTGCGACCCCTCCCTCCCAGCAAATCACATCCATGCCATCGATGATGGCGAGATCCCGGCGCCAAGCCCGCGGCGTCGACTCAGGGTCGTTGAAGGAGGCCCCTGGCGCCTCCTGACTTGGCGGTGCCGCTCTGGGATGGGCGCGATCGGGGACGCCTACGACCAGACCAACTCGGGACGCGCATTCCTTGTCCAGAGACTCGGTCACCTGCACAGACATCTGTTCGGAGGCCGCGTCCGAGTGCGTGTGAGAGGCGCGCAATTGAGCGGTGTTCGCATCCGCAAGGCGGCCGGTCGCAACGAGCTCAGAAGTTTCCGCACCCATGGAAGCTGGATACCTTCGCAACCAGACAAGCGGCTTTCGGAGGAAATCGATTAAATAACTGAGAAACATTTATCGTGTAATTGATGCGGTGCAGCGCAGAGATGATAGAGAGAACGTCCGCAGCAGCGGCTCTGATACGGATCAGCCAATTGCCGCGGCGCCATCACTGTCGCACCATAGCTTTGGCGAAGTCCGGTGTCATGATGAATGGCGGCCGCGACGGTGAAGCCATCCCTTTCAGCCTGCAGATTTTCGCGGAAAGACTTGAGGACACGGCCCAATGGGTGATTTTGTCATTGTCTGCGGACCGAAAGGGCATGTTTGGCATGGTGCTCACATTCTGGTAACAGAAAGGACCGAAAACCATGTCGTGACAAGTCTGGGCACCTTCAGACGCGACCGCTTCGGCACACTCCGCCTCAAGACCGACCCTGCCTTCCACATTGAGGAGGACCCGGAAGCATTGCAGGCTTGACCATGGCGCCAGTCACCTACTTGGGATGTTGCCAAGAGCTTTGACTTGGACCGAAACCTCCCCTGCAAGGCTCCAGCTGATCCAGCGTCCATCATGTGCGAAATCTGCTACATATTTCAGACAAGGGAACCGAGAGTGCGGTCCCGCATCGATGCAGCCGGCCCCCGACGGTCTCGAAGCACCGTGGCGCCCATCTTCAGGGTGACGGTGGGAACGTCGCCGAAAGCTGTCGTCAGCGTCTTTCCTGGCTCACCTACCGCGCAGGAGATCCTGAACGACCGAGGGTTGCTTGGCGATGAGTGCCAGCAATACCCGCGCCGGCCCGGTAGGGTGCCGGCGCCCCTGCTCCCAGTTCAGCAAAGTGCCCTTCGCGACGCCAATGCTCTTGGCAAACTCGCCTTGTGACAGCCCAGATTTCTGCCGGACTTTTGCGACATCGACGCTCGCGACCGCGACGTCATGCACCTTGGCGCCAGCCTGCTGGCCGGCCGCGAAAGCCAGAGCCTCTTCGAGCCCCTCGGTTACAGATTCAAATACGCTCATCTGCTATCCTCATACTTGGCGATGATCGCCTTGCTCATCTCGACGACCGCGGCTTGCTCCGACTTCGAGAGGTTGGCCTTCTCGTTCTTGGCGAACACCGTGACCGGGAAAATTGGCATGTGACTGCCACCGAACACGTAGATCGTCCTGAACCCACCGCTCTTGCCGCCGCCTTCACGCGGTATGCGAACTTTGCGTAAATCGCCGCCCAGCGACACACCAGCTACCGGGTTCGCGGCGATGAAGGTGAAAGCCGCCGCACGATCCTCTTCCGACATGATCGCCTTTGCGCGCTTCTGAAACTCGGGAAGCTCGACCACTGTCTGCAAACGTTTCATCTTCTGCCACCATATATGCGTCATTGACATATACGTCAACGGCGCACCCTCGGAGTCCGCCCGTCGCAAGTCTCCAGCCTAGTTCTCAATCGACAAAGGAGCACAGCCCTGGGACGTCATCCAGCATGGAGGCCGGCGTGCGTGATCTCTCCCGGTAAACGACGTAAAGGCCCGAGGAGAGGATGACTGCGATCCCCAGCCAAGTCATCCCATCTGGAAAATCTCCGAAGACCAAGAACCCGGCGGCGGTAGCGCCGATGATCTCGAGATACTGGAATGGTGCGAGGAGACCGGCTTCAGCGTGGCGAAAGGCCTCGGCGATCAGGACATAGCTCGCAGCGGCGAGGAGGCCGCTTCCCAGAATCAGGACCCAATCCCAAGCCGAAAGGGCGCTCGGGTCCGGGGTGACAATATCCGTTGCGTGAAGACCGAAGGAAAGCGCTACAATTCCGACGCAGGCATAGATCGTAGCGCCGCACTGAATGGTCAGCCCAGAGCGTGTTCGCGAGGCACGGCGCAGAACGATCATGTTGAGCGCATAGGAGGCGGCCGCAAGGAGTGGTAGGAGCGAGGAGATCTCGAACTCGGCACCCGGCCGAATGACGATCAGCGCGCCCACGAGACCGATGCCGACGGCCGCGAGGCGTCGCGGACCCACGGCCTCGCCCAGGAGCGGACCTGCCAGCACAGTCAGGATCAATGGCTCCACGAAGAAGATGGCGATCGCGGTGGCAATCGGCATGACAGCGAAGGCGCCGATCAGGCAGATGAGCGTGATCATCACCAGAAGACCGGACAGCGCGACAACCGGCGAGAACATGGCGCCCCTGAGACGATTCCGCAGCAACACCGCCGCCGGCAGGAGGAAGGCCCCCTGGGCGAGAACGCGCACGGTCGCGACCTCGATCGGGTTCAGTGTCTCCGTCAGCAGCTTCGAAAACGTGTCGCCCAGTGGTAGCAGGAGCATCGCCGCGGCCATGCAGGTCATTCCTGCGAAAGAGCCAGTCCACATGGTCTGCGACCTGTCGAGCAAGGCAAGAGTCATAGGACACCTCATAACTTCAGGCTCCGCAAGATATGTGCGAGAGCAAGTCCGGGCGTTCAGGACATCGGTTGAAAATATCGGGGTCGAGCAGCGGACGCGCGACGCCATCGCATGCTGCCTTGCGGCGCTCATATAAGGGTCTTCGCAGGATTTGTCCAATCCGGAGAGCAGACAGATCTCTGGATTGATTGTTCGGCAAGGCTCGTTGCGTCAGGAAAGCGCGCTCAGAATGAAATCGGCTCGCGCTTCGACGTAGAGCTTTGGCAGAATGACCGGATGATATCCGAGCCGGCCGAAAGCCTCGATCAGCCGATGATACTCGGCGATGCCGTCCTTCAGGTTTCGTCGGCGTCCAGTGTCCCTGTGGTGGATTTCTGGCCAAGGTGGGGTCAGAAACACCTGGTGATGGAGGCGGGCGTGTCCCGTCAGGGTGACGGAGGCCGCCAATCCGGTTGCATGTTCCAGCGCGATGGCCGCATCCAGCAGCCCGCGATCGAAGAACACCCAACTCTACGAAGACGCGACGCGGTTGCGGTCTCCGGTCGCCATGTCGATGGCGCGCCTTGCGAAGGCTTCGAGATCGACCCAGGGAAGTGCCACGCCTGCGCCGTTCAGCTCCCGCTGCACGATCTTCCTGCCGGGCTCCTCGACAGTTTCGAAGCCTCGGGAAGCGAGTTCGGCCAGCAACGTCGACTTCCCGCCCCCGAGCAGCCGGAAAGGACCACGTGCTGGCCGCCATGCCCGTTTTCATCGGATTTCTCTCCATGTTGTCAGCCACTCCTCACGCTTCGATGCGCTCTGTCTTGGGCGGCACTGCGAATATCCGTGCGACGTCCGTTTCATGTTCGACGGGAAGCATGGCTTTCCCGTGAGGACGGTTCAGTTCGATCTGCATGCGTGGGGTCGGGACTTTCGCTTGCCGCATCGCGCGGTCGATCAGAGATAGAAGCTCGTCCCGGCAATCAACGTCCCGTTCGAAGCGCGACAGCCAGAACCGGACCGCATAGGAGTTTCCGTCGCTTCCCAGCTCCTGAACGCGGACATCCGGTGCCGGTTCGGTCTGGATCAGGCGCGCTTCTCTTACCGCCTTCAGGATCATTTCCTTGGCGGCATCCACGGAAACCTCATGCGATAGCTTCAGAGACAGCTGCGCACGATACTGCGGTCTCGGAGCGGAGTAGTTGGTGATGCGTCGGCGCGCAATCTGGCTGTTCGGCAGGATCATGTAGGTCGAGTCCAAGGTCAACACCCGTGTCGTGCGCCAGCCGATCTCGATGACCTTGCCTCGTGCGACCTGCTCGATATCGACCCAGTCACCGATCCGATAGGGGGCCTCGACCCCCAGTGCAATGCCGGACAGCGTGTCAGCCACGACGTTCCGAATTGCGAACCCCAGCACCGCGAGTATCAAGCTCGATCCAGCAAGCGCGCCAAGGAGACCTTGTTCCAGCAAAAGCGCGGCAGAGGCAACGATGGCGGCGAAGAACAGCAGAACCGCCACGAGATCCCGAAACAGGCGCGGGTATGGGCGCTTGTCGCGTCTCCGGCGAACTGCGAACAGGCCGAACAGTCGGCTACCGAGCCAGGCCGCAGCAAGGCAGCTGACAACGCCGCCAAGCAGGCGGAGAGATAGTCCGACCCGCTGCTCGACATCCTGGTCGAAGAATACCAGACCGGCGGCGACAATAAGCAGAACGGTAGGCCACATCAGCCGACGGAGAAAAGAGAGACGTCTCATGTCAGCAGCCCTGTTGCTGGTGCCGCGATGGTCGGCGAGACCGGCACTGGAGGCAGGTCACGGCAGCGCCGGCATGTCGCTCGACGGCAGAGCCACAACGACGACAGGAAATTCGGATAGTGGGGGTATTGCCCCCGAGAATGTGCCGACAGCTGGGACACCGATGGGCGGCCGCCCGGGGAAGCGATGTCTTGCAGGACGGGCAGGCAAGCGGAAGGTGACGAATCATGAGACCCTCTTTCAACGGGAAGAAAAGACGCCGAAGCGGCGATTGCCGATATCCCGGAAGGAGCGTCGTGGCTTCGTCAGCGCATCGAGCGGCTCCTTCCGGGCAGAGCATGGGCTTCGGCAGGGCCCAGGGAATGTCCGTTCATTGTGCCTCCAGGCCTTCGGGGGCATCCTGGGACGCGACGTGGAGCACGGTCAGAACCCGCCGCTTTCCATCCCTGGTATCCCAGTGGAGCGATGCGCCCTCTGCCAGTCCGATCAGGGCAACCCCGATCGGTGTCAGGATCGAGATCCGCCCGCGTGCGATGTCGGCGTCCTCTGGATAGACGGGCGTTACCATCTTTTCCTGGCCGGTCGACTCATCCCGATAGGTGACCGCGCGACCGATGGCCACGACGTTCTGCGGGAGTTTCGCCGCCGGAACGATACGGGCCCGGCCGATTTCGCCGAGCAGCCGGTCGGCAAGGTCCGGATTGCGCTGGATCGCGCCCTCCGCAAGTGCCTCGAGCCTTTCCAGGCAGTCCGCACCTATGACGACCCTGGGCCGCCGGCCGGTGCCGCGTGACGTAGAGAATTGTTTGTTCATCGTAGTTTCCTTTCCACCACCTGGTGGTGTGAGTGAACTATAGGTGGCCATGGTCCCTGATCCGCCAAGAGTGGATCAGAGCATCAGGCCGCGGCTTGGTCCGGAGACGGATGCGCATCCAACACCACGACGACTTCGATCTGACCGTCGTCCCGCAGAAGCGGAACCTTCTGCAGTTTTCGCATCCCGATCAGGGTCGCCCCAAGCAATGAAGCGACGAGAATATGTCCTGGGACCGGCGTGGGGTTCATGGAGAGCACGCCGCTGCGAGCGCCTTCACCGCTGATCATGTAGGTGACGTGGCATCCGGCCACGACAAGATCAGGCGAGGCCGGCTCGGGAGTTCCGCGCGAGATCCGCAGCTTGTGGCGCAGCAGCCCATTTAGAAGAGGTGGGTTTGGCGAATTCCTGGTTCCGCGATGGCGGAGCAGGCGATCAATACCGAGCCGGTCGTCGACAGTGAGAAGAAAGCCTGTCTCGACAGCGGAGCGTTCAAAGAGCGATCGAAAGTCACTGCCAGCAGGCAGGTGGGTGATCCTGGTAATGGTCATGATATGTCTCCCGGAGCGGTAAAGCCCGCGTTCTCAGATGCAAGGATGTGAGAAAGCCCCGGGTGGTCGAAGACGCGCTTATGCGCAGACCGCCCGGGGACCCGGGCGGTTCAGAAGCAGAAACCGGAAGAGGTTTTCGTGCGTGACCATGAGGAGACCTTAGTCTTTGGGCGCACCCTGTCAATCTTCGAGACCGGGCGGGTATTGGAACGGACAAGGATGCACGGATCCCGCAAAGGTGAAGAAGGCGAATTATTGAAGAGGTCCACGAGGCGGACTTCGACGTCAGGGGGTCACCGACTACGCACCTGGAAGACTGAGTCACGTCGAGCTTCCTGCATCGGCCGACGGTTCGGCAGCAGGATGATGTTTGTCGATGTCGTGCGACCACCATCGTCTTCCCACCGCGCCAGGCATTTGGCGCTCGGCTCAGCGACCGACCTCTCCATGTCACTTGGCCGGAAAAGCTCCGGAAACAGTTCTCCGAAATCTGCCTTGGAAATCATCATTTTGTCACTCCTTTTCATCGTTGCATAGAGAGCTACTACACGGCGAAGGCTGCGCACCACGGTGGTACCGTGGTGCGGGTTCTCGAGAATTGGCCCGGCTATGCCGCTCGGCCGCCGCGCCACCGCACATCGACCTGCACATCCGGAGAAACTGGACGCATGCTCAGTTCACGATCTGTGAGACCATTGACGACGCGCGGGATATCACTGCGATCAATCCCGATGTCGCGCAGCAGGCGATCGTCCATGCCTCGAAGAGTTTCGATCATCTTCCGGCGTTGCCATTGGAGAAATGTGGTTCGGAGCCAACGTCGAAACGCTCCGGACTTGCGGTTGCGCTGAGCGACCGTTCGAGGGGGTGGGAAGTGAGGGGTATCGGATTTGAAGACGTGGGGGTGCATGTCATGCTCCATGACGAAGAAACTGAACCGTGTTGCACGCACAACATCAGCCGGGCTACCCGCACAGGCGTGATCTTCCGGCCAAATTGGTGCGTTTGTCACTTCGACTGATCTGTAAGAGATCGAGAAAACCCCGAGGCGCGGACCGGCAAGCGGCCTGATCCCGCCCGGGGCTACCGGCGGTTCAGTGTGTTTCCTGCGTTGAGCAGAAACCTCCTATGAAGACTGAACATGGTCATGCTTGAGATATCGGCAATCCGCGTGTGTTTATCAAGAGAACGGCGTGGCCTGCGACCTTCTGGCACTGACGCCATCAGAGGCGGACGAGCCTCACGGATCACGCCCCTCCAAAGGAGATCAAGGACCTCGGTTTATCGTCGCGCAGCAGTGAGAACTGGCTCTCATAGTGGTGCCACTTCGCCGCACCACGGCCGTGACGCTTGACAGAATCCATTTGTTGCATAGCTTGTATGCATGGTTACGAACGAAAGCCTCTTCCGGTTTCTGCTTCTGAACCGCCTCCCTGCCCGGGCGGCGAGCGCGTAACCGCGTTCACGGCCACCCGGGGATTTCTCGAACATTTTGATAGAGACATCGGGTCTGCCGAGATCAGCCCCTGGGAGATAATCATGACCAACGCACAACATGTGCGGGTGCCGAATAGCTTTGCTTACGACACCACGCCAGAAAAGCACCTCAACGACGCCGAGTTTTTCCTTCGGCCTTCTGACCGCGCCGACATCGAGTGGCTACTTTCCCGAGATGACCCAGCGGCACAGAAAATGCCGCGTCTTGTAAAAGGAATTCTGCGTTACAAGATGCGAGAGGCCGGGAAAGTGGTTGGCAAAGGCATCGACCAAATCGCATTGCCTATGAAACGCATTACTTATGCTGAAAGCACTGGTTCAGTACAGAAAGGCATTTTGACCATGAGTATAATAGAACGACCGGGCCATATTCCCGTGGGATCTCTGCTCGGCGCAACTCTCTTAGGCATGTCAAGACATCAAAAAGAGCCATTAAAGAAAGAAGACGGCAGTACTGTCATTGTCCGCGTTATGAAGATCGAATCCGTGGAACCGGCCTGACGCGTCGAGTAGCGGTCCGATCTTCGGTAAGGAACCGCACGTAGCGTGCAGTCTCAGTTAACGTGCGCCAACATGGCGTCATGAAGCCGCGTCAGACAGGTTCCGGTGCGGGGAGGGCAACATCGGCAAGGGTCGAGCGGTTGAGGTTCTCGATGAAGGCCATCTCGGCCACCCGAAGTCGGGTTTTCAGGCGACAGCATCCGTTGATCGTGCAATCCCCGCCGTTCGGCTGAAAGCACTCGACAAGGGCTTGGCCCTCTTCCAACACTCGCACCACGTCTCCCAACCGGATTTCCTCGGGGGCGTGGGCCAGGGTGGCACCGCCACCGCCTCCACGGCGTGTCTGCACCAGCCCGGCCCGGCCGAGTTTCTGCATGATCTTGATGAGATGGTTGCGGGAAAGCTGAAATTCCTCGGCGAGATCAGCCGTGGAAAAAGCCCGGTCCGGCGCGCTGGCAAGGCGCATCAACATGCGGAGTCCGTAGTCGGTGAAGGAGGTAAGGCGCATCTGCCATCCATGAAGTGGTATTTACAGTGCCTATTATGGCGCTTATCCAGAGAAGTGAACAGTCCCGGCGCAGAGAGGCAGCTCCTGCCACGAGGATAACTATACCTGAAGTTGGGAGCCGGACATGGGAAATGGGTCCAACAGCTTCAAGAGTGAGGGAAACTTTGCCTCGCCGCCCTGCATGGCGGCAGAGGTCGATCCTGGGTATTTCGACCCCTTGGCCGTAGATCCCGAACAAGCGCGCGACGTGGCCCGGTGGCGCACGGCGGAACGCAAGCGGCTTCGCGAAGAGCGTCGGACGCTTTCCTCGTCCCAGAGGACAATAGCCCGTGCAGCGATGATGACAGGACTGGACAGATTGTTTGCGGCGCACTTTGCCGGGATAGGCGACGTAGTCGTCGCATTCTATTGGCCGATCAAGGATGAGCCGGACCTGCGACCTTTGATGGTCGAGATGCAGGCGTCTGGCCGCAGCATCGCTCTGCCTCTGGTGGAGACGCGGGCGGCGCCCTTGGTGTTCCGCCTGTGGACTCCGGAAACCCGGATGGAACGCGGACACTGGAACATTCCCGTGCCGCCACGGGACGCTCCGGAGGTGATGCCGGACGTCGTTCTCGCACCTCTCATGGGATGGGACAGCGAAGGCTATCGCCTTGGCTATGGTGGAGGGTATTTCGATCGAACCCTGGCGGCGCTCTCGCCGCGCCCCTTCAGCATCGGCGTGGGTCTCGCCGCGGCGAAGCTACCCACAATCTATCCGCAACCCTACGATATCCCGATGGATGTCATACTCACCGAGCGTGGGACCGAGGTAGGAGGGTAACAATGGACAGGGACCAGATTGCGCGAAAGCTGTTCGAGGGCATGCCCGATGCGCTGGTGGTCGCCGACCGCAAAGGCATCATCCGCGTCTGGAACGGGGGCGCGGAGCGGATATTCGGCTTTGCAGAGGGTGAGGCGCTTGGTCAGTCATTGGACATCATCACGCCGGAGCGACTGCGTGAGCGACACTGGATCGGCTACGAGGCCACCATGCGGACCGGCCAAACCAAGTATGGCGAAGGCGATCTTCTGTCAGTTCCTGCAATCCGGAAGGACGGAGCGCAAATCTCGATCCAGTTCTCCATTGTCCCGTTGCGCGGCGAGGACGGTGACTTGCAGGCGGTCGCGGCGATCATGCGCGACGTCACCGAGGACTTCGAAGAGCGCAAAAGGTTGCGGCGCGCGCTTCGCGGGTGAGGGAACCGTCGAGGCTGTCAGGCACTGGATTCGGCCAGCGTAACCGGGAAAGCGTACGCCGAGCTGGGTTTGCCTTGGGAAAACGTGTGCTGCATGAGCTTCAATGCCCGGTCCGGCGAAAAAGTGTTCAGCGGACAACTCTTCTGTAGTCCCAGCCAAGCGCTGGTTCCGATCGTGCGAAGAAGGAAACACCACAACACCGAGCGACCCCATGGCGCTCTGGGCTATGACTCTCCGGCTCCCGAAACTATCGTTCCAATAGAGCGAAAGCCGGTCATTCTCCAGCATACAAACTGGACTTTCCGGGTGGGACCGATCATGGCGATAGAGCCGCAAGAACCCGTCGTGGTGCGTTTCGTTTACGAGGATCACCGGACTTGTCCAGCAGTTCATTCACACGTGTAGACAAGCTCTTGTCCTCGATGGGATATGGTGCGCGCAAGGACATCGCGCGGCTGGCGCGGGCTGGTGGCATTGTCTTTGATCAGGCTGAGATCCTGGACCCCTCCATCCGCATCCCTGTCAGCGCGGATCTGCCCCGCCGCATGACGGTCGCGGGCAAGCCGCTTGATCCTCCTGCCGGCCTGGTCGTCATGATGAACAAACCCTTGGGCGTGACCTGTTCGCACAAGGAGGCAGGCGAACTTGTCTATGACAGGCTGCCTGTGCGCTGGCGACGCCGCAAGCCCGCAATTTCGACCATTGGGCGTTTGGACAAACAGACCACGGGCCTTTTGCTTCTGACCGACGACGGAGACCTTCTGCATCGTATCAGCAGCCCGAGAAGCCGGCTCAGAAAAACCTACCGTGTCACGCTTGCCCGCCCACTCGACGGCACGGAAACCGCACTGTTTGCGTCGGGCAGACTCACGCTCAGAGGCGATGACAAACCCCTGGCGCCGGCGGCGCTGGACATACTCTCGGAAACCGAAGCTCTGATCACCGTGACCGAGGGACGATACCACCAGGTTCGCCGCATGTTTGCCGCCACCGGCAATTTCGTCGAAGCTCTGCGACGTGAACGCCTGGGCGACCTCTGCCTGCTCGACTCTCTGGCTCCCGGTCGATGGAAGCTGCTGGGCAAGGAAGAGATCGCCCTCGTCTTTCGATGACCGAAGGGATCGGCTCAGATCACTCCCAGCATCCGCATGGCGTTCGCAACCCGCTCGAAACCGGCGATGTTCGCGCCGAGGACGTAGTCACCGGGAGCGCCATATTCATCGGCAGTTTCGGCGCATCTGTCGTGGATGCTTTTCATGATCTGTGCCAACCGTTGTTCGGTCTGCTCAAAGCTCCAGCGATCACGGCTGACGTTCTGCTGCATTTCGAGCGCCGACGTTGCTACGCCCCCCGCATTCGCCGCCTTGCCGGGCCCAAACAGGATGCCGGCCTCGCGCAGGATGCGGATCGCCTCGGGGGTGCAGGGCATGTTCGCGCCTTCGCCGACAGCCAGAACGCCGTTCTTGACCAGTGATTTCGCGTCCTTGCCTGTCAGTTCGTTCTGGGTGGCCGAGGGCATTGCCACGTCACAGGGCAGATCCCAGACAGAGCCTTTCCCGACAGGCACAAAATGAACCCCGTCCCCACGCAACCGGGCATACTCCGAAATGCGCTTTCGGCGCACGATCTTGATCTCCTGGAGCAGGGCAAGATCAATCCCGGCTTCGTCTATGACGTAACCGCTGGAATCCGAACAGGCGATGACCGTGCCTCCAAACGATTGCACCTTTTCGATGGTATGGATGGCGACATTGCCCGCACCCGATACCACGACGCGCTTGCCGTCGAAGTCGCTTTGGCGCGTTTCAAGCATTGCCTTGGTAAAATACGTGTTCCCGAAGCCAGTAGCCTCTGTCCTGGCTCGGGATCCGCCGTAGGCGATGTCCTTGCCGGTAAACACGCCCGATTCATATCGGTTGGTCAGGCGCTTGTATTGCCCGAACATGTATCCGATTTCACGTCCTCCAACGCCGATATCGCCGGCCGGCACATCCGTCTGCTCGCCCAGATGGCGGTGCAGTTCGGTCATGAGAGATTGGCAGAAGCGCATGATCTCGCCATCGGATTTGTTCTTGGGGTCGAAATCCGTTCCGCCTTTTCCGCCACCGATCGGCAGGCCGGTCAGGGCATTCTTGAAGGTCTGCTCGAAGCCGAGAAACTTGATGATCCCCAGATTGACGGACGGATGGAAGCGCATCCCTCCCTTGTAGGGACCGAGGGACGAGTTGAACTGGACGCGAAATCCTCGATTGATCTGGACATTCCCTTGGTCATCAACCCAAGGGATGCGAAAGATAATCTGGCGCTCGGGTTCGCAGATCCGCTCGATGAGCGCTTTTTCGAGATAATCAGGGTGCTTTGCCACGACGCGCCCGAGGCTTTCCATCACCTCGTGCACCGCCTGGTGAAATTCCGGCTCTCCCGCGTTTCGCCGCGCCACTTCGGCAAGGATCGGTTGTAGCTTTTCGTCGATATTCTTCATGTGTCTCGTCGCATTAAGGGGAGTGTTGGTTGGATGCTAAAAATGTGTGCATCAGCATCACGAGCGCCCATTTTCCAATCAGCTATTTGATCCTCGACCGGTGTGCAAACCGTTATCCCGCAGGATCGAGTCAAAGGGGATGCTGTGCGGCTGTGGGCGCGGTGAGTGTTAGCTGCGCTGCGTTTGTTCCAAGGCCGACGACAATCGGTTTCGGGTGCAGCACTGGCGATGTCCCAGACATTTGCCTTGCCGCGACCGGTCTCGCATCAGGTCGCAGGCTCCTGCAGCTTAGCCGATGGAGTATCAGGCCGGACGAATGAACATGCGATCATCCTCATGCCCGGCGGCATCGTCGGAGCGGATGGCGCGGTAGCAATGCCACGTCGCATGTCCCAGCAATGGAAACACAAGGATCAACCCCAGCCCAGCCGTGAGCAGGCACAGGACGAACAGCGCCACCACGATGGCGCCCCAGGCAATCATCACCGCAAGGTTGTTCCAGACCATCGCCATGCTGATGCCGAGCGCGGAGAGCGCGTCGGTCCGCTCCGTCAGTAGCATTGGAAAGGCGAAGACGCTGATGGCGAAGGAGAAGGCGGCGAAGAGCGCACCGACGGCAGAGCCGACCAGCAATAGGGCCCAGCCAGTAGAAGTCAGGAGAAGCATCGGAGCGATCTCCTCGGTGCCGGGAAAGGCCACCATGCCGAAGAAGAGCGCATAGATCAGGACCGCCGCGCGCATCCACAGCAGGAAGAGCCCCAGCAGCATGACCCCCATGAAGACACCGGCACCGCCGGACCGAAGCCGGACGAACAGCATTGGCCCGAGGCCGACCGGTTCGCCTGCCCCAGTCGTCGGCTTTTTCAAAGTCCGCCGGCGATCAGCGCCTGACCACCATGAACCCGGCGAGCGCGGGAACAGCGCATAGTCGAATTCCAGGTGGAACAGGAACCAGACCACGGCGACCGAGACGAGGAAAACGCCGAGGCCGTAGATCAGGCCTTGGAAGCGGATGGGTCCAGAGATCGCGCCACCCGGCCCGGCAGCCATGTGAAGGCCGTGCGCCGGAGATCGCGGGCGTCGGGCTCGCGCGCAAGGGGCGCGACCACCTTCGATCGATGCCCCGGCGTGCGGATTGTCGGGCGGCGGCGGGGCGTTGTTCTGGCTCAGCTGACGGTTTCGCCGGGCGGTAGGTGCCGGCGCCTTCCTGGCGGTTTCAACGCAGCCCGGTTGCGACGACAGCGAGACCGAGACGATGATGTTGGCGCCCACGAAGATGGCCACGACCAGAAACGCGGCGGAGACGCCAGAACTTGGGGCCGCTCAATGGTCATTCCGGCCTCCATCGGCCAGCGAGGTGATGTAAATGGCAAGCATCTTGCGCTGCGCTCTGTCAGGCGGTTTTCCCATGCGGGCATCCAGCCCGTCGGCCGCCATAGATGGTCTCGAACAGCGCCTGATCTGTGCCGCCGTAGATCCAGTGGCTGTCCGTGAGGTCCGGGGCCCCGAGGTCGTATGCCCGCCCCATCCTCGCCATGGCAGCTGGAGCAATTGTCGGCGAAATGCATGGCGCCTTCTTCCAGCCGCTCGCGAGGCACCGCTGTCGAGACCCGCCAGCGACTGCACGTAGTCCGCCACGACGCGGATTGATCCCGGTCGAGCATGCCATCGCGGCCAAACGCGAGCATCTGCATAGCGCGTGTCGGGATGCGGGCATTGATGCCGACACGCAGGGTTTCGAGGATCGCCCGTCGTCGCCGCCCCAGAGCCACGCGTCATCGACCAGAGAGGGATAACCGGGGCGCCTTCGCGCGGTCGTGCAGGCTGCGCAATTGTCACCGAAGAGCGGGTGCGGTCTGGTCGATGTGGGTCATCAGTAGGTGTCGTCCGGATCTGTCCAGCGGAAGCGCGGCGATCCGGTCCGCCCAGACGCCACGGGCGGCATCCGCGGCAGCCACGCGCTCTTCCACCCGTTCCTGCTGATCAATGCCCAGCAGCCTGCGGTATAGGTATTCACCAGAGGCCAGGCCGGCTGAGCACCCAGTAGACCAGCGCCCAGATATGCGTGACGATGATGAAGAACCACACCGCCCGCGGCACGCGTGTGTTCAGCTCGGTGATGCCGTTCCATTCGTGGCTGTCGTCTGGTGGCCGGTCAGTGGGTCGCGTTCCTTTACCGACATGGTCCGTCCCGTCATCCAGAATACTGTTCGCGGCCTTATCAGCGTTTGCCCAGCGACGGCCAATAGGCGTAGATGGTGATCCCACCGACAGGGCGATGAGGTAGAACAGCCCGAAGGACTTGCGATCACCGAGGTCAGGTCATGGGTAAGGTCCATCAATTCAGTCCTCCTGAGTGGCTGATTTGCGAAGGCGGCATCCGTGAGCCTGCCGAGGATCTGAGGTAGCCACCAGAGCATCCATCTCCGTGACGCGGTCCCGCTGCCCGTCGAAGTGGCGGACGCTGGTTGCGTCTCCGTATCGCTCGGTTACCCGTCGGCTGCGTCGGTGTCGGTCAGCCCGTCCGCGCGCGTCGGCATCGGCATTGGCGACTGTTCGTCGCTGTAGGGCACGCCCACCACCCGCAGGGCCGCAAGGCGATCCGGCAGGCTCTCTGTCTCGAGCATGGTATCCAGCAAGAAAGCGTATTGCGGCATCACCGATCCCGGCACCAAGGCGCGCGATCGACCAGGGTGGCGCACATGCCAGTCGTCGGAATACTTGCTTGCCCAGCCGGGCAAGGTCCGGCCCGGTCCGCTTGAGCCCGAGAGCATCGGGTGATCATACTGCGATTCCACCGCCAGCGAGTAGCCCGTAGCGGTCCACCTCGTCCTGAAGCGTGCGGATCATCTGGCTGTGACAGGCATAGCAACCCTCGCGAATATGATGTCGCGCCCGCCTGCTCGAGCGGCGTGTAGAGCCGCATGTCGGGCGCCGCCTGACCGTTTCGTCGATGGTGAAGAGCGGCGCGATTTCACGAAACCGCCCACCCCGGCGGCGACGATGATCCCGAGGGTCAGCGCCATCGAGTGCCGCTCGGTGCGGTAGTGGGTCCGGGCGTGGAATTCGAAGAAGCGGGCGAAGGGGGAGAGGATCTTGCGAACATCGGGTCACTCCGCTGCCGGGATGGCGGTTCGGCCGCCTCGGACGAAGTCGGGTAGTCGCGTTCCGGGCGTTTTTCAGGGGCGTGCCGGATCGTCATCCAGACGTTGTAGGCCGCCAGGATCGCACCGGTCAGGAACAGCGCCCCGCGCAGGCTGTGCGACGTAATAGGGATGCATGGCACCAGCGTGTCCGTGAAAGAATAGGCCAGCGTGCCGCTGTCGGTGTAGTGCGCCACATCAGCCCCTGGATGATGCCGCTGTTCCACATCGCGAAGACGTAGATCACCGTGCCCGCCAGCGCGAGCCAGAAGTGCCATTCCACCAGCTTCCAGGAATACATCGTCTCGCGCTTCCACAGCAGCGGAACGACAGAGTAGATCGAGCGAAGGTATCAGCGCCACCCAGCCCATCGCGCCGGCATGGACGTGACCACGGTCCAGTCCGTGTAATGCGACAGCGAATTGACCGCGCGCACCGCCATGAACGAGCCTTCGAAGGTCGACAGTCCGTAGAATACCGCGCACCATCACGAAGCGCAGCGTGGCATCGTCCCGACCTGTGCCAGGCGCCGTTCAGCGTCAGCGCGTTGCCGCGCTGGCCCAGGAGGGCGACCAGCAGCATGACCGAAAGGTCATGCCCAGCGTCTGCACCCATTGCGGCAGGGCGGTAATGCAGGTGGTGCGAGCCGGCCCAGATGTAGAAGAAGACGATGCCCCAGAACGACAGGATCGACAGCCGGTGGAATAGATCGGTCGCTGCCCGCTTGGGCAGGAAGTAGTAAGAGCATGCCGAGGAACCCAGCGGCCAGGAAGAAGGCGACAGCGTTGTGACCATACCACCATTGCGTCATCGGCGTCCTGACGCCCGAGAAGGCCGAGTAGCTCTTTGTTCTGCCAGGCTGGCGGGCACGGCGAGGTTGTTCACGATGCAGGATGCCACGACCAGGATGAAGGCGAGGTAATACCAGTTCGCCACGTAGATATGCGGCTCGTTGCGGCGCGCCAGCGTGCGGATGTAGAGCACGGCGTAGACCACCAGACGATGATGCTGGATGTCGGCATACCATTCCGGCTCGGCGTATTCCTTCGACTGGGTGACGCCCATCAGGTAGCCCGAGGCGGCGACGATGCAGAAGAGGTTGAAGCCTCAAAAGCACGAACCACGGTGAGACATGTCCGGCGAGCCGCCTGGGTGGTGCGTATGACGATAGGAGGTGCGATGAGAGCATTGCCACCGAATCCGAATATCACCCCGATGTGAACGGGGCGGATGCGGCCGAAACTCGACCACGCCGCGTCGAAGCGCAGATCGGGCCAGGCAAGTTGCGCCGCGACCCAGACCCCATGCCCATACCGACGACGGCCCAGAACAGAGCGATCACCAGCCCGGCCTTGGTCGGATCGTCGTAGTAGCTGTTCGTGCGGTCCTCGGCCGGTTCGGGCTCGCCAATCGCACGCAGGACGAAGCAGGTCGTAATACGGCTGCAATCAGCACGATCGCGCCGTGGCTCCATCGGATCGCCCGACCCGCTGCGCCATACCAGCCCGACAATCGCCATGAAGACACAAATCATCATGCGATCTGGCGTTCGGCACCTGTCAACCGCTCCATCATTTGGCAACCTCCCGGTCGGTTCTATGTCTTGGTGGCAGCGGACGGTCCTCCGTCTGGAGGATCCGGCGGCGTCGCCTGCCGGATCGTCAAATTGGTCGTGTCTCATCGCCCAGAAGAACGCGCCGAGTCCGACAGCGCCCATCGCCAGCGTCACGGGGATGAGAAGCAGTAGGATGGTCATGCTGCGCCCCCGCCCGGGGCCTGCGCCCGTCCGGCGATGCCGCGAAGCGCCGCCGCCTCGGTACAAAGGTCGAGCAGCCGGCGCGCGGCTGGCACGGTCTCGACGATTTCCCCCAATCCGGCGCCGGCATAATGTGGCATCTGCTCCAGTGCGCCCGTCGTCGTGCGCAGCGGTGAATCGGTACTCTGGCGTAGACGTGGAATATCGCCGTCATGGGCGATGACCTCGCGAGGGATCGCGTCGGGATCGTGGCCCACCAGATCTGTGCCGAAGCTGTCGGTAACGCTGTTGCGAAGGACGCGCACGGCCGACCCCTTGGGCCAGTTCAGTACGAAACCGTCGGTCAGGACCGTGTCCTGCGGCCCTGCATCGACGATGCGCCGCTTGTGACAATCATGGGCGAAGGATTCCTCCGTGGCGAGGAAGGCGGTGCCACATTGCACGCCCTGCGCCCCCATCGCCAACGTCTCGGCCAGCGCCAGCCCGGTGCAGATGCCGCCGGAGGCAACAACCGGCAGCGCCGTAGTTTCCAATACGGCCGGGAGCAGGTCGAATGTCGAGATGCGCCCGTGCACGTGACCTCCCGCATCCTGCCCTTGTGCGATCAACACATCCGCACCGGCGGCTTCGGCCTCCCGTGCCGCGCGCAGCGTGCCCACTTGGTGCAGCAGAAGACCGCCTGCGGTCTTCACCCGGGAAACGGCCTCGGGCACGACGTCCCAAAAGAACGAAAAGACCGCCACCTCCATCGCAAGGCAAGTTTCGATCTGCTGCTGCAGCAAGTCGGGCTCCGTGGCTGCCGGGATGAGGTTGACGGCGAAGGGGTGGTCCGACAGCCGGCGGTAGGCCTCGATTTCCGAGATGATGAGTGATGGCGCCTCGCGCACCATCCCCAGTGTCGGGAAACCGCCCGCATTGGCGACCGCGGCGGCCAGTTCTGCGCGCGCGACGCCTCCCATACCGGCTAGGATGACGGGATACTCACATCCCAGAAGATCGCACAGGGGGGTGCGAAGGGACCCCAGATCGGCATTCATGTGGTATCCCCCGTGAGACGCTGTTTCAGATAATCCCGCAGCACCACCGCCTGGTTGTGTTCCCGGTCCTTCGCAGCGAAGAGAAGGGTGACGGATCCAGCCCGGCACCATGCGAGGCAGCGGTCAACGGCGTCCGTGTTGTCAGCCAGTTCGTGCAGGTAACGGTTACGGAATTCGCCCCATTTGTCCGGGTCGTGGTTGAACCATTTCCTGAGCTCGGTGGTCGGCGCGATGTCCTTGAGCCAGTCATCGAGTCCGAGATCTGCCTTCGAGATTCCTCGCGGCCAGATCCGATCCACCAGCAGCCTAGCACGGTCAGAGTCGGACGCCTTGTCGAAAGCTCGGGCGATGTCGATGTCGGATTGCTTCGCCATGCGAGGATCAAACAAGCTTCGGGACGCCGGTGCCTTTGGCATCCTCGATGGCCAAGTTGAGCGACCGGGCGATGCGTTCGGCCCGCTCGATGACATGGGCGGCGCCAGCAGGTGTGCAGATCTCCATTGCGGTCTCGCGAAAGAGTGTGAGCCACCGCTCGAAATGGCTCCAGTCAATCGGCAAGCCGACGTGCTTGGGCACCGGGGCGCCATGATAACGGCCTGTCATCAGGGCGACGGAGGACCAGAAGGATGTCATCCGATCCAGATGCGGTGGCCAGTCATCGATGCGCGCCGCGAAGATAGGGCCGAGAACCGAGTCGTTGCGGATCTTGCCATAGAAGGCATGGACCAGTTCGCGCAGCACTTCGTCATCGAGCCCGGTCCGTGCCTCGAGAGCGGCTGTGATCGCCGGTCGCGCGGAAAGGCTGCGCGATGAGGAAGTCCGGGTGGATGACATCGGTGGGGCACCTTGTTCGGAGTTGTATTGACGGGGCATACCCTTCAAGTGGTATTATAGATACCTATTGAAGTCGAGCCCAATCGGGCGAACCCGCGCAAAGCCAGACTGGCGGCGATCGGGCGGGATCAGGGAACGGGAGATGGTGCGATGAGCGAAGTATCCAAAACCGACAGTGGGTTCGTTGTGGAAGCGGCCACCATCGCAAGAGCTTTCAAGATCACGGAAGAGCAGGTCCGGGAGGAGATGCGGAACGGTCTCATCAGCAGCCGCTCCGAAAGCGGGACGGGCGAAGACGAAGGACGTTGGCGCATGACCTTCTATCGCGTCGACCGCGCGTTCCGCCTGGTTGTCGACGAAGAGGGAGAGGTGCTGTCGCGGGGAAGCTTTCCCGTCACTCCGCGAGCGCGGTCAGTGCGCCGGGATTGACACCCTTCGGGCGGCAAGCAACGATCAATCCATGGTCAGGTATCAGATCAAGTTCCGGTTTCTTCTGCTGAACCGCCCTTAGCCCCGGGCGATTCGCGGGCGTCTATGCGCAGCGATCTCCCAGGGACATCTCGAGAAGAGTTCTGAGATTGCCGGAGGTAACTCCAGGAGGAAACATGGTTATACCTGACATTACGGTGTCCGCCTTCAGATTTTTTGGGCCAGTTGGGCGCCCAATTGCTGCAAGGAGGGTCTACCCGACCCATAATTCAACGCCGTGAAAAGGTATCAAGGCACCAACACCAAACCGCGTCGATAGTGCGCGAGGGCTGCCGTTGTTTCTTCCTCACTAAATAGTATCCGGTACCAGTTTCATATCCGGCCTGTCCCGCCTCAATGAGGCGGCCGGCAAGGAGATCGCTGTGCACAAATGACCGACTGGCGATTGCTAACCGTTGACCCGCCAATGCTGCGTCAAGCGCTAAAGATATCTGGTTGAAACGTGGCCCTGGCAATCTGGCTTCTGTATTGAGGTGCGCATTCCAGTGTTGATATGAGTCGTGAAGCAGAGGCAATTCCTGAATAAATTCAGGTGTCAAAGGACGCGGCAACCCGTTTAGCAAATGTGGATTGCCGACGAGAACCCAGTCCTGATTGAAGAGCAGCTTGGCTTCTTGGTTTGGGGGAAACGGAGGCCTTGCTTCCCTTACGGCAATGTCAACTTGATCCCGGTCAAAATCTGAAACCGAGACTGTCGCGATAGTCCGGATTTCTATACCGGGCAGAGCTGCGTTGAGAGATGGTAAGTTTGGGATCAAAAGTTTCGTTGCAAAGGTAGGGGTCACGCTGATGGTCAGCGACTTACCGCTCTCTAGTAGCTGATCAGTCGCTTCACGCATGATACCAAAAGCGCGCCGTATTTCCTTGTGATAGGTAGCCCCATCGAGGGTGAGGGCTACGCCTCGCGGTAAACGTGTGAAGAGTGGCATGCCCATATGTCCCTCCAGAATTTTTATCTGCTGAGCAACTGCGCCTTGGGAGACTCCAAGCTCCTCGGCAGTCTCCCGGAAGTTCAGGAGTCGGCCCGCAACCGAAAACGTGCGCAAAGCATTCAAGGGAGGTAGGTGTCGAAGTTTTTTTTGCATTCTCAGAGTTTAGCTTTTCTAAAGCCTCCTGTCATCCGATCTAGCGCGAAGCCTCGCCTGTAGCATGTAAACTGATCCCAGTTTGCATTCATCGGTTCTATCCGATCTTCTGTCTTGTCGAGGCTTTTATGATAGCGCAGCGCCCTGCTATGATCTCAACTTCTTATGCGGTTATCCTCGCAGTGAGCGGTACGCATTTGATCAATGATCTGATCCAGTTCCTCCTGCCCGCATTGTACCCGGTGCTGAAGGGAGAATACGCGCTGAGCTACTTCCAGCTTGGGCTCCTGACGCTTGCTCAGCAGATCACCGCCTGCATCTTGCAGCCCATTCTGGGACTTTACGGAGATTTACGTCCGCGTCCTTATTCTCTTGCGGTGTCCATGGCCGTGGTCGCGCTCGGCGTGGTGTTGCTCGCGACGGCCGGGTCGTTTGCAGGGTTATTGCTGGCTTCTGCCACTCTTGGTTTCGGGTCGGCACTGTTTCACCCCGAGGCTTCACGAGTTTGCCGAATGGCGTCCGGAGGACGTTTTGGATTCGCCCAGTCCAGTTTTCAGGTCGGCGGAAATGCGGGGACTGCTTTAGGGCCGCTCGCTGCTGCGCTCATTGTGTTGCCGTTCGGACAGGCCACGACTGCCTGGTTTGGGCTCCTTGCTGTTGTAGCGGTCATGATACTGCTGTGGATCGCACGTTGGTTCACGAACCACCAGCGCATGACGCAAAGCGCGGGGGTGCGGCCAACAATCGGGCTCCGCCTCTCCCGCGCAAGGCTTCTGGTTGCGTTCGCAGTTCTTGGTGCGCTGCTACTTAGCAAGTTCGTCTATATCGAGACCTTCAAGAGCTACTATGCGTTTTTCCTGATCGAAAAATACGGAATGGAAGTCGCCCATGCTCAAGGGTTTCTGTTCGTCTTCCTTGCTGCGGTTGCGCTCGGCACGTTTTTCGGTGGTCCCGTTGGAGACCGTATCGGGCGTAAGAAGGTTATCTGGGGGTCGATTGTGGGGGCGCTGCCGTTTTCTGTGGTTCTCCCGCATACATCCCTATGGGCCGCGGTCGGCCTCAGTATCGTAGTTGGGCTCGTTTTGTCTTCTGCCTTCTCGGCGATCGTGGTTTTTGCGCAGGAGCTTTTGCCACAAAAGGTCGGCATGGTGTCAGGTTTCGTGTTCGGCTTTGCCTTCGGCGTCGGGGCACTAGGTGCAGCGGGGCTTGGAGCTCTAGCCGACCAACTCGGAATGGAGCAGGTCTTTGGATATTTCTCCCTAATACTGTGCCTTGGTTTTCTGACGGCCTTGTTGCCTAATCTTGACTGATTGCCGGCCCGCATGTGCAGCGTGACCTGCCCCCTGCCGGTCCCTCATTCATAACGAGAGTCTGCAGGTTGGATTTGGGTATTCGGCTTCATCGTCTTGCGCAAGCGCGCCGGGCGTGGAGCCCTCAAATTGCTCAAGCGTCCGGCGCGCTTGCTGCGGCGTCTGGTTGACCAGGGACGAATGCGGGCGGTCCGTATTGTACAACTCAATCACAGAACACCCACGGGACCGAGGAGCGCGAGGTACTCTACCCTTGGCACCCCTGGACGGGGCGAGTTGTTCACGTACACGAGGTGATCGCGAAGGC
>NZ_JBLXHL010000012.1:0-27032 GCF_048259695.1 Celeribacter sp. | reverse complement strand
AAATCCCCCTCACCCGAAGGCGATGCCTTCTCCCGTGCCCGGGTAGCTCAGGGGTAGAGCAGTGGATTGAAAATCCTCGTGTCGGTGGTTCGATTCCGCCCCCGGGCACCATTTAAACCCAAGATAAGATTGAGCTTTTTCTGCTTTAATGGGGTGGTTCCGCTAAGGTTTGACGCTTTTCTTGGTAGGTTTGACAATTTCCGCTCTCCTTTTGTTTTCTTCTTCCCAGACCTCGATGGTCGCGCGGTTCTTACGCGCCAAATCTGCGTCCTTCGAATAGTGCAGCCCCATAGCGGGCGACTTCTGCGCAAGAAGGTCTGAAATATCGCGCTCAGAACGCCCTGCCTCACGCAGCCAAGTTGCCATGGTGTGTCGGAGCCCCTTGGGTGTAAGGCCAGGTTTGATCGCACCCTTAGCCTCAAGCTTCTTCTTCAATCGCTGGAAGCTGCTTTGAAAGCCGTCATAGGTCCATGAACGCCCGCTTGAGCTCGCTAAGACGGTGAGCGCATCATGCTCCGGCATCCGTTGCAGCTCCGCTCTGAGCGTGTCGCCGATCGGCACCGCGGCACCGACTTTCGTCTTGTCACGATCTCTCCAGATTACATCTCCCGCAACCTGGTCCCTGCGAAGTCCTAGGGCGTCAGTTGGGTCCAAGCCGGTACAGTGGATCAGTGCAAGGGCGCCCCGCATTTCAGGTGCTGAGGCTTCAAGCATCGCCTGAACCTCTTCGTAGCTCCAAGCCCGATTACGTGCCGGCGCATTCTTTGGCCTGGGTTTTGGGATGACACCAGTGGCGAAGTTTCTGGAAATGTTGCCGTGAGGAATATTGTACTTAAAGACTTGGCTGATAAACACCAAGAGTATGTTCGCACGCCGCCAACCCATCTTGGTGGACGCCTTGTCATGGATGCCCGCAATAAGGGGCGTTGTAATCGAAGAAACTGGTGTATCCTTAATAGGGTGCAGGTAGTCTGCACTGAGCCTATAGTCTCTCTGGGTTGTAGCTGCACGATTCTGAAAATGTTCAGTCTCAAAGTAAAATTGCAGCAACGCACCCAAGGTCCCAGGTTTAGGGCGCATCCGCTTCTGAGCATCGTTGGCAGCTGCAATCTTCGAACACTCATGAAAAAATTCCGGACTACCTAGCGGTGCGCTAACTAGATCGACTTTGTGGCCCGTAGCTCGGTGGTAGCAACGCAGCTTTCCATGTCGATCATGAAAAATCTTGAAGCCCTTAACACGGATTCTCGTCATCCCAGACGATCCAGAATGCTCGTTTCAGTGAAAGTATCGGCTTCTGATTTAACAGCATCGATCCAGTGATCGAGGTCGCGGCGGTCCCAGAGGAGGGTTCCTCTTCTAAGCTCGACTGGACGAACCGGACAAGACGACTTGAAGTGCTTGAGGGGAAGGCCCGAATAGCTCGCGGCTTCGGACTGCTTGAGCATTCGCTTATCGATGACACTAATGTTTAGATTTGTCATGGCCATGAAACCCACCTTTCGAGAAATCTTGCGCGTACTCTCTCGGCTAAGAGCTGTCCCTAAAGTTTCGCCTTCGGGTCCTCGCCAACGCCCTGCGCGCCTGCAGGCTCAACCATGTTTTGGTCGATAAACTCTTGGACCGCACTCTCAGGAAGGTAAAATGCTGCCCCAATTTTCAGGTGTCGCAGCTGACGCGCTGCGATCAGACTGCGAATGCGCCTTTCAGGCCAACCGGACCTTTCTGCAAGCTCCCGGGGCGTCAGAAGTACACAAGCGGCCATAATGCTTCCCTTTCTCCAGTAGAGATGGCACCATTGGGTCATACTAGCAGAAATGGTGCAACTTTTGACACTATCAGGCAACATTAAGCACAAGTCAACATCCCCGTCCGAGATTGGGATGAGGCTGCGCAAAATCCGTGAGCAGAGTGGTTTCTCACAAGCTCGCTGCGCTGCGTACCTCGGCGTGTCAGAGCGATCCTACAAGAGTTACGAACTTGGCAAGCGTGAACCCCCTCTCTCGGTCGTGATTTCCGCTTCCGAGCGATTTGAAGTCAGCTTGGGCTGGCTTGTCCTTGGGACCGAATGGGCGATCCAGGAGAAGGTTGCTGCACTTGCTGGAGATGTTTCCAGGGTGTTCCACAAGACCACGTCTGTCGATGCCATGACTGCCGAAAGATTCGGGAGACTGGTAGAGTACGCAGTTCAACAGTGCATTGAAAAAGGGACGCCTGCGGAAATTGAGGTACCTAGAATCATCGCCCTCTTCGCGACTGAACCTGGAGAGCCATCATGAATTACAGCGTATTCGCAGACACGGTTGGCGTTTTCGGAGGAAGAATTCGCTTAGCCGGAGTATTTTTGGCTTGCGTCGGCGTAATTCTTCTTATCTTCGGAGCACCCCATGTCGCTAGCGCCATTTGCCTCTCGAATGGAGTAACGCTGGCTATTGCAGGAAATTATTTGGCTGAACTTGTTCGAAAGCACTCTCCAAGTGACCCTCCAGGTTTTTGAATACCTCGGTATGTCAAGACGGGAACGACCTGGGGGAAAGGTTAAGTAGGTGTTGTCATTTCAGAATGGCGCCCACCTCTTTTACCATTTTACCCTGCGCCTCCCGAATGTCACCTCGGATGTTCACAAGATAGTGGTAAAATTCTGCGCCTGTTGGCAGCTTTCCCAGTCTCCGGAGGCCTTGGCTTTCCCCTTCATTGGCTGGAGAAAATAGAACTCCAAGGGGGGCTCCCGCTGCTGTCACATGGCTAATTATCTGATATCGATCGGCCTCTTTGAGCTTCGGCTTATACTTAACTTCGCCTAAGGCGATCACGTTCTTCTTACCACGCCTGAAGATGACGTCCGACTTTGTCGGGTAGACCTTGCTATCGGTGAAGAGCTTCCCTTGATGTTTGTTCCCGTCGAGAACGGAAATCTTCCTAGCCCTAAGACCTTCACCAAAAGAAACACGAATGAATTTCTCAAAGATATCTTCGAGATTGAACAAGAAAGATGGCAATTCACGGCCGCCTGGCGCGAAGGAGAAGGCTATTCCTCCACCAGTGACAAGCAAATGGTAGACTCTAAGCATCCCGGCATAGTTCTCTCTTAGCCGAAGTGAAACAGACTCATCCAAGAAGAAATCATGAGAGCTTGGCTCGCGCTCCTGCACCCTCCGCAAGAAATCAAGAGCGATCTGCAATATTCTCCGCTCGCCTTCCCACTCTGCGCTCCGAGGGATGAGCCTAGAAAATCTCAGGCACGCAGATTTGATGACTTTGTTTGCTGGACTATCGAGCCCGAATTCATAGACACTCGAAACGGTTTCAATTGGATTCCCCCGCGAGAGATATGTGGAAATTGTTCTCCCAAACTCGACCCGCGGCTTGTAGTAGCCAGTCATAGTGCGAGTGTAATAGGTTCGCTCAAAGCCCGTCGATACAGCCCCCCGCAAATAATGGCAGAAGCTTCGCGCAAGCAATAATATTGGAGCCGGGTTCTCAGCGCCTTGATAGCTCCGAATGGTTGGAAGGATATGAGAGTAGTCCTCGCCACCAATCTCTAACATCGACCACAGGTTCTCAATAGGGAACTTAGGCACGATATTCAGGGTGATGCGGCTTGTCAGCGGTAAGAAGCCAATCAACCCTAGAGCCATGAGATCAACGCCATTGGTTACATCTCGAAGCTCGATTGCCTTTAGGTCCCTCGTCTCAGGCAGAATGAGTGAATGACCACTTTGGTCGATGAGGTCGCTACGAGGGAAGAAGCGCCTACCGCGCTCCTCGATCTCCACAACATCGGCTTCAGGAAACAACATCGGTCTTGCTTACCTAGGCCTCATCACCGTCGACCCCCTCGACCTCCGCGACCTCATCAATCTTCAGGAGGCCATCGACTTCTTCTTTTATGCGGTCATAGGCTTGGCGGTCGTGGAAGAGAGTGCGCTGTAGTCCGAGCTTTACTCGCCCCTCCCAGACATCAGACAGGTCTTCAATGGTGCGAACCTGCAAAAAGCTTGTGTGACCAAATCCAGCCGGAAAAGCATTGTTCAGAAGATCGAAAAGGTGGAGCGTTCTTTTAATCACCCGCTCCTCAACAGCGTGATCGTGCAGGTGACTTTGAAGCAAGGATTTATCAGGGTCTAAAGCGATGACAATGAAACGTCTTAGAAGCGCATCGTCCAAATCAGTCACAGAGCGATCGAATGGGTTTGCTGTCGCCAAGACAATTAGGTTCCTGGGGAGCGATATCTCCCTACCCGATATTGCCAACTTAAAATTCTTCTCACGGTAGTCTAGCTCCAAATAGGTGAGGAGCTCACCAAAAATTCTAGCCACATCCCCTCGATTAAGCTCGTCAATCACTAGAATGTAGAGATTCTCCGGATCCTGTTTGGCCTTCTCTGAGAAGGTGAGAAAATGCCTCTGATCGAGCACATAGCTAACGCCTGCTACGCCTTGTTCTCCACTGCCGCCCTGCACAGCGGGACGAAAGCCCTCCACAAAATCATCGTAGCCGAATGCTGGATGAAATTGGAGGAACTCGATGCGATCTTCATCTCCTTTTGCTAAGTACTGAGCAATCTCATGAGCATACTTTGTTTTTCCGGTCCCTGGGGGGCCGGCAAGAAGGAATGAGTGACTGGTTTTCTTATTAATCGCGTTGAGAATAATAGCTAAAACAGCGTCGTCCGAACTCATAAGCTCGACTTCGCCCGTACCGGCCTCCTCTTCTTGGCCCTCAGGAGTAATAGGAGGAGCTTGAAGATGAGCCCAAAGCCTAGGCGCCAGTTCCTCAAGGAAGGTCTCGTTTGATGGGCGTTGCGTCAGAGTCTGAGGCCATTCACGGCCTGCTGTTAGACCAAACCTTCCTCGGTATGGCGCCTGAAATTCATCGAGGCCAAAATGTTCAAAGAGAAGGTGATCATATAACGCCTGCCAGCTCTCAATTCCGTCAGGAAAACCTCTGAATGCGAACAACCACACCATGAAGTCCTCGAATTGAAACTCTTCAGGGACCTCACCTTCAAATGCATCTTGAAACGCATCTGTTAGCCGAATAGTGGTCTTCTCGCCTTCAAGATACCCCTGTAGGCGCATGTCTCTATATCCACGGCTAGAGAACAGGTTGCCCCACATTTTGGTATCTTGCCGGATCATATAGTCATTGGCAAAATCACCGCGATCCCAACGTATCCCCTTCAAGCGAGGGCGAAGTAGATTGTTCCCCGTTTCAAATGGGGGGATGTCCAATAGTGCTCCGTTGAAGTATCGATCCAAAAACTGATCCGTGCCGAGATTCCTCGACATGTCAACATGGTCAGTCTCTCCAACATCGTTTGCGGCAAAAACAAACGCAGGAATAAGCCAATTAGCGCTAATTTCCTGCAGAGCCTCGATGGACGTTTTGATCGTCGGAATATCAAAGTATTGCACTTAGGACTCTTTTTTTGATTTCGTGCCCGGTTTGCGGAAATTTTTCCTATTCCCGTCCCACTCATCCCATAGGGGTGATTGCTTCTTGAGGCCAGATTGGACCTCAGACCACTGAGACGACTTGTATCCTTCTGCCTCTACTGCACCTTGGACGTAGTCAATGTAGTCGTCGCCCATATCGATCCCGACCACGTTTCGGTGATTGGCAATTGCCGTCAACATAGAAGTTCCACTACCAACAAAGGGGTCGAGTACATGTCCGTTGGGCGGGCTAGCGATATCAATGCAGCGCCGAACGAGCTCAGAAGGGAATGCGGCATTGTGGTTGGCGCGGCGATTGCGCTCAATTGGAATATTCCAAACATCTTCTTCTACGAGCTTCGAACGGTCGAAGCTATAGAACCGGCTCTTGGAAAACATGAAAACGAACTCATACTGCCGATACGGGCGATCTCTTGCTGTCGGCTCTACAAAGGCGTTGCAACGATTCCAAATAATGGAGCTACGCAGCGTCCAGCCACGCTGCTGCATTTCAAAGGCCACTTTCCAGGGGACGCCAATCAT
Source organism: Celeribacter sp. (assembly GCF_048259695.1). Lineage (GTDB taxonomy): Bacteria > Pseudomonadota > Alphaproteobacteria > Rhodobacterales > Rhodobacteraceae > Celeribacter. Next base: position 21,050 of record NZ_JBLXHL010000012.1, on the reverse strand, counting down.
ACTCTTCTTGGGGATATCCCACCCGCTTTTATCCACAGGCCGGACTTTCTTCCGCAAAAAGTTTCGGGAGGAGCATTTGGGGTCGCTACCGTGAGGCTGACCATTGCCAGAATAGAAGGTATCACCAATATTAAGGAAAAAGACGCCTTCAGGATGCAGCGTTCGTTTCACTTCATCGAACACATCCATGAGAGCACTAATATAGGTATCAACGGAATCTTCATGCCCGAGCTGACCGTCGTAGCCATAGTCCCGAACCCAGAAGTACGGGGGTGAAGTAACCGCTACATTGAAAACGTCACTAGGAAGCTTCTTGAGCATGCTGGCTGAGTCGCCGTGCATCAATCCTGCGAAGTGTCCTGTCTCCGATGTGTACCCATGAAGGTCACCGTGCTGCTTGCTTTCAGCCGACGAAGTTGACTCTGGGGAGGTGTCGACGGAGAAACCGGTAGATGAGGTGTCCATGAGTATAATTCTTCCTATTTTGACCGCTCGCGCGCCGATGCGAAACGCTAGCTTACGGACAGGAACATAACAAGAACAACCTACTTTTCTATCAATGATAGACCTGTGGGCCGCTGTGTTGGGGCTCTATGCCATCCATGAGCACTGTTCGCGACGCTGGCGCGATTTTCGTCAAGTTGTAGAGGGTGAGAGGACGAACCGCAACAAATTGTAGCGCTCCGTCGAGCTGCTGAGGTGAAGCAGTTTTGAGCGCAGAAGTTCCTGTGGCCCGCGCCATAGGCGTGTCTATGACGAGGACGTTCTAGGATGGAACGACCTGACCAGCCTCTTGGCAACGGAGTTGCAACTCTGAGGGGTCATCGGTCGTCGCTCGGAAGCACAACACCTTCAGCTCGTGCAAGCGCATCTTCGAGGGCATGAACCACTAAGTTCTCAACCGCATTAACTCTGTAACCGTGTTCAAGGGCCAGCTTCCTCACCAACTGCTCGATGCGCGCGTTTTTCGGTCCGAACAGAAACCACTCATTCAACGCCTGTTGGTCAGGATGAGTGGGGAGATGTTGAACCACTCCACTTTTGGCGTTTAGGGCCGCCCAAAATCCCTCGGTGGACAAGCGTCCGCTGCTGGTCTGCAACGTTTCTCTTTCTTGATCTGTCCCAGGATCACCATCTGGCAGTTCAGACGCTTCGCCTTCCGGTGACCCGACACGCGCCATACAGCTCAGCAGCGCGGCTCGGATGGCTGAACACTTGCTTGCCTCACCTGAGAGCTCCAAGAAGCGCTGCAGCAGTTCATCGAGGTCTTGGTCAAGCTCTAGCGGCGACATAGTGATCAGCCTACGAGTTTGCGGTTTTCGCTACCAGCGTATCCGGTCCATCTCCGGCGACCCGGGGCTGCACGGTGCGATCCTGGAGCAAAACTAAGTTACGCTTCTGGTAGCAGGCGAAGCTTGTCATTTGGGAGAGCATTGCATGGCTCCTAAGGGTGTCAAGTACGGGGGCCGCCAGCACCCGACGCCTTCGGGCGCTCCCTCTGCGGATATTTCGTGGAAGATGAAGGCCATTACTTGTGTGCCCAAGGGCATTGCCTAGGGCACATACCACGCTGGCGATCGGATCGTCAGAAGGAATACGGAAAACTTACTAATGTGACGATCATTTCCTCAGACGCTCGGAGCGCTCCATCATGCGTTGCATTTTCGCCCCTGTACTAGGAGAGGGCGCCGCACCACTCTGCGGCGAAGAGCCCTGCAAGTGCTCCGAAGAAGTGTTTTGTTTGATCGATACAGGCCGCGACCCGTGAGTGTTCGGGCCGCTTAGTCCTGGGGACGTCCTTAGAGGGAGCCCTTTCTTGATGTTGCCACCGATGACTGCCGCTGCCCAGCCGGCTTGAAGGTTTCCAGAGACCATGGGCACGACGAAAGGAATGGCGACGATCATAACTAGGGACAGTATCACCACACCGAGGAACGGTACCATCTTACCCGCCTTGTCCGCGGTATCTACTGTGCCGAGATCGTTGACCAAAAGCGTCACCAGACCGAAGACCATCGAGAACACCCCCGCGATTACAACCGGATAGAGAGCGAAGCTCGCCAAAGATGACACCCAGCGATGGAAATAATCTTTGGTCACGTCGAACATCGAACAGAGGATCATCACCGGGGCCAAGCCGATCAGCAGCGTGATCATCATCTTAGCCAGAACCAAGACTGCTCCAGCCAATCCTCCTACCAAGGCGATTAGCGCCATAAAAAACACGCCCATCAGTGCCTTGCTGACCCTAGACATATGCGAAGCGGCTTCATTGCCGTATTCAGCTAAGCGGTCCATCTGAAGATCAAACCGCGCTGCGAAGTAGGCCGACCCAACGGCTTCCTCGCCGGTGGCTGACCCAACGAGGCTACCGGCAAGTTCGTCCAATCCGTCAATCAGGTGCCCGCTGACGAAGTTGAAGTTGGCCCAGTTCAGCGCGAACGCCTCGATTAGACTGATTTTGAAGAGCAGCACCAGCATTTCTCGACCATCCATGGGCCGGATTTGCCATGCCATGTTGATGAAGAGCGCGATGATCGCAACGGTCGCGGCCCCCATTATGATCGTGCCGGAAATCTCTGCTACGGCGGCAAACTGCGAAGTCGCGACGGTATCAAGACCCTTGTCGGCTGCCTCCACGATGAATGTAACGATCCCCATCACCCTCTCTCCTGACATTGCTCGCGCAGCGCCGCGCGGAGAGCCGAAATGACAGGGAAGTATTCTGCGGTTGCCCAGGTGACATGAGCGCTGTCCGTCGCCTGCGGATCAGTAAAGCCGAGCGCCTCGAACTCCTCTTCTATGCCGGACCAGTCAGGCCAGAGTGCATCGCAGGCACATGACCCCGCGTCTAGCGCAGCCTGGTGTCGTCGCAGGCTATAGAGGTCGTTCGCAGCGGTATTACGCCATGCATCACGGAATCCGTTGTAGGTCAGTTCGTCCGGGCGCTGTCGAACCGCGCAGCCATAGCGATCTACTTGTGTCGGGCTGACAGAAACTGAAGGCGTGGCCGTGTCTGCGCAGAGGGGACCAGCTAAGGCGATCAGAATAGGCGTGGTAAGCAATTTCATTTCAGTATCCTCCGGTCAGTTGGCGCTTCGAGGTGATTGGTCGATGTGCGTGAAGTCGCGGTTCGGCGCCGCGCTAAGCCAGCCCTGGATCGCGGCGAGATTGCCGTGTTCGCTGAGCACGATTTCCAGCCCGTGACGAAATCCTTTCGGGCATTGGTTTGCGTAGCGACGGGCCTGTGCGCCTAGCTCAAACGCATAGCTGTCGTCCCAGCTCGTCCCGCTGCGGATAAGCACCCCGATACGTTCCAGGGCGTCGAACGCGCGATCACTGCCTGGACGCCATGCCAACCATGGGTTCACCGGGAAGCGCGGTTTAGTGTCGGAGCGCATGGGTATCCTCCCTATCTTCGCTCAGCGCGTCTCGAGGTGCTTCTTCGCTCTCTGCGCCTGTTCCATGCTGTCGTTGAGCTGCGCGGAATCCGGCATCCAGACGCTCAATGCTGCGGCCAAGGAGAGCTGTGATCTGAGCAACGCGATCACGGAGCTGCGTAACCCAGCCAGCTCCGTCCGTGTCTCCTCGCCGTAGGTTGTCAACTCCTGCGCGGATTCCTTCGAGGCTTCCGTCAACCGCTCGACGCAGCTCAGCAATTCGCGCTCTAACGCTGTCAGACCATGCATCGCTCACTCCTTCGGCAGAACGAGGCAGTCCACCGGCTCCCCCGCCAATTGGCACCGGTCCAGCGTCGCCCGGCCATCGCGTGGGATCAGATATGTCGCTTCGGGACGGTCGATCACTCGCAGACCCATCGTGTTCAAATTCGGCATCAGCCAGGTCATGACCGACCACGTCGAAATCCCAGTGCTGATCATCAGGCAGCAAGCTACCAATGTCGGCCACATCAAGGCTTTCCACTCCGGACGCGCTGCGTTCGCGCTCTGCCTCATGAGGTGTTTCCTCACGCGCAGCAGGTAGCCTTCCGTATCGGTCTTGATTGTAGCCAGCGCGTTTTCGGCAATGCCCTTCAAATCGGTCCTGAAGCTCTGCAACTGTGTGTCGATCGAGGCGGCGTTCTCTGCCCTGATCCGCTCCATGTCCGCGTTCAGCCTTTCGCTCAGCCGTTGCTTCGGCTCTCCAGTTTTCATGAAAACACGTCCCTTTTAGTCTGAATTTTTCTTTTGAGATCGGATCGACGACCGAGACAGAGTCGTCTCGCTGCCGGTTCACCTCGTACCCCGCGTCCTGAAACGCGGTGATCAAGGTCGCGCGATCCGTGATGAGCCCGACCGAGATATGATCACGTAGCCAATCATGGATTTCTGAGCGGGCTTGCTTCCGCTCTGCTGACTCCCTGACTTCTTTGAAGTCGAGCCCACGTGCTGCATCCAGAGGGTCGGCCCACCCATGGGTTCGGTTCATCAAGTCGCGCAGACTGTCGAAGGCGCGCTCATAGCCGGGCGGGGCAATGTTGAGGCTGCGCCCGCTGTGCAGCTCCATGCGCGGCGTGCAGAAATGCAGCTCGACGCGATCCTCGTGTGTGTGGCGCACCCAAAGGCAGGCATAGCGGTCGGCATCGAGGCCGGCGAAGGCGATCTCTTCGAAGCGGTCGATGACCTTCTGCTGCTGGTCTTCGGAGGGGGCATCCTCGTAGGCGAAGCTCACGACACCGGCGCGATAGGCCCACTTATGCGGGCAGGCATCGATCAGGTCGATCATGCCCTGGGGATCGCCGCGCATGACCTCCGGCAGCGGTTCGCGGACTACGGTCATGGGCTGGCCCGCTGCATCTCGGATAAGGTCGCGATTATTGTCATAGGCAAGCACGGTGCGGGCGGTCAGGTATTCGACCGGCCCAGCACCGCCGCCTTTGCCGTTGGGGAAGAACTTGATCAGCATCCGGGCGGCCTCCGATGCTGTGCAAGGATTTCCACCAACCGCCGCTCGATGCTCACCAACGCCGCCGCCACGCGCAGGGCTTCGACCTCGCTGGACCGGCCCGCGCGGGTCGCCGTGTTCAGCCAACGCGCGATCTGATTGAGGTTTCCGCCGTAGCGCGCCACGGCCAGAACGAGAGAAGGGTCAATGCGGGGCGCGGGTTTGCGCCGCCGAGACTGCGTGGCCCACAGGGCCTCACGCAGAAGCTCGGCGGCAGACAAACCCGCCGCTTCGGCTTTCGCTCGGAGCGTGGCCTTCTCTTGCGCCGTGCATCGGAAAACGAAGGTTTCCGTGCGCGGCTCCTTTGCGCGGCCTAGGGCCGCGCCGGTGGGGTTCGAAGGGGAGGCTTGCCCCCCCTCGCAAGGTCCCGTGTCAGAAGCGTCAGCGTATGACATGGGTCGCCTTGCTCCTTGCTCAGACTGCATGACGATGCGCCTTATCGTCTGACTTTTCGCGGATCAGTTCGCGCAATAGACGAAGTTGCTCTTTCCACGCAGGGCTGCCCTCTGGGGCCGGTGTCCGGTCCGGAAGCCAAAAGCCAAGATGATGCTCATGTGGTGAAAGCGGAAGGCTGCGCTCAAGAGAGGTCATCCCCTCGCGAGACAACCGATCATCCCAATCTCTGACAAAGCATATGCTTCTCGGGACAAAGATCAGTCGGGGACTGCCGTGGCGGGTGTCACTGGATTGTCCATCATCCGACACATCCAGCGCGGGCGCGCGCGCCAGTTCTTTTCTAAGTTCTTGTTCTTTGTTCGGGGGGCAATCTTGTCCTCCTTTCTTGGACAAGGTTGTCCCGCTTTGTGGACAAGGTCGCCCCCCTTTGGCGCGCGAGAAAGGCACGATCTTTTTGTCTGTCGAACGACAGCGATTGTCCTCCCGGCGTCGTTGCGCAGCTCGTCGCAGAGCCGAATCTGTGGGGCGGTAGCGCGATGACCGTCCTCTGTTAGTTCCGCGCTCGATGATCAGGTAGCTCGCAGCTTCGACCTTGCTCAGCGCGCGCTTGACCGACTTGGCGTGTTTGCCAATTGCAGCACCGATTGTCTCGAAGGACGGGTAACTTTCGCCGGTCTCGTGGTCAGCGTGAGCCAGTGCTAGGTAGATGGCCACTCGCAGAGCATTGTCGTCGAGATCGTGGTCGGTGACCATCTCCAAGAGGTATTGCAGCTTGATGTCACGGAATGGAAGAACCTCAGACATGCGATGCCCCCCCGATTGCGATCATGGAGCTTGTCTGGTATTCAATCGGAATGAAGATGTTTTCCAAGCCGTTGAGGTGGGTGGCCGCCCCCTCAACGGTTTTTCTATGCCCGCACGGCGCCTCTGCTGGGTTTGACAAATCCCTCTTAAGTGCTTGATGTGCCGAACTGGGTTTGACGCCGAAGAAACTACTAACTATCGATATATTAAAGAAAAAATCAGGATTGAAAATCCTCGTGTCGGTGGTTCGATTCCGCCCCCGGGCACCACTTTTTCCCAGAAAGACAGTGGTAACAGACACCTAAGTGGAATGCTTGCTCATGCAGCATCCTCCTCGATCGGTCGATTGCGTTCCAGAGCACAGCAAGTTGCTGTTCAGACGATGACGCGCACCTTCGCGCTATCCACCGCCGGGAAGCCTCGAGGCGGCTTCGAGAGGTCTCCGCGAAGTATCGCCAGCGCAGCATCGCTGGCCTCCGCTCATTGAGCGAAGCGCGCCAACGACACACGGACCAGCACGTCGGATCGACGCGACGGACCGGGCGGAATCGTGGCGCCCATGCGGGATCCACACTTTTCGGGCGTCACCACCCAGAACAGGAGTTCATTCAGCTCAAGAGCAACGAGTCCTGTCTTCCGAAATGGCCCCGATGGATCTGCGCCCCCCAAAAGTATTCGGCCGAAGAAAAGGGCTACGATCTTGCCGCCATAGTGTGCCCGCTGCCACCATCGTTCCAGCGCTACAGACCCGGAGAGTCGGTGCCATCAGTCGCAACGATCGCGTCCAACGTTTCGTCCCCTGTAAATTCCCCGAACAAGGCCTCGGTGCTTTCGGCGCCGAGAGGCGAGGTGTCGCTACGTGCCATGACCTGGAAACGCCCCGCGCCACCATTCTCGAAGATGAGCAAGGGCTCGGAGATGTAGCTCGTCGCGAATAGATCGATGTCACCATCGCCATCCGCGTTCGCTGCGTCCCGGATATCCAGCAGATCCTCTGCGAGGGAGAGAGAGTCATTCTCGAAGATAAATCTCTGCAGCGGAAGTCCGATTTGAAGGTCGTACCTCTCAGCGATGAGGAACTGCCCACCGCCGATGTTCTCATGGATGGGGAAGGAAAATTCGAATTCGACGGGACCTGAGTCGACGTCCTGAGGAGGGATCTCGACGATGCCATCGAGCGACTGCAGGCCGCGAAACTCGACGAAATCGTCGTCGCCATCTCCGTCCGCGTCGGTGGCCAGCGCCGATCGACCGTCCGAACGGACGCCGGGATCTGCTACCGCGCAACGACTGGTCCCGTCGTTGCGCCCGATCATCACCCGATTGCCGACACCGTCTGGATTGACCGCCTCAAACCAGATATCGGTAGCACCCGGCAGGCTCATGGGGGTCAACTCGGGATAGTCTACCCGCAGCGGCGCACCGCCCTCGCCCTGGCCAGCCAGTTCGATCACGTCATCGCCCGAGAGAACCAACCATTCCAAGGTGAATTCCGTATGGCACGCGCGGCTCGCGAGCCCGGCGCCCTGGTCCGAGTCCCAGTTGAAGGCGGCGATCTTCTCGCCGTTCAGAAGCAGCTGCAGGAAGGAGACCCCAAAGGTCGCATCCATATAACCAAGCGTCAGGTCACAAAGCCCTATTTGCCCATCGAAGACACCGCCATCAGAAGAAACGCCATACGACGCTTGGACTTAAGGGCCCCGGGCGCGCGCGGATTGGTGGTATAGTCGAAGCCCTGCAAGCCTCCGAGCCATTCGATCCCGGTCCTCCCTGGCAGAATTTCCGCAAAGAAAACAAATTTTGCGGAACGAAGCGCGTGACTCCTTGGGCGGTTGTTGCCACGGCCGCGACCTGCAATGAAATTGATGAATTTGAACCGCAGCAATTAATTCAGCAATTAATATGTGACATTGCTCACCGGAAAAGATTCGGTTGAACCGTCGCTTTGTGACACCCCAAGACAAACAGGCTTTGCCCGCACTGGTTCATGGCGCTTGGCCGCGGAACGATCCTGGTGGCGCATCACGCACCAAGCCGACAACGATCAAAATGACCGATCCCTGCGCGGGTCAGCGGTGATCTTGATCCTAGCGAAAGACAGGACGTGCATACGCCGAGCGCTCCTTGCCTGAGCGAGGGACCGCTTCTTTCTAAGAAGGCTGTTCCGATACCGTGGGCGGCAGCGATCGAGGCTGCCCTCGTCAGCACCGACGCGGCTGCCTCGCATGAATGCAGTGGCCCGGCACAAAGACCGGGCCACGCATATTTACAAGCAGGTCGGGGTCACTGACGAAGAACCGAGAGGCTTGCGCTGTCCCAGCCCAGCCAGACCATGGAATCGCCCAGTTTCATCGTCGTGTCGGTGTCGGTATAGGCGCGAAGCCGTGCGGCACCGGCCTCTTCTACCAATATGTCGACAGCCACGCGGCTGCCGAGGAAGGTCCGGTCAACGATCCTCCCCATGACCGCGTTTCCGGTGAGGGGCTTTTCGGCCGCCAGCCGAATCTTCTCGAGCCGAAGCGAGGCACTGACCTCCTGCCCCGTGCCGGGCACCTCTGCCGGCGCCCGGCCCCTCAACTCGATTCCGCGCCAGTCGACCACGATCTCCTTGGAGGCATTGTCCACTCCGCGCACGGTGCCATCGAGCAGATTGGTCGCCCCGATGAACTCCGCCACGAAACGCGTCTCAGGGCGGAAATAAAGGTCTTCGGGCGTGCCATCTTGCTCAATGCGGCCTCCGTTCATCACCACGATGCGATCGGACATGGTGAGGGCCTCATCCTGATCGTGGGTCACGAAGAGGAAGGTCTTGTCGGTGCGACGCTGGATCGACTTGAGCTCCATTTGAACCTGCGTTCGCAGCTTCGCGTCGAGCGCGCCGAGAGGCTCGTCGAGCAGCAACAATGCGGGATCGGGCGCAAGCGCCCGCGCCAGTGCCACCCGCTGGCGCTGTCCGCCCGAGAGCTGCGATGCGTAGCGGCTCGCGAAGGGCCCGAGTTCCAGGAAGCTCATCACCTCGTCGAGCCGCCGCTTGATCTCGGCCTTGCTCAGCCCTTTCAGCTCTAGTCCGAAGGAGATGTTCTGCGCCACGGTCATATGCGGGAAAAGCGCATAGTCCTGGAACACCATGTTGACCTTGCGCTTTTCCGGCGGTTGCGCGGTGACATCCTGTCCCTCGAGGATGATCCGCCCGGTGTCGGTCTTCTCGAACCCGCCGAGGATGCGCAACGTGGTCGACTTGCCGCAGCCTGACGGGCCGAGGAAGGTGACGAACTCGCCCGGCGCGATCGACAGGTCCAACGGGTGCAGCGCCTGCGCCTTGCCATAGGCCTTGGAGACGCCTTCGAGGCGGACGATAGGTTCCTTTTCGGACAGCATGTCAGTGCTCCCTGTTCATGCGGCGGCTGGAGCGCTCGGCCCAGACCCCCAAGACCGCGGTCAGGATCAGCACCACGGTAGAGATTGCGTTGATTTCCGGCGACATGCCCGAGCGCAGCTTGGCGAAGATCAGAACTGGCAGAGTCGGGTCGTAGGAGCCGAGGAAGAACGAGCGGACGAAATCGTCGAAGCTCAGCAGCAGACAGAAGATCGACGCCCCGATGATGGCGGGCATCAGGTAGGGCAGCGTGACCCGGGTGAAGGTGACGAAGGGATCGGCGCCGAGATCACGCGCCGCCTCGCCAAAGCTCTTCGGCAGGGTCGAGAGCCGCGCCATCACCACCAGCGCCACGAAAGGCACGTTGTGCACCGCGTGCGACCACATGATTGCGAAGCCCCCGGGCTCGATGCCGAGCTGGCGCGCGTAGACGCGGAAAGCGATGGCCGAGATAATCCCGGGCACCAGCGCCGGTAGGATGGTCAACGCGTATACCGCGAAGCGGCCGACGAACTTTCGGCCGCTCAGCAGCACCGCCAGCCAGGTGCCCATGGCCACCGAGACCACGGTCGAGCCCACCGCGATGACCAGCGAATAGACGAAGCTCGACAGAACCGTGCCGTCGTCGAACACGCTGAGATACCAGTCGAGCGTCCAGCTGTTGATCGGGAAGCCGATGAACTTGCTGTCCTTGAACCCCATCAGGATCATCAGCAGCAGCGGCACGAAGAGGTAGACCACGAAAGCCCAGAAGAAAACGGAAAGCCAGACGCGTCCGGAGCGGGTCATTTGCTGTCTCCCTTGCGAAGCGCTGCAATAAGGCGGGCGAAGATCCCGGTGAGCACCAGCGCGGCGAAGAACATGATGACGGCGAAAGCCGCGCCCGTGGGCCACTGATCACCGGCCACGTGGAAGAAGCCCGCGATGGTCTCGGCAAAGACCGTGGTGTTGGGCCCACCCAGAAGCACAGGTGTGCCGTAGTAACCGGTGGAGATGAGGAACACGAGCGTGGCGCCCGAGCCGATGCCTTCCAGCGACAGCGGCAGTGTGATGCGCCGGAACCGCGTCCAGGCGCCCGCGCCGAGGTCGGCGCCGGCCTCGGACAGGTTTCGCGGCAGCTTCTCCAAGGCCGAGTAGAGCGGCAAGAGCATGTAAAGCGCAGTGAGATAGATCAGGCCGACGCTGACCGAGAAGCCGGTGTACATAAAGGGGATCGGCCGGTCGATAAGGCCCAGCGTCTTGAGCGCGAGGTTGATCGCGCCATTGTTGCCAAGCAGGATCATGATCGCGTAGGTGCGCACGATCTCGCCGGTCCAGAACGGGATCAGCAACAGCAAAAGCAGCGCAAGCTGGTTCTCGCGCTTGACGTAGCGGGCCAGGTAATAGGCGACCGGATAAGTGATAATCAGAGTCACCAGCGTCAGCACCGCCGAATAGGTGATCGTCCGCAGGAACGGCATCATGAACACGCTCTCTTGGAAGAAGCGTGCGTAATTGGCCAGCGTGTAGTGGTTTTCCTGTCCCGGTGCGATGGGATAGGCGTCCAGCAGGCTGACCTGCAGCATCTGAAGCATCGGCCCGAGGTGCTGGGTGACGATCCAGATCAGCGGGATCAGTGACAGCAGCACGAACTGCCTGCGGGGCGAAGCGAAGAGCAGCGAGACGAGTGCCTGATAGGGCCCCCAGTTGACCAGCCGGCCCCAGAATGGGCGGCGGTCGGCTGCGTCTCCCGCCGCGGCGGAGCGGCGTGCCCCAGCATCTACGGCGTTGTTGGTCATGGCGTTTCCTCTCTGCACGAAGCGCGTGCGTCGGGCTGCGTGGCCCTGTTTTGACCCCGCAGCCCCGGTCTTTGTGCTCAGGCGGCCTTGATAGCTTCGACGGCAGGGTCGACGAGGCCGTACTTCATCTCGTTCGCCTCAGCGCGGAAGAACTTCATGCCCGCCAGCTCCTCGTCGGTGAAGGATGTCGCGGCCTTCTCGGCGTCGGTGAGATACTGGTCGGCGCCCTTGAATGTCGAAATGAAACCCGACGCCTTGGTCATCGCGGCCCCGACCTCGGGCGACGCCAACACGGCGTTGAGGAAGGTGTAGGCATTGTCCGCATTCGGCGCGTTATTGGCAATGTTGTAGGTATAGACGAAGCCGTAGCTGCCCTCTTTCGGGATGGTCATCGACACCGGGAAGCCTTCGGCCATCAGTGCGGCGATCGGGCCGTTCCAGGCGCAGGCCATGGTGATGTCCTGGTTGACGAACATCTGCTGCACCTCGGCGCCGCCGTCGTAGTACTTGCGCGCCAGCGGCTTCTTTTCAATCAGGAAGTCACGCGCCTCGGCGACGATCTCGGCGGCCCGCTCGGGGTCGTTGAGATACTCGACCATGTTGCCGTCGTAGCCCTTCATCAGCATGACGATCGACATCATGTCCTGCAGAACATAGGCGGTCTGGCCGGCGTATTTGTCCGAGAAGAACGGCTCCCAGGACTGCACGTCCTCTTCTGGCACCATGTCGGTGTTATAGGCGAGCACCTCCATACCCGACAGGATCGGCGCACCCCACTTGTTGCCGTTGATCGTCGACCAGTCGCTTTCCGAGTAGATCGGGTTGATCGTGCCCCAGTTGCTCAGCCGGTCTGTGTCGAGCGGTGCCAGCAGGTCCGATGCAATGAATTGCAGGAAGCGATGGCCTGCGACGGTAAGGATGTCCACCGTCGGGTTCGGCGCCTCGGCGGCCAGGAGGTTGAACTGCTTGCCCTGGTCATCAACGAGGCGGACGTTCACCTTGATGCCGGTCTCGTCCTCGAACTGTTTTTTGAAGTCCTCGGGGATGAAGTCGGTGTAGGTCCAGATATTCACCTCGCCGCCCTGTGCGTAGGCGCGGCGTAGGTAGACCGGGCTGGCCAGCGTGCCGGCTGTGGCGGCCGCGGTGCCCATGAATCGGCGGCGGTTGAGGATCAGTTTCGACATGAGAGTTCGCTCCTAGTTGGTGGAATGCGGGTCTTTGAGGCCCGTCTGGTTGAGATCGGCGCCGGCCCGTCGACCAGCGTCTTTGTAGCCACGCCAGCTCGTCAGCCGGCGCTGGCCCGGTGCTGCTCCGGGCCCGGACGCCGCCCCGACAGGGCCAGCTCCCGCATTTCGTCAAGACTCAGATCGCCCAGCGATAGGGCAGACAACAGCTCGTTTTCCTGTTCGAAGTTTCGGCCATACATGGCCGAGAACAGCTTGACCCCCGAGCGGTGCAGCTCCGCCGGCACGCCGATCAGGTCGCCTAGCACGACCGTCGGCACCAGCCCGTAGGGCACGTCCTCGGTGATGTAGCGGCTGTCGGCGGTGGCCGGGCCCTGCCCTCCGGTGCCCGCCGCGACCAGCGCAGCGTTCATTTCGTGGATAGACGCGACCGGCACGTGGTAACTCTGGTGGTAGTGCTCAAAGATGGTCTTCACGCTCAGCCCCAGCGCCTCGGCGATGGCCAGACGCTCAGCGTCAAGCGCCTCCATCAACCGCCCCACGTTGCGCGTGACGTTGCCGGCCTGCGACCAGACCTCCCCATGTTCCATGCGGGTCATGTTGCCGAGCGCGATGCCCATGTGGTTCTGCGGATTGAGGTTCGACAGGGCGATGGCCAGAAGCCCGTCGCGCGGCACGAAGACATCGCCAAACAGCGCCTGGCAGGTCCGGAGTGCCTGGGCCTGCGCGTCGGCCGGTACAGTGCACATATCGATCTTGGCGCGGATGGTGTTGACGTTGCACTCCGCAACGCCGGTGCGGCGCCCGGTGAGCGCCGTGGTGCCCCAGGCCGTGATCGGCAGCGTCAGGCCACGCGCGGCCAGCAGCTCGGACAGGTAGACCGCGCCGAAGGAGGCATGCGACGAGACGATGACCTGCTGGCCCTCGGACAGGTGTGGCGCGATGGCGTCCATCACCGCCTTGTGGCCGTAGCCCGGCACGGCGATCAGCACCACGTCGCGGCCCGCGACCAGCACCTCGGCGCTGTCCGCCACCTCTGGTTGGAACACCCCCGACAGCGCGCCGGAGGCGGTCAGCCCCTGCCCCAGCCCATCGGTGCCACGACCCGAGGGAGACCAGAGCGCGGTCTTGTGGCCGCGGCTTTCCAGCACCGCGGCAGTGCCGAAGGCGATGCTGCCCGCCCCTGCGATCCCGATAGAGAGGCTCATGCGTCCACCTCTTGGCGCACCGGATCGCCCAGGATGTGCATCAGCCGGTTGGCCCAGCCGAAGAGCGCAGTCGACAGGATCAGATCGAGGATCTCCGCGTCGTCTAGCCCCACCTCTCTCAGCGCCGCCATGTCCTCGGGCGTCGCTTCGGAGGGCGCCGCCGAGAGCTTGCGGGCAAAGTCGAAGATGGCGCGGTCGCGCGGGCCAAGATCGGCCTTCTCGCCCTTCAGGAAGAGCTCGTCGGTAACCGTTGTGTCTTTGAGGATCTGCGCGTGGCGAGAAGCATGCACGGCAGCGCAGTAGATGCAGCGGTTGACCATCGAGGCGGCCAGTGCGCCGACCTCGCGCTCGGCGCGGCTCAGGCCCTGCTTGTCGTACATGATCGCGTTGAACAGCGGCGAGCGCACCTTCAGGCTCTCGACGTCATGCGCCAGTGTCAGCACGTAGTCCGAGACCTTTGTGTTTGACGGTGTAACCTGGAGCGCATCGAGCTGCTCGGGCGTTGCCTCCTCGAGCTTGACCGGCGTCACGCGCGGCTGCCAATGCGGCACGTTGCGGGTGAACTTGTGGATGACCTTGCTCATGCACCCGCTCCCGTCATCAGCTGGAGCCCCGCGACCAGCCGCAGCTGGTAGGCCAGAAACGCGTTGAGTTCGCAGAGCCGAACGATGTCGGCATCGGACACCCCCGCGGAGAGCAGGGCCGAGATGTCCTCGGCCGTCACGTCGCGCGGCAGCATGGCAACGGAATCCATGAAAGCGACGACCCGCGCCAGTCCCATCACGGCCCCGTCCTCCGAGGGATCGGCCAGCGCGGCATAGTCTTGGCCCGCCATGCGCGCGGCATAGCGCCGCGCGGTCTCTTCCTGTCTGTTCAGCCGCGCGATACGGGCGGCCAGCGCCGCGCGCAGGTCGGCCGGCCAGGCGCCGCAGTCTGCGGGCGCGAGCACGGCCTCCTCGGCGGTCTGGGTCATTTCCAAGATGTTGCCACGCAGCTCTGCCGCGGCGGCGGCGGGCCCTCCTTCCGTCACACCGCCCATGGCGGTGCTGGTCAGGGTCGAGAGGTCGCTCATGCCACAAGTCCTTTGGTCGTCTTGTCTTCGCCCGGCAGCTCGCTGGGCGTCCATTCCTCGCCGTTCAGCTCCGGCGTCTGGTAATCCTGCAGGATCTGCCAGTGCTTGGCCACATCCTCGGCGTAGAGTTTCGCGCAGAGCTCGCGCGCCAGCCACGCCGCGCCTTCCGAGACGCCCGGGATGTCGCCGCTGACCTTGCCCAAGCTGGCGGTGGCGCCGTAGTTGAAGCAATAGACGTTGCCGAGCCAAGGCGCGGTGCCGGGCACTTTCTCGCGGAAGGTGAAATCCGGGTTGAGATAGGGGAAGCGCCCGAGATCGGGGCTCTTTTCATCCTCCGGCGGCGTGTAGACGTCTTGCCAGAGCTGTATCGCGTTGGCCGCCTCGCCGAACTCGCGGCGCATCTCGGGGTCAGTGACGAAGCCGGTGCCGAGGATCAGGAATTCCGCGGTGTAGCTGCTGCCGTCGGAGAAGTTGATCCGCACCTGATCCCCCACTTGCTCGACAGAATCCGTGGCCTTGCCGAAGTGGAAATACGCGTTTGGATGGCGACTCACGCGCACCGTGGATCCATGTGGCGGCGGGGTCTGGGTGGCGAAGCTGTACTGCATGAAGCGCCAGCGCCACGCGTCAGGCAGATCGGCATAGCCACATGTGAATCCGTAGGAGCCGATGCCCATCATCTTGTTGATCGTCGGCATGTCCTTACGGCGGATCAGGTGACGGACCTCGGCCGCGCCATGCTCCAGTGCTTCGGCGGCGTTGTCGACGGCAGAGGCGCCGACGCCGATCACCCCGACTTTCTTTCCCTTGAGTGCGTTGAAATCGATGTCGTCGGCGCTGTGCGCCCACAGCTTTCGCGGCAGCCCCGCCATGAAGCCAGGGATATTGGGCTTGCCGGTGCCGTCGCGGCCGGTCGCCGAGATCAGCTTGCGGGTCAGGATGGATTTCTCGGGTGCGCCGCTCAGGTGCAGGCGCAGCAGGTCGCCTTCGGGCTCGACCCGGTCGACGCTGACCTCGTTCTCGACCGGCACGTTCAGCGCCCTGCGATACCAGCGCAGATACTCCATCCACTGCGGCCGCGGGATCTTGTCGAGCTGCTCCCAAGCCTTGGTACCGAACTGCGCGCGAAACCACGCCTGAAAGGTCAGCGCCCCCAACCCGAAGGCCGGGCCAGTCAGCGTCTTGGGCGAGCGCAAGGTCACCATGCGCGCATAGTTCAGCCACGGCCCTTCCAGCCCTGCCGGGCTGCGGTCAAGCACACGCACATTGTCGATGCCCCCCATGCGTAGCGCCAGCCAGGAGACCAGGCCGCACATGCCTGCGCCGATGATCACCACGTCGTGAACCTTCTCGCCATGCACCTCCCGGGCCGGCACCCAGGATTTTCCCGGGTAGCAGAGGAACTCGAGGTCCTCTTGCAGCCGCGCCTCGAGGGCGGCGAGGCCCTGTCCGTCGATGGCGGGGGTGGCGTGTTCGGTCATGGTTCTGTCCCTATCGTCTGGAAGTCGTGAATCAGGCGCGCTGCGGCCAGTGTCGGTGCAGTTCGTCGATGTGGAAGTCATGCGCGTGGACCTGCTCCGCGCCCTGCCCCGGATGGTCGCGCAGATGCGGATGGTCGGCAGGCAGGTCGGGGTGGCTGTGCGCCCGGACCAGCGGATCGGCGGCGGACCAGACGCGCAACGCGAGCAGGGTCACGGCGATCGACGCCAGCGAGAGTATACCCATCGCGTGGGCCGGGTCGATCGAAGCGCCGAGCCAGCCCGCGACCGGGTAGGCTAGCAACCAGCCGGCGTGACTGAGCGAGAACTGCGCGGCAAAGACCGCCGGCCTGTCGCCGCTCCGGGCCGAGCGCGCCAGCACCAACCCACCCGGGGTCAGCACCAGCGAGGAAGCCAGCCCGAAACCGCTCCAGAGCAACATCAGCCCGGCCACCGGCGGGGCCGACACGAGGCTCAGAAAGATCCCGAGCGTGGCGAAAAGGAAGACCCCCGCAGCCATGCAGCGGCGCTCATCGAGGCGTCGCACCAGCCGCGGCACGGTCATCGCGCCAATCGCAGCCCCGACGCCATAGCAGGTCATCAACAGCGTGTAGTAATGCTCGGCGTCTCCAAGGCGCCCCCCGGCAAAGACCACCGTGTTGACCAACACCCAGGCCATGGACAACGACAGCGCGAAGTTCAGCATAAAGAGCCCGCGCAACCGCGGCGTGAGCGCGTAGATGCGCAGGCCCTTCGAGACACGCTCAAGGAAGGGCGCCTTGTGTGAAACGTGGCTCGCCGGGAAGCGTGTGGTGAAGAGGAAGACCGCCGAGCCGAGGAAGCAGCCCGAGGCGAGGAAGAATAGATCGTCCGCAGTCAGCACCTTCAGCGCCGCAGCCGCGATGACCGGACTGAGGATCGATTCGAGCGTGTAGGCGATGCGCGACAGCGCCAGACCGCGGGAGTAGCTGTCCTCGTCCTCGAGCAGGTCCGGAAGCACCGACTGGAAGAGCGGCGTGAACCCGGAAGAGATTGCGAAGAACAAAAAGGCCAAAACCGCGATCTGCCAGCTCGAAAAAGCCAACCCCATGAGGGCAACGATGCCGAGGCGCAGGATGTCGATGGTCACCAACGTCGCCCTGCGGGGCCGGCGCGACAGCACTGTCTCGGCCAGCGGCGCGATCAGCACATAGGAGATCATCTTGAGCGCGAGAATGCCGCCGAGAATGGTGCCCCCAGCTTCCGTGCCCCCGGCCTCGAAGGCGGTGAGCGAGAGAGAAACGGTCATCACCCCCACTCCGACCAGCGACAGGATGTGGGCGATGAAGAGATAGCGGAAGTTCCGCAGTCGAAGTGGCGAACTCCGCGCGATCATGTCAAAGGGCTCCGATGTGATTGCCAAAGATAGAACCGAGCCGAAGACGCCAAGCAAACGAAGTGCATTTCCTCGGAGATATCATACGACATTCCGGCTATGACCCTGCCCCTTTGTCTCTCGGTTTACTTCAGACATGCAGCTAACTCCAAGCCCAAGGTAATGTCGACCAGAGCCCCAGCTCAAACGCCTTGAATTTATGCGAAAGAAAAGCAACTGCAAACGTCCGGTTATGCCATTGTTTTTCTGATATTTCCCACCACTCCCATGATCCGAGTACTGGAGCATGCGCCGCCCGCAACCTCTCAGAACACGTAGGGTGATACTTGACCAACAAATCTGGAAACTCACCACCTATTTTTACCTTTGCTGGTGAAATTTTCGCTCGTATGATCGAAATATGGACCACAAACTCGATCAAATCGATTGTCGCATATTGGAGGAACTCCAGCGCGACTCTTCGCAGTCGCAGCGGGCACTCGCTGATCGGGTGGGTCTGTCGCAAAACGCCTGCTGGCGGCGCCTCAAGGCGCTCGAAGCGGCTGGAGTGATCCGCAACTACACGGTGCTTCTCGACCGCGAACGGCTCGGCGCCGGGCTGGTTGTCTTCGTGATGATCCGTACGCGCCATCACTCGGCAGGCTGGCTCGACCAGTTCCGCAAACATGTCTCGACGATCAAGGACGTGGTCGATTTCTTCCGCATTGGAGGCGAGTACGATTACTTGCTGAAGATCGTGACGCGTGACATGTCCAGTTACGACGAATGTTACAAGCAACTCATTTCGAAGGTCGAACTAGAGACTGTGACCTCCTACTTTGCCATGGAAGCTATTGAGGAGCAGCGGCCGATTCCGCTGTCATGATTGTAAGATCTGCCGTCCTCCTTGACCGCCTGCAGGCGATCGCCGAGGGCTGCCCCTTGCACGGTATGGGTGTTTCGCGGCCGGGCCCGTGGCAGGCCTGCAGCAGGGAGCCCGCGGCGACCAGCCGATAGCCCGTCGCCGCTGCCGGTCACGACACCCCGAGCGCGTAATCTCCGGTGAAATACGCATAGACGCTGCGCGCCGCCGCAAAGACCAGCGCATCCGCCTCGGCCATGTACGACAGGTGCGCGGTGTTCCCGGCGTCGCCCTCGTCCGCCGCAAGCAGCCTGCCGGTGCTGTCGTAGAGCGCGAGTTCCGGATAGCTCAGCGGGTCGTCCCGGTCCGCGACGCCGGTCAGGTCAAATTGGTAGCTTCGCCCCGCCTCGAGCGACACACGCACCCAATCCTCGTCCCCGGCATATGCGATATCGCTGCGTAGGGTCTCTCCCACATCCAGCGTGGTCGAGGTCGAAGCATCTTCGGGGATCGCGTCGATCGCATCGGCGCGCGCGAGCGTCAGCTGGTAGGGGCCGACTCCAGTTCCAGCCTCGTGGCCGGAATCCGCGTCGACCTGCACGAAGACCGGCGTCTCAGCCGGGGCGCGAAAGTAGACCGTGGCCAATGTGCCGCCGTAGCCGCGCGCGAGCACCGCGCCCGATGCGTCGACAAAAGACAGGTAGGGGTTCGTTCCCGGCGCACTGGAAAGTTCCGCGTGGTAGAGCGAGCCCGGCGCCATCTCCGCGCGAAACCAGTCGATGTCACCGGGGTAGCCAAGATCGCTCTCGACTGCCGCGGTCACCCCCAGCACCGCATCGGTGCTTTCATCCCCGGCGATGCGGTCGAGATCTTCGGCCAGACCAACCGACAGGATGTAGCCCCCAATCTCTCCGCCGTAGAGATCATAGGCGTCGACAAAAAGCGGTTCGTTCGCCGTCGCGAGGAAAGGCAATTGCGCCACCGGCGCGCCGCTGTCGTTGCTGCTGCCAAGGAACGCCCCCTCAGCCGAATGCAGATCGAGCCGCGGCGCGGCAATCGGCCGGTCCGACGCCGGATCACCGGTCATCGTGAAGACATAGAACTTCCCGGCCTCAGCTTCAAAACGGAACCGGTCGACATCCTCCAGGAACGAGAGCTCTCCCTTCTGGTCGGTGCCGAACTCGAGGCGGTGCAGCGTTGTGCCATCCGCGGGAACCTCGGGCTGCAACAGGTCGGCGACACTGGCGCGCGCAGTATAGGCATCGGGAATATAAGCGAGCAGAACGTCCTCGCCGCAGCTCCGTGCCATCAGCCGCCAGTTCCTGACGTAGAGATCATCGGTCTCGACGCCGTCAATCTCAACGCGCAACCTGTCCACGCCGACCTCGAAATCGTAGAGCTTGTCGAAATGCTTGAGATCGGAAAGCACGACCACGTCGGCCCCTGGTCCGGTATAGATCACGTCGAGCCCCGGCCCGCCGAAGATCGTGTCGTCGCCCTCTCCGGCGCGGACCGTGTCCGCCCCGGCACCGGCGAAGATCAGGTCTTCGCCGCCGAGCGCCTCGATCCGATCCGAGCCGCCGAACCCCAGCAGCCGTTCGTCTGCATCGCTTCCCTTCAGCCGGTCGGCACCCTCGCTCCCGACCACATCGAGCAGCCTGTCCGTGAGGATAAGATAGTCGGTGCGCAGCGGTTCGCCCCCGCTGGACGTGCCGACCAGTTCGATCCTGTCGCCCGGGGATAGATCAAGGTCCTCGATGACGCGCTCGGCAGCGCCGGCCCCGGTGACGATGGCGTCGCCGCAGGTCCCGTTCCAGAGCCAGTCGTCGACCTGGACGCCGTTCACGAGGACGCGCATCCGGCTCGCGCCATCGGTCTCGTCGAAATAGCCGATCGTCAGGCTGTAGGTACCCTTGGGCCCCGAGAACCTGCCGGTGGCGATCGCCTCGCCGGACCCCGTGGCCTGCAGATAGGCCCCGCCCGAGGCCCAGACATTGTGCGACGGCGCGAAGCCGCCTTCGATGCCGAGCGCTTCGGCCTCGGTCCGGCCGGGCGCGATCTCGGCGAAGCTATGGCCCGGCGCGCTGTACTCGACCACGTAGCCAAAGCGGGAGTTGGGGTTCGGCGGCACCCCGGCGTCGGCCCAGGTGCCAGACGGATAAAGCGCATGGGCCAGCAGGTAGTCCTCGCCCCCCGCGTCGTTCGGCTCGTCCCCGCCCCAGTCGACGTAGCCGGTGGCGCCGCCGGAGCTGCTCCAGAACACCTGCCCCACCTCGGGACCGCCGGTCCAGCTCCAGATCCCCTCGCGCGCCGCATCAGACCCGCCAACCCAGACATTGGGCGGCGTCATCGACAGCACGAAGGCATTCTCCTCCTCCGAGGTGATCGTCGCCAGGTAGCCCGGCAGGCCAAGGTGATTGCGACCCTCGGCGTCGGCCCGGGCCTCGGCCCAAGCCAGCGGCCCCTCGACAAATTCATACCAATGGCCATTGCCGCCCTCGGCCTTGCTCCATTGCACGGGCCCTCCGAGCTGCTGCTCCTCGAAGCGGGCAATGAAGAGATCACGCTCGCCGTTTGTGTCGTCCGGGACGAGG
>NZ_JBLXHL010000011.1:0-27367 GCF_048259695.1 Celeribacter sp. | reverse complement strand
CCCGCGATCACCGACACCAGCCCTTGGCCCAGTTCCGGGACATCTGCCACAGCCCCCATACCATGGGAGCTACAGCCTGTCCCAGTTCCGGGACAGCGGTCATCGGCCACGTCAGCACGGTCAGCGGTCCAAGGCCCTGGCAGCGGTGCTGATTGCCACCAAGATCACGATTCCAGGCCCGTGGCCCGGTGCCAATCTTCCCGCAGACGCTCGAATATTATTCGGGAACTTCCGTGACGGCCCTAAATGCGACGCAGATTGGTCAACGTTTCAGCGTTTGCTAATGGATTACACCCTTAGTCGTAATTCCGTCCCCTTCCTGCGACACTCGACGAAGGTCTAAGCAAATTGATTCTTTCAATGGGATCAAGGGCAACGATTAAGGAAAACTGGTTGCGTTTCCGTCGGAATGCGAGAAACAGGTTAAAAAACAGTGTTTGTCCCGGTTTGTCCCGGTTACAAAAAACCGGCCAAGGTCCGGGACACCTGTTTTCAGCAAGGATTTCAATGCCTTGCAAAAGTCTGTCCCGAAAAACCCGGATTGGCCCCTATTTCCTTTTCTACACATAGCATTACTACTCTCTATACAGTCCTACTCATATACCCCTTTCATTTACTTAAATAGTTTAAATAGAACTGGGACAACTGGGACAGAAGTCGTTGGAAAGCCCGTCGTAGAGCGGTTCGTTGGCCCTGGCCCTGTTCAGCGACATTGAACCCGCAACCGGGACACCACGCCACCACATTGCTCCACAGCCCCCGTCATTGCTGGCCTCCCGCCAATTGCCCCACTTTTGTCCCGGTCGTTCGCCAACCGGGACACAGGCCCATCATCGACCACCAATCGGTAAGGCCCTGACTGCGTCAGGGCCAGTGCGTGAGGTCCGTGTCACATCCCGTGACTCAACCGGAGCCTTGACCATGATCAACCTGATCCTCGACATCCTCACCGGCCGCAGCCTGCTGGCCTTCGCCCTGCGCCTGATCGCCCTCGCTGGCCTGATCGCTGCCGGCCTGACCGTGGCCCATCCCCTGACGCTGCTGGTCATCGCCCTGGCGTCCGTCGGCAACGCCTACCTGTTCGCCAACATCACCCGCGTCACACTGACCTTCTTGCGCAAGCGTGCCGACAGGAAGGCCCGCCAGATGGCCGAGGACGAGCGCCGCTTCGAGCAGGCCCGTGATATCACCCCCACGGCGAACGCCGCCCAGCGCCGCGCCCTGGCCCAATTCTGAGGACATGCCCATGGGACCTTTCCTGATGATCTCGATCGCCGCTGCCTCAGCCCTGTTCGTGCTGATGATCAAGCTCAACATCCGCCGCGTGCTGGGCTATGACGCGGCCGTGGACTTCATCTCGACCACGATGCTGGTCGGCATGTTCTCCGGCACCATCACCGGCATGGCTGCTGCCGTGTTCGCCGGCTGCCTGCTGTCGATCATGCTGCTGATCGCCAAGAAGCTGGTCGGCTACGAGCGGCTGGAACGCGACGGCATGCAGCTGCGTTGGCGCTATTACCCACCGGCCTGGCGCCAGTAACCGCCACCATCGTCTAACGGGGCTTCCCTTGAGGTCCCGTTGGTTACTGTATTAGCGTTGATTCACACAACGCAACACACATAAGAAACGGAGTTCCCCGACCATGACCGCCATGTTTGATATAAGCACTGCGAATATTGGCCAACGCCAGTGTCAGTCACGCCTCGACACCGCCCTGCTGCCCTATGCCGCCCAGGGCCCGTATGCCAGTACCCACAACTGGCCCTACTACCTGATCCATGGCGAGAAGCAGACTGTCTCGGTGCGCCGCATCAAGAAGGAGGACGTGGGCGAAACCTTCGTGGTCTACGAGAACTTCGGCGACTACACGCAGAAGCAGCGCCAGCACCATTGCCCTGACGTCGAGCACCTGCACAACCTGCTCGACATCCTGATCTAGCCCCCAGGCCCTTGCCCTCTGGCAGGGGCCTTTTTCTATGTCCCAGGTCCTTGCCGAAGGACCTGGGCCATTGCGCGGCAGTTCGAACCGGCCCCGCCTTCGGCGGGGCCATTGCGTGCCGGTCGTGAACCCATCCAGAGATTCACGACCATGATCATCACCCACACTGTCCTGTTCTGCGATTTCAATGGCGACATGCACGAACAGCGCTTCATCACCCGGCAGAAGGCCATCAACTTCGCCCTGGGCCTGATCGAGAACGGCCATGCCACGCCTGACATCTATGATCAGGCCGGACGCAGCGTGCGCTTCCCGATCCCGGAATGGCGCTTCTTCGGCGAGGAGTACGTCATCAGTTGGCACGACCTGCGCACGGGCGACGACTGCTACGCCCGCCTGCCCACACAGGAGGCCGCTGACGCGATGGTCGCCACCTTTGATCGCGTGGCCATCCCGGACTGGGTCAGTGCCCACCCGTTCAACTACCCCCCGCTGTCAGCGTGAACCCCAGGCCCCGCCTTCGGCGGGGCCATTGCGTGGCAGTCGTGAACCCATCTGAGGAGAACACGACATGCCACACGCCATCGACCATGGATCGGATTACCTGCACAGCCTGCCGGAGCCGCAGGACCCGCTGGAGCTGCTGTTGCAGGCAGAGGAACAGGCGCTGGAGGACTGGGACGACAGCCGCGACCGTCCCGACTTCGCCCGCGTGGGTCGGACAGAGTACATCCGGCAGCGGACAGCGTTCCTGCTGAAGTGAACGGAGGGCCCCTGCGGGGGCCCTTTGTCGTGGCAGTCGAGGCCCTGACTTCGTCAGGGCCAGTGCGCAAGGCTCTATGTCACATCCCGTGACACCCAACCGGAGCCTTACCCATGAGCCGATACAACCAGAACGATCTGCGTGACCAGCTGCTGGACCTGGAGGACACCGCCCCTTGGGAGGATGCCCCCGCCGCCGCTACCACCACTTCTGCCACTTCCGAGGACACTGCCATGACCACCCAGACCACCGCCGCTGCCACCACCGACACTCTCGATGCGTTCTTCTCCCAGCTGGGTCAGTACCCGCGTCAGAACGTGCTCGAGCGCCTGATTCAGACGCTCGTCAGCGAGTCGGCCCGCGCGGCCCACTTCGCTGACCGCATCGAGTTCGGCGACGATGCCATGCACGCCTGCGGCGAGCCGCTGGAGCTGGACGAGGCCGGTTTCGTGAAGTCGCCGGTCGATCTCGACATCCGCCCCGAGCCCGACACCGCTGGCGTCGAGCCGCGTCGTCTGTCCGAGAAGCAGTTCGAACTGCTCAACTCCCTGCGTGACGACGAGGTCGCCGCCCTGGAGATGGTCAGCGAGCTGGCAGACGTCTTCCGCGCGATCTGCGGTGACGAGATCGCCTTCAGCACCCGCCGCACCGAGCAGGGGCGCTACGAGAAGCTGACGAAAGCGCCGTCGGCCCTCAACCACGAGTATCAGCGCGCACACGCGGCATGGCTGGGCAAGCTGGCGCGTGATCAGGATGCGCAGAACCGTGGCTTCAACGCCGCTGGCAGCGAGTCGCTGACTCAACAGACGCGCCGCCGTCGCGCCAGCGTCATCGCCAGCCTGTAACGGCCCTCGGCCCCTCGCCATTGGCGGGGGGCCATTGTCGTGGCTGTCGAGTCTGGCGTGCTGCTAGGCGCTCTCCCTGTGGGCTATCATTCACGATCTCTCACACAAGGACGTATCGCCATGACCCCTCCCTTCAGCAGCGTCGTCAAAGCGGCAGAATTCCTCTCGCGCCCCCTGGCCGAGGCCCGTGCCTCTACCCTGTTTGCCACCACCATCCTGCTTTCCTGCGTGGTCGCCCTCAATTGGCTGCCCATGCCGGTCTTCCTCGCCGCCATACTGGCAGCCGTCTCGTTCTTCGCCATATTGGTGATCATCGGCTCCATCATCCGCCTGGTCGTGATGGGCCTGCACCACCTGATCGATAAACGCGATGCGAAGCGTGCAGCCGAAAGGCAGGCGGAAGAGGCCGCAGTCATCAAGGCCGAGCAGGAAGCCTTGCTCCCAACCCTGATCGCGGACATGTCATCAAGCCACCGGGTGCTTGTGGACCTGCTCATGCTCGCGCACTACGACGGGAAGTTCACAACGGCGGATATATTCAAGCCGGAGTCGCACACCAACCACCATGACACCCATTTCGTGCAGTACCTGCTCGATATGGCCCTAGTCACCAATACCCCGCATCCGAGCTATCGTCATGGCATCTACCGCCCGACAGAGAAGTTCATCGCCCTGTATGAGGAACGGATGCAAGAAGAACACCCGGCCTGATATCCCCCCTGCCTCCCCCCTTGGTCGGGGGGTTCTTGACTACACTATAAGCAGTGCTTACCGTTACTGTTATTGCCCAAGGAGAACTGCCATGTACTCGCGTGAGAGCTACGTCAGCCATCGTATCAGTCACCATGACTACTATGTCCAGTTCGTGGGTCCCGAGGAAATGGACAAGGTCGAGGACGTGATCGGCCGCGAGCGCATCCTGTCGAGCACGGACTACCACTTCAACGACATTCCCGACGACGAGTGGGACTGTCTGGGCATCGCCCCGACCTACGAGGAGCGTGCCCCACTGGCCGGTGACAGCCCCTCGAACCGTGGCCGCCGCTGCACGTTCAAGGCCGCTGCCCGGCTGATCCGCATGACGCACGCCCCGATTCTCCCGTGGGCGGTCGATGCTTACCTCCCCGGTGGGCAACGCACCCGGGCCACCTGCCGGGGCACCGTGGACGGGCTGTACCAGCACCACGTCGTCGAACGCACCCCGCTCCATGACCAGGAGCCGGCACCGGAGCGCCTGACGTTTCTCGCCACGGCGTCTGTATAAGCACCGCTTACCAAAAAAGGCCCCATACCATGTTCCCCGTATCTCATTCCGAGCAGATGTTGTCCCTGAACACCCGCCATGTGCCCCAGGCCGAACTGTCCGTGCTCAATGATGCCATCCGGCACCGCGCCGCCAACGGCATCGTGCGCGATACCGGCACCCTGCTGATCATCGATGAGCAGATTCCCCACCTGCCCCAGGACAAGGTCCCGTTCCTGATCGACCTGGCCCTGCTGGCATCCCGCACCGACCACACCTGGCTGAACCTGGATCGGGATGTCCCCCCGCTCCTGACCCTGCCCCAGTTCGACTGGGAGCGCCCCGTCACCCCCGACAACGTCACCGTGGCCTACCTGGCCAAGGGTGCCTCGGAGTCCAAGCGGTTTTCCCAGGCCGTCGATTCACTGGCGGAGGGTGAGCTGGGCTTCATCAGTTATGTGACGGACTTCGCCACCGTCTTGGACATGGCCTGGCAGGCCGTCAAGGACACCGAATACCAGTACGAGGGTGTCTTCGCCTACGACATCGTCGAGGCCGTCGGCCGCTGGCTGCCTGAGCAGTATCTGATCCGGGACGAGTTCCCGCGTCCCTTCCTGGTCTATCAGCACGCACTGATGCTGATGGGCGTCGATAAACGCATGGCCGAGGGCTTTTGATATGCCATCCCTGCTCGCTACCACCAACGGGCTGCATGCCCGTGACCTGATCAACCGCCTCAAGTCCCTGGGGTGGACCAACATCGCGGTCACCTTCGAGGACGAGGTCACGCCCCTGGAAGGCAACAGCGTGGACACGCTGATCGACGAGCTGCTGGCCACCGACGAGCCCAGCACCCTGCTGGCGACCTCCCCCGGTGGGCACGAAGTCGGTGCCTTGGTGCTGATGTACGACGTCGATGAGAAGGACATCGTCATCGACATCGCCAGCGACAACGAAGCCGCGATGAACGAATTCGAACGGATCGATGAGGCCCTGAAATGAGCACACTCCACGAGAATTTCGACCGCTATCTGGCGGAGTCCCTGTCGCGCGACAAGAAGAAAGATTCCCTGTTCCAACGGCGCCGTGCCCTGTCCCGCATGACGTCCTGCGAAGTCCACCCAGCAAGCCTGGGGACCGAGTGCTACCTGCTCGACGAGCGCCGCTTCTGTCAGCTGCTCACTTCCCAGGGGTTCTACGACGCACTGATAGCCGCAGCATCTACTGGCGAATGCCGCGACATCATCCAGCAATACGTCGCCCGCCATCTGGCGGAACAGCGCCAGCATGAAGCCCGCGAGCTGTACCGCGAAACCAACCCGATGCTCAAGCACCACCACGAAACCGGCGAGCTGGTCGCCGGGGCATTTCTGGCGCTGGCGGACTCTCCGGCCTATGACGCGAACCACGCCCACGAATTGAACGCCGATACCTTCCACCACCTGATGGCAGCCACGTACCAGCTGCGCGAGACACTGCCCAGCGAGAAGCGCCCCATCACGAACCTGGTCAATCTCTGGTTCTACCTCGGCCTGTGGCACCAGACACCAGTGATACCCACCAGGATGGCGCGAGCCGCTGCCGAAATGGAAAAGGCCATCGCCATGGACTGGTATCACCAGGAAATCGACTTCGGCCAGACCAATGACGTCGGCAGTGACAAATGGGGCGATGAAGGCACCCCTTGCTATTGGAACGGTGACCGCTTCCTCACGCCCTTCGGTGCCCGTCAGGCCGACGCCCTGATCGACTCCCAGGCACAGGATGCGGGCTCATTCAGCCGCGACGCCATGTGCGATGCCCGCGCTGTCGCCGGCCTGTTCCAGGTCAACCTGGCCACCGCCGTCTTCTAGGAGCCACCCCCATGAATATCGAACGCCTGGAAATCATGGCGACCATCCTCGACGAGGTGGAAGCCAACACCTGGCAGCGGACAGTGCCCTACCCCGAAGCGCTCGAAAAGACCGTGGTGCCGACCGATGCCCCGGTGCGTTTCAACATGGATTGCTGGGGCTTTCCCAGTGTCGCGTCGAACGACACCCCCTGCGGCTACTCAGCCTGTGCCATCGGCCATGCAATCCTCGACGAGCGCCTGCCGGAGCTGGTCACGGCAGGGCATACCCCGGCCTTGATGCCCCAGTACGGCAACATCCGTTGCTGGGACGCGGTCGAGGCGTACTTCGACCTGACGGAAGACCAGGCCGATCGCATCTTCAACCAGGACAGCTACATCAATCCCGATGGCGTGCGTGCCATCCAGGTGGCCACCCGCATCCGCGCCCTGACAGGAGGTTACTGGTCATGAGCAACCCCAACCCGATGATGCTGCTGATCGGTGCTGCCCAGCATCCGCGCTACATCGAGGTCGCCGACGAAAGCGATTGCGAGCGCGACTTCGTCGCGGACCTGATCGAGCTGGCCGAGGGCATCGAGCCCTGGGGCCGCAACCTGATTCAGCGCCACCACGATCGCTTCGAGGAACACCCGTTCGCCTTCGAGTACACCGTCCAGGAAGCCCTGGGTCAGTGGATCGTGGGTCAGATCGGGGAACGCCTCGATACCGGCCACTCCAACCCGTTCGCCATCACGCTGGACGAGTGCAAGGCATTCGCCCGCCAACAGCATCCCTGCCTGCAGGAGGACATCTGATGGTCACCCTCGCCACGCTCCCTGACGCCACCGAACAGGAGGTCTTCGACCAGGTGGCCCGTCACCTGCTCACTCAGCAGAAGGTCAGCTACTCGCCGTCACATGACATGTGCGCCTACCGCTCCCCCTTCGGTGCCTGTGCCGCCGGCTGCCTGATCGGCGATGACGAGTACACGCCCGAGATGGAAGGTCATTCGTGGCAAGAGTTGGTGTTTTCCGAACGTGTGAACAGCGAGCATGCCGAGCTGATCAGCACGCTGCAGGCCGTTCACGACGAGGGTCACGACCTCATGGACCAGGCCCCGGACAACGTCGTCTCGGAATGGCGCCACCGCCTCGAGGAGGTTGCCGAGGAATTCGATCTGACCACCGACGTATTGGAGGAACCGACATGTCCACAGGAAGCATAAGCCAGGGCACCCTGCGCCCGCAGGACCTGATCCCGACCTTCCTGGCCGCGCTCGCCGAGTACGACAGCGCGGCCTACGAACAGCTGGTCGCCCAGCCTCACCCGCCGATCCCGGCCTATGTCCAGGACGAGGGCGACGACAGTGAGTGGTGGGATAGCGAGGAAGCCGCCTTCCTCCAGGAGGAGCTGATCAACGCCCTGGAAAACGCCGCCCCCGAAGGCACCTACTTCGGTACCCATGAAGGTGACGGTGCCGACTTCGGGTTCTGGTCCCTGGGCCAATGGCGGGTGATCACTGAAGACGACCAGGTGCTGTCCACCCACGACACCCAGACCGAGGCCGAACACGCCCTGGCCGTTGCCCTCGATGATGAACACGACGCCTACCTGCAGGCACCGGGAGACTACTGATGAACCTCAAGGATCAGACCATTCAGCAACTGCGTGACTCAGGCCATGTCGTCATCGTCTGGACCCCGGACGAGATTGGAGACGCCGATGGTGGCGTGCTCGAGGAGGTCGCCATCGAGCGTGGCAACACCTACCTCGAAGACTTCGACGAGGAGGAGTGAACATCTGCCACCCGACCATGACGGTGTACCGCGCCCGCGTCCAGCAAGGGGCCCGGGTCTTCACCCTCGAATTCCTGGCCGGCGACATCTGCCACGCAGAACTCAAACTGGACCACTACGGCTTTGACCCTGACAGCGTGCTGGAACTCGACGCTGCCCCTTCGCGCAACGCGCGTCCGCTGCACCCCATCACCATCCTGTAGGAGCGACACCATGATCATTCTGGCAACCATCCCGCTGGCGCTGGCACAGATGTCCGACCTGGTGGAGTACCAGACCGAGGAGCACGCCGTTCAGCGTGAGTTCTTTTATAAGCAGTGCGAATCGACCGGCAAGATTCACCTGGGCTACGGCCAGATCGAGGTCGTGGACGAGAGCGCGATCCGGCATATCCAGCGCCCGATCTTCGTCAACATCGGCACGACCTGGGTCACCAGCACCGGCCAGGAGGTGAAGATTCTGGAAACCCGGGCACCGGGCAACCACCCGATCATCGCCATGCAGCTCGGCGGCACCATCACCCGCCTATTGCACTTCGGCATGGACGGTCGGGTCAGCACGGACCCGAGCCACCAGCTGGCCTACCCCGCGACGCTGCGCAACGAGAAGCGCGCGACCATCGCCAACCTCAAGGAGGTCAAGTCGATCTCATGAACCATTTCACCGTGGAAGGACGCCGCTGGTTCGACGGCCAGAACACCTACCACAGCGTCCACGTCCAGATGTTCGGCGATGACGCTTCGCCGCCGCAACAGCTGACCGTGCCCTTCGCCTATGGCGGGAGCACCCAGTATGAGCTGACCGCCCTGCGCCACCTGCGCGACTTCGGGGTCCTGCCGCCGGCAGGTCCCAAGCACCTACGCCCTGCGATCGAGGCCATCGGGGCCTCCCTCAGCAGCAGCGTCACCGACGTGGAACGTCGTCGGAACCTTCACTCCCTTGGCCAATAAGGACAATCAGTCATGAACCTCTATACCCCGAAAGACCGCAACGGCAAGACCTTCCACGTCGGCGACCTGGTCGAGATCGGTGAAGGCGCCCCGGAAGAGTTCCACGGAGACAAGGGGCGAGTGAATCGCGTCATCCGTCTTGAGCACCTGGCTCGGATACCGGCCCTCACCGGACAGCAGGCGATGCTCTCGCAACACCCGATGATGATCCTGGACGACGAAGACGGCGAAAGTTCCGCAGTTTTCGCCAACACCATCACCATCCTGGAACAGGGTGACGGTGAGGAGCTGGTCTTCGAGGTGACTCCCCAGCCTGTCCCCCAGGACGCCGATGGCCGCGACATCCAGGTCGGCGACAGTGTCCGTATCGGTGGCGCGCGCGTGAAAGAGGAGCACCAGGGGGTGGTGCGCACCGTGGAGAACCCGAACCCGCCGATGGAACGCATCGCGCTGATCAACCCCGAGCTGTTCATGATGATTCAGCTCGGTATCGCCCCGCCCGAGGGTCACATCGAGCTGGAAGACGGTGTGGTGCATATCGATTCCATCGAGGTGGTCGCTACCGCTGCCACCGCTGACACCGTCCACTAACGCACAGGAGCTGACCATGAAGGTCTACACCTACCTCGTCGATCGCAATGACTTCACTGGCTATGCCAAGAACGTCGCCCTGGAGGGCCAGGTGCTCTACCCCGGTGGGCAGTCCGTCGAGGACTACCTGGCCGCGAACCCGGGCACCGAAGCCATGACCGAGGAGGCGTTCGAAGCCTTCCAGCAAGAGTGGCAGGACGCGCATTACCTGAGCGACCCGGCGGCCGTCATCGACGAGCTGGCCTTTGACGAGGCGCTGGAGGTTCTGCCGCCCCTGCGCTACACCCGCGAGAACGGCATGGTCAGCTTCCTGATGTCCGAATTCACCACCGGCAGCATCACGACGATGTTCGCCAAGTGCGACGGCGTCTGCCTGTGCAAGGCGGTGGACGTCCGTCGCAAGGATACGTGGATTTCGCCTGCCGATTTCGATAAGCAGCGCTTACCAACCGAGGGGTTCTGCGAATGACTATCCAGATTCACGGCGTCTACCTGCGCGCCACTACCGACGACGTCGAGGAACTGCGGGGGCTGATCTCCGAGAACAGCGACCAGCAGCTGTTCAGCATGGAAGTCCGCCTGTGCGACCTGACCGACAACACCAGCCCGCCGAACGTGGCCCATCTCGTGGCGCGCAAGCTCGGCGACGACGACCTCGCCCAGTCGATCCAGAACGAGCTGGACGAACTGCTCTGCGACGACACCGACGACCTCTGGAACCTGATTCAGAAGACCATTCAGGACTGCGACCAGCTGGACTGCGTCACCACGGTCGATGGGCTGGTGCTGGCCGACTGGCGCCAGAAGACGCTCACCCATCTCACGCCCGAACACCCGATGGACGACAACGTCTTCGGCTCGGTGGCCAAGTACCTCGATGAACGGGCCCTGGGCAAGTACCACCTCTGCGTGCCCTACATCGACACCCTGTCCGGGCCCTCGCTCAAGCACGACCTGGCGGCCCTGCGTCGCAAGTACCTTCTCACCTGGCACCAGACGCGCATCCCGGTCACCGACCGCCCCGCCGTCAGGCAGGACTTCGCCCTCTGGCTCGATGAACAGGTCCGCAGTGGGGAGTGCGAGGAGGCCCTGGCCGCCCAGGCCACCCTGGGGGAAGTCATCATCCCTCGCCCCTCCGTCGAGATGCGCTGCCGGCAGGCGGTCATCGCCCTGACAGCGGGATACCTCGGCGCGGCCCCCTACGACTTCCAGGCCATCCAGAAGCTCACCAACGACATCGAGGAACTGGAACTGACCTGCCGGCTCTACGCCGATGACCTGATCGGCTGGCTCAACAGCGTCTGTCGTCCGGTCGGCGCGGCCTACGCCACGCTGGTGACGGCCGACCCGCAACCGCTGCCCAGCCACAACGTCATCAACCAGCTGATCCGCGATCACATCAACACCGCCCTGGAGAACGCTGATGGATGAGGCAACCAGGGCCCGCTATCTGGCCGAACCGAACCTTTGCCCCTTCTGCAAGAGCAACGACCTTGAAGGTGGCGCCGTCACGGTGGACGACCGGCACGCCCGTCAGTCGATCACCTGCCTGCACTGCTACGCGAGCTGGGTCGATCAGTACCGCCTCAGCGACATCACCGACATCGATATCCCGGAGAAGTGACATGAATGCCGTGACAGAAACCAAGCGTGCCCAACACCCGTTCGAAGCCATCACTGCCGAGGCATACCGCCACCGTATCGCCGGCAACAAGTCCAACCGCGACGACGCCCTCAAGGCGCTGAAGAAGCTGACCGAGGAGCTGGAGATGCACCACGGCGACCGCCTGCCCGGCGACGTCGAGCTGCACACGCTGGCCAACTTCTTCCTGCCCACGCTGGCCAAGAAGCCCAAGGACCTCTGGGAATGGGTCGCCAAGGCCGCCGGCACCGATGATGTGCGCTACTACCTCAACTACGTGCATGTCAGTGAGAAGTGGATCGAGGCCACCGACGGTCACCGCCTGCACCGCATCCCGAATGCCGAGGGCATCGAGCCCGGGTTCTACCAGCCGGCCACCCGCCAGAAGATGCAGGTCGATGGCAAGTTCCCCGATACCGATCGCGTCATTCCGGGGATCGCCGCGATGGAGGCCCGCGAGGACGTCCAGCTGGACCAGTTCGAGCAGATGACCTTCCCCGACAACCGCCCCAAGTACCGCAACTATCTGAAGCTCGGGCAGTCGGCCATGAACCAGCGCTATGTCGAGGAATCCCTGCGTTTCCCGACGCCGGTCGGTAGCCAGTCGAAAGTGACGGCGTACCTGCCGGACAATGCGTCGTCATCCGTCCGCTTCGACTTCGGTGATACCGGCGCCATCGCCATCGTGATGCCCGCCCGCGTTTGAGGAGCCCGTCATGATCAAGCACCACACTGAGTACCGCCTGCGCATCGAGCAGGACCAGACGCCCATGAACCCCCGCACCGAGGACGACAATGCGGGGGTGTTGGCCCTTCGCCACAGCCGCTATGAGCTGGGGGATGTCGGCGGCATGGAGCAGGTGACCCGGTTCCTGGAACCGCTGATGACGCAATACATCCAGGAGGCCGATTTCCCCGGCGACCTGGACGATGACCAGGTCATCTGCCCGAAGTGCCGGGCCGACGAGCGTGAGCCCAGCGACACCTGCAACCGCTGCGATCACAGCGGCTGGATCAGCAACCCGTTCGAGATCGAGATCGAGCAGACCTTCAACGGCCAGAACATCGTCGAGCTGTTGCAGCCCAACGACCTGGCGCATGTGGGTCGGATCATCGAGATGCTGGATGAAGGTGGCCTGCTCCCGGAAGGCACCCTCTGCAAGCCGGTCTACCTCTACGACCATTCAGGCATCACGGTCAGCCATTCCCCTTTCTCCTGCCACTGGGATTCCGGCCAGGTCGGCTGGCACCTGTGGATGCCCGACGGCAGCGAGACACTGCCCGACCCGGACGCCACGCTGACGGCCGAGCTGGAAACCTACGACCAGTACCTGCGCGGTGAGGTCTACGGCTTTGTCGTTGAGGCACGCCCTGCCGTGGCCTTCGGCTTCGATGGTTCCCCGCTCAAGCTGGCGGACGGTGACCTCTGGTATGTCGCGAAGTCTTGCTGGGGGTTCTACGGCAGTGATCCCAGGACCAACGGCATCGCGGAGCATCTAAGCGATGACTGGAAGCCATTGCTCGATGAACTTGAATGATCATATAAGCGGTGCTTATTATCGTGGACCCCCACAAGGAGCGATATCGACATGATTCTGGCAGGTCCTGAAATCCTCGAACTGATCAACAGCGGCGTCATCAAGGGCGCCGCCCCTGAGTACATCAATGGCTCCAGCCTTGATGTGCGCATCGGCGACGAGGCCCTGATCGAGAACCTGAACCGCTCGGCGATCATCGACCTGGGCGCCAAGGAACAGCTGGACATGGAGCGCGTGAAGATACCGGCCGCCGGGATGATGATTCATCCGGGGGAGTTCTTCATGGTCGCTACCCAGGAAATCCTCGACCTGCCGGACGATCTGTCCTGCGAGTTCAAGCTGCGTTCCAGCGCCGGTCGTGCTGCCCTCAACCACGCCCTGTCCGGCTGGGCTGATCCCGGCTTCTACGGGACGCTCACTCTGGAATTCCAGAACGTCTGCCAATACCACCGTCTGCTGGTACGTCCCGGCATGCGGCTCGGTCAGCTGGTCTTCCACCGCCACGCCTCGGCAGGGGAATACAGCTACCGCAAGCGCGGCCGCTACAACGGCCAGGTCGCCGTCACAGCCAGCATGGGAGTTGCCTGATGCACATCTTTCTCGATTTCGAGAGCTACTACGCCAACAAGTACACCCTGACCGGCCTCACCTACCCGGAATACATCCTCGACGACCGCTGGCTCTGCCAGGGGGTCGGGATCGCCATCGATGACGGCGAGATCGAGTATTACCCCGAGCATGAAGTCGAGGCCGCGATCGCGGACCTGCCGCTCGAGGAGGCCACCCTGGTCGGACAGAACCTGATGTTCGATGCCACCGTGCTGGCCCTGCGCTACAACCGCTACGCCAAGCACTATATCGATACCCAGTCACTGGGGCGCGGCATGTGGCCGGGTCAGGACGTCAGCCTCGAGGCCATGTGCCGACGGGCCTGGCCCGATGACCCCGACATGCAGAAAGGCAAGGAGCTGGCCAACTTCAAGAACTGTCGGGAGCTGGACGCCGAGCAGCAAGCGGTCATGGGCAACTACTGCAAGCAGGACGTCCGACTGACCCGCGCCCTGTTCCACTACCTGCGCCCCAATATCCCGGACAGTGAGGTCGAGCTGGCCGAGCTGACGCTGCGCATGTACATCCAGCCCCGTTTCATCCTCGATCGCCCGCTGGTGGAAGGCTTCCTGGAGAAGGAGCTGTCCCACACCAAACAGCTGATCAAGGACTCGGGCCTGGCCAAGACCACGCTGTCTTCCAATCCCAAGTTCGCCGAGTGGATGCGCGAGAACGGCATCGAGGTGCCCCGCAAGGTCAGCCCCAGTACCGGCAAGGAAACCGATGCCCTGGGTCAGAAGGACCCGGCATTCCTGGCCACCATGGCCGACTACCCCGAATTCGCCCACGTCTGGAAGGCCCGCGCAGCGGTCAAGTCCACGCTCAACACGACCCGTGCCCAGCGTCTGCTCGATCTGGACGACCAGCTGGGACGCATCCCGGTGCCCTTGTCGTTTTACGGTGCGCACACTGGCCGCTGGTCCGGGACCCAGAAAGTGAACCTGCAGAACCTGCCCCGTGGTGGTGATCTGCGCAAGGCGCTGACGGCCCCGCCAGGCTACAAGGTCCACGTCGCGGATTCCTCGAACATCGAGGCCCGTGTCCTGGCGTATGTGGCCGGCGAAACCAGCCTGTTGGAGATGATCCGCCGCAAGGAGGACATCTATAACGACATGGCCACCAAGATTTACGGCTACCCCGTCGATCGCAAGGCCAAGGACGCCGACGGCAACAAGTTGCAGGAAGAGGAAGGTAACGTCGGCAAGACCGCACGCCTCGGCCTCGGCTATGGCATGGGCGCGCCCAAGTTCCGTGGCACCCTGGCCTCCGGTCCCATGGGATCGCCCCCGATCCTGGTATCCCAGCACTTCGCCCAGACGGCCGTGGACACCTTCCGTGCCGACAGCCCCAACATCGTCAACTACTGGCGGCTGCTCACTCAGGCCGGTTACGACATGATGCTGCCCAAGACCGATTACTGGATCGGCCCGATCCGGGTCCGTTTCGAACGCCTCGAGATGCCCAATGGCATGGCGCTCAAATACCCCAACCTGCGCGTCATCACCGACGAACAGGACGGACGCGACCAACTGGTCTGCGATCGCCGCAACGGCAAGACACAGCGCATCTATGGCGGCATCCTGGCCGAGAACATCGTCCAGGCCCTGTCCCGCACCATCGTGGCTGATCAGATACGCGCTGCCGTGCGCGAATTCCCCGACAGCTACCTCGTTCTGGCGGTCCACGATGAAATCGTGATGATGATGCCGGACGACAATAGCGACGACCGTCAGGCCCGGCTCGAAGACCTCATGCGAGTGCCACCGGACTGGGCCCCTGACCTGCCGCTCGACAGTGAAGGCGGCTGGGATACCTGTTACTCGAAGTAATTGGCATCCCCTGAAAGCGCTGCTAATATAAGCATTGCTTACCACAAGCACCCTTCCAGGTTTCACTACAACAAAGGAAACGCCCCGATGATCAACATCGACACCCTCAAGACTGCCACCAAGCGCGTCGCCCAGGCCAACCGTCGCATCGAAACCCGTGAAGAACGCATCGCCACCAAGCGCGACGAGATCGCCACCCTGGACGCTGAGGTGCGCGCCGAGCAGGACCGCGTCGAGATGAACAAGAAAATGGGCCAGCTCAACCGTGCGCATGCTGCACTGGATCGCATGCTCAACTCGACCGACAGCGACAACGAGGAAGTGCGCGAAGCCCTCGACAAGCTGATCGAAGTGGCCCAGGAGCAACGGGCCGCTGCCTAAGCCGCCCCGCTGCTTCTCGCCCCCGTGGACTCCACGGGGGTTTTTTCGTGCCTCAAGAACGGAGCCTGCCCCATGTCCGAGTACGAACTGCCCGTTTCCATCGATCTGGAAACCCTGTCAGTCCGACAGGATGCCCGTATTACCACGATTGGTGCCGCTGCCCGCGTGAACGGCGAGCTGGAAACCTTCGTCTGCTACCTCGACGTCAAGACCTCCCAACGGGACCGCCACATCGATCCGAACACGCTGACCTGGTGGCGCAAGCAAGGTGAGCTGTATGACCAGATGATGGCCCGTTGCGCGGACGGTGTATCGATGCGCGATGGCCTGCTGGCATTCCAGTCCTGGTATATCCAGCTGGGCGACAAGGATGCCCGCCTCACGCCCTGGGGCAACGGGTCCAGCTTCGATGTCGCCATGCTCGAACACGCCTTCCGGTCCCACGGCATGCAACCGCCCTGGGCATTCTGGATGGCGCGTGACTTGCGCACCCTCAAGGCACTGGCCGAGGACCTGGGCGTATACACCAAGGTCGAGCGCGAAGGCACGCACCACGACGCCCGTGATGACGCCATTCACCAGCTCCGCATGATCGAGACTCTGAAAGAACAGCTGAAAGCGGCTAGACCACAACAATAAGCACTGCTTATACTCAAGCGTCACACGTCAGATTTATCAGGGGCTCTATGGATCACGACCTCGACGACGAGAAGGCGCAGGAGATCGCGGAGGCCATGATTGATCATGGCCTTCGTGCTGCACGGCAAGCCTCTCAGCTACCACCGGCCACAGGTCGGTGTTTCAACTGCCAGGAAGCACTCGACGACCCCGAGACACGCTTCTGCGACACAGACTGCCGCGATGACTGGCAAAAGCGCCAACGTGCCAGCCATTTCAGGAGGGGATGATGGACCAGTTCCCAGCCACATTCGTCAATGCCCAGGTCCACCTGGGGAAAACCTACACCCTCGAGGGGCGGCAGAACCCGCCCCATGCCAAGAACCTAACCTCGATCGAGTACCCGCTGACAGCGGACTTCGAGGGACTGGACACCCTGGCCAAGCTGATCGCCCGCCATTCCGGTGGCGGCGATGCGTTCTTCACCGGGCACTTCCCGACGCCACTGGCCAACGAATCCCGTGCCGGTCGCAGCGACCCGAAGTTCCGCCCGCAGATTCTGGTCATCGACATCGATGACATGCCCCTGGGTGACCTGGAGCTGCCACGACCGCTGACCAAGGAAGAGCTGACTACCGCTGCCAACCACGCCCGTGAGTACCTGCCGGAATCATTGCGGACCACGGCCTGCGTCGCGCATGCCAGTTCCTCCTTCGGCATGAAGCCCAAGACGGCCAGCCTGCACCTGTTCTTCCTGCTCGACGCCCCCGTGGTACCCGGCAAACTGAAGGCATGGCTGACCGAGGCCAACTTCGCGCACCCGGACCTGGATGCGCAGATCGAGCTGAATCCGTCCGGTCAGTCGCTGCACTTCACCCTGGACCGCTGCACGGCGGACAACAGCCGGCTGATCTATATCGCCACGCCGTTGTTCCTCGGCAAGCTGATCATGGACCCGTTCACCTCTCCCCAGGAGCGCGTGGCCCTGATCCCCGGCGACAGTCCAGTCGCCAACGTCTCCAAGGAAATCAATGCGGTTGTCCCTCAGACCGCTGACAACCTGATCAAGCAGAAGGTCAAGGAGCTGCGCGCCCTGGCCCAGCTGCCCAGCCGTGTCGGCAAGACCAAGGTCATCGAGACGCGCAAGGGTCACTACCACGAACTGCTGACCAACCCGGATACGGTCAGCATCGAGATTGCCTACGAGAATGACCCGTTCGTCTACGCGAACCTCAACGGCGGTGACTCCAACGCCTATTACTGGCCGAAGGACAACCCGAAGTACATCTACAACTTCAAGGACGAGCCCGTCGTCGAGATGGTCAAGGTGGCCCCGGACTTCTACCGGGATTACATGGCCTCGATCTCGGATGAAGTCGTCGATGAAACCGTCTCACCGCTGGTCTTCCGCGACCGGGATGCCGATACCTACTCGACGGTCCTCTACAACACCGAGGACAACACCCTGGTGCATCACGCCTATGCCGGTCGCGTGGCATTACGGGACTTCATGCTCCAGTACGGTGCCGACCTCCCTGATCCGATCGAGTCCTGGCAGGTCAGCTTCGATCCGAAATCCACCACGGGTCAGATCGACTCGGCAAACAAGCACTTCAACCTGTTCCGCCCCTCGCCGTACATGATGCGCAAGCCGGAAATCAGCGAGGAATATCAGGGCATCCAGTACGGCTATGCCGCCGGCTACCTCAGCCAGATCGCGCCCAACATCCACAAGCTGATTGACCATGTCGTGGGTCATGGCCAAGCGGAGTATGAGCACTTCATCAACTGGCTCGCCTTCGCCTTCGTGTACCGCGAGAAGACGTCCGTCGCCTGGATGTTCCACGGGGTCGAGGGCACCGGCAAGGGCTTGCTGTTCCATCAGATCATCAAGCCGCTGTTCACCGATCGCTACAGCTCGCTGAAGAAGATTTTCGACCTGGAAGACAGCTATGACGGCTGGCGCGAACAGATGCTGCTGGTCGTCATCGATGAATTCCGCATGGCCGATGCCAAGGAAGGGAGCCGGATGTACGAGAAGCTGAAGAACATGATCTCGGAAACCAGCGGCTCGGTGCGCCACATGCGTTCCAACCAGAAGAACGTCGAGCTGTTCGAGAACATGATCTTCTTCTCCAACACCCGCGACGCGCTGAAGATCAGTGCCACCGACCGCCGTTTCTGTGTCGCCCCGGCCCAGAACACGCCGATCAATGCGCTGTATGACACGGCCAAGTTGATCTTTGCCATTACCCAGGAGCTACCGCTGTTCGCGGACTTCCTCGCCACCTTCAAGATCGACAAGGCATTCGCCCGCGTTCCGCTCCAGACCGAAGCCAAGGCGGCAATGCGTGATGCCTCGAACACCTGGGTCGATGACTACATCGACGCCATTCGTAGTGGCGACTTCGAGTGGCTGGTCAACAACGTGCTCGACTCCCGACCGTCCATGCCCGATGACGCGGTGCGTGTCAGCCAGTCGAGCGAGGTATTGGCGCGACTGGCGATCGACATCCTCGAGGCGGGTGAGTCTCGGGATTACCTCAACATCGACGACGCCCTGACGCTCTACAACACGTTGGCGGGTGACAACACGCGGAAACTGAGCTTCGCCAAGATGATGGCCCGCTATGGCCTTAGCTTCGAGCGTCGCCGCATTGCTGGCCAACGGGTGCGTGTTGCCCGCATCGACTGGGAGATCAACGAGGACGTCGATCTCATGGCCCTGATCCGCGACAACGGCACCCCGGACCAGCAGAAGTCGCTCTCCTCCATCCAGACCCACTAGGAGCCACCCCATGAACCTCTTTGGTAACGGGCGCCCCGACGGCGCCGCCACGCCTGAAAAGCAACCGGCTGCGACGCCCAAGGGGCCGAGCGTCACCAACCACAGTCTGTTCGCCGGCAAGCGCCCGGACGCCGCTGCCCTGGCCGAGGATGCCCTGTCACTGGCCGAGGCCCCGCGCGGCCCGGTACCGGCCTGGTCGTTCTCGGTCCTCAAGAAGTTCGAGGAATGCCCCTACCGCGTCTACCTCAGCAAGGTGGACAAGATCGCCGAGCCGTCCAGCGATGCCGCCGATCGCGGCAACAAGATTCACGACGAGGCCGAGCACTACATCCGTGGCGAGCTGGACACCGACAAGGTGCCCAAGAACCTCGAGAAGCTGGGCTTCGAGTACCGCACGCTGCGCGAAGCCTTCGATGAATCCCCGGAGCAGTTCGAGCTGGAACAGAACTGGGGCTTCACCGCCACCTGGAGGCAGACGGGCTTCTTCGACAAGGACGTCTGGTGCCGCATGAAGCTGGACGTGTTCCGTCGCTGGGGGACCTCGGCCCACATCATCGATCACAAGACCGGCAAGAAATTCGGCAACGAGCTGAAGCACTCCGATCAGGGGCTCCAGTACGCGGTCGGTGCGTTCAAGCGCTACCCGGAGCTTGAGTTCATCAAGGTCGATTTCTACTACACCGACCAGGGCCAGAAGCTCGAGAAGTCCTTCACCCGTGAGCAGGCGATGGTCTTCCTCCCGCGGATCGAGAAGCGGGCGTTCGCGCTCACCAACGCCACGGCCGAGCAGCTGTCCCGTCCGAAGCCGTCGAAGAACAACTGCAAGTTCTGCCCGCACGCCGAGACAGGCGCCTGCCAATGGAGGGTCGCCGAATGATCACAGCCCGGTTCCTGCAGATGGTGCAACGGGACCGCCCCTTCACCGTGGCGCAGTGGGCCGAGGCCATGAACCTGGACCGCTACAAGTTCTGCCCGCCGCGCGTCTTTGCCCGTCTCTCGGGCACTCCCCTCCACCTGATAGAGAAAGGAACCGCCCATGCATCTAAGCAAGCCCCTGGTCGCCATCGCCCTCGCAGGCGCGATGCTGGCCGCAATCCATAACGCGATCGGCTACTTGCTGATTGCCCTGATGATCATGGCCGCTGCCCTCGGGCTGTTGTGGCTCGTGACGCCCAGGAGACGTGAATGACGTTCTTGCTCTTGCTCCAGAAAATCGCGTTCACCGCGACCACCGTCGTGCGCACCGTGATGGCCACCCTGCAAATGATCCAGTTGCTGGTCGTCGTCGTGGCAGCGCTTCTCAGTGCCAACCGTAATCGCAAGGCGTATGCCTCATAGGAGACTTCATGGAGCTGTTTGATCACCAGGAACACACCGCTGTCTTTCTGACGAACACTCCCCGCGCCTGGGTCCAGAGCGACCCGGGAACGGGCAAGACGATCAGCACGCTGGAAGCCTTCCGCCGCTGGCGCCGTGACGGTGGCCAGGGTCGCATGCTGGTTCTCGCCCCGCTCTCGATCCTCAAGCCTTCTTGGGGCGATGACATCGCCAAGTGGCTGGGTGACGAGTTCACCTACTCGATCGCCTACGCCAAGAATCGCCTGGAAGCGTTCCTCTCCGGCGCCGACATCATCATCACCAACCACGATGCGGTGAAGTGGGCCACCAAGAAGGAGAACGCCCGATTCATGCATGAAGCATTTCCCGATGACCAGGAACACTGGCTGGTCATCGATGAGGCCACGGCATTCAAGAACGCCACCAGTCAGCGGTCCAAGGCCATGCTGACCCTTCGCACCTACTTCGACCGTCGCATCGCCATGTCCGGTACTCCGACGGCCAAGGACGTGCTCGACATCTTCCATCCGACGCTGATCATCGATGACGGCGAGCACCTGGGGAACAAGTTCTTCCAGTTCCGCAACCAGGTCACCGACCCCATCCAGGTCGGCCCGGACCCGAAGATGGTCAAGTGGGTCGCCAAGGACGGTGCCGAGGAACACGTCGCGCAGGCGCTGGCCGATATCTGCATCCGCTACCGCTTCGAAGACTGCCTGGACATCCCGGCCAACCAGACCCTCACCTATCACGTCGATCTCTCCCCGAAGCAGCGGGCCCTGTACCTGCAGATGCTCGAAACCAATGTGGTCGAGAACGACGACGGCGAGCGAGTGACAGCGGTCAATGCCGGTGTCCGCGTGCGCAAGCTGCTCCAGCTCCTGACGGGTGCGGTCTACAACGGCGACGGTGATGTGACCACCTTCCACCAGGACCGTTATGACCTGGTCATGCAGCTGGTCCAGGAACGCGAACACAGCCTGGTCGCCTTCAACTGGAAGCATGAGGTCGAGGCACTGACCAAGCTGGCCGACAAGCTGAAGATTCCCTACGGCGTAATCGATGGGTCGGTGAAGAACGAGGACCGCATCAAGGTGGTCGAGGACTTCCAGGCCGGTCGCCTTCAGGTGGTCTTTGCTCACCCACAGTCCGCCGGCCACGGGCTGACCCTGACCAAGGGCACGGCCACGATCTGGTGCTCCCCGACCTACAACGCCGAGCACTACCAGCAGTTCAACCGCCGCATCTATCGCGCCGGCCAGACCCAGGCCACGCAGACCATCCACATCGCTGCCCGCGACACTGCCGAGGAACAGGTCT
This sequence comes from Celeribacter sp., assembly GCF_048259695.1. GTDB lineage: Bacteria > Pseudomonadota > Alphaproteobacteria > Rhodobacterales > Rhodobacteraceae > Celeribacter. The sequence continues at coordinate 5,342 of NZ_JBLXHL010000011.1, read as the reverse complement.
ACGAGCAGCTGGAAGGCAAGCTGACCCGGATGGATGACCTGCTCGCCCTCTTCCAGCAACGGACGGCGGCATGAAGCATGTCGTGTTCACGCATCACGCGCGGGCACGGTGGGCCGCTCGTTTCGATGACCTCGACGGCATCGAGGACGAATGGCACCAGGCACGACCCGCGTCTCGCAGAGTGCGCCAGCTCCTCGGCCACCGCGCATTCCCGCACATCCGCAACAACAAGCGTGCAGGGGCCAAACCCGGCTTCTACATCACACGGCGCTGCGTCTTCCCTGTCGTGCGCCTCTCCAACGGTAAAACGGTCGTGATGACCGTTTACAACAGAGACTTCTGACATGAGCGAACTCAACGACCTGATCACCCGTTTCAGCGAAGCCAAGGCCGAGCTGAAAGACGCCAACGACCGCGCCAAGGTGCTCAAGAAGCTGCACGACGAGCTGGAATCACAGCTGCTGGAGTACCTGAAGGAAAACGAGCTGGATCGTGTGTCTGCGGCGGGCCATACGGCCAGCTACAGCACCGAGACGGTCGCCAGCGTGGACGACTGGGAAGCGTTCTTCGGCTACGTGAAGCAGCACGATGCGTTCTACCTGCTCCAGAAACGCATCGCCAGTGCCGCCTACCGCGAGGTGCTGCAGGTAGACGGTGTGGTGCCGCCGGGCACCTCTCCGATGGAGCGAGACAAATTGTCATTCCGTAAGGCGTGACAATTCGGTAAGCAGTGCTTATATTTGGGGTTGTGCGTCACAACCTCAGAATCAATCGAACCAATAGGACCGATATCATGGCTAACGATCTCATCGTCAACAACGACTCCAAGAAACTGCCGTCTCACGTTGCCAACGCAACCGGCGCGGGTAACGAGAACGTCAGCTCCGCTGACATGGCCATCCCGGCCATCAAGCTGCTCCAGGACCTGTCCCCGGAAATCAAGAAGGACAAGGCGGAATACGTGCCTGGCGCAGAGCCCGGCAAGATTCTGGTCACCCTGGGCAGCGCGCTGCACGACGAGCTGATCCTGATCAACCTCTACTACGATCACGAATACGCGCTGTTCCGTAAGCGCAAGTTCGGTGGTGGTTTCCATGGTGCCTATCCGACCGCCGATGCCGCAATGGCCAAGGCCAAGGAAGAAGGCGGTGGCAGCACCGAGATGTTCGAGGTAGTGGAGACGGGTCGCCACACCGTCCTGATCGTCAACCCGGAAACCGGCGAGCTTCGCCCGGCCATCCTCAACATGAACTCCACCAAGCTCAAGATCAGCCGCCGCTGGAACACTGATCTGAATGAGTTGGGCGGTGACCGCTTCTCCAGTGTCTGGAAGTTGAGCGTCACTTCTCAGTCCAACTCCAAGGGCGACTTCTACAACTACAAGGTCGAGAACCTGGGCTGGGCGTCCGAGGACCTGTACGAGCACGCCAAGCAGTTCTACACCCAGATCAAGGCGTCCTTCGAAGAAGAAGCGGAGAAGTCGCGCGAAGCAGCATAAGCACTGCTTACTGACCTTCAAGATAAGACCGGCTCCGGCCGGTCTTCTTGTACCCCCACCTTGAGAACGGATGACCAAGACAATGCCTGTGACACAACGAGTGGTGTACGTCGCCTCCGACGGCACCTCACACGAAACGGAGCAGGAAGCCCGGGATCACGAACTACGGCTGGACCTGGCGCCTCGAATTGACGATTTTTTACGCAGGAATGCTGTAGGATCGACCGTGCGTAGGAACAAGGTCGCTGACCTCGTTCTCGATTTTTCGTTAGAATTGCTAACGCCCCCCGTGCCGCTACCCCCCTACAGGGAGGAGAGCGACGATGAATGAGCACGGTTTTGTGCGAAAGGTGCATCGGGCGCTGAAGGAAGAACGCAGGCTCACCCGCATCTGGAAGATCAATGACAACTTCCAAGGTGGGGTACCTGACGCCTTCTATTGCGCAAAAAATCAACTGTGGGTTGAATATAAATATATTAGTTGCATCCCTAAGCGGGAGAGCACAGTTGTTACCCCCGATGTATCAGAATTGCAGTACGAATGGTTGGAAGGCTTACAGAAATCTGGGATAGATGCGTGGGTCGTTGTTGGTCACCCGAAGGGGGTTCTGGTCATTACTGATCTGGACGAATGCCGACAGGGTTATACGACGAAAGCGCTAGTCGAAAAATCCGTTCCGTTTGCCGATTTCATACAGTCGTTACTGTATATTTGCACAAGGCCATGAGCGTTTGGGGGGTATGTAGTAGCCCCTAACTCCGTTGGAGCTGAATCACTATGACTGCCCCGAACCGCCGGATCACAGAACGCGACCGTGAAGTCGCGCAACGATTAAAAGCCGTGTGGGACGCCAACAAGAAAAACCTGGGTTTGAGCCAGCACCAAGCCGCAGCTCGGCTCGAGATGTCACAGCCCGCCCTTTCTCAGTATCTCTCCGGGAAAGTCGCCACCAACACCGACTTCATTATCCGATTCGCCAATCTGGTGGGAGTCGAACCGCGTGAGCTGGACCCTAAAATCCTTGTCAGCGCCGACCCACGGATGACACTCGCCACACGATCTGTCATGTCGAAGGGAGGAATGATGGGTAACGCCACCAAAGGGGAGGTAGTGGATGTCCATGTCGATGCCACTATACCCGCAGAAAACCTGACAGTGATCGTCGTCGATTGTGACCACTACCAGCCCCGCTATTTCCTTGGTGAAAGGTTGCTGCTCCAGCACATTTCTCCCGAAGAATTGAAAGAGGGAGAAGAGGTCCTGGTCTACCGCGATGACACGAATGAGTTGTTCCGTGTCGGCAGTAAGATCAGCTACATCATTCAGCTCGATGACGCCCTTAAACCGGGTCACGTTATAAGCAGTGCGGATACTCGGGAGGACATCGACTTTTACAGAGTGATATCGCGCCTATGAAAGACCTTGTTGCACTCGCCAAGAATCGCAAGTCAGGTGACAAGCTGACTCATGCGCAGCTGAGGGCACTGGCCGAGAAACATGGGCTCAAGTTCGCCACGGTACGTTCCCGGTACGTGCGCGGACACAGGGGCGACAAGCTGGTCGCCCCCATCCGCCCCTCCTTCCAGGCCCGTTGCGAGGCCCACGGCATCGCGCCCAAGACTGTGTATTACCGCATGAGCCAGCTCGGCATGACGGAAGAAGAAGCCCTGACAACCCCTCTGCGCGGGGGGTTGGTCCGTCAGGCAGTCGCCAACGGCTTGAGCCCTGATACGTTCTACCGCCGCCGCAAGCTCGGCTACCCCATCAAGCGCTGTCTGGACCCACGCCCCATTACCTACTCTGAGTCCAAGCGCTTGCGGAAATGAATAAGCACTGCTTATAATAATCACACCAGTAACCAGTAGGAGCTACCATGAAAACCGAATTCGCCCTGCTCGCCCTGTATGAAACCGTCACACTCCCGCTGCCCAAGGTCGCGGAAGATATCCTGGGCATCGCCCTGTCCACTGCCCGGAACCAGATTTCCCAAGGCACCTTCCCAATCAAGGTTACCCGCATCAATGGCAAGCCGATGGTTCACATCACCGATGTTGCGGAGTACATCGACAAACAGCGTGCGGAAGCCGCCGCCTGACCGCTTGCCGGCGGGCCTAGTGCCAAGGTCATTCATGCAGTGTCCTTTGCGCTAGGCCCGCTCTGAGGCAAGCGGCAAGGAGGTGATCCTATCTAGCCAAGGACCAGACGCTGTGAAGCGATGACTGGTACCAGCGCCCCGGACAACCGGGGCGTATTTGTTTGCCCTATTCCCCCTCTCCAGCCGGTGGGCGGTCCTTCTTTGCCAGCTGCTCACGCTCACGATTGACCAGGTCTTCCGGGCGCAGATTCGTATAGCGTTTCAGGCTCCCCCAATCCCGATGACCTGACACCATGGCGACCTCTTGTATCTGATAACCCTGCTCGAATAGACGGCTAATCCCCTCATGGCGCAGATCATGGAAACGCAGGTCCTTGATCTCCAACCGCTCACAGATACGGGTGAACCCACCGCCGATCTGCGTCTTTGTGTAGGGGAAAATCCGCTCGTCTACACGCGGCTGTCGCTGAATGATTTCCAGGCTTCTGCCCATTAAAGGGACGCGCTGATGGTTGCCCGACTTCATGGTGGGGTGTTTGCGATCACGGATCACGATAATCCCCGACTCTGCGTCCAGGTCATCCCATCGGATCGACAGAATCTCGCCCTGGCGCATGGCGGACTCCACGGCGAAATCCACTACATCATGCAACGGTGACGTCAGCATGTGGCGGGTGTGGTACGCCGCCGTGATGATCGCGTCCAGCTCCTTGGGCGATGCACGACGCTCACGGCTCTGCGGCTTGCCGGACAAGCCTGACCGCCCGACCTGCTTGCGCCACTTCTTCATCTCCACCACATACGACGATGGCAGGTCCAATGTCATGGTCGCCGTGGACAGTGCGCTGGACAGTGCCATCAAGGTGCGCTGGTTGGTCGCGGGGGCAACGCCATCGTGCTTGACCCGGTACTCACAGAACTTGACCAGGGCGTTGTAGTCCAGCTCGCCGATCGGCATATCGGAGCCGAAATACTCGTTCATGATCTTGGCGTCGGTCAGGTTCCGGTAGTCCCGGCGGTGCGACTGATGCTTCAGATGCTCGACGTGGGGCTTCCATATCTCACCCAGCGTGATGCTCTGGAGACGGGCGTCTGCATCCATTTTTCCCGAGGCCATGTCGTCCTCGGTTTTTCGCGCCCACTCCTGGGCCATGCCCTTGGTACGGAAGGTTCGGCTCTGTACCGGAAACCCTTGTTTTCTAATGATTACTCGCCAATTGGTGCCCCGCTTCTGGTACGTTGCCATGCGTCCTCCTTGGTACAGTACCAAGCCGAAAAACGACCTGTTTTTGGGTTATGGAACACCGTTCGAATGTACCAAAAAATGTACCAACCCCTCTCATTTGGTACCACGGTGTCATTTGGTACACCTATGATACAGACAAGGCAGGAATCAACGATATACGACGGTAAGATCAGGGATGGGAAGACGGCCGCAAACCCGCGTGGTTGACGCCCGCAAGTAACATTAGAGAATTAGTATGAATCGACGGGAAAAAGCACTATTCCCATGGTGGATGGGTCTGCCGTGGACCGTGAAGAAGTATCTCGATGACATCCTGACTGAGGGCCACGGTGCGCTGTACGCCAGCGATGGCCGTCATCGCACCAGCCCGACCCAAGGTTACGGCACTGGCGGCTTGATGCAGGGCCGCCAATACATGCTGTCATTGACCTGGAATGCGCCACTTGAGGCCTTTGATGAAGAAGGCAACTTCTTCGAGGGCAAGGGCATCGATGGCGTCTAC
>NZ_JBLXHL010000010.1:0-35908 GCF_048259695.1 Celeribacter sp. | reverse complement strand
CAACGTCTACTGGAAGAAGCCACAGCTCAGATACCCATCATCGGGGAGCGTTACACCGCAGAAGGCATGAAGGGAGTGAATGCGTAGATATCGCGCGCAATCTGATCGGATTGTTGCACCTACAGAAAAGGTGTTTTACGCCAGTGCCGCTTTATCAAGGACTTGCGAACGCTCATGCTGTGCGCCATTGCTGAAAAGCCAACAATTCTGGAGCACACAACATGAACATTCTGCTGATCAATGGCGGCAAGGCCTTTGCCCATTCCAATGGCGAGCTGAACGCGACGCTGCATGAACTGGCACGCGGCGAGTTGGCCGAGCTGGGTCACACCGTCAAGGAGACCGTCATCGAGGAAGGCTTTGACGACAAGGCAGAAGTCGAGAAGCAGCTGTGGGCGGACCTGATCATCTATCAGACCCCAGGTTGGTGGATGGGATCATGTGAAGAAAAAAGCCTCCGAACTCAATGAGTTGGAGGCTTTTTTCTTTTGGGTGGTACGCTGGTGGTACACCCAGAAATGTCTCAACGGTGCGGGCTCTCCATCATGACCCCGAAAGCCCATCGCTCAACCGGAGTCCAGACAGTGTGCCAGAACAACGGGTCCTGGGTCACGGTGAACTCTCGGCAGACCCAACCGGGCGGGTCGATGGAGTCGTGGCGCTCACCTGTCACAGGATCAATATAGCGGAAGACGGCACCGCCCTCCTCACTCCAGGTGTAGTAGCGGCGGACACCAGGGTTGTCCGAGTTGGTGTGCCACCCCATGATGCTGCCGGCGGGATACACAATGGCGTTGGTCATGCGCTTTGCGCCCAGGGCCTCGAGCAAAGGCTGGTAGGCCGCATCATTGCGATCCAGCATTACCTGCGTGCCCGTGGCCACCTGTTCCAGGTCCCTGGCCGGTGGGCGGCCGAACATATCGAAATCCTCGAAGGTGTTGAACCGTTCCCAGGTTTCGACGGGCCAGCGTAGCGACTCAAGGATCGCAATAACATCTTCTGTAATCGGCACCAGGCGAACGCTCATGGGTCCATACTCCGCACCAGCATATTTTTCGCCCGCTCCAATAAAACGATCAGCCTTTCGCGGTCACCATCCAGCGTTACCAGACTGACCTTCCCTTCTTTTGTGCGTCCGACGGCAATCAGCGTCTCGAGATTTTCACCCTGCTCACTGATCTCGTCGATGGTGTCACGGATCATGTCATCCATAGCATTACCCCAGTCTGAAGACGTCGCCTGTCGTGATATTGCCGCCATCGGAATCGAAGGAAATCCCGAGCCCGCCATTGTAGACCCACCCCTTCACCGAAATGTCTGTCTGGGTCTTGATGGTCGAAGTCGAACGATAGGCATCGTACTTGTATTCCATGTTGTAACCACCCCGCGCTTTCGGGTGGTAATAGTCGTGGCTTGCGGTCGGCTGTGGCCGCCCTTCGCCACGCGAGCCTTTGTTCTCGTCGCTTTGCGTGTGCGTCTCGTCCAACACCAATTTGCCGTCGATCCAGGTGCGGATTCGCACACGAACGAACCATTTGATCGCCCCCGTGCGCGCGACCCAATAATCGCCACCATCGCCGGTACGGTCCTGAAGACTACCGCTGCCGTAGCGACCACTCATTGAGGCCGCGACCCGTGGATAGGATGTCAGGCTCAAGCGGGAACCAGATGGCATCTTGGACAGTTTCTGCGTGGCCACATGACTGGCAGAAATCTCACGGTAGTCCGCACTCCGGTGTCCGTAGCTGTTACCACCCCCAGCCAGGTTGGCGCTGCGGCGCTCGTCGTTGTCATTCAGGCGAAGTGCGCCGAAGGGCGACTGGCCGTTGACCGTGATCGACTGCACTTCCAGGTTGCCCCGGATCATGGCGTCGTTGAACTCGACATAGCCGCTCTGCAGGATGGCCCACCCGGTCTTCCCTGACTGGAAGTTGTCCGAGAACACGTCACCGGAGAAGCGCGCCGCGCTGCGCACGTCCAGGTTGTTGACCTCGATGGCGTCGGCACGGATCAACCCGCCCACGGTCGTGATCGGGGTGCCGTCGCCCTTGGTCAGCTTGCCGATGGTGATCGGCCCCAGCTGCCCTTCCTGGATCGATGCCTCGGCAATCAGGGCGCTGTTGATGTAGGTGTCACCGCCGGCAATGATGAACGGCTTGCGGGCATCCTTGCTGGTCCGACCCACGGCGAAGCGGTCCACATCGAAAATGGCGTCGATGCTGTCGCCGTTGTTGCCCACCACGAAGCCGCCGATCAGCCCGTTGGTCTGCACCTTGGCATACCAGTAGGAATTCAGCGTCGTCAGCTCGCCGTTGATCTTGCCGACCTCGGTCCCGAGCTTGGTTTCCACGGCCGCGACGTCCTTGCCAATCTGGGACTGCGCCTTGGTCAATGCCGTGTTGGTGCTCTTGATCGAGTCTTCCAGCTCCTTCACTTCGCTGTTGAGCGAGTTGCGCACGCCCGAGACATCGCCTTTCAGCTCATTGCGCACGTTGGTGATGCTGCGGCTGGTCGAGGTGACACGGTTATCGACCTTCTCGATCTCGCTGGTCAGCTCGGTTTGTGCGGTGCTCAACTTCCCTTCCAGCTGGGAGCGGGTCGTATCGATCTTCTTGCTGGTGGTGTTGATCCGGCCATCCAGGCGCTTCGTCTCGCTGTTCAGCTCCGACTGGACGTCGCCGATCGTGTCCCCTAGACGCGATTCCACCGTGTCGATCTTGCCACTGGCCGCGTTGATGCCGTTCTCCAGCTCCTTGACCTCGGACACCAGGCGGGAGTTGGTGGTGGCGATGCTGCCTTCCAGCGCATTGCGGGTCGTGTCCACCTTGCGGCTCACGCTGGTCACCCGGTCATCGACGCGCTTCACTTCCGTCTCGCGCACCGAATTGGCCTCGGCGATGGCCGAATTGAGCTGCGACTTGGCCGTGTTGATCTGCTGGGTATTGGCCTGGTCACCGGCCACCCGAGCGCTGGCCTCCTCGTTGATCGCGGCGGTGATGGCCGGCAGGTCTTCCTCGGTGGTGGCCGGCTGGATGCTGATCAGGTCGATCAGCACCTTCTTGCCGCTGTTGCTGGTGTCACCCCAGATACCGAGGTAGTCAGCCCCGCCGTTGTTGGCACCCGGCACGTCCCACAGGAATTCGAACAGGGTCCAGTCGTCCTCGACCGGGAACCGTTGCCAGCCGCTGTTGCCCACCTCAGCGGTCGAGTAGGCCACGGCGAACTCGCTCGATGCCTGGCTGGCGGTGGGGAAACGCTTGGCATAGCCCGTCACGCGGATGCGTTTCTCGGAGAAGTTCTGCGCCATGCTTTCGCTGATCTGAGCATTGACCCCACCCGTCGCGCCACCCGAGGTCGGATTGCTGCCGCTGTAGCCAATGGCGGCAGACTGCTCGCCGCCGAAGTCGTCAGCGGTGTAGGCCGAAATCGTGGCCCCGCCGGGAGCATTCCAACGATCGTAGTCTGCCCCGTCCTCAAAGCTGCTGACCCATACGGGTGTGGCATCGAGGCGGGCCGTGATGCTCTCGACGGCGCTGCTCAAGGCGCTGATCGCACTGGCGCGGGTCTGTTCTTCCCGTGTGATGTCGGCCACGTTGGTATCGACCCGCGCGGACAGTTGCCCCAGGTCACGGGCCAGTGACTCGCCCTGCTGGATACGGGTCGTGCGCTCCTCGAGGATGGCCGCTTCATAGTCCTCGGCCACCTGGGCGATCTGGCTCTCGAAGCTGGTGGTCAGGGCATTCAGGCCGTTGATCCGCGCCTGGCGCTCGGTGGCCAGGTCCGCAAATGCCTTGTTGCTGGCAGCGGTCAGCGTTTCCTGGGTCCGGGCCAGGGCCTCGTCCCCTTTCACGCTCGCCTGGCGGACGCTATCGATCTCGCTCCCCAGGCCCTGTGCCGTGGAGCGAAGGGACTCGGTTTCACGGGCCAGTGACTCGGTTTCTGCCGTCCATGCCTCGCGGTTGGCCTCGATCGCCGCCGTCCGGGCCTTGGCTTCATCCACCAGGGCATCGGCGCGGGCCTTGGCCTCGGCACTGACCGCCTGCTGGCGGGCCTTCGCTTCCGCCTGCAGGGCCTTGACCCGATCCTGGTGCTCCTCGAGGATCGCCTGAACCCGAGCATCCGTCTCGGTCTTCAAGCGGCTGTTCACGGACCCTGGCTCGAAGTTCGAAATCAGCTCGATTTCCTTGCGCAGCTCCTCGGCCAGGTAGGAGGCGTCGATTTCCTCGGTCAGGCGCTCGATCAGGTAGCCGATGTCCGCGATCTTGGTGGCCGACACGGCTTCAGACCACGGACCCACGGTGCCGAAGGCGTTCACGAAGCGCAGCCAGTACCAGAAGGTCTGTGCCTCCTCGCCCGGGATGACATCGAAGTAGCTGGCCCCGGCCCCGGAGCCTAGGACATCGGACTCGTTGAAGTCGTTGGTCTGGCCCCGGCGAATCTCGACCACACGAATCTGGTAGCGGGAGCCCGGAAAATCCCACAACAGGTGGATGCCATCGAACACCCCCAGGGCATAGACGCCCGTGGGTCGCGGTGGCGTGGCCAGGTCACCACCGTCACCGACCGGCAGCACCGTCGGCAGGCCGGTCAGCGGATTGATCCGCCCCAGCCCCTGTACCAGACCGCTGTCCACCAGGTCGTTGAAGGTGACGGCAGCCTCGCCCGGATCACCGCGCCGACCCAGGCGCACTTCGGTGGCCTCCTTCATGGCCTCCATCCAGCGGCGGAGTGTCGGCGTGGCGTCGCGCGGGATGTCCGGCAGCGCCGTGATGCGTTTACGCGCCATAGACCAGCTCCTGTGTGGACCCCGCCAGGACGGCGGAATAGATGGCCCGGCGGCTGTCCCCCTTGGAATCCATCTCGAGGGTTAGCTGCCACTCGCGCTTGCGACCCCAGGCCGGCAGCCGGAACGGGTCCTCGCTCTGCACCGTCAGGGTCAGCTCGCGGTCATCGCCCCGGATGGTGAGCGTCACGGGGTATTCCGAGGCCATCACCTGCCCCAGGCCAAAGGCCCGTGGGCGATCGCGCACGACACGACTGGTCCAGGACACGTTGCCAGCGGCGGTGCTCATGACCTCGGTCAGGTTGGGGATGCCGAAGCCGTCGGCGACCAGGATGGTGCGATCGTGGCGGCTGTCCCGTGCGGCGCACGTCATCTTGCTGAACAGCTCGGCGGAGCCGGATGACACCAGGGTCAGCGAGCGCGGGTCACTGGGCGTGATGGCGTAGAGCGTGTCGGTCAGCGGGACATAGAACAGGTAGCGGCCTTCGAAGGCGAACGCCTTGAGGGTCGCCGGGTCCAGGTCCTTCCAGTCCTGAGCGGTGAAGATGCCGCCGGTCAGCAGCTGGGCTTGCTGGCCATCGACCGCGACCAGGCCATCGTGGCTGGCATACACGACGAAGCCGCCCACATCGACAACGCTGTCGCGTGAAAGGCACGGGTAGTCGTAGTCCATTTCCTGCGGGACGGCGGCCTGCGGGTCCGCGCCATAGCACCAGTACGGTTTGCCGGTGGTCCCGACGAACAGGCCGTTGGCCGTGGACTGGATGGCCGTGATCTGGGTCTTGAGCGGGAAACGGTACTCATAGGGCCAGGCGTGCGGCAGCTTGACCTCGGAGTAGCACAGCATGTTGCCGTAGAAGCCGGCGAGGAAGTTGGAGCCGACCGCGTCGATTTCCTTGATCTCGTCCGGTGCCGGGTGCCAGCTGTCGGTGGGCAGCACCTCGGCTTCTTCCCCGTAAGGCACCGTGTCGGTGAAGCTGGCCTGGGTATAGGCCACCTCGCCCACGTACTGGAAGAAGGTGCCGCTGGAACCGGACGTGGAGCGGTAAACGCGCTTGCGGGCCGCGCCCGTGAACCGGCGCTGGCCGGTGTCGCTGTTGCCCAGGGGAAGATCGACCGTGACGCTGAAGTCGAACTCGATCGGCACCTCGACCCCGCCGGACGCGATCGAGGGCGGCCCTTCCTGCCCCAGGTCATCGACCAGGGTGAAGACATACACCACCCGCTGGCGGTTGAGGTCTTCTTCCTCCATCCCCTCCGGGATGGACTCGGATGCGAGCCGCGCCAGGGGGGCACCGTCCGGGGCAGGCACTCCCAGCCGGTAGGACGTCGGCGTGATGTTCACCGAGTTGTCGGAGTAGTTGTCACCGATGGTGTAGCGCGGTCCTGTCGAGTCCGCGAAATAGATGCGCCGCCATTCGTCCTGCGGGGCGATCAGGGAGTCGATGCCGCGACGCACCTGATCGGTGAAGACGAACCAGGCATCGGCCATGTGCGAGTAGAACATCGACTCGGCCGTCTTGAGCCCGCCCGTGCGGTTGCCCTTGAGCTTGCTGTAGTTGGTGCTGGCGAAGTTCACGGGCAGCGCCGTCAGGGCACCGCGCTGGAACCCGGCATTCACCGCGCGTTCGGACAGACCCTCGGCCAGGCGCGATGGGTCCACCTGGGGCGCCATGCCCTCGAAGGTCAGGATTCTCATGCGGCCTCCACTTGCACATGCCAGGGGGCGTTGTAGTCATCCGCCGCGTATTCCAGGTTGGTGGCCACCCGTTCCATCCAGCCGCGCCCGAAGTCAGTGAAGGAGGACAGCTTCACGTAGAAGCGGATGCGCTCGGCATTGAACCGCTTGAGCACGTCGTCGATGTCGGCACGCTCCAAGGCGCCCAGGGTGACAGCTCCGACCCGGCCATCGTCCGCGACATCGAGTGCGCGCTGCAGGAACCGGATCGCGGTACCGGGCCCGTGGTTCACGGCGGCGTCGAAGGTCTGATAGGCCACGGCCGGCGGGAACTGGTCCGCCTGGGCGCGATCCCAGAAATCGCGGTGGTAAAGCTGCTTGGCCCGATCGAGGGTCAGATTCTGGATGTCCTCTCTCGGATAGCGGGCCGCACTGATACCAAAACGGGTGCCACGCAGCACCCCGACCCCGACGCTGCCGCCTGTCCAGTTGCCTGGGTCACGACGGTGCAGGGATAGCCCACCCTCATGGCCAATGACGCGCTCGAATGCCACACCAAATGTCATCATCGCGGGAGCCTCCGGCGGATATACCAGGCCCGCCGTTGTTGGAAGACGATGTAGAACAGCACAGCGCTATCGAACAGGTGCCATGCCACGGAGCTGGTCGTGAATGCGAAGGCATAAATGCCCCGCGAATTGATCAGGATCAGGTAGGTCACGGCGATCATGGCTTCCATGATCAGCAGGTCCGTTCGTCGGCCTTTCGGCACGATTCGGGCAGTGAGAACCGCGCCGAATATTACGACGACGGATGCAATGACGTTGAGCCAGGAGACAGCAGTGATCATTTCCTTCCCCTCCAGATGTCCCGCAATGTGGTGGACCAATTCACCATGAACTCGTGCGGATCACGGGCGAATTCCGCGCCCACCTTGAAGATTCCCGTCAGGATGTGATCAGCGACCAGCACCACCAATGCGAGAATCGCGCCTTTTGCCCCTGGACCCATGTCTTGGTCGGGTATATCCGCCAAGTACAAATTCATCACCCCACCTACGAAGACTGATACGGTCAGATACCGTAGCCAGTCGAACCATGACCGCTTTGTTTTTGAATAGAGCCATTTGACCAGAACGGCCCCGAATATGATCAGCGCTGGTACAACCCATTGGGCGGTCTTTTCGGCGGCAATGCGCTTCAATTCATCCGACAATTGCCATCCCTCCTATCGCTTGACGCCCATGAATTGCACTGCGCCGGAGTAGCCATTATAAGCATTGCTTATTATGCAGGGCTACTTTTTCACTTCGCTATACAGAGTGGGCTTGCTGCCTTCAACGGCGCGTTTCAGCTCGCGGACGATCTGGTCATCCAGCGTGTTGCTGGTGCTTTTCGCCAGGCGTTCCGCCAGGACGATCAGCAGGTTGAGCAGGAACCGCTCGGTGAGCAGCGTGGTGGCCATACTGGTGAGGATTTTCAGGACGATCGCAGGCATTGCAGACTCCAGGGCCCCCGCTTGGCGGGGGCGATGTGGGTTAGCGGATTTTCACGTAGTTCAGCGTGTGGTCGGACCCGGTGGGGATTTCTGGCAGATAAATCTGCGTCTCCGGGTCGAAGCCCCCATCAGTTTCAGTCGCTTCCAAGGGGGTCAGAACATAGGCGCTGCCGGTTTCACCTGACGGTAAGGAATCACTAAAGACGCAGGCCAAACGGCCATCGGATAATAACCAAGTTGTCCATATAGAGGATGCGCGGCCCGCGTAATAAAATTCCCCAGCGTCCCAGTCCGTGATTTCTCCGGTTAACGCATCTACGCTTCTTACCCCATCCCGCCCATAATAGAAATATACTCCATTGATCGGTACCGGGTAATACGGTCTAGTGGTAGAGCCCACAGCCCGCACAAATTCTAATGAACGGGTCGGAATATCGTATATAAACGCCTCCCCACCATAGACATATAAGAACTTGTCACCATTGGCGAGAAGCACCGGGTTGAAAATATCAGACGGCCAAGAGAAATTTTTACCTGTTGCTCTATTGTACCGTTCTATAGCAGCCTTCAAGTCAAGTAAGGTCACAGTATGGAGCCGCGTCATGTCATCAATCCCCGCTAGGCGGAAAATAGAAAGCGCGCCTTCTTCTTTCGCCAGCAAGGTCATATAGGCATAACTATTATTGGACGAGGACCGCGTCACGGTCGCTGATACGTACATGGCCGCAGCCGGGTTTGCCCCCGACGGCCAAGGTAGGGGGGCACGGCCAACTCTGATCGCTGTCGGATACTCGGACTGTGTATTGCTGGGTATAAGGCTATTGTGGGAAAGCTTCGAACCAGAGTTGATAGCCACAAAGGTGACGTCACCGTTGTTGTGCAGCGCCACGGGCGGGAAGCCTTGCGAAGACGGCACCACGGCTGTGATGTCATCAGGGGGAGGGACTGTGCCATCTGAGTATTCCATAGCAGCCGACGCAGAACCCGTGGAATTGTCGTATAAGACTCCAAACTCATGGCTTGAATAATCGACGGGTCCGCAATAAGCGATTCGCCCTTTTTCGAAAAACGCTAGGCCGTCAGGTCGGAAAGCGCCGGCAGACGGACCAGGAACACTGACAGTTTGGCGGTTTATCCACTCCCCCTCGCTATTGCGCTCTACTACAGCGAGTACGTCATCGCCGCCCTCGTCAACCCGGCACCAAGCGAATTCTCCGTTCGGCGTATTGGTATATGCCACCGGGGATCGGCCCTTTGACGCCCCCGTGACAGACTCGGGGACAAGCCCGACATCGAAGGTGTCAAACGGGGAAAAACCGGCAGGTATGGTATTAACCGGCACAGAAGGATTGTTAATTTCATCCAGGAACAAGAACTGTTTGCTCGTATCGAGAGTGTCGTATACAAACGCCCGGTCTTGATACACAGTGGCCGCTTTAAATCTTTGTGGGGCATCGCCGGTACCATCGTTTATCGGCATGCTCGCTCGCGGGTCGGCTTTGTTGATAACGAAAGCGTTGTATCCTGTTTCAGTTGTGGTGCCTACGAAGGCGGTATCCGGCAGGCGGGGGCAGAACGATTGCTTATACAGGGGTGATCCGAAGTTGTTGAAACGCACCAGATACCGCACTACAAGTTCAAACGTGTCACTAACCCCGACAACTTTTATCCCAACATCGGGGACTGCGTAGATCGCCCCCACATCGCACACATCGATTAGAGTCCCCTCGGTAGCCGTCGGGTAGCTATTCTGCGCATGGAGGTCGAGCACCTCCGAGCCTCCACCATCAGTTGGCAGAATCAGGAACCGGCCATCCAGAGCAGGCTTGGCCAGGGCAGCGAGCGCTTCATTCGTTGTCGGAGCCGTGTATACGTCTGTGGGTGCTGCGACACCCGCAGGCAGCGTACTTGGAACCTCAACAACCTGTACCCCAGCAGAGCTATAAGCCCCGACTAGGTAGCCACCTTCTGGCAGCTTACAGAAAACAGCGCCAAAGTAGGCACCCCCATCGATCGAAGGGCCTGCATTGAAATTGACCCCATCGTCGGACCACATTAGTGGGGCGCCCATATTCCCGGGAGAGAAAAATACGCGCCCATCGACTTCACTGACACTCCCCGTGGTGAGGGCGCTGCCGGTTGCGGTGAAACGGTTGGCCTCCTGATAACCGTTGGCCATATCGCGGATCACCAACTCGCCACCCCTGGCGCATTCGTACATGTAGCCTTTGTAGAAACCAACAGTTGTGAGGTCGTTGCCTAACTCCGCAACCATGCTGGTGGTAATGCTTCGCAGCACAGGGCTATACACTTGGTATACGCCGCCCATCGAGGCCAAAACCGGTGCATCCGCTGCGGCGATGATCCGCCCATCCAACGGTGCCCAGTCATCCGACAGCTCGACGTGCTTCACCACCGTGCGAATGTCACCGACCTCCCAGGACGGCAAGGACGCCAGGTCGCGTAGACGCTGCATGGCATCAGCGGTCAGCCGGGCCTCGACTCGCTCCCCTGCCCCGTGGGCCACGGCATCGCCCTCGTAGCCACGCTCGACGGTCAGCAGGGTGTCATCGATCGCCGTGACCTTCACGACCTCGATGTTGACCCCATAGCGCGAGGAATCGGCAAACACGGTCAGCGTGAACCAGTCACCCTCGCCCATCGTGTCAGGGAATCCGTGCATCTGCGTAAGAACCACCGTGGTGTCCGAGGCAGAAATCGGGGTGTCGATCACCCCATAGCAGTTGTTCAGGAATAGCTGGGCCATATCAAAGCTCCGTGACGACGATCAGGAAATCCACTTCCTTGGTGCGCGATTCGGTGTAAATCAGGACCGTGAACTTGTAGCTCTGCCCGTCTTCACCGCCGGTAATCCATAACTTGACCCGGTCAGGGGACACCGAGGTCTGTGTCACCTCGATGCCACTGGGCGGGTCCACAATTTCCAGGTTCTCGACCTCGTCGCCGGGCGATAGCCACTCGGACATGACGATGTCGTAATCCAGGTGGTCCCTGGGCTGCTTGCGGAATGTCTTCATGCGACTTGGTACTCCCTGTTGGTCGCCGCGACTGTCATGCTGCGATCAGTTGCCGGGACCACGATGGTGCGGCGATCAGGGGCAGCGGCGCCGGGATTGATGATGAAGGACCCGCGCCCGACACTGGCCCGCGCAGTGCATTGGCCTGGGGGTGCTGAGGTGATGCGGAACGCCACGGCCCGTTGGTCCGCCGTGGGCCGCATGAGCGACTTGGCATACCAGACGTGGAAGATGGTGACTTGAGTGGGGCCACCGCGCGCGTAGCTGTGGCTGGTGCCCTGGCCCGAGGTCCAACGGCGGTTATCCGCGATAGAGATCACATTGGCGTAGGCGTCGTTGGCACTGACACAATAGGTGACCCCGTTCTCGGCCAGCTGGTCGCTGACCGAAACCGCCAGGGCCTCCATGCCGACCCAGCGCAGGCGCACGGCCTCGGCCACCGGATCGCTGACTGCCACCCCCTTGGCCCGCATACCGACCCAGCGGTAACGGATGGCCTCGGCCAGCTGATCCGACCGGGCGGTCGTGCTGCCATCCATCCCGACCCACCGCAGGCGATTGGCCTTCACCACCGGGTCTGCGATGGCGACCAGGTCCGCCTCGGCATAGATCGAGCGGTAGTGCGTCGGCTCGGCCTCGGAGTCCGCCGTGGCATCGAGCACGGCATCGGCATAGATCGAGCGGTAATGGATCGGCTCGGCCTGTGTCTCGGCCGTCGGCTCCATGACGGATTCGCCATAGATCGAGCGGTAATGGATTGGCTCGGCCTCGGTCTGCGCCGTCACGGTCGCGCGCCCTTTGGCAAAGACCCAGGGATTGATACGGGTCACGATCGCGGTGCCGGCGGTGGCCACCACATCGCCGCGTCCGTCCCGATCCATGTAGGGCGTCAGGATCGCGTCGCTCTGCGCGGGAGACAGCCCCGCCGGGGCCCAGGTGTAGTTGAGCGCGTTGAACCACTGCTCGGCCTCGGCCTCGCTCTGACCCGTGGCGTAGGAGTAGGCCACGCCGTCGCGGGTGATGGTCGGCGCGATATGCGTGAAGGCTTCCCCGATCGGGTTGCCCTCGATGACCGTAATGCGAGAGGTCCGCGTCGTGGCATCCACCTCGGCGGTACACTGCCCTTCTACGCCGCGCACCAGCCAGAGTTTGTCAGGATCGGTGACCGACTCGGACTGCACATAGACCTGGCTGTAACCCAGGATCGTGTTGGGTACGGCACGGGTAGACGACCTGGCGACCGCTGTCCCCACGGCATACCGCTGACGGACCCGCAGGACATCGACGTCGGATTCATCCAGCCAGCTGATGGTCTGGGTACGGGCACGGGCCAGTTTGGCCCAGGCGGTGCGGTCAGGTGGGACATCGGGGGCGAAGCTCCGGGCCTCGATACTGCCCCCCATGTAAACCAGTGCGACTTCCCGGCTCGAGGGTTCTGCCGCGACCGCATCCGATTCGCTGGTGGCCGCGCCGTCCATGTAGGCGTGGCGCCAATACTCGCCCTCGGTATCACTGACAGCGTCGAGGATGGCATCCGGGACCACCTGCCGGACGGCAGCAGCTGCCTGCTCAGAAACGCTGACCACCGTGGAGTCAGCGGTTTTCGTAACACGGATATCCGCTGTGGTATCCGCATCGGCGTAAAGGTCGATTTCCGCGAACACGGGGCGCAAGCCATCGGCTGCCATGAACGCCGTCGCCGCCGACTTGGCCTTGGCCCGAGTGCGACGGGAATTGTCTGCCGTTGACTGCGCATCGATCAGGCTGGTGGCATCGAAGTAGGCGTGGCGCTCGTAAGCCAGCTCGGTCACGGCTTCGATGATCAGCTCCGCGTCGAACCCTGCCAAGCGGGTGGGAGTCGCCTCAGAATCAGCGCTGGCGGTGCCCCCCGCTGTGGGTGCGGACGTGATCCGCAGGCCCACCCCTTCGGCAGAAGCCGATGCAGTAGAGATGGCGGTGGGTGCGGAGGTAATGCGAAGGCCAACCGCCGAGGATTCGGAGTTGGCCTGGCGAGACGGCATGGTGACCGACTCGATCGAATAGATGTCCGCCGAGACACTGATCTGCGCCTCGGCGGAGGCAGTCCCTTCTGCCCAGAGTCCTGTCGCGCCGCCGTTGAGCGGCGCACCATTCAGCGGCGCGAACATGGGCAGTTACCCCTTAGCGGAGAATGATTTGCACGCCGCCGATATCGACGGACAGCACGTCATTGACCTCGAGGGTCTTGGAGACAGTGAAAGCACCGTGGTACAGCAGGTTACCGCCGGTCTGGGCGTCGAAGATGCCGTAGTGGCTGATGGTGACGGAGCCATCGGCGATCGGCGGGAACTGGATGACCTTGGCGTTGGAGGACATCATGCCGTCGCCCGACACGGTCGGTGCGGTCCAGCCGTTGCTGATCGTCTCGCCCTTGGCCGCATCCTGACGCAGGTACGCGGAATCGGTCAGCTCGTTGCCGCTCGCTTCATCGGTCGGGTCGGAGGTGAACAGGGCGATATAGATGGAAGACGGCGTGGACAGCGATTGCCCGCGCAGAGTGGCATTCAAGATGCCGGATTCCAGGTAGTCGGAAAAAGCTGCCATTAGTCATTCCTCGTAAAAGTTGGCTGCAATAAGCAGTGCTTATATTGTAGCCGGTGTTATAGGACCAGGCCAAGCAACGGGATGGAATCCCGCCCGACTCGACCATACTCCCCCTGGACAAGGCTGTAGGCCCGTTCGGCCGCCGGCCCTGCAAGCGAGACGCCGACGGGGCGCCCGTAATCCATGCCGCTGTAAGCGCCCACGGCCAGGGACAAGGGCCCGAGAAGCCCTGCCCGATCGACCAGCTCGGTGATACCGCCACCGGACGCCCAGTCGGTGTCGAAGGCGCGCCAATCGTATTCGTCATCGTCGAAGGTACTGTTCAATCCTTCCTTGGCCATGTCGCGCAGCATGACGGCGGCGAAGGCCAGCGGGAGCCCCATGGCAATCCCGACCTGGGCACTGGCCGTCGAAGCCAGGATGCTCTGCCCTTCCCGACGCCGCTGGGTATATTCCCTGGCCACACCGTCGATGAAGATTTTCTTGCCGCCCCAGGCGAAGGACTTGAGCTGCCAGAACAGCGAGAACCACGGGTTGGATGCCCAGCCAGGGCGCATGGCCGCGTTCGGACGCAAAATGGACTCGTCCACGAAGGCATACAGTCCCTGGCGCAGTTTCTCGCCGGCCGGCGTGTCGAAATTCTGCCCCTCGCTGTAGAACGCGCTGACATCCTGCGGCGTCAGCCCCAGGTCCTGCAGCTGGCGGATCGCCGTGGCGTCCCCTTCATTGGCCTTGCGCGTGGCACGGGTGATGAAGCCCAGCCCCATCTGGGTGGCAAGCGCCCGGTTATGATCCGTGATGGCCTGGAGGCCCGTGATCTTGAAGAACACGTCCGTGGCCCAGCGGACTTCCGGTGTCATGAAGTCGTTACCGTAGCTGTTGTGCAACGCATCCATGGTCATCTGCGACTGCACGGTGCCAACACGGCGGGCCAGCTCGGCGCGCTCCTCGCGGGTGAACTGGGTCAGCGTCTGGTACAGGTCCTTGAATGCCGACGTGCTGTGCATGCGCATCGCGGTAGTCGCCAGATCAGTCACCTGCGAGATGGACGCCAGACCGAGGGTGGTCATGTAGACGTAGGCCCCGACGGCGGACAGTCCACGGCCGACCTTGGGCGGCAGCTGCTTGCCGAACAGGCGGTTGCTGCGCCCCATGTAGTTCTCGACGATCTCGCGGGCCAGTACCTGGTCCTGTCCTTCCAGCTGGTCGATCTCGTTTTTCACCTTGGCCGCCGGGTCGTAGACCATGACCGGGTCCTGGCTGGTTTCGACGCGGTGCTTGAGCTTGGCCAGGTAATCCTCGTCGATCGGTTGCCCTTGTGAGCGACGGTATTCCAGGTCCTCGACGACGGCCTTGCCATCGCGCTCCGCCCCGAAGGCACGCTCGAACTCGGCACGGTGGATGGCCGAGCGGATGTGCATCACGAAGGAGGACTTCGGCGTCTCCAGGAACTTGCCCGCCTGAAGGTCGGCGTTACTGACGTTGGTCAGGACGCGCGCAGCCTTGGCATTGAGCCCTGGCCCGGCGCCGGCCTGATCCGCTGTCTGCAATTCGACCTGGCCGCCCTGCTGGGTGATGGCCATGAAGATGCTGTCAGCCGACGCCGTGTCGATGCTGCTGTCGGCCTTCATGATCAACGCTTTGAACTCCTCGGGCCGCGCCATCATCTCGGAGACGTTATAGACGCGCGTCCCGTAGACGCTCTTGCTGTTGAAGCCGTTCACATGGGTTTCCAGGTGCTGACCCAGCTCGGTCATCAAGTCGAACAGCGGCAAGGCGTCCTGTGGCAGCTGATCGCGGGGAACCTCACGCTGCACCAGGGCCATGACCTGCTCGGCGCGGCGCTCGTTGTCCGGGATGGCCTGGTCGAACTTGCGCAACCAATCGGCGGTTTCCGATTCGCGGCGGTTCATGTAGCCGGCGGTGGTGGCGTCGCGGCGAGTGCCTGGGGCACTCCAGAACATGCCAGCGATCCGGGCACCGCGCGGTCCCATCTGGCGCAGGCGACTGTCATCGGTGTAGACGATGTCACGCAGGGCACGGGCCCCGGTCTTGAGGAAACGCGGCGAGCGGTCATTGACCCACTGCTGGCTGCGGGTGAACCAGCTGCTGCCCGCGTTATCCGCCACGATGTCGGCCACGCTCTCGGTCAGCGGATCAGCGACCGGGAGCCCTGGCTGGTTGGGGACCACCGGCATGCGGCGGGCCTGCTGTCCACGTTCACGGGCGCGTTGTGCCATCTGACGCACGATCTGCAAGCCGTCCAGGTCGCCTTGGGGGATGCCATCGGTTCGCGGCGGGCGCTGGCCGTCATCGACCAGTCCTGCCAGCCAGTCCTGCTGTTGGTCGGCACGCAGCATGGCTTCGCGGGCCTGGGCATTGCGCTCGCGCGCCGTCTTCTGGGCATCCCGCGCAGCCTGCTGGGCATCACGGCGAGCGCGTGCCTTCTGTGCTGTCTCGACGGCCTGCTCGAACTGTTCACGGCTCGCCTCGACACCGGCACCGTCCCATGCCTGCTTGCGGAGGGAATGAAGCTCGCGGCGGGCCTCCCGCAGCTCGGCGTGCGCGTCTGCATTGAAGCGGTTCCGGCCGGTCGTCGTCTCCCGCTCCAGACGCATGACCCGCTCCTGCAGCTCGGAAGTCTGTGCCAGGGTGTCGAAGAAGCTGTCGGCGGACTTGTTGCCCTTCATCCGCGTCGGCAACGCCATCTCGCCCTTCTTCACCAGTGCCGTCATCTGGCGCTTCACACCATCGAACAGGCCGCGCAGCTTGGTGCGAAGCTCGGCGAATGCGCCGGCCTTGGCCACCATGGCCTGGTTGCTGCGCACGCGGCGGTGCATCCAGCTGGAATAACGGTCGGCGACCCACTCCTCGAAGCCGGTTTTCGGGTCCTCGTATTGATGCACCAGTCCTTCCCGGCGGTCCTTCTCATAGGCGCGGTACAGGGTGTTGAAGCGGCGCTTGTCCTTGATCAGCGTGTTGAGGTGATCGCGGTAGGCCACATGGCCCAGCTCATGCGTCATCACCATCGCCATGGCATCCGTGCGGGGACGGCCGTTGGCGTCGGTCAGGCTGCGCAGGAAGATGACCGAGGTATCCCCGACATGGATGGTCGTGCCGGCGGCGCTGCGCTTGCCTGCCAGCGTATCCTCGAGGCTCTGCCGGATCGCCGGGGTGCGCTCCATGTGGAGGTGCCCGTTCTCGCTCATGGCCTCGTTGAGGTCTTCCATCGAGGTGGTGTCGGTGGCCACCAGTACGCGCTGGCGCAGGTTGGTCACCCGACGGGCCAGGTGGGTCACATCCGCGACCCAGGTCGGCAGGCTCTCGTCCACGAAGGTGTCGTGGCTGGTTTCCTTGAGACGGCGCGTTTCTCGCGGCGTCGCGGTGGAGCCCCGGCTTTCGATCTTGCGCTCGCGGGTATCCACCCCGCCTTCCTGCTCGGCCAGGAACCATTCGTGCTTGGCCTGCTCGTTGAGCGCGGCGATCACATCGTTGGGGACATGGTCGATCGGACCATCGATCACGGTGTCGAGCTGCACCAGGCTGACCGCGTCACCGTACTCATGGATCAGGGCGGTACGCTGATCGGCGTTCATGTCCTCCCACAGGGCTCGCGCCTGATCCGACGGCCAGGCGATGTCGGTATCGGTCACGATCTCGATGGCACCGTGCAAGCCCGGAGCCAACAGGATGTCCCCCGCTTCGTTCTGCTCATACTCGGACGGCATGGTGATGCCCTGGTCGTGCAGCATCTTGCGGGAGCGACGGAATCGCTTGAGCGTGTCCTGAGTCCAGGCCAGGTTGCCTTCCTTGTTGCGGCGCGTCGGAATCGCGGACAGGTGCGACAGCAACAGTACGCGCTGCTGCTCGGTGATCGCGTCCGAATCACGCAGCCGGATTTCCGCGATACGTGGCCCCATGACCGAGAATGGCAGGCCATAGATATTCTTGAACTGCACGAAGCTGGTCGCCTGCTGCAGGGCCGGCGATGCCTCGGTGTTCGGTGCCCAGGCCGCGATGCGGTAGCCGCTGTCATCCAGCACGGCCAGCGCGGTGGCCAGGCCAGTGCGTGAGCGCTGCGCCGTGGTGTTGCCCCCGAGCCCTTGGGACACGTCCATGCCGGCGGCAGCCAGCACCTTGGGGTTGACCCAGATCGACTGTCCATTCGGGCCGGTCATGCGCAACGTGTAGCGCTTGGCATTGTCGTTGCGCGGCTCCTCACGCCCGGTCCAGCGGCCACGATCGAGGGCATTCATCACCCGTTCGGTGGTGCCCTGCACCGTGCCATCCTGGGCATGGAACGCGGAATCCCGCTCGGCCTCGGTCGGATCGCGGCGGCGGACCAGGGCGTAGTGCTCCGCACCGTTCTCGCGCTTGTTGGCGAATGTAAATTCATCGTTGGGGAAGCGCTGCTGAAGTTCCTGAGCCTGCTTCACCATCGCGGTCGGCACCAGGTGCTGGTCCCCTTGCGGCGTAGTGATCAGGGTGGTGGCCATGTTCTCGGTCACGGGGCGCCAGCCGAGGTTCTGGACTGGCGCACTACGGGCACGCATGTCATAACCCTTGTCGCGGCGCGTCAAGGCAGTCGGGTCGAGCTGTTGCGGCCGGGTCTGGATACCGGCGCTGCGGCCTGCCCCTGGGTTGACCTCGTCGATCATGGCCCCTTCGGCCATCGCGGTAACCGGGCGGGTGCCCTGGGGCTCCGGGGTGAAGACGTCGTACACCAGCGCGCGGCCATCCGCATCGCGATCCACTCCCTGGCGATCGAGGAAGATGTCGTTGATCGCCTGATCGAGTCGGGCGTCCGAGGCATCCTGTGCCAGGTCCGGGTCCTGGAAGTCCTCGCGGCTGGCGGGACGCTCGCGGCCGGTGAGCTTCATGTCGCGGGGCTCGGAACCAACCGCCGGGTCGAAGTCCTGACGCGGGGCCGGCTGGGCCTGCGGCTGGGCGGGCTCCGGGGTGAAGTCCTGACGCGGTGCCGGTTGCGCCTGCTGGCGGGCGGGCCCGTTGCGCAGGTCGAACTTGCGAGCCGGGGCCGGTTGCGCAGCCGGTTGTTCTGGCGCTGGGGTGAAGTCCTGACGCGGGGCCGGCTGGGCCTGCGATTGCGCCGGCTCGGGCGTGAAGTCCTGACGCGGTGCCGGCTGGGCCTGCTGGCGAGCGGGGCCATTGCGCAGATCGAACTTGCGCCCTGGAGCCGGCTGGGCCTGCGATTGCGCCGGCTCGGGCGTGAAATCCTGACGCGGTGCCGGCTGGGCCTGCGATTGCGCCGGCTCGGGCGTGAAGTCCTGGCGCGGGGCTGGTTGAGCGGCCTGTTGCTCGGGCTCCGGGGTGAAGTCCTGGCGCGGGGCTGGTTGAGCGGCCTGTTGCTCGGGCTCCGGGGTGAAGTCCTGACGCGGTGCCGGCTGAACCTGCGGCTGGGCGGGCTCCGGGGTGAAGTCCTGACGCGGTGCCGGTTGCGCCTGCTGGCGGGCGGGTCCGTTACGCAGATCGAAGCGTCGTTGAGTGGTCTTGCGGGCATTGGCCCGCGCTTCCCGATCCGCCAGGTGCTGCTCGAGGCTCGTGAACTCGACGCGGCCCCCGTAGTTCTTCAGGCGCTCGGCAGCGGCCGGTTGGTCATCGCGGTCGATGACTTCGGAATGGATGACAGCGTTGTTCTCGTCACGCACGGCAGCGGCCATCGCGCGGTCAGGGGCGATGTCCTGCTTGGACCGGCCATAGCCCAGGGCCTCGGCCATCATGGCGTCGCTGCCACCCTCTTGCTCGACCCGCTGGGCCAGCTCGGGATCGCGGGTATAGAAGGTGCCGTTGCGTGTACGTGCGGAGTACACGTCTGCGGCATCAGCCAGTCCGGTCGGGGCCGGTGACGCACTGTTGACCTCGACGCCCCGCTTGGGGTTATTCGGGTCCATGGCCGCTCGGAACTGGGCATCCACATCGGCCTGGCCTTCCGGCATGACGACGCCGGCATCATCCGGTGCTGCCTGCGGCTGTGCCTGGGGCTGTGCCTGGGGCTCCGGCTGCGGGCGGCGGGTGTTGACCACATAACCACGGTCGTCCACCACCGGGTCAAAGCGGGAGGCGAAAGCGTCGGCGCGCTCACGCAACGACGGGCCGGCATCCGGTGTCGGGGCTCCCGGGGTGCCATCAGCGGGTGGTGTGGTGCCATCATCCAACGGTGAGCGTCCTTCCACCACATTGCGGCCAGCGCCCTGGAGCATGTCGATCGGGGCATCGATCGCGGCACCACGCGCGGCACCCGCAAGGGCACCTGCAGCGGCGGACTCGATACGGCGGTGACGAGCTTCCTCGGTGCTGGCATAGCCGGGCTGCAGGTAGTCACGGAACTGAATCAACAGCTCCTCCTGCGCTGCCTCGGTACCGCCTTCCGCCACGGTGGCTTTCCCGACCTTGCGACCTGTCTGCGCCAGCAATGAAGGGGCTTGCCGGGCAAGATCAGTCCCCAAGCGACCAGACTGCTTGAACAGTCCACCGACAACTTCGAACGCCTGATTGGCCGCGACGGCATCGAGGGCTGCCATGCCGCCGCCGATGGCGGCTGCACCCCAGGGGGATGGATCGCCTGCTTCATGGGACTCGCGGTAGGCTTCGCCGGCCGAACGCGGGTAGCCCCCGGCGGTGGCCGCGTACAGCGCGCCGCGCTGTGCCATGGTGGCGCGCAGCGTGTTGTCGAGGATGTTCTGATCGAGTCCGGTGCCACGGCCTTTGGCCACGCGCTCCAGGGAGTCGCGCAGCTCCTTGGTCAGCATGGTCTTCATGGTGGTGCGCATGGCCAGACCTTCCGCTGCACCGCCGGCAGCGCCCACCGGACCTGCGGCAGCCGCGCCAAGGGCTGCGCCGATCGTGGCGGATGCCATCCCCTCGATGATATCCGGGCCGAGACGGCCCAAGGTCGTGACCGCCCAATCGCGCAGTACGCCGGGCGTGCCGGAATCCAGCACGTCATGGAACGTCGGAGCCCCTGCCGCGATGTCCTGCCCCTCTCGCATATCGCGCAGGGCCGAATCGATCAGTGCCTGATCTGCCTCGCCGAACATGTCCTGGAGCATCGCGCCGGCAAACTTGATCCCGCCCTTGAACTCCTGCACACCTCCCGAGAAACTGCGGCCGAAAGACAAGGGCGCGTTCTGAGTACCCCCGAACTGGGCGTCCGGGCGCTGAGTCTCGAGCGAGTATTGGGGTTGTGCATTGCGGCGGGCCAGCTCGTCGCGGATCAGGTTTTCATAGGCCATTGGGCGCCTCTCTATTTATAAGCTGTGCTTATCTTAACGACCTGCGCCGCCCTGGCCTAGCGCAGCTTTGAGCTTGCCGATCTCATCCCCAAGGATATAGTCGCGGCGGACCTTATCACTGAAATCGCTGCCTTCGGCTCGCAGGCGTTTGTCTACCTGCAACAGCACCTCGGTACGGGCCCTCGGGTCATCCGCGAACTGATAAAGGTTTTGCCCGTTCATGGCTTCTTTGTAGCGTTTCCGGGCGTCGTCGTATTGTTCTGCACCTTCGACCGTCTTGAAGATTTCCGGGTTCTGTGCCGCCAGGAACAGGGCTGCCGGGTCTTTCTCCAGGTGCTCGTTATCCTTGAACGCACGCTCCAGTGAGTCAGGAATCCAGTCATTGTTGGTCTGCAACTGCTGACTGAGCTGTTGCAGACGCACGTAGCCGTTGGCCACGGCCTGGTTGTTCCAGTCGGTGCCCTGCAGGCCACTCGGGAACAGGTCATACGCATCGCGGATATCGGTACGCATCCGGGGCAGCACGCGCTCCAGCGTCTCTTCATCAAGTCCCATCGCCTGATAACGGTCGGTGGCTGTATTGGTGATGGTGTCGATGGTATCGGCGACGTTCTGGAAATCATCCCGTGCATCGCCCTTGGCCTTGATGCCCTCACGGAGTGTCTTGCCCTGCTCGGTGATCAAGGTGCGTGCTGTCTGCTGCTGCTGGGCGATATCGTTGGAGGCCAGCGCCGAGGATTGCTGCATGGCGGCACCAATCAGCTGGACCGCATCGGCCGAAACGACCCCGGTGTCCACATAGCGCTTGAACTGGGCATCATCCAACCAGCCAGCGGCGCGCAGGCGTACCGCCTGAGCGATCTGGGCATGCGTCGGGCGCCCTGTGCCGGAGTTGACCGAGTAGGTCGCCGAGGCACCATTCGGGGTCAGGGAGTTCACCATCCCGCTCATCGCAGCGGTCATTTCCTGGTCCGATGAGGAATCTGCCAGGGCATCCATCGTGGCGGTGCGGGTGATGACTCGCTTGGCCTGTCCGGGGCCGATGCCCTTGCCGTCCACCACGCGGCGGGCAATCGGGTCGCCCTTGGCCGTGGCCCGAAGCCCGGCATCCGTGGTCTTGGCCACGTAGTTGCGGGTTTCCTTGAACGGAATCTTGTTGATCCACTCCGCAACATCGACGTCGGCGCTGCGCGGGTCACCGAGCTTGAGCTTGGAGCGGTTGCGCCCGGTGTGGTTGGTGCCATTGACCCAGTCGTTCACCATTCCGGGGCCGGCGTTATAGGCCGCTGCCGCCATGATCGGGTCGCCATACGTTTCGACCTGCTCGTCGTAGTAGGCGCGCCCCAGCCGCATGTTGTAGTCCGCGTCGTTTTCGTAACGCTCGCGGTCCCAGGGAATGCCGTTCTTTTCGGCGACTTCCTTGGCGGTGGCCGGCATCACCTGGGCGATGCCTGTCGCCCCCTTCGGGGAGCGCAGCGGTTTGCCCTGACTATCGAACTGCTCGCCGTTGCTTTCAGCCCCGATCATGCGGTTCCAGGTGCGATCGATCTCGGCGCCAAGGTTGGCCAGGCGTTCGTTGCCGGCATTCAGGTTCTCGGTGCCGACGATCTGCTCGACCCCCTTCTCGGCGAAGGACGCCAGCTTGTCTCGCGCCTTGCCCACAGTATCGGTG
The DNA here is from genome assembly GCF_048259695.1 of Celeribacter sp. GTDB lineage: Bacteria > Pseudomonadota > Alphaproteobacteria > Rhodobacterales > Rhodobacteraceae > Celeribacter. Next base: position 13,407 of record NZ_JBLXHL010000010.1, on the reverse strand, counting down.
ACCGCGTTGTAGGCATTCTGAATGACGTTGTCATCCCCGGTGTACTCGATATCGAGGCCATTGCGACGGAATCCGCCCGTGGATTCCTCCTCGGACTCATCACTGCCCCAGCGTTCCCAGATCGGCGGTACGGGTTTCGCGGGCGCTTCCGGCTCGGCAGGAATCCCGAGACGACCGATGGACGGCTGGACCTGCGGCTGACCCTGCGGCTGACGACCAGCCTGTGGAGGTACGGCCAACGGGTTGGTGCCACCGTTGCGAGTGACCGTGGTAGACGCGCCCATGCCCGGCGTCGGGCCCTGCAGATTCTGGAACTGAGTGGCGAGGCTACCGGAGCTGTCGAACAACGTGCGCAGGTTATCGCGGGCCCACTCGGCGCCATAGACCTCCACCCCATCACCATCCGCATCCGGCAGCGGGGTAAGGTTGCCATCCGCATCGCGGGCCAGCGGGATCAGCATGCCGGTGCTGCCGTGCTCCTGTTGGAGCTGGCGGAAGGTAGGTTCATCCATGCCGAATTCGGCGAAATTGGACTCGTCCACGTAGTCCAGGTCATCGACCTGTTGGAGCCCCATGCGTTCGCGCACGGGGTTGTTGTTGTAGGCATCCAGGAACATCCGGCGACCGGGCTCGGTCTTGAGCGCGGGCAGGACGCCACCCGCCTCGGTCTGGAGCTGATCGAAGCGGTAGAATTGTTCGGTGGCCAGCTGGCGCTTCTTCTCGTCGAGCTGCATCCGCTGCGTTTCCGCTGCGTTCTGCATGTACTCGAGGTCCGCCTGGCGCTTGGGTGCGCCCTCCTGCCACTGCCGGGAGGCGATGTCGAGCTGGGCTTCCTTGTACGGGTCGATCTGGTTCTGCTGGCCCAGGTTGTAGCCCTTCAGGCCACCACGCACCAATGCCTCGATCGCGGTCAAATCCATGTTTCGTTCCTCACATAAACATCATGGCGGCCATGGCAGCCGTGGCGAGCATCTGCGTCTGCTGTGCATCCTGCGCCTGATCGGCGCTGGCCTTCTGCGCCTCGTATGCCTGGTTGCGTGACGACGCCATGCCGGCGGAATTGACCAGCCCCCCGGTCGCCTGACCGACCAGCTGTTGTCCGACATCCGTCAGCGAGGTGCGGATGTTCTGGTTGCGATCGATCTGCGCCAGATTGGCCGTGTTGTAGGCATCGGACGTCGCCAGGGCACTGGCGCGCTGTTGGTTGGCCGCCACCGGAGCACCGCTGATATCGGCCAGGCCGTAGCGGGATTTCATGCGAGCATTGGCCGCGTTGCTGCGCTCGTTGGCCGCCTGCGTCTGGGCCATGGCCGGTCGCGTCAAGTCCTCGCCGATCGACCCGGCCAGCTGGTTCTCGACCGGGGTGTAGGCGTTGCGATAGCGCTCCCACTGGGCCTTGAGGACCTTGGCCGCGTTGTCGTTGGGGCTCCGGCTCTGCGAGATTGTCGGGACAGTGCTCATGGCGCCTCCTTACTGGCGGTTGTACCCGCCCGGAATTGCGAGCTGGTCAGTGAAGCCGTTGGGGTTGGTCGTCTCAAACAGACTCTGCCGGAGCGCCTTGTTGTTCGTGTACTCCTGGTATTTCCCCATGCCCATGGTGGCCAGCGAGTTGAGGGCACTGAACTGGGCATTGCTCTTGGCGATATCCGCTTCGGACTCGCGCCGGTAGGTGTCGAGCATCGCGGCATTGTTCTGCTGGCCCAGCTGGGTGAGGCTCTGTTGCTGCTGGCCCGCGATCCCCAGCCCCGTGTTGATCGCAGCGAGCGTATTGCCATCCCGCTGCTGCCGATCCCCCAGCACGGCCTGTGAGGCGTTGGAAGCGCCAGCTGCCTTGAGCGCCGAGTTGATGGCGTTGAGGTTGGACAGGCTGGTGGCCACGTTGGCGTTGCCGAACGACTGCTGGAAATCATTCGACGCCTCGCGCATGAGGTCGGCGTTACCCCGCCCCTGCCGCAGGTTGGTCGTGGAACGGTCCACGTTGGCCAGCATGTCGTCTTCCAACGGCGCATACATGGTCGCGTAGCGGTTCCACTTCTCGACACCCTGCTTGGCGAGTTCCTTTTCTTCCGCCGTGGCTTCCGGCTTCTTGGGCGAGCTGCCTTTACCCATGGTCCACCTCCTTTTCGAATACCAATGACATGACCTTGTAACCGTCCGGGGCCAGCTTGCGGCCCCAGGCCGGGCGCGTCGTGGTGAAACTGATCCGGTCCGCGCGGGCATTGACCGCAATCGCATCCATGCCGTCCAACAGGTCGCGCAGCATGGCGGCGGGAGCCCCGACCCGGATGTAGGACATCCACGACCGCAGCACGCGGTCCCCGGTGGCTTCCGTCTCGATGTGGTAGACCGACCAGCCCCACGGGCGATCGCCGTCGGTGAGGACCACCATGTCGGCCATGTTCGAGGCGATCGCGGCATAGACATCCGCCGCGATCTCAGTCACCTGGGGGCTTTTGGCCCGGATGGCCTCGACCCCCTCCTCAAGGAACGGGTACAGGGTGCGAAGCTCACGAACTGAGGTCACGGTATTCAGCATCAGTAGCCCCCGTAGCGCACGACGCGGGTGGCAGGCTGATCCAGCCCTTCGGCCTGGCGCTTGGCCTGGGCCACATACTGCTGGTAGCGGGCCATCTGGGCGCGGGCGAAGTTGGCATCGGTCCAGCGCTGGCCAGGGATGGTGAGCAGCCAGGCAGCGGCCAACGCCACCAGGGCCTCGCCCCACCGCTCGCCCAGCCAGTCCGGGATATCCATGGCCGACCGGCGAGGGATCAGCGTCATGACGCCCTCGAGGCGGTACTGAGAATCGGGCACCGGAGCCAGGACCATGTCATCCGCACGGCTCCAGTAGTAATGCGTCGGGCGACCGCGCTCGGCATTCGGGTCCTGATTGCGCATCATGACCTCGCTGTCCCGGCCCTCGAGCCGTTTGCCGTCCAGGCCGATCCACTCCAGGGAGGACACCGTGGCCGACCCTTCCGGCTCGATGGGGTAACGGTCTAACCCCGGAACGGCAAACACCTGGAAGGGAACCTTCCAGATGCCTGTGTCCTGACAGAATTGGCGTGCGGCCCTGCGCAGTTCGACCCAGATGGTCGGCTCAGGGCAGCCCACCACATGGATGGCGGTATCCGGTGTGAGGGCTGCGATGTCCATTACGGTGCTCCAGGTGTCGGGTCTTCCCCTTGGGCATTACGCTCGGTCTGCATACGCACGCCCAGGCCCTGGGTGAATGCCTGGTAGTACCAGCCTGCCTGCTCACGGTTGGCGGCGAATTCCGCGTCCTTGGAATAGGCGCGGTACAGCACGTAATCCGTGTAGGCGTTCAGGTAGGTGGCAGCCAGTGGCAGTGTGGAATCGAGGCTGTTGACCATCGGCGGCTCGGCCGAATAGATCAGGTTGATCGAACCGCTGCCGTCGGAAGGCGGGTACACGTAGAAGCGCGTCGGATCATGTGCCTCGAGCATGTAGTGGCGGACACTCGGCTGCTGGTTCATGAGGTGCCAGTCCGGGTGGCCGATGTCGAGGACATCACGGTCGATGCGTCGGATCGAGGACCCGTTGACGTTGCGCACCACGTCGATCACCACGATCGCCCCCTGCGGGGCCTGCTGGAGCGTCCCGGGGGACATCAGCATCGTGGTGTTGACCGGGTGGGCGCTGGGCTTGAGCTGGACGATGGCCTGAGAGGCATCGTTGATATAGCGGATCAGCTCGTCATCCAGCCACCGGACACCGCCCTCGGTGTTATCCAGGGTGGTGTCACGGACGCGGGTGATGACATCGCGGGCGGTGATGGGCATGGCTTACACCTCGCCTTTTTCGATCTGCTTGGCAGCGGCATCGCGCAGATGCGCCGGGATGTCCTGACCAAGCTCTGCTTCGATGGCATCCACGCGGACAGCGCCGTCGGAGGTCAACTTGTCGGCGTTGTCTTCATCGATGATCTTGCGCATGGCAGCGGCGATTTCACCGACCGTCGGGCCCTTGCCGCCCTTCTTGGCATCGGCCTTGGTGTCGGTCTTGGCATCGGCCTTGGTGTCGGTCTTGGCATCGGCCTCGGGTGTCGCCGGCTTCGCCTGACCCGCTTCGCGGCAGCCAGCGGTCAAACACGCTTGAACCGCGACGTCAGGGACGGGTCGCGGTTCCTCGGCCTTGAAGTTGAGCGAATGGCCCTGCTTCGTGGAGACGTGCCGGTCGATATCGGATACGAGATTCGTAGGCATGGGATGTCCTCGTTGAAAAAGGGGGGCCCCGAAAGACCCCCAATGCCCCGTGGTAAACCGTTTACGAGTTGGCGACGTCCAGCACCAGGGTGCCGAAGTCTTCCTTGCGGCCAGTCACGTCGGAGTGGAAGACCGGCTTCTTCAGGCCGAACATCTTGCCGATCGAGATACCGTGCTGGTTCTCGTAGTCGAAACCTTCTTCCACCCAGTACGGTGCGCCGATATCCGCCATCCCCATGGCCTGGGCACCGCAGATCAGGACGCGGTTGCCATCGACGTTGCCGGCGGAACCCCACTTGGAGGAAGCCGCCATGCCCTTGGTGTTCGGCGAGTGGCGGAACTGGTGGATGACCATGCCATCGACCATCACGCTGTTGGCGCCCGCGAACAGGGTGTTCTTGTCACCGCGCACACCCGCATGGCGGACGTTGGCGATGAAGTCCGGGTCGAGCTTGAGCTGCGCCATGGTGGTCGGGCTGACAAAGACGTGGAAAATCTCGTCGTTGTTGCCGGTCTTGATGCCGCGAATCATGTTGTCGCGGGCATACGCCTGCGCCAGCACGAGAGAGGCATAGGACAGGCGGTCGCCGGCTGCGATCGCGCTGGTATCACCGTCCTCGGTGATGTCAGCACCGCCGTTGGAGACGCGCAGGTGGCGGCCCTGAGTCGGCGCGGTGACGTGATCCGCGAATTCCAGGTCAGCCAGGTTCTGGCCGGTGGACTTGACCGGACGGGCAGCACCGTTCGGGCGCAGCGCGTAGTCCCAGCCTGCCAGCGTCTGGAAGCCGAGCTGGTCCATACGATCGCCGAGCCAGTAGGCCAGGACGTCGCGGGAGTTCTCGCGGAAGTTGATGACCGTCTTCTGGTCGGCGAGACGGCCGGCCAGGCGGTTGGCGTGACGCAGTTGATCCAGGCCGATGACCTGATCGAAGGCACGCATTGCTTCTTCGTTGCCTTCGAGCATGTTGTCCCCGGTCACACCGTCGCCTTCAAGGTCGGCGAGCAGCTGGAAGACCGCGCGGGTGCCCTTCTCGGACTTGGTCAGCTCGGTGATGCGAGTGATCATCGAGTTGGCACCCTTGCCTGCAAAGCGCATCAGGAAGGAGTTATTGCGGGCTACCCGCCACAGATCGCGTGACCAGACTGTCTTCTGCTCGTCGGTCAGCGCGGCAAAGTTCGTCAGTGCCATTGGGGCACCTCCTTTGGAAGCTGATCGACAGCCTTGGTAGGGAAGCCGGACGGCTGTCGTTAAGCCGGTTCCCAGACCGTGTCGTGGTCTGTACGAAACACATCCGTTTGCGGCGGGTGGGCCACGCGAGGGACGATCTCGCGGTTGATGCTGTGATTATAAGCAGTGCTTATCTAATGGGCAAACCAATTTATCCAGGTAATCCGACTTGAGGACTTCTGCCATGGGCTGTGCGCCCATCATCTCGGCCATCTCGACGAAATGCGCGATACCTGCCGGGTGTAGCCGCAGGCTAATTGTGTCGGGGGGCGCGCCACATCCAGGAAGGACCTCGACCCAGCCTTCGCTGGTCAGCGCCTCGATCGCAAACTCGGCCTGGTCTTCCGCTGCCATGCGCGGGAGCAAGGTGAGTTTGAGGAACCGGAGGATGCCGTAGGGCCCCAGGTAGGAGAAATGGCGAGCATCGTCCTTGTCGATCTCGATGAACTCGATCCGGGCCTCCCCAGGGGGGTGACCCAGGACCGAGAAGCGTTTGAGGTCATCCGGGAGCGCGGCCATCATACCGGGTTCAGCTCTTGTGCCAGACGGTACCCCTCCATGCGCCACAGCTCGTTGACGGCCTTGGTCATGGCGTTCTGAAGCGCGTACACCTCACCCAGCTCGGCGTTGAAATTGGCCGGGTCCACGCAGGCACTCATGCCTTCCGCCACGGTGAAGCCATTGGGCAGCATCAGCACGCAGTAGGTGGTGGTGTTGAGCACGAAGTAATGCGGTTCAAGCTGATCGCGCAGCGCATCGATGCGCTCGACGGTGACCTTCGTTTGCTTGTCCATTACAGGTAGTCCCCACGGGCACGGGCCAGGTCCTCGTCCGACAGCTTGTCGAACTCGGATTCCGGCAGTGTGTTGACGTCCGACTGCCCATCGTTGCGGGTACCGGGCGTTTTCGGTGGCTGGCGGTTGGCCATCTCGCTCTTGCGCTCCAGGTCACTGGTCGGCTGGGGCTCGGCCTGAGCCTGGGCTGCCGGTTCCTGTGCCGGGGCCGGGGCTGGCTGGCCGGCCTTCTGGATGCCGTAGCGCAGCGCCACGGTATCGGCGGCTTCGCGCAGTGCGTGGCGGGGCTCATAGCCCTGCTGCATGTAGAAGTCGCGCAGTGCGGTCGTCTCGCGCAGGACATCCAGGTCGTGGCCTTCCTTGGTCTGGTCCATGACCGGGTAGTCCTGGATCACCTTCTCGGCCTCGGCCTGAAGCTCCTGGTGGACGCGCTGCTGCTGAGTGGTCTGCTGCGCTTCCTGGCGGGAGGACTCGCGGGCTTCGTTCAGCCACTGATCGCGCTCGGCCTGGCGAATCTCGGCGCGCAGCTGGCGGGCCTTCTCCGCGTCGCCATCGAGGATCGCTTCGTGGTACTGAGCATCCAGGGCCTCGAAATCCGGGCCCTGCTGCTGCTGCGGCTCCTGTTCCTGCTGTGCCTGCTGCTGCGGCGGCTGATCGGGCTGCGGCTGCTGCTGGCGCTGGATTTCCTGCAGGCGGCGTTCAAGCTCGGTCTTCTCGGACTCCAGGCGGTGGCGCTTGGCCACTTCCTGGTCCAGGCGGTACTTCGGCACGCGCAGGCCGTTGTCGTCTACCTGGGGCTCCGGCTGGGCCTGCTGCTGGGGCTCCGGCTCAGCCTGCTGCTGGGGCTCCGGCTCGGCTTGCTGCTGGGGCTCCGGCTTGGGCGCAGGTTCCGGGGCAGGTTCAGGGGCCGGCGCGGGCTCCGGGGCCGGCGCCGGCTCGGCGTCATCACCGCGATCGAGCGGGGCGTCACCGAAATCGTCATCGTCGAGGGGGTCACCCCCGGCGAACATGGCATCGAGGTTGTAATCCGGTTCCTGGGTATTACTCGTCGGTCTGGGCATCGTCGTTCCTCGCGGGGCGTTGTTCGCCATCCTTGCGGTTGGCGTTGATCCAGGCGGTGGAAATCTGGGTTTCCTGCTGGAGGTTCTGACCGCGCATCTGCGTCAGGCTGGTCTGCTCCTGGCGCTTCTGCTGGGCCTTGTGGGACTGCTCGGACAGCTGGATACGGGCCTCGAGCTGCTGCAGGTGCTTCTGCACGTCGGCTTGCAGCTCCATGATGCGAATCTGGTTCTGGATGGCGGCAGGATCGGCCTCGGACGCGGTCTTCGCCTCGATGTGGCCGGTTTCGGCCAGGAGCTTCTGGAGCGCGGCCTGCTTCTTGCCAAGCTCGAGCTTGATGTCCTGGATTTGCGCCTGCTGCTGGAACTGCGCCATCTGCATTTCCTGCTCGGTCGGCTCGGCCATGCCCTGCTGACGCTTGAGCATGTCGGCGATCTCGGTGCGCTTGGCCAGGTGGCTGTATTCGACCAGGATGTGCGGCGGAATCGGCACGCCGGCAGAGGCAAGCTGCATGGCCTCGTTGAACTGGCTGTCCCGGAAGGTGTCGGTGGCCGGCTGCTGGGTGACGACGATGCCGTACTCCCCCAGGGTGATATCGTTGTGGATGCCCTCGGCGGTCTTCTGGTTGATCACCAGCTCCTCGTCCTCGGCATTCGGGTCCAGATCATTGGAGATGAACAGGACCCGTTCCTCGGTGTAATACTCCTGCACCAGCGAGAGGATCACCTGGGCGATCATGTGGCGGGTGCGAGCGAGGTTGTCGAGGGGCTTCTGTACCTGGACCTGGCCCCGGGAAATCTGCGACTGCAACGCGCGACCGGACATCTCGGCGCTGGCGTTGCCCTGCATGGCGTCGTGGATGCCCGAGATGTCGCGGATGGATGCCTGGGACTTCATCGACAGGCGGTCGATGCCGGTGGGAATCTGGTTGGGCTGAATCTTGCTCGGCGCGGTGGTGCCGGGGTTGTAGCGCAGCACCAGGCCGGTTTTCGCGCCCTCACGCTCCAGGTCGTTGACCGACATGCCATCGGCCAGTGACCCCTCCTCGACCATCCAGCCCGAGTTGGCCGTGGTGTTGACGATATGCAGCTCCTGAGAGGACAGCTTGTTGTGCTGCTCCTGGGGACTGATCAGGTTGCGCACCATGCCGAATGGCCGGCCGCGACGGTAATACGGGAAGAACGGCACGATGGTGAACCGCGTATACGGGGACCAGTCGTCGTGCAGCACCTGATTGCCCGCTGTCACCGTCCAACGAATCTTCATGATCGTCTTGTCGATGATCTGCAACTGATTGTCGCGGGCGAACGCGGCCGCGCGGTCATCCGTCCACGCATCGGGCACCGGGCGGATATCCCCACGCGCGCCGACGAATACCTTCGCCTTGTGCGGTCTACGCCACTGGCGTTCGACGATACGCACCGACCGGATGGTGCGGTCCTCATTGCCGTGCTGCCCTGCCACGCTGCGGGTATCCCCGAACGTGGTCTGGAAGCGATAGCAATCGAGGGTGTCGTCGTGGTCGGCCAGCTCGGCGTGTGCGCGGATGGCGTCGGCCTTCTCCTTCCCGTACTCGACCTCGATGTCGTCGATCGAGGTCCAGCGGGTCTTGAAGAACTCCTTCCAGTCCTCGGGATCGTAGGACTTGGCGTCGGGGTCCGGGATGATATCGGCCGGGTCCTCGACATCGAGCTTCACTTCCCCGAAGGCGTTGTGGTCGAAGTCGATGCGCACGTCGAAGTAGCCGCGATCGTTGATCAGGCCGTCGGCAAAGACCTCGGACTCCTTCCAGTCGTATTTCTGGTCATCGAGGATGTACTGCACCAGCTTCTGGAGCATCATCGCGCGGTCGGCGTCAGCCTTGCGGCGCGGCTTGAAGCGGATATCGGCCCGGTTGGCCGCCTGCTCGCCCAGCACCGTGTTGACCGCCGGCAGGATGTGATTGATGGTCAGCGCCGGGCGTCCGGCCTCCTCGAGCACGCGGCGATCGGCCTCGGACCACTGCTCGCCGTAGTAGAAGGCGTCGAATTTCCGCGCCTCCTCGACGTACTCCTTATGCCCCGCATCTCGGGCGCGGACGTAACGGTGCCATTGCGTGCGGGTAATCTGGGAATCGTCCATGGACATAAGGCGTCGGCTCAGTAGTGATGCAGGATAGGCTTGGTTGAGTATAAGCAGTGCTTATTATCGTATCAAGACGACATGGCACTGCCCTTGGTGCCACTGACCACATACTGTTCGAGCTTGTCGCGCCAGGACTTCTTCGGTTTGGGCGTGATCACCGGGCGCGGGTTGAACTGCTCGATCATCTGCCCGATCCACGCCAGCGCATCTACCTGGTCATCGTGCTTGCCGTTGGGGAAGCGCAACAGCTCGGTCACCAGGTCATCGAGCCAGGGCGCGGAGCGCGGGAAGAAGACCCGGTGCATCTCGATCAGGCCGCGCACCGGACTGGCACGCACCTGCTTGTCGCGCTTGCCCGGCTTCAGGGGCTCGATGCGCATGCCCATCTTGCGGCGCTGCCGCTTCTGCTCGTTGATCAGCGGCCCCAGGGCCAGTTCGATCTGCCCACGCTCCGCGCCCATGATGGCCGGTCGCCAGCGGTCATAGCAGGCGAACATCTGATCGACGATCTCAAGCGAGCCCCAGTGCCCCCGGTACATGTCCAGCACCCACACGTTGAGCGCCCGGTCGATGCCCACCACGATGCCGACGGTGTAGTCGTTGTGTTCCTTGGTGCCGATGGCGAAGTCCCAGGCCGCGTAGACCGTGAGGGCGTCGAGGTCGGGACGCTCGGTGGGCGTGTAGTAGCGGAAATCGGGCAGCTTGAAGTAGTCACCGTCCTCGGCCACCGGGTCCTGCTGGTAGAGCGCCTGCCAGTCACGGACACCCACGGCATTCTTGATGCGCGTCAGGGCCTCGATCGGGTAACGGTCAGGGTGCAGGGGCTCCCCCTCCTTGCGGAAGGCTTCATCCTCGGTGGCAATGGCCGGATAGCGGATGACCTCCCAGCTGTCGCCCTGCCCGTTGGCCTCCTGCTCCAGCAACCAGCCGGCGAGGTCGTCATCGTGCCAGCGGGTCAGGATGATCAGGATGCCGCCACCGGGCGCCAGGCGGGTGTAGGCGGTCGAGGTGTACCAGTCCTTGATCGAGGTCCGGGTGGTGGCCGACTCGGCCTCCTCGCGGTTCTTCACCGGGTCATCGATGGTCAGGATATGGGCACCCCGGCCCGTGATGGGGCCGCCGACACCGGCCGGCACGAACATGCCCCCGCCACGGGTCATCCAGCCTTCGGCGTTGCGGTTCTCGGCATCGAGCCCCTGCTTGGGGAAAATCTGCCCGTAGCGCTTGTCCTGGAGCTGGGCGCGAATCTTCTTGGAGAAGTCCGTGGCCAGCGACGCGGAGTAGGACGCGGTGATGATGTCGTGCTTGGGGTAGTTGCCCAGGTGCCAGGCGGGGAAGTTCTGCGAGGCCAGCAACGACTTCCCGTGACGCGGTGGCATGAACAGCATCAGGCGTGGGGACTTCTGCTCGGCCACCTGGCGCGAAAACCGCTCCAGCCGGCGGCAGATATCCTTATGGACCCATCCGGCCTGGTACGCCGGATTCTGGTAGCGGACATAGGGCAACAGGTGCTTGCGGGCCAGGGCTCGGCGGGCCAGCTCCTGGCGGGCCAGCAGGCGGGCTTCGCTGGCTTCCTCCTCCTTGGCGCGGGTTTCCTCGACCACTTCCTCATACCGGGCTTCCAGGGCGGGGGCAGCGGCCTTCACTCGCTCCTTTCGGGCCGATTCCACCTCATGGTGCTCGCGGAGGCGGCCAATGGCTTCTGCCGTGGCTGCCGCTTCCGCCGGCCGTTTCGCTTCCCGTTCGGCAGTGACTTCCTTCCAGGCTTCATCGACAAGCTGTTCCGGGCCATTGGCAGGCTCCCCCCGTTCGATGCTGCGTTTGATCAGGTCGTAGGTCGTCTTGCAGCTCGGACAGCGGCCCTTCGCGTCCATCATGTACGTGGGCAGGTCCATCGCGCAGCCGGTGCAATTCATTGGACCTCCTCGAACTCGGCGTCCTCGACGTCGGGCTCCAGGTCATCTGAGCCAGCCAGACGCACCAGCTCGTCGGTGTCCATCTCGCAGACCTTCTCGTAGGTGACCTCGGCGTTGATGCTGACTTCGCGCTTCTCGGGCTCGTAACAGCCGTTCATCTTGCCCAGCTCGCGGATGGCCATGATTTCCTCGGTGGCCGTGGCCGCCTTGGCGTGGGACTCCATCAGCATCATGTTGAGCATGTCGCGGTTCACCTCGACGTGAGACGCCATGTAGAGGTCGCGCAGGTAGGACAAGGTGCCGGCGACGTGGGGGCGCGCCTGCACTTCGGGGATTTTCGCGGGTTTGATGCCGCTGGCCTTGGCCGCCGGCATGAGGGGGACCCCACGCAGGAGGTGTTGCACGAAGGTCGCTTCCTGGGGGTCAAGGGACGCCAGGCCGAGGACGCCTGCCGTATGGCGAATCTGATCAATGTCCATGGAGGGTGGCCCTACGGTAATAAGCAATGCTTATAGTATGGGCCAAAAGATTAACGCTTGTGAAGCAGGCAGATTTTTTACTCGGGGTGTTCGACCTCATAGGCCAGGTAATGACACTCATAGGCCCGTTGAGTCATTGCCTTGCGCATTTCGGTGGTAGCTTGCGGGTTCCCGCGCAAGGCGAGGGCCAAGGTGTCAGTGCCCTCGGTCGTGTTCTCCAAGGCTCGTTCGAGCTGTTCCTGCTCCATCTTTTCGGAGAAATCGAGGGGACTGATCTTTTTACTCCAGGCGCGGTGTTGCGCCACGGTCAGATAGCGCTCGTAGTAGTCTGCACGCTTCATCAGGTGCTGAGTCATGTCAGCGTAATCGTGAGTACGGTCCCGGAAGCGTTTCAGCTTCGGTTTCATGCTCAGGGACGCGAAGTCGATACAGGCTTTGTATTCCAGGAAATAATCATAGGCGGTGTCCGAGTCCACAGGTTGCTGTGCGTGGGCCGTGGGGGCGAGGCACAGGGCCGTGGCGGCGGCGAGGATCAGTCGTTTCATGGCGGACCCATTTGTTATATTGGTAGGGATCAGGAACATATATGATACTTTTCAAATAAATTACTTCAATACTATAGCGAGGTTTCCTTGATGGCGGGTAAACGCCTTCCGAACTACTCGACTATCAACCTGGATATGCGTGATCCGATACCCAATCGCGGGCAGATCAATGCCATGTCCACGATGTATGCCCGCATGATGCACAAGCATTACATCCGGCACCGTGCATCGGTCATGGAGCGCCAGCGAGAGGACATCGAGGTCTATCAGCGTCATGAGGCGGCACGGGAAGCGCGTGAGGACGGTATCCTGGTCATTGTTCTGGCCGCCATGACATTGGAATCCGCCGTGAATGCGATGGGGGTCCACTACTTCCCCGGCAAACGGTTCCGGGATGCGGTACGCCCGTACTCGCTGCGGGATACCTGGCAGATCGTGATGAAGAACGTGTTCGGGCGGGGGTTCCGGGAGAAAGGGCCTGCGTACCAGGCCATGAGGCATCTGGCCGAGGCTCGCAATTCGCTGGTGCATAACCATGCCAAGCAACTGGAGCTGTTGGATCAGCAGGCGATGGACCAGGCGTTTGCCCAGGCTCACCCGGCCGTGCTCGAGGGCAAGGTAAAGCAGGCGTTCGAGGCCGTGGTGGCGGTGTCATACGCCGCGCATTCCATGACGCCTGATCCGGTGGGCAAGCCCGTACTGCTCCAGAGCTATGACCTTGGACGGGTGCCCTACCTCGAGGAGGAGTTCCCGGCGGATATCTGGGCCGAGATCGTGGCAGTTCGTGAGTCCATGAGCGATGCCGAATATTAAGGGACCCGTGAATTGGACATAGGTACCGGGTCCATGGGCCCCCCCGTTGCCCGTCAACGGGGGACCCTTCCCCCTTTTCCGTCTCAGCGGACCCCCCACCCCGGCCCCGTGCCGATGAACCTACTTTCGAGGCCCCCCACCCCCCCTCCGAGGACCGAGGACAGCGGACCGAGGACAGCGGACCGAGGACAGCGGACCCGGGAGCGAGGTCAGCGGCCTACGGCCG
>NZ_JBLXHL010000009.1:0-85445 GCF_048259695.1 Celeribacter sp. | reverse complement strand
TGCGAAAAATTCGCAATTGCACTGGACCCCGCGCCCGCAATTTTTTACTGTTCGGTCAGACAACACGGAGCCCCCATGACCGACACCATTCTATCGCGTTGCGAGGCAAAGGGCCTGCGCCTGACCGGGCAACGCCGCGTGATCGCTGCGGTGTTGGAAGAGGCACAAGACCACCCTGACGTCGACGAATTGTTCGCCCGCGCCGCCCAAAAAGATCCGAAAATCTCACTGGCCACGGTCTACCGCACCGTGAAGCTGTTCGAGGAGAAAGGCATCCTTGAACGCCACGATTTCGGCTATGGCCGCGCCCGCTACGAAACCGCCGACCGCGCCCACCATGACCACCTGATCGACATGGAAACCGGCAAGGTGATCGAGTTTTACGACCCCGAGATCGAAATCCTCCAAGACCGCATTGCCGCCAAACTCGGCTATGACCTAAAGGGGCACCGCCTTGAGCTTTATGGCGTGAAGAAAAAGACCTAACCGCCGCCGCCCACCCCCGCGCCACAGCCGAACCGCCGAACCGCCCCTTGGCAAGGCACGCGCCCCGTGACAGGGTGCGCGCAACGCCCCTTGCGACCCGATTGAACGGACCCCCATGCAAAACTCTCGCGGCATCTTGCTCATTTTGGTCTCTATGGCCGCCTTCACCCTCGAAGATACGCTTCTCAAACTGCTCTCGGCCACGATTCCGGTGGGTCAAATCCTTGTCGGGCTTGGCTTTTTCGGCGGGGTGCTGTTTTTGCTGATGGCCCTGCGCAAAGGTCACCGCCCGTTCGTCCGCGCCTACTGGACACCGCTTTTGGTGCTGCGCGCCGCCTCGGAAGGCGTGGTGGCCGTCACCTTTGTCACCGCCCTCGCGCTCGTCGATATTTCCACCGTCGCCGCCGTGTTCCAAACCACGCCACTGGCCACGACCCTTGGGGCTGCGCTGTTTTTGGGCGAGAAAGTCGGGTGGCGGCGATGGACCGCCATTCTGGTCGGTTTTTCGGGCGTGTTGCTCATCGTCCGCCCCGGGTTTGCAAGCTTTGACCCCGCGATCCTGTTGGTCCTCGCGACCGTGGTCTGCATCGCCTTTCGCGATCTGGTCACCCGCGCAATGGATGTCTCCGTGCCCTCGATGGTGGTCGGGTTTCAGGCCTTCGCGGCGGTGGTCCCTGCCGGCGCTCTGTTGCTGATCTTCGGCGGCCAGACCGCCGTCACCACCACGCCCGCCTTTATCTCCATCCTGCTCACCGCATCGACCTTTTCGGTGATCGGCTATTTCGCCCTCGTCACCGCCCTGCGCATCGCCGAAACCGCCGTCATCATGCCGTTTCGCTACGCGCGACTGGTGTTTTCGATGATCACAGGGGTGATTGTCTTTGGCGAACGGCCCGATTTGGCGATGCTGATCGGCTCGGCCCTCATCATCGGCGCGGGGCTTTACACCTTTATGCGCGAACGCCAACTGGCACGGACATCGCCCTGACCGCGCGCCCGCGCCACAAACCACCGGAAAAGTTACCGCTAACGCCGCAATGCGCATTATGTTAGCGTCCTGCACGTTGACGCCACGGCGCAAGGTGCTATCAAACACCTGACTGGCCCCAGATCATACTTTACCGAGAGGGATAGACCCCATGAGCACCATTATTGACATCATTGCCCGCGAGATCCTCGACAGCCGTGGCAACCCCACCGTCGAAGTCGACGTGATCCTCGAAGACGGCACACTGGGCCGTGCGGCGGTGCCATCAGGCGCGTCCACAGGCGCACACGAAGCGGTCGAGAAACGCGACGGCGACACATCGCGCTACCTTGGCAAAGGCGTGCTTGAGGCCGTTGCGGCCGTGAACGGCGAGATTGCCGAGACCCTCGTCGGCATGGACGCGACAGAACAAGAAGCCATCGACGCCACCATGATCGAGCTCGACGGCACCCCCAACAAAGGCCGCCTTGGCGCCAACGCCATCCTCGGTGTCTCGCTCGCCGTGGCCAAAGCCGCCGCCGATTATTCCGCGCTGCCGCTGTACCGCTACATCGGTGGCTCGTCCGCCCGTGTCCTGCCCGTGCCGATGATGAACATCATCAACGGCGGCGAACACGCCGACAACCCGATCGACATTCAGGAATTCATGATCATGCCGGTGTCTGCGGCAAACGTGAAAGAGGCGATCCGCATGGGCGCCGAAGTGTTCCACACGTTGAAAAAAGAGCTGTCTGCGGCGGGCTACAACACCGGTATCGGCGACGAGGGCGGTTTCGCCCCCGCAATCAACTCCGCCCGTGAAGCACTTGATTTCATTGTAAAGTCTATCGAAAAAGCCGGTTACAAAGCGGGTGAGGACATCTACCTCGCACTCGACTGCGCCTCGTCCGAATACTACGTCGACGGCAAATACGAACTCAAAGGCGAAGGCAAATCGCTGACCTCCGCCGAGAACGCCGACTACCTCGCCGCCCTGTGCGCCGACTACCCGATCATCTCGATCGAGGACGGCATGGACGAGGACGATTGGGACGGTTGGAAACTGCTCACCGACAAAATCGGCGCATCCGTCCAACTCGTGGGCGACGACCTGTTCGTGACCAACCCAAAACGCCTCAAAGACGGCATCGCGCAAGGCGTGGCCAACTCCATGCTCGTCAAGGTGAACCAGATCGGCACCCTGTCCGAAACGCTCAAAGCCGTCGATATGGCCCACCGCGCGCGCTACACCAACGTGATGTCGCACCGCTCGGGCGAGACCGAGGACGCCACCATCGCCGACCTCGCTGTCGCCACCAACTGCGGCCAGATCAAAACCGGCTCGCTGTCGCGCTCCGACCGGATGGCCAAATACAACCAGTTGATCCGCATCGAAGAGCAACTCGGCGAAACCGCCGAATACGCAGGCCGCTCTATCCTGAAGGTGTGAGACCACGCGCCGCGGCGGGCATGATCGATGCCCTGCCGACAACGTGACGAAAGACAAAAGCCCCGCCCGTTTGGTGGGGCTTTTTCATGCGGGGGAAACGGCGGCGGCGTTGCCCTCTTCCCTTACCGCCCCCTCACCGGTTCATGCACCGATACCCTACCGCGGGCGGCCATGTCCGGCGCATCTGCGGCATCCCCCTTGCGCAAAAGCCGCGTGAGGCGCACACTTGCCCCATGAAACAGCGCAGCAACGACACCACCGCCGATGCCCTCATCGCCCGTCTTGGCCTGATGCCCCATCCCGAGGGCGGGCATTACCGCCAGACCTGGATCGCCCCGAACGCGGAAGGCACCCCACCTGCGGGCGACATGCGCCCGTCGGGAACCTGCATCTATTTCCTGCTCAAAGCGGGGGAGACGAGCCATTGGCACCGCGTCGATGCGGTGGAGATCTGGCACTATTATGCGGGGGCGCCGCTGATCCTGTCGATGTCTGAAACCGCGCAGGGCCCCGCCACCGATCACACCCTTGGCCCGGATGTGCTTGGCGGGGATGCGCCGCAGATCATCGTGCCAAAACACCATTGGCAAGCGGCGCATAGCACGGGCAACTGGACCCTTGTCGGCTGCACCGTCTCACCCGCGTTCCACTTCGACGGGTTCGAATTGGCCGGACCAGGGTTCGACATCCCGCGTGGGTAACGCCCGCACCTTTTGTACGAGTACCCGTTCAGATGCCCGAAACCACACCACCAGACCGCGACAAACGGATCCGCCGCACCGTCTTCCTTTGGGCTGTGCGCGACTGGATACGTGCCGGCGTCGCAACCTGTCTCGCTTTCGGCGCCGTGGCCTATGCACTTGTTTTCATCGCGCAAGATCAGCCCGAACATCAAAACGACATCCACGCAACGATCACCGCAGTCACCTATGAGGTCGATATCGACGAAAGCCGGAACTGGATACGGACAGGTTTTGCCTATGTCGCCACATTGGCACCTGCGCCGCAGGAACCATGGGACGATGCCCTCCCGCGCGAAGCCCGTTTCTCGCAGTCCACAAAATCGAATGAGGTCGGCGATCTGGTCTGTCTGTCGCGACATGTGGGTAAAAAATCGGGCCGCACCACCTACAAGATTGTCCCGCTTGAGACCTGCGACGCCGGTGTCGCCCCCGCGCAGTAGCGCCCGCCATCCGTGATCAGGCTCCCGTAATCAGGCCCCCGTAATCAGGCCCCGTGATCAGGCCCGAAAAAAGTTCAAACACCCGCCACAATGAGACTAAACTCTGTAAAGGGGCCGCCGCAAAGCCGTTAAAGACTTACACATTCGACGGGCGCGACACCCGTCCGCCGCCGATTGCTGCGGCCACGCCCGTGGTGCTTGGGGCGGATGTGGGCAGGCCGCGTTTGACCCGCGCGGCGAGAAACGCAAAGGCCTGCGCCTCCAACATATCGCCGTCCAGACCCACCACCTCGACAGGGGCCACAGGACAGTCCACACCGGCGGCCAGCATCGCCATCAACGTGGCATTGTGCCGCCCGCCACCACAGACATAGACCGCCTCGGGCGGGCGCGGGCAATGCTCCATCGCGCGCGCGACACAGGCGGCGGCAAAGGCGGTGAGCGTGGCGGCGGCATCCGCGTCGGACAGGGCATCCACCGCCGTCAGAATGTCGTGAAAATCGTTTCTATCCAGTGACTTGGGCGGAATTTTCAGAAAGAAACCATGCGCGAGACCCTGTGCCACAATCGCCATATCGGGCGTGCCTTTTGCGGCCAATGCGCCGTCCGCATCATAGGGTTTTCCGCGGCGGGCCTGCATCAAATCGTTCACCGGCGCATTGGCGGGACCGGTGTCAAACGCCACCAGAGCGCCCTGTGCGGCGGGGTCCGCCACGGCGGGGTCCACCCACGTCAGATTGCCAACCCCGCCCATATTGAGAAACGCCACGGGGGCGGTGGCGCGCATATGGCGGGCCAAAGCGTGGTGATAAAACGGCGCAAGCGGCGCGCCCTGCCCGCCCATCTCGACATCCGCCGAGCGAAAATCCCACACCACCGGCACGCCCGTCACCTCGGCCAGAACCGCGCCATCACCCGCCTGATAGGTGCGGTTATTATCGGGGTCGTGGTTAAAAGTCTGACCATGAAATCCAATTAAGTCAAAGGGTTCCGAGAGGCATGACAGCGCCTCGGCATGGGCGGTCTCGATCAGTTCCACCGTTTCGGCGGACGCATCCCAAGTGCCAAGCGCGGCCCGTAACAGCGATTGTTCCGCAGGGGCATAGGCGCGAAAATGGCTGTCACCAAAGGCTGCAATCTCTACCCCGTCGGTCTTGACCAGTGCCACATCGACCCCGTCGAGCGAGGTACCCGACATGCATCCCGCCACCCAAATCGGCTCACCGCGTGCCTCGTGCCTCATACCACTCTTCCCCTTTGGTCTTTGCCCAGATATATCAGGCCGCACCAAGGCTTTGAAAGGACAAAGAGCGCGATGACATACCACCCCAAATCGGACTTCATGTCAGTGATGATCGAACGCGGCTTCCTTGCGGATTGCACCGATTATCAAGGCCTCGATGAAGCCTTCGCCAAGGGTGTCGTCCCCGCCTATATCGGCTTTGACGCGACGGCGAAATCGCTGCACGTCGGCTCGTTGATCCAGATTATGATGCTGCGTTGGCTGCAAAAAACCGGTCACCAACCGATCACCCTGATGGGTGGCGGCACCACCAAAGTGGGCGACCCGAGTTTCCGCGCCGATGAGCGCCCCTTGCTCACCGATGAGCAGATCGACGACAATATTGCGGGCATCAAGCGCGTGTTCTCCGCCTATATCGACTACGATACCGAGGCCGAAAACAAGGCCTTGATGCTCAACAACGCCGAATGGCTCGACGGGTTGAACTACCTCGGATTCCTGCGCGACATCGGGCGGCATTTCTCGGTCAACCGGATGCTGTCGTTCGAAAGCGTGAAATCGCGTCTGGATCGCGAACAGTCCCTGAGCTTTCTCGAATTCAACTACATGATCCTGCAAGCCTATGATTTCCTTGAGCTAAACCGCCGCTACGGTTGTCTGCTGCAAATGGGCGGCTCGGATCAATGGGGCAATATCGTCAACGGCATCGACCTGACGCGCCGCGTGCTCGACCATGAGATCTACGGGCTGACCTCGCCGCTGTTGACCACATCGGACGGCAAAAAGATGGGCAAATCGCAAACCGGTGCGATCTGGCTCAACCCTGATATGCTGAGCCCTTACGAGTTCTGGCAGTTCTGGCGCAACACCACGGATGCCGATACGGGCCGGTTCCTCAAGCTCTACACCGAGTTGCCCGTGGACGAATGTGACCGCCTTGGCGCGCTTGAAGGCTCCGAAATCAACGCAGCAAAAATCATCCTCGCCAACGAGGTCACAACGCTGTTGCACGGCGCGGACGCGGCGGCGGCGGCAGAAGCCACGGCGCGTGAAGTGTTTGAAAAGGGCGGCATGGGCGATGACCTTCCGACGCTTGACCTGAGCGCCGACGAGATTGGCGACGGCATTTCCATCGTGCAACTGTTCGTGCGCTCGGGCCTTGCGGGATCCGGCAAAGAAGCCAAACGGCTGTTCGCGGACAATGGCGCAAAGGTCAACGATGAGGACCAAAAGGACGCAGGGCTGATGGTCACCGCCGAAATGCTCGCCACGCCGATGAAGCTGTCGGCGGGCAAAAAGCGTCACGCTCTGGTCCAGATCAAAGGCTGATCCACCACGTCCACACCGATCAAACGGCGCCCCTCACCCCGATGAGGCGGCGCCGTTTTTCGTTATAAACCAGAGAGAAAGCGGCGGATAATACGCCCAAGCTTTTCGGCCCCCACGGGAGCGGAGGCCTTGGTGTGTTCGTGGCTGATGTGCTCGTTGCCCAGTCCCGCCGCCATGTTGGTCACGACAGACACGGCACAGCATTTGAGGCCCAAGAATCGCGCGAGGATCACTTCGGGCACGGTCGACATGCCCACCGCATCCGCACCCAAAAGTTTGAGCATACGGATCTCTGCGGGGGTCTCGAAGTTCGGGCCGGAATACCACGCATAAACCCCCTCGATCAGCGGCTCGCCCTCGGCCTCGGCCGCCGCGTGCAGGGCGGTGCGCAGGTCGGGATCATAGGCGGCGGTGAGGTTCACAAACCGCGCATCCGTAGGCTCGCCAATAAGCGGCGAACGGCCCGAATAGTTGATATGATCATTGATCAGCATCAGGTTCCCGGGCGGAATATCTGCACGGAACGAGCCGCAGGCATTGGTGACAAACAGGGTCTCGACACCCAGTTCCTTTAGAATTTCCAACGGCAAGCGCATCGCGTCGGCACGTCCGTTTTCATAGTAGTGTTCGCGCCCGCCCAAAATCGCCACCTCGACGCCCATCAGCGTGCCGATGGTCAGTGCCGCCGTGTGGCCCGACACGCCCGCGTGGGGAAATCCGGCGAGATCGGCATAGGGGATCGACACGCCATCGACCGCATCCGCAAGGCTGCCAAGGCCGGACCCGAGGATAAAGCCCACCCGCGGGCGGGCGTCAGGGACGGCGGCACGAATGGCGGTGAGAGATTTGGTGAAATCGGGCATGTGCGTCTCCGTGTTGGTTGGCTCCACTAGGATGAAAAACGGCGCGAGAGGCAAGCCCCCGCGCCGTGTTCAGCCATGTTTTGCCTATGATTTACGCAGGCACGATTTAATCCGTGACGGTCACTTTGCGCATCACATCAGGTTCGCCGATAACGGCACCGTTCGGACCGGTGCCGCGCTTGATCGCATAGACCACGTCCATGCCGCTCGTGACCTGACCCACAACGGTATATTGACCGTTGAGGTGCGGGGCGGCTTCGAACATGATGAAAAACTGCGAATTGGCGCTGTCGGGGCTTTGGCTACGCGCCATGCCGACAACACCGGCGGCAAAATCGGCATCGGTAAATTCGGCTTTGAGATCAGGGTACTGGCTGCCGCCGCGCCCTGCGGCTTGCATCGAAAAGCCCTCTGCGCCCATTTTGCCGAACTCGACGTCACCCGTTTGCGCCATGAAGCCCTCGATCACGCGATGGAACACCACGTTGTCATAGGCCCCCTCATTGGCGAGTTGAACGATGTGGGCCACATGGTTGGGCGCCAGATCATCGGCAAGGTCGATGTGAATCGTGCCGTTGGCCTCACCTGAAATTTCGATGTCGAGACCGGTGGCGAAGGCCGGACCGGCCGCAAGCGCGGCGATGAGGGCGAGTGTTTTACGCATCTGCGGCCACCTTTACGGAAATCATCGCATCGGGGTACTGCGCAGGTTCGCCACGGGTGATTTTGTCGACCGCGTCCATGCCGGAGATCACGCGGCCATAGACCGTGTACTGACGGTTGAGAAAGTGATTGTCGGAAAAGTTGATAAAGAACTGCGAGTTGGCGGAGTTCGGATCCTGGCTACGGGCCGCACCGATGGTGCCGCGGTCGTGCGGGATGCCCGAGAACTCGGCCTTGACGTTTGGAAGGTCGGAACCGCCGGTGCCGGCGCGGCGCAATTCGAAATCCTTGTTCTGGTTGCCGAACTGCACGTCGCCCGTTTGCGCCATAAAGCCGTCGATCACGCGGTGGAACACCACACCGTCATAGTGGCCGCCACGGGCCAGTTCTTTCATCCGTTCGCAATGCAACGGCGCGATATCGGGCAGCAATTCAATGACGACCTCACCCTTTTCAAGCGCGATGATGATGGTGTTTTCGGGATCTTTATACTCGGCCATTGGTGCCTCCAGATGAATGTTTCGCGCGCACTTTAATGTGGTGCGCGCCGAAGGGAAAGACCCCGTGCGAACACGTCCACGCGACCACATCAACGCCACCTGCCAGTTGACGTTACGGGCCGCGCGGCGCAAACAGGGGGCAACTGGCCAGAACCCGTTTTTGGCCCCGCATTTGGACAAGGACAAAGATCATGGCTTGGAAAACCCTCGACGATATGGACCTGAACGGGAAAATCGTTCTCACCCGTGTAGATATCAACGTGCCGATGGCCGATGGCATTGTGACCGATGCCACCCGCATTGCGCGGATCAAACCGACGATTGACGATATCGTCGCCAAAGGCGGCACGCCCGTGATGCTCGCCCACTTTGGCCGCCCGAAGGGTCAATACGTGGCCGAGATGTCGCTGTCGCATATCCTGCCCGCCGTCAAAGAGACGCTTGGCCGTGACGTGATCTTTGTCGAAAAGCCATCGCGCGAGGCGCTTGACGCGCTTGCCATCGGGTCGGTGGTGTTGGTCGAAAACACGCGGTTCACCGACAAGGAAACCGACAACGATCCCGAAATGGCGCGGTTTCTGGCCTCTTTGGGCGATGTGTTTTGCAACGACGCCTTTTCTGCCGCCCACCGCGCCCATGCCTCGACCGAGGGCGTGGCGCACCTTTTGCCCTCATGTGCAGGCCGCCTGATGCAGGCGGAGCTGTCCGCACTTGAGGCCGCGCTCACCACGCCCGAGCGTCCCGTTGTGGCCGTTGTGGGCGGGGCGAAAGTATCGACCAAACTGGATCTGCTCGCGAACCTCGTGCGCAAGGTCGATTACCTCGTGATTGGTGGCGGCATGGCCAACACCTTCCTCGCGGCACAGGGCATTGATGTCGGAAAATCGCTGTGCGAGCACGATCTGGCCGAAACCGCCCGCGACATTCTCAAGAAAGCCGACGAAGCGGGCTGTGAAATTGTCCTGCCAAAGGACGCGCGGGTGGCATGGGAATTTGCCGCCAACGCCAAAAACGAGATCGTTGACGTCACCGCAGTGCCATCGGACGCGATGATCCTCGACGCCGGTCCCGCCTCTGTGGAACGGGTGGCCGAGGTGTTCAAAACCGCGAAAACCCTGATCTGGAACGGCCCGCTCGGCGCGTTCGAAATCGAACCCTTTGACACCGCCACCAACGCCGCCGCCCAACAGGCCGCCGCGATGACCAAAGCGGGCGATCTGATTTCGGTCGCAGGCGGCGGTGACACCGTGGCCGCGCTCAACAAGGCGGGTGCCGGCGATGATTTCACCTATATTTCCACCGCAGGGGGCGCGTTCCTCGAATGGATGGAGGGCAAGACCCTCCCCGGTGTGGCGGCTCTGGGCTAATCGCGGTGGCGTTCACCCTCATCACCGGCGCCACGGGCGGATTGGGTGTGGCCTTTGCCCATGCCGCCGCCCGTGACGGCCATGACCTGATCCTGACCGCCCGCGACGGGGCCGCGCTCGCCACTCTGGCCGATGCGATACGGGCCGAACACCCTGCCCTCGCCGTTGAGGTGATCGTGTCCGATCTGGCCCAAGCGGGGGCGGCGGACGCTCTATGGGACCACGCCGGAACCCTTGGCGAGATCGATGTGCTCGTCAACAATGCCGGACTGGGGCGCCACGGGGCCTTGACCGACACCGATGGTGCGCCCCGCGAAGCGGCCTCGATTGCCGTGAACATCACCGCCGCGACACAGCTTATGCGCCGCGCCGCCGTGGCCATGTCGGCACGCGGGGCGGGACGCATCCTCAACGTGTCCTCCGCTGCGGCCTTTGTTCCCGGCCCGAATATGGCGGTGTACCACGCCACCAAGGCCTATCTGCAAATGCTGTCCGACAGTGTGCGCGCCGAATTGTCGGGCACGGGCGTCACCGTCACGACCCTATGCCCGGGGGCCACGCGCACGGGGTTCTTTGAGGACGCCGATGTGTCGGAGACATGGTTAATGCGGCTGTTGCCGATGGGGGACGCCACATCCGTGGCCCGCGCAGGGTGGCGCGGCATGATTGCGGGGCGCAAAACCGTGGTGACGGGATGGCCCAACATCCTGATCGTGGCCACGCAACGCTTTGTGCCACGCGCATGGCTTGCATGGGCGATGCAGCGGTTCATGGCCAAAACCGGTCGCTAGGCCCCCGTCCCTGCCGCGGCCGTCCACGCCGTTTTCCAATCGCGCCGTTTCGCCGGATATTGCCCCAGATCAAGGTTTGGCGGCGACAAATGCGCCTATGGTAGCCGCATCAGAGCGATGTGAGCGCAATCATTTGCGCTGTTAGCGCAACCTGTGTTGCCCCTGCGCAAAGGCTTGCTAAACCGCTCTCGACACAGGATCACAACCGAGGGAGCGACCCGATGAAAACCACCCGTATCGTCCAGAAAATTCTCGCCAACTACGAAGGCGAAACCCCAGGCGTGAAGGCAAACCTCGCGCGGATCTTGATGGAGGGCAAACTCGGCGGCACCGGCAAGCTCATCATCCTGCCCGTCGACCAAGGGTTCGAGCACGGCCCCGCACGGTCCTTTGCGGGCAACCCCGCGGGCTACGACCCCCATTACCACTACCAATTGGCCATCGACGCGGGCATGTCCGCCTACGCCGCCCCGCTTGGTCCACTTGAGGCGGGCGCGGATACGTTCTGCGGTCAAATCCCCACCATCCTCAAAGTGAACTCCGCCAACTCGCTCATGGGCGAAGGTGCGGGCAAAAATCAGGCCATCACCGCATCGGTCGATGACGCGCTGCGCCTTGGCTGTGCCGCGATCGGGTTCACGATCTACCCCGGTTCCGATTTGGCCGTGGACATGATGGAAGAGATCAAGGACATGCGCCGCGAAGCCGCCTCCAAAGGCATCGCGACCGTGATCTGGTCCTACCCGCGTGGCGAGGCCATCACCAAAGACGGCGAAACCGCCATCGACGTGGCCGCCTATGCCGCACACATGGCCGCCCTGCTCGGCGCCCACATCATCAAGATCAAACTCTCGACCGATCACCTGATGCTGCCCGAGGCGAAAAAGGTCTACGAAGACAAAGGGATCGCGATTGCCACCATGGCCGAGCGCGTCAAACATTGCGTCGATGCCTCGCTTGGCGGTCGCCGCATCATCGTGTTCTCGGGTGGCGCATCCAAAGGCACCGATGCGGTCTATGACGATGCCCGCGCGATCCGCGACGGCGGCGGCAACGGCTCGATCATCGGGCGCAACTCGTTCCAACGCTCGCGCGAAGATGCCTTGGCCATGCTGTCCCAACTTGTGGACATCTACAAAGGCAAAGCCTGACACGGGGCCACGCACCGCGTGTGAGTCACAAAAGACACAAAATGACACGGGAAAGGCGCTTTCGGGCGCCTTTCTGCCGTTCCAGGCCCCTGATTCAAAAAGGGGATTCACAAGGCGAATCACCTGTGGCATAGAGGTCCAACGGATCCCCCGTCAAAGAGGGGACCGTGAGGCAGAGACATTTCATACGAGGCAACCGGACACATGGCCGTCGCAAAACGCCGTCCCTCTATCGCAGTTCTGATTTACACCGCCATCGTCGTGACGCTTGGCGGGTATTTCACGTTCGCCTCCGTGCAGGGCGAGTACGGGTTGTTTCGCCGCATCCAGATCGAAGCCGAGCTGACCAACCTGCAAGATGTCTCCGGCGCGCTTGAGGTGCAGCTGACCGATATGCGCAACAAATCCATGCGCCTGTCCGACGGCTATCTCGACCTTGACCTGCTCGATCAACAGGCCCGCGACGTGCTTGGCTATCTGCGCACCGACGAAGTGGTGATCCGCTAACCCTTAGCGGCCTCGCCCCATAGTCCCCTCACCGTCCCCCTCCCACACAGTCGCTCCATTGCCGGAAAACAGACCCCCGCGCACCGTTTATGCGGTTTATGTGGTCGGTATTCTTGTGGCGCATAACTGCCTCCCGCAACGCAACGTAAATTCTTGGTGCAATCGGCGCGCGAGTGCTGTAATGTATTGTTTAACGTTAAACTATCTATCAAACTTCTGTCGAATGACCGACAGATCCAGCCGCGACTTTGGAGGAGGTGGCCGTATGGCAGCCAAGAAAACCACTGCAAAAGCGGCGAGCAAACCCAATGTGTCGAAAGACGACATGCTCGCCTATTACAAGGACATGCTCCTTATCCGCCGTTTTGAAGAGAAGGCAGGCCAACTTTACGGCATGGGTCTCATCGGCGGGTTCTGTCACCTCTACATCGGTCAGGAAGCCGTTGTCGTCGGCCTTGAGGCCGCGACCAAAGAGGGCGACAAGCGCATCACATCCTACCGCGATCACGGGCATATGCTCGCCTGCGGCATGGACCCCAAAGGGGTGATGGCGGAACTTACCGGTCGCGAAGGCGGCTATTCCAAAGGTAAGGGCGGCTCGATGCACATGTTCTCCAAAGAGAAGCATTTTTACGGCGGCCACGGCATTGTCGGCGCACAGGTGCCGCTCGGCGCGGGTCTGGCGTTTTCCGACAAATACAAAGGCAATGACAACGTGACCTTTGCCTACTTCGGCGACGGCGCGGCCAACCAGGGTCAGGTGTATGAGACCTACAACATGGCGCAGCTTTGGGATCTTCCGGTGATTTTCGTCATCGAGAACAACCAATACGCCATGGGGACCTCCGTGCAACGCTCCACCAAATCGCCCTCCCTTTGGGAACGTGGTGCCGCCTACGGCATCAAAGGCGAAGAGGTCGACGGCATGGATGTTCTGGCCGTGAAAGAGGCCTCCGAGAAGGCCGTGGCGCATTGTCGTGCCGGCAAAGGCCCCTACATTCTCGAAGTGAAAACATACCGTTACCGTGGTCACTCCATGTCCGACCCCGCAAAGTACCGCACCCGCGAAGAGGTGCAGAAAATGCGCGAGGAACGCGATCCGATCGAGAACATCCGCGGGCTGCTTTTGACCGGCAACCACGCCACAGAGGAAGACCTCAAGGCGATCGACAAAGAAATCAAAGAGGTGGTCAACGCCTCGGCAGAGTTTGCCAAAGAGAGCCCCGAGCCCGCTTTGGAAGAACTCTGGACCGATATTTACGCGTGAGGCTCTGATGGCACATTTTGAGATTTACGTGAACGATATGGGCGCGGCCAAGGCCTTTTACGGCGGATTGTTCGGCTGGGAATTCACGCCCATGTCGGGCCCTGACGATCCCGAGTATGCCCTCGCAGTGGCCCCTGACTTGGGGGAATCAAAAGGGTTGACCGTCGGGATGCTCGCGCGTCCCGATCTCCCCCACGCCGCCGGCACCGCCATTCGTGGTGGCACGATGACCTTTGAGGTTGCCGATTGCGACGCGCGTTATGCTTGGGCCATGAACAACGGCGGCGCAGAAGCACTGCCCCCCACAGATTACCCCGGAATTGGCCGCGCCGCATGTGTGGAAGACGGGCAAGGAAATGTTGTCGGGTTTATAAGCTCGACAGGAGGAGATACCTAATATGGCAACCGAACTTCTTATGCCCGCCCTCTCACCCACGATGGAAGAAGGCACGCTCGCAAAATGGCTCGTCAAAGAGGGGGACACCGTCTCCGCTGGCGACATCATCGCGGAAATTGAAACCGATAAGGCAACGATGGAATTCGAAGCCGTGGACGAAGGGGTGATTGGCAAATTGCTCGTCGCCGAAGGCACCGAAGGTGTCAAGGTGAACGTGGCAATCGCGATCCTCGTGGAAGACGGCGAAGACGCCTCCGACCTCAGCGCCGCGTCCCCTGCCGCCGCCGAGGCCGCACCTGCCGCCGCCGAGGCCGCACCTGCCGCGGCCGCCCCCGCGTCGGTCCCCGCGACTGCTGCGGCGCCTGTGGAGGTCAAAGAGGTCACACCCGACTGGCCCGAAGGCACGCCGATGAAGAAACAGACGGTGCGCGAAGCGCTGCGTGATGCGATGTCCGAGGAAATGCGCCGCGACGAAACCGTGTTCCTGATGGGCGAAGAGGTTGCCGAATACCAGGGCGCCTATAAAATCTCGCAAGGGATGCTCGACGAGTTCGGGTCCAAGCGCGTCATCGACACGCCGATCACCGAACACGGGTTTGCGGGTATCGCCACAGGGGCCGCCTTTGGCGGGCTGCGCCCCATTGTGGAATTCATGACCTTCAACTTCGCGATGCAGGCCATCGACCACCTGATCAACTCGGCGGCCAAGACACTTTATATGTCCGGCGGTCAGATGGGCGCACCGATGGTGTTCCGTGGGGCCAACGGTGCCGCCGCCCGCGTCGGTGCGCAGCACTCGCAGTGTTACGCCGCATGGTACGCACAGGTTCCCGGCCTCAAGGTCGTGATGCCCTACTCCGCATCCGACTACAAAGGTCTGATGAAAACCGCGATCCGTGACGACAACCCTGTGATCTTCCTCGAAAACGAAATCCTCTATGGCAAGCAATTCGATGTGCCGGACGTTGAGGATTACACCGTGCCGTTCGGCAAGGCCCGCATCTGGCGCGAAGGCACGGATGTGACCATCGTGTCCTTTGGCATCGGCATGACCTATGCGCTTGAGGCCGCTGACAAGCTGGCCGAAGAGGGTATTTCGGCGGAAGTCATCGACCTGCGCACCCTGCGCCCCATCGACTATGACACTGTGTTGGCCTCGGTCCAGAAAACCAACCGCTGCGTCACCGTCGAAGAGGGTTGGCCCGTGGGCGCCATCGGCAACCACCTGTCGGCGACGATCATGCAGCGCGCGTTCGATTACCTCGACGCCCCTGTGATCAACTGTACCGGCAAAGACGTGCCGATGCCCTATGCCGCGAACCTTGAAAAACACGCGCTGATCACAACCGACGAAGTGATCGCCGCCGTGAAAGAAGTCACCTACCGTTAAGGAGAAAAACAATGGCTATTGAACTACTTATGCCCGCGCTTTCTCCAACGATGGAGGAAGGCACACTTGCAAAATGGCTCGTCAAAGAGGGCGACACCGTTCAATCCGGCGATGTGATTGCAGAGATCGAAACGGACAAGGCAACGATGGAATTCGAAGCCGTGGACGAAGGTGTGATTGGCAAGATCATCGTGGCCGAGGGCACCGAAGGTGTCGCGGTCAACAGCCCGATTGCGGTGCTGCTCGAAGAGGGCGAAGATGCCTCTGCGGTGGCCAATGCCGGAGGCGCCGCCGCTGCGGCCCCCGCCGCCACTCCGGATGCGCCAAAGGCCGAGGCAGCCCCGGCTGCCGCCGCACCTGTCGCAACCGCCGCCCCCGCAGCCCCGACCAAGGATGGCACCCGCGTCTTTGCCTCGCCATTGGCACGGCGCATCGCGGCGCAAAACGGTGTCGATCTGGCAAGTATCACAGGCACAGGCCCAAAGGGTCGCATCGTGAAAGCCGACGTCGAGGGCGCACAAGCCGCTCCCAAAGCAGCCGCCCCACAAGCCGCCGCCGCAGCACCCGCCGCGGCCCCCGCAGCATCCGCACCGACCGGCATGTCCGCCGAGGTCGTGGCCAAAATGTATGCGGATCGCGACTATGACGAGGTCAAACTCGACGGGATGCGCAAAACCATTGCTGCACGTCTGTCTGAGGCCAAACAGACCATCCCGCACTTCTATTTGCGCCGCGAGGTCCAACTGGACGCGCTGCTCAAATTCCGCTCGCAGCTCAACAAGCAGCTTGAGGGCAAGGGCGTGAAACTGTCGGTCAACGATTTCATTATCAAGGCCGTGGCCAACGCATTGCAAGAGGTCCCCGAGGCCAACGCCGTTTGGGCCGGCGACCGCGTGTTGCAACTCAAACCGTCCGATGTGGCCGTGGCCGTTGCGATCGAGGGCGGGCTGTTCACCCCCGTGCTCAAAGACGCCGATATGAAGTCCCTCTCCGCGCTGTCCAAAGAGATGAAAGACCTCGCAGGGCGCGCACGGGATCGCAAACTGGCCCCGCATGAGTATCAGGGTGGCTCGTTTGCCATCTCCAACCTCGGCATGTTCGGCATCGACAATTTCGACGCCATCGTGAACCCGCCACACGCGGGCATTCTGGCGGTCGGTGCAGGCAAACCCAAACCCGTTGTCGGCGCAGATGGCGAGTTGAAAGTGGCGACGGTCATGTCCATGACCATGTCCGTGGATCACCGCGTGATCGACGGCGCTGTGGGCGCGAACCTGATCAACGCCATTGTCGAGAACCTCGAAAACCCCGTGGCGATGTTGGCCTAAGTCACGGCCCACGCGTTAAAACCTTTAAAAAACCCGCTTTCCCGGCGGGTTTTTTTATGAGCTGTGGTAAGACATGCCACGCGAACCAAACGAACCAAGGTCAACGATGAGCTTCTATTTCTATATCAAAACCGATCAACGCCCCGAGCCCGACGATGTGTTGTCCGCACTGGCACGCCCCGAGGTCGAGGTGATAAAGACCGTGGACGGCGATCTGGCTTTCTACATCCCGGGGCAATCGTTACGCGGTGCAATGGTTTACCCCCGCAAGGACGGGTATGAGGTTGGCGTCAACGCCTTCACCCCCGCCTGTGACGCCATCTTGGCCCGTGATCTGGCCGCCTGTTTGAGCAAGTTAACGCAGGCCGAGGTAAAGCCCGAGGACAGCGATGTCGCGGTATCGAGCGACGAGGTCGCGTTCTACGGCGGTGCGGCATGGGTCGCCGACCGCATGGCAGAGGCGCATCTGGTGGCGCATCGCCCAAAGGGGAACGATCCGCACAGCCCGCTGACCATTTTCGGCTACCGCCACCCGTTCAATGTCACGCCAGAAATGTTCAAAGGCGCGAAGAGCACGTTGGACGCCCGTATCGACACCGTCATGGCCGACGGGGTTGCGCTTCAGGAAATCGATCGCGATGGCGATATTTTTATCGCCAAACTGCTGCGGAAAAATGCGCCGTCCATCTGGCGTACGATGATCGACAAACTGCGCCAACAGCTTGGCCTTATGGAAAAGCCGCAGGACGGTGTTCCGACAGGGGCCGCGATTTTCTCCTTGGCAGAGGGGGTGCGCACATTAACCCCTGTGCCTATCGGCTCTGCGCCGCTCTATGCCGTTCTCGGATCACAAACGACAGGATACAAAGCCGTCCCGTTTGCCGTGGTGGCCACCACTGCCCGCAAGATCGGCGCACGCGAATTTGGCGTCGGCGCGTTTGATCTAACGCTGGCAGCCCCCGAGTATGCTGCGCTCTACGCCCAAGGCGTCCCGCTTTAAACTTGCACAAATCGAACAAAAAGCCCCCGCAGATCACTCCGCGAGGGTTTTTTACTGTCCAAATACGATAATTTCGGGGATCAGGTCTCGGTCGCCCGCGCGCCGATCAGTTGGTTCATCGACACCGATGGCTGTGAACACCCCGCCTCGCCCACGACCTTTGCGGGAACCCCCGCAACCGTGGTGCAGGGCGGCACTTCGTTCAAAACCACCGATCCGGCGGCAATGCGCGAACAGTGGCCGATCTGGATATTGCCGAGCACCTTGGCCCCTGCCCCGATCAACACGCCGTCGCCAATCTTGGGGTGGCGGTCTTCCTCTTCCTTACCTGTCCCGCCGAGCGTCACCGAGTGCAGGATCGAGACGTTATCACCGATCACCGCCGTCTCGCCAAACACAAGCGCATGGGCGTGGTCTAGGAAAATCCCCTTGCCGATGCGGCAATTGGGGTGAATGTCGATGGAGAACAGCTCCGACACCCGCATTTGAAAGAAATACGACAGGTCCCGACGGCCGCGTTTCCACAACCAATGCGAGACACGGTGCGCTTGCACGGCCTGGAAGCCTTTGAAATACAACAAGGGTTGGATATAGGCATGGCACGCAGGATCGCGGTCATAAACGGCGGCCAAATCGGCACGCGCCGCATCCGCAAGCCCGTCATCATCGGCGTAGGCCTCATCCGCAATCTCGCGGATCAGCTGTTCCGACATCTCGGGAGAGGCCAGTTTTTGTGCCAAACGGTAGGCGAGTGCATCCTCAAAGCTGTCGTGATGCAAGATACAGGCATGCACCATTCCGCCGAGCAACGGTTCGTCACCAACGGCCTTGCGGGCCTCGGTCACGATCCGCGTCCACACGGGATCAATCTTTGAAATCTGGACTTTGGTTTTTGCCATGTCACATCCTCTTTGCGCAGCACAGTACTATAGATAGGTCCATGTTCCAAAGCGCAAGAGTGTGATGTGGTGAATTTCGCAAGCGAATGATCCCGACACACCACAAAGGCGCCCCCGCGGCAACGCAGGTACGCCCTTGGCATTCAACAATATTCTCCGGATCAGTTGGGCAGCGCGAACTGCAAACAATGCACCGCAAGACGGATTTCACCGCCGGCAAAATCACCGCCCTCGCCCGTCAGGATCAAATCCTCGGCAGCGTAATAGGTGACAGGCGCCCCTGTGAGACCGCGCAGCCACGACCCTTGCGGCATCGAAAGCCCCGATCCGTAGCGGTTGGACGAGGCCGCGACACCAAGCGAAAACCCCGTGGCGGTGCCGGTAATGGCGGTGGTCACCCGCCCCGTGACCCCGAACACCACCGATTGCGATGGCAGGGCAAACGGCACGTTCGAGGTGGCTCCTGCACCAATCACATGGTCGATCTCGATGGTCCGCTGGATCATGCCCGCGCCACTTGGCGAAAGCGACTGCATGCCCTCGACCCATGTGGTGCCGTTGTAGGACGCATAGAACCCCTGATCGACGACATAGGCCCGCATGCCTTGCGTGGCGGGGACAAAGGCCCATCCTGCGTTGACGAAAATGGCGATCCGGCCCTCTTGGCCCGCCCACGCGTTGACCGCACCGACAGGCACCCCGTAGGCATCACCGTCCGTGGGCGACAGCGGCGGCGTGGCGAGGGTCACAGAGGCCAGAGCCAGTTGCACCAAAGCATCCAGACGCGAGAGGGCCTCGTTCACGGTGACATGTTTTTGGGCCTGCGACGGAGCAAGAAGCGGCAGGTTGAGACGGGATGTATCAGTCATTGAGAGTGGTCCTTGTGAACAGGCCCGCGCCGAAACTGTCGGACAGCTGAGCTACTTCGATGGTGAACGGAGGCAGCGCCCCGTCCGATGTTTGGGTGGCAAAGTCGTAGTCCCATGCGGGCGTACTCGTGGTGGTCTCGTTCACCACCACACCGTCTTTGATAACGCGCACGGTATAGGCCTCGAACGTCTCGCCCAACGGCACCTCGACCGAGGCCCAACTATCGCCATCGATGCGCGTGCGGCGCACCCATGTCAGCGCAAGATCCCCCGTCGTGGCGTCCCGCACGGCCCGCAAATGGGTCGGCGCATAGGGGCGCAATCCGATCCCGTCAAACGCCTCGATCCGGTGTTTATAACTCGGATCAGTAAAGCTGCGTTGTGACGGACCGATGCGGTAATGACGTGCCAAGCCCCGCGCCGAGGACGGCAAATCAATCTGTTCGAGCGCCTCGTTGAGCAAAACCACTTGCGAGGCCACAGGCCAGTACGGCACAGCGCCATCGACAAGCGCGTCCGAACCCGCCTGACCGCGCAGCCGTAGCGAGATGTCATAGGTATCCGCACCAACCAGGGTGGCCGTGGCAAACTGGAACACCTCCCAATGGCCCGAAGTGCCATCACCGATGGCCATCGCATTGGCCCCGTTCAGCACCGCGTCCTCGGTGGCCGATGACAGCGTGCCGCGGGTGAGTTTGACGCGCAATGGCGCCCCGCGATCCCACAGCCCCGCCACGGCGGGTTCCATTGCCGTTTCGGTCACGCCGAACGTCGCCCACGTCGGCAACAGCGTGTTGAGCGTATAGCCCTCGTCAGAGGCCGACGAATAGACCGCCGCCGACCCGGGCCACGGTTTGGCCACGGCCCCCACAAAGGGCGCGTGAGGCACTTGGGTCTCCGACAACAGCGGCAGGTCGAGAAACAGCGGGAACACCGGCACAGGGGCGGCAAAGGCCCGCGCCTCGACGATGTCTTCGGCCGCATCAGACGGCTCCAGATTGGCCCGCGCGATGCGTACCGCGTCGACCTGACGGGCGGTGTCGAGGGTGGAATGGTCAATGCGGTAAAGCGCAGGCCCCGCATCCTCTTCGATCTCGACCACATCGCCCGCACCGTAGGCCCCCATCGAGGGCGGCAATACGAAACGCGCCGTATCACGGGCCACGCGCGATTGCGCAAGCCACCGCTCGACCACCTGTTTGCCCTCGGAACGGGTCAGGGCGAGCGGAAGCTCCGACAGGGACACCGCGCGGGTTTCCTCGTCGGGGTAAATTGCTTCTTCGGTGCGGGCGGCAAAGGAGCCATCCGCTTCGACAAAGGTCAGCGCCACACGTCCGGCCACTTCGGCCTCGGGCGCACGGGTGCGTTCGATCACGCCGTCAAGCGACGAGAACCGCGCCAGATTTGGCTCGTCGATCACGGTCGATGTCTTGCCATCCTGCGTGCGGAAAATGAGTTTCCCCTCGCGCTCGATCGCGTCGAACCCGTAGGCCAACATCAACGGTTGCAACGCGGTGCGCGCATCGGTGACGTCCCCCACAGAATACCCGCGCAACACACCCCAAAGCTCGGAGACATCGTAATCGGTGACACCGGAGCGGCGGCAAATCTCGGCCACCACATCGGCCAGAGATCGCGATCCCGCCCGCCCGTTGAGCCAGTGCCCTTTGACATAGTTGATCCCGTCCGACCACACGGAGGTGGCATTGGGGAACGCGGGGTATGGCCGCGCATCCCATGCCCAAACGTGGGCGCGGTCCATGTCGATCATCGGCCCACCGTAAACGTCCGAGGTCGGGTTGTTGTCCGGATCGCCCCAGTATTGGGTCTGCGCCCGCAGATACTGCAACTGGATGAAATCATCGCGCCGCCCGTTGGAATATTTGGGCAAGGAGCTTTCGGAAGATTTCGGATCCAGAAACTTGTTCGGCTCGTTGGAGCCTTTATCCACGGCCGCACAGCCGATCTCGGTGAACCAGACGGGTTTCATCCGTGGTTCCCACGCGGAGGGGGTTTCAATGCGCACCCCGTCAATGCGGTCATGGTGGTCGTTTTCCCACCATCCGCGAATGTCCTTGTAGCGCCAGATCCAGTCCTCGCCGTGCAAGCCATCATAGATCGGCGTACGGATTTGGGCCTCTGCGTGGTTGGGGTGGGCGTAGTACCAGTCATAGCCCTCGCCGCCCTCGATATTGGCCTTGAGGTAGTCGAGATTGTAAAGCGAACCATAGGCGGCATCGGCGTGGTCATCGCCCTCGCGCCAGTCGGAAATCGGCATGTAGTTGTCGATCCCGATGAAATCGATGTTGTCATCGGCCCACAGCGGATCGAGGTGGTAATAGAGGTTTCCACCGAACTGATAGCCGAAATATTCAGACCAATCAGCCGCATAGCCGATTTTACACTCCGGCCCCAAAATGGCACGACAGTCCGCCGCCAATTGGATCAGCGCATCGACAGCGGGAAAGCCGTTTGCCCCTTGGATCGTCGTCAGCGAGCGCATTTCGGACCCGATACAGAACGAATGCACACCGCCCGCCACCGCGCACAGATGCGCGTTGTGCAGGATCATACGGCGGTACGAATACTCGTTTGGACCTGTGTAGCCGACACGGTCGGCCTCTTGGGTGAAGTCCGACACTTGAGCCGTACCGAAAAACGCCGCAACCTCGGCGTCTGCCGTGGCGGTGCCATTGGGGCTGCCCGCCACACCCGGAGCCAGAGACGCCGTAATCCGCCCGCGCCACGGCAGATGCGGCTGCCCCGCCACACCCGTCCACGGGTCGGTCAAGGTGTTGCCCTGCATCTGGTCCATCAGGATAAACGGATAGAACATCACCTCGCGGCCCGCATCGTGCAGCGCCTGAATGGCCTCCACCACCGACTGGTCGGTGGGCGTGCCACCATAGACCACACGGTCGTCGGGCAGACGTGGCAGGGTATCGGCGGTGCTGCGGGTCAGCCCCGAAACGGCCCATTCCATCGGGGAGCCATCACGGCTGTTTTGCTCGACCTTGGGTTTGAGCGTACACGATCCGCACCGCAAATCATTGCCGAACCACGACACCACAAGCGAGGTGGCTTTGGCATTGGGCAACTCGCCCGTCAGCCCGTCAAGGGCCGTGGCAAAGTTGGTTTTGCCCGATGCGGAATGCACGTTGGTGTTTTCCACATTGCCCACACCATCCTCGAAATAAACGGGAGTCGTGGCCAGAGCGTATTCGCCCGTGCCGGGGATCATGGAGACGCCTTTGACAAT
Organism: Celeribacter sp.; assembly: GCF_048259695.1. Taxonomy (GTDB): domain Bacteria; phylum Pseudomonadota; class Alphaproteobacteria; order Rhodobacterales; family Rhodobacteraceae; genus Celeribacter. The sequence goes on along the minus strand of NZ_JBLXHL010000009.1, from coordinate 62,536 downwards.
CTCGTGCAGATCAGGCTCGACGCCTGTGCCAACATCCGGTTCGCCCGCTTGCTCGGGGCGCACCACCTCAAAGGTGAACTGTGGCACACGGTTGCCATAGGCGGACAGATCAAGATCCTCAAACACCACATAGGCGATTCCGCGATACGCAGGGGCGGCCCCCGCCCCCTCGACCGCTTCGATTTTCGGGTCGGGGAGCTGATCCTCAGTGCCAGTGTAGATGCGCATGTTCAAATCATTCGGGCTGATTTCCTGTCCATCGGCCCAGATCCGGCCCACGCGGGCAATCTCGCCCTCGCACAGGGCAATGGCGAGCGACACGGCGTAGCTATATTGCGTCACGGAGGAGGACGGTGTGCCCTTGCCACCGCGCGTTTCGGTGGTGGCGGCGGTCTCTGTAAACCGTGTGGCCCAAATGACCTGACCACCGATCCGCATCCGCGCGTAAAGCTGTGCAATTGGCGCGCCCTCGGAGGCGCTCGTCAGGCGGAAACGGTCGACACGGCCCGTCTCGACCGCTGTGCTGCCCGACCCCAAAAGCCGTTGATCGATGCGCGCGCCAATGGTGCCGCCAATCGCGCGACCAATGACCACCGAGGACAAGCCCAGAACGCCACCGCCCACGGATGCACCCGCCGCCGCCCCTACCGCAGAAAGTAAAATCGTCGCCATCACAGGCCTCCGTTCTGGAAAATCTCTTGGGACATGGACGCGCCCACATCGGGACCACAATCCATGTCAGGAAAGGCAAAACACGCCACAACACGACGCATCCACGGCACCGACAGCGCACTTTCCACCACCCCATGCCCGCTATAGGCATGGATGAATGCCGGATGGTCGCCCATCTGCGACACGATACCGAGGTGCTTGGCCACGGCCCCTGTGCGCATCCGGAACAGCACGACATGACCCACCGCAATCCCGTCTGTGCGGATCTCGGTCATATGCGTGGCCACCGCCCGCCACAAACGCTCGTCACCCGCAGGTTCGGACCAGTCATGGGTATAGGCTGGCACATGCGCAGGCTCGGTGCCGAACGCCTCGCGCCACACCCCGCGCAACAGGCCAAGGCAATCCGCCCCCGCCCCCTTCACCGACGCTTGGTGGCGGTAGGGTGTGCCAATCCAAGTCCGCGCCAAAGCAGCGAAATCATGCGCACACATCACGCGCCTCCGATCAGGCTGCCACCATCATTATCGTCTTGCGACGACGGATAAGCCGCCATCCAGTCATCACCCGGAATGTGAGGAAAGCCGCGAAAGTTATTGAAGTTGTTGAACTTCAACCGACACGTCTCGGCACGTTTGTCACAGCCAGGCTCAATGCGAATGGTATCGCCCGTGGCAATTGCACCGCGCAACGGATCCCAAAGTTCGACAAGGCGGCCATCCGCACTCAGGCGATCATTCTTGACGATCCCGACGAGGCCCGTGGCCGCACCCGATTGCACGACCAACCGCCCGCGCTCGAACCAACGGTCGTCAAACTCGACCATATCGGCAAAGCGGAACACGCGGGCATTCTCGACCGCCTCAACCACCACGGTGGCGGTATACCCTACGGCATCGAGGTCAAACCCACAGCCTGTCCCGCCCAAAATCGCGGAACAGGCCGAATGATACACCCGTCCCTGCGGTTGGTTCAGCATCTCGGTCAACCCGCGCAATTCGGCGCGAAAGCCCCCCGCCACGCGGGTGATCTCGCCAAAGGTGCCGTTGAATTGCATCACGCGCTCATCCGTATTGGCCCAATTGACCAGCCACGACCGCACCTTGGCACCGTCATAGCGCCCCGCCTCGATATCGCGCTCATCCACCGCCGCCGACGACAACGCGCCAAGGGTCTCGGTGTTGTCCACCGACAGCCCCGTGGTTTGCTCAAGCGCCTGCGCCGTCAGACCGGTATCGGCCTTGAACGAAATGCCCTCAAAGCTCAGGTCGAGGTCATGATCGGTAAACCCGTGAACGGTGCCATCGCGCCGCGTCAGCGCCCAACACCGCGCCAAGGTGGTATTGCCGCTTTCAAGGTGCGTTTTCATCGCACCGGGGAAATGATCGGAAGGAACAGACATCAGACCCGCACCTCCACGATCGGCACGTTGGGGACTTCGCCCGCCTGGAACGAGGCTACGGAGGTGGCAATACGGTCGGTGTCAAAGCGCACCGGCACGTCAAACTCGAACCCCGCCGTGATCGGCACGTTTTCCTCGGGTGGCGAGGCGAATGTGATGAGGCCTGCGTCGATGTCGACGGACCAATGGATGCCCTCTTGCAACTCCACGCCGCCCGTCCCCACGACCACCGTGCCAAACACAGGCTTGATGATCGGACGGCGGTAACTGGCCGTGCCAGAGGCATAGACCTTGTTGAGCGGATAGGTCAGCGTCACGCCGTCGCCCTTGGCGATTTCCTGATCGTCATAGGCCACCGTCGCGGAGGCAATGCAGGATTTGAAATCCGACCAGTCTTTCCAGCGAAAACCAAACATCTGGCCCTGACGCGCCTCGAAAAACGCAATCAGGACCTCGACATCATCGAGCGACCGCATACCGAGACCCGCATCATAGCGGCGACGCGAATGCGCCCACGGTGTGTTGCGCTCTTCAAACCCGTTGGCCAATGTGACCACATCGGTGCGCCGCTCGGGGCCACCTACAGAGCCAAAGCTCAAGTTCGCGGGAAATCTTACATCATGGAAAGCCATGTCTTATCCTCCGGAAAATCGCCTGTCTGGCGGGCCTCGTATGGTGCTGCGGGTCTCCGCCTGCGCGGGCGAAACGGCCTAGCGGTTGCGTTGACCGCGCCCCATAGCGCGGGTCATCTGTGCCGCAATCTGGGACTGCGAGCGTTGGAACCCCTGCACGTCGGGCGTGGAAATATTCATCGTGATGTTGACGGGGCGAGAACCGCCCGAGGCCTGAACGCCAAGCTTGCCATTGGCCCCGCGCGACAGCGGCATGATCGCCTCTGGCCCCGCTTCGCCCATCAGCCCCGTGCCGCCGCGCATCGGGAAATAGGTCGCCTGCGACACCACCCCGCCATTGGCGAAGGGCTGCACACGGCCCTGCGCAAACGCGCCGCCTTTCTCGAACGGCATCAACCCCTGGATTACGGCCTCAAGGCCCGTCCCCAAAATCGATCCCATGTGATCCGTCACCGGTTTGACCGCCGCGTTATAGGCGGCATCCAACATCGAACGCCCCACGCCCTTGAGCGCGCCCGACAACGTATCGCCGTCAAACACCAGACCATCGATGGCCTGACGCAATCCGCGCGACATACCGCGCTCCAACGTGCCGATTTCGCGCTGGGTCTGCGCCACAGTGGCCTGCAAGCGCACCATCTCGGCGTTAAACGCCGAGGCCATGGATTGCGCCCCGCCAATGGCGCCTTCCATCTCGGAAACGCGATCCTCGAACCTGTCCAGACCATTGATATCATTCATCGTCTTACCCTTCCTTCTCAGGTGAGTTCTCCGGCGCATCGGGATAGGCCCGCGCCAATTCGTCCAAACGCGCCCGTCCCATCGGGGCCGATCCGCTACCCGAGCCGAGCATGATCAACAGCTCGGCCGGCGTAAGCGCCCAGAACTCGGACGGGCGCAGGCCAAGCCCGCGAATGCCCGCCCGCATCAACGCGGGCCAATCGACACCGCCCTGATCCAGGTTCTGATCTGACAACACTCCCATCGGCACAGCCCCCTCAGCTTGGCACGGTGAAGGCGCGCGCAATCAGCTCCGCCCCGACCCGTGCCGCCTCAAGTGGCCCGCCTTTGATCTCGGCGGTCAGAATGTCGTCATAGCCGCCCTGCCAACCGCCGCCGCGCAAACCCGCGACCACGACCCGCAACACATCCGCCGAGGAAAACCTGCCCGCCTCGTAGCGCTCGACGAGCCCCACAAGCGTGTCCACCTCAAGCCCCGCCTCCAGTTCGGCCAAGGCCCCAAGCGTCAGTTTGAGAACACGCCGCTCGCTATTGAGTGTAAGCGCCACTTCGCCTTGAAACGGGTTGGCCATGCGATCAATCCGCCACGAAGGTCATCTGACCCGCAGAGGCCATCGACAACTCATAGGTGGCCTCGCCATTGTGGCTGCCCGCGTATTCGATCGAGGTGATCTGGAACGGGCCTTCGACCACGCCGAAATCAGGAATGATGACCTGAAAGTTAGGCACTTCACCGTCAAAGAAAATCTGACGCGCCCGCTCGTCGGTATTGGCGTCCTTGAACACGCCGGAACCGGAAATCGCGGCGCTTTTCACGCCTGCACCGGCCAAAAGCTCGCGCCAACCGCCGCCGCTTTCAAGTGAGGTCACATCCACGCTTTCCGCGTTGAATGAGATCCGCTGGGCGCGAAGCCCCGCGATGGTTTCGAATAGACCAGCGCCGTCCATGTCCAGCTTGATCAGGAGATCTTTTCCGTTTTGCGCAACCATGATGTCGTGCTCCGTTTTCTCGTGTGAAATCAGTTATCTTCAACGCGTGCGCGAAAGGTCATATCGATCCTACGCACATCACTGTCTTGAACGCGCCGCGCCTTTGCGGACACAAAGTAAAGCCCGACAACGCGACCCCGTGTCAGGGTCAGATCGGCATTCACAAGGGCATCGGACACCGCCGCCGCCACCTTCTTGGATGTTAAAAAACCCGCCGTATCGGACACCACGCTCACGATGAACGCATGCCGTGCGCCGTTGCCGGTCTGGTCCGAGGCATCAACGACATCTTCGGGACCAAGACTGACGTAAAGAGACGGCAATGTGCCTGTAGGTGGCGCATCAAAGACGTCCGTGCCGACAAATCCCGTGACCGTCGCGTCATTGACGATGGTCTGATAGACCGCAGACTGAAGCGCTGCTGCAACTCCATAGCTCATGACGACACCTCCTCACGCGCCTGACAGGTCAGGTAATGCCCCATCGGATCAGCCTCGATGACCGACAGGATCACATAGGTGCGTGTGCCTTCGCGAAACCGCTGATCGGGCTTGGGGCGGCTTGGGCTGCCGACGGGCGTGCCACGCACCGTGATGCGCAGAGGCACCACCGAAATCGTCGCGAAATCCTCGCTCCGTTCAGATCCCGTCCCCGCCTCGATCGCGGCCCAAAGCATCCCGAGCGGCACCCAGCTTTCCTCATAGCCACCCGCCCCGTCAGAGACGCGCAGCGCCTCCTCCAACGTCAGGTGACGGTTGAGATATGGTTCAGTCCCCATTAGCCCCGCCCCCCGAACAAACGCACATTGCGGTAACGCTCCAACAGCGTGGAGACGCCAAACGGCATGGTGCTTTCCGAGGATGCACCCTCGTGGCGATGCTCGTAGTAATGCGCCGCCATCAAGAACACCGCCTGCGCGATATCGCTTGGCACGTCGCTCCACGCCGGACCGAAACCCGCCGTGAACTCGATCCGCGCCTTGCCACCCACAGGCACCTGCGGCAGCACAAATCCGGTCGAGACCAGACGTGGGCGATGCATGTCCTCTTCGAGCATATACTTGCTCTGGGCGACCGTTGCCTCGCCCCCGGCACGGTCCACGATCACAAACGCCGTGATCGCACTCACCGGAGCCACGGGCAAAACCTGTGCGCCCAAATCGCGCCACGCCGTCAGCGTGTAAGAATAGTCACGTGAAATCAGCGCCTTGGAAGTGCGCGCCTCAACGGCAGCCATCGCGGCCCGTAGATAGGTCTCAAGCACCGCATCCTGCACGCTTTCGTCCCCGAACCCCGTGCCAAGGCGCAGGTGGTTCTTGAACCCTGAAACAGGAAGCGCGCCCGTGGGAACCTGTGTCTGCTCCATCAACATCATTGCAAATCTCCGAATACCGGTCCCCCTGACCAACTGTTGTGAAGGATGCGCGGCCGCCCGTGTCGCTCGGACGGAGGGGGAGCAGCTAGACAACACGTCGGGCGTTGTGCCGCGCATCCCGTTGCCTCGACCCGCGCCCTACGGGCGCAGACCGAAACAGGTTCGTTTCAGGATCAGGCGACCGAGAACTTCAGCAACTTGATCGCCGCAAAGTCGGACACATCACCGCCCACGCGCTTGGTGGCGTAGAACAGGACATGTGGCTTGGCAGAGAACGGATCACGCAGGATGCGCACATCGGGACGCTCGGCCACGGTGTAACCCGCGTTGAAGTCACCAAAGGCAATCGCCGCCGCGTCAGACGCGATGTCGGGCATGTCTTCGGCCACCAGAACAGGGTAGCCCATGAGACGTGCAGGCTCGCCGGCGGCCAAACCGTCGGACCACAAGAAACGGCCATCGGCGTCCTTGAGCTTGCGCACCTGACCTGCGGTTTTCGAGTTCATCACGAAGGCCGCGTTGGAACGGTACTGTGCGCCAAGCGCATAAACCAACTCAACGATTGCATCGGCGGGGTTAACACCATCGAAGGAACCGTCAGTGCCGGTGGCGACATAGCCAAGCGCGCCCCAGGTCCAGGCATCATTGTCGATCTGCGCATGGGCCAGAATACCCGTGGGCTTGTCGATACCGTCACCGTTGATAAACGCCGAGGCCTCGGAGGCTGCGAATTTGTCGGCGATACGCGCGGCAAGCCAGCTTTCGATGTCAAAGGCTGCATCATCCAAAAGGCGCTGCGAGGCTTTCGGCAGGGCCGACAGCTCATAGAGCGGAATGGAAATACGGTCGATTGTGGGGGTCGATGTTTCACCAACGGACCCCGTCTCGGAGACCCAACCAGAGCCGATATCGGAGGTGTCAATCAGCACGTCATAGGAGGTGGATTCGACATTCACCACATTGGCGATGGACCGGATCGAAGCGGTGGATTTAAGCACCGTCTGGATCGTCGCAGAGGTCTGCGGATCGACGAGGAAACCGCCATCGCCATTGACGGCGGTGGACATGGATTTACCCTCAAGCGTGAGACCGCGCAGCGCATCATCATCGCCGTTGCGCACATAGGTCTCCATTGCGGACTTGTGGGAAAGGTCCACCTCGTAAGAGGCGGAAAGGGCCGGACGGCCAGTGTTTTGTGATTTGTAATCAAGCATGGTCAAACGCTCTTCCTGTTCTTTCAGCTTCGTTTTGATTTCGGACTGGAAGTCCTTGAGATCACTCATGAAACCGGCCAGCGCGGTCTTCACCTCCGTGGCAGGTTCTGCCCCGGTACGGATCACAGCATCTGCGACCCGAGCCTTCGTCTCGGTTTTGCTCATCCAAACAATCCTTTATTGGTCGGTTAGCGGTGAGTGCACCGGCTTCAGTTCCCATCGGCCAGCAACGTGCGGGCGCTCGACAGAGCCTCCGCGATGTCACGCAACATCATCTCGGCCGCCATCGGGTCATCCCCTTTGGCCTCCGCGACAAGCCGCGCTTCGGGAAGCATCGGGAAGGTCACAAGCGACACCTCCCAAAGCTCCAGTTCAGACAGGACGCGAGCGCCGCTGCCATCCTTTTGCGCTCGAACCGTGCGGTACCCGATCGACAAACCGTCAATCGCCCCCGCTCCGATAAGCGCGGCCGCTTCGCGGCCTTTTCCAATGTCGGTCAAAATGCGGCCCTTAACGTAAAGACCCTTGCCGTCCTCGCGCACTTCGTCCCAGATCCCGATGGGCTGCGCCGGATCGTGCTGCCACAGCATCTTGACGTTCGCGCCCTTTTTCTCGAGCGTTTTGAGAGACTTGCCGTAGGCCCCTTTGGCCACGATATCGCCGCCCTGGTCCTTTGTGCCGAACAGGGAGGCATAGCCCTCGATCTGCACGCCATCTGCGACCACTTCGGTGTCGCCAAGACGGCAAAACTTGTGCTCAAGCCCAAAATCTGTGTTGTGTGTCATCTCACTCGTCCTCTTCATCCAGAACACTGTCCGACGCCAAAGGAGGCAGGCCGAGCATCGTGCGTTTCTCGTCAGCGGTCAGGAATTTCGCCTCCGCCACGCGGGTCCAATGCGCATCGCGCTCGCTGGACAGCGCATGCACCTGATCGAGATCAGGCTTGAGCGTCACCGCCTCACCCGTCATCTCCGACAACCAATGGCCGACCGAACTGGTGACCTTCGACACAAGCGGCAGCACCGTCAGACGGTAAAAGGCGCGGTTGGCCTCTTGGTAATTGGCATAGGTCGCGTCACCGTTCAGACCGAGCAACATCGGCGGCACCCCGAAAGCGATAGCGATCTCGCGTGCGGCGGCTTCCTTGGTCTTTTGGAACTCCATGTCGGAGGGAGAAAAGCCCATCGGCTTCCAATCCAACCCGCCTTCGAGCAACATCGGACGACCCGCATTGCGCGCCCCTTGATGATGGCTTTCCATCTCGCTGAGCAAACGGTCGTACTGATCGGCACTCATCGCCGCCTGACCGTCCGCGCCCTTGTAAATGATCGCACCCGATGGCCGCGCTGCGTTGTCCAACAGACTTTTGGACCAACGGCTTGCCGAATTATGGACATCAATCGCCGTGGCCGCCGCCTGGATCGGGGAGAGACCATAGTGGTCATCAGACGGGTGAAAGGATTTAATGTGGCAAATCGGGCTTGCCCCTTCGCCCACCGCAAAGCGGTGCTTGCGCCCGCCCACGGCATATTCATACGCCACAGGCCAACCATCGGCGCCGGGCACAAGGCTCATCCGGTCCGAGCGCAACACATGCAACTCGTCGACCGATCCCTCACCCACGGCCTCGAGATAGCCATTGCCGGACAAAAGGATCTGCGCATACAGCGCCTCGAACAATTCCGCACGGCCCTGCGCCGTATTCGGACGCTCGATGACGCGCAACAAGGGATGCGTCTCGAACCGCTCCGTGGCGTTTTGCAACACCACCGGCAAGGCACTGGCCGCCTCGGCAATCAACTTGACCGCCCGAAAGCCCACGGGATTTCCGATAAAGCCCACACGGGTCAAAGTGACTGTGTCACGCGGGCTCCATGCCACGCGCCCTGCCCCTGACATGGCCGCTACTACACCGCCAGTTGCCGAAGCCTTGACCTCTTGCGGACCGTCTACGCTGCGCTTGAGAAAATCAAACATGTGTCTCTCGTCTCCTGATCGTTTCGCGCCCTTGGCTGTTGCCCGCGCCGTCGTTGAGAGAAGTTCTAAACGAGAGGTTAAAAGAACTCCTAAGTAGGGCGTGCGCTGACCCGCCTGTGGCGCAACACCCGCGCGAAACCCCAACGGGCGTAGGCTTTGCGCCCGTCACACCGCGCCCATCCGTTGCATTACGCGCCCCAAACGCAAAACGGACCGCCGAAGCGATCCGTTGTTTTCTCTCTTTCATGCGCCTTAAAGCGTCCGTATTTTAGGCCGCATCGCCACTGCGGCAGGTGCGATCATCAATTCATGCACCGCCCAAACCAAAGCGTCCAACCGATCAGGCGATCCGCTCGCCTGAAACCCCTGCGCTGTCATCTTGACCATCTGGTCCTCAAGCGCCCCGAGGTTGCGGGTATGCGCCACGCGCCCCTGATCATAGAGCGCCGCCACAGGTTCGGCCCGCGCCGCTTTGCCCTTGGTCGCCCGCACCGCTTTGAACGGGGCCAACGGATCAATCTGGCGCAAGACGCTTTCAACAAGGTCGCCGCCTTGGTTTACCTCCGCCACGATCTTGTCCGCGCTCCACCGCGCACGGGCCCCCAGTGCTGCCTCGGCCCACACCGTTGGCGACGCCGCCGACACCGTGGCATCCTCCAACACATAGGCCCGCCAGTTGCGCGGCTCGCCGCGTGTCACCGCGCCGACAACCACGATGCCACATTCATCCGATCCCTTGTGACCCGTCACCGGCGGGTCCACTGCAACAACGATACGATCCATCTCGGGGATGTCGTCCACACGCCCCGCCTCAAGCTTGGCAAGCGACCACAATGCCCCCTCTTCCTCGTCGAGCAACACCCCGTCCAGTTCCTGACGGCCAAGGCGCGTCCCCGCATAGCGCGTGCGCACCTCTTCCAGGAACGATTTGGCAAGGTTCGCCGCATTCGCATCCGTGCGCGCATGGGTCGTCACACACGAAGACGCGGCCATGATGTCTTTGAGCACCTGCACGTTGCGCGGTGTCGTCGTGACCACTTGGCGCGGATCATCGCCCAACCGCAGCCCGAACTGCAGCATATCCCACGCCCCGCACGGGTCTTTCCATTTCGCCAATTCATCGACCCATGCGGCATCGAATTGCGGCCCGCGCAACGCCTCGGGGTCCGAACCGGAAAATACCATCGCCTCCGCACCATTGGGCCACACCAACGTGCGGCGCGTGGCCACCCATTTGGGACGACGATCCGGTGGCGAACAGGCCAGAATGCCACTGTCGCCAAACACCATCACCTCACGCGCCTGATCATAGGTCTCGCCAATGAGCGCCACCCGTCTGGCCCGCCCCGCATCGCGCGGCGTTGCCCCCTCGACCTGCGTGCGCACCCATTCCGCGCCCGCACGGGTTTTGCCCGCACCACGCCCGCCCATGATCACCCATGTGCGCCAGTCACCGTCGGGCGGCAATTGATGATCCAACGCCCAGGCGTCGAACAGGAAAGGGAGCGCCATCAGCGCCCCCTCCCCCAGATCATTCAGAAACGCATCCTGCGTCTGGCGTGTTTCGCAAGCGAGCCAGGCGATCAACGATCTCAGATCGGGCGGCGTCGAGGTCGACCTCTCCACGCCCGAGCTCTCCGTTTTTGCGTCGGTCCTCATCGAGTTTCTGCCTTTCCGTTACGGCGGCGATTTGAGCGCGGCGCAGATCGGCCATAACGGCCTTGATCTCCTTGCCCGCACTCGCATCCCCTGCGTCAAGACCCTCCATCGCCTGTTTCAGGGCGACAATGGTCCTCCTCAATTGATCGCCGACCGCCTCGTAAATTTGATCGACGCACTCGTACTCATCCCCCACAGATGAAGTCACTTTCATGATTTCTGCCTCTTATGCTTTGTTGTCCTCCGCACAAGAGCCGCAAGCAGTGCTCTCAAAACCCGCATCTGCGGGCGATCAAACATGAACCGCGTCCCCTTGACGCCCCCTCAGGCATCATCGGCACACGTACTTGCGCCTTCCAGCATGGGCCTAGAGTTCCACAGCCATGGGAAATTTGGCGCTAAAGCACCGCACGGACGGTCTAAGCGCTTGTTAACCATAGCGCCCGCACACGTCCCACCGCGTCCTGCCCCCTTGAACCCGCCCCCTCTTTCGCCATAACCATGACAAACGGCACCGCAAACGCATCAGGGGAGGCCCGTTCATGGCCAATCGCGTCTCTGCACTTCTCAACGAGCTTTACGAGAGTGGAACCGATCGTGCGCACCGCTTTCGCTATGCGCTTCTGGCCTTTGACCTGTTCACCATCCTGTTTGTCGTCGTCACGTCCTTTATTGCCCACACGACATTAATCGAGATGCTCGACATGGTGTTCGGTCTCCTCATCCTCATGGATTTCGCCGCACGGGTTCATGTTGCGGACAACCGCGCACGATACTTTCGCAACTTCGCCACATGGGCCGACATCGCCGCAATGGTTTCGTTTCTGGCCCCGCTCGCGGGCGAAGGCTTGGGCTTTTTGCGGATCTTGCGCACGCTGCGCCTGTTGCACACCTATCAATTGATGAACCGACTGCGCAAAGACTTCACCTTTTTTCGCCGGCGCGAAGAGATCATTGTCGCCGCCATCAACCTGTTGGTGTTCATCTTTGTCACCACGGGGCTGATCTACGCGATCGAACACGGTCACAACCCCGACATCCGCAACTATGCCGATGCGCTCTATTTCACCATCACCACGCTCACAACCACGGGCTTTGGCGATATCACCCTTGAGGGAACCACGGGGCGGTTGCTGTCTATTGGCGTGATGTTCTTTGGCGTCACGCTGTTCCTGCGTCTGGCCCAAGTGCTCTTTCGCCCCTCAAAAGTCCGCTTTGAATGCACGGACTGCGGCTTACAGCTCCATGACGCAGACGCCACACATTGCAAACATTGCGGCGCGGTTGTGCATATCGACACCGAAGGCCTGTATTGAGACCCCTGCGCACCTTACAGCCCCCACATGCAAAAAGAGCGCCACAGTCGGGCGCTCTTTTGTGTCTTTACGGGTCGGTGTGTCTTTACTGGTCGGCTTCGATCTTGCGCCACTTCGCCACGTTGGCATTATGCTCGGCCAAGGTCACCGCAAAGGCGTGCCCCCCCGTCCCGTCCGCCACAAAGAAGATGAACGGCGTGGTGTCGGGATCCACAGCGGCCCGCATCGAGGCCACACCGGGGTTGGCAATCGGCGCGGGAGGCAAGCCATTGATAACATAGGTGTTATAAGGGCTGTCTGATTGCAGCTCTGACTGACGCAATCCGCGCCCCAAATAGCCCACCCCATTGGTCACGCCGTAGATCACCGTCGGGTCCGTCTGCAACCGCATCCCCTGATTGAGGCGGTTCACAAACACCGAGGCCACTTGGCGGCGCTCAGAGGGAATACCCGTCTCTTTCTCGATGATCGACGCAAGCGTCAGCATTTCCTCAGGCGTAGAAATCGGCAGATCACTACTGCGCTCCGCCCAGATCTCTTCGATCCGCGCCACTTGGGCGTTGACCATACGCGCAATCAGGTCGTCAACGTTCGAGCCGTCCACAACCTCGTAGCTGTCAGGCGCGAGCATCCCCTCGGCGGGCATCTCGTCGGCCTCGACAGAGCCCTCCAACACGTCCACATCCTTGAGGCTCTCGACCACACGCCACACCGTTGTCCCCTCGGCAATCAACACGCGGTAACGGGTATCGCCCGCCGCACGCACCTTGGTAAAGGCCTCGGGGATCACATCCCCCTCGTCGCCCGCCTCACCCGGTTGAAACTCTGCGGTTTCGACGTAGCTTTGCGTGGCGGGATCCAACTCACGGACCTGCACCTGGGTACGGTTGACACCGATGCGGTACACCACCTCGGTGCCACAGGTCGAGGCGCCACCACGGGTGACGATATCGACGATCTCCTCCATCGACGCGGCCTCAGGCACCAGAAACGCCCCCGCTTTCAACAGCGCGGTTTTCTCCGTGTATTTCGCCCCCATGCGCAAAATCGACGCGTTCGACACGGCCCCCTTGGCGTCCAGATCGGCAGACACAGCGGTAAAGGTCGCGCCCTGCGGCACCCGCAAACAGATCGCCTCGGCAAGCGGGCCGTCCGCCGTATACTGGGCCTTGCCCCACCCGATGACCGCAGCCACCGCGATGAGAACAAAAATGAACAGCGTCAATGCGTTAGACGCAATTGATCGCCACATCAGTCTGTGACCTTCTTCATCACCAACGATGCGTTTGTACCGCCAAACCCGAACGAGTTGGACAGGGCCACATTGATCACGCGCTCCCGTTTCGCATTGGGCGCGAGGTCCAGTTTCGGCTCGACCGCAGGGTTATCAAGGTTGATCGTGGGCGGAGCCACCTGATCACGGATCGCCAGAAGACAGAAGATCGCCTCGACCGCACCCGCAGCCCCCAAAAGGTGGCCGATGGACGATTTGGTCGACGACATCGTGGCCTTTGACGCGGCATCGCCCATCAGACGCTCGACCGCGCCAAGCTCGATGGTATCGGCCATCGTCGAGGTGCCGTGGGCGTTGATGTAATCAATATCGGCCGGTGTCAGGCCCGCACGTTTGATCGCGGCCTCCATGGCGCGGTAGCCACCATCGCCATCCGACGCAGGGGCCGTGATGTGATAGGCATCGCCCGACAGACCATACCCCACGATTTCCGCATAAATCTTTGCGCCGCGTGCTTTGGCGTGTTCGTATTCTTCAAGCACCACAATGCCCGCACCCTCGCCCATGACAAACCCGTCACGGTCCTCGTCATAGGGGCGGCTCGCCGCCTGTGGGTCGTCGGAGCGTTTGGTGGACAGCGCTTTACAGGCGTTAAAGCCCGCAATGCCCAACTCGCAAATCGCCGCTTCCGCGCCGCCGGCAACCATCACTTCGGCATCGCCAAGCATGATAAGACGCGAGGCATCGCCAATGGCGTGTGCCCCCGTGGAACAGGCCGTCACAACCGAATGGTTCGGACCTTTGAACCCGTACTGGATCGACACCTGACCCGAGATCAGGTTGATCAAAGAACCGGGGATAAAGAACGGCGATACACGACGCGGGCCTTTTTCCTTCAGCAAAACAGCCGTGTCCGCGATGGACGACAACCCGCCGATACCCGACCCGATCAACACGCCTGTGCGCAGACGGTCCTCTTCGTCTTCGGGCATCCAGTTGGCGTCTGTGAGCGCCTGATTGGCCGCCGCAATGCCGTAGAGAATGAAATCGTCGACCTTTTTCTGGTCTTTCTTGGCCATCCAGTCGTCGGGATTGAATGTCCCGTTGGTCCCGTCACCACGCGGCACTTCGCACGCGTAATCTGTCCCCAAATGGCTCGCGTCAAACCGCTGGATCGTCCCCGCGGCAGATTCGCCCGCGAGCAAACGCGTCCATGTTTCCTCAACACCGCACGCCAGCGGTGATACCATTCCAAGTCCTGTGACAACGACGCGGCGCATGTGCTCTGCCCCCTCATAAATTTTGTTTAGACGTTTATTACACGCCCACGCGCCCCGATGAAAGACCCCGCTCGCCCCAAAGGGCGGATTGGCGGAATTTGGTGAGTGGTGTGGGTTGAGCGCTTAAGCTTCGATGACTGCACCGCGGTACGAAGCGGACCTTCGCTGCGGTTGCACCTCAACGTCCGAAAATGCGCCGCCAAAAACGACGCTTGCTCGGATCGGCTGACGTATTATCCAAAACCTCAAAGCACCGCAGAATTGTGCCTTTCTCTGCCCCCTGACCGTAGATGAAATCAAAGAAATGTCTGCCTAGCAGCATGGGGATGTCGAAGACATGGTCCACCGGTCCGCTCCCCAAGGGTTTGACTGAGCCGCCAGTGCGCTCTGCAATGGCCTTAAGCTCATCGGGAACAGCATCTACTTTTACTGCATCGACAATCTGGTTTCGTTGCCGCTCAAAGACTTCGTCACGTATTTTGGCAAATATCTTTGGCGGTTTGCCTGTGATCTTGAGGTGCTCCGGGTCTTGCCCGTCACCGCAATGCGAGACGCTCCAACGTTTAGAAATCGGTGTGTATTTGGTGACTTTCGAGTGCATGCAAAATTCAGCGACCGACACGACGTAACAGTGTTGCCCTTGCTTGCAGGCTAAATGCGGATTGATTTTGTTAAGCTGGAAGCTGTCCGGTTCTTGGCTCCACCAAATCGTCCATCCATTTGAAAGCTCCGCGATAAAAGGCTTCGCACTGTTGGGAAACTCTGGGTCAAGAGGGCCAAGTTTCAATCGGTAATTCGAGGCAAGTTCGGCCGCAGACAATCGCGTCGCCAGATAGGAAATGTTGAAACCCAATGTGTTTGGCCCGTCCCGTTCTGCTTTTGTCTAAATTGCCGGATGCAAGACTATATGGAAGAAATACAGTCGCAAGGGTTTTGTGGCTAGCTGCGTTGAAAAGGTAAAAGCCGAAATTCATTTCAAGTGCAGCATCATGCACAATTGGCTCAAACCCGACTTTCGCTGCGACACAGCGTGCTCGGTCAACGCCCCCCCCAAACACAAAAACGGCGCCGCCCTTTATAGGCCGCGCCGTTTTCTAATTCTGTCCAAGCGGTGAGGCTTAGGACGCTTCGGTGATGAACTTCACTGCGTCGCCGAATGTCTGAATGGTTTCAGCAGCGTCGTCAGGGATTTCGATGCCGAACTCTTCTTCGAACGCCATAACCAACTCAACAGTGTCGAGGCTGTCAGCGCCGAGATCGTCGATGAAGGACGCTGTCTCTGTCACTTTGTCTTCTTCAACGTCGAGATGCTCGACGACGATCTTTTTCACGCGATCTGCGATGTCGCTCATATTCTTTCCTCACATTATGGGGCCCGATGCCCACTTTTGGTCATGGCCCTCGGGCCGCTTAGATCATGTCGGGATCAAGAGAACTTTTTCAAGTCCTGATTTTCGAAAACCCCGAACACGGCTACAAGAACTTTAGTGTCCCCGTAGCAAACTCGGCCCGCCTATAGCACACTGTACGGGGAGGGCAAATCATTTGTAACCCTACGTTAAAACTTCGCGGGACGGCACACAACGGGCGTGTAACATGCGCCCCACGCCCTTGTCCGCAGGCCGGTTACAGCATCGCCATACCGCCGTTGACATGCACGGTCGCGCCCGTGGTGTACCCTGCCTCGGGCGATGCGAGATACAGCACAGCCGCCGCGATTTCCTCGGGGTTGCCCATGCGGGCGGCGGGAATTTGCACGTTGATTTTGTCTTTTTGCTCGTCGGTCAACTTGTCGGTCATCGCCGTGGCGATAAATCCGGGCGCCACACAGTTCACGGTGATTCCACGCGAGGCGACCTCATAGGCGAGCGATTTCGACATGCCCACCATGCCCGCCTTGGATGCGGCATAGTTGGCCTGACCCGGATTGCCCGTAGCGCCGACGATGGACGAAATATTGACGATACGCCCCCAACGGGCCTTCATCATGCCGCGCATCACGCCCTTGCACAGGCGCATGGTCGAGGTCAGGTTGACGTTGATCACACTGTCCCATTCGTCGTCGGACATGCGCATGAACAACTGGTCGCGGGTGATCCCTGCGTTATTCACCAGAATATCCACCGACCCCATGGCCTCGATCGCCTGTTTCGGCAACGCCTCGACGCTATCCTTATCCGACAGGTTACACGTCACAACAAACGCCCGCTCGCCAAGGTCGGCCGCCAAAGCGTCAAGCGGCTCCTGACGGGTCCCCGACAATACAACGGTAGCCCCCGCCCCATGCAGCGCCTTGGCAATCGCCCCGCCAATGCCGCCCGACGCGCCGGTGATAAGCGCATTTTTACCTGTCAAATCAAACATATTACTGCCTTTCCTAAAGCGACTGTGCGCCTTTTCATATCCGAGCCAAACGCGCCTTATGCGGTCAGTTTGGCAATGTCTTCAGGGGTGCCGATCGCGGTACATGCTATGTCACGGTCGATGCGACGCACCATACCGGACAAGGCCTTGCCCGCGCCGATTTCCCAAATCTCCGTAACGCCCTGCGCGGCCATATAGGCGACACTCTCGCGCCACCGCACCGATCCTGTGACCTGCTCGACAAGCAAGGACCGGATCGTGGTGGGATCGGTCACGGCGGCCGCCTCGACATTGGCAACCAACGGCACGCATGGGGTCGAAATATCCACATCGTCAAGGGCCTCTGCCATGACCTTGGCTGCGGGGTCCATCAATGCACAATGGAATGGTGCCGACACCGGAAGCAAAACCGCGCGCTTTGCGCCCTTGGCCTTGGCAATCTCACAGGCCCGTTCCACGGCGGCCTTGTGTCCCGACACAACCACCTGTCCGGGGTCATTGTCGTTGGCGGCTTGGCACACTTCGCCTTCCGCTGCGGCCTCGGCGGCCACTTCTTGCACGGCGGCGAAATCAAGCCCCAACAGCGCCGCCATTGCGCCGACACCCACCGGCACCGCCGCTTGCATCGCCTGACCGCGAATGCGCAACAGACGCGCAGTGTCCGCAACCGAAATCGCCCCCGCAGCGGCCAAGGCGGAATACTCCCCGAGCGAATGACCCGCGACAAAGGCCGCATCCGTGACGCCAAACCCTTCGGCTTCAAGCGCACGCAAAGCGGCCAGAGACGTCGCCATCAAGGCAGGTTGGGCATTCTGGGTCAGGGTAAGCGCCTCGATGTCGCCCTCCCAGATCAACGCAGAGAGCGCTTCGCCCAGAGCATCATCCACCTCGTCAAAAATAGCCTTGGCTTGCGGGTAGGCATCGGCGAGCGCCTTGCCCATGCCGATGGTTTGGGCGCCCTGCCCCGGAAATACAAATGCGCGTGTCATATTCGCCCCTCACGTTAAACGCTGTTGGGACATGGGAATAACGGTCACCGCGCCCTACGGCAAGTCAAAGGCGCGCACAGGCGGACAATGTCGGAACGGTGTTCAGCGGGACACGCTACATCTCTAGGCGCGGCAGGCGGGATTGCTCTTAGTTGCTGCCACTGCCAACGCCAGCGCCCGCACCATCAGCGCCTCCGGCAGATGCACCCCCCTCGCCGCCGCCCACGCCAACCTCGGTCGCTTTGATATGATCATCAAGGGCGCCCGCGAAATCAAGCGAGCCGCGCGAAACAGTGGTCAACACCCCCACACCCAGTGCAAGAGCAAAGGCCGCAAGCACAACGAAATCAACGGTGACGGCACCGTCATCTCGGTTGGCATATGATTTAAATCTCTCGACCGGGGGCATCGTTCTCACCTATTTCTACGAGGAGGAACATACGCCTTTAGGTTATGTGACAGCTACCAAAAGACATAGGTATGGTTAACTGGTGATTTTCTGAAGTTATGCAACAATATCAGAAAAATAACCTAAAAAATACGCCGAAACACCCCAATTTCGGCGTCTATTTTTACCAATTCTTTGCATCCAAATTTTACTAAAATTTTCGACGACATTGAATGGCTTTATTGCCGCCCGGTTTTCGCCACACCGCCGCCGCCGCCCGCGCACAAAGGCGCCGGAGGCGCACAAAACCGCCACTTTGCGATTCTCGGCACTGCGCCGATTAGAGGGCTGCGCGATGCGCAAGCTCGCCGGCGGCAACGGTATCGCGGGCAGACACCGTGGTGGCATATTGCTGACTGTGAACCAACCGCGGCTTGGGACGGGGCGTGGCACCAATGGGGGGTGTCTGGACCGGATTTGACAGCTTGGTCGCCTGCAAATTTGCATTCAATGCATTCCACAACCCCTGCATCTCCATCTCGGAACCGGAAAACAATTCGACAGGATCCTTGATTGCATCGACGCGGACAAACAATTGGGTGCGCCCGCCGGAAATTGCCGAACGGCGCAAAAATAGCGACCCGATTTCGTCAAATCCGATCACAGTCGCAAGGCGCGTCTCGTCTTTGCGATTGCGCCAGACCGTTCTCAATTGCTCACGCTTTCGGTCCACCTGCAATTCGCGTTTAAGACCACGATCCGCCAGTTGCACCAACGACAGTCCCGTCAAACCGAACGCCAACGAGAGACCCAGTTTCACACCGACAACACTGGCCGCGACGATTGACGCGGGCAAAACCCAAAGGCCGGCGGTCATGAGAACACCGATATAACCCGCAAAGGCCACACTGGCCTCGATGCCATCCATACCGACCCGGATAGGGCGCGAGCGCGTGACACGATAGCCATAGCCCGTAGTGTGGCGGGCAATCCGCGACCATGAGGGCACATTGGATGCGATAAGGTCGGGGGTGGTTGACATATCTGACATGGCGGGGCTCGATTTTTTATTAGGGTTGCATTAACCTTTTCCAAAATCGCGGCCAGATTGTGACAAAACCGCGAAAATTTCGCGGGCAATGACCCCGCATATCTCCCCTTTGCCCCTTGCCCGCACGCTCCCCCCGACGCGATCGGGCCAAAAGCGTGAAATAACGAAGAAAATAAGGGCAAAACACGCCCTTCCCCCTTGCGCCACGAAAACAGACCCGTATAAGAGCCCATCCTTTCCGCAAAGGATTATGAACCGCGTAGACTCTCGTGGACGGGCTGCGGAAAGGACAAATGCCCGCCCTATGAAATACGCTTGATATAGAACTGGAGCACTCATGCCGCTTTACGAGCATGTCTTCATTGCGCGTCAGGACCTGTCCAACGCCCAAGCAGAAGGTCTCATCGAACACTTTGGCACCGTCCTCGCCGACAACGGCGGCAAACTCGTGGATCACGAGTATTGGGGCGTCAAAACGATGGCATACAAAATCAACAAAAACCGCAAGGGCCACTACGCCTACCTGCGCACCGACAGCTCCCCTGCTGCCGTGCAGGAGATGGAACGCCTGATGCGCCTGCACGACGACGTCATGCGCGTTATGACCATCAAGGTCGAAGAGCACAAAGAGCTGCCCTCCGTCCAGATGCAGAAACGTGACGAGCGCGAAGAGCGTCGTCCCCGTCGCCCGTAAGAGCTTAGGAAAGGACCTTTAACATGGCCGCAAAACCGTTTTTCCGCCGTCGCAAAGTCTGCCCGTTCTCTGGCGACAATGCACCCGCGATCGATTACAAAGACACACGTCTTCTGCAGCGCTACATCTCCGAGCGCGGCAAAATCGTTCCCTCCCGTATCACCGCAGTTTCTGCGAAAAAACAGCGTGAATTGGCCCGTGCCATCAAACGCGCTCGTTTCCTCGCCCTTCTGCCATACGCCGTTAAGTAAGGAGTACTGAACAATGGACGTTATCCTTCTTGAACGTGTGGCCAAACTTGGCCAAATGGGCGATGTTGTTTCCGTGAAACAGGGCTACGCACGCAACTTCCTGCTTCCACAGGAAAAAGCACTGCGCGCTTCCGCTGCAAACATCGCAGCTTTCGAAGCTCGCAAAGCACAGCTCGAAGCACAGAACCTCGAAACCAAAAAAGAAGCCGATGCTTTGGCTGCGAAACTCGATGGCACGAAATTCATCGTCATTCGTTCCGCATCCGATTCCGGTGCGCTTTACGGTTCCGTAAGCCCGCGTGACATCGAAGAAGTTGTGACCGCCGGTGGCTTCACCATCTCGCGCAAACAGGTTGTGATCGGTCACCCGATCAAAGAACTCGGCCTGCGCGATGTTGCCATCCACCTGCACCCCGAAGTCGAGGCCACAATCACGCTGAACATCGCTCGTTCGCCTGAGGAAGCCGAACTTCAGGCTGAGGGCAAATCCATTCAGGAATTGGCCGCAGAAGAAGAA
Organism: Celeribacter sp.; assembly: GCF_048259695.1. Lineage (GTDB taxonomy): Bacteria > Pseudomonadota > Alphaproteobacteria > Rhodobacterales > Rhodobacteraceae > Celeribacter. The sequence goes on along the minus strand of NZ_JBLXHL010000009.1, from coordinate 41,791 downwards.
GCACAAGCAGAATTCGAAATCTCCGAACTGTTCGACGACATCGGCTCCGCCGCTGACGACGACTTCGACGGTTCCGACGACGCACCTGCCGCTGCTGACGAAGAGTAATCTTCTCGCACATGAGATTGGAACGGCCCCGCCATTTGGCGGGGCCTTTTCTTTTGGGGCATCGCCACCTGTCGCCGCCCACTGGCCCACAGGGTCAGGCAAATTACCGCCACACCCCAAGCAGCTTTCCGCCACCCCCGCCGTTGCGAGCTTGGCAAAGCCGCATCCGCGTGGTGAGGTCCGCGCGAAACGATTTTAGGTGTTCCCCATGACGATCATAACCCGTCGCCTCCTGCTTCTCGCCCCCCTCGCGCTGACCGCCTGCGCCAAACTTCCCACTTCAACCGAGGTCTCGCGCGGCTACAATCCGCCGCTGTTCCCCAATGAGACACCGCAGTTGCGCCGCCAGATCAACACATGGGCAGATCACTACGAGATCCCGCGCGAATTGATCCACCGTCAGGCCGTGCGCGAAAGCACCCATCGCCCGTGGGCCCGCAACGGGCCATATTGGGGCCTCCTGCAAATCCTGCCACAGACCGCCCGCACGATGGGGCATGACGGTCCGGCAAGCGAGCTTCTGGACGCGGATGTGAACCTGAAATACGCAGGAAAATATCTCAAAGGGGCCTATATGGTGTCCGGCGGCGATATCGACGGCGCGATGAAATGGTACGCAAAGGGCTACTACTACGAGGCGAAAAAGATGGGCCTGCTCTATGAGACAGGGCTGCGCAGTTAGGCGCCGCACACCCCCCTATGGCGCCGCGCAGTGAAACGGCAGGAACGACCCTGTCGCCCCCTCCGCCACAGCCATAAGTGACAACATATCCGCGAGCGCCCGCTCTTGCGCCGTTTCGGGGCAAACCGTGCCGCGGATGGTGCATCCGGATGCCAGAAAGGTATCGTGGTCCGCGATAAAGGCGTCTGAAAGGCCCTCACGCGCCCCTTGGGTCGCCATCTCCCACGCCCGGGTGTAGCGCTCACATTTTTGCGCCGTCCATTCGGGCGAAATCGCCCAGACACCCATGGGCCATAGGGGCAGAACCGCCAAACACATTGCACCAAAACATCTGCGCATCATCGCTCTCCACGCACCACATCGTTCAAAAAAAGGCCGCCCCAATGGAGCGGCCTTTCAAAATTATCGGTTCGAGAAACGCACAGAAAAGCCCGGCGCGGCTCGCGCCTTATTCGTCGTCGAGGGCTTCGACGGCTTTTTCGAGGTCTTCTTTCGAGACTTCTTTTTCCGTCAGATCCGCGTTTTCGGCGATCCAGTCAACCACTTTGTCTTCAAACAACGGCGCTTGAAGCTGCTGACGCATCTGTGCGTTTTTCTGAACGAATTCAAAGAATTCGCGCTCTTGGCCCGGATACTGGCGCGCCTGGTTCATCACGGCTTGGGTGAACTCGGCGTCGGTGATCTGGATTTCCTGCTTCTGGCCGATATCGGCAAGCAACAGGCCAAGACGCACGCGGCGCTCGGCAAGCGAATTGTGCTCGTCTGTGGTTTCGATTTCGGGGTGATCGTGGCCCTGAACATCGGGGTTGTCTTCGTGCCACAGCTGGTGCGCGATCTGTTTTGCTTCGGCTTCAACGAGCGAGGGCGGCAGATCAAACGACACGATGGCGTCGAGTTGGTCCAACAGGCCACGTTTCATCACAGCGCGCGATGCACCGGCGTATTCGTTCTCAAGGCGCTCGGCGATCTGCGTTTTCAGCGTTGCGAGATCCTCGGTGCCGAATTTTTTCGCAAGCTCGTCGTCAATCTCGGCAGCAACAGCGGCGTTGACCGATTTGATTTTGCATTCGAACACAGCGGCTTTGCCGGCGAGGTTGGCGGCGCCATACTCGTCGGGGAAGTTCACTTCGACGTTCTTTTCATCGCCGGCTTTGACGCCGACAAGCTGCTCTTCGAAGCCGGGGATAAAGGAACCGGAGCCCAGAACGAGCGGGTAATCTTCGGCCGCGCCACCATCGAATGGCTCGCCGTCGACTTTGCCGAGGAAATCGATCACAACCTGATCGCCATTTTCGGATTTTCCGGATTTCTCTTCGAAATTCTGTGCTGTCTCTGCGAGGTTTTTCAGAGCTTCGTCGACTTCTGCGTCGGAGGCTTTGACAACCAGTTTTTCGAGCTTCACACCGGACAGATCGGCGTCAGGGATCTCGGGGAGCGCTTCGTAGGACATGTTGACGACGACATCGTCGCCCTCTTTCCACTCTTCGCCACCTTCCATGACCACATTCGGCTGCATGGCAGGTTTGTCACCTGTTTTCTCGAAATGCTCGGTCATTGCACCGTCGACAGTTTCCTGCATCGCATCGCCAAGAACACGGGGACCGTGCTGCTTTTTGAGCATTGCCATAGGAACTTTGCCTTTGCGAAAGCCCTTCATCTCGATCTGGGGCTGTGCTTCCTTGAGTTTGGCGAGCACTTTTGCGTCGAGTTCGGCGGCGGGGATGGTGATCTGATAGCCGCGCTTCAGACCTTCGTTGAGGGTCTCGGTGACCTGCATGTTGGCGTCCTTCTTACGTCTTATTACGTCTCTCTCAGACCGCCCGAGGGCCGTCCTATAAATCACTGGACCTTCTAGGGGGTAGACCCCACTCTTGCAAGTCCAATCCGCCCAATGCCTCTGCGCATCCCCACAAAAGAAAAAGGAGGCCACAAGGGACCTCCAGTTTCGCAGATCAGGCTCATGATTGATACCGCCCGGTAATTTTATTGCCTGCGGCCTGACCGGCGTCGAGAGCGAACGCATCCGCTCCAGAAAGGTGTTCGTCTTATCCCGCGATAGCCCCGGTCACATGGGCTGCCCGCGCAACCGAACCTCACCCCCCCTGCCCGCGTATGGCGCGGACAGGGAATTTCGTAAACTTAGTGCAGCACGCGCCCTGCGGAGCTGTTGACCGAAAACACGGCCGAACAGCCCCCCGCCGCATCGGCGCGAAACGTTTGCACCGAATAGGTCACGTCAAGGCGCGGCACGCCGACCAGAACGATGGACGCGCTTTCATCATACGCCACGGCCAGTGGCCCCGCCGCATCGCTGGAAAACTCGGCCATGATTGTGTTGCCGCGCATTTGCACACGGTCCGCAACACAGGCCTGTCCGGCGATATCGAAAATCATATCCATCGTCTTGCCCGTCCTATCGTTTAGCTACAGCCGGAGGTGCCGCCGCAGGTGTTGCACTTCATGCAGGTGCCGTTGCGCACAAGCGTGTAGTTGCCGCACTCGCCACATGGATCGCCCTCGTAGCCCTGCATCTTGGCCTTGGCCCGCGCATCCATCGAGACCGTTCCGGTGGACACAGCGGTCCCGCCGGATACCGTGGCCGCAACGGAGGTTTTCACCTCTGGCACCAAGGTCTGAAGTGCGGCCTCCGCATCAATGGCATTGCTAAAGGCCATGGCCCCTGCGCCGCCTTGCAGCACCACCAATTCCTGTGGAAGACGCTTGCGCAGGTACCCCGTTGAGGAAATCTGTTTGAGCACTTCGATGGATTTGGCACTGGCCGCCTCGGACGGCTCGGACACGTTGGATTTGCCCTCTTGATCGCCACGCCCCAGATCGTCAAAGGCAGCACCTTGCGGTTTGACATGCGCCAGATCGGTGCGGTCGAGGTAGGACACGGCCAACTCGCGGAAGATATAGTCGAGGATCGAGGTCGCGTTCTTGATGCTGTCGTTGCCTTGCACCATGCCCGCAGGTTCGAACTTGGTGAAGGTGAAGGCATCCACGAACTCTTCGAGTGGCACGCCGTATTGCAGACCCACGGAGACCGCGATGGCGAAGTTGTTCATCATCGCACGGAACCCCGCGCCCTCTTTGTGCATGTCGATGAAGATCTCGCCAAGGGCGCCGCCCTCGTATTCCCCCGTGCGCAGGTACACTTTGTGTCCGCCCACGTTGGCCTTTTGGGTGTAGCCCTTGCGGCGGTCCGGCATCTTTTCACGGCCGCGCGCGACCTCTTTGATGATGACCTTTTCGATGATCTTTTCAGCCAGAACCGTTGCTTTCTCATGGGTTGACCCGTTGGCAAGGATTTCCTCGGCCTCGTCGTCATCCTCGATAAGGGCGGTGGCAAGCGGTTGGCTCAATTTGGAGCCGTCACGGTAGAGGGCGTTGGCTTTGACACCGAGCGACCAAGACAGCTCATAGGCCGCAAGACAGTCGTCAATCGTCGCGTTGTTGGGCATGTTCACCGTCTTGGAAATCGCCCCTGACAGGAACGACTGCGCCGCAGCCATCATGGTGATGTGGCTTTCAACCGACAGGTACCGCGTCCCTTTTTTGCCGCACGCATTCGCACAATCAAAGATCGAGTAGTGCTCTTGCTTGAGGTGCGGCGCACCTTCCAAGGTCATGGTCCCACACACGTGGTCATTGGCCATCTCGATGTCTTTTTTGGTAAAGCCGAGAGAGCGCAGCAGATCAAAGGACGGATCATTGAGTTTCGCCGCAGGAATGCCAAGCGTCCCTGTGCAGAACTCCTCGCCGAGCGTCCACTGGTTGAACACAAAACGGATATCAAAGGCCGAGGGCAGTGCCGCTTCGATCTTTTCGATCTGCGCCTGGCCAAACCCGTGACCGATGAGGGCGGTGTGGTTGATGCCGGGTGCATTGCCGATGGTGCCGTGACCCACGGCGTAGGCCACGATCTCTTCGATCTCGGCGCTCGAATAGCCTTGTTTTTCAAGCGCAGCAGGAACCGAACGGTTGATGATCTTGAAATACCCGCCACCGGCAAGCTTTTTGAATTTCACGAGTGCGAAATCCGGCTCGATGCCCGTTGTGTCACAATCCATCACCAGACCGATGGTGCCGGTTGGCGCGATCACAGACACCTGTGCGTTGCGGAACCCGTTTTTCTCGCCGAGCTCAAGCGCATCATCCCATGCGGTTTTGGCCAGTTCGACCAGTTTCGCATCGGGGCAGTTGGCGTGATCAAGGGCGACAGGTTTGACGTCGAGACCCTCATAGCCCGTGGTTTTGCCATAAGCCGCGTTGCGGTGGTTGCGAATGACGCGCAGCATGTGGGTGCGGTTCTTTTCGAACTTGTCGAACGCGCCCAATTCACCCGCAATCTCGGCGGAGGTGGCATAGGAGACACCGGTCATGATCGCGGTCAACGCACCGGTCAGGGCGCGGCCCTCGTCACTGTCGTAGCCGAACCCGAGGTTCATCAACAGGCCACCGATGTTGGCGTAGCCAAGACCAAGCGTGCGGAAATCAAACGAGCGCTGCGCGATCTCTTTGGACGGGAATTGCGCCATCATCACGGAGATTTCGAGCGTCAGCGTCCACAGACGGGTGGCGTGCATGTATTCGTCTGCGTCGAACACGCCGCCCTTGAGGAAGGTCAGCAGGTTCATCGACGCGAGGTTACAGGCCGTGTCGTCAAGGAACATATACTCGGAACACGGGTTGGAGCCACGGATCTGGCCGTCTTCGGGGCAGGTGTGCCATGCGTTGACGGTGTCGTGGAACTGGATCCCCGGATCGGCACAGGCCCATGCGGCGTGGCCGACGTCCTGCCACAGGTCACGGGCCTTGACGGTTTTGGCGACTTTGCCATCGGTGCGGCGGATCAATTCCCAATCGCTATCATCTTTGACCGCTTTGAGGAACGAATCGGTGACGCGCACGGAGTTGTTGGAGTTCTGGCCGGACACAGACGCGTAGGCCTCGCTGTCCCAATCGGTGTCATAGGTCGGGAATTCAATCGAGGAATAGCCCTGTTTCGCGTAATCCAGAACGCGTTTGACATATGTCTCGGGGATCGCCACCTGTTTGGCGGATTTGATCGCACCTTTGAGGGCGCCGTTTTTGGCCGGATCAAACGCGTCCGCCTCTTTGCCGTCCCATGTGCCGATGGCATCAAAGATCGCGTTGAGTTGACGCTCGTGCATCTTGGAGCCCGCCACGATGGACGCCACTTTTTGCTCTTCGATCACTTTCCAGTTGATGAATTCTTCGACATCGGGGTGATCCATGTCGCAGATCACCATCTTGGCCGCGCGGCGTGTGGTGCCGCCCGACTTGATCGCGCCCGCGGCACGGTCACCGATTTTGAGGAATCCCATCAGACCGGAGGATTTACCGCCACCCGACAGCGCCTCGTTGGAGCCACGCAAGGACGAGAAATTGGTGCCCGTGCCGGAGCCGTATTTGAACAAACGCGCCTCACGCACCCAAAGGTCCATGATGCCACCATCCCCCACGAGATCGTCGGCGACGGATTGAATGAAACAGGCGTGCGGCTGCGGGTGCTCGTAGGCAGAGGTCGAGCGGGTCAGTTCTTTGGTTTCAAAGTCCACGTAGTAGTGACCCTGACCCGGACCGTCGATGCCGTAGGACCAATGCAGACCCGTGTTGAACCACTGTGGCGAGTTCGGTGCGGCCATCTGACGGGCAAGCATGAACCGCATTTCGTCGTAATAGGCGCGCGCGTCGTCCTCGGAGGTGAAATAACCACCCTTCCACCCCCAATAGGCCCATGCGCCGGCGAGACGGTTGAACACCTGTTTCGCGGAGGTTTCACCGACGAAACGTTGGTCTTCGGGCAGTTTGGCGAGCGCATCTTCGTCGGGGACGGAGCGCTGGAGGAAGGCGGGGACGCCCTTTTCCTTGACCTTTTTGGTCGCCGCAGGAACGCCGGCTTTGCGGAAATATTTTTGTGCGATCACGTCGGAGGCCACTTGGCTCCACTTCGCAGGGACCTCGCATTCATCCAGTTTAAAAACGATCGTGCCATCGGGATTGCGAATTTCCGACGTTGTGAGGGTGAACGGAATATCCGCGTAGGCGTCTTTACCTGCCGTGGTGAAATTGCGATCGATTTTCATGTGTGCTGCCCCGTAGCTTTTCTTCGTGTCGTCACTGTCTGTGTGCCGTGTCTGTGCGCCGTTCTCAGCGGACTGAACGCTACATCTTGTGTCTGTCGCGGGAGGGGAAAGATCCGGAATACAAAACCAGTCCTCGCGCCTTGGTGGGGGCGGTTGATTCCGTATCATCACTATATATGCAGGTCTGCCCAATGCGCCGGTGAGATCGCGTGACTGTCTGCTTTTGCGGGATGTGGCGTTGAAACCCTATCCTGCGCAGCTCTGTGCACATGACGCTACCGACCTTGACGGCCCCGTGTCCCTCGCCGCAGTTAACACTATATGTAGTATGCAACCACTCGGCCCGCACAATGTGCAGCGTTTTGAGGTATGCGGTCAACGCATTTTTCACGTTTTGTCAGGCGAAATTCGGTTGACCGGTTTTACCCACAGGAGGCGTCGATTCGAAGAGGTTAACAGCCCTGGATTTTGCCTTTGTTTTAGACCACTTCGACGGTGGTTTTGAAACTATGCACGAAGGGGTGTGGATAAGCCTGAAATCCCGTGTATGGATTTTTTCGCGGCCCCGAAGGCCCGCAACCACCACCGTGCCTGAATACTACATATAGTGGTGAAAATGCGGTCATATCCCTAAAGAAACACGCATAAGCCCATTTATATAGGGCAAAATCTGTCCATTCGGACATGTTGTACCACATGAGGGCGACGACACGCGTCACTTCGAATCAATCACAACGTGTATGGGGCATCGCAGGGCAAGCGACCCACCGAATGGCGCCAGACGCCGGAATGTCCCCTTGAAAAGGAACTCCGTGTTTCGCGATGAATTTGGAAGATGTGGTCGGGGCGAGAAGATTCGAACTTCCGACCCCCTGTACCCAAAACAGGTGCGCTACCAGGCTGCGCCACGCCCCGACCGTGCGCGTTTCCTATAGCCTGTTCGCGCCAATGAAAAGCCCTTTTTGCGGGTTTTTTTGTTTATCCGTATCCGGCATCAAATTACGGCCCACACAACGCCGGATTTACCCGTATGGCGTGTGCCATCGCGCCTCATATCAGGTGAAAATTGCCCTCAGGGCGCACAGGGCGTCGCGGCGTCCGGCCCAAAGGCGGGGTGCGTGATCGTGTCACCGACCGATAGGCCGAAAGACTCGGACAGACCGCCATTGATTTCAAGCACAGCAAACACCTGATCACCGCCCTCGATCGCGGTCAGATCCAACGGCACAGCATTCTCGTGGATGCGCGTGACAACCCCGCGCTGATCCACGAACAGCATATCCAATGGAATTAAGGTGTTTTTCATCCAGAACGCCGCAGGGCGCGGGCTCTCGTAGACAAACAACATGCCCGACAGGCGGGGCATCTGTTCGCGATTCATCAACCCCCGGGCGCGTTCCTGCGCGTCATCGGCAATCTCGACCGCGAATCCGACCGTACCGAATCCCCCCGACACGACAACGCGGTCAAGCGCACAGGACTGCGCCTGCGCAGCGGGGACAAGTCCCACGCCTGCGCAAATTACAGCCCATGCAAACGCCCACCCCCGACAGACATCAGTCGTGGGGGGAGTCGTCGGGGAGATCCGCGTGTTGGTCGGTGTTGTGTTCATTGTCTTTCATCGCCACGTCCCATGCCGTGACTTGCGCGGCCATCCGGCCTCGACGGCCCTCAATGACGCGCAGTCCCACAGCTTCGCCCGGCATCAAATCAGCCAGACCAGAGCGGCGCAAGACCTCAACGTGAACAAAGACATCCTCGGGGCGGCCAAAGACATTGGCAAACCCGAACCCTTTGCTCTTGTCGAACCATTTTACCCGTGCGGGTTCCAACGGCAGGTTTTCTGTCTCGCCATCAATCGGTTCCAGATCTTCGAGAACAAGCCCCTCGCCCAATTCGGGCGGGGCCACTTCGATCACTTCAACCGCTTGCACACCACGGTCGGTCTTTTGAACCGACAGTTTAATCTTTGCCATATCCGCAACAGAGCTTTGTCCGAAATTACGCAACACATTCGCGTGGAGCAAAATATCGGACCCGCCCGCGTCGGACACAACAAAGCCGAAACCTCTCACCGGATCAAACCACTTTACGTGGCCTGACACGATACTCAAATCATCATCAGTCATATAAGCACGTAGGAGCGCGTACGCTCCCTCCATTTTTATGGGCGCTCATGACAAGCGCCCTCTCATCCCACAGATAGAGTTGGGATAGAATGGCCCGTTATGCAACCCGCCCGCACCTGTCTTTTAGAACATGTTATGCGGTCACGTAACGTAAGCTTTGAACCCGGGGGAGGCGTGAAAAACCAATACTCACGGGTTGAGACGTTCGATACCCCAGGGCCCCTCCAAAGTTTCGCGACGCCAACGAAAGCGGTCGTGAAGGCGAAACTCGCCCGCAGCCCAAAACTCGATTTCAAGGGGCAAGATTCGATACCCGCCCCAAAAATCGGGCCGTTTGGGGTGCAAGCCGTGCTTGAGGCCCTCTTTGGCCGCGGCTTCCATCAGCGCCGCCTTGGAGGCCAGCGGTTGTGATTGTTTCGAGGCCCACGCGCCAATGCGGCTGCCCAGAGCGCGCGAGGTGTAATAGGCATCCGAAGCCTCCGCGCTTTCACGAACAACGACGCCGCGCACGCGCAACTGGCGTTGGAGGCTTTTCCAATGCATCACAAAAGCCGCCTTGCCACTGGCCTCGATCTCGGCCCCCTTCCGGCTCTCGTAATTGGTGAAAAAGACAAAGGCATCATCCGCGATCTCTTTGAGCAACACCATACGGGCATTGGGCAACCCGTCCGGATCAACCGTGGACAGCGCGATGGCATTGGGATCATTGATTTCCGTGCCTTCGGCCTCTGTCAGCCATGCACGGGCAATCCCGAACGGATCGTCCCCTGCAAAAATCCCCTTACGCTTGTCCATCACCATGCCCTCCATCGTTGCCTGTACTGGCAAATAGTCCTTTGCCCCCTGCCCGACAAGTCACACCGTATCGCGCGGGTTTAAGTTCACCGCGAGGCGGGCAAAACCTTGCGAGACGCGCCCAAACCGCATAAAGCCTGAGACAACAGGTATAAAACGGGTAAAGGACCGACCATGACAAAACTTATGGAAGGCAAACGTGGCCTCATTATGGGCCTCGCCAACGACAAATCTATCGCGTGGGGCATTGCAAAGGCTTTGGCCGAACATGGTGCGGAGTTGTGTTTCTCCTACCAAGGCGAGCAACTCAAGAAACGCGTAGACCCGCTTGCCGCACAACTCGGCTCCGATTTCGTTGTGCCGTGTGACGTGACCGATGGCGCCTCCGTCGATGCGCTGTTTGCCGATATCGAAGCCCGTTGGGGCAAGATCGACTTTATCGTCCACGCCATCGGGTTCTCCGACAAGGCCGAATTGCGCGGCCGCTATGTCGACACCACCCGCGACAACTTCAACATGACGATGGACATCTCCGTCTATTCCTTTACCGCCGTGGCACAACGCGCCGCCAAGCTGATGGTGGATGGTGGATCGATGATCACCATGACCTACTATGGCGCCGAACGCATTATGCCGCATTACAATGTCATGGGTGTGGCCAAGGCCGCGCTTGAGGCCTCCGTGCGTTACCTCGCCGAGGATCTGGGCAAGGACGGCATCCGCGTCAACTCCATCTCCGCCGGCCCGATTAAAACGCTCGCCGCCTCCGGCATCGGCGATTTCCGCTATATTATGAAGTGGAACGAATACAACTCGCCCCTGCGCCGCAATGTGACCATCGACGATGTGGGCGGCTCGGCACTTTACCTGTTGTCCGACCTGTCATCGGGCGTCACGGGCGAAACACACCACGTTGATGCGGGGTACCACGTTGTCGGCATGAAGGCCGTCGACGCCCCCGACATCACAAAGGGCTAGACGATGACGCTCGCGGCGCTCGCCGCGATCTATTTCGTGCATCTCGCCGCCGCCATGTCACCGGGGCCAGCCGTGTTGCTGGCCGCGCGCACGGCCCTGCGCGATGGCATGACGCGCGGGGTTTACCTCTCGATCGGCATCGGACTTGGCGCGGTGATCTGGGCGATCGCCGCCCTTTTCGGCCTGGCCCTGTTGTTCCAGATGGCCCCGAAACTGTTGATAGGGTTCAAACTGATCGGTGCGAGCTATCTGCTCTATCTCGCCTATAAAATCTGGAAACACGCCCCCGAACCGATGCAAACCGACCTGCCCGAAGGGAAAACCGGCCTGTCCAACCTTGGCCTCGTGCGCCTGGGCATCACCACGCAACTGGCCAACCCCAAACCCGCGCTGTTCTTTGGCACGGTGTTTTTGACCTTTATGCCGGTCGACGCCCCCGCATGGGCCTACCCCGTCGTACTCGGCATCGTGTTTTTTAACGATACGGGGTGGAATATTATCGTTGCGCGGATCTTTTCATTGGAACGCACGCGCAGGGTCTATATGACTCTCAAAACCGTATTTGACCGCGTATTCGGGGGGCTGCTCGCCGCCTTATCCGCAAAACTTGTCCTCAGCTAAGGAACCGCCGCATGACCGATCCGCTTTTGCCACACGAAAAAGGCTTCCATGTTTCTTGGGACCAAATCCACCGCGACAGCCGTGCGTTGGCGTGGCGTATGGACGGCAAAGGCCCCGATGACGGCGCATGGCGTGCGATTGTGGCGATCACCCGTGGCGGCATGGCCCCTGCGATGATCATCGCCCGCGAACTGGACGTGCGCACCGTCGATACCATTTCGGTCAAATCCTACGACCATCAAGAGCGCTCCGAAGCCAAGGTTCTCAAAGCCCCCGACGCCGACATGATGGGCGACGGCACGGGCATTCTCATCATCGACGATCTGGTCGACAGCGGCAAAACGCTTGAACTGTGCCGCAGCCTATACCCCAACGCCCATTTCGCCACCGTCTACGCCAAACCCCAAGGCCGCCCGCAGGTCGACACCTTTGTCACCGAAGTCAGTCAGGACACATGGATCTTTTTCCCCTGGGATATGGCCCTGCAATACGTGCAACCCTACCGTGGCAAAGACTGAATACGCCCACGGTGACCAAACGGGGAAATCCGAAACCTGAGACGTTTCGGTTCGCGCGCAAAACGCCGCCCCACGGCGTTTTCTAACAGCGCTCATCCCCTGGGATATGGCCCTGCAATACGTGCAACCCTACCGTGGCAAAGACTGAATTCCGCGCTAAATCATATAATGCCCAACGCCTTCGCCCCATGCGAGGGCGTTTTGCGTTAAAGCCTACGCTTTGTCGGCGCAGCCATTGTCAGCCCGCCGCCCGCTGCCTAAGTATAAATCAACGGATGATTTGACGCTTAGGAGCCCCCAATGGCCACCACAACGCCCCTGCCCCTCGCTGCCCCGATGGCACGCACATCGCGCTCTCCGATTGTAGAGGCACAGTCATGGGTCGCGGGGAAAAGCTTCCCCAAGGAACGCCCGTTGCTCAACGTGTCCCAAGCCGCCCCCATGGCCCCGCCCCCGTTGGAGTTGCGTCAGGAAATTGCACGCCTCGCCGTCGAAGACGATAATGTGCACCTATACGGCGCCGTGTTGGGCCTCGACGCCCTGCGCGGCGAACTCGCCCGACATGTCAGCGCCACGTATCACGCCTCCGTCACCCCCGACGACATCGCCATTACGTCGGGCGCAAACGAGGCATTTACCGCCGTGATGTCCACTCTGGCGGCCAGCGGCGACGAAGTGATCCTGCCGACGCCCTGGTATTTCAATCATAAAATGTGGTGCGACATGGCGGGTGTCACCGCCGTCCCCCTGCCCACGGGCGCGGACATGCTGCCTGATCTGGAGCGCGCGGCAAGCCTCATCACGCCACGCACCCGCGCCATTGTTCTGGTCACGCCCAACAACCCCGCAGGCGTCGAATACCCGTCCGAGTTGCTCACCAAATTCTACGCCTTGGCCCGCGCCCACGGGATTGCACTTGTCGTCGATGAAACCTACCGCGACTTTGATGCCCGCAACGGTGCTCCCCACATCTTGCTGCGCCAACCCGATTGGCGCGATACACTTGTTCAAATCTATTCGTTTTCAAAGGCCTACCGCCTCACGGGCCACCGGGTTGGCGCCCTCACGGCCTCACCTGCCCGGCTCTTGGAGGTGGAGAAATACCTCGATACCGTCACCATTTGCCCCAATCAACTCGGCCAACGCGCCGCTCTTTGGGGGATGCAGAATTTGGGCGACTGGCTCGCTCAGGAACGCCGCGAAATCCTGAAACGCCGCAGCGCCCTTGAAAACGGCTTTGCACCCTTGGCCGCCAAGGGATGGACACTCTTGGGGACGGGCGGTTTTTTCGCCTATGTCGCCCACCCGTTCGACATGCCCGCAACGGCTCTTGCACCGTGGCTCGTGGATCATGCGGGCGTGCTTTTGTTGCCCGCGACCTTCTTTACCCCGCAGGGCGATCCGCGCGGCAAGCGCCAGTTGCGCATCGCCTTTGCCAATCTGGATTGCGACGGGATCACAGACCTTTTAGGCCGTTTGGCCGATATTGATCCATGATCCCGCCAATCCGCCTTGCGGGCGCGGCACGAACCGCCTAGACATTTCGCCACAGTTAAGGAGAGACAAAGACATGGCGAGCGGTAAAGGCAGCGGCGGAAAAATGGTTGCACTGGGCATTGTTGGCCTGTTGGTGCTCGGCCTTGGTGGCTTTGGCGCCACCAACTTTGGCGGCACGGTGCGCAGTGTCGGCGCCGTGGGCGACCAGGAGGTCGATATCAACCTCTATTCGCGCGCCTTGCAAAACGAGCTGAGCGCCCTTGAGCAACAGACGGGCCAACAAATCACCGTCGCCCAAGCCCAACAACTCGGCGTCACCAATCAGGTGCTCGACGGCCTTCTCACCCGCGCCGCTCTGGACGGGGAATTGGCCCGCCTTGGCGTCTCGGTCGGCGACGACGAAGTGCGCCGCACCTTGATGACCATCCCCTCGTTTCAGGGGCTCGACGGTAAATTCGATGCCGACACCTATAAATTCGCCATCGACCGCCTCGGCCAGACCACCAACGAATTCGAAGAGGCGCTGCGCACGGATACCGCCCGCGCATTGCTTCAGGGCGCGTTGGCCACGGGCGTTGTCATGCCCGACGCCTATGCCAAAGTGATCGTGGACTGGCTTGGCGAACGGCGCACCATCAGCGTGGCAAGCCTGACCGCCGCCGATCTCGACACCGAAATCCCCGCACCGACCGAGGCACAGATCACCGCCCGCTATGAGGAAACGCCAGAGGCCTACACCGCGCCCGAAACCCGCGATGTGACCTATGCGTGGCTCTCGCCCACCATGCTGTCCGACAGTGCCGAGCTTGACGAAGACAGCTTGCGCCAGATTTACGACGACAACATCGCCGCCTACATGCAACCCGAGCGCCGCCTCGTGGAGCGTCTCGTCTATGGCTCCGACGCCGATGCCCAAGCCGCCGCCGACCGCATTGCCGCGGGCGAAACCACGTTCGAGGACGAGGTGACCGCACGCGGCCTCGTGTTGGCCGATATTGATCTTGGCGATGTCGCCGCAAGTGACATCGGTGCCGCCGCCGACATGGTGTTCGGCGCACAGGACCTTGGTGTCGTTGGTCCCGTCATGTCCGATCTGGGTCCTGCCCTGTTCCGCGTCAACGCTGTGCTCGACGCCTCCGAAATCACCTATGAAGAGGCCCGCGACGATCTGGCCAAAGAGATGGCCATGGACGCCGCACGTCGCGACATCAGCGATCTCGTTGAAACCCTCGACGACCTTCTGGCCTCGGGGGCCACGCTTGAGGAACTGTCGGACGAGACGGCAATGGAATTGGGTCAAATCAACTGGTCCACCGCCTCCGAGGACGGCATTGCCTCCTTCGCGACCTTTGTCACCGCCGTTCAGGACGCGCAGGTCGGCGATTTCCCCGAGATCATCGAACTGTCCGATGGCGGGATTTTCGCCCTGCGCCTCAACGCGATCACCCCCGCCGCCGTGCGCCCTCTGGATGAGGTCCGCGATCAGGTGGTGGCCGATTGGACCGTTGCCGAGACCGCGAAACAGCTTAAGGCCCGCGCCGACATGATCCAGACCGAAGTGGCCGCCGGCACCGCGATCGGCGCACTGGAGCTGCCTGTTGAGGTCTTTACCGACATCACCCGCCGCGATTTCATCGCCACCATGCCACAGGGGTTCATCGACGCGGTGTTCGCCCCCGGTCTGGCACAAGGCGCCACAACCGTTGTGACCGGCACAGACCGCGTGGTCATCGCCAAAATCGACACGGTTCAGCCCCCCGAGACCAATACCGAAATGGACGAAATCGCCGCAAGCTACGCCGAGCAAGCCGCCCAAGGCGCCGCACAGGACGTCATCACGGCCTTTGCGAACGCAATGCGTCTGCGCGATGGCGTCACCGTCAACCAAGCGGCAATCAATGCCGTTCACACCCAAATGCCATAAGGCGCGAAACCGTCACAGAAAGTCGAACCCGATGGCCACCTTGATCCCGTCCTTTCCCGAATTCGAGGCCGCATACGAGGCCGGTCAGAACCAGGTCGTTTACGCCAAAGTGGCCGCTGATCTCGACACGCCCGTGTCGATCATGCTCAAACTGGCAGGGGCGCGCACCGACAGTTTCATGCTCGAATCCGTCACGGGTGGCGAGGTCCGCGGGCGCTATTCCATCATCGGGATGAAACCCGATCTGGTGTGGAAATGTGACGGGACGACCGCCGCAATCAACCGCAATGCCCGCTTTGATGCCGACGGGTTCGTCGTTCAGGACGCCGACCCGCTCACCGCAATTCGCGCCCTGATCGAGGAAAGCAAAATTGATCTACCGCCCGAATTGCCCGCGTCATCGGCGGGTCTGTTCGGCTATCTTGGCTACGATATGATCCGTCTGGTCGAACACCTGCCTGACGTGAACCCCGACCCCATCGGCCTGCCTGATGCGGTGCTGATGCGCCCGTCGGTTGTCGCCGTTCTGGATGGTGTCAAAGGCGAGGTGATCATCGTCTCGCCCGCATGGGCCGGCTCCGGCCAATCCGCCAAAGCCGCCTATGCCCAAGCCGCAGAGCGGGTGATGGACGCACAACGCGACCTCGAACGCGCCCCTGTCGAGGTCTCGCACGCCCTTGGTCAGGACTGGACCGCACCGCCGCCCGTGTCCAACTTTAGCCACGAGGGCTACCTGCAAGCTGTTGAAAAGGCCAAAGAATACATCACCGCAGGCGACATTTTCCAGGTTGTACCGGCACAGCGTTGGACACAGGATTTTCCGCTGCCGCCCTTCGCGCTTTACCGGTCCTTGCGCCGCACCAATCCCTCGCCGTTCATGTTCTTTTTCAATTTCGGCGGCTATCAGATTGTCGGTGCCTCCCCCGAAATTCTCGTGCGCGTGTTCGAGGGCGAAGTGACCATCCGCCCGATCGCAGGCACCCGCAAACGTGGCGCCACCCCCGCCGAGGACAAGGCCC
Organism: Celeribacter sp.; assembly: GCF_048259695.1. Taxonomy (GTDB): domain Bacteria; phylum Pseudomonadota; class Alphaproteobacteria; order Rhodobacterales; family Rhodobacteraceae; genus Celeribacter. The sequence continues at coordinate 25,407 of NZ_JBLXHL010000009.1, read as the reverse complement.
TCGAAGAGGATTTGCTCGCCGATCAAAAGGAACTGGCCGAGCACCTGATGCTGCTTGATCTGGGCCGCAACGATACCGGCAAAGTGTCCAAAATCGGCACCGTGCGCCCGACCGAAGAGTTCATCATCGAACGCTATTCCCACGTCATGCACATCGTTTCCAACGTGGTGGGCGAATTGTCCGACGACGAGGACGCGCTCTCGGCCCTGCTCGCGGGTCTGCCCGCAGGCACCGTGTCAGGCGCCCCCAAAGTCCGCGCGATGGAGATCATCGACGAGTTGGAGCCTGAAAAACGCGGTGTCTACGGCGGCGGTGTTGGGTACTTCTCCGCCAATGGCGACATGGACATGTGCATCGCGCTGCGCACAGGTGTGGTGAAGGACGAAAAGCTCTATATCCAAGCAGGCGGCGGCGTGGTCTATGACAGCGACCCACAGCTCGAATTTGAAGAAACCGTCAACAAATCCAATGCCCTACGCACCGCCGCCGCAGAGGCAGGACGGTTTACAACCTCGGGCAACCGCTAATCGCACCGATACGACAGAGACGCAGACACGGGAGAGGGCGCGCGACATCGGTCACCGCGCCCTTTTTCAATGTCGCGACAGGCCTCAGAGCGGCAATTCGGTGGTGTATTTGATCTCTTCCATCGACAGCAATGCGGTGACGTTATAGATCGACACCTCTTCGATCAGCGCCTGATAGAAGGCGTCGTAGGCTTTGGCATTGGTGACGCGGACCTTCAAAATATAGTCGATTTCGCCGGCCAGACGGTGCGCCTCCAACACCTCGGGGCGGGCTTTGAGCACCTGTAGGAATTTTTCCTGCCACCCTGCTTCATGGGCGTTTGTCCGCACCAGCACAAAGAAGCACGCCTCCAATCCAAGGCTTTCGGCATCCAGAATAACCGTCTCCTGACCGATCACCCCGTTCTCGCGCATTTTGCGGATACGATTCCAAACCGGGGTCTTTGACGAGCCCACGGTTTTGGCAATTTCGTCCAAAGACTGGCTTGCATCGTGTTGAAGCTCACGCAGGATTTTCCGATCCATCTCGTCAAGTTGGACGCCCATTTCGATTTTCTCCATTTTTGCGGAACACGGGACTAGCCCGCCAAGAGGCCCAGAACAAACACCCTTATTTGGTGTGACCCCTGTGCAATATATAGAACAATGTTCTAAATTGAGCGTAGGAAATCGCAAGTGGAAAACTCTCATGGCTCGCCCTTTTACGCCCAAAGTCGTCACCGCCAACGCCCTTCTCGAGGGGGACGTGATCTATCTCGACGCCAATGGCACATGGGTGCGTGCGCTCGGTGACGCGGCCCTCTATAAGGACGCCGAAACAGCCGAGGCCGCACTGGCAACAGCGGCCAAGGACGGGATGCAGGTGGGCGCCTATCTGGCCGACGCCATCGAGGGGGCGACCGGACCGGAGCCAACCCACTTTCGTGAAGACTTTCGCCGCACAGGGCCATCCAACTACGCCCACGGCAAACAGGTAACAGGAGCCGCAGATGTATAAGTACAACGACTTCGACGAGGCCTTTGTCCGCGCGCGCTGTGCCCAGTTTCGCGGGCAAGTGGAGCGACGCGTCGATGGATCACTGACCGAAGACGAGTTTCGCCCGCTGCGCCTGATGAACGGTCTGTACCTGCAATTGCACGCCTATATGCTGCGCGTGGCCATTCCCTATGGCACGCTCAACCCTGACCAAATGGACCAATTGGCCTATATCGCGGACACGTGGGACAAGGGCTATGGCCATTTCACCACCCGCCAGAACATCCAATACAACTGGCCCAAATTGCCCGATGTGCCTGACATGCTCGATGCGCTCGCCGATGTCGACATGCACGCGATCCAGACGAGCGGCAACACCATCCGCAACGTGACGGCCGACCACTTTGCCGGCGCTGCCGCCGATGAGGTCGCCGACCCGCGCCCCGTGGCCGAGCTGATCCGTCAATGGTCCACCGACCACCCCGAATTCCAGTTCCTGCCGCGCAAGTTCAAAGTCGCGGTCACAGGTGCCGAGGCCGACCGCGCCGTGGTACGGGCCCATGACATCGGTCTCGTCCTCAAAAAACACAACGGCGAATTGGGCGCCCAGGTTATCGTCGGGGGGGGCCTTGGCCGCACACCGATGGTCGGCAAAGTGCTCAAGGACTTCATCTCCTTTGGCGACCTGCTTCCCTACCTTGAGGCGGTTGTCTCGGTGTGGAACCTGCTCGGGCGTCGCGATAACAAGTATAAAGCCCGCATCAAAATTACCGTACATGAGCACGGCATCGACGATATCGCCGCGCGCGTACAGGCACGCTTCGACCAGATCCGCCCCGATTTTGACGAGACGGCTCTGGACGTTCTTGCACAAATCGAACCCTTCTTTGCCCCCCCCGCCTTCGTCGATGCCCCGATCGACCCCTACACCCGCGCCTATGAGAGCGACCGCATGTTCCGCGCGTGGGCCGACACCAACCTCGCGACGCACAAAGCCGACGGATATGCCATTGTCACTGTGTCGACAAAGGCCCACGGCAAGACGCCCGGTGATGCGACATCGGCGCAAATGCGCGTCTTGGCACAGGCCGCCCGCGATTGGGGTCACGACGAATTGCGCATCTCGCACGAGCAAAACGTTATCCTGCCCCACGTTCACAAATCGAACCTGCCCGCGCTGCACGCCGCATTGAAAGCCGCCGGGCTTGCCACGGCAAATATCGGCCTGATCTCCGATATCATCGCCTGCCCCGGGATGGACTATTGCGCACTGGCGACCGCCCGCGCCATTCCCGTGGCCCAAGGCATCGCAACCCGTTTCGACGCGCTGAAACTCGAACACGACATCGGGGCGCTCAAAATCAAGATTTCGGGCTGCATCAATGCCTGTGGCCACCACCATGTCGGTCACATCGGCATTCTCGGCCTCGACCGCGCCGGCGTTGAAAACTACCAGATCACCCTTGGCGGGGACGGCACCGAAACCACCGTGATCGGCGAACGCACCGGACCGGGCTTTGCCTATGACGAGATCATTCCCGCGATCGAGCGGTTGATCCACGCCTATCTGGAGCTGCGCGACAGCGCCGACGAACCCTTTATCGCGGCCTATCGCCGCCTCGGAATGGAGCCGTTCAAAACGGCCCTTTATCCCGCCAAAGAGGACAGCGCACATGCCGCATGAGGCTGACCTTCTGACGTCCACCTACGGGTCGGTCGATGACCGCGTGGCGCGGCTCAACGACCGCTATCGCAACCACTCGGCCACCTCCGTGCTTGAACTGGCGCTGCGCGATGCCGAACTGGGGCGCATCGCACTTGTGTCCAGTTTCGGCGCGGAAAGTGTCGTGTTGTTGCACATGATTTCGGTGATGAATCCCGACACGCCGGTGATCTTTATCGACACCGAAATGCTGTTTGCCGAAACCATCGCCTATCAGCTTGACCTCGTGAAAACACTGGACCTGCGCGATGTGCGCCGGATCCGGCCCGCGCCCGTGCGCATTGCCGCACACGATCCCGAGGGTCTTTTGCACAAAAGCGATACCGATAGCTGCTGTGCGCTGCGCAAGACCGTGCCGCTGCAAACCGCGCTCGGCGGCTTTGACGCATGGATCACGGGACGCAAACGGTTTCAGGGCAACAGCCGCCAAACGCTTGATTTCTTTGAGAACGAATTGGACACACGGATTAAAATCAATCCGTTGGCCCATTGGGCGCCCCAGGATGTACAGGACTACATCATCAACAACCGCCTGCCCCGTCACCCGCTCGTGGCCAAGGGCTACCCCTCGATCGGATGTGCGCCGTGCACCTCGCCCGTGAAAGCGGGCGAAGACCCCCGTGCGGGGCGGTGGCGCGGCAGCCAAAAAGAAGAATGCGGCATCCATTTCGTGGACGGCAAAATGGTGCGCGGACCCGTTCCGGCCCACCCCACCCCACCACTCACACAAGACACGGGAGACACCGCCATGAGCGTGATTGTCCAGGACAACGGCTTTACGACGGATGACTTTGACGGCATCTGGATCGACCTACCCTCCGACACCGATCCCGCAACACTGACCCAATACAGCAACGCCGAGGGCATCCGCATCGACTTCCCGTCCTTCTCGGACGGGCGCGGTTTCACGCTCGCCCGTTTGCTGCGCCTTGGTGGTTACAAGGGTCAGTTGCGCGCCCGCGGGCATGTGATCGCCGATCAATACGCGATGGCGCGGCGTGCAGGGTTTGACGAGGTGGAAATCTCCGCCGAACTGGCCGCCCGCCAACCCGCCGCGCAATGGATGTTTCGCGCCGAATGGACCGCCAACGATTACCAGAGCCGCTTGCGCAAACGCGCCTGACAGATCAAAACAGCACCCGATGGCCCCTGTGGCGATGCCCCGATGGATCTCGCCACAAGGCAAGGGTCGAACCTGATCTGGATCAAAGCTACATGCGACATACTCATTTAGAGAGCATCAAACCCGATATGAACGAGCAGAGCCAAGTGACCGAAATTAAAACAAAACCCGTCCCCACCCTGCCCGATGCCGCCAAGGTGTTGGAGGTAACCCATTGGGATGACCGCCTATTCTCGTTCAAAGTGGAACGCCCGCAAACGCTGCGCTTTCGCTCGGGCGAGTTCGTGATGATCGGCCTGATGGGCGATGTGAACCCGAAGACGGGCAAGGCCAAACCGCTGTTGCGCGCCTATTCCATTGCCTCGCCGTCATGGGAGGAGCATCTGGAGTTCTATTCGATCAAGGTTCAGGACGGCCCGCTGACCTCACGTCTGCAACATATCAAAGTGGGCGACGAGATCATTTTGCGCCCCAAACCCGTCGGCACCCTCGTCGTAGATGCGCTGTTGCCCGGAAAACGGTTGTGGATGTTCGCCACAGGGACGGGCATTGCCCCCTTTGCCTCACTGATGCGCGAACCCGAAGTATTTGAAAAGTTTGACGAAGTTATCCTGATGCACACCTGCCGTCAGGTTTCCGAACTGGAATACGGTCGTCAGTTGGTCGAACATATCAAGTCCGACGAAATGCTGTCCGAGATCGAACAGGGCAAGCTGCGCTATTACCCGACCACCACGCGCGAAGAGTTCCACCATATGGGCCGCGTCACCGACAACCTGTCCTCGGGCAAGGTGTTCGAGGATCTCGGCATAGAGCCGATCAACCCCGAAACCGACCGCGGCATGGTGTGCGGCAACCTCGCGTTCAACAAAGACATTATGGTCATTCTGGATGGCTTCGGGCTGCGCGAAGGCGCCAATTCCGAGCCAAAGGAATATGTGGTCGAAAAGGCCTTCGTCGACTGATCGCACCCCATAGCGACACGCAAATGGCCCCGCTCAGGCGGGGCTTTTTTGTCCGCAACAGGATGGCTCGGGACCAACGCCCCCCAAAGCCCCATAAAAAGGCCGCGCGAGGTTCCCCCCGCACGGCCTTCATTCGTTTCAATTCAAGTCAGGGACTTGACTTACATACCAAGCAGCGTGCGAACACGTTCGAGAACGGCACCCAAAAGCTCGGGGCTGTCTTTGGCGCGATCCAGAGCGGTGATCACAGTGGCTTTGGCATCGTCAGCCAATGGCGCGGCTTCGACCATTGCAGTGACTTTATCAAGGTCGAACCCGTCAACCGTCAGCAACTCTTTCATCGCGTCCATGGACATTGCAGGCATCGCATCAGCGGCAGCGTCTGCGGCATCTTTGGCGGCGTCCGATGCGTCGGCAGCCATATCGGTGGCCGCGTCGGTTGTCCCCTCGACGGCGTCGGCAGCCATATCGGCGGCACCCTCCACCATGTCGGTTGCGGCATCGGTTGCGCCCTCAGCCATATCGGCGGCGGACTGTGTGGCCTCCGCTGCGGCTTGCGTCGCTGCATCGGCGGCATCGGTTGCGGCCTCGACAGCACCATCGGCGGCGTCCGTCACAGCATCAACGGCATCAGCGGCAGCGTCGGTCGCAGCCTCGACAGCGCCCTCAGCAGCTTCGACAGTCGCGTCAGCAGCCGCCTCTACGGCCTCGACAGCATCGGACGCACCATCGGTGGCGGCCTCGGCCGCGCCCTCGACAGCCTCGGTCACAGCGCCGGCAGCATCGGTTGCGGCCTCGGTGGTTGTTTCGACAACAGAAGTCGCAGCACCAGCGGCGGCATCAGCGGCATCTTTGGCGTCCTCTTTACACGCGGAAAGGCTCAGAGCGAGACCTGTGATGATGGCGCCGGTAACGAAACGATTGGTCATTTGTGATCCTCACATACAATTAGAAATCTTCTATTTCTGGCGGCATCATATGCCATGCTGCAACTGCGAAGAAAAGAGGACTTTGCACCTCAAAGACACACGCGCAAAGGATTGCCGAGTTTGCGGTTGTAAGCCGCGTTCATTCGCTCTATTTTTGCGCTTGATCACATATCGGATCGCCCACATTTTCAGAAATCACAAATAGGAGCGTGTCATAGCCCGCCGCCCACACAGAGCCCCGCCGACCAGAGAAACCGGTCCTCGTATCAACGAACATATTCGGTCACCGGAAATTCGCCTCATCGGCGCAGATGGAGAAAACGTTGGCGTTGTGACGCCTCAACGCGCCATGGAAATGGCCGCAGATGCCGAACTCGACCTCGTGGAAATCTCACCGAACGCAGAGCCGCCCGTGTGTAAAATCATGGATTATGGCAAGTTCAAATATGAACAGCAAAAACGTGAATCCGAGGCTCGCAGAAACCAAAAGATCATTGAAATCAAAGAGGTGAAGTTCCGTCCCAACACGGACACCCATGATTACGGTGTGAAAATGCGCAGCGTTTCGAAGTTCTTGGAAAACGGCGACAAGGTGAAAATCACCATGCGCTTCCGTGGCCGCGAAATGGCGCACCAGGATCTGGGTCGCAACCTGCTTGAGCGCGTTGCAGAAGACACCAAAGAGATCGGCAAGATCGAAAACATGCCGAAAATGGAAGGCCGCCAGATGATCATGATGATCGGGCCACTTCCAAAATAAACACGCTGCAGGGCCGACAAAACGGCCCGCCGCATCAGACGCCGAGTCTGACAGGGTATCCCCGAAGCCTCACGGTTTCGGGGATTTTTTATGGTCGAAAGCCACAGATCAGCCCGCGTTACCGACCCGACTCACCCTAGGCACGGGCGTTTTGCACCGCGCGGCGCGTCATCACACCAATTAAATGAGCACGGTAATCCGCCGCCCCATGCGGGTCCGACAGCATGCCATCCGCATCGACACTCAAACCGTCGAGCGCCTCGGGGCTAAAATCGCGCGACAATGCGGCCTCGGCCTCACGCCACCGGAACACGCCATCGCCGCTCGCCCCCGTCACGGCCACGCGGACATCGCCGTCGAAATCCGCGACGAACACCGCCACAAGCGCAAACCGCGAGGCGGGTTGTTCGAACTTGGCATAGGCCGCACGGGTCGGCACGGGGAACCGCACCTCGGTGATAATTTCCCCCGGCGCCAACGCCGTCTCGAACAGCCCGACGAAGAAGTCATCCGCCGCAATCGTGCGCTCGGGCGTACAGACATCGGCACCACACGCCAGAACAGCCGCGGGGTAACAGGCCGAGGGGTCATTGTTGGCCACCGATCCGCCGATCGTGCCACGTGTGCGCACCGCCGCGTCACCGATTTGCCCCGCAAGGGCCGCAAGCGCCGGAAACCGCGTGGCCTCGCGGGCGATTTGTGCATGTGTGGTCGCCCCGCCGATGCACACCCGCCCGTCATCCCCGTCGCAAATCCCCACAATCTCGGACAGCCCCGACAAACAAACCAGTGCGGAGGGCATCGCAAGGCGGGCCTTGAGTGTCGGGATCAACGTCTGACCGCCGCCCAACGCCTGTGCATCCTCGTCTTCGAGCGCGGCAATCGCCTCGGCCAATGACGCGGGCCGGATCAATTCAAAGTCGTACATGGTGCGCCCTCCTACTCAGCCGCGATGCCAGAGACGTCCTGACCGCTTGCGGCCATGATCGCTTTGACAATGTTATGGTAGCCGGTACAGCGACAGATATTGCCCTCAAGGTGACTGCGGATCTGCGCCTCATCCGGCTTGGCCACCTCTTTGAGAAGCGCCGCCGCCGACATGATCATGCCCGGCGTACAAAACCCGCATTGCAGCCCGTGGTGTTCCTTGAACGCCGCCTGAAGGGCCGACAGCCCCGCGTCCTCGCCATCCGGTACCGCCATGCCCTCGATCGTGGTGATCTGCGCCCCCTCGGCCTCAAGCGCAAAGACCGAACAGGCCTTTACCGGCGCACCGTTCATATGCACGGTACAGGCCCCGCACTGGCTTGTTTCGCATCCGACATGGGTGCCCGTCAAACCGCCATCGCGCAGGAAATCGACCAAGAGCGTGCGCCCCTCGACCTGTGCCGTTTTGTCCTCACCGTTAATATTTAGCGTGAGCATCGTCATGGCGCGCCCTCCTTGTTGTCCCGTGTGTGAGCAGACCACAGATCGGCCCCGCCCGTAAAGTGCCACCGCGCCGGTGTCAGTCGCCGCGCATCACTTCGATAATTTGCCCCAGAATCGACACCGCGATCTCGGCGGGCGACTGTGCCTTGATCTTGAGCCCCACCGGCGCGTGAAGTCGTGCGATCTGATCCGCGCTCAACCCCGCCTGCGTCAGCCGCGTCACACGTTTGGCATGGGTACGCGTGGAGCCGAGCGAGCCGACATAGAACGCCTTGGACGTGAGCGCCCGCATCAAAGCGGGGTCATCGAGTTTGGGATCATGGGTGAGCGTCACCACGGCGGTGCGGGCATCCAACCCATAGCGATCAAGCGCCTCATCGGGCCAGTCATCGCTTATCTCTTCGGATGGAAAACGGCTCCCGGATGCAAAGGCCCCGCGCGGGTCGATCAGATGCACATCAAATCCCGCAATCCGCGCCATCGGCAACAGGGCTTGGGCGATATGCACCGCGCCGATCACGGCGATGCGCGCGGGCGGGTTGTGAATGGCGACAAAGGTCTCGCCATCGGCCTCGATGCCGGAGCGATCCGACGCAAACCGTGCCGCAAACTCGGCGGGATCCGCCACACGGCGCGCCCCGCGCGTCAAATCCACCACATAGGCCACAGGCGTGCGCGTTTCACGGGCGGCCACGATCTGCGCCAGAAGCGCCTCGGGCATCACCGCGCCAACGGGTTCCAACAGCACGCGGATGGTCCCGCCACAGGCCAAGCCGACAGAAAACGCATCCTCATCCGACACCCCGAATTCCAGAATTTTCATCGCGGGGGCGGCAATAAGGTCAAGCGCCTCGGTGATCACCGCGCCCTCGACACAGCCCCCCGACACCGAGCCGATCATGTCACCATGTCCGGAAATCGCCAATTGGCTCCCCACGGGGCGCGGGGCGCTGCCCCATGTGTCGATCACTGTGGCCACAACGGCCCCGATGCCATCGCGGTGCCACCGCAGCGCAGTTTCGCAAATCGCGTTCGGATCAAGAGTCTCGGTCACAATAATATCTCCCCTGATCCCACCTTAGCGTCCAAATGGCGTGCCGCAATACGCGCACGGACAAGCCCCGTTCGCGGCACTGCACAGGTCGTGTAAAAAGTGAAAAAAATGGCGTCCGGGGAGAAACGCATAAACCCTCGGACGCCAGTATAGTATTCAGCCCACGCACAAAGGACTGGATACGGTGCGAACACTCAAAAAGAGGGCTCGCAGGAGGATTGCAGAGGGCCTCAGTCTGACTGAGGACGAGGCCTCCTGCGCTCAAGAATGAAACTAGGTCATGCACCCCACCCCCTCCTTGATTTCGATCAAGAGGACAAACAAAAGTGCGATTGCGCCAAAATTTTCTGTATCAGGCCCCGCCACCGCGTAGAGCCGCAGGTGGCAAAGGACACCACCGGACACGAAGTCCGTTAAAAATCAGACGATTACGGCGCGCGGTTGAGGTGGTCGAATGTCTCGCCACCTTTGACCAGCTCATGCCAAAGTGCCGCGGGGGCCCAGATTTCCGGTGCGGAAACAGCGTAGCGTTTCAATGCTTTTTCCGCCTGCAGCGGGGTGATTTTGTCGGCCCACTTCATCGGTCCGCCGTGATGGCGCGGAAATCCTTTGCCCAACATCATGATCACGTCGATATCAAGCGGCCGCTCGACCACGCCACGCTCCAACAGATGCACGCCGGCGTTGGCCTGTGCCAACAGGATCCGCCCGACCAGTTCGCCATCTTTAAACGCGGTCGGGGAAATCTCCCCCGCCTCGCGCAACATCTCGATCACTTCGACAGCTTCAAGATCAGAGCCCTCCGCATCATAAAATCCGCGCCCCGAAACCGCCGACAGCCCCGCGGCGTCCAGTGCCTGTGCCACCGTGCCACCAAAATGTTCAAGGCCGATCCGATCCATCATCGCACACGGGCCGACCGGAAACCCGAACCGCACCATAGCCGCGTCGATCTGTGACGGCGTCGCCCCGAGCAACAGACAGACATCCACGGCCTGAAGCCCCGCATCCTGAACAGCGTTGGCCACAAATCCGTCGTGGGCCTCCACCGTCACAACGCGCTTTTCAAGCTGTGTGAACAGGGCATGAAAGGTCGCAAGAGCGGCAGAGTGCGTTGCGGGGGCGCGGCCCAGTTCCACCAAACGGATCAGCTGTGCGGGGGCAAAGACATGTGCGGCGCAAAACCGCTCCGGATGCGACAGCTTGCCCGCCATCTGCGCCACAGCACGATCGGACACCGTGGCCAAAGGCGTGTCTGCGGCCATTGCCGCCTCGACCGCAAGCAGGGTCTGGACACGGGTATCAAGGGCGCCGGTTGTGGCCTCGATCACGGCATCGCAATCGGCAAAACCGGCGGGATCGGCGCTTACGAAAAAGGCGTCAAGGCGGGATTGCTTTTGCTCTGCACTCACCTGCCCTCTGGTTTCGGCCGCGACATAGGCGGCGTTGATCTTTTCCAGAATGGTCTGTGCGACCTGCGCCGTCGGAGCCAGAAAGCGCACATTGAACCCGTGGTCCAACGCCGACAGACACAGGCCCAACGCGAGGTTCGACGCCCCCGACAGGCCAAGCGTTTTCACGGGGCGCGCCTCATCCGTGGTAAATCCGCGCGGACGCACGGCACGGCGTTCACTGAGGTAGGCATGGCGCAATGCGGCACTTTGGGGGGCGGCCAGGGCATCCGCCCGCTCGGTCTCCTCACGCCCGACACCGGCGTCAAACGGCAAGAGCATCGCCGCCTCCACGCAATCAATGATCCGCTTGGCCCCGAAAGCCCGCGGCCCGTGCGTGCGCCGCGCCGCGGCGATGGCCGCACGGCCCGCACCGGCCTGCGTAAACACCTGATCCATATCGCGCACGCGGCGCGGACCTGCGCCTTGCGCCACACAGTCACGGGCAAACGCCACCGCCGCCACACGCAACTTTTGCGTGGTCACAAGATCGGCAAGCCCCATCGCATGGGCGTTTTGCGCCGCAAGTGACCCCGCGGACAAAAGCGCGGCAAGGGCGGCCTCCACCCCGATCAAACGCGGCAAACGTTGTGTCACGCCCCCCGCAGGGACGAGCGCGAAACTGGCATCCGGAAAGGCAAATCGCGCATTCGCGCCCATAACACGGTAATGCGCGGCCAGTGCGAGTGCCACCCCTTCGGCCACCACGGCACCGGCCAATGCGGCCACCACGGGCTTGGTACACATCTCGATCCGGTTGCACAGGGTATTGAGGTCGGGAAAGGCCTGTGGCCGGTCAAGGTCGGCATCGCTCATGCCACGCGAAAACCGGTGACCCTGTGCGGCCAGAACAATCGCTGTCACGGACGGGTCGGCATCGGCGGTCTCGATATGGGCGTAAATCTCGGCCCGCATCGCATCGGTCAGCATATTGGCGGGGGGATTGGACAGGACAACAGACGCAATAGGCCCGTTGATCTGTAACACGGCCTGCGCCACATGCCTTTTGATCGCCATAACCCCTCCTACCCCGTGAATAACAGCCTCACCTATTTCTGGACCCAAGCCGCGCTAAAGGCAAGGAACTGTTGGAAAAGACGTCATATTCGCCTCACCCGTTTGCGCCCCGCATCGACGGCCGTTTGCAAAGGGCTATGCAGGGTCGGCGGCGGGTTTGGGATAAAGCACATCAGCGGCGTCTTGTTCCAACTCCGCCTCCAACCGCACCAGATCCGCCGGAAGCGGCAGGCCAAGGTTGGACAACTCAGAGAGCTTTTCGCGCAATTGCTCTTGCAAAATGTGGCGGTCCGCAGGGCGCTGCGCAATCTCGTCAAGGATCATGTAGACTTGTATCTTGAGCGCTTCAAAGGCCATGACGGCCTCCTTTCAATGATCAATCTGCCAAGGAATTTGGCAGCAAATCCAGACTAGGGCGTTGTGCTGCGCCCTACAAGGACAGGTGACACGCCATGGCGCAAGAGGGCGCAACAGGCCGCAAAACGGGTCTCATATGCGCGTCATACGGGCCTCATACGGGCAGGTTATCCCACAAATCATCCTCCGCCTCGGCACTGTCATCCGCAACCACCACTTTGAGCGGCGTGGCGTGTTGCCCCGCCTCGTGCAGCTTTGCTTTCAGCTTTTCGGCCACATCATGGTCCCCCACAAGCGTGTCGACGATCTGGTCGATTTCTCGGTCTGTTTTCTTGGTCATGGCAATCCTCCCGTTGCGGTGCGCACGAATGCGGCGCACGTCATTTCAGTCTGGTTGCGGCCCGGTTCGGGTCGCGCGGCGGCCCTGTGTGGCAAGGTCATGCGTGGTTACGCGGCACAGGTCCGGCACAGCGGCGTGTGCGGCACAAGGTCAAGGCGCTCCTGACCAATCGCCTCACCGCATCGCCCGCAAACCCCGTACTCGCCCGCGTCAATCCGCGCGAGGGCGGCGGCAATCAGGGTCAATTCAACCTGTCCCGCATGCCCCATCCCCTCAAGAACCTCATCGCCTTCGCGTTCTATCGCCGAGTCGTCCCAATCCTTGGACTGGGGCGTATCAAGTTCCGCATCAATATCATGTAAACGCGCCTCAAGCTCGGCCTGACGAGCCAGAAGCTGCACACGTCTTTGTTCGAGGCTTTTCATACGAGACCCTCCTGATGCGCCATTGTCGCGCACAACCTCGCGTTGAGCCTTGATTCACATCAAGAGCCAATCAGGACGCGGGACACCGGATGCAGGATACACAGGCCAAAGGGGATCCCCCCATTGCGGGACGGCGCGGATCACGCGCGACGCCGGATCACTCGAAATCCGGCAGTTCACCCAAAGGTGGCAGGTCACCGAGCGCAGGCAAGTCATCAAAGTCGCCCATATCGCCGAGCGGTGGCAAATCATCCATTGCGGGCAAATCGCCAAGCGGAGGCAGATCGCCAAGGTCCGGCAAATCGCTCCCCGCCGCGTCAAGGTCCGGCAGATCCCCCATCGCAGGCAGATCACCGAGGTCCATATCACCAAGCCCCGCCTCACTGTCGGACCCGCCCACACCAAGATTGCTCAAGGAAGGCAGGTCGCCCCCTCTCGGCGCCATGCCGCCCATACCGCCCATGCCCGCCAGATCCCCGAGGTCAAGCGCCCGACCGTCAAGCGGCCCGTTGGATCCGTCATCAGGGGTCAAATCAATCCGCACCGCCCGCGCCCCGCCGATTTGACCGATCCGGCCCCGGCTGATCTTGCGGCCATCCTGCGCACGGATTTCCACCCGTGATAACGCCTCGCGCGGGATCGGGATCAATGTCCCCTCCTCCCATGCGGAGACCTCCGACAAGGAGAGCTTCATATGGTGCAGCACGGTATCGAGCGTCACATGCGTCCCCATCACCACGTCTTTGAATTCCTTGCCCCATGCACTGTCCTCGCCCTTGACCCGTTTGGGCGGCGGGGCGTCATAGGGGAAAATCAGCACGACGGTGCTTTCGCGGGCCACACGGCCGATTTTCACGGTGATGTAAAAACACCGGTACGGCACATCGTCAAAGGCCAGCGCGATAGAGCGCGCCTCCTGAAGACGGGCGGCATAACGGAACCCGTGGACTTTGGGGGGATCGGGGGATTCGGAAATCTGGTCCTCGAACTCTTCGAGCATCCGGTCCATCAAATCCGAACACATCACCGCATCCGTGGTGGAGGGCTGTCGCTCCTCGGGGGCCATCGGCAACACCGACCCTGTGGTCATCTGTTCGACGACAGAGGCCGTGGTGATGTGATCGAACACCATCAACCCGAACTGGTTCAACGGCCCCTCCAACAGCGCCAGAAGCGCATTGCCCGGAAGGCTCGCGGTCAGGGCCGATACCGTCTGGCGACGCTCCTCGACCTGTTGGACCTGAAAAATCAGCTCCATCGCCTCTTCGGCCGCTTTGGCAAACCCCACGCGCAACGCTTTGGTTGGCGACATGGGTTGCACTTCCGGTGGCGGGCGCCCCGCTCCGGTTTTGCGTCTCAAGGCTGTAATGACGTCTTCGTCTGACATGCGTACCTAGATTCCTGACTGATCCCGATTTTGCCCCAACTCGGTAAACAAAACCTTGATTCAGGTAATAATTATTACCGTGCCTCTAAAATAATCCCGATCACCGCTCAGGACGGGCGTGGCGGTTTGCGGCGTATACGCGGCAGCTCAAGACGGAATGCCGCGCCCCCCTGTCCGGGCAGGTAGGAAATCGTGCCGCCAAGGTTGAGCATAATCTCGCGGCAAATCGCAAGACCAAGCCCCGCCCCCCCCGCTTTGGCGTGATCGGTCAAGCGTGAGAACTTTTCGAAAATCATCGCCTGTTTATCGGCGGGAATGCCCGACCCGTTGTCAACGAAATCGATCTGAAGCCGGTCCCGCCCGATCCGTGTCGCGGTGATATGCAACGCGGGATTGGTCGCGTCACAATATTTGCGCGCATTGGTAATCAGGTTGATAAACACCTGCGCAAGGCGGTCCGGGTCGGTATCAATGGCAATGTGTTCGCTCAACTCGGCACGATGCACAGCCAACGCCATGTCGGTGCCGCCCTGTGTTGTCGCCTGAACCGCACGCGCAATCACATCGTGCAAATTGGTCCGCGCCCAGTTCAACGTCACCTGACCGTTTTCCAACACCGACAGGTCCAACAGATCGTCAAGCAACCGCGTCAGGCGCTGCGCCTCGTCATGGATGATGCCGGAAAACCGTTTGAGATCTTCGGGAGCCATGCCGGCGCCGCCCGCCGTATTGCCTCCTGTGCCGCCCCCCATGTCACCACTGTCGCGCAAAATTTCGGAAAAGGCACGAATCGAGGTCATAGGTGTGCGCAACTCATGGCTGATCTGGCTCAAAAAGGCGTCCTTCTGGATCGACAGCGCCGTGAGTTTCTCGTTGGCCTCGCGCAATTGACGTGCGGTGCGAACCAGTTCCGTGGACTTGGCTTCGAGCTGACTGGAGTATTCCATAATCTGCGCCGCCTCATCGGCCACCGCCATCAGATCCTCGACCGACACGACCGAACCGCCGACCAGTTGGCCAAGCATGGCGTGGGCGGTGGCCGCCCCCACAGAGCCCGCAAGCTCGCGTTCCAACCGCTCCAGAAAGGCGGGGGTCACATCGGGCAAATAGCCCTGCTTGCCCTGGGCCTCGGCCTCGATCTGAAACAGCTTTTGTGCCTCGGCGGGACCAACGATGCGTTGCGCCATCATCAACAGGTCCTCGGCCTCGGCCAGACCTTCGGACCACCGCCGCGCCGATCCCGTATGTTCGAACACATTGACGAATTGCGCGCCCTGAAGCCGCTCGACGGGGCGCGGGAATGAAAACAGGGACCCCACCGCAAAGACCAGCGTATTGAGCGCAATCGACCACCCCACGGCATGCACCACCGGATCGGCGCCCGTAACGCCGAACAGGGCTTGCGGGCGCAGCCATTCCAGACCGAACGGACCGTGGGCCATAAAGGTCTCCGTGAAGCCCGCCGCCGCCCCGAAAGAGGGCAGGAACATCGTATAGGCCCAGATCACGAAGCCCGTCACAATGCCCGCAATCGCCCCCACCCGCGTGGCCCCGCGCCAGAACACGCCGCCGATCATCGCCGGCAAGACCTGTGCCACGCCTGTGAACGAGATCATGCCAATCGCCGCGAGCGCCTCGGAGCCGCCCGAGATATGGAAATACAGATACCCGAGGCTCAAAACCCCCGCGATGGAGATACGCCGCGCCAGCAACACGACCGAGCGCACATCGCCCGACACCGTTGCGCCCTCTTTGCGGCTCGACAGCCAGATCGGCATCACGATGTGGTTGGACACCATCGTCGACAGGGCAATCGCGGCCACAATCACCATCGAGGTGGCCGATGAAAACCCGCCCAGAAAGCTAAGCGCGGCAAGCGCCTGTTTGTCAAAGTTGAGCGGGATAGTCAGCACGAACATGTCGGGGTTCGCCCCTTCCGGCAGCACCGCAAGCCCCGTCACGGCAATCGGGATCACGAACAGCGACATGCCGAACAGATAGAGCGGAAAGGCCCATCCTGCGGTGAACAAATGGCTCTCTTCGGGGCTTTCCACCACAAGCACCTGAAACATGCGCGGCAAGGTCAAAAACGCCGCCGCCGCCAATAGCGTCAGCGTCACCCACCGAGTGCCGTTGATCGACTGTTGCGCGATGGGAGAGGTATCAATACGCGACAAGGTTTCGCCCAGACCGCCGCCCACGCCCCAGACCACAAACACACCCACCGCGACCAGAGCCACGAGCTTCACCACCGCCTCCAGTGCGATGGCGGTCACAACCCCGTGGTGACGCTCGTTGGCGTCAAGGTTGCGGGTGCCGAACAGGATCGTGAACAGGGTCAGCCCCCCCGCAACCCAAAGCGCGGTTTTGTTCAGGTCCGTCACCACCATCGCCTGTGGGTCATTGATCCCGAACACCGCGAATGAAAGTGCAACCGATTGAAGTTGAAGCGCAATATAGGGCGTGGCCGCGATAACAGCGAGCAAGGTGACAAGCACCCCAAGGGTGTTGGATTTGCCAAACCGCGACGAAATCAGGTCAGCGATGGAGGTAATGCGCTGTGTGCGACCGATCCGCACCAGTTTGCGCAACACCCACCACCATCCGATCATCACAAGGCTCGGACCGACATAGATCGTCACGAACTCAAGGCCGGAACGCGCCGCATAGCCCACCGCGCCGTAAAACGTCCACGCGGTACAATAGATCGACAGCGACAGCGTGTAGACCACGGGGGAGCGCAGCCACCCCAAACGGCCCCGCTCGGCGCGTTTTTCCGCCCAGAAAGCCACGGCAAACAACAGCGACGCATAGGCCAGACAGACCAGAACCAGAATGTTGAACGACAGCACCTCTAGTCCTCCTTGTGGTCCGGACCGGCGGGTGCGGTGTTTTCGCCGCGTCTCTCCCCCTGTGACGCCTTGGCCCCCTGCCCCCCTTTGGGAATAGGGGGGGCTTGCGCCACTTTGCGCTGCATCGCCACGGCAAACACCACACTGCCGACAATGGCCAACCCCCAGATCGCAAACACATACACCACCGAACGCACGCCGCGGCCTACGGGTTCGCCCGTGTCATCGCCCCCCCACAACAGCGGCAACAGATAGAGGAAAAATAGCAAGACAGGCAAAAGGCGATGCGCATCGATCCAACGGCGCTGACGATAGGACGCCCGCGCGAGATAGAGCGGCGTGCGGCGTTCCGCCCGAGACAGATCGGGGTGTGTCAGATCGGGCCGCGCGGTATCGGGATCAGGACGCGGCACCTGTTCGAACTCCAGAGGGTCACGGGGGCCGCCTTTTGGCTCAGGCATCGCCATCGTGGGTCGCACTTTGCGCATCACGCGCCAAATTGCGCACCGCCTCCAACATATCGGCATTGGCAAAGGGCTTGGTCATAAACACCGACACGCCCGAGGCCTCGGCCAGTTCGCGGTCTTTTTTCTGCCCCCGCGCCGTGAGCATCAAAATGGGGCGGGATTTATGCGCCTCCATCTCACGCAGCTCGCGCAGGATATCGAAACCGGATTTATTGGGGAGCATCACGTCGAGAATAATGATGTCGGGGACTTTGCTCTCGACCGCCGCCACCGCCGTGCCGCCATCGGAATGCGTTTCGACCGTCCACCCGTCACGCGACAGAATAAACCGGATAGCTTCAATGATATTTGGCTCGTCTTCGATGAGCAGGACACGTTTGCCCATGCAACAACCCTCTCCCCTTGGTCCCGTCCCTTATCGCCGCTCGGGCGGCCTGAGTCAAAAGGCTTCACCACCGAATGCGCAAACGACCCGGCTTACGTTTGGTCAACGCAGGTCCTGCGCGTGATCCAGCGTGACCAAAGACGGCTCGCGCCGCGCCGCACAGTCCGCACGCACACAGACGCGACAGGTCGAGCCCACGCCCAAGGCCTCGCCGGACGGCAAAGGCGGCACACCTGCGTGTTCGATCGGCACGACCATCATCGTGGCCTCGACGATCTGCGGCGCATCAAACTGTGGCACCTGTGTCGGCTGACAAATCGCGTAGGCAACAAAACGGCGGGCGGGTTGCCCCTGTGCCTCGATCACACGGCGCAAGGGGACGGTCGGTCGCAAAAGCGCCTGATAGAGCGGCCAAAGTGGACAGGCCGCCCCGAAGCGGGGCAACACAAAACCGTCAAGCGGCTTGCGAAAGGTCAGCGTCCCCGAACCGTCACAACGGGCCAGACCAACCGGCGGGCGGTGATCGGCGGGCGGCAATGCGGCGAACCTGCGCATTGCGGCATCAAGCGGCACCCCCGCCACCCGCGCCAAGGCCGACGGATCCGGGCCAAACTCCGCCAGAACCGCGTCCACCTGATCAAGTGGCATAAGAGCGGCATCCTGCGCGGCCTTGACCTGCCAATCGCGGGCGAGCGTTTGCGCGGCACGGCTTTTGAGCGCACTGGAGACCGGATTGGCCGCCCCGCCGGTTTGCAGCACATCCCCGTCCGGATCCGCCCCCCCGTCCACAGCCACATCATCACCAAGGGCATAGGACTGCGCGGCGAGCCACGCCTCCACCTCATCAAGCGGCGTCGACAGACCCTCATGGGCCGATCCGATGGTGTCAAGATAGGTCACAAGCGATTGCGCCCCGTCGGCAAGGCGCTGACTGTCCTCGTAGATATTGCGGTGAAAGCGCACGCGCCACTCGGGGTCGATATCGTCGCCCGCATTCAGGATACCCGCGGTGGAGCGCACCGCCGTCACCGACGACAACAGATCGTGCAGCGCATCACTCAGATAGGGGTCATGGGCCAGACGGTCATTGAGCGCCTCGACACGGCGTTCCAACGCGCCGATATGGTCGCGTTGCTGCATCACCAACCCCGCCCATCCGGGAAAACGGTCGGCGAAATCCTCCACACGGTCGACCTCCGCCAGATCCCGCGCCTCGCCCGCCTCGCCCGCCGCCGCCCGCAGCCCGTCAACCAAAGGCGCATGCGCCCCCTGTGACAGCGCCACCAGATCGGCCTCGAGTTCACGGGCCAGATCCACAAGCAGCTTTCCGGCGATTCTCCGGCGATTGTGTTCGATCAGGTTCAGGTAAGCCGGCGAAATCCCGACCCTACGGGCCAGATCGGCCTGTTTTATGCCTTTGAGCGTGCGGCGCTCGCGAATGCGGCTGCCTGTGAGGGTGGACCGTGGCATCTGTATTCCTTAGCGTTTTCAGCGGCTTTCTGCGTATGCATCCACGCGATGCTGCAATCGCGCGAAAATTTATTTACACTGTGTACCACCGCATTGTGTAAACGTTAACAAAAAAATCATTTTACAAGAGTGACTTGTTGAGAAATTTTCTCATCCCCCCTCATACTCGTGGCATCCTGTTAACGCTTTCGTGCGTAAAAAACAGGTGGCGATCCGAACGCGGAGGAGGCGGCTCGGGTCGGAATAAAACCTTTAGGGAGGATAAATATGTCCACATCCAACTTTACACGTCGCGGTCTGCTCAAGACCGGTGCCGTCACGGGTGCAGGTCTCGCTATGCCGACGATCTTCACTTCTGGCGCCATGGCGTTCACCAACGAACCGACGGGCGGCACTGTGACGCTCGGCTTCAACGTTCCCCAGTCCGGCGCCTACGCCGACGAGGGTGCCGACGAGCTGCGCGCCTACGAGCTTGCTGTCGAGCACCTCAACGGTGGCGGCGACGGCGGCATGATGAACACCTTCAGCTCCAAAGTGCTCGAAGGCAACGGCATTCTGGGTAAAAAGGTCGAGTTCGTCACCGGCGATACCCAGACGAAATCCGACGCAGCCCGCGCATCCGCAAAATCCATGATCGAAAAAGACGGCGCTGTGATGATCACAGGCGGCTCGTCCTCCGGTGTGGCCATCGCGGTTCAGGGTCTGTGCCAAGAGGCAGGCGTCATCTTTATGGCCGGTCTCACACACTCCAACGACACCACGGGTAAAGACAAGAAAGCCAACGGCTTCCGTCACTTCTTTAACGCGTACATGTCGGCTGCGGCCCTCGCGCCTGTGCTCAAGAACCTCTACGGCACCGACCGTAAGGCCTACCACCTGACCGCAGACTACTCATGGGGCTGGACACAAGAAGAGTCGATTGCCGCCGCAACCGAAGCTATGGGTTGGGAAACCGTGAACAAGGTTCGCACCCCGCTCGGCGCCGGCGACTTCTCGTCCTACATCACGCCTGTTTTGCAAACAGACGCAGATGTGCTCGTGTTGAACCACTACGGCGGGGACATGGTCAACTCGCTCACCAACGCCGTTCAGTTCGGCCTGCGTGACAAGATGGTCAACGGCAAGAACTTTGAAATCGTTGTGCCGCTCTACTCCCGCCTCATGGCGCGTGGTGCCGGCGAAAACGTGAAAGGCATCCACGGGTCCACCAACTGGCACTGGTCGCTTCAGGATGAGGCCTCCAAAGCCTTCGTTAAATCCTTCGGCACCAAATACGGCTTCCCGCCCTCACAGGCGGCACACACCGTATATTGTCAGACGCTTCTGTACGCAGATGCCGTGGCACGCGCCGGTTCGTTCAACCCGTGTGCGGTTGTCGAAGCGCTCGAGGATTTCCAGTTCGACGGCTTGGGCAACGGCCCGACCCTCTACCGTGCGGGCGATCACCAGTGCTTCAAAGACGTTCTGGTTGTGCGCGGGAAAGAGAACCCGACATCCGAGTTCGACCTCCTCGAAGTGGTCGAAGTCACGCCGGCAGCTCAGGTCACATACGATGTCGACCACCCCATGTTCGCCGGTGGCGCACTGGGTGAGTGTAACGCAGGCTAACCTGCCAACACTTCGGAGCGCTTTGCCACCAATGGTGTCAGGCGCTCCACCTCATGCAATTGAAACGATCGGGGCCGCGTCTTTCGCGGTTCCGGTTCCCTCACCTCCGCGTCTGACACAGGCAGCGGCATTGAGGGTTTCATGCCAAAGCACAACCACAATCCTAAGGTGGGGACGATGGAGACGATTCTTTCGCAATTGCTCAACGGGCTTGATAAGGGCTCGGCTTACGCGCTCATAGCACTCGGGCTTACACTTATTTTCGGCACGCTCGGTGTCGTGAACTTTGCCCACGGGGCAATTTTCATGATCGGCGCGTTTTGCGCCGTGACACTGTCGCGCATTTTCTCGATTTCATTCGAGACGGTCGACCCGACCAAAACCGACTTTCTCGGCAACCCCGCCGTGATCAAAACCCCCTACGTCGAGGCCTGGTTCGGCCCGGAGACAGGGGCATGGCTGATCGACTGGTCTGTGCCACTCGCCATTTTGTTCTCCATCCCGATCATGATCGCGGTGGGCTACATCATGGAACGGGGCCTGATCAAACACTTCTACAAACGCCCGCACGCCGACCAGATCCTCGTGACCTTTGGTCTGGCCATCGTGCTTCAGGAAGTGATCAAGTATTTCTACGGCGCCAACCCCATTTCGACCCCCGCACCGGACGCCTTTAAAGGCTCGTTCGATTTCGGCTCGCTGCTCGGGTTCGAAGCCAACCGCATCGTCTACCCCTACTGGCGTCTGGTCTACTTTATGTTCGCCGCTGTCGTCATCGGTGCCGTATTCTCCTTTCTGCGCTTTACCACCTTCGGGATGGTTGTCCGCGCCGGTATGGCGGACCGCGAAACCGTGGGTCTTCTGGGCATCAATATCGACCGCCGCTTTACCTTTATGTTCGGCCTCGCCGCCGCCGTGGCAGGGACAGCGGGCGTGATGTATGCGCCGGTTCTTAGCCCGAACTATCACATGGGTATGGATTTCCTCGTGCTGTCCTTCGTTGTGGTGGTTGTCGGCGGCATGGGCTCCCTGCCCGGTGCTGTCGCCGCAGGCTTCCTGCTCGGTGTGCTCGAAAGCTTCGCCTCGATGAACGAAATCAAGTCGATCATCCCCGGTATCGACCAGATCATCATCTACGTCGTCGCCATTATCATCCTGTTGACCCGTCCGCGCGGTCTGATGGGCAAAAAAGGCGTGATGGAGGACTAATCAAATGCTCGGACTCAATAAAACTGACACAAAGTTCCTGCTGATTGTAATTGCGTTGACCATGCTCACGCCGTTCCTGATGCAGCCCTTCGCCGAAGGATCGGGCCTCGCCCAGTTCAACGGCGGCTATCCCGACCTCATGCAAAAGGTCGCCATTTTCGGCATCTTTGCTGTGGGCTTCAACATCCTGTTCGGCCTCACCGGCTATCTCAGCTTCGGCCACGCCGCGTTTCTCGGCATTGGCTCCTACTCTGCGGTATGGATGTTCAAATTGCTGAGCATGAATGTCATTCCCGGCATTTTGTTGGCCATGATCGTCGCGGGCATCTTTGCTCTGGGCATCGGTTATGTCTCGCTGCGCCGCTCGGGCATCTACTTTTCGATCCTCACACTGGCCTTTGCACAGATGTGCTACAAAATGGCCTATTCGGTGCTGACCCCCATCACCAACGGTGAAACGGGCCTGCAACTGGCGCTCGACGATCCGCGCATTCTCGATGGGGCAAGCCAATCAGGCTCGCTGCCCGTGACCAACCTGTTCGGTCTGGCGATGAATTCGTCCTACAAACTCGAAGCTCTGGGCCGTGTCTTTACCTTTTCCGTGGGCTACTATTTCTGTGCGATCATTGCGATCATCGCCTTTTACATAGCGATCCGCATTTTCCGCTCGCCCTTTGGTATGATGCTGCGTGCGGTGAAATCCAACCAGAACCGGATGAAGTTCACCGGCCTCGACCCCAAACCCTACACGCTCGCCGCTTTTGTGATCTCGGGCATGTATGCCGGCCTCGCCGGTGGCCTTCTGGCCGCAATGGACCCGCTCGCCGGGGCCGACCGTATGCTGTGGACCGCCTCTGGTGAGGTTGTCATTATGACCATCCTCGGCGGCGCAGGCACATTGATGGGTCCGGTGTTGGGCGCAGGTGTGATCAAATACCTCGAAAACATCTTTTCCAAGATCAACGAGAGCGTCTTGCACTCCTGGTTCCATTGGTTGCCCGACGGCATCGAAGAGATTGTGGTCTGGGTCTTTGCCCGCTTCACCGGCGAAGGGTGGCACCTCACCCTCGGCGTGACCTTCATGCTCGTCGTCACCTTCCTTCCGGGTGGTTTGGTCGAGGGCCTCAAGCATATCTCGACACGCCTCAAAAAAGGCAAAACCAAACGGGACAAATACGACGATCCCGATCCCGAACATCACCCCGACCCAAGCAAACACGTCGTTTAAGGAGCGCTCAAAATGGGAATTCTTGAAGTCAAAGGCGTGGGGAAACGTTTCGGGGGCCTGCAAGCTCTCGGTGATGTAAATCTCTCCGTCGAGGAAAACACCGTCCACGCCATTATCGGTCCCAATGGCGCGGGCAAATCCACCCTTCTCAACTGTCTGGTGGGCAAACTGATCCCCGATACGGGCTCTGTCATGTTTGACGGCCAATCCGTTCTGGGTCGCTCGCCCCACGAGATCAACCAAATGGGCATCTCCCGTGTGTTCCAGACCCCCGAGATCTTTGGCGATCTGTCGGTGATGGAAAACATGATGATCCCCTGCTTTGCCAAACGCGATGGCGCATTTCGTATGCACGCGATGGGAAGCATGGGCGCCGAGGTCGACCTCATCGAAAAGGCAGAAAAAATGTTGAACGATGTCGGCATGTTGGAAAAATCCACCATGTTGGCCTCCGCCATGTCGCGCGGGGACAAACGCCGCCTCGAGATCGCGATGTGTCTCGTACAAGAGCCGAAACTGCTGCTGCTCGACGAGCCGACAGCGGGGATGGCCCGTGCCGATACCAACAACACCATCGCCCTGCTCAAAGAGATCAAGGAACAACGCGACATCACCATCGCAATCATCGAGCATGATATGCACGTTGTGTTCTCTTTGGCGGACCGCATCACCGTTCTGGCGCAGGGCACCCCCCTCGTCGAGGACACCCCCGACAACATCAAGGGCAACCCGAAGGTCAAAGAAGCCTATCTGGGCGAGACACAAGAGGTCTAAGGAGCGGACACATGGCAGAAAAACAGTTCAACCCGAACGCCAATCACGCCGAAACCGCACCTGCGTTCTTTTCGGCATGGGACATTCACGCCTACTACGGCGAGAGCTACATCGTTCAGGGTGTCACATTCAACATCCACGAAGGCGAAATCCTAGCCCTCCTGGGCCGCAACGGCGCGGGGAAAACCTCGACCCTGCGCGCACTCGCCCGTCTGGACGAGCCGCAAGTGACCCATGGCGAGATCTGGCTCGACCACAAACGCCTTCACGAGATGAAGTCCTATGAGGCCGCAGTTCAAGGCATCGCTCTGGTCCCCGAGGATCGCCGCATCATTCCGGGCCTCACCGTTGAGGAAAACCTGCAACTGGCGCAGATCGTCGAACCCGTCGGATGGTCGCTTGACCGTCTGTACGAACTTTTCCCGCGTCTGCGTGAGCGGCGCAAACAAGAGGGCGTCACGCTTTCGGGCGGCGAACAACAAATGCTCGCCATCGCACGGGCTCTGGCGCGCGACATCAAGGTGCTGTTGCTCGACGAACCCTATGAGGGCCTCGCCCCCGTGATCGTCGACGAGATCGAAAAGACCCTGCGCATCATCAAGGCACAGGGGATCACCACGGTTCTGGTCGAGCAAAACGCGGTCCGCGCACTCAACCTTGCCGACCGTGCAGTAATCCTCGACACCGGCACGGTTGTGTATGATGGTAGTGCGAAAGAGGTTCTCGAGAACGAGGCGCTGCGCGCCGAATATCTCGCGATCTAAACACGACACGGCCCCCGCGACCCGCAATTTTGCGGGGGCCGCCCGCTCCTTTTAATAGCGCGGGCGTTTACTTTTCTGGGAGGAAAACCATGTCTGACAAATCCTATGCCCCCACGGCCGCATTTACGGCGTCTGCCCATATTGATCGTGCGGCGTATGACGAGATGTACGCGCGGTCTGTGTCT
>NZ_JBLXHL010000008.1:0-104064 GCF_048259695.1 Celeribacter sp. | reverse complement strand
GTTGCGGCTGGACCTCGAATTCTGAACTGCTAATCTTCAATGAAAAACTGAACACCGCAACGGACTGTTGCGGCTGGACCTCGAATTCTGAACTGCTAATCTGGTCAAGAATACTTGCACACCGAACCGATGGTTGCGGCTGGACCTCGAATTCTGAACTGCTAATCTCCTCTGCAAAGGCGGTATCTGATGGGCCTGTTGCGGCTGGACCTCGAATTCTGAACTGCTAATCTTGATATCCTCTCAGGGCCTTGTTTTTACAAGGCTTTGAGAGGGTTCGACTTGCGTATTTCCAGTGGTTTTCCATCAAAACAATGCCAATTGCTCCGGATTCTTTCGGGCCGCCCTTCGGCCCTGATCCGCAAAATGGACAATATCACGATATTGGCGGTCGGTGAAGTTGAGGATCTGGATGTCGCCCTTCTCGGGCAAATTGCGCTCGATTCTGTTGACGCGGGTCTGAAATGCCTCTTTGCCATTCACGAAGCGGGCATAGACGGAGAACTGGCTGCGCTCGAAGCCCTCATCCAACAAAAAGTTGCGAAAGCTCGTCGCAGCCTTGCGCTGCGGTTTGGTGTCGGTGGGCAGATCGAACATCACAAGTAACCACATGATCCGGTATCCTGACAAATGGGTGGGATGAGATGTCATGCGCCCAATCCCAGCAGAGTGAGCGCATCGGGAGGACGCGGCAGGGCGAGAGAGAGTTTTCCGCTCTCGAAACTCTGCCCGAGGGAGGTGGCCAGTTTCGTGAGCGCCACAGAGACAGGGGTCTGACCATCGCCGAGCGGGAGGTCGAGCGCGATGAGCCGCGCCAATGTTTGTTTTGCTTCGGTGTCGACCTGAGAACCGTTGCGGTCGGCGAGTGTGCGTGCGGCGCAATCCACCAAGGGACGGAAGGGCTCCATCAGATCATCGGCCAAGGCAAAGGCGTTGCCACGGTTGGAATGGTGCAGGCCAATGGTCGGGTGTAGCCCCGCCGCGACAATGGCGCGGGCCGTTGCTGCGCGCAGAACGGTGTAGCCGTAGTTCAGAAGAGCGTTCACATCGGACGCGTCACGGTCGCGGCGGAAATCGCCTCCCATCATCAGGGGCCAGTAATAGCGGGCGGCTTGGGCCTCGACGTTTGTGCTATCACCGCTGGTGACAGAGCGGGCCATCATGGTGAGTGGGGCATGGGGCGCAGTGATGGCCTCCAATGCGGCGGCCTGCATCGTGATCTTGGAAATCACAACCTGCTTCCACGCTTGTTTGACGAGGGGTGTCTTTGCCTGCCACTGGGCCCGCAGCCGGCCGCCCTGAGCATGATGGCCCTCAATGGGCATCAGGACGGAGCGGGGCGCGTGATTGGACGCGCAAAAGACAACCAGAATACCGCGATCCCCGAGCTCGGCCAAGAGGGTTCCCGACACGGTTGTCCCATGGGCGTGGATGATGACGGCGGTGATTTCGTCCAGAGGAATACGGCCGATTTCGGCCCCGTCCTCGGTGACTTTCAAGAACCCGCGTTCGCGCGACAGGTGGCGTCCATCCGTGGCAATATCAATGACACGATCCAAAACTCATACTCCAAATTACTGGAAGCATGACATATTTTCCCGATTCGTGCGACAGCGCTCAGAGTTTGGGCGGACCGGGGTCGCGCACACGACCGATTTCATCGACGAGAACGCGCCGCAGACCTGTTTTCACAGCCGTCTTCGCGCTTAGGCGAATGTACAAGTCCTCTTTGTTCTTGCGGTATCGGTCCGAAGCGTTTGCCTCGTTGTGAGGGACAAGCTCGATCATGCCATTCCCGTTGAACTTCGCGACCGTGGCTGTCACTGCGCCAAACTTACTCCGGTCGACACGCACCGTATCGCCTTTGTGAAAGCGTGCGATCTTTTTTGCAGCCGGATGCCGCTTTTCGGTTCCTCGGTGAGCATCAAAAGTCGTCACAACGTTGTGGGTGAACTGACCGTCAGGCATCCGCCAGATTTCATAGCAGTGATTACTATCGCCTTTATAAGCCTTAAGCGGTTTTCCCTCTTCGGCCGCGCCGATCTCGACCCGCGCGGACTTTTGCAGTTGCTCAACCAAGCGCACGCGGCGGATGCCTTGATATGGACCGTCTTTGGATGCGAATGCTGCCAGCGCCTTTTCAAAATCTTTTCCGTCTTTGCCTTTGGTGGCGACATACAGCGCCTGCTGAAGCTGCGGGTCACGGATGTTTTTGCCGCGCTCCGTGAGTTCGATGTCTGAGGGTTTGAGCGACATCAGCGGGGTGCGACTTGCAACGGTGAGGTCATCGATCACACCATAGGCCGTGTCATTGTGCAGTTGCCCTGCGGTGCTGTCGCGTCCCGACTTGCGGCCCTCCACATCGATCCGGCCGTGATCGGCGCGATGGCTGACGATAATTTTCTCGAGTTGAATTGCGATGTCAGAGCGGAAGTGCTCCCATGGTTCAGGGGTGTCGCGGGCAATCAATTCCGCGGACTGTCCCGCGCTCTCGCCTCGGCCTGCGGCATGGCTGATCTTGTTCACAAGACCGTAGTCCGTAGCTGCAACCACGGCGGCGTCAATAGCGTGGTGGCGGTGGTCCGTGCGGTTCTTTGCCTTCACCGCCCCGCGCTCCTTGTCGCTCAGGAGCGAGTTCAACCCCCAATGACGCCGCAGCATTTCCGTCATACGACCCGGCACAACCCAAACATGCCCGCCCTCGGTGAAAAGCGTATCGAGATATGTGCGCGAGATTTTGGCCAGATACTGGGTATCCACCAACGCGCGGTCGAGAAAGTCGCTTTCTCCCTCGAACCGTTCCATCGCATCCGGACCAAAACGCCAGCGTTTGTTCTCTGGCAGGTTTTTGAGATTGGCTTCGATCGCATCCCACTTGTCGGTGCCGCCCCAAGCCTCCCATGGGGTCTGGTTGGATTTCTCGCGGTTGGCCTCTTTCAGACACAGGGTGCGGTTGGCAAAACTGTCGTCGAGTGTGCGTGAATAGGGCAGGATGTGGTCCACATCGCAGGAGCCGTCGAACACCATCGTCGCGGAGATCGTCTTCCCTGTGTAAGGGCAGCAGCGCGGCCCAATAGCGGGGCCGAGATCTTCCCAAAGCCGCAAGAGCATGCGGTTGTGACCTGTGTTCTGCTGCCCGAGCTGTTCAAGCTGCTCGCTGCGTCGGATCGCATCTGCGGTCGTGTCGCGGATGCGCTTCATCGCCTCTTTCTTTTGTGCCTCGGACTGCTTTAAGTCGCGCGCCAGTTCGACGACGATCTGATCGGGTTTGCCGTAAACCTCGATGATCTTGTTCACGACGCGGCGCAGCTGGTTCAGTCCAATATGAACGGTCGGGTTGGTGATGCGCCCGTAGCGCGTGATCTCGTCGTCTTTCTCGTTGTAAGTGCCGGGGATCACGTGGCGGTCGAGCACCTCACCGTAATACGGGAGCGCATCGAGACACTCCCCCGTGCGTTGGTCCGAATGATGCCAGCCGCATTTCGCAACCGCCTCGGCATAGGTGTAAACCCCGGCTTTTAGGTGCGCCAGAATGCTCTGCGTCGCACTCAAGCCAAGGCGTCCGTAGCCTTCGGGCAGGGGCGCATTGCCGACAGATTTTGCATGCTCTGCGTCCAACCCGTGCGTGTGAATGAGCCAGTCGGTCAGGGCAGAAAACTCAACCTCGCTCTGCACCTTGCGCAGGCGGGCAATCACCTGCCACTGAGCTTTCCAGTCAAGGGTGGACCACTTTGATCCGAAGCGGTCGGGATGCACCATACAGGCGCGGACAGGATCACAGGCAATGTTCTCGCGTACTCCGGTCTCCAAGGTGAAGCGCTCACCATCGTGCAGCTTGAGCAATTTGCCGAGCGCCTTCAGCGTCATGTTCATGGAGGTTGCGGATTTGGCCGGCTTTTTGTTGTCCAGCGCATGGATGATCGTGTCCCGCTCCTCCACACTCAGCGGGCGGGTCGAGCGCCCGTCCGCCGTCACACGCAACTGGTTGACGGTCTCATAGAGCACGCGCCTTTGGGTCAGGGGATGGGCCTTGGCTATACGGTCTTCTGCGGTGAACAGGCAAAGACCGACTTTGGGTTCTTTCAGCGGGCGTTGATAGAAAATCTTTTCGAACACCAAATCGCGAAGATCGTCTGTCAGGGTTTCGTGGTGCGCGGCCTGCGCCGCCCACAGCGCGTGGAACTCCTCCTCCAGATGGCGGCGGTCGGGATAGAAATCATAGCCCGCTTCCTCTTTGGCATCTGGGCCGCCACGGGCCGCGATGGACAGGCGCGTGCGAACGGTCGGCACGTGGCGCGGATCACTGGCCCGCTGGCGGCGCATGTGAAGGAGCTCGCCGTAGGTGCGCGCGCCGCTGGTCATCATTTCCAGATCAAGACGCGCCGTAGCATCCTTGATCTTGCCGCTCTCGTTGTCGCCTCGATCCGTCTTGCGGTTGGATTTGAAGCCGCGCCGCTGATTGAGGTGGAAAAGTGCACGTCCGAAGTGGGTAAGCGGCAATGCCTCGTCTAATCCGCTTGCCCGCAACGCATAGGGGTCAAGAACCTCCAGAGCCTTTGCCTCGGCGGGTTTTGCGGGCATGAGACCCGTGCGGGCCAACAGTTTCATCAAGGTGGCGCGGCGGCGCAGGTAGCGGTCACGGCGCCGCCGCATCGCCCGCGCCGTACGTCGATCCACGGCGAGCGAGGCTTTGGATTTGGGATCACGACCATCGGAAAAAATCCGGACCCCGCCATCAACCACCCCGACAATCCGCGCGGACGCCCCTGCGCCATCCGTATTGTAAAGCCACCAACCAATAGAATTCGTGCCAATATCCAAACCAAGCCGCATGATACACCTCATAAAAATATACGGCGAGTTTTCTGTAGCTTGAAAGAGATTGCAACTTGAAAGGCTAGTACAAGTCTGTAATTGTGAGATCAGTTCAGAATTCGCGGTCGAGCCGTTAACAAGCTCGAAGTAGCACCACATTAAAACGCGTCCTACGGGGCGCGTTTTCATTTTGAAGCGGGGCGCTTCACTGGGGTACAAAGTGGCACGCGAACGCCCGACAACGAGGAGTGGTTGCCGTCCACTTGCGTCCTTCCTGTGCCCCTGCGCCATCCGCTTGATCTTCATGTTGCTGAAGAACGGGTTTTCGTGGAAGGCGTCGATCAGCTTGAGCGCGCCGTTGCGCCGCCCACCGGGGCCGAAACACGTGACCACCTGCGCGGCATCAAGCACCACCTTGGGGTCCATCGCCCAGATCGGACATCACCGTGCCGCGTACTTCCGTCGGCGTGCGCATCACAGCCGTCATGGTCGCGCGTCCCTTGGCAAAGTTGTCTTTCTCATCGGGGGGCTCGGTGCGGATGCTCTCGTGGATCGCGATCGCCCCTGCCGCATGCCGTTTGATTTGTGGGCCGCTTCACATAGTGACGAGGACGCTAAACTGCTTGGGGGGTGATGGGGCGGGAGGCCGCGGCCATCGACGTGACCGCGCCCAACTGGCCGGGGTGATCCGCCCCTGCCGTATCAGCGCGCGTTTGAGGGAAGCGGGTTGACCGCTCTTTGCCCACTCCCGCAGCCTGCGCAAAACCACCAACGCCGCCGACCGCCTGCACCAATATGGGTGTGCGACACTGTTTATTTTGTTGCACACATGTGCTATGTGCAACGTTGATAAGTTTGTAGCACACGAGGCGCAAAGTGACCTTCATCTCTCATACCCGCACCGCGCAGGCCGCCTATCTTGATCTCTTGCGGCTTCACCTCGATGAAGCGGCCTCGGACGTCGTCGGCACGATCGAAGAACGCAAGCGGGGCGAGCGGGTCTATCTCTATGACAAGTTCCGCATCGGAACGGCGATCAAGAGTCGTTACATCGGGGAAGCGACGCCGGAGTTGCGCGCACGGATCGAGCGGGCGCTGACGCTCAAAGCCGAGGCGAAGGACCGCCGTGCCGCCATGTTGCGGCTCGCCCGTATCCTGCGCGTCGAGGGGCTGATGACCGTGGACCGTGACACGGGGTCTCTGCTGTCGGCCTTCGCGCGGGCAGGGGTGTTTCGCCTCGGCGGGACGCTGATCGGCACGGCGGCTTACGGCCTTTACCAAGGCGAGCTTGGCGTGCGCTTCGGGCTCGATGATCTGGCCCGGACGGGCGACATCGACTTCGCCAGTTTCGAGCGCCTTTCCGTGGCGCTCGGCGATCGGGTGGAGGAGACGCCGAACGACATTCTCAAAACGCTGCAATTCGATCCCGTGCCGGGCGTGGCAGACAGGCAGGTCTGGCGCTGGCGGCAAAATCGCGGCGAGGCTTTGGTCGAATTCCTGACGCCTGCCTTTGGGGACGAAACCATCAAACCTCTGCCCGCGCTTGGCGTCAGTGCACAGGGGCTGAACTACCTCAACTACCTGATCGCCGAGCCGATCCATGCGGTCGTGCTCTATCGCGCCGGTGTGCTCGTCCAGATCCCGCGCCCCGAACGCTTCGCCATCCATAAGCTGATCGTCGCAGACAGACGGCGCGGCGGGCACGATCAGGCAAAAGCCCGTAAAGACCGCGCCCAGGCCGCTTTCCTCATCGAGGTGCTCGCGGCTGATCGTCCCGAGGAACTGGCAGAAGCCTTCGCAACCGCCCGCGATCAGGGGCCGCGGTGGCGCGAAAGAATGGATAGAACACTGGAGTTGATGGAGGAAACAGCAGGGACGTTGGTGCGGATTTCGTAAATCCTATAATCAGAGTTATGTAAAAATATGCGCATATCGCGGCATTTGATATGCCGGTCTATGCAATCATGTTATCGCACCGAAAATCACAATATATCTTATATTTTGTGATTTTGTTATTTTTAATTGTTAAGTTTGGTGACTCGCGGTAAGGAGGCGTAGCAAAAGGAGTTAGCCAATATGAAATTCTTTGTGGATACGGCCATTCTGTCCGAAATTGAGGAGCTGAACGACTACGGGCTGCTTGACGGTGTGACGACCAACCCCTCTTTGATCGCCAAATCGGGGCGGGATTTCAAAGAGGTGATTGCAGAGATTTGTGCTGTGGTGTCTGGACCTGTGTCCGCCGAAGTCGCCGCAATGGATGCGGCGGGGATGATGGCCGAGGGGGATCGCCTTGCGCGGATTGCCGACAACGTGGTGATCAAACTGCCCTTGACGCTCGATGGTCTCAAGGCCTGTCGCCACTTCACCGCCAAGGGGGTCAAAACCAACGTCACGCTGTGCTTTAGCGCCAATCAGGCCCTGCTTGCGGCCAAGGCGGGTGCGACGTTCATCTCGCCATTTGTCGGACGTCTGGATGATTTGAACCTCGATGGCATGGCGTTGATCCGCGACATTCGCACCATCTACGACAACTTCGGGTATGGGACGAACATCCTTGCCGCGTCGATCCGCTCCGCAAACCACGTCAAAGAGGCCGCATTGGCGGGTGCGGATGTGGCGACGATCCCTGCGGCTGTGATCAAAGGTCTGGCCAGTCACACGCTGACCGATAAGGGTCTGGACCAGTTTGCCAAGGATTGGGCCGCCACGGGTCAGTCGATCCTGTAATGCACGGGGGACCGCCGCGCCCGAATGCGGGTGGGGCGGTTACGCGTCGAGCAGGGCGCGGGCGGACCGTTCATCGGTGATCAGCCCCGACAGGCGGCCACTGTTGAGCACGGCGCGGATCGCGTCTATTTTTTCCGGCCCGCCGGCGAGGGCAATGATGCTGTCGCTGCGATTTTCGTCGAGGGTCACCGAAATGGTGCGTGCGGTCAGCGGGGTCGCAAGGGCGCGCCCCTCGGGGTCAAAGAAGTGCCCGAGCAATTCGCCAACGCCGCCGGCCTGCGAGATGGCCTGAATTTCATCGGACCCGATCATGCCGGAGGCCACCAATTGCGTGCCGGTTTTAACCGTGCCGATGCCGACAATCTTGAGGGGTGAGTTTTCGGCCAGCTCGAACACCTCGTTGACGCCCCGTTGGGACAGCAACACCTCGCGGTCCTCGATGGTGTTGGCAAAGAACGGCACCGGCATGACATAGGCCTGTGCGCCGGTTTTCTCGGCCAACAGGTGCATCACGTCATGGGGGTTGGCGGCAAAATTGCGCGTCAGCCCGCCGAGAAGCGAGACGAACCGCTGTCCGGTTGTGGCCAGACGCGGCATGGTGCGCACGGCGGCCGCGAGGGTGCGACCATGGCCGATGCCGATGGTGAGGGCCTCGCCGCTTTCGACCCAACGGCGCAACCGCGCCGCCCCCGCAAGGCCGAGGGCGCGCAGCGGCAATCCCTCTTCGTCGAGATCGGGGGCAATCTCGCAAAGGTCGAGGCCATAGCGCGCACAGAGGGCTTGTTCCATGGCGATACATTCGATGATGTCGCCCTCGATGCTGACCTTGACCGCGCCATCGGCCACGGCCCGCGCGATGAGGCGGTGGGCCTTGACCGACGGGACGCCAAGGCGCTTGGCGACCTTGGCCTGTGTCAATCCGCCGACATAGTGCAGCCATGCCGCCCGAATTGCCAATGATTGCTCGGGGTCTGCGAAGGAGCGATCCTTGGCCATGCTCACGTTTCCTGTCGGTGCCTGTCCGGCGTTACAATAGCTTTCGGCCCGTGACCCCTACGGTATCAGGGCCTGTTGTTCCGGCGAAAGAGGACGTTGGAATGCGCCCTCGTTTCACACATTCAGGTCCTGAACGCCACTATGAATATGCGGCGCCCAAAAAGCTACACTTTCGGCGATTTGCGCGATCACCTGACGGTCATCGGGGTCGCGTTCCTTGAACGACAGCTCCAGACAGATCTCGTTGTCAAACGCCCCGCCCTGAGCCAGAGCGGCGAGGAGCGGTGCGGGCTGTATGGCCCCTTTGGCGTTGAATGCGGCGGTAAACGGGCGGTGACCGGATTTGTCCATCATCGATTGTTTGATGTGAATGATCGGGCTGACGGCGGGTACGGCGCGCGCCCACGCATAGGGATCTGTGTCGCACGGATCGGGTGACGTGACATCGCCGTGGTCGATATCGGCCATCATCCACATCGGCACCGCCATATCGGCGGCGGTGAGGCGCGATTGCAGGTCGAGGCTACGCGCAATGGTTTCGCCAAACTCGCGCCCGACGCTCATCGGTTCCCAGAATACATAGTCCAATCCGGCGGATTTGGCGTGTTCGGCCACCTCGGCCCAACACCCGATTGCGGTCTGGATCAGGTCTTCGCGGCGCTGTGGATCGTCGTAGTCCTTATAGGTGAAAATCGCGAACTGGGTTCCCACGGATGTGGCCCCGAGGTCGCCGACAATATCGGCAAAGGTCTTGAACCACTCGACATAATAGCGGCGCACATCCGCATCGGGATGGCCGAAATGGTTGAGCCGCCCATAGGGGCCGGTCATGCCCGATGTCACCCGCGCACCGGTGCGTTGTAGGGCGCGGTCCATGTCGCGGGTCAGGCGGCGGATCACGGCGGCGGGCCAAGCGGGGTTGATGAACTCATGGGTGAGCTGAATGTCCCGGATGCGGATGTCGTGGGCAATCGCATTGACGAGGTCATCGGGCTCGGCAAAACGGTTCACCAACGGGTTGGTGTTGAGCGACAAAGACAACGCCATATCAAGCCGCCTTTGGATAGGTGGCGTCGAACCACGTTGTGAACGCCGCCTGTTGGTCGGCGCTCAGGTGCAACCGGTGCTTGGTGCGCCGCCATATCACGTCCTCGGCGGTGAGCGCCCATTCATGGGTCACCAGATAGGTCACTTCCGCCTCATAAAGATCGCCGCCGAAATGTCGGCCCAGACCGGCAAGCGTGGTGGCCTCGCCCACGATCCACGCGCTGCGCGTGCCGTACAGACGCCCGTAGTGTTGGCGCAGGCGGCGCGGCATCCACGGGTAATCCACCTTCATCGTGTTGCGAAAGGCCTCGTAATCCGCACCGTCCATATCCCCCCCGGGAAGCGGCGCGTGTGCGGTCCAGTCCCTGGCCATCTGCGGAAAGATCTTTTCCATGCGGTGCATCCCGCGCTCCGCCAATTCGCGAAAGGTTGTGATTTTCCCGCCGAAAATGTTGAGCAGCGGCGCCCCCCCCGTCTCGTCGAGGTCGAAGACATAGTCACGCGTGACTGCCGAGGGATTGCCCTTGCCGTCATCGAACAGCGGACGAACCCCCGAAAAGCTTGTCTCCACATCGTCGCGGGTCAATTGCTCTTTGAAATAGCGGTTCACGGCGTCGATCAGATATTGAACCTCGCTCTCATCCGCCGCCACATCCTCGGCGCGGCCCTCATAGGCGATGTCGGTGGTCCCGATCAGGGCCTTGTCGCGCTCGTAGGGGTTGATGAAAATCACCCGGTTGTCGTGGTTTTGCACCAGATAGGCATTCTCGCCCTTCCAGAACTTCGGCACGATGATGTGGCTGCCTTTGACCAGACGCACATTGCGCGGCGAGTTCGATCCTGCCACCCGTGTCAGCACATCCGTGACCCACGGCCCCGCGGCATTCACAAGCGCCTTGGCAATAAATTCGCGGGTCTCGCCCGTCATGGTGTTGCGGGTCACGACCCGCCATGCGCCGTTGTCGCGCCGTGCCGATACACAGGGCGTGCGGGTCAGAACCACTGCGCCGCGTTCGGCCGCGTCCACCGCGTTGAGCACCACAAGGCGGGCGTCATCGACCCAACAGTCGGAATATTCAAAGCCCTTGGTATAGGCGTCTTTGATGGCCGCGCCTTCGGGGTCGCGGCGCAGATCAAGGGTCCGTGTGCCGGGCAGCTTTTTGCGCCCCCCGAGGTGATCATACAAAAACAGACCCAAACGCACGAGCCACGCGGGGCGGTCCTGCGGGCTGTGTGGCAATACGAACCGCATCGGCCAGATGATATGTGGCGCGTTGCGCATCAGAACTTCGCGTTCGATCAGGGCCTCGCGCACCAGACGGAATTCGTAATATTCAAGGTAGCGCAATCCGCCATGGACCAGTTTGCCGGACCGTGACGACGTGCCTTCGGCGAGATCGTCCTTTTCACACAGGACCACACTCAACCCGCGCCCTGCCGCATCGCGGGCAATTCCGGCCCCGTTGATGCCGCCGCCGATGACGAAAAGGTCAACCTCTGGTGTGTCTGTCATGTTTTTACTCCTGGCGTGGCGCGATGTGCAGCCAGCCCGTCCCAAACAGGGGTGAGGGCGGCGCGGGCATCGCGGTAAGTGGTGAATAGGCTGTCATAGACCGGCACAAGAGCGGGATCGGGCGGCTCGGTCGGGCCAAGCAGCGGACGGGTCCATTCGGCGATACAGGCGTCCATGTCGGGGTAGGCCCCTATGGCCACGGCGGCCATCATGGCGCATCCGGCGGCCCCTGCCTCGTCGCGTGTCGAGACGCGCACGGGAGTGTCGAGTGCGGCGGCAAGCACCTGTCGCACCGCCGCAGAGCGGGCCGCCCCGCCGGTCAGGCGCAGTTCGCGTGGCATTTCGCCCATAGCGCCGTAGCAATCGCGGGCGGCCATTGCGATGCCCTCGACCACGGCGCGGATCATGTCGGGGAAGCGGTGCGTGGCGTTCAGGCCGATCAGGCTCGCACGGGCGCGGGCATCGACAAACGGCCCGCGCTCTCCCGCGTCCGAGATATAGGGATGGTAGACAAGCGCGGCGGGGGTGGAGTGCGCCAACCAGTGATCGACACGGGCCACAAGGTCGGCGTGGCTCGGCGCGGTGCCGTATTCCGCCATCAGATCCCCCGCGAATGACAGCGCCCAGTCAATGTTCAGCGCGGCGGCCATATTGGTTTGCACCTGGGTCACAATATCCGGCACCGGTAGACAGATGACATAGCCCGTGCCGTCGGCGTTGAGATGGACCTGTCCCGAGGGAACCGCCCGCATATGCACGCCGGTGGAGCCGATGGTCGAACAGGCCGTACCCCTATCCCCCGTATGCACCCCTGCCCCAAGCGCGGTCATGGCCATATCGACATAGCCCAGAGCCACGGGCGTCCCTTCGCGCAATCCGGTGGCCGCAGCGGCGGCGCGGGTGAGCGGGTGGGTCTGTTGCGATCCGTCGACAATCTGCGGCAAGAGGTGGCGGTGACGCGCCAACCCGAGCGCCTCAATCACCGTGTCGCTATACTGACGGGTGCGAAAGTCGCCAAAGGTGAAACTGGCTTCGGACGGATCGGTCGCCCGCACCCCCGTGAGGTTGAGATAGAGCCAGTCCTTGCAATGCAGCGCCACTTCGGCGCGGTCGAGCATCCCGGGACAGGTGGACTGCATATGCGCCAACTGGCTGCCCTGTTGACAGGTGTTCAACCCCGTGCCGGTGGCCTCGAAGCGGGCGCGTTCGGTGGCGCCCGCTGTGATCCGTGACACCGTGGGCGCGGCGCGGGCATCAAGCCAGAGCCACGCATCGGTGACGGGGGCGTTGTCCGCCCCGACAAGCCACGTCCCGTCCCCCTGCCCCGTCAAGGCAACCGCCGCCACCCGCGTGGCCAGATTGTCGACCTTGTCCGCCAGAGCGGTGAGGGCGGCGGCGCAATCGGCCCATGTCCGGGACAGGGATTGCGTGACCGCGCCATCGGCGCCTGTTGTATATGTGTTGCGTACGGAGGCACTGGCCCGTTGGTGGCCCGACAGATCGAACGCCACGGCCTTTATCACCGAGGTGCCGGCATCGATCCCGATGATGAGGTCGCCGGTGCAGTGCGGTGTCGCTGTTGTCAGGTGATCCGAATCCTGATCGCTCAATGCCATCTCCCCCTTTGATGCGCCCGCCTTTGGCCGCGTCACTGTCGGTTTCGTGTTCCGGACGATCTGCGCAAAAAGAACGGATAACGCCCAGTGTTCCCAAATGTTTAGCACATGAATTTTCGGATGTATGTATTTTTTTGCAGACAACGTAAAATATTTCACCTAAGGTCGACTTATTCAACGCCGCCCGTGTGGCGCGTTGGATCACAGGCCGAGCACCGGAGTTGAGGAGTTCCGCGGGCTGTGAGGGGGAGGTGCCGGACAGGTTTACCAACGATGCAACACCCCGAAATGCTGTGGCGCCCGTGTGGGCGGTGCAAACGCGAAAGCCCGGTCCGCCGGGAAGACAGGCCGGATCCCGGGCGGGGTCTGGCATAGCAAGTGGGGCAAACCGATATGGCCATGACAGGCACCGCATCCGGACGCAAACCGTCAAAACGCAAGGTTGTTCTTGCGATCACCGTTGTTGCCCTGTTGGGGGCGATGGCGTTGGATACCAAGGTTGTGCAAATCGGCTCGGGCGAGGATGTGCGTCAACAGGCGTTCAATCCGGACCGGTTC
Source organism: Celeribacter sp. (assembly GCF_048259695.1). Lineage (GTDB taxonomy): Bacteria > Pseudomonadota > Alphaproteobacteria > Rhodobacterales > Rhodobacteraceae > Celeribacter. Next base: position 90,789 of record NZ_JBLXHL010000008.1, on the reverse strand, counting down.
GGCCAATCCGAATTTCCCCGTATCCGCGATATCGTGGCACAGCGCGCCCCCGATGCGGTGACTTTGGCTGCGGCTCTTGCGGCGGACAAAAAAGCGGCGATTGCCACCTATGGCACGATGGCGGGCGGGTTTGCGGTCATGCCCGTGACACTGACGGGCCGCGTCGGGGATGGCGCGTCCGGCATCTTTGGCCTCACGGTCGACGGCCTGCCCGAGGGTCTCACGATCCGCGTGCAAACCGGCCCCGCGATCAACGGCACCGAATTGCGCGACATCTCCGGCGACATCGCCTTTGGCGCGTTCAAAAACCAGATCGAATATCAGGACGCCGGCGCAGGCATCAACCGCGCCATGGCCGCCGATCAGCTTGGCGATCTGGACCGCGATACGCTGAGCGGCAAGACCGTGCAGGTCACGGGGGCCTTTACGATGATCAATCCCAAAAGCTGGCTGATCACCCCCGTTGCGATTGAGGTGCAGTGATGCAAACCCCCACCACAAACGAGACACCACAGGCCAACCCCGATCTCGGCGAAGTGGTTTTGGCGGCCCGCAATGTGGCCAAATCCTTTGGTGCGGTGCGGGCGCTGCGGGGGGTGAACTTTGACGTCCATCGCGGTCAGGTCACCACGCTGTTCGGCGAAAACGGGGCAGGCAAATCCACGCTGATGAAAATCCTGTCGGGGGTGCAGCTGCCGACCTCGGGCGAGTTGATCCTTGATGGGGAACCCGTTGTGATCCAGTCGGCGAGCGAGGCGCGTGATCTGGGGATTTCGATCATCCATCAGGAGCTGTCACTCGCCCCCAACATGACGGTGCGCGACAATATCTTTATGGGTCGCGAAATCGTTGGCCCGATGGGGGTCGATTATGCCGAAGAAGAACGTCAGGCCCGCGCCCTGATGCGCGAGTTGGAGGAGGACGTTGACCCGCTCACCCGTGTTGAGGACCTGCGTCTGGGGCAACAACAGATCGTTGAAATCGCCCGTGCGCTATCGGTCAATTCCCGCATTCTGATCATGGACGAACCGACATCGGCGCTGTCGGCCTCCGAGGTCGAGGTGCTGTTCAAGGTGATCCGCGACCTCAAGGCGCGGGGCGTGTCGATCGTCTATATTTCGCACCACCTCGAAGAGGCGCTGACCATCACCGATCACGCGGTGGTGCTGCGTGACGGTGCCATGACCGCCTATGCGCCCCGCGCCGGGATCGATCTGGAATGGATCGTACGCAATATGGTGGGCGAGAATTTCAACCTTGGCCAACCGCCACAGGGCTACGCCATGGGCGCGCCCGCTCTTGAACTTGAAAACCTCACCGTTCCTGTCGCAACGGGGCACGGCAATGCCGTGGATGCTTTGGACCTCAGCGTAAAGGCAGGTGAAATCCTGTGTATTTACGGGCTGATGGGGGCGGGGCGCACCGAGATGATGGAATGCGTTGCAGGTCGGCTGTCGGCCAGCGGCGGAACTGTGAAACTGCATGGACAAAATATTGATGGGCTGTCCATTGCAGCGCGCATTTCCGCCGGTTTGGTTCTGGTCCCCGAGGACCGGCAGCGCGACGGCTTGGTGCCGACGATGACGGTGGGGCGCAATCTGTCGCTTGCCTCCATCGCGAAATTCACCCGTGGGCTGTTCACCAACCGCGCCGACGAAGCCGCAATCATCGACCGGTCCATCCGCGAGGTAACGGTGAAAACCGACGGGCCGCATGCGCCGATCGGGTCGCTGTCCGGGGGCAACCAGCAAAAGGTTGTCATCGGTAAAATGTTGGCCACCCACCCGTCCGTGGTGCTGCTTGACGAGCCAAGCCGCGGCATCGACATCGGCGCCAAGGCCGAGGTGTTCCGCATTCTGGCCGAGCACGCAAAACAGGGGATGGCGGTGATTTATACCACCTCCGAAGTGAGCGAATGCCTGTCGATTGCGCATCGCATTATCGTCATGCGCCGTGGCCGGATCGCCGCCGAATTCACCCATGACACCACCAAAGAATCCATCATGGCCGCATCTGGCGAAAGCCTCGTGGCATGACACAGCGGCAGGGAGAAACTGTAATGTCGGATACGACACCGAACGCCAAAGATCGCAACGCTCAAAAGGGCGCAGGGCTCAACATCGTGCGCCTGTTGATGGAAGGGCGCGCCTTTTTCGCCCTGATTGCGATCATCGCGATCTTTTCCGTTTTGTCGCCCAACTATTTTAGTGTGCCGAACTTTCTGATTATGACCTCTCAGGTCGCTATCTTCGGTCTGTTGGCGATTGGCATGTTGTTGGTGATCCTGTCGGGCGGCATTGACCTGTCCGTCGGCTCGACGCTTGCCCTGTGCGGTGTCTTTGCGGGCTTTTTGATGCAAGGGGTCGAAATTGCGTCCCTTGGCGTCATTTTGTACCTGCCGGTTTGGGCCGTGGTGATCTGTACTCTGGCTCTGGGTGCCTTTGTGGGCGTGGTGAACGGCGTGCTCGTCGCATGGTTCAAAGTGCCTGCCTTTGTCGCCACGCTCGGCTCGCTCTATGTCGCGCGCGGGGCGGCGTTGTTGATGACCAACGGCTTGACCTTCAACAACCTTTCGGGACGCGAAGAGCTTGGCAATACCGGCTTTGTCTGGCTCGGTTTCAACCGCCTCTGGGGCGTCCCGATCAGCATCTTTGTCCTCGCTTTCGTGGCGGTTTCCGCCCATCTGTTGCTGTCGCGCACCCCGTTCGGCCGGTGGCTCTACTCCACGGGCGGCAACACCAACGCCGCTGAATTGTCGGGCGTTCCGGTCAAGTCGGTCCAGATCATGGTCTACGTCCTGTCCGGCATCAGCGCCGCCATTGCGGGCATGGTCCTCAGCTCGCAACTGACCTCCGCCGGACCCACCGCAGGCACCACCTACGAATTGACGGCGATTGCCGCCGTGGTCGTGGGCGGCGCGTCCCTCATGGGCGGACGCGGCACGGTCCAGGGCACGCTTCTGGGTGCTTTCGTGATCGTATTCCTCGGCGCGGGCCTCGTGATCACAGGGGTGTCCTCCTACTGGCAAACCGTCTTCACAGGCACCGTCATCGTGCTCGCCGTGATGCTCAACTCCGTCCAGTACGGCGGGGCCGGCAAGCGCAGCTAACCCCGCTTTTTCCAGATTTCGCACTGCAAGGGATCCCACAGGATCTCCCGCGGAACACACCGCCGGCTCACGGCAAACACTACACAACAGGGAGACTACACTATGATGAAACTCACCAAACGTATCCTTCTGGCCGCTGCGACATCCTTGCCCCTTATGGCAGGGTCCGCATGGGCCGAGGGTCTGATTTCGATCATCGTGACCGATCCGGCCAACCCGTATTGGTTCACCGAGGGCGAGGTGGCCAAAGCCACCGCCGAGGAGCTTGGCTATGAGGCGACCGTGTCCGCGCACACCGGCGATACCAATATCGAATCCAACCTGATCGACGCGGCCATCACCAATGGCGCCAAGGCGATCATCCTTGATCCGGCCAACGCCGACGGATCCGTGGGTGTGGTGCGCAAAGCCACCGAGGCGGGCATTCCCGTCTTTCTGGTAAACGCCGAAATCAACGAAAGCGGCATCGCGATTGCCCAACTCGTGTCCAACAACGCACAGGGCGCGGCCTTGGGGGCCGTGGCATGGCAGGAGCTTGTCGGCGATAATGCCAAATACGTCGAATTCTTTGGCAACCCTGCCGACAACAACGCCGCGACCCGTTCGAACGGCTACAACACGGTGTTGAGCCAGTACCCCGGCCTTGAAAAAGTCGCACAGGAAGTGGCCAACTGGGACCGCACCCAGGGCTTCAACAAAATGCAGTCGATCATTCAGGCCAACCCCGTCATTGATGCCGTGATCTCCGGCAATGACGAAATGGCTCTGGGCGCGATTGCAGCCCTCAAGGAAGGCGGCAACCTCGACGGCGTTATCGTCGGCGGATTTGACGGCTCACCCGACGCAGTTGCCGCCGTGAAAGCCGGTGAAATGGCCTATACCGTGTTGCAACCCGTGGCGGTTTTCTCGCGTGAGGCGGTCATTCAGGCCGACCACTATATCAAAAACGGCACCGCGATGGTTGCGGATGAAAAGCAACTGTTTGATTGCCTGTTGATCACCCCCAAGAACGTTGCAAACTACACCGCGCCGTTCACTCTGTCCGAGTAACCCGCGTCCCCTACCCTCCTGGGAAAGGCGCCCTGCGGGGCGCCTTTTTCGGTATCAGCCCTGCCATGCCCGCGCCACAGGGGGCGCCACATGCAAAAGGTCCACCGCCCGTGCGGCGATCTGGTCGACGACATCCGACACCGAGGTGGGATTGAGGTAGAATGCGGGAACGGGTGGCAGGATGATTGCGCCCATTTCGGTGGCCGCCGTCATGTTGCGCAGATGGGCAAGGGTCAGCGGGGCTTCGCGGGTCAATAACACAACAGGCCGCCGCTCTTTGAGCTGCACACCCGCGCTGCGGGTCAACAGGTTGTCGTCCAGACCATGGGCAATCGCCGCCAGACTGCGCATCGAACACGGGGCCACGATCATCCCCGCCACCGGCGCGGACCCCGAGGCAATGCGCGCGCCGATGTCACCGGGGGCATAGATGTGGTCGGCCAGATCGGTGAGTGCGCGTAGCGCGGTTTCACCACATTCGGCGCGCAACGTGCGCTCGGCGGCGGGCGAGACCACAAGCTCGACCCCGATGCTCGCATCCACCAGATGACGCGCGGCCGAGAGGGCCAGCGCCGCGCCCGATGCCCCCGAGACGCCCAAGATTACACAGGTCATAACTGTCCTTCCAAACGTGACAAAAGATCGGCGGCAAAGGCCGCATCCGCGGGCGCGGTCTGCATCACCGTCCCCCATTCGCGGGCGGTCTCGGCCCCGATCTTGTTGGTGGCATCAAAGCCGATTTTCCCCGCAAGGCGTGGCTCGGGGGAGGCAAAGTCGAGGTAATCCATCGGCGTGTTGTCCAACATCATCACATCGCGCGACGGGTCCATACGGGTGGCAAGCGCCCACGAAATGTCGTCCCAGTTGCGCGGGTCGATGTCGTCATCCACAACGATAATCATCTTGGTATAACTGAACTGCGGCAACATCCCCCACAGCGCCATCATCACGCGCCGCGCCTGTCCGGGGTAGCGTTTGTCGATGGACACCACCGCGATACGGTAGGAACACGCCGAAGGCGGCAACCACAGATCGCGCACCTCGGGGATTTGCGCCTGAATGAGCGGTAGCGCCAGACGGTTGAACACCTCGCCAATAATGGCCGGCTCGTCGGGCGGGCGTCCCGTATAGGTCGACAGGTAGATCGGATCGGGGCGCGAGGTCACGGCGCTGACCGTCATCACCGGAAACGGTTCGGCGTTGTTGTAATAGCCTGTGTGATCGCCAAATGGCCCCTCGGGGGCGGTCTCGCTCGGGTGGATCCATCCCTCGATCACCATTTCCGCGTCCGCAGGCACCAGAAGCGGCACGGTTTTGGCCGGGACCAATCGGGGGCGCGCACCGGAAAAGACGCCCGAGAAACACAGCTCGGACACGGTTTCGGGCAGCGGCAAGGCGGCCGACAAAAGCGCCGCAGGGTCCGCGCCCAACACAATCGCCACGGGCATCGGCGCGTCTTGGGCCTGCCACGTGCGGAAATGCGCCGCCCCGCCGCGATGCGCGAGCCACCGCATGATGATCCTGTCGCGGCCAATCACCTGAGCGCGGTATACCCCCGCGTTATACCGGGTCGCCTGTTGCGGCGTGCTGTCAAACGGGCGGGTCAGCACCATCGGCCATGTGATCAGCGGACCGGCATCCTCGGGCCAATGGGTCTGGATCGGCAGGCGGGACAGATCGACATCGGTGTCGACGCGGCGCTGCACCGGGGCCTTTTTCATGATCTTGGGTCGGGTGGCCATCGCGGCCTTGAGCATCGGCCATTTGGACAGGGCATCGCGCATCCCCTCGGGGGCGGCGGGCGCGCGCAAGGCGGCCAGAAACGCCCCCAGATCCCCAAGCCCGTCAAGCGTCACCCCCAACCCCGCCGCCACCCGTTCGGGCGTGCCAAAGATGTTGAGCACCACGGGTATGTCGCTGCGGCTGCCGTCGTCCAGTAGAGGATGATCGAACCGCAACACCGGCCCGCCACGTTCCAACACGGCGCGGTGGACGGCGGTCATTTGGTGGCGCACCGAGACGGGATCAGGCACGGCGGTCAATTGGCCCTGCGCCGCACTCCAGTCCACAAAGGCACGCAAGGTTGGAAACGGGGGCAGGCTGCGCATGGGGAATTCCTTTTGAGTTGTGCCGCTTTATCACCCGCGGGCATGTCCAAATTTGACAATCGTCAAGACACGGGACCAAAGCCGCCGCTAAAAATGCCTCAATTCCCCCTGCCCTTGGTGCGGGGCCAAACTGTTGTGCCGACATATGCGGTCCGGATGTCTTGTCCGGATCCGTGGTCTGGCCGCGCCGCGAAACTGGAGCCCCAACGATGTCCGCTTCGTCTCTTCACCTGCCGCGTGTTCCGCGCCTGCCTGCCGCCTCGCTGCGGTGGACGCCCCTTGCACCGCTTTCGGTCGCCCTGTCGGGCTTTGCGCAACGGATGGCCAAAACCCACGCGGGGATGTTCCGCCGTCTTGGCATCTACGGCCATGCGCGGTTCGTGCTTGATCCCACCGACCTGCCCGTGACGCTGTTGCTGGAACCCAACGGCGGTGCGCCGCGGGTGCATCTGTCGCGCGGACCACAGCGGGGCGATGCGCGGATTTCGGGGCCGCTGTCGGGCCTGTTGGGTCTGGTTCACGGGACGTATGACGGCGATGCCCTGTTTTTCTCGCGCGACCTGATGGTCGAGGGCGACACGGCGGCGGTGTTGGCCCTGCGCAATGCCATCGACGATGCGGAACTGGATTTTTCGGCCGAGGCACAGGCCATGTCGGGCCATCTTGCGCCACAGGTGCGGTGGTTGATTGAAACGGCCGAGGCCAGAACCGGCGTGCCATTGTCGCGCCATGAGGAAGTAGAACAATGGTAATGGAAATCGTCTGTCCGGCGGGCACCCCCGCCTCCCTGCGTGCCGCTGTCAAGGCGGGCGCACATACCGTCTATTGCGGCTTTGCCGATGAAACCAATGCGCGCAATTTTCCCGGGTTGAACTTTGACCGTGACGAGATGCGCGAGGGCGTGGCCTTTGCCCATGAGCACGGCGCGAAAGTCCTCGTGGCGATCAACACATTCCCCCGTGCAGGTGCCGAAGAGATCTGGCACGCCGCCATTGCCGACGCGCAATCGGCGGGCGTCGATGCGGTGATTCTGGCGGATATGGGCCTGTTGGCGCACGCGGCGCTCCATCACCCCACCCTGCGCCGTCACCTGTCGGTGCAAGCGGCGGCGGCCAATGCCGATACCATCAATTTTTATGCCCGTGAATTTGGCGTCAAACGGGTGGTTCTGCCCCGCGTTTTGTCGGTTCAGGAAATCGCGGCGATCAATGCGGAAACCGAGGTCGAAACCGAGGTCTTTGTCTTTGGCGGCCTGTGCGTCATGGCCGAGGGCCGGTGTTCGCTCTCTTCCTACGCCACGGGGCAATCGCCCAATATGAACGGCGTCTGTTCCCCCGCAAGCCACGTGGAATACCATGAGGACGCGGGTGTGCTGTCGGCCAAACTGGGTGGCTACACCATCCACCGCGTCGGCGCCGGTGATGCGGCCCCCTACCCCACCCTGTGCAAAGGATGCTTTCACGCGGGCAAGGCCGAGGGCCACCTGTTCGAGGATCCCGTCAGCCTCAACGCCGAAAAACTCATCCCGCAACTGGCCAAGGCGGGCGTCACCGCGCTCAAGATCGAGGGCCGTCAGCGTTCGCGCTCTTATGTGGCGCAGGTGGTGCGCAATTTCCGCGCCGCCGTCGATGCCCATGCCGCCGGTCGCCCGCTGCCCGAGGGCATGTTGGCCTCCCTCACCGAAGGTCAGTCCGCGACCGCCGGTGCCTATGTGAAAACGTGGAGATAGATCAAATGGACCTGACCGTCGGACCGAACCAGTTCTTTTGGAAACCCGAACCGTGGAGCGCCTTTTACGACAGCCTTGTCGCGGCCCCCGTGACGCATGTGGTGTTGGGCGAGGTGGTCTGTTCCAAACGCCTGCCCTTTTATCAGGACCGGATTCCGGAGGCGATCGAGACGCTGATGGAGGCGGGGAAATCCGTGGCCGTCACCTCGCTCGCGCTGATCACCCTCAAACGCGAACGCAAACTCAGTGCGCAACTGGTCGAGGCGGGGGTCGAGGTCGAGATCAACGATCTGGCCATGCTCGCCTACCTGCCCGAAGGCACGCCGTTCTCGGTCGGTCCCTTGGTCAATGTCTATAACGAAGGCACGCTGCGGTGGCTTGCCGGACGCGGGGCCACAAGCGTCTGTTTGCCACCCGAATTGCCACTCGCCCCGTTGACCACTCTGGCGCAACTGGGCCGTGAGCTTGGTGTGGCGATCGAGGTCTGGGGCTATGGCCGTGTGCCGCTCGCCATTTCGGGGCGGTGCTATCACGCGCGGATGCACGGGCGCACGAAAGACAATTGTCAATTCGCCTGCGAGGACGATCCGGACGGTTTGGACGTGTCCACACTGGACGAGCAAAGCTTTTTGTCGATGAACGGGGTGCAAACCCTGTCGGACAGTTATGCCTGCGCCGACCACCAGATCGAAACGTTGAAAGATGCGGGGGTGACCCGTCTGCGCCTGTCCCCGCAGACCGGTGATTTTGCGGCCCTGTGTGCGCTGTACCGCGACCGGATTGACGGCACCGTGGCGCGCGGCGATGTGGCGGCGGCCCTCACCGGAGCCCGCCCCGGCATCCGGCTGAGTGACGGCTTTCTGGAAGGGCCAAGCGGCGCATCCTGGTCAGGGGCATAGTATTAGCACAGGCATGACTTTGGGCATAGGCGGCGGGGTCTCCCCCGCCGCCGGTCCTGTTATGATGGCGCCTGCGGTGGCGCTTACCCTGCGCCTTTCGGGGCGGGATTTGTCATCTCTTTGTAGGGGGTCCAATCCTCGATCTCGGGATAGAACGTCTCGCGCCATGCCCGCACCCGCGGATTGAACCGCCGCCGCCAAATGGGTGGAATCATCGCCATAGAGGTCATGGGCGGATAGCCCGTTGGCAGATGTGGCGTGCGGGTTTCATCCAGAATCTGGAGCAAGGGAAACCGCCGCATCGGATGCAGGTGGTGATCGGCGTGACGTTGCAGGTTGATCAATAACAACCCCGACACGCGATGCGCCGAGTCCCATGAGTGATGGGCCTGAACCGGCTCGTATACCCCGTCGCCGAGGTGCTTGCGGGTCAAACCGTAGTGTTCGACATAGTTGGTCAGTTCCAGTTGCCAAACGGCCAGAAAGGCCTGAAAGACGAACAATCCCACACCCATCCATCCGCCAATGACAAAGGCGAGTGTGAGGAACACGAGTTTGAGGGCGGCATATTTGAACATCGGATTGGACAGGTGCCACGGGCCGCGCCCGCGACGGGCCAACATCGCCTTTTCGGCCCGCCATGCCGACCGCCGGCCGGTGCGCAAAACGCGGACAAAGAACCGCAAGAAGCCTTCGTTATAGCGGGCGGTGACCGTGTCGCGCGGGGTGCCGACATAGGGGTGATGCACCAAAAGGTGCTCGGTGCGGAAATGCCCGTAGAGAACCGTGGCCAAAAGCAGGTCGCCCAAAGCGCGTTCGAATTTGGCGGATTTGTGGAACAGTTCGTGGGCATAGACGATCCCGACCGTCCCCGTGGTGACGGCAATGCCGAACATGATCCCCAAGGTTTCAAGGGCGCTATAGCCATCGGAATGGGTCAACACCCAGATCGCGCCAAACACCAGACAGAACTGGATCGGGAACCAGATCCACGTCAACAGACGAAACCAGAACAGCTCGCTATCGGGCGTATCAGGATCGGGGTTGGTCAGGTTCTTGCCCATGATGAGATCAAGCAACGGCATCAACACCCACCCGTAGGCGGGGATGAGCCAGATCGTCCATCCGCCATAGGCGAGCGCCAGAATTAACAAGGGAACAAAGGTCAGCGTGAGCCAGTAGGGCCACGCCTTGAGCGTTGGTGCGGGGGTCTGTGTCATGTGTCGGCCTCGGAATTTAGGGCGTCGGAGGGGTGTGGGGTGGTCTCGCGTGGAGTAATCCGCAGGTAGATGCCGTCCTTGGCGCGGACGGTCAGGTGGGCGGTGGGCACAGGGACGCGCCCCTCGACCGGTTCGAACCGGAAGGCCCGCACCAACATCGACAGCAAAAGCGGTCCTTCGGCCATCGCGAACGCCGAGCCCGGACAGACCCGCGCCCCTGCCGAAAACGGGATATAGGCGCGGCGCAACCCGTCCTTGCCGTTGGGCGTGGTGAACCGGTCTGGGTCGAACTCGTCGGGTCTGTCCCAAATGCATTCGTGGCGATGCAGGTGCCACGGGCTTATGATCACCTGTGATCCTTTGGCCACGGGGCGTTCGCGGAACGTTTCGGGACAGGCCGCCTCGCGCACATACATCGGCACGGGCGGGTAAAGGCGCATGGCCTCGCGGAACACCGCCCGCGAGACCCGCAGCTTGTTCAGGGTCGAAAAATAGATCTTGTCGGGATCGATTTCCGCCTGTGCCTCCCGGGCCAACCGCTCTTGCCAGTCGGGGTGGGTCGCCAAAAGGTAGAGCGCCCATGCGAGGGCCGCCGCCGAGGTTTCATGGCCCGCCAGAAAGAAAATGGCGACCTGATCGACCATCTCGTCGGTGTCAAAACACTGGCCCGTTTCGGGATCGGGGGTTGTCATGATCTTTGTCGCCAGATCATCGGGCGCGGTGCCTGCCGCAATGGCGCGGGCGCGGGTTTCGGTGAGCTGTGCGATCAACCCGCGGATGGTGGCGGCGGTCTGTCGCGTGCGCCGCGAATGGATGCGCGGCCACCATTTGGGCAGCGGCAAAAGGGCGGCGAGATTGGCAACGGGTTGTTGTTTCTGGTGATCTTTAAAGGTGTCAAACGCCGCGCCTGCGATTTCGCTCTCGACCGGCACCGAGAACAGCGTGCGGAAAATGACATCCATCGCCACATGACTGGCGTGGCTTTCAATCTCGACCGGCGTGCCGTTGGCCACCTTTTGCAGCCGCTCCACCGCCGCCACGCCGCTGTCCCACATGGCGGGAAACACCTCGCGCAGCCGTCCGCCCTCGAACGCGGGATCGATGATGCGCCGTTGACGTTGCCACAAGGCGCCATTGGAAATGAAAATCGATTCCCCCAACAACGGCTTCAACCCCGTGCGGATGCGTTCGGATTTCGGGAAATCCATTGGCCGGTCTTTGAGCACCAACGTGACCAACCCGGGATCGTTGCACAGGTAGGAGCGGAAAAACGGCGTGCGGAATTCGGCCATCCACGCACGGTAAAGATGCGCGGGCTGTGCCGATAGAATGTCCTGTTTGAACAGCTTGAAATAGGTCCAGAGCGAGACTTTGCGGGCGCGCGCGACGGGTTTTGGCGGGGTCACGGAGTGCGCGGACGGGGTCATCGGGCATTGCGCGGGTGGCGAGGGGGCCACATCGGGCATTGCGGGGTCATCTGTGTCGCGCAAACGCATGTCCTCATTATGGGTCACTGTGTCGATGCGCCACATTGACCAAGTGCCGGCGGCCAATCATTGACTAATGTCAAGCCGCCCCCCCCCGCTTCCCCCTCATCGAGAGATCTTTGCGGCGCGGGCATATTTTGCGGCTTGGCCCCGGATTTGACTTCGATCAATGTGGCCTCCGGCGCAACATCCTAATTCTCGATTAAATTAGTCGGGATAGGTCCGCGCCCGCGTGGCCCTGCGGGCTGACAGCCGTGTCACAGAAAGAGCCGTGCGATGCCAAAACTCAAAGATCTCGCCTTGGGCGACTATGCCAAAATCACCGGCTTTGACGCGGGCGCACCGGCCTATCGCCGCATGTTGTTGTCTATGGGACTGACACTTGGCACCGAGTTCACGGTCAACCGCATGGCCCCCTTGGGCGATCCGGTCGAAATCAGGGTCCGTGGCTATGCGCTCAGCCTGCGCAAGGCCGAGGCAGAGGCGTTGAACGTGTGCCGGATCGAACCATGAGCCCCGCCAACCCTGTGGCCAAACCCGCGCCAACTGTCGCAATCGTCGGCAACCCCAATTGCGGCAAAACCACACTGTTCAATGCCCTGACAGGCACCCACCAACAGGTCGGCAACTGGCCGGGTGTAACGGTCGAAAAAAAGATCGGCCATTTCCGCCACAACGGCGAAAAAATTCAGGTGACCGACCTGCCGGGGGTCTATTCGCTCTCGGTCACGGGAGGGGCAGGGTCACTGGATGAAAAGCTCGCCCGCGATTTCATTCTGGCCGAGCGCCCCGATGTGGTGATCAACGTCATCGACGCCGCCAATCTGGAACGCAACCTCTATCTGACTGTGCAATTGCTCGAAATGGGTGCACCCATTATCGTCGCGCTGAACATGATGGACATCGCCCGTCAACGGCGCATCCGCATCGACATCGATGCCCTGTCACAGCATCTGGGTTGTCCCGTCTTGCCGATTGTGGCCTCGGGACCGGCACAGAATTCCGGTCTGGGCGCCCTGCGTGACCAGATCCTGAAGGGCGGCCGCCTGCCCGATGACGGCACGCCGTTCGGTCCCGAAATCGAGAGCGCCGTGAGCGATCTGCTGCCGGACGTCATTGCCCGAAAGGGTGCGGACCACGCCCGTTGGATTGCCATCAAACACGTCGAGGGCGACGTTCTGGACCCGGCCATGACCACCGCCGATCTGGCGGCCAAGGCACGGAGCCTGCGCCTGCGCCTCGAGGCAGAGACGGGAATGGAGGCCGACACGCTGATTGCCTGTGGCCGCTATGACCGTGTGTCGGAAATCGTGGGGCAAACCGTTGACCGCCTTGACCAGATCAGCCGCCCGCTGTCGGACCGGATCGACCGCGTTGTGCTGCACCGTGGCCTTGGCATCCCGATCTTTCTGGCGGTGATGTATGTCATGTTCATGCTCACCATCAACGTCGGCGGGGCCTTTATCGATTTCTTTGACATCTTCGCGGGGGCGCTGTTCGTGGATGGCACCGCGGCCCTGTTGGCCTCTGTCAATGCGCCGACATGGGTGGTGACGGTTCTGGCCAATGGCGTGGGCGGCGGTATTCAGACCGTGGCCACGTTTATCCCGATTGTCGCCTGCCTGTTCTTTGTCCTCTCGGTGTTGGAGGACAGCGGCTATATGGCCCGCGCGGCCTTTGTCACCGACCGTTTCATGCGCATGATCGGCCTGCCGGGCAAAAGCTTTGTGCCGCTGATCGTGGCCTTCGGGTGCAACGTGCCGGCGATCATGGCCACGCGCACCCTTGATAGCCAACGCGACCGCGTGTTGACGGTGATGATGGCGCCGTTCATGTCGTGCGGGGCGCGCCTGCCCGTTTATGCACTGTTTGCCGCCGCCTTCTTTCCCACGGGGGGACAGAACCTTGTGTTCGGGCTGTACCTGCTTGGCCTGATGGCCGCCGTTGGCACGGGGTTGTTGTTGAAAGTGACCGTGCTGCGCGGGGCGCCCTCGCCGTTTGTGATGGAATTGCCCCCCTACCATTTGCCCACGTTGGGCGGGTTGCGGCGGCGCACATGGCACCGTCTGCGCGACTTCCTGTTAGAGGCCGGACAGGTGATCGTGATCATGGTTGCGGCCCTCGCCTTTCTCAACTCATGGGGGACGGACGGCAGTTTCGGCAACGACAACCGTGACACCTCTGTGTTGTCGCAGGTCGGTCGGGCGCTGACCCCCGCCTTTGGCCCGATGGGCATCGAACAGGACAACTGGCCCGCCACCGTCGGGATTTTCACCGGCATTCTCGCCAAAGAGGCCGTGGTCGGCACGCTCAACACGCTCTACAGCGGTGATGCAAACGAGGCCGGTGGTGCCGTCTCGATCGGCGCATCGTTCTCGGAGGCCGCGTCCACCATCGGGCCGAACCTGCGCGATGCATTCGGCATGGCCTCCGATCCGCTCGGGTTGAACATCGGCGAGGTCGGGGATGCCGAACTGGCCGCCGATGCGCAGGGCGTCACATCGTCGACGTTTAGCACCATGTCGGCGCGGTTCGACGGTCAGACCGGTGCGTTTGCCTATCTGTTGATGATCCTGCTCTACATGCCATGCGCCGCCGCTATGGGCGCGATCTGGCGTGAAACGGGGTGGAAATGGGCGAGCTTTGCGGGGCTTTGGACCATGGGACTGGCCTATGGCTCCGCCGTCGGGTTCTACCAGATCGCCACCTTCACGCGGCATCCGGTCTCGTCGGGGTGGTGGATCGGCGCGATTGTCGCCGCTCTCGGGGCCGTGACCTGCGTGCTATGGCTGATCGGGCGGCGGTCCCACGGCGCCCCATTGGAAATGGGGGGGCATTGAGATGCCGCTGCTTCTGGATCTGAAAACCCACATCGATGCGCAAGGCAGCGTGAGCGTCACCGACCTGTCGTACCGGTTCGGGATTTCCCCCGATGCGGTGCGCGGCATGTTGCAACACTGGATCCGCAAGGGCGCGATTGAACAACAGATACAGCCCCTGCCCTGCGGCGGCTGTACCGTGTCCAAAATGTGCGGCAGTTGCTCGGTCCCCTCGGAGACCGAGTTCTACGCGCCGGTGTCACAGGGCTGACCGGTGCGCTCAGGCGGCGTCGTAACGGGCGAACACCTGTGTCGAACCATCGCGGTTCACGAGCAGGACATCATAGGCCTCGCGCTCGTTTTCCGGCCCCATTCCGGGAGAGCCGTAGGGCATGCCCGGAACGGTGAGGCCGATGGCCTCGGGGGCCTCGGCCAACAGGCGGCGGATGTCGGCGGGCGGCACATGGCCCTCGATGACATAGCCCGAAATCAACGCGGTATGGCATGAGGCCAGATCGGGGGTGATCCCCAATTTGCCTTTGATCGTTTGCAATTGGTCATAGCCCGCGAGTTTCACATCCGTGGCAAATCCGTCCGCGTCCAACACGTCGACCCATGCCGCGCAACAGCCACAATCGGGGTCTTTCACAACGGTGATCGACAGCGGATCAGCGGCCAACACAGGGGCGCCAATCGCGGCACATCCAAGCGCCGCAGCGCCACTCACAATAACAGACCGGCGAGACAAACGAATCATGGGCTTTCCTTTTCAGAACGGGTCAGGCGGCCCTGCGCACCAAGGGACGCGCCCATGTCAAAAGCGTGTCCGTTGCCGCGTCAAGCGCCACAGCGTCCCCGCCACAAAACGCCATAAACGCATCGATGTTCAAGCCGTTTGTGCCCACGATCACGGGAATGTCACGCGCGGCGGCCTCGGCGATCACCTCGCGGAACCCGCGCCCCTCGGCCTCGTGTTTACCGAACTTGTTCACCACCAGAATCTCCGCCCCCTCCAGACGCGCCGCCGTCAACGCCACCGCCTCTTCCAAGGCGCTCGGGTCAAGGTGGCACCCGCGGGCATTCGGCCCCAGATCCTGCGAAATGCGAATAATCCCGCCATCGGGCAAAACCCGCACATCCATGTCGCAATGATGGGTTTTGGGCCGCGGCGTATCGGTCTGTGTGGTGCCGATCACACGCACCCCCTCGTCCAGTAACGTCATGGCAAGCGCGGCCAGAACGCGGTTCACAACGCCCCCTTCGGCATGGGTGACATAGGCGATGTTCATGGGATCACTCTCTTCGGTCAAAGGAAAAATGGGGACGGCCACTCCGGCCGCCCCCGCGTTCATTTATTTCGAACCAAGGTACTCTTCGATTTCGCTCTTTGCGGCGGCGACATCTTTCGTCTGCGGCTCGATAACACCGTCGGCTTCCAACTTGGCCACGACATCGCGATAGGCGTCGAGGTAATTGGCGGGCAGGTTGTGCGCGATCCCCTGGTGACAATCGATACAGGTCATGCCGTCATCCAACGCCTTTTGGTGGTTGTCGGCGGCACGGTTTTCCTGAAACGTAAAGTCCATGAATTCAAAGGAGTGACAGTTGCGGCATTCCTTACTGTCCGTCTTTTTCATCCGCGCCCATTCGTTCGACGCCAGATCAATGCGGTGGTCTTCGAATTTCTCCTCCGTCCAGATGGATTGCGAGATGAAGTGACCGTAGAGCTCTTTCGAGGCCTGGATCTTGCGGATCATCTTTGGTCCCCAGTCCTTTGGCACGTGGCAATCGGGACAGGTCGCGCGCACACCGGAACGGTTGTTCTGGTGGATCGTGCCCTGATATTCCGCATAGACGTTGTCACGCATCTCGTGACACCCGATACAGAATTCCTCGCGGTTGGTCATCTCGAGCGCCCAGTGGAAGCCGCCCCAGAACATGACCCCGACCGCGAAACCCGCGGCGACGAGAAAGCCCAGAGAGAAAATCCCCGACGGAGAGGCAATGAACCGCCAGACGCGGCGCAAAAATCCCGCGCGGGCAGTGGTTGTGTCTTGTTCAGCCATAGCTAAGTCCTTTCCCGCTGGGCGTTAGTTAGACGCCTGAAAATCGTTTTCGACGAGGGCAGGCGCATCGGCCTGTGGTACGTGACACTGGTTACAGAACCACCGTGTGCCTGCAACGCTGTCAAGTTGGTTGCCGTCACGGTCAAGGTAGTGGGTCATCGACAAGGTGGGCGCCCCGCGATCCCCCGCGTTGGTCCAGTCGTGACAGGCCAGACATTCGTTGGCCGACAGATCAATCTGGTATTGTTCGATCGTGTGCGGGATGAGCGGCGGTTGTTGGCGGTAGTTGCGCACAAACCGGTTTTCATCCTGATGGAACACATCCTCGACGGCGACATAATCGTCGACGTCCCCGCCCCGCAGGGTTTCGACTTTGCCGCTCCCCGATTGCTGTGCGGTAGCCATGCTGCCGACGGCCACAAGCGCCGAAAAGGTCAAAGCGGTTATGAGACTTTGGGTTTTCATTTCCTATAACTCCATTGCTTGTTCAGGCAGCTTTATCGGCCCGTTTTGCAGGTTTGGATTTCTCGCGCACACGACCCGGAGCGGGGCGTGTGTCGAAACGATGGGTGAATTCGAACACATCGACAGAACACACGTCGATGCAGCGCCCGCAGTTGGTGCAGTCGGGCGAAAGAATGAGCGGGGTGTCGTCGTCCTGTCCGCGCAAGGCGGGGGTGATGACCTGCATTTCGGGACAGACGGCAAAGCAATCCATACAGTCGTCACAGGCCGCGCGTTTCACAGCGGTGACACGCAGAACGGATTTCGCGCCAAGCTGGCCGTAAAAGGCACCAACCGGACACAGATGCCCGCACCAACCCCGGCGCGACAACAACAGATCGAACAAAAAGACGCCGATCACAAAGGCCCATGCGAACCCGCCGCCAAAGACGAGCGCACGGTGGACCATGGTGATCGGGTTGACCAGTTCCCATGCGATGGTGCCGGAGAGTGCGGAGACGGCAAGCACGGCAAACATCGCGATGATGCGTGTCTGGCGTTTGGGTTGCCACCCTTTGGGCAGGTCGAGCCGTGTATGCAGCCAATGGGCCGCGTCGGTGACGGGGTTGATCGGACAGACCCACGAACAATAGACGCGCCCGCCGATCAGCGCATAGGCACAGGCCACGATCACCGCGCCGATGAGGGCGGTGGTTTCGGGGATGTGCCCCGCAACAAGTGATTGCAGCGCGATAAACGGGTCGTTGAGCGGCAGCACGCCCAAGGTCATCGACCCTGCAAGCGTCCCCTTGACCAACCACAGGCCGAACCACGGCCCGATCAGGAACACCAAGAGAAAGATGGCCTGAGAGGTGCGGCGCAAGATGAGATATTTATACGCTTTCCACCATCCTTTGAGTTCGACAGCTTCGCGTCCGACGGGCATTTTGGAGGCCGTGCTCATTGCCCTGCCCCCCCTGTTGACGGAAGTTTGAACGCCGGTTCAAAGGCGGGAACGCCGTCCGTGTACCCGCCCGGTGCGGCGAGGTTG
Organism: Celeribacter sp.; assembly: GCF_048259695.1. GTDB lineage: Bacteria > Pseudomonadota > Alphaproteobacteria > Rhodobacterales > Rhodobacteraceae > Celeribacter. The sequence continues at coordinate 72,807 of NZ_JBLXHL010000008.1, read as the reverse complement.
TCGGTCCCCGGTCCGGGGAGGCGGTCGGGCAGGTCGACCAATTCGTCGACGATGCCTTCGTGTTCCTCCCACCCGAGGCGGTAGTGGGCGGCGGCCTCGACACGGGCGATGCGTTGCGGCAGCACCTTGATCGCGGATTCGCCCTCAAGCACACAGGACTTTTCGCATTTGCCACAGCCCGTGCAGTGGTCGGCATGGACGGTGGGCATAAAGATTGCATGGTGGCCGGAGCGCGTGTTCGGTGATTGTTCGAGCGTGATGGCCTTGTCGATCACGGGGCAGACGCGATAGCACACGTCACACCGCAACCCGAGCGCGTTGAGGCAATGTTCCTCGTCGATCAGAACCGCCACGCCCATGTCCGCGTTGTCGATTTCGGTCAGATTCTTGTCGAGGGCGCCCGTGGGGCAGGCCGCGACACAGGGAATGTCGTCGCACATTTCGCATGGCACATCGCGTGCCGTGAAAAACGGTGTCCCCGTGGCCGCGCCATCCGTGCCGAGTTCGGCAAGGACAAGCGTGTCATAGGGGCAATCGCGCACGCACAATCCGCACCGGATGCAGGCAGCGAGAAAATCGTCCTCGCCCAAGGCCCCCGGTGGACGGATCGCGGTTGCGGGCAAGGCCCGCGCGTCGCTTGCGAACCATGTCAGTCCCGCGCCCGCCAAGGCACAGCCCGCAATCCCGCGCGCCGTATCCGTGAGGAAGCGGCGGCGGTCAATGCCTTTGGGATGTGTCGACTTGGCGGACATCGGTTTGTCTCCTTAAGGGCCGTTAAACGCGCTCGATCTTACAGGCGCATTTCTTGAAGTCGGTCTCTTTCGAGATCGGGCATGTGGCGTCGAGCGTCAGCTTGTTGACCAACTGGCCCTCGTCGAACCACGGGAAGAACACAACGCCGCGTGGCATCTTGTTGCGCCCACGGGTCTCGACACGGGTGGCCACATCGCCGCGACGGGTCGACACGTTGACCTCTTGGCCCCGCCGCAATCCGCGCTCTTTCGCGTCTTCGGGGTGCATAAAGATCACCGCCGACGGGAAGGCACGGTGCAGCTCGGGCACACGGCGCGTCATCGAACCGGAGTGCCAGTGCTCAAGCACACGCCCCGTCACCAACCACAGGTTGAATTCCTCATCGGGCTCTTCGGCGGCGGGCTCGAACGGTGCGAAAATGATCGCCGCCTTGCCATCGGGCTTGCCGTAGAACTTAACGCCCTCGCCCTCTTTCACATAGGGATCATACCCCTCGCGGAAGCGGTAAAGCGTCTCTTTGCCGTCCACCACGGGCCACCGCAAACCACGCGCCTGATGGTAGGTGTCGAATGGCGCAAGGTCGTGGCCGTGGCCGCGGCCAAAGCTGGCGTATTCCTCGAACAGACCCTTCTGGATGTAGAACCCGAAGTGCTCGCTCTCGTCGTTGTCGAACCCTTCCGCCGTCTCGGACAGCGGATATTTGTCGACCTGACCGTTCGCATACAGCACATCGAACAGGGTCTTGCCTTTGTACTCGGGGTTGGCGTCGAGGATCTCGGCGGGCCAGACCTCGTCCGTGGTAAAGCGCTTGGAAAACTCCATCAGCTGCCACACATCCGATTTCGCCTCGCCGGGGGCTTTCACCTGTTGACGCCAGAACTGGGTGCGCCGCTCGGCGTTGCCGTAGGCCCCCTCTTTCTCCACCCACATTGCCGTCGGCAAAATCAGGTCGGCGGACATGGTGGTCACGGTTGGATAGGGATCGGACACGGCGATGAAGTTCTCGGGGTTGCGATACCCGGGATACCCCTCTTCGTTCATGTTCGGTGCCGCTTGCATGTTGTTGTTACACTGCACCCAATAGGCGTTGATCTTGCCGTCTTTGAGCAACCGGTTCTGCAACACGGCGTGGGCGCCGACCTTGCCGTTCAACACACCCTGCGGCAGTTTCCATTTCTCCTCGGAAAAGGCGCGGTGCGCGTCGTTGTTCACCACCAGATCGGCGGGCAAACGGTGCGCAAATGTCCCCACTTCGCGGGCGGTCCCACAGGCCGACGGCTGACCCGTCAACGAGAACGGCGAGTTGCCCGGCTCGGAAATTTTGCCAACCAGCAAGTGGACGTTGTACATCAGCGAGTTGACCCATGCGCCACGGGTGTGTTGGTTGAACCCCATGGTCCACAGCGACATGACCTTGCGGTTCGGATCGGCATACTGACGCGCAAGACGTTCGAGTTTCTCGGCGGGAACGCCCGAAAGTTCGGCAGCCTTTTCAAGGGTATATTCAGAAACATACTCTTTGTACTGCTCGAAGGTGATGCTTTCGAGCTTGCCCGCTGCGGGGTTTGCCGCCGCTTGTTCAAGCGCATGTTCGGGACGCAGGCCATAGCCGATGTCGGTGGGCGTTTTGGTGAAATTGACGTTCTTGTTCACAAAATCCCAGTTCACCGCATCGTTTTCGATGATGTAGTTGGCGATGTAGTTGAGGATCGCCAGATCGCTTTGTGGTGTAAAGATCATGCCGTTGTCGGCCAACTCGAACGAACGGTGTTCGAACGTGGACAACACATGCACCTCGGCCCCGGGTTTGGTCAGGCGCGTGTTGGTCAGACGCGACCACAGGATCGGGTGCATTTCGGCCATGTTGGAGCCCCAAAGCACGAATGTGTCGGCGTGCTCGAGGTCGTCATAACATCCCATCGGCTCATCAATGCCAAAGGTGCGGATAAAGCCCGCAACAGCCGAGGCCATACAGTGACGTGCGTTCGGGTCGAGGTTGTTGGACAGGAAACCCGCCTTCATCAATTTAGCGGCGGCGTAGCCTTCCCAAACGGTCCACTGGCCGGAACCGAACATGCCTACGGCTTCGGGGCCTTTGGCTTTCAGCGTCTCTTTCCATTTCTGCGCCATCACGTCAAAGGCCTCGTCCCATGACACCGGCTCGAATTCACCGTTCTTGTCATAGACGCCGTTGGTTTTGCGCAACAGCGGCGTGGTCAGGCGGTCCTTGCCGTACATGATCTTGGACAGGAAATAGCCCTTGATACAGTTGAGGCCGCGGTTGACGGGGGCCTCGGGGTCGCCTTGCGTGGCGACGACGCGCCCGTCTTTGGTGCCGACCAGCACCGAACAGCCCGTGCCGCAGAACCGGCAGGCGGCCTTGTCCCACCGGATGTCGGGGGCGCCGACCTGAGCCGTGGCGGCCTGTGGCAGGGTGATCCCCGCCGCCGAGGCGGTCGCCGCCGCCGCAGTGGTTTTCAAAAATGAACGCCGTGTTGTTTCAATGGTCATGGCTTGATCTCCTCAGAGCGACATCGCGGCGGCGGGGTGTTCGCCGAGCGGTTCAAAGTGGTGGTAGGTAAGAGTGACAGTCAAAACGCCAGGGATCTGGTGCATATCCATGATCTGGTCCGATGCGCGTTTGGTTCCGGTATCCTCGACGGTGACAACGACACGGCCGTTTTCGTTGGCGTGCACTTCGCATCCATCCATTGCCGCGATCGCGGTGATCACCTGATCTTCCCGTTCGGGCAGCGCATGGACGAGGCATCCACAAATATTCAGCATGATGTTTCCTCGTGTTGGGGGTTTTTGTCGTAAAACGTGATTGAGTTGGTCGGACATGGCGCCGCACAGGCGCCGCAGCCCGTACACATATCCGCGTCGAATTCGGGAATGGCCCGACCGCCGGTCTGAAGGCGGAACCGGATGGCTTGTGCGTCGCACTGGTCTTCGCAGGTGCGACAGGTGACGCCGGTCATCGACAGGCATGAGGCATCTGCCTTTGCCCGTACCGACCACGCGGGTGCGGGTGCGATGGCGGCGGGTTCACAGGCGTCGGCGCAGGCCGAGCAAAACAGACAGGTCCCCGCGCGCAGGTTGATCACGGGAAAGCCGTCGTTGTCGCGGTAGATGATTCCCGTGGGACAGGCGTTGGCACAGGCGCCGCACTGGGTGCATAGATCGTGAAACGCCGCCACGGATCCCGGGGGGCGGATATGGGTCGCTTTGGTAAAGCGGCCTTTTAGAAAGGATCGGCGTGCAGGCGTGTGTTGCATGGTCTCGCTCGTTGTTCACGGGCTTGACCTAACAGGCACCGTACCGCGCCCCTTTGACATAGATCATAGGCCGCGCGGCTGTGGCGGGGTGCCAGTTCGGACTGTCTGCGCCCGCGAGGTGTCCGCGTGGTGCGCTCCGATGTGGCGCGGTGTATCGCGGATGCGGAACCGTCGAAATTGGTGTCTCGGGGATGCATCTTTTAGGGCCGTCACACAGGGGCAATCGGGTCGCGTCCAAGGCGTTGAAAGCACATCACATTTACGTGAGCCCGCCTGAAGCTTTATGAAAACACTAAGAAATTTGGATATGCGTCTGGCGTCCTGTTGCGGGGGCGCTCCGGTCAGGATCGGGCGGGCCGGTCCTGTGCGGCCCTGCGTCGGAATCCCGCGCGAACACCGCGACAAAATAGCTCGAAAAAATATTTCGAAGGTCGGGCGCGGGCCGGTGTTTTGGTGGATCCGGCGGCGGCCCTGTCGCGGATTGCGCCGTTTTGCCCGCCGTTTTGCCCGCCGGTGCCGCGAGATTCGTGTCCGGTCCGAAGCCCGCGTTTCGCGGTGTCGGGGGTGTCGCTATATATGTGGCGATTTGCGTGCCTGTAGTGTGTTTGGCGCCCTGCCCTACTAAATCTGGACGGATCTATCCCAGAAAAGCCTTGCGCGAATCCGAGTCTTTCGGCAATAGTCACGGAAAAGCGGCGATAAACGCCAAACACCGTGAACACGATACCGCGCCAGTAGACGTTCGGATCGTGTACGGCAAAGACAGCCGAGAACGGCGCGAGAGGGCAAATGAGCAAGACCCAAGAGCATGAAGACCTCAATGCGGTCATCCGTCAACACTCCGAGTGGTTGGCCCAACAGTTGCACGCGCAACGCGAAAGCCTGTTCCCGCCTGACGCCAGCAAAAAGATGCGCAAATTCATGTCGGGCGAGGCCGCCGCCCTGCTCGGTGTTACCGATTCCTACCTGCGTAAACTGCACCTCGACGGCAAAGGCCCCTCCCCCGAACTCACCCCCGGCAACCGCCGCCTCTATTCGGCCCGCGACATTCAGGAGCTGCGGGTTCTGTTGGAAAAAACCGCGCGCAAGGCGGGCGATTACCTGCCGGGGCGGCGCGACGGCGACCACATGCAGATCATCGGCGTGATGAACTTCAAAGGCGGCTCCGGCAAAACCACCACCGCCGCCCACCTCGCGCAACGCCTCGCCCTGTCGGGGTACCGCGTCCTCGCCATCGACCTTGACCCGCAGGCCTCGCTCACCGCGCTGCACGGCGTGCAACCCGAGTTCGACCTCGTCGACGGCGGCACGCTCTACGATGCGATCCGCTACGACGATCCCGACCCGATCCGCACGGTGATCCGCCAAACCTATATCCCGAACCTCGACCTCATTCCGGGCAACCTCGAACTGATGGAATTCGAACACGAAACCCCCCGCGCCCTGTCCCAAGGCAACGCGGGCCTGTTCTTTTTCCGCGTCAAAGAGGCCTTGGCCCAAGTGGACGACGACTATGATGTCGTGGTGATCGACTGCCCGCCGCAACTGGGCTTTCTCACCATGTCGGCGCTCTCCGCCGCGACCGGCGTTCTGGTCACCATCCACCCCGAAATGCTCGACGTCATGTCGATGAGCCAGTTCCTGCGGATGACTGCCGACCTGATGGACGTGATCGCCGAAAGCGGCGCGGATATGTCCCACGACTGGATGCGCTATGTCCTCACGCGGTACGAACCCGCCGATGCCCCGCAAAACCGGATCGTCGCGTTCTTGCGCACGATGTACGGCGATAGCGTGCTCAACGCACAGATGCTCAAATCCACCGCCATCTCGGACGCGGGCCTGACCAAACAAACCCTCTACGAGGTCGAGCGCAGCGCCTTTACCCGCTCCACCTACGACCGCGCGGTCGAAAGCCTCAATGCGGTGAACGACGAAATCTCTCAACTGATCCAAAAGACATGGGGGCGAGACACATGACCAATGGCAAGAAAAAGCGGATGTCGATGCTCGATAGCCTCGCGGCCTCGGGTGGCCCCGCGCCCGTCTCCGCGACCTCGATGATGTCCAACAACCGTGCGCTGCGCTCGGCCCGCGATGCCGTCGATGGCCACCGTGTCTGGGAACTTGATCCCGCGGCGATTATCGACGACCGCCTCGCCGACCGTCTCGAACCCGAGGACGTGGCCGATCTGCGCGCCGCGATTGAGGCCAACGGCCAGACCGTGCCGATTCTGGTGCGCCGCCACCCCACCGAGCCGGATCAATATCTGCTCGTCTATGGCCGCCGCCGTTTGGAATCCATCCGCCTGTCCGACAAGGTCGAAAAGGTCCGCGCCCTCGTGGCCAACCTTGACGATGATGCCGCCCTGCGGGCGCAAATTTCCGAGAACATGGCCCGCCGCGACCTATCATACATTGAAAAAGCCCTTTTTTCCCAAGAGCTTATCGAAAACGGCTTTGGCACACAGTCACAAGTCGCCGAAGTGCTCACAGTGACCAAATCGTCCATTTCGATGGCCTTGGCCGTGGTGGATATGATCGGGGCTGATGTGATCCGCGCGATCGGTGCGGCGCATGGCATCGGGCGACCACGGTGGGACGCGCTTGCCAAGATGATCGAGGCCAAGGGCGTGGACCGCGCCCGCCTGATCCAGGTGGCCGACGATGTGCATACCAAAGCCAGCGTGGCCTTGGTCACCGAGGACCGTGTGCCCGACCCCACCGACGTCTCCGTGGCGGCGTTTCAGGCGGTCGAGGCGGCCGTGGGCAAAGCGGTGGCACAATCCGCCGCCCCCTCCCCTGCCCGCGCGACGAAGGCACAGCCCATTCGCATCGGTGGTCAGCGTGGCGGAAGCATCAAACGCACCACAAAGGGCATCACTCTGAGCCTACAGGGCGGCGGGTTCGCCGACTGGGTCGAGGCCGAGGCGCAAGAGTTGATAGACGAGCTTCACACGCGCTGGTTACGGCGCGTCGAAGACTGAGGAAGAGCAACGATAACAAAAAGGAGGCACGACCGGACCAAAGAAAAGGCCCCGTAAAGACATAGCTCCACGAGACCCTAACTTGTTTCTAGCACCTTCAAGGTAGTGTCGAGAGCAACAATCCGCAAGTCCAAAGTGATTCGCGGAGCGGGAAATCTTTGTCTTCGTGAACAGATATGGGATACACGCCAGTCACGCCGTTCCGGCGAACGATAGATGCTGTCATGTTGAAACATCAGGCGCATGGCTCCAAAGAGCTGCCGCCAAATGGGGTCAACAAATGGGAGGCGCTCCGCGAAGTGGCCGCCGCGCGTGAGGTTTACGGCCTCACCGACCGCGATATGACGGTGCTTCAGGCGCTTGTCAGTTTTCATCAGGCGACGATTTTGGGCGGTAATGACAGTGCGTTGATTGTGCATCCGTCCAACAAATCGATCTGTGAGCGTCTGAATGGTATGCCCACCTCGACCATGCGCCGCCATTTGGGCCGCCTTGTCCATGCGGGGATGATTATTCGCCGTGATAGCCCCAACGGGAAACGGTATGCGCGTCACTATGGGGATGAAAAACTGGCGTTCGGGTTTGATCTCACGCCGCTCGTCACGCGCTTTGCCGAAATCTGTGCGGCGGCCGAAGCCGTGCGTGCCGAGGCCGAGCGGTACAAGCGTCTGCGCGAGGCTGTGAGCCTGATGCGCCGTGATCTGGCGTCGCTGACCGAATACGGCGAAGATGTGCGCCCCGACCTTGCGATTTGGGGTCAGTTCAGCGATCTGGCCGTGTTGTCCGCCCGCGCCCTTCGCCGCAAGTTGGCGGTGGCGGATCTGGAGGCGATGGAGGTTGATCTGCGTGCTGCACTCGACCACGCACGCGATATTCTGGAGCCACGTATTGCAGAAGATATGAGCACCAATGACGCTCACAGTGAGCAGCACTATCAGAATTCAATTAAAGACTCTTATGATCTTGAACTTCGCTTAGAAAACGCGAAAGGCGGATCCGTGGCCTCCGAGCCGTCTTTGGACGCGCCTGTGGAAACCGGCGAGGTCGCGTTACTTGATTGTGAGCCAGAGACAGCGACAGATATAGATACCGATACTGATACCCCCCTGCCCCCGGATCGGGCGCTCCCCAACCTGCCTCTCGCAATGGTGTTGCAAGCGTGCGGTGAATTACAGACTTATTCAGACGGACCGATCCGGCATTGGCACGAGTTCGTGCGCGCCGCCGAAACCGTCCGCCCGATGATGGGAATTTCGCCCTCGGCGTGGAATGATGCCAAACGGGATATGGGGGCCGCACAGGCCTCGATTGCCTTGGCCGCGATGCTTGAACGTGTCACCGACATCAGATCCCCCGGCGGGTATCTGCGCAGCTTGAGTGCCAAAGCGGCGGTCGGGGAATTTTCCTGTGGCCCGATGATTATGGCCCTGATGCGAAAGGACGCGGCGTAGCTGTTCACAGCTGTGAACTTTCGCCACACGGTTTCGCGAAGCTTGTCTTCGATCAAGGCGCACAGAGGCCCGAATCGTCAGATAGGCACAAAGACTGCAACGAGGAGCGACCCATGGATGTCATGTCCCTTTACGCGATGATCTACGACAAAGGTGGCTATGCGATGGTCGCGATTGCGCTTTTGTCGCTCGCCACCGCAACGCTCATCATTTGGAAACTGATGCACCTGTTCCGGTTGGGCGCATGGTCGGGGGCGTCGTCCGGTCACACCGTTCTGGGGCGCATCGAACAGGCCACGCAAGACGCCGTTAGAACGCTGCCCCGCCAAGATGCAGAGGCCGAGGCGGAGCTTGTGGCCACCGATTGCGTCGCACAGGTCCGTCATGGATTGCGTGCGCTTGAGGTGATTGCCGCGATCGCCCCTCTTTTGGGTCTGTTGGGAACGGTTTTGGGGATGATCGCCGCGTTTCAGGCGCTGCAAACGTCCGGCAATCAGGCCGACCCCGGGGTGCTTGCCGGCGGGATTTGGGAAGCGTTGCTGACCACGGCGGCGGGCATGGCGGTGGCGATTCCTGCGTCACTGGCTCTGGCCGGTTTTGACAGCACGGCGGAACGGATGACCCGCGACATCGAAGCCCGCGCCACACGCATTCTCATCGCCACAAACCGGACCAAAGGGTAAGAGGTCGATGCAGCTAACGCGATCATATCGAAAGGTGCGGTTGCGCCCGTCGCTCACGCCGATGATCGATGTGGTGTTCCTGCTTTTGGTATTTTTCATGTTGGCCGCGCAATATTCGCGTGAGGCGACGATCGCCGTTCGGGCGACACCGCATACGATTTCCGACGCGCCATACGTTGGGCCGCCGCGTTTGGTGGATGTCACGGCGGAGGGCGTTTTGCTGAACGGGGTAAACATGCCGCTCGCCGAGATAACGGCGCAGCTGCCTACGCTGATGGAGACCCCGACGGATACGATTCTGGTCCGCGCGTCCGGGGAGGTCTCTGTCCAGATGCTCGTTGATCTGCTCGACCACCTCACCGCCGCCGGATTGCCAAATACCGCATTGGTGGAGGCACAGGAATGAAACTGTCCCGACCGGAACGCGACCGCATGGACATCGGTTTGGTGCCGATGATCAATGTGGTTTTCCTTTTGCTGATCTTCTTTTTGATGACGGCGCGTCTGGTGCCGCCGCCACCGATGGATATTTCGGCCCCCGAGGCCGCAACGGATCAGGCGCGACGCGATGTGGATACGCTTTACCTGTCGCGCACCGGCGCGTTGGCGTTCAACACATCCGAGGGCGAGAGCGCCGTCATGGACGCGCTTGGGCAATGGGCGCTCGGTTGTGCCGCCTGCCCGCTTGACCTCATGGCCGATCATGCCGCACCGGCGCGGGACTTGACTGCACTTTTGAGCCGGTTGGGCGGGATCGGGGTCGAAAACATCGCCCTCGTAACGGTGCAGAAATGAGTGTCTGGCTCACATCACGGATCGACCTGTTGGTTGCGGGTCTGATGGCTGTGGGCCTGCATGGGGCGGTGATTGCCCATATGACCCGCGTCGATACGGTTATCGTTGCCGCCGCACCGGCAATGGCGGGTGAGATCACGGTGGCCCCGCAAGATTACACACAGATGATCGCGGCATGGGAAACCCCCACGCAGGTGGCGCAATCCGTTTCGCAACAGGCACAGCCGCAGATCGAGGATCTGTCGCTGGATGTCACCCCGCCCGAGGATCGCGCACCCTATACTGCGCCGTCCGAGACGCCACCGTCCGCGTTGCCCGATCCCGTTGCGACACTGCCGCCGCCGATGTTTGACGACACGGCCCCCGCGCCACAGATCGCCCTACCGCAACAGGTGCCACCACCGGCAATTGCGCCTAAACCCCGCCCCGAACGTCCGGCCCCTGCGGCTGTGCCGCGCACCGCAACGGCCAAACCGAAACCCGTTTCCACGCCGTCAAAACCCGCCACCACATCTCCCGCCGCCGCAAAACCCGCGACAGCGGGCGGGCAGGGGACCACCGCAGGGGTGTCCAAGGCGCAAACAGCATCCTTGATGTCCAAATGGGGAGCGACGATCCGGCGCAATATCCAACGTGCTCAGCGCTATCCCCGTGCGGCAAACGGCGCAACGGGGCAGGTGAAACTCAAACTTACCGTCGGGGCCAATGGTGCGCTCGGGGCGGTGTCTATCGCGCAAGGTTCGGGCAATCCGGTGCTTGATCAGGCTGCCGTAGCGGCAGCGAAATCGGCGCGGCGGTTCCCCTCGGCCCCGAAGGGTTTGACGCAGGCGAGCTATAGTTTTTCGATCTCTTTGAAGTTCAGGCCAAATTAGACGCATTCATGGCTGTGATTTCTTAAATATTTGAAAGACTTTGAAAGATAACGGCAAATATGTTTGACTTAGATCAAAGATAAGTTTGTCCGAATGCAGGATTGCTGTGGCATGACACGTCTGACGCACACTTTTCTCACATTGATTCTGTCGCTGAGCCTTCTGCTTGGCGCGGGAATTGGTGGCTACAAACGCACGGCGCATGCGATGGCGCGTGTGGGTGTGACGCAGATTGTCATTTGCGCGACCGAGGGGGCCGAAACGGTCCAGATTGACCGCAACGGCAATGCGATTTCTCCCTCATCGACAACGCAGTGCGGACATTGCGCCGACTGTTCGCTCGTGCCTCTCGCCACATTGACCGCACTCCCGGATGTTCCGGCCGTTGTGATGCGTGCGGATACTGTTTTTGCGGCCCTGACGATCCTGCCTGTGCGTGTTGAACGTGTTGCGTCCCCGTCCCGTGGCCCCCCGTCCAAAAGCAAGGTATAACTGATGCCCAGTCGTTTTGTTCTTTCGCTCCTGACCCGTGTTCGGCATTTCGCCTGTTTGCTTTTCGCAACGGTGTTGATTGTCGTTTCCATGACGGGAGGCGCCCGCGCCCAGACCGCTCAGCCGGTGCTCGCGCAATTCCTCTCCAAAATTTCCCCCGGTGATCTTGTCCCCGGTGCCGATGCGTTCGGTCCCATTCGCGATGATGTCGCGGTCGCGCCCCTGATGAAAGAGGGCGCGCAGATCGGTCATGTGTTTATCACATCGGATTTCGTCGGCACGACGGGGTATTCGGGTAAGCCGATTCACACGATGGTGGCCGTGGACGACGATGCGCGTATTCTCGGGATCGATTTGGTGAAACACTCCGAGCCGATTGTGTTGATCGGTATTCCCGACACCAAGATCAAGGCGATGATGGTGGATTACATCGGTCTCAGCCTTGTCGAGGAAGCCGCGGCAGGGGGGTCGGGTCACGATCTCAACATTATCTCCGGCGCGACCGTGACGATCATGGTGATTGACGACAGTATCATTCGTTCCGGGTTGAAGGTGGCGCGTGCGCTTGGCCTTGGCGGGTTGCATACCGAGGTGGATACGGGTCCGCAATTTGTCATCAATGCCGATGCCGCGATGCCTGACAGCTGGACCGAGATGGAAGGCGACGGAACTGTGCGCCGCTTGGCTCTGGACGTGGGTCAGATCAATGCCGCGTTCGAGGAGATGGGCGATCCGCGCACGGCGAAACGGGCGTTGACGGAGGCGCCCGAGACGACATTTATCGATATGCAAGCGGCCTTGGTGTCTGTGCCTGCGATTGGCGAGGCGATCCTTGGCGATGCGGAATATAGCAACCTGACTGCGTGGCTTGACGAGGGCGAGCACGCTGTTGCTGTGGTTGGCCGCGGGATTTATTCGTTCAAGGGGTCGGGCTATGTGCGCGGCGGGATTTTCGACCGTATCGTGTTGATTCAGGATGACGTGTCGGTGCGTTTCCGCGACCGTGGTCACAAACGGATGGGGGCGATTGCGGCCTCCGGTGCGCCCGAGTTCGTCGAGAAAGATCTCTTTAAAATTCCGGCGGATTCCGGTTTTGATCCGACCAAGCCGTTCCGGATCCAGCTTTTGGTACAACGCGATGTGGCCGCGATCGAAAAGGTCTTTCTGACTTATGATCTCGGCTATCAGTTGCCGCCCGCCTATCTGTCGCCGATTGTGGCCCCTGCGCCGGTTGAGGCCGAGGGTCATGCGAGCGAGATGGACGCGCAAAACGCCCTGTGGAAACGGATCTGGGAGGATAAAACGGTCGAGATTGCGGCGCTTGGTGTGATGCTGTTCGTGCTCACGGCGGCGTTCTTTTTCCAGACCTACGTGACACGTTCGGCGCGGTTTACCTACTGGTTCCGCATGTCGTTCCTGATGGTCACGCTTGTGTTTCTGGGCTTTTACGCCAATGCGCAGCTGTCGGTTGTGAACCTGATGGCGCTGTTCGGGGCGTTGACCTCGGGCTTTAGCTGGCAGGCGTTCCTGCTTGACCCGCTGACCTTTATCCTGTGGTTCTCGGTGGCGACGGCGCTGTTGTTCTGGGGGCGTGGGGCCTATTGCGGATGGCTGTGTCCGTTCGGGGCGCTGCAAGAGCTGTCCAACCAGGTCGCCCGCAAGATCGGCATCCCGCAGTGGACGCTGCCGTGGGGGCTGCACGAGCGGCTATGGCCACTCAAGTACATGATTTTCCTCGGTCTTTTCGGGGTTTCGCTCTACTCTATCGAGCAGGCCGAACACCTTGCCGAGGTCGAACCGTTCAAAACCGCGATCATTCTCAAATTCATGCGCGCCTGGCCGTTTGTGGCCTATGCTGTGGCGCTGTTGATGGCGGGTCTGTTCGTCGAGCGGTTCTACTGTCGCTACCTGTGCCCGCTTGGTGCAGCACTGGCGATCCCCGCACGCCTGCGCATGTTTGACTGGCTCAAACGCTACAAGGAATGCGGTAGCCCGTGCCAGACCTGTGCGCACGAGTGTCCGGTTCAGGCCATTCACCCGACGGGCGAAATCAACCCCAACGAATGCGTGAACTGCATGCATTGTCAGGTGCTCTACCAGTCCAAGGACAAGTGTCCTGTGGTGATCAAACAACTCAAACGCCGCGCATCGGTGACGGCCCCCGTACTCACGGGCGCAAAAGCCGCCGCATTGGCAAACCATCCGAATATCAGCAAATAGGGAAGGGAAAACCCATGTCTGACTCAATGAAAAACGAACCCAAAGGCGGTCTGAGCCGTCGCGGTTTCATCGGCGCAACCGCGACCGGTGCAGCCGTTGTTGGCGGCGCAACCGGCCGTCTTGGCCTCTTGGGCGGTGCCGCCGCGGTCACAGCCGCAACAGCCACGTCGGCTGCGGCGCAGGACGCACACTCCTTGATCCCCGGACCGGGCGAACTTGACGAATACTACGGCTTCTGGTCCTCGGGCCAGTGCGGTGAAATGCGCATCCTGGGCATTCCGTCCATGCGCGAACTGATGCGCGTTCCCGTGTTCAACCGTTGTTCCGCAACGGGTTGGGGGTCCACCAACGAATCCATCAAGATCCACACAGAAAACATGTTGCCAGAAACCAAAAAGTTCCTCGCAGCACAGGGCAAGCAAATCCACGACAACGGCGATTTGCACCACGTCCACATGTCCTTTACCGAGGGCAAATATGACGGCCGTTTCCTGTTCATGAACGACAAGGCCAACACCCGTGTGGCACGTGTGCGTTGTGACGTGATGAAGTGTGACAAGATCCTCGAGATCCCGAACGCCAAAGCCATCCACGGCCTGCGCCCACAAAAGTGGCCACGCACCGACTACGTATTTGCCAACGGCGAAGACGAAGTACCAATGATCAACGACGGTAAAATCCTCGACGATCCATCGCAGTACGTGAACTTCTACACCGCCATCCACGCCGACGAAATGAAAGTCGCATGGCAGGTTATGGTGTCGGGCAACCTCGACAACACCGATTGTGACTACGACGGCAAATACGCCTTCTCGACCTCCTATAACTCGGAAATGGGGATGAACCTCGCCGAGATGATGGAAGCCGAAATGGACCACGTCGTTGTGTTCAACATCAAAGAGATCGAAAAAGGCGTGGCCAACGGCGACGTTCAGGTTCTCAACGGTGTGCCTGTGATTGACGGCCGTAAAGGCCAGAACAAAAAGTACACACGCTACATTCCGATCCCCAACTCGCCCCACGGCGTGAACATGGCGCCCGACAAAATCCACCTGTGCGTTGCAGGTAAATTGTCGCCAACCGTGTCCGTGATCGACGTGCGCAAACTCGACGCGCTGTTCGAAAGCGACATCGACCCACGTTCGGCAATCGTTGCCGAGCCTGAATTGGGCCTCGGGCCACTCCACACCTGTTTTGACGGCAAGGGCAATGCGTTGACCACGCTCTTCCTCGACAGCCAGGTTGTGATGTGGAACATCGAAGACGCCGTACGCGCCTACAACGGCGAAGACGTCGATCCGATCCTCACCAAAGAAGACGTTCATTACCAGCCCGGTCACAACTCGACCTCGATGGGCGAGACACTTGACGCGGATGGCAAATGGTACATCACGATGAACAAGTTCTCGAAAGACCGTTTCCTCAACGTTGGTCCGTTGAAGCCTGAAAACGAGCAATTGTTCTCGATCAACGGCAGCGAACTGACCATGGTTCACGATGGTCCGACCTTTGCCGAACCCCACGACAGCATCATTGTTCACGCCTCTGTTGTGAACCCTGTGTCTGTTTGGGACCGCAATGACGTGACGTGGTCCGATGCCCGCGCACAGGCCGAGGCCGACGGTGTTGATCTGGATGACTACCAAGACACGGTTATCCGCGATGGCAACAAGGTCCGCGTCTACATGTCGTCTCAGGCACCGCAATTCTCGCTTGAGAAATTCACGGTCCAGGAGGGCAACGAAGTGACGGTCTATGTCACCAACCTTGACGACATCGACGACCTGACCCACGGCTTCACGATGAACAACCACGGCGTTGCGATGGAAGTTGCCCCACAGGCGACAGCGTCCATCAGCTTCGTGGCATCGAAACCCGGCGTTTACTGGTACTATTGCCAGTGGTTCTGTCACGCACTCCACATGGAAATGCGCGGCCGTATGCTCGTCGAGCCTAAAGCCTGATGACCCGTCTCGTTGCTCTCATCGTTGCTGCGGTTCTGTGCGCGTCCCCTGTGGTCGCGGAGCGGATCGTGGTGCAACCGGGCGACGGGGCGCTCGTCTCCGCCGTGGCACATGCTGCGGCGGGCGACGAGGTCATTCTTTCGGCGGGCCAGTATTCTGGCCCGTTGACCATCACTGTTCCTTTGCGTCTGTCGGGCGCGCCGGGTGCGGTGATCGACGGAGCGGGGCAGGGGTCTGTCATCACGATTGATGCGGCGGATGTGACGGTGACGGGATTGACCGTGACGGGGTCGGGCCGGTCGCATGATACGATTGATGCGGGTCTGAAGCTGACCAAAAAGGCCACCCGTGCGCGGGTGATCGACAATGACATCGTCGGCAATCTTGTGGGTGTGGACATCCACGGGGCGCGTGATGCGCTTGTCAAAGGCAACCGGATCGAGGGTCTGCGTCTGGCGCGGATGAATGACCGCGGCAATGGCATTTATGTCTGGAACGCGCCGGGATCGGTGGTCGAGGACAATGAAATCCGCTACGGGCGGGACGGCATTTTTTCCAACACGTCGCGGGACAATACCTACCGTGGCAACCTGATGCGCGATCTGCGGTTCGCCATCCATTATATGTATACCAACGACAGCCTGATTGCGGGCAACGTGTCCATCGGCAACCATTTGGGGTTTGCGATGATGTACTCGGACCGGATCGTGGCGCGGGACAATATTTCGGTGAATGACCGTGACCACGGGGTCATGCTCAACTTTACCAACAAATCCGATATCTTTGCCAATCTGGTGACGGGCGGGACGGAGAAATGTGTGTTTGTGTATAACTCGCACCAGAACCTGTTGGCGGATAACACCTTTCAGGGCTGCGATATCGGCGTGCATTTCACCGCCGGATCCGAGCGCAACACCATCACCAAGAACGCCTTTATCGGCAATCGCACGCAGGTCAAATATGTGGGTACCCGCGATGTGGAGTGGTCGTTCGAGGGGACGGGCAACTATTGGTCCGATCATCCCGCCTTTGATCTGGATGGGGATGCGCGTGCCGATAGCATTTATCGCCCCAATGATTTAATGGACCATATCCTATGGTCGCAACCGGCCGCGAAACTGCTGCTCGGGGCGCCGGCTGTGCAACTTGTGCGGTGGTCTCAGGAACAGTTTCCCGCCACGCAAACCGGCGGTGTTGTGGACAGCCATCCGCTCACATCCGCGCCTGTGCGTGACGTGCCGCGGCCCTTTCAACTCTTGGCGCAAAGCACACCGCTTTGGGTAAACGGAGGTCGTGATGACGATTTTGACCCTCTCGCATCTCACTAAACGCTACGGGGCGCAGACCGCTTTGAACGATGTCTCCCTGTCGGTGTCGGCGGGCGAGCGTGTGGCGTTATTGGGCCACAACGGGGCGGGCAAATCCACCTTGATGAAACTCGTGCTTGGCCTCATTCATGCCGATGGCGGCGAGATGTCGATTGCCGGACATGCGCCCGGATCGCCGGTGGCGCGCGCCCTGACCGCCTATCTGCCCGAAAATGCCGCCTTCCATCCGGCCCTCACCGGTCGCGAGCAGATCCGCCACTTCCTGCGCCTGCGCGGCGAACCCGTGTCCAAGGCCGAGGAGCTGTTGGAGCGGGTGGGCCTTGGCGATGCGGCACGACGCCGGATCGGCACCTATTCCAAAGGGATGCGTCAACGCGTCGGACTGGCCCAAGCGCTGATCGGCGCCCCGCGCCTGATGATTCTCGACGAGCCGACCTCGGGCCTTGATCCCGTATCGCGCCGCGAATTCTACACCCTGCTCGACGATCTGGCCGCCCATGGCACCGCGATCCTGCTTTCCTCGCACGCGCTCTCGGAAGTCGAGGCCCGCACGGACCGCATCGTGATCCTGTCCAAAGGCCATAAAGTGACCGAAGGCACATTGGGCGATTTGCGCAGCGAGGCCGCGTTGCCGCTCACGGTGTCGTTGCGCCCGCGCGCGGGGCAGGGGGCCGCCGTGGCGGCACGCTTCCCCGAGGCGAAAGAGCACAGCGGCCAATGGGTGATGGATTTCGCCCAGGCCCAAAAACTCGACGTGCTCGGGCGGATCACCGCCGCCGCCGACCAGATCGAGGATTTCGATATTCATCCGCCGTCACTTGACGATATTTATGCTCATATCAGCTCGAAGGCCGCATGATGCTCAACCGCTTTCTCTCCACCGCCCGCATCGAATTCGCGATTGCCCTGCGCAACCGCTGGGTTTCCGTTGCGGTCGCGATGATGGTGCTGTTCTCGCTTGTCCTCTCGGCGGCAGGCTCCGCGCCCTCGGGCGATCTGGCCGTTGATCCGCTTTCGGTAACGGTCGCCTCGCTCACCTCTTTGTCGGTCTATCTGGTGCCGCTGATTGCGCTGTTGATCTCGTTTGACGCCATCGCGGGCGAGGTCGAGCGCGGCACCTTGCCGCTGCATCTGACCTACCCGTTGTCACGCACCGAATTGCTCATCGGCAAACTCGCCGCGCAACTGGCCGTGGTGGCCGTGGCGGTTGTCGCAGGTTACGGCGTGGCCGCATTGGCCGCGTTCTGGTCCGGCGGTAGCATGGCCGCGAATGGTCTGCCGGCGCTGTGGCGTCTGATCTGGACCTCGGTCCTTTTGGGGGCGGTGTTCCTGTCGCTTGGCTATTTGATGTCCTGCCTTGCGCGGCGTCCCTCGGGGGCGGCGGCGATGGCCATCGGGCTTTGGCTCATTGCGATTGTGCTCTATGACCTTGGCCTTTTGGCGGCTGTTGTGGCCGATGACGGCGGGTCGTTCACCACTCAGGTGTTCCCGTGGGCTCTGGTTCTCAACCCCGCCGATGCGTTCCGTATTTTCAACCTCGCGGCCTCTGATGCCGTCGGCGCGGTTTCGGGCCTGTCGGGGGCGGCAAGCTCCATCGCAATCTGGAAACCGCTTGTGTCGCTTTTGCTCTGGCCGCTGTTGGCGCTCGGGTTTGCGCGTCTTGCGTTTGAAAAGGTGCAGCCATGATGACGCGTCTGGTGTCCCTCACCCTGTGCGCGGCCCTGTTGGCGGCGTGTCAGGACGAGACTGCGGCCTTGCCCGATCCTATTGATGTGACCGCGGACTCGGCGGGGTTCTATTGCCAGATGGCGCTGTTGGAACATGACGGGCCAAAGGGTCAGATCCACCTCGACGGGATGCCCGCACCGCTGTTTTTCTCGCAGGTCAAGGATGCCGTGGCCTATCTGCATATGCCCGAGCAAAGCCATGCGGTTATGGTCACCTATGTGCAGGATATGACATCGGGGACATGGGATAATCCCGGGGCATGGGTCCGCGCCGAAGACGCGGTTTACGTGATTGGTTCACGGGTGATGGGCGGCATGGATGCCCCCGAGTTTGTTCCGTTTTCCAGTGACGCCGCCGCACAGAAATTTGCAGATGAGAATGGCGGCGAAGTGCGCCGCTTCGAAACGATTACGGCCGAAGATACGCTTGCGGCCCCCGAACCCGTTGCCGCCGATGCGGACGACGGGACAGATGAGATGGCCGCGCGGTTAAATGCGTTGAGCCAAAGTAAAGGGAACTAATCCATGACGCTTTCACGTCGCCGTTTTCTGACCATTGCCTCCGCCGCTTGTTTGACGAGCGCCGCGTTCGGGGCCTGTGCATCGACCTACCGGTGGCAGGGGATTGCCCTTGGTGCCAAGGCCCAGATCATTCTGGATCATCCGGATGCCGCGCATATCTCGGCCCGCGCACAGGCGGAAATTTCCCGCCTTGAGGGGGTGTTTAGCCTCTATCGCGCCGATAGCGATCTGATGCGGTTGAACGCGGCGGGGCGTCTGGATGCGCCGTCGTTCGAGATGCTTGATTGTCTGGCCGTGGCGCGCCGCGTGCATGACATTACCGAAGGCCGGTTTGATCCGACGGTACAGCCGTTGTGGCAGGTCGTGGCACAGGCCGCGGCACAGGGGCAGGCGCCTGCGGCGGCGGATGTCGCGGCGGCGGCGGATCTCGTCGGGTTCGGGCGCGTGCGGTTCGACAGTGAGGCGGTGCAACTGGATGCGGGTCAGGCGTTGACGCTCAACGGTATTGCACAGGGGTATATCGCGGATCGTGTGGCGCAGCTGTTGCGGTCCGAGGGAATCACCGATGTATTGATTGATACCGGCGAGATTGCCGCGCTTGGCGTGGCACCGGACGGATCCGCAAACGGGGCAGGGTGGCCTGTGACCATTGCGGGCGAGAGTGCCGCGCATGTGTTGCGTGACCGTGCCATTGCGACATCGGCCCTGATGGGGACGGTTTTGGACGGGGCGGGGACGCAGGGGCACATCCTTGACCCGCGGACTGCGACATTACGTCCCCGCGGCGCCAAACAACTTTCCGTGTCTTCGCGGAGTGCGGCCCTTGCGGATGGTTTATCCACGGGGCTAAGCATGGTAGACACTGCACAAGAGGCACGTGACCTCTTGAGTATAGTCAAGGATGCGCGTCTTGAATCCTTTATCACTTGATCCGACATAGACTTATCGAAGGGACACACACATGAAAACTCTCGTTCTCGCACTTTGTGCTTTGCCACTTATGGGCTCCGCTGCATTCGCAGGTGACGCCGCTGTTGGCGAAGCGGATTTCAAAAAGTGCAAAGCTTGCCACTCGGTGACAGCGGCCGACGGCACTGTCATTCAGAAGGGCGGTAAAACCGGTCCCGATCTGGGTGGCGTGATTGGCCGTCAAGTCGGTTCCGTTGAGGATTTCCGTTACGGTGACAGCATTGTTGCCGCTGGCGAAGCCGGTGCCGTTTGGGACGAAGAAAGCTTTGCCGCTTACATCACCGATCCGAAAGCATGGCTGATCGAAGTCACAGGTGATGACGGTGCCAAAACCAAAATGACCTACAAGCACAAAAAAGGTGCCGAAGATATGGCCGCCTATTTTGTTTCGCTGAGCGAATAAAGACCGACCCGCGCGAACTTCAGGGTAAAACAACGCCGCTCCTTCGGGGCGGCGTTTTTCGTTGTGCAATTCGTTGTGCGGGGGGATGTCGGGTGGGGCGGTCGGGGCGCGCGTTATTCGGCGGCCTCGTCGAGCAGCCCCTCGACCCAACGGCCAAACAGCATCGCGGCAGGCACGCCAAGCGGCACCGACAGGCCAAGCGCCCAGACCGGGGGCAGGGCGGGCAGACCGATCACCTGCGTGACCAAAGAGGCCATGAACAGGTTGATGGCCACAGCGGCGGCGGCAAAGGGATAGAGAACCACGGTGATTTTGCGTCGCGACCACCGTGGGCCGGAAAACAGATCGTCGGTCATTTGAATGCTCCGTCAGGGCAGGGGCCAATCTCGCGTTTGGCAATCAGGTGGACGCGTACACATGACCCGTCGGGGCGCAATCCGTCAACCGCTCTGGGATCATCGGCGGCGGGCCGGATGGCGGTCAGCGGGGTTTCCAGATCAATGCGCAGGCGCGAAAACCGGCCCTCTTCCGAGGAGAGGCTTTCCTCCATCCCTGCGATGTAGCTGTGTACGAATCCGTCATAATAGGGGCCCGCACCCTCATCAAGGTCCACAAGCCACAGCTCGGGGGCGGCCTCAAGGGCGACGAGAAAGGCGTTTTGGCCGGCGTGGTAAAGGAGGGCGGCGGTCTGTGACACCACATGATCCCGCGCCTCAAGGACACGGGTATGGGCCACGGTTGCGGCAGGGTCGTTGTAAATGGTGAGGGTGCCGGTTTGGACCTCTGCCCGCCATAGGAGGTCCGAGCTTCGGCACGAAGGGATCAGAGCCGAGGCAAAACCTATGGTGGGCAGAGCCAAAAACAAGACGGTCAACAGGTGTCTCATGGCGCTAACATGCATGGGGTTTGCACCTATTCCCTTGACGAAAGTCAGGTGCGTTGCGGTTTTTCGGGACGGTTTGCGAATAGGGGGGCGGGGCGCCTGACCCGTCTGGTCACCGAACAAAGGTCGGCAGGGGCCAAGCGGCACCTCCCCCCTGAACGCGCCAAAACCCAAAGGGCCATGACGGGGGGGAGACAACAGGGTGATGAGGGGGCGTCAGGCCGCGCCGGCCCTTTATGCGGGCGGCGGCAGGCGTTTGTGCGCACAGATGGCGTAACGGTGTTCACAGCGGCGCAGCAGTGATTTGCGCCATCCCAACTGTGCGGCCTGTGCGCGGTGGATCGGGCCAAGGCGACGGTCGATCCTGACGGGTGAAAACCCCGCATTGCCCAACAGGTGTGCCACCGCATCGGCCCGCGCCCCTTGCGAGAAATGGACCTGTGACAGGATCTCCTTGTGGCGGGCGGCGTGTCCGTGGGTGGCGGCGGGGGCAAACCGCGTCATCATCCGCGCCACCCAGTTCCGGGTGACGAAATCACCGTCGACGACCAACAGGATCCCACCGGGGGTCAGGACCCGATGCCATTCGGCAAAGGCCGCGGCCGGATCGACCAACGTCCAGACAAGGTGGCGCGTCACGATCACGTCCATACTGGCCGGTGGCAGGGTTGTGCGCTCTGCGTCCGCTTGCAGGAATGTGACATCGGGTAGCTTTGCCCGCGCCCGCTCCAACATCGGTTCGGACCAGTCCAGTCCCGTTGTCTCGAACCCCATTGCGTTGCACAGGCGGGAAATTTCGCCGGTACCAGACGCGAGATCAAGCAGCCTGCGCCCGCGGGCCGCGCCAAGGTGTTTGTGAAACAGGGCCTCCCACGCCGCCATTTCGGCACCGTCGGTGATCTTGTGGCCGGGATCGTTGTCAAAGGTCGCGGCGCGATCGGACCAGTAATCGCGGATCTCGTCCCTGATGGTCCGGTTGGCGTGCTGTGTGGCGGTCATGGTGGTTCCCATTCGAGTTTTCCGAGATTTCTAGTATCCGAGTGTTTTTGTCAACTTATATCTTGACTAAAACACTAAGGTACATCTATCCCGTCCAGAGTTACTGAAACCAAGGACACAAATATGACCCTTCGATTTTTGATTGGCGCGACTGTGCTGACACTTTTGCCTACCCTGACACTGGCTGATCCCATAACCCTGACCGATATCGCGGGGCGCGAAGTGACGTTGGACGGCCCCGCCGATCGCGTGATTCTCGGTGAGGGGCGACAGATCTTTTTCGCGGCTGTTCTGGACGGGGATGACCCGTTCCAACGTGTTGTGGGTTGGCGTGACGACCTGCTTCAGGCCGCGCCGGAGAGCTACGCGCTTTATGCCGAGAAATTCCCGCAGATTGCCGACATCCCCACGTTTGGCGGGTTCAAGGACGGCACATTCGACATCGAACAGGCTGTTGCCCTTGATCCCGATGTGCTGATTTTGAACCTTGAGGCAAAGGCGGCCACCGAGGAAGCGGGCTATGAGGAAAAACTCGCCAAGGTCGGTATTCCCATCGTCTATGTCGATTTTCGTGAAAAGCCGTTTGTGCATACGTCCCGGTCGATGCAGATCATCGGCCAGTTGTTTGGCAAAGACGACCGTGCCGCCGAATTCAATGCCTTTTATGACGCCCAGATGGCCCGCGTGACGGATGTCATCGCCGCGCAACCGGACCTTGAGCGTCCGCTTGTGTTTGTCGAACGCGCCGGCGGTTATTCCGAGGACTGTTGCATGTCTTTCGGTCACGGCAACTTTGGCACGTTTGTCGACGTGGCGGGGGGCGAAAACATGGCCGCTCCGTTTATCCCCGGTACGTTCGGAACGGTGAATGCCGAACAGGTGATCGCGTCGAACCCCGACCAGATCGTCGTCACGGGCGGCAATTGGGAGGCCTATGTGCCGGGCGGGGCATGGGTCGGTCTTGGCCCCGATGCTGATGAGGCCGAGGCGCGTGTGAAACTGGCCGCGCTGATGCAGCGTCCCGGATTTACCGGTGTCAAAGCGGTGGAAGAGGGTCAGGTCCACGCGATCTGGCACCAGTTCTACAACAACCCCTACAGCTTTATCGCTGTGCAGCGGTTGGCAACGTGGCTGCATCCCGACCTGTTCCCCGATCTCGATGCCGAGGCGACGTTGGCCGAACTTCATGCGCGGTTCCTGCCGGTTGATTACCGCCCGGGGTACTGGGTGTCGCTGGATGCCGCGGCGCATTGATCTGATCTGATGGGGCGGCCTTTGGGTCGCCCCTAACCTGTGGAGCATTTCCCATGACTGCTGTGACTGAACATACCCCCTCGCACGCCGAAAGCTATCGCGGTCTGGTTGCGCGGCGGATCCTGATTTTGGGCGGTCTGACCGTTCTTTTGCTGCTCTCTCTGGCGGTCGATGTCGCACTTGGGCCGGCGCGGTATTCCCTGCCGGATGTGTTGCGCACGGTTTTCGCCCCCGGTGCGGCCGAGGTGCAGATGCGCGTTGTGGTCTGGGATATCCGGATGCCGATGGCGCTGTTGGCCGTGACCGTTGGTGCGAGCCTGTCGTTGGCGGGGGCACAGATGCAGACGATTCTTGCCAACCCGTTGGCCAGTCCCTTTACCCTCGGGTTGTCGGCGGCGGCGAGTTTCGGGGCGGCTTTGGCGATGGTGTTGGGCGTCTCCCTGTTTCCCGCCGCCATTGCGTTGATGGTGCCGATCAATGCCTTTGCCATGGCGATGGCGGCATCGCTGTTGATCTTCGGGTTGTCGACGTTGCGCGGGGTGACGGTGGAAACCATCATCCTGTTGGGGATTGCGTTGGTTTTTTCGTTCAACGCGGCGTTGGCGTTGTTGCAATTTTTCGCCTCCGAACAGGCGCTGTCGGCGGTGGTGTTCTGGACCATGGGCAGCCTGACAAAAGCGACATGGGCCAAAGTTGCCGTCACCGCGGCGATTCTGGCGGTGTGCGCCCCGCTGTTCGCGCGCCGTGCCTGGGCGCTGACGGCGATCCGTCTGGGCGAAACCCGCGCGGCGGCCATGGGCGTGCCGGTCAAGCGGTTGCGCCTCGAATCGCTGTTTCTCGTATCGTTGCTCGCCGCCGTTCCGGTCTCATTCGTCGGGACGATCGGCTTTATCGGCATTGTCGGGCCGCATGTGGCGCGGTTGTTGTTGGGCGAGGATCAACGGTTCTTTTTGCCCGGGGCGATGCTGTCGGGGGCGGTGATCCTGTCCGCGACCTCGGTCCTGTCCAAGGCCATCCTGCCCGGTGCGGTCTTGCCCATCGGGATTATCACGGCTCTCGTCGGTGTGCCGTTTTTCGCCGCGCTCATTTTGACAAAAGGACGTAAATCATGGTGACTCTCGCTCTTGATCAAATCGGCGCACGCTACGGACGGCGCACGGTTCTGGCCGGTGCATCCACACCGCAGATTCCGGGGGGCAGTTTGACGGCCTTGGTCGGGGCGAATGCGGCGGGAAAGTCGACCCTGTTCCGGCGCATGGCGGGACAGTTGCGCGGCGCGGGCGCGGTGCGTTTGTCGGGTGCTGTGCGTGATGACCTGCGGTATATGCCCCAAGATACCGGCATGAGTGCGGCGCTCACGGTCTATGAATCCATCATACTCGCGTTGAAGCAGGGCCGTGGCGGGTGGCGGTTGTCCACACCGGAACTGGCGGCGGTTGATACCGTGCTGCACCAGTTCGGCGTGGCCCATCTGGCCGACCTGCAATTGCCGGAACTCTCGGGCGGTCAGCGACAGGCGGTGTCCATTGCCCAAACCCTGGTGACGCGGCCCAAGGTGGTTTTAATGGACGAACCGACCTCGGCACTGGATCTTTACCGTCAGTATGAGGTTCTCGAGGCGCTGCGCCAGTATGCGCGTGACACGGGGGCGGTCATGATCCTTGCGCTGCACGATCTCAATCAGGTCATGCGGGCCTGTACCACCGTGATGGCGCTCGGACAGGGGCGTATCCTTGCGACCGGCCCCACGTTGGAGGTTCTGACGCCGCAGATGATCAGTCAGCTTTACGGCATCGACAGCCGCGTTGAACGGTGTTCGCGCGGGTGTCCCATGATGATCGTTGACGGACCGGCCCGACACAGCCACACCGCAGCGTAGCGTCGTAAAAATCCCGCGTTCGGGCCGCTGCGTGCCGGTGTTGGCGCGGGGCCGTGCCGGCCTGTCTGCGGCGCTTTCGCACGCGGGTGTATTCGGGGTTGATCGCAGGGGAGCACCGTGATCCTAGAGAGGGGCGTACACAGGTGCGTATTCCTGTGTGTCCATGACATTGGCCGCAGACGGTTTGATGTTTGCAGTGCGAGGCCCCCCGAACAGGCCGCCCCATATCGGAGATAACAATGACAGATCTGAACAGCCTTTACGGCATAACCCCGCCTCATAGCGAAGTGATCGACGCCTGTACCCATATCAAACCGTGCAGCGTGCTTGATATGGGATGCTCCAGTGGCCGCAATGCCCTGTACCTGAGCCAACTGGGGTTTGATGTCACCGCCGTGGACAGCAATGCCAATGCGCTTCAGGCGCTGCAGTCTATTATTGAGCACGAAGACATCAGCAATATCGACCTGCGCATGTATGACCTCAACCACGCCGCTCTGGATGCCGATTACGGGTTTATTTCGTGTACCGTGACGCTGATGTTTCTGGACCCCGCGCGGGTCGCGGCGGTTCTGGCCGATATGCAGGCGCATACTGTCCCCGGTGGTTACAACCTGATCGTTTGTGCGATGGATACGGACGCGCATCCCTGTCCGGTCCCCTTTCCGTTTACGCTACAAGAGGGGCAACTCGGCGCGATCTATCAGGGGTGGGAGATGCTCAAGTCGAACGAGGATCTTGGCACCATGCACAACGGGGCGCAGCTCCAGTTTGCAACGATGTTGGCGCGTAAACCGCTCTAGGCGAGGCGTCGAGCCTCGGGCCTTATGCCCCTGACCCTGTGACACGATCCCGAAAGCGGGCCGTTTGCCATGTGTCTTCCCTCCTTTGACGGGGACACTTTGGCGGGCGGCCTGTTTTTTGGTCCGTCGGCGGGCATGGGGATGTCGGGTGCGGCCGGTGTGACGGGCGGCGCGGGACAAAAACAAACCGGCCACGCGGTGAGGCGTGGCCGGGCTGCTTATCGGTGACAACTACGCGAACAGCGCCCCGATAAGTGTGGAAAGTCTATCAAGGATTAATAGACGTCCTTTTGTGTGTTGTAGACGTTGAATTTGCCTGTTGGTGTGATCAGGCGCGGATCCTTGATGACCTTTTTCAGCTCAAGGGTCGCGTCGTCGACAACAACGATGGCGCTTTCCTGGTCTTTGGAGTTCCACACGGAGAACCAGACTTCGGTCCCCTGTTTGTTGAACTCGGGTTGCACAACGCGTGGTTGCCCACCTTCGATGCCGGCCCATTCACCGATTGGAAGAACAGTGTAGTCCTCTTCGGTTTCGCGGTCGCCATCCATTTCCGAGATTTTGAACACGGCCACAGAGGCGGATGTGTCTTCGTCAGGGTTGAGTGGCGCGTCGACATAGAGGTGGTCGGAGTTGGGGTGTGTTTTGATAAACAGCGACCCGCCGCCCAGACCGTAGAAGCTATCGACGAGTGTCCATGCCTGTTCGGGGTGACCCTCGGGGTCCGTGCCGATCAACGCAATGCTTTCATCGCCCAGGTGCGAGGTGGACCAGACGGGACCGAACACAGGGTGCATGAAGTTGGCGCCGCGACCCGGGTGAGGTGTCTGGCCTTCGGTTTCGACCAATGCGGTCAACTTGCCTTCTTTGGTGTCCACGACCGCAATTTTGTTACGGGCGTTGGCGGCCACCATGAAGTAACGGTGGGTGCTATCAAGGCCCCCATCGTGCAAGAAGCGTTCCGCTTCGATTTCGACGGTTTTGAGGTTTTTCAGGTCGGAGTAGTCGACCATCAAAATCTTGCCCGTCTCCTTAACGTTAACGATGAATTCAGGCGCATAGTGCGACCCAAGGATCGAGGCCACACGGGGTTCGGGGTGGTAGGTCTGTTCGTCGTAGATGTTGCCACGGGTCGAGACGATTTTGAGCGGCTCAAGCGTGTCGCCATCCATGATGACATATTGTGGAGGCCAGTAGGCACCGGCGATCACGTATTTGTCCTCGTAGCCTTCGTATTTCGAGGTCTCGACGGAACGGGCTTCCATGCCCATCTTGATTTTGGCAACGGTATCGGGGTTTTCCATCCACAGGTCGATCATGTTGACCAGACCGTCACGGCCGATCACCATCAGGTAGCGACCCGATGCCGAGATACGGCTGATGTGAACGGCATAACCGGTGTCGATGATCGAGCGGATTTCTAGGGTATCGCCGTCAATCAGGGCCACTTGGCCTGCGTCGCGAAGCGTGACAGACATCAGGTTTTCGATGTTGATGTCGTTCATTTTCTCGGTTGGGCGATCCTCGGGTGCTACGATAACTTCCCAGCTGTCGAGCATTTCGGGCATGCCCCACTCGGGTGGCGCTGGTGGCTCGAGCAACAGGTAGCGGGCCATCATGTTGATCTGTTCTTCGGACAATTGGCCCGATGTACCCCAGTTGGGCATCCCTGCGGGCGAACCGTAGGTCAGAATGCTTTCGAGGTAGTCATAGCCGTGCTCGCGTGTGATATCGGGGGTCAGCGGTTTACCGGTGGCCCCTTTGCGCAGCACGCCGTGACAACCGGCGCAGCGTTCGAAATAGATTTTTGTCGCAGCCTGGAATTCTGCGTCTGTCATAACGGGGTCGCCGGGTTTCATCCCTGGCACTTCGACGCGAATTTCGCCGAGTGTCGTCATGGAGGGGGAATAGGCGGCGGCCGCATCGCTACCGTGGGAGTTGTCCTGGGCAAGCGCGGGGGCGAGGCCGCCGGCGAGCAACAAGGCAGCTGTGCCGAGTAGGGACCGTTTGAGCGTGGTGGCTCGGGTGAACATCGTATTTCTCCATTGAGCTGTTGAAGTCGGGGTGAACCTCACGCTTTTGTGAGAGCCCGACCTTGATATATGTTAAGGTGGGGTGCGACATTTTGGGCCCCTATGCGGGCACATCGCGCAGATCAGGAATGGCAAAATGAAACAGGTTCTTCGTCTTCTTGTTGGAGAAGGATTCCGCGTCTTCTTTTTGGGCGCGGGGGTGTTCGGTTTTGTGTCCGTTCTTGTTTGGACCGCCTATCAGGTGGCGTTGAGCGCGGGGGGGGGATTCGATTTGCCCACCGCCAGTGCGCCGCATCTGTGGCACGGTCACGAGATGATCTTTGGCTACGGCGGCGCGACACTGGCCGGTTTCTTTTTGACGGCGGTCCCCAACTGGACGGGGGCCAAAGCCGCGCCGCACCGCTTTATCGCGCTTGTCGCGGGATTGTGGGTGGCGGGGCGTGTGGTGGTCTGGATGTCGGGCGTTGTGCCGCCGGTCATCGTGGCCGTGATCGATCTGTCGTTCGCGCCGGTTCTCGGTGCCAAAATCGCCACGCAACTGCTCAAAAAGCCCAAACCCCAGAACATGGTGTTCTTGTTGTTCCTCACATATTTCTGGAGTGCGAACCTGTTGGTGCATCTGGACTGGATGGGCCTGTCGGGCGGATCGGCCGAGGTCGGGTTGCGCGGCGGGCTTATGGCGCTTGTCGGGATGATCATCGTGCTCGGGGGGCGGGTCACGCCCGCGTTCACCCGTAACGCAATGCACCGCGCGGGACTGGAAGAGGGCATGCCGCGCGATCCACAGGTGTTCACGCCTCTGGCGATCGGCCTTGCCGCGCTGCTGCCGCCTGTTGCGATGCTCGGCGACGGGTCGGCGGTGAGCGGTGTGATCTATCTGGCGGCGGGGATATTCGCCTTGGTGCGGGTGGGGTTCTGGCACACGCGGTTTCAGTGGAGCCAACCGATTCTATGGAGCCTGCATCTGAGTTACGCCTCGATCGGGGCGGGTTTGGTGCTTAAGGGCCTTGCGCCGTTTACCGGACTGTCCGAAGTCGCGGGTCTGCATTTTCTGGCGATTAGCGGCGTGGGCGGGATGACATTCGCGGTCATGGCGCGCGCAAGCCTCGGTCATGCGGGTCTGGCGCTTGTGGCGATGCGGCCCGTTGTCATGGGATTCGTGGCGCTTCCGCTTGCCGGGCTTGTCCGTTGGGCGGGCGGCACCTTTGGCGGCGATCTTTATGCGCTGTCGATCTGGGTGTCCGGCGGATTGTGGCTTTTGGCCTTTGGCGGGTTCCTCGTGGCCTATGCGCCAATCTTTACCACGCCGCGTGCGCCACGCGCGCCGGTCGGGCCACCGCCCACAAGGTAAAACGCACATTTTCGGACGAATTTTGTCGGCAATTGACTTTCGTTAAGGAGGAACGTTAGCCTTGAACGCATCTAAGGTTACCGTAACTGCTCAAGTCAAGGAGACTACGCCATGCGCGAAGTCATGACCAAGAGCATGGCCCGCAACATCTTTTACGGCGGGTCATTGTTCTTCATTCTCATCTTTTTGGGGCTATCCGTGCATAGCCACATCTATATCGTAAATACCTCAACGGACACCGCCACGCTGACGCCGTCCGTTAAACACGGCAAACACCTTTGGGAACAACACGGCTGTGTGAACTGTCACACAATTCTGGGGGAAGGCGCGTACTTTGCGCCCGAGCTTGGCAATGTGATGACCCGTTGGGATGTAACCGACGATCCCGAAGCCGCGTTTGAAAGTCTCAAAGGCTGGATGATGGCCATGCCCACAGGCATCGAAGGCCGTCGTCAAATGCCGTTTTTTGATCTGAACGACGAAGAATATCGCGCGCTCAGTGATTTCCTGTTGTGGACCAATACGATCCGCAATCAGGACTGGCCACCGAATGACGCGGGCTAAGGGAGACATAAAATGAAATACCAAACCCAAAAAATCGCGATGGCCTATTTCGTGTTTGCGATGTCGTTGTTCGCGGTCCAGGTCTCGCTTGGACTCGTTATGGGCTGGATCTATGTGGACGGAACTTTCCTGTCCGAGCTCCTGCCGTTTAACATTGCCCGTATGCTCCACACCAACTCGTTGATTGTGTGGCTGCTGACCGGCTTCTTCGGCGCGGCCTACTACCTCATCCCCGAGGAAGCAGAGCGCGAAATCCACTCGGCCAAACTGGCCTATTTGCAACTGGCGATTCTGGTTCTCGGAACCGTGGGCGTTGTGTTGACCTATCTGTTCAACCTGTTCGACGGGAACTTCCTGTTGGGCAAAGAGGGGCGTGAGTTCCTTGAACAGCCCCGTTGGGTCAAGGCGGGCATCGTCGTTGCCGCTCTCATTTTCCTCTACAACATCTCGATGACGGTTCTCAAAGGTCGCAAGACCGCGATTACCAACATCATGTTGCTCGGTCTTTGGGGCATCGCGCTGTTGTTCCTCTTTGCCTTCTACAACCCCTCCAACCTTGCGCTTGACAAGCAATACTGGTGGTACGTTGTTCACCTCTGGGTCGAAGGCACATGGGAATTGGTCATGGCCGGTATTCTCGGCTTCCTGATGCTCAAGCTGACGGGTGTGGACCGCGAAGTGGTGGAAAAATGGCTCTATGTCATCGTTGCCACCGCGCTGTTCTCCGGCATCCTCGGCACCGGTCACCACTACTACTGGATCGGTACTCCCGGGTACTGGCAGTGGATCGGTTCGATCTTCTCCGCGCTCGAAGTTATTCCGTTCTTTGGCATGATGGCCTTTGCCTTTGTCATGGTCTGGAAGGGTCGTCGCGACCATCCGAACAAGGCGGCTTTGTTGTGGTCGCTCGGGTGTGCCACGCTTGCCTTCTTTGGCGCCGGTGTCTGGGGCTTCCTGCACACGTTGCACGGGATCAACTACTACACCCACGGGACGCAGATCACGGCGGCCCACGGCCACCTCGCGTTCTTCGGGGCCTACGTTGCGCTTAACCTTGCGATCATCACCTATGCGATGCCGCAACTGCGTGGACGTGATCCCTACAACCAGGTGCTTAACATGGCGTCCTTCTGGCTGATGTCAGGTGGTATGTTGTTCATGACCTTTACGCTGACATTCGCTGGCACGGTTCAAACCCACCTGCAGCGCGTCAACGGCGAATATTTCATGGATGTTCAGGACCAGCTCTGGGTCTTCTATGTGATGCGCTTCGGATCCGGTGTCGCAGTGGTGTTGGGTGCAATTCTCTTCATCTACTCGGTCATGGTTCCACGTCGCGAAGTCATTACCGCCGGTCCTGTGGTTGAATCCGCAGCGGAGTGATGGACATGAAAGACCTCAATCAAACATCAACGAAAGGGGCGGCTGACGCCCCTTTCTACCTTCCGCAGGGCGACGAAGTCTCTGTGTTCGAGGCCGCCGCAAAACACGATTTGCCGATCCTTCTCAAGGGGCCGACAGGCTGTGGTAAAACGCGGTTCGTGGCCTATATGGCTGCCCGTTTGGGCCGTCCTCTCTATACGGTTGCCTGTCACGATGATCTGTCTGCGGCCGACCTGATCGGGCGTTACCTGCTCAAGGGCGGGGAGACGGTCTGGGTCGACGGGCCGCTGACCCGCGCGGTGCGCGAAGGGGCGATTTGTTACCTCGACGAAGTGGTCGAGGCGCGCAAAGACGTGGCCGTGGTGTTGCACCCGCTCACCGATGACCGCCGCATTTTGCCGATTGACCGCACCGGCGAAGAGATCGCTGCGGCGCCCGGGTTCATGCTCGTGGCCTCGTACAACCCCGGCTACCAGAACATTCTCAAGACGCTGAAGCCCTCGACTCGGCAGCGGTTTCTGGCGCTTGATTTCGCCTTTCCGACACCCGAGTTGGAGATCCCCGTTGTGGCCGCCGAAAGCGGATTGCCCGAGGATCGTGTCAAGCCGCTCGTGCGTTTGGCCAACAAGCTGCGCGATATGAAAGGTCAGGACATCGAAGAGGGTGTCTCCACCCGTCTCGTCGTCTATGCGGCCACGCTCATTGCCGGTGGCATGCCGATCGAGCGGGCGATTGAAACCGCGATGATTGAACCGCTGACCGATGATGCGGATACGAAACGCGGGCTTCTCGACCTTGTCACAGCCGTCTTCGGGTGAGGCCGGTTATGGGCAAGATCGAATTTGAGCCGTGGGAACCCGAAGAAACCATCGGGAAGATATGGCACAAATGGGCCAGCCGCTTTGATGCGCCCGAGGCGTATGAGGGAGCGCGTGTCGATCTGTCCCTGATCGATGTGCGGCTGGCTGTCTTTTATCGCGGGATGGGCGGGGATCCGTCGGTCGAGATCAAACCGATTTCGGACGAACAATCGCATCACCGCCTGTCGCGTCTGCGCGCCCTTGGCACCTATGCAGAGGAGCTGCCGCGTGCCAGTTTCGACGGAAGTGCCTTGCGCTTGCCGTCCTCTTTGGCGGTGTTTCCCGCCGAGCAAATGAACGCGGCCGCCTATGTGTGGCTTGCCGCGATCGGCGCGGCGACCCATCCTATTGCGCAGGTTGACGACCCGCTTGTCAGCGATCTGATGACGCTTGCGCAAGTGCGGGCTGCGTTGATCCGGACCCATCTGGATGCTCCGGGATTGCGCGCACTCTATTCGGAGTTGTGCGAGATTTTGCTTGCCGCGCGCACCACACCGGCCCTGCCACAGGCCGAACGCGCCGTCGAAGAGGTTATCCGCCTGATGCTCGGGGCCGATGTGACCCTGTCGGACAAGGCGCAGAAAATGTGGGACAGCGTGCAAAGCGGCGACTATTCCATCTGGCGTGCGCCGCGCAAATACCGTCCGTTTTTGCCGGTTCCGATCTGGGTCGAGCCACGGGTGCAAACCCTGTCGATGGGCGATGCGGTCGAAACGCAAGAGGCCGAACTGGCCAATGACCAAAGCCAGGACGAAGACACCAAACCGCGCCGTGCGCGGCGTCACCGCTCTGACCAGATCGAGCGCAAGGACAGTCTTATCCTGCACAAATTCGAAGCCATTCTCAGCTTTGCCCAATTCGTCAATCTCAATCGCCGGGTGGAGGATGATGACGAGGACAACGCCAAAAAATCCGCCGATGACCAAGAGGAAATCGGCCTTGGCCAGATCAAAAAGGCGCCGGCAACGCGGTTGCGGCTTCACCTTGATCTCGCACCCGAAGACGCGGACATTGAACGGATTTCCGACAAGGTGACCTATCCCGAATGGGATGTGCGGCGCGGTGTCTATTTGCCGGATCACACCCGCGTTCTGGCGCACCGGATCGAGGCGGATACCACCGCCGAGACCGTATTCGATTATGAGGCACGCAAACGCATTCGCGCGGTAAAGCGGCAATTCGAGGCCTTGCGGCCCTCGCTTATCTCGACCTCCGGCCATTTGGATGGCGACGAGTTGGACAGCGAACGCGCCGTGCGGGCCGTGGCGGATTTCGCCGCAACGGGGGAGAGCGACGGACGGGTGTGGCGGCAAAACCGCCCCCTCAAACGCGATCTCGCCGTGTCGATCCTGCTCGATGTGTCGCGCTCGACCGAGGCCACCGTGACGTGCCACCGTGGCCGCGCCCGTCCGGTGATCGACATCGAACGCGAGGCGCTTGCCGCCCTTGCGTGGGGTCTGGATGCCTGTGGCGATGCCTTTGCGATCAACGGGTTTTCGTCAATCAAACGCGACCGCGTGTTTATGGCCGAGGCCAAGGGATTCAACGAGCCGATGGGCGCGGGTGTCGAGGCGCGGATTGCCTCGCTCAAGCCCGGGTTTTACACCCGTCTGGGGGCCGCGATCCGTCATGCAAGTACGGGGTTGACCGAACAGGGCCACATGCGGCGGCTGTTGTTGGTGATCACCGATGGCAAGCCCAACGATCTGGACCACTACGAGGGGCGCCACGGGATCGAGGATAGCCGCAAGGCGGTGATGGAGGCGCGTCGCGCCGGTCATTCGGTGTTCGGTATCGCGGTGGACCGCGATGGCAAGGCATGGTTCCCGCGCATTTTCGGGCAGGGCGGTTATGCGCTTGTCCCCGATCCCGAACGCCTGAGCGAGGCGTTGCCGCGCATCTATGCACAAATCGTCGGGCGCTAAATGACCGACCATAGGGCAGACACGCGCGAGACCGGCGAGCAGCTTCCGCATGATTTGATGGTCTGGATTTTGATCATCTCCGAGATGTTGGTGTTCGGTGCCGGTCTTTGGGCGTTTTTGGCGGTGCGGATGACGGATGTGGCGGGTTTTGCGCAGGCCGCAAGCCACCTGCACCCCGTTGCGGCGGGTCTGGGGACGATTTTGTTGGTCACATCGGGCTTTTTCGCGGCTGTCGGCATGCGGTTGCAGCGCTCCGCCCCTTTGGTGCTTGCCGCGCTTGGCGGGGTCGGGTTTTTGTGGCTGAAGTCCCACGAATGGGCCAGTTTGATCGGGGCGGGACTGTCCACCGAGAGCCATCCGTTTTTTACATTCTACTACCTTTTGACCGGCTTTCACGCGGCGCATGTGGTTGCGGGGATCATCCTGTTGCTGTTGGTGGCATGGCGCAAACGCGCCACCGAAGTGTCCGCCGCCGTGGCGTTCTGGCACATGGTTGATCTGGTCTGGGTCATGTTGTTCCCCGTGATCTATCTGTTGGGGTCGCTATGAAACGGTTGATAATGGCATGGGTGATTGTGGTTGTGGCCAGTCTCCTGACGACCGGTCTGGCCGTGATGCATGGCTCCGGGATCTGGGTCGCGCCCGCGTTGATGGTGTTGGCGTTGATCAAGTCGCGGGTGATTCTGGCGCAGTATCTCGATCTTTACACAGCGCCGCGCATGTTGTCGGGCATGACGGCGGTGGTCGTGTTGTGGTCCGCGGTGGCGCTTGTGTTGATTATGGCCGCGTCTTAGCGCGTCCACCCGGCGGCGGGGTCGTCCTCGGCATAGGCCCGCAGCATTTCGATATCTTCGATTTCGGCGGCGTTCTGACGGACCTTCACACCCTTGTCCTTGAGCTTGGCAAAGGCGCGTGACAGGCTTTCGGGTTTCATGCCCAGACGTCCCGCGATGAGAACCTTGTCGTAGGGCAGGGTGACCTCGCACGATCCGATTTCACAGGCGGCAAGATCAAGCAGGAATTCGGCCACGCGCTGTGGGCCGGTGCGCGATTTCAGCTGTTCGACCTGAGCCACCAGATTGTGCAGGTGGGCATAGGTTGCGGTCAGCATGGCGATGGCGATTTTGGGGTTGTCTTCGAGGTGGCGCAGCAACATCGCGGCATCGATTCGCACCAGTTCGCAATCGGTCACGGCCTCGGCGGACACGGGATAGGTGTCCGAGCGCAGCGCCACGGCCTCGCCAAAGGAGTGGCCTTTGGTAAAGGCGCCGACCACAGCTTCGGATCCATTGGCGGCCACGCGATAGAGTTTCACCCACCCGTCGGCCACGATGTAGATCGCATCCGCAGGGTCGTCTTGTAAAAAGATGGTGCTGCCACGGGTGTGTTGGGTGACACGCGCATTCTCAAGCAGGGCATCGACGAGCAAGGCGGGCGCATTTGCGAATAGCAAAGAGCGGCGTGCAATCATTTCGACGTCGGGGCGCATGGCGTAGAACCTGTTTTTGTTCGCGTATCGCGGGAACCCTAATCGTGAACGGGCGCAGTTGCAAACAGACCGTGGGGGAAGGTCGCGGGGGAAAGCACCTTCCGGTTGATCTTGATCAAGTATTTTACTCGGATTTTGCGCCACATTCCGCGCAGGCCGTTTGGGCCGCGACTACGGGACAAATACAATGACGATGACAGATAGAACGGGCGCGTTTGCCCGACGGATGACCTCTGCGACGGCGCTATGTGCGGCAGGTGTGTTGAGCGTTGGTGCGGCCACGGCCGAAGAGATTTTTGAACTGGATGCGATTACCGTCACGGGGACGGGGTTTGCCGTTCAGGTGATGGACAACCCTGCGAGCCTCACCGTGCAGGGTGAAACCCAGATGAAGCGCGTTCCGCCCAAATCCGTGGCGGCGATTCTCAACGAGGTTCCAGGTGTGCAGGTGTCCGAGGAGGGAATTGAACGTGTCTCGATCCGTGGCGAAACCGCCGCGCGGGTCGCCGTTTTGATCAACGGCCAGAAGCTCACCGACCATTCCAATTACGGCCAGCCCATTATGGTGGACCCGACCACGATCGAGCGGATCGAAGTGGTGCGCGGGCCATCCTCCGTGATCACGGGCTCGTCGGCGATTGGCGGCGTGATCAACATTATTTTGAAAAAAGGCACGCCTGTGCCGTTCGAGATGACCACCACGGCGGGGTATTTTTCGGCCACCGACGGGTGGCGTGTGTCCAACACCATGTCCGGCACGCTTGCCGCCGGCGCGGGGGATCTGGATTACCGTTTGAGTTTTGGCGCGTCCGAACAGGGCGACCGCAAGACCCCCGACGGGACGCTTGATCCGTCCTCGACCGAGGACCGGAGCATTTCGGCGCATATGGGGTGGACCAAGGACAACCACTACTTTGCGGTGGATGCGATGGCCTTTGATCTGAACGCCGAAGTGTTCACCGAACAGAACGGGTTCACCATTGATTTGCCAAAGCGCGATTTGCGCAAGGTGGCGTTGGCCTATGAGGCCACCGACCTGTCGCCTGTGGTGGAAAAGGTCGCGTTGAATGCGTTTTACCAAACCGTTGATCGCGTGTTTGACAGCAATATCTCGGCGGGGTCGTTTCCCGTGTTGATCGACATCAACGCCTATTCCGAGGATGCCCAAGAGACCATGGGCCTGAATGGTATGGTCGAGTTGTCCTTTGGCCCGTCGAGCCGCACGGTGTTCGGGTTCGAATATGTCGATGACGCGGTGACCACGGATAAAACCACCACAACACAGATCACCAATATGATCATGTCCTCCGTGACATCCACACAGCGCCTCGGGCATGACGAGGCGGGGATCCGCACACTTGCGATTTACGGTCAGCACGAAATGGACCTGTCGCCCGATGTGACCGCCACAGTGGGGGCGCGGTGGTTCGATGTGTCTGCGTCACTGGATGCCTCGACGACCAATGGGGTGGACAATGCGTTGACGTCCAATTCGGACAGCGGGATTTTGGGCGCTGCGGGATTGGTGTGGCGCAGCAGCGATGCAATGTCATTGCGTGCGAACCTGAGTCAGGGCTACACCTACCCGACCCTGAGCCAGTTGTTCCTAACCACGGTTGGCGGGTCCAACACGACCTATGGCAACCCTGATCTGAAACCGGAAACCGCCACCACGCTCGAGCTTGGCGCGCGCTATGACGGCGGCGCGGGGCAACTGGATGCCACGCTGTTTTACACCAAAAGCGACGACTATATCGCCAAGGTGATTACAGGGTCCACCGCGCTTTGGGATAACGTCGACGAGGCGCGGGCCTACGGTCTCGAGCTTCAGGGCGAATACACTCTGGGTGCGATGACGCCCTATGCCTCGCTCGCGCTGATGCGCCGCGAAATCACCTATGCCAACGGGTATTCCACATACGATAGCGGCACGCCAACGGTTTCGGGGCGCCTCGGCGTCAAGGGCGATTGGGATGCGTGGAATATGGCGGGCGATTGGGATGTGTTCATGCGCGGCGCAAGCGGTGCGGGGATGCGCGATCAGGACGGGGTGATGGACGCCCCGAGCCTTGGCGGCGGATACGCCACGTTGAACCTCGCGGTCAGCGCCCGGGTGTCCGACAGCTTCCGCGTCTCGGCGGAGGTCGGCAACCTGTTCGACCGGTCGTTCGAAAGCTATGACCAGAACCCCGGCGCAGGGCGCAATATCGCGCTCTATGCCACACGGACATGGTAGGCGCAGGCCTGACCTGATCCAAACCAAACACCCGCGCGGGGGAGGGCAATCGCCCGCGCGGGTCCTGACGGGCATTATGGTGGTGGCCTACCCCGCGTAACCGAACATCCGTGGCAGCCACAGCACGACCCCGGGGGCAAGGGCAAGCCAAATGAGCGCGGCCAGAAGCACGCCCAGAAACGGCCAGATCTCGCGGATGATTTCCGACAGGGGGATACGCGTTACCGCGTTGATAACGAATAGCAAAATCCCGTAGGGCGGTGTGATGAGCCCGATCATGCAATTGATGACGGCCACCACGCCGAAATGCACCAGATCAATGCCCAACTCGCGGCAGGCGGGGAGGAACAGCGGGATAATGACGAGAATGATCGTCGTCGCGTCAAGCACACAGCCCAACAGCAACAGCAGCACCATCACCCCCAGCATAAAGGCCACGGGCGTGACGTCCAACCCGACCAGATGGGCGGCAAGCAGGCGCGGAATGTTCTCTGAGGCGACGATATAATTGAGGATCAACGCCCCGCCGATGACCAACCCGACAGCCGCCGACGAGCGTGCGCTTTCCACCAGAATGTCGAACAGGGCGCGAAAGCTGAGAGCGCGGTAAAACACGGCAGATAGAACAAGGGCATAGGTCGCCGCAACCGCTGCCGCTTCGGTCGGTGTGGTGACACCGCCGTAGATGCCATAGAGCAGGATCGCGGGCATGAGCAGCGCGGGAAAGGCGTCGCCGGTGCGGCGCGGCAATTCGCGCAGCGGCACGGGCGTTTCAAGGGCGAAACCGCGGCGATGCGCCAGAAGCGAATTCATCGCCATGAGCACAACGCCCATAATCAACCCCGGAACAATGCCGCCCAGAAACAGGTAGCCGATCGAGGTGTTCGAGACGAGCGCATAGAGCACCATGGGGATGGAGGGTGGAATAATCGGCCCGATGGTGGCGGAGGCGGCGGTGATTGCGGCGGCGTATCCGCGCGGATATTGCCCGCTCTTTGTCATCATCTGGATGATGATTTTCCCGATCCCTGCGGCGTCTGCGACCGCCGAGCCGGACATGCCCGAAAAGATCAGCGAGGCCACGACATTGACGTGGCCAAGGCCGCCGCGGAACCGTCCCACGATTGCCACGCAGAATGACAACAACCGGTCCGAGATGGTGCCTGCGTTCATGATATTGGCGGCGACGATAAACAGCGGCACGGCCAACAGGATAAAACTGTTATACAGCCCGTCCATCAGGACCTTGCCGGCAAGGCCGATGCCCTGTCCCGAGGCGGCCAGATAGGCGAGGGACGAGATCAGGATTGCGTAGGCAATGGGGGCGCCGATGCCGGCCAGACCGAACATCACGGTCAGGCAGATCATAAATTCCATGCTCATGCGTCAGGCTCCTCTACGCCATAGCGAAAGGCACGCCAGACGGCCCAGGCATAACGGGCGGCCACAGCACCCAGAAACAGGATGTAGATCAAATAGAGGTCGCGCATCCGGATCCAGTCGCCAAAAACGTGGGACAGGGTGGCGGTTTTTTTCAGTCGCAGGATGTAGAACTTTTCCCATGTCGGCCCGATGGAGGCGGCAAGCCCGATGCAAATGGCCAGGCCCGACACAATCGCAAACCACCGCCGCACAGAGGGACGCACGGCCAGATACAGGATGTCGAAGGTCACATGATCACGGTCACGCACGACAAAAGCATTGCCCCAAAACACCAACCACACCCAGATCAACAGGCAAAATTCCAACGTCCACCCGTAGGCGGACGGATCAAGGATCGGTGCGATATCGGCGATTCCGTCGATGCGTGCGGTGTAGCGGATGGTGATCTGTAGCACAAAGGTCAGGAACATCAGCGCCATAAGCGTGGCGGCAACGGCCTGTGCAAAGGTGCGCAAGTGGGCAACGGGTTTCATCGGCAATTCCTAAAGACGAAGGGGGAAAGGCGGACCGGCCGCCTTTCCCCGTCATGCGCTTGCCTAGTTGCCCAGAGCGTTGATTTTATCCAGAACGCCATCGGGCCATGAGGCCGCAAATTCGGATCCGACATATTGTTGCTGCACATGGCTGCGGAAGGCGGCCAGATCAGGCTCATAGATGTCCATCCCCTGCTCTTCGAGGAAGGCGACCAAGTCATCCTCTTTTGCCAGTTGGGCCACCCGACCGCTTTCGGCGGCATCTTCGGCGGCCTTTTGAACGGTGGCTTG
Organism: Celeribacter sp.; assembly: GCF_048259695.1. Lineage (GTDB taxonomy): Bacteria > Pseudomonadota > Alphaproteobacteria > Rhodobacterales > Rhodobacteraceae > Celeribacter. The sequence goes on along the minus strand of NZ_JBLXHL010000008.1, from coordinate 32,497 downwards.
TTGGTCGGGGGTCAGGGTGTCCCAAACCGACTTGGAAAAGGCGACGTAGTTCAGGTCAACCAGATGCGAGGTCAGGGCGACCTGTTTGGTGACTTCGTAGAATTTGGCGTCGACCACGGTGGGCAGGGGGTTGTCCTGTCCGTCGACACTGCCGGTTTGCAGTGCGGTGTAGATCTCGGTAAAGGCCATCGGCGTCGGGTTCGCGCCCAGTGCCTTGCCGAGGAACTGCCATGCATCGGTGCCGGGCATGCGCAGGTTGACACCGGCCAGATCGGCGGGGGTCGTCACGGTCAGCTCGTCTTTCGACTGGCGCAGGTTCACATGGCGGCGGCCAAGGTACATCACGGCCAGAAGTTTCACGCCCAACTCGTCCTCGACGGTCTGTTTGAACGGGTCCATCAAAGGATCGTTAAACACAGCCACTTGGTGTGCGGCGTCCTGATGGACGTAGCCGGTGGCAAAGATCGAGAACTCGGGAAAGAACTGTGCCAGTTCCTGAGCCGAGGTGATGGACATTTCCAGATCCCCCGAGGCAATGGCCTCGAGTTCGGAGTTCTGGGCAATCAGCGAGCCGTTGTAATGGGGTTGGTAATCGGCAAATCCGGCCACGGCGGGGCCAAAGACCCCGGACAGGGCGACCGAGCGTTGGTCGGTTTCGGATGCGGGTGTCGACATGCGCAGGGCAATTTTGTCCTGAGCGATGGCGGGGGTGGCCAGAGCGGCAGCAGCGCAGAGCGCGATCACGGCACGGCGGGTGAAATTGATCGTCATTAAAGTGTCTCCTCCTCGTGTGGTGCGGTGCGTGGACCGCCTTGTCCCGCGGGCAAGCCCGTGGAAATTCTAGAGCGCAAGTGCGCGTCGTTTGGCGCTATCGATATGGGCGTGCATGGCGGCCACGGCACGCGGTGCATCGCGGGCGGTCAGCGCGTCGATCACGTCCAGATGTTCGGCCAGAACCGGCACAGCCAATTCGGGCAACATCCGTGTGCTTGAATTCCGGATCAGACGGATCTTGATCGCGTTGACACGGTGGATGTCGGAAATGATCCGGTTGCCCATGGCATCGACCACCTGATCGTGAAAGGCCCAATCCATCCGCTGCGCCTGTTCCAAAAGCGCGGGCGTCACGCCGTCTTTGGCACGATCACGGATGTCGCGGTGCGCGGCGGCAATGGCGGTAATGTCGGCGTCTGTTGCGCGGGCGCAGAACACCGCAATCGCCTCGCCCTCGATGATATGGCGCAGCTGAAAGGCATCGCGCACAAGGTCGAGGTCGATGCTCAGCACCTTGAGACCGCGCCGTGGCACGGTTTCAATCAGCCCGTCCGCCTCAAGCCGCGGGATCATCTCGCGGATCGCCCCCAAGGGCATCCCCGTCAGCTCCATCAACTCGCGTTGCGACACGATTTGTCCCGGCTCGATATCATGCGCCAACAGCTTTGTCGTGAAGCTCGAATAGGCGTGATCGCGGGCGCGGTTGTCGGCCGGTTTACCCATCGTCAGTGCTTCCCTGTGCCACAATTGCGGTGCGGGCGGTGTCATCAAGCGGCGCAAGGGGCGCGCGCAGATTGGCCCAACCGGCGTTGCCTGTCTGGTGGACCATCAGGGCCTTGAGCGCGGGAATGACCGGACCCGCGACAACGGCGTCCACCTGACGCGAGAGCGCCACATCCTCGGTTGCGGTGTCGAACAGCGCCCGAAGACGGGCAGGGTGCAGGTTGGCCATGCCGCAAATGGATCCCGACGCCCCCATCGGCAAGGCGCGGTGCAAAAACCGCTCGTCGCCCACCAGGACGGGAATGCCACCGTGTTTCAACAGGCGCTCGGTGTTATCCCAATTGCCCGAACTGTCCTTGATCGCGATGACCCGTTCGGGGAAATCCGCCCGCAATCCGGTGACCAGATCAAAGGATAGCGGTACGGCGGTGATTTGTGGAATGTGGTACAGAATGAACTTTGCCCGTGTATCGGCCCGCGCAAACAGGGCCTCATGCCACGCCCGTAGTCCCGCATCATCAGGGGCGGGGAAATAGTAGGGCGGCAGCAACAAAAAGGTGTCGATCCCGTGCGCGAGGGCCTGATCAATCTGGGCCAGCGTGTCGCCGAGAGATGTAGCGCACAGGCCGATAAAGATGTGTTTGGCGGCGATGCCGCGGTCCAACAGCGCGGTGATCGCCGGATTGCGCTCTGCAATCGCGACCGAGGCCCCCTCGCCAGTGGTGCCAAACAGGGTCACACCATGTGCGCCCTTGGACATGACGTCCACGGCATGGGCCGACAACAGCGCGGTGTCGATGGCGCCGGTGGCGTCAAACGGGGTCAATAGTGCGACAGAAATTCCGATTCGGGTCATGGGGTCTACTCTTGTGTTTTGTCCTGACATGTTACTAACTACGCGTTGACAGTAAAGTAAAAATATCAGATCGATTTTTGAACAGTTTCCGAAAGGCAAAAAGATGCCCCATGTTGTTTGCGCTGGCCTGATCACGGTCGATTTTTTGTACCACACGGCGCACTACCCCACGGAGGGGACGAAAATCCGGGCCGATACCGCGCATATGGTCGCGGGGGGCGGTGCGTTTTATGCAGCCTCGGCGGTGGCGTCCTTGGGCGGGCAGGCCAGTCTTGCGGGGGCGGTGGGGGATGATGCCTTGGCCCCGATCGTGCGCAATGCCCTTGCGGTGCGGGGCATTGATGGCGGCGCGTTGCGTACCATAGGCGGGGTCGCTACCGCACGCTCCGCCGTGATCATCAGCGCAGGCGGGGAGCGGACGGTGATCAACCACCGCGATGCGCGTCTGTTTGCAACCGCACCGACCTTGCCCTCCCGTTTTGACGCGGCTTTGGCCGATACCCGTTGGCCCGTCGGAGCCGCCGCTCTCATGCAGGCGGCGCGACAGGCGGGCAAGCCCGCCGTGTTGGACGCCGAAAGCCCCGTGCGATTGGCGACTGCGGCGCTTCATGCGGCAAGCCATGTGGTGTTTTCGGAACAGGGGTTGCACGATTATGCGGGCGGGTGCGATGCGGCGGCCTTGGCCACGGTTGCGCAGAAATTGGATGCGTGGGTGGCCGTGACGCGCGGGGCCTTGCCCGTGCTCTGGCACAAGGGCGCGAGCTGTGGCGCGGTCGATGCCTTTGCGACAACGCCGGTGGATACTTTGGGGGCGGGTGATATGTGGCATGGCGCCTTTGCGCTTGCCCTCGCCCAAGGGCAACCCGAGGTCGATGCGGCCCGCTACGCCAATGCCGCCGCTGCGGTCAAGGTCGCCCACGGTCCCGGAGTTCTACCGACCGCCGCCGATGTTGCGGCCCTTTTGGCATCGCCACACTGAATACTGAACAGGCAACAGTGCGGCGGGGGCGCTATGGATGTGTCAATAGTGACCCGTTTTTGCCGGATCGAAAACTTTGACTGAATTTACAGGTTTGCAAATATAGAGTGCAATCCATGCAGAGATTCCACACCGTATTGGCGAGCGTTTTCCTGTTCCTGACGCCGCCCCTGGCCGCTCAGGATCTCAGGGTTCTGACCTCGTTCCCGCTTGATGTTTCGGACGCCTATGTCGCGATGTGGGACCGGATCGCGCCGGACGCCGGGATCCGTGTTCTGAACAAGAACACCGTGGCCGGTATCAACGAGATCCTTCGGGGCAACAGCCGTGGCTTTGACGTGTTCTGGGCCTCCTCCCCCGAGGCGTTCGAACTTTTGTCACGCAACAACTCCTTTATGGACGGGGCCGTTTGTGGCGCGGATGGACCCGGGGCGGTCGAACCGTTTGCCCTGTCATCGGTCGGGTGGGCGCGGCGCAGCGACAGTTCCATGTTCATGCCCGCAGACTGGAATGACCTTCTAAAACCGATGTATCGCGATCAGGTCGCAATGGCACGTCCGGCGCGGTCCGGCACCACGCATATGATGGTGGAGCAATTGTTGCTTGTGCGCGGGTGGGACGACGGTTGGGCGTATCTTCTGGAGCTTGCCGGGAACCTGTCAACACTGACCGCACGCAGCTATGGCGTGCCGGACGGGGTTAAAAACAGGCGGTTCGAGATTGGCTTGACCATTGATTTTCTGGCACAAGCGCAGCGTGACGTCGTGGACTTTCGCTATGGCCGTCCGATTGTTCTGGCGGCCGCCCAGATCGGGATCCTGAAGGGCGGGGCGTCTTTGGACAAGGCCTGTGATTTTGTGCGCATGGTGTTGTCGCGCGAAGGCCAACTTGCGCTTTTGTCCCCTGAAATTGCCCGTATTCCCTATGATGCCGCGGTGCGGGCCGAGGTGAAAGACCAACTGCCCGATGGCATTGCCGAGGCCTTACAATTGTCGTGGCTCGACTATGACGCGCAAATGACATCGGATCGGTATTGGGCGGTCAATACCCTGTTTGATCTGTTGATTGCAGAGCCTTTGGTGATGCGCCGTGACCTGTGGCGGCGGCTTTATGCCTTGGAGGGTCGGGCGGGAGAGGGCGAGCTGCGCCGTCTTCGCAAGCTACTGACAACAATGCCGGTTTCACAAGAGAAAGCCGTTGCCGCAACCGTGGGTGTCGAGGCGGGGCACGGGGCAAATGCCGTGGTGGACACAGCGATGTTGGAGCCACAGGTGGTCACGCAGTGGCGTGATCTGGGCAATGATCTGTTGCAGCAGGTCGATCAGGGTTTGCATCGTCTCGAAGCGCGGTTTTATGAATGATGAGACTTTGGAACCGTGTTGCGCCCAAAATATGGACCCGCCTCTTTTTGATGGTCACTGCGGCGATTGTTTTGACGTGGATTGTGGTGGCGGCCTCGTTTTACTGGCTTAATAATGCGCGCCTTGTGGTGACGGATTTGAGCACGGTACATGCGCCACGGTTGGCGCAGACCTCGCGGCTGTCGGCGACCACCGCTGATCTGGCCATGCTCAGCAACCGTATCCTGTCGGAGGGGGGCGAGACGCCCGATGACCTTGAAACCATGCTCAAGACCTCGGTGACCGACCTCAACACCCTGATTGACGACGGGTTCGGGACGGTTCTCACCCAACAGGATTCACAGGCCCTGCAACGCCACCTTGCGCTTGTCATCCGCAGTCTGGATCAGGCACGACAGATCGAAGCCCAACTGCGCAATCATATTGAGCAACTGCGTTGGCTCAATGTCGACGTCCAAGACGAAGCGGCGGCGGTGATGGCTGATTTTTCCTATAATATCGAGGTTTTAACCCGCGAGTTGGTTCGCGAACCCGACCCCGCACTGCGCAAGAAAATGGCGGATATGTTGTCCGGGGGGCTGAACCTGCAAGCGTTGTTTTCGAGCATCGGAAATGACACCGCCACCGCGACAACACTGGCCATCCAGATCTCGACGAGCCAGTCGCTCAAGCAACTCGAGCAGTTGGAAAATCTGGTTGCGGATGCGCTTGCACAAGTCAACGCGCGTATAGACGAGTTGCCGGTCAAGGCCGAATATCAATTTATGCGGCAAACGTCCGGGGTGCTGGCCGCGATGACCACGCAACCGGGGGGGTTGGTGGAGCGGCGCAAGGCATGGCACCAGACGCGGCAACTGTTTCGAGACGAGCTTGAAACAGCGTTGAATTTGCTCAAGAACATGCAAAACAGGCTGCTGCACCAGTCACAGGCGCAGCGCATTGAAATGACGGCGTTGAGCGAAGGTTTTTCGAAAAATGCAGCGATCACTTTAAAGGTTTTGTTGGCGCTGACGGTTCTGGCCGCGGCCGGCGGGGGGGCCATTCTCTTTTATTATATCCGCCCGTCCATCATCCGTCCCATGGCCCGCCTGACCACGGCGATGCGTCAGATTGCCGGTGGCGAGCGCGCCGACCTGAAAGATATCCCCGTCCGCAATGACGAGATCGCGCAGTTGGTCGAGGCTGTAAATGCGTTCCAGAATTCGGTGCGTGAACGCGACCAGGCCATACAGGATTTGCGCCAGATGCAAAGCGAATTGGTTCAGGTCGGGAAAATGGCGGCCTTGGGCAATCTCTCGGCGGGTATCAGCCATGAGTTGAACCAACCCCTTGGCGCGATCCGGCAACGGTTGCGATTGGCACAAAAGGCGGCGGATAAGGGGGACGCGGCGCGGCTGAGGACACAGACGGACAAGATTGACGGGCTTGTGACCCGCATGGAGCGGATCATCCTGCATCTGCGCCGCTTTGCCCGCCGGTCCGAATACCAACGCGAGAATGTCGCCCTCACCCGTGCCTTTCGCGGGGCGCAGGAGTTGCTGAACACCCAGATTGTGGGCCATCGCATCACGGTCCGCATTGATCCCGCACTGGAAGAGGCGCGGGTGATTGGAGATGTGATTTTGGTGGAACAGGTATTGGTCAACCTGTTGTCCAATGCGTGTGACGCGATTGCCGCCATCGGGCAGGGGGGCGATATATTGATCCGCAAGGAGCCCTGCCAAGCGGGTGAGGTCACGTTTTCGATTGTGGACACGGGTATTGGCCTTGGGGATCTGGACCCCGAACGGGCCTTTGATCCCTTTGTGACGACCAAGGATCCCGGTGCGGGTCTTGGCCTTGGCCTGTCCATTTCTTTCAACATCATCACGGGCATGAATGGCACCCTGACGCTGAGTCCGCGCGCGGATACGGGGACACGTGCCACGGTGACTTTGCCAGCGGGAACACCAGATAATGACTGAAAACGCCCCCAGAATTTACGTGGTCGACGACGATGCGGATTTCCGCGAGGCAACCTGTGAGTTCCTGACCGAAGAAGGACTGACCGCACGCGGGTTTGCGGACGGGCAATCCATGTTGGATATGATCGATCCGGAATGGGACGGTATTGTTTTGACGGATATTCGCATGGCGGGCCTCGACGGGTTCAGTGTGCTGAAGGCGGCCAAACAGGCGGCGCCCGAGGTTCCGGTGGTGATGATCACCGGCCATGGCGATGTGCGGCTTGCAATCGCTGCGATCAAGGCGGGTGCGTATGATTTTCTGGAAAAACCCGTGCAGCCCGATGTCCTGATCAGCATGATGCAACGCACATTGAATGCCCGTAAGCTTGTTATTGAAAACAAACGTTTAAGGCGGCGTATGGCGCGTCGCGGCGGGATGGCCAGTCAGCTTATCGGGCGCTCCGGTGTGATGAAAACCTGTCGGCAAGCCTTGCTTGATCTGGCGCCCCTTCCGATCACCGTGACGCTTTTTGGCGAGGCGGGGACCGGCAAGTCCCTTGCGGCGCAGATCTTGCATGAATACGGCGAGGGTGAGGGCGCGTTCAGTGTCTTGAATTGCGGAACCATCGGGGCGCGGGGGTTGCAGGGGGATCTGGATGCGCTCGGGCGCGACACGGTTACGCTTTATGTGCGGGCCGTGCATAAGCTCGATCATAAAGACCAGACATTATTGGCGGATTATTTGCGGTCCCGTGACCGTCCCCGCGTTGTTTTATCGCATACCGGCTCGCTCGCGCAGCCCCCGAACATCAGCGACGAACTGCTTTATCTTATTAATGTCGCATCGTTGGAAATGCCGCCTTTGCGTGACCGGGAAAAGGATGTCTATCTGCTTCTCGAGACTTTCTTGCGCGGGGCGGCACAGCAATATGCAAAGCGGTTGCCAAATATCACCAAGGACATGCTCGCGCCCCTTGGCAAGCACCGTTGGCCTGGAAATGTGCGCGAGTTGCGCAATGTTGCCGAGCGGATGGTCATCGGTCTGGCGCCCAATCTGGATGACCAACAGCCAAAAGTGTCCCATGAGCAGCCAAGGTATGAGGACGCGATGTTGGCGTTCGAGCGGACCCTGTTGGAACATGCCCTGCGCGAAACCGGCGGACGCAAGAGCGAGGCCGCGGCCCTGTTGGCGATCCCGCGCAAGCGGTTGTATCTGCGGCTGCGGGCGGTCGGGCTTTCAACGGCGGGTCGGAATTGACCCAATTCGCGGGTCATTTTTGACCCGTTTTGCACAGAATCACCGCGAAAATGAAAATAATTGCCTGAAGGCAGGGACATCGAAACTCTGAATGAACGCGCTGGAGGAGCGCATTAAATTCATTGGGAGGACACCATGAAACATTCACTATACGCAACCATTGCGACCATTGCCTTGAGCGCCACCGGCGCTTTGGCCGAGGGGACGGTTACGGTCATCACCTCGTTCCCTGACTCCATGACAGGCCCGATTGAAGCGGCATTCGAGGCCGCGCATCCCGAATATGATCTGGAAATCCTGAACAAGAAAACCTCGGCCGGGGTCAAATATATTCAGGAGATTGCGGGCGCGAATACGGCGGATATTTTCTGGGCCTCCGCGCCGGATGCCTTTGAGGTTCTCAAGACCGAAGGGCTGTTGGCCAGTGTGAACATTAAATCCGAGGGTATTCCGGATAAAATCGGGGCCTATCCGTTGAACGATCCGGACGGGTTCTATTTCGGCTTTGCCGGTGCGGGATATGGCATCATGTGGAACGAACGTTATCTGGAGGCCAATGGCCTGAAGCCCGCGACGGAATGGTCGCAACTTGCGCAACCCGAATACCACGGCCACGTTGGCATGTCTGCGCCGTCCCGTTCGGGGACAACCCACCTGACGGTTGAAACCTTGTTGCAGGGCGAAGGTTGGGACAAAGGTTGGGCCGACTGGAAACGTATTTCGGGCAACTTCAGCACCGTTACAGAGCGCAGTTTCGGCGTGCCTGACGGCGTCAATACCGGCAACTTCGGTCTTGGGATCGTGATTGATTTCTTCGGGTTCTCGTCCAAGGCATCCGGTTTCCCTGTTGATTTCGCCTATCCCACGGTGACGGCCTTGGTCCCGGCCAACGTTGGCGTGGTCGCACAGGCCCCCAACGAAGCCGGGGCTGTTGCCTTTGTCGAATATCTGCTGACACCCGAGGGCCAAACGGTTCTTTTGGATCCGGCAATTATGCGGTTGCCGGTCAATCCGGCCACCTATGAAAACGCGCCGGAAGGTTTCCCGAACCCCTTTACCGACAAGACAATCGGGGCAACGGTCGAATTCGACGTGGCCACCTCGGGGGCGCGCTATAACCTCGTCAACTCGATGTTCGATGTGATGATTACCTATCGTCTGGACGATCTGCGTGATGCCGTTGGTGCCATTCAGGCCGCAGAGGCCAAACATGCGGACGGGACCAATGCAGAGGCCGCCGCGTTGATTGCCCAAGCTTGGGCGTTGATCGATGCGAACCCGATTGATGAGGCCCAAAGCCTTGATCCGGCCTTTAGCGGGATTTTCACCAAAAGCCGGAAAGAGGCAACAGACGAGGTTGCCGAACGTCAGGCCGAGGTCGAACAGCGTTGGGATGCGTTTGTCGTCGCCAACTATGCCCGTGCCAAGGAATTGGCCGAACAAGCCGCCGGATTGTAAACGTCTCCCTGTCGGGCCGGTAACGGTCTGACTTGGCTGCCATCGCGTCGAGCGGTGGCAGCCTGCAAAGAAAGCTCACGTCATGTCTAGACATTCTCCTCTTCCTGCGGGTGCGCAGGCAGGGATCGCTGATCGCTTGCCACGATGGATGGTCCCGAACCTCTCCGGTTTGCACGTTGCCGCTCTTTTTATTGCGCTGATGCTGATCGGCCTGCTGTTGGTGCCGGTGGCACAGGTGATGATTGTCGCGTTTCAGGATCCGGCAACCGGTGCCGCGACGCTGCAAAACTTTATGGATTTTTTCAACACCGCGCTGTTTCGCGAGAGTTTCTGGAACTCGTTTTACGTCTCTGCCATGTCTGTTGTGGTCGCCACCGCAATCGCATTGCCATTGGCCTATATCACCACACGGTTTCACTTTTCCGGCTCGATCCTGATCCAGAGCCTCGGGTTTATTCCGTTGATCATGCCGCCGTTTGTCGGCGCTGTGGCGATGCAGCTGATCTTTGGCCGCAATGGCACGGTGAACCTGTTGATGCGCGAGACGTTCGGTTTTGACATTCCATTTATGGAGGGGCTGAACGGCGTTATTCTGGTTCAATCCATCCATTATTTCCCGTTCATCCTGATCAACCTGTCGGCGTCGTTGCGCAATATTGACCGCTCGATGGAAGAAGCGGCACAGAACCTCGGGAGCCACGGTTTGCGGTTGTTCCGCCGGGTTGTCTTTCCGCTTGCGATGCCCGGATATATTGCCGGTGCGGCGTTGGTGTTTATCAAGGTCTTTGATGATCTGGGGACACCGCTGTTGCTCAACGTGAACAACATGCTTGCCCCGCAAGCCTTTTTGCGGATCTCGTCCATCGGGATCAGTGATCCGATGGGCTATGTGATTTCGGTTATTCTGGTGGCATTCTCGATCCTGTCCCTCTGGGCGTCGTTCCTGTTCATGCGTGGCAAGGATTATGCAACGGTCCAGAAGGGCGGTGGCGGTATGGCCAAGCGGATGTTGAAACCAACCGAGAAAGTTCTGGCCTATGGCGCGGTGGTTTTCATTTTGCTGTTGGTCTTGTCACCGCATATCGGCCTGTTGCTTTTGTCTTTCGGGACGATCTGGTCCTTTGCGCCTCTGCCCGACGGGTACACCGTGCAAAACTACATCACGATGTGGGAAGGCTCGAAAACCTTTATCGTGAACACTGTGCTCTATGCCGGAATTGCCGCAACGCTTGACGTGATTATCGGCACGGCGATCGCCTATATCGTGTTGCGCACGGGTATTTTCGGTCGCAAGGGGTTGGACTATCTTGCCACCGCCGCGCTTGCTGTTCCGGGGGTTGTTCTGGGCATCGGGTATCTGCGGACCTTCCACAGTGTCAACATTCCGTTCACCGATGCGCCAATGGCCAGTTGGTGGGTGATCATTGCGCTGGCCCTGATGATCCGCAGGCTGCCTTATGCGCTGCGGGCGTGTACGGCCGCCTTGCAACAGGTCAGCCTTGCGCTTGAGGAAGCGGCCGAGAGCCTCGGGGCGACGAAGCGACGCACGATCCAGAAGATTGTGATCCCCTTGATGACCGGTGGCATTCTGGCGGGGTTCGTCACGAGCTTTGCCACCGCCGCGGTCGAGCTTTCTGCAACCATTATGTTGGTCAGCTCCAACAACGATGCACCGCTTGCCTACGGTATCTACCTGTTCATGCAAACGCCGTCGGGGCGTGGGGCGGGGGCTGCTTTGGGCATCGTGGCGGTCCTTGTTGTGGCTGTCGGCACCATCGCATCTCAATTCATCATCGAACGTGACAAAAAGCTCAAGTCGTCCGGCGACGCACAGTGAGCGAGGGAGGAAATACAATGAACAAAGCTGGTATCAAAATCGAAAACGTCCATCTGTCATTCGGGGATACCGAAGTGCTCAAGGGCGTCAATCTGGACATCAAACCCGGAGAGTTCTTTGCCTTTTTGGGGCCGTCGGGGTCGGGAAAATCGACCCTGCTACGCGCGATTGCGGGGTTCGGGCCAACGCCCTCGGGACGTATCCTGATCGGGGATCGTGACGTTGTGGGGCTCGATCCGTGGAAACGTAATGTCGGCATGGTGTTCCAATCCTACGCGCTGTGGCCGCATCTGTCCGTGCGCAACAACGTCGGGTTTGGCCTAAAGGAGCGCAAATTGCCGGCGGGCCAGATCAAAACCAAAGTTGACGCGGCTCTGGAGCTTGTCGGCCTGGCCCATCTGGCCGACCGGATGCCCAACCAACTTTCAGGGGGCCAACAGCAACGTATCGCACTGGCCCGCACCATTGTGGTCGAACCGGAGGTTCTGTTGTTGGATGAGCCCCTGTCCAATCTGGACGCCTCCTTGCGGGTTCAGATGCGGCGCGAGCTTTTGCGTCTGCAACGTCAACTGGGGCTGACCACGATTTTTGTGACCCATGATCAGGAAGAAGCCAATACAACCTGTGACCGGATGGCCGTTCTCGATGGCGGTGTGATCCAACAGATCGGATCCCCGCAACAGCTGTATGACCGTCCCGAAAACCTGTTCGTGGCCAAATTCCTTGGCACGGCCAATATCCTTGAAGGGGCCGTTGAAACCGACGGTGCGGCAAAGCGGTTCCGCACCAAAACCGGCGATGTCCTGAGCTTGCCGGACGGCAGTGCCGCCGAGGGGTCAAATATTGTTCTGCGACCACAGAATATTTCGATGAGCCACAGTCAATCCAGAGACTCACTGGCCGGTCAGGTGCGCCATAGTGAATTTCTTGGCAGTCAGGTGCGTTATCTGGTAACCGCGGGCGGGGCCGAAATCGTTGTGGATCAAAGCCACAGTGCCGGTCAGACAATTTTCGAAACCGGATCCGATGTCCATCTCTTGGCCAATACCAACAGCGCGGTTGTATTATAATGATGACGATACCGAAATTATCTGTGGCCCATGATGTTTATCTCCTGCGTCACGGGGAAACCGAATGGAATAAAGACCACCGCGTTCAGGGGCGTATGAACTCTGATCTGACCGAACTTGGCCGGCAACAGGCCGCACGGCAGGCCGGAATTTTGCGCGACCTTCGCGGTTCCATCGGGATGCACAGGTTATGGGCCAGTCCTTTGGGGCGGGCGCAAGAGACGGCAGGTCTGGCGTTCGGGGGGGATCCGTTCGGCACCGATCCCCGCCTTGCCGAGGTTCACTGTGGCCAATGGGAGGGCCTGACGCCAACGGACCGGATGGCCCGTGATCCGGATCTGGCGGCGGCCTGTGAGACGGAATTCCAGATGTACGTCAGCGCGCCGGATGGCGAGCGTTTGCCCGATATTGTGGCGCGTGCGTCGTCCTTTTTGAATGACCTTGAGGCCCCTGCAATTCTTGTGTCCCACAAGATCACTTTGGTGGTTTTGCGGGCCTTGTTGACGGGTGATGGTTCTTCGTTAGATGTTCAGAATGCGCCCGCCCAAGGCAGCGTGTTGAAAATTTCGAACGCAACCGTGACGGTCCTTACCTGAACCACAAGTCACCCGTTACGACGATGGATAGTGGGCCGGTTCCGCGTTTTCGCCTTGGTGTCCGTGATCGGGGCGGCGGGCCTAGCGGCCTTTGATCTCGACTGAAAACGACCGCTGTGCGCCCGTCGGTGGGGCGGGGAAGGGTGCTGCGCGTTGGACCACGGTGAGGGCGGCGCGGTCAAGTTCGGCGGACCCCGAACTGCGGGCGATTGACACGCCGGACAGACCGCCGTTGGCCGTGACCCCGAAGGCCACAAGCGCAGCGCCTTTGGACGACACGCGCGGGCGCGACACCCGCGACAGTTTGCGCATGACCAGACCGGGATAATTGGACGCGGCGGCGTTTCCGGCGGATTTTTGGGCGCCTCCCGAGCCAGAGGATGTGGCGGTCGCGGTGGCTTTGCCCGTGGACTGGCCCGCCTGCGCCGTGGTTGTGGAGTTGCCACGCGGGGCCGGGGTGGCAGCGGGCTTTGGCTGTGCTTTCGTAGCGGTTTTTTGGGGCGTGTCCCGCGCGGGGCGCGGCACGGGTTTGACGCTGCGCAGGGACGGGTCGGGGGCCTGCGCCTCCTGCGCCTCGGTCTGCGGTGGCGTCGCGGGCAGGGCGGTCGGAACAACGGGTGTAAGGGCGGCCACTTGGGTGGAGACCGGCGGCGTGACGGTGGGCGTCAGGGGCGTTGTGACGGTTGGTGTCACGGGTGATCTGGCCGGCGGTTTCGGGAGGGCATCAGGCACAGCGGCGGTAAGTGTCCCTGTGGACATATCGGCAAATGCGCTGCCCAATCGCGCCTCGACAGCGCCTGATTGCCCTTCGGTTTGCACGACCGGCGGCGGGCCGAGCACGGCAAGCGCCACAGCGCCATGACCGAACAGGGCCAACCCCGCTGCGGTGAGTTTTCCAAGCCGTGATGCGGTGCGGGTGGGGGTTCGGGTGCTCATGGATCGGCCCTTTGTGTGACGATGACGACCTGTTCGGCCCCTGCCTGTTGCAAGCGGGCGCCGATGGCGATCAGCCGTGCGGCGGAGAGGTCGCGATCAGGAACGAGGCGCACAGGTGCGGCGGGCAAGCGGTCGGCGCGGGTCAGGTAGTCGGTGACATCGGACAGCACGGCCCCGCGATAGTACAAGGTGCCATCGGGGTGGATCACCAAGGCATCGGGAGGCTGCGCAGGGTCAAGGTCGGCGGTGCGCACCAGTTGCACGGCGGTGTCGGGCGGTCGGGCAATGGTGCCTGCGACCAGAAAGAACACGAGCATCAAAAACACCACATTGATCAAGGCGATGGTCGGTTCGGGTTTGTCGGTGCGTTTGCGTCTCATGTGGCCCCCAGAATGACGGGGCGGACCCCGGGGATGGCGTTGAGAATGACAAGGGTGTCGGTCAGGCGTTGCGCGCTCACATCCCCTTTGAGGGCGAGGACCACGCTCACCGGATCGTCCGTGGCGCGGTCGGCCCGCAGGCGCACGGAGAGCGTGTCGAGCGTGGCCGCGCGGGCGTTCACCGTTATGCTGTCGGGGGACAGTTGGACGAACACGGGCCGGTCAATGGACGGGGCCGCCCCCGCCGACCCTGCCGCGGCCAAGCTCACCTCGCCGTAGCGTGAAAAGGTCGAGGTGAGCATGAAAAACAGCAAGAGCAGAAAGATGACATCAATTAACGAGGTCATCGACAGACGTCTGCGGCGCGTGTGCTTACGCATCGCGGCGGGCCGTTTCGGGCGGGATCGCGGGGGATAGAACGGTGTGGACCGCGCGTTCGGCAAACACCCGCTCCCGGTCCATCCGTGCCTCGAACCAACTCAGGATCAGGGCGGTGGGCATCGCCACGGCAAGCCCCGCGGCGGTGGTGAGCAGTGCGACCCAGATCCCCCCCGCAAGGATGGACGGGTCGACCTGTGCGCCGGCCTCTTGTAGCGATTGAAAGGCGGTGATCATGCCCAGAACGGTCCCGAACAGACCCAAAAGCGGCGCCATTTGCGCGACACTGTCAAGCAGGCGAAAGCCGCTTTCCAGTCGGGCAAAGCGGGTTTCGGCCTCGGCCTCAAGGCGGGCGCGATCGGTTTGGCCGTTCATCGCCTGATCCAGAACCTCACGCAGGTAGCTTCGTGATTTGGCCAGATGGGCGGTGGCGGCGCGGGCATCCCCGCTGTCCCATGCTGTTACGGCGGCCATCAGCGCGGCGTGTTTGCCAACCCGCGCGTGGGTGAAGTGCCACAGTTTATACAGCACCACGGAGCAGGTCAGGATCGAGACGGCAATCAGGATCAACACCACTGGTCCGCCCAGATCGGCGATACGGGTGATGGCGGTTTGCAGGGCGGCGATCATTGCGACACCGCGATGTCTGTGCGGGTGCTGACGGCAAGGGCGGCGGCGCATTGCGCGGGGGTGGCGTCCCCCCCGTCACAGGTCTGGACACCGTTGAACAGCACCCGTCCGATGCCGTCACAGGGTTGACCCGCGATATTGAATTGCCGCACCCGGGTGCTGTGCGCGGGCAGGGTGGCAAAGTCGAGCATGGTCATTTGCGTGACCTGACCCGAGGTGTCGAACAGCACCGTTTCAAGCACAAGCGCCGCTATACCGGCGGGGCGTTTGTTGTCCGCGACAAAGGTGACAAGGCACCCCGTGTCCGTCTGTTCGGCGGCATTGAGGTCAATCGTGAGGGTCGGCGTAGGGGCAGGGGGCGCGGGGGCATCCTGTGCGGGCAAGCTGAGCGGCCACGCCAGAACGACCGCAGCCACATAAAACGGGCGCACGGCAAATCTCCTGATGATGGGGGATGTCTGGCTCGAAGCGGGGCTTCGTTGCTGGATTTTGTGGGGCGAAATCATCATATATGCGGCAAATTTGCAATAGCTGATAAAAACAATCAGAAATATTTTCGCGCAAAGAAGCGCGGCTGTTGATTCCATACTCTTTTTGTCGGAAAAGAGAGGCGATCACATCCACAAAGGAGGCATGCGAGTCGTACGCGACAGATTACGCAGGCAGAAACATGGACAAACACGCACACACCAAACACGATGCCCGTGACGCACTCGGGTGGCACGACGCGGCTGAGGCGGCCTCGCTCGCGGTCGAAAACGGTTGGACGTCATCGCGGTGGCTCGATCGTATGTTCGACGCCCTCGAAACCCGCCCGGAGGGGTCACAAAGACAATGATGACTGCGCCCGAAAACAGGGGTGAGACGGCGATCCCCGAACATGCCGCCAAACATCTGACAAACGAACAGGGTCTCGCCCGTATCGTGCATGAGGGTCAGGTCTATACATTGCGGATCACGCGGATGAACAAGCTGATTCTCACAAAATAAAAAGCGGCCCCGATGTGGGCCGCTTTTGTTTTTCGGGGGAGGGCCGGCGGGGGTCAGGCCTGCGCTTTGAGAGTAGCTTGTGGTAAGATCCACGGACGCCCCGATGCGGGAGGCGTGTTGGTGCGCAACGGACAGCCGTAGCACGCCGACAGCGCATGATCGGTCAGCACGTCTTCGGGGGGGCCACTGGCCCGCACCTGACCTGCGCCCAAAAGAGCGACGTGATCGGCATACATCGAGGTCAGGTTGAGGTCGTGCATCACGGCGATAACGCCGCCGCCCGCCTGTGCATAATCGCGTGCCACGGCCATGATCATCAATTGGTGACCGATGTCGAGCGCCGACACGGGTTCGTCGAGCAACAACCACCGTGGTTGGCCATCGAGCACCGGTTCCCAGATCTGGATCAGCACGCGGGCGAGTTGGGCGCGTTGCCGTTCCCCGCCGGACAGCTCCTGTACCAACCGCCCCGCGTAGCCGTCCAGACCAACACGGGCGAGGGCCTGTGCCACCAGAGCGTCTTGTCCGTGGCTGTGCGTGGTAGAGACGCCCGAGGTCAAGCCCAACCGCACCAGTTCCAATACCGTAAAGGGAAAGGCGATACTGGCCGATTGCGGCAACACCGCGCGGCGGCGGGCCAGATCAAGCGGTGACAGCGCGCTCAGTGGCGTGCCGTCAAACGTGATCCGCCCCGTGTAGGGTTGTTCCCCCGTGAGCGTGCGCAACAGCGTGGTTTTGCCCGATCCGTTCGGGCCGACGATGGCCGTGACCTCGCCCGCACGGGCGCAAAATGTCACACGGTCGAGCACGGCGCGGTGGCCCAGTTGCACGGTAATGTCATCGCAGGAAATCATCATCAAGCCTCCAACAGGGCGCGGTTTTTGAGCAAGATCCACAAGAAGAACGGCCCGCCCATGAACGCGGTTACAATCCCGATGGGCAATTCGGCGGGGGCCACGACAACGCGGCTGACCATATCGGCGAGCAACAACACCACCGCGCCCAATACGGCGGCATTGGGCAACAGGTTGCGATGTTCGGGGCCTTGCAACAGGCGCAACAGATGCGGCACGACGATGCCGATAAATCCGATGCCGCCGGTGATGGCAACGGAGGCCCCGACCGAGGCCGCAACCGATACAATCGCGATGCGCTTCATCTTCTGGGTGTCGATGCCCATGTGACGGGCGACGGGTTCCCCGAGGGCGAGTGCGTCGAGGCTTCGCGCCAGAAAGGGCGAGGTGAACAGCGCCAGTACAATAATCGGCCCCGCGATCATCAGCTTGGCCCATGTTGCTCCGGCGACCGAGCCCATGCCCCAGAACGTCAGGTCGCGCAACTGGCTGTCGTCGGCCTTGTAGACGATGAATCCCGTGAGCGCGCCGGTCAATGCGCCAAGGGCAATCCCCGCGAGCAACATGGTGGCCACGGAGGTGTGGCCGCCGCTTGTCGCGATCCGGTAGAGGATCAGGGTCGAGGCCCACCCGCCCAGAAAGGCCGCAAACGGGACAAGGTAGGTGCCGGTGAGTGCGGCGATGCTTGCGGGGAGCAACCCACCCAGAACGATGGCGGCCACCGCGCCAAAGCCCGCCCCCGCGCTGACCCCGACCAGACCGGGATCGGCCAGGGGGTTGCGAAACAGGCCTTGCATGACGGCGCCCGATACGGCGAGGGCGGCGCCGACGAGGGTTGCGGTCAGGATACGGGGCATTCGGATGTCCCACACGATGGTCATGTCGCGCACGGTGGCCTCGCCAAAGCCGAGCCCTGCGCCGAGGGCGCCGATCACATCGGTGTCACCCGCCGCCCCCCATCCCAACCCGAGCAACATGGCAAAGCCAAGGGCCACCAAAAGGACGGCCCGCACCATGGCGGCCTTGGCGCGGCGATCCCCCACGGGGGCGGGAGAGGCGGCGCGGGCGGGAGCGGCATGTGCGACCATGGTTAGTGACCAACCGCCGACAACAGGTCGGTGCGCAACGCCGCGGCCAGTGTGGCGGTGCGCGGACCAAAGCCCAGGGCGGCAGGATCGACAAGAACCAATGCCCCCGCCGCACCCGCAGGGGTTTGGGAAATGGCGGGCAGGCTCAGCGTGTCTGCGGCCCTGGTGTCATGTTCGGCCTCGCCCGTGGGTTCCATCATCAACACCACATCGGGGGCCGCGGCGATAATGGCCTCGTCCGAAGCGATTTTATATCCCTCGAAATCTCCGGCGAAAACGTTCACCGCCCCCGCAAGTTCAAGGATACCATCGGCCCCCGTGCCGCGTCCCGACACGTTCAACCGCCCGCCCTGATTGGACAGAACAAACATCACGCGGGGTTGGGGGCCGGCGTCGATGTCGGATTTGAGGGCGTCGAAATCGGCGCGGATCTGTGCGGCGAGGGCATTGGACTTTTGCGCCACATCGAGTGCGGCACCGATGGTGTGCACGGCGTCGATCACGGCCGCGGCGCTATAGGCGTCATGGGTTTCGATCATGGGGATGGCGGCGGCCCGCAATTGATCGAGGACCTCGGGCGGGCCTGCGGTGTCGCGGGTCACGATCAGATCGGGACCGACCGACAACACGCCCTCGGCGGACAGCTGACGCATATAGCCGACATCGGGCAGCTCGTTTACCTCGGGCGGGAACAGGGATGTGGTGTCGCGGGCCACAACGCGGTGACCCTCGCCCAAGGCAAAGACGGTTTCGGTCACGGGGCCGCCAATCGTGACGATCCGTGTGGCGTCAGGGTGGGATTGCGCCACGCCCGCAAAGGGGGCGGCGGCGACAAGCAGTGTTGCGATCAGGCGGTTCATGCGGGTTCCTCCTGAAGCGTGGGCAGGGCGTCAAGCAGGCCGTGCCATGTGTCGAGCGTATCGTTTTCGCCGTCGCGCTGACCGAAGCATTGGAAAATCAGCCCCCCCGCGATGTCGAAGGCCTCGATCGAGACTGCCGCACCCCGCTTGGTCGGCTTGTCGACGATATAGACCTCGGCAATGTGGTCGCCGCGCAGGTGCAGGTTGAAATTCGGGTCAAGTACATTGAGCCACGGCCCCATGGGTTTCACCGTGTCGAGTGTTCCCCAATGGATCTGGATATTGCCCTGATTGCCGACAAACAGGATGACCTTTTGCTTTTTGGCGCTGACCGCATCGAGCCAGTCCGCCACGCAGGCAGGGGCGACGCGCCGCACAAACGGGCCACCCGCAAGGCGATAGGCGCCAAGGCGGTTCATGCCGAGTTTGGATGTGAGGCGATTGAACTGATGCGTGTCTGTCATCTTTTTCCATTCATCCACAAGAATGTCGCGCTTCTCCGGTACGGATCTGGCACGCTCCGTCGGTGTCCGGGCGGTCACGGTGATTGTGTCGGATTGGTCGTCAAGGGTCAGTGCCGCCACGAGGGGCGCCCATGCATCATGGTCGGAGGTGGGGCGCAAAAACACTTTTTGCAGTGCGTCCCCCGCGTGATCAAAGAACTGCAATGTGCGGCGCGGACCGGTATCGGTTGTCGTCTCGATGGCAAAACCGAACGCCCAGTGTTTGGGGAAAATGCGCGTGTCGATATCGGGGCCAAGCACCATCGCGGCATGTTGGCCGCTGCGGTAATCCTCGAACGTGCCAACACGTTCATGCACACAGCTTTCGTTGCGGGTCAGGGCCATCACCTCGCCCAGTGTCTTGATCGCGGGCATGACGTCATCGGGGTGCGATTTGATACGGGTGGCGGTGTGGCCCACGTGAGCCGCGACAAGTGCGGCTTCGGAAATACCAAGGTGGTCCGCCAGATCGCGGTCACGCATTTTGGGCTCGGCCAGTTTGGCGGCGCGGATGTCGGCGGGGGACAGGTCGTGTGTCATTGGAAACTCCATTGGACGGGATATCAGGCGTAATCGGGGATGCCGCGTGGCGCGAGAGAAGGGACAACTTGCCTCGCGCCACGCATCGCCCGCTTGTGTCGCTTGGGACAGTGCGGGGCGTCTTGGTCAGAATGTTTTGGCGACCGAGAGTTTGATATTGCGGCCTCCCGCGTTGCGCGTGCTCAGATAGGGGCGGTAGGTTTCATCGGTCAGGTTTTCGACCGAGGCGCGAAATTCGACCCCTTCGGCCCATCCGTGATCCGGGGTGTAGGCGGCGGAGACGGCGAGGGTCGTGTAGGCCGCCGATGGCACGGTGCCGGGCGAAAAGGCGGCCAGAGTGTCGGGCGTGCGGGTCTGCGCCCATGCATGTTTTGCCTCGATCGACAGGTCAAGTTGCTCGCCCAGGAAGGTCTTGCCAAGCGTCATCTGGACACTGTCGGCGGGCGCCCATTTGTAATCGTCATCGGTGCCGTTGATCGTGCCACGCATCATGGCGGCGTTGAAATCGGCGTAAAACGCGGGATGGACATAGGATAGCTCAAGCTCCAACCCTTCGAGGTCTGCGGTGCTGACGCCCGAATAGGTGGTGCCGTTCCAGATCGCGGTTTTGAACCCTGTCAGCTTTGCCTGAAGCTGGTCGCCCTGCGTGAATGCGTCGAGCGTGTCATAGGACACCCCAAACTCGAATGTGCGGCCCTTTTCCGATGTGACGCGCTTGGTCGCGTCGCGGATGTCGTCGAGAATGGGCAGGTTTTCGTTATAGGCCATTGTGCCGAACACCGCGAAATCGGGTGTGACGGCGTAGCGGGCCGAAAGCGCCCCTGTGAGGGCCTCCTTTGAAAACGCGGCGCCATCGGCCACGGCGGGAATGGTGGAAAAGCTGACATAATCGTAATCGTTGCCCTGTGATGTCAGGGTTTGTTTCTCGAACCGCAGTTGCGGCGTCAGGGTCAGTTTGTCGCCGACTTGCATTTTGTCGGCCAGATACAGCGCCACGCTTTTGTCGGTGCCGCCCGGCGCGGAGCCGTCATTCAGCCCCGCGAAGGCCCCGACGAATTGTGTCGATGTGCGCTCGCGTTCGCTCAGCTCGATGCCCGTTGTCAGCGTGTGGTGGATGTGACCCGTCTGGAACAGCGCCTCGTTTTCGATCCGCAAGGCAAGTGTTGCCGTGTCGTGGTCGGAGTTGAAGATCGAACTGGTTGTGGTCCCCGAAACCTCCTCGATAAATATGCCTTCGCGTTTGTAGGTCAGGCGGGCCTCAAGGTTGACCAGATCATTGTCGGCGGGGTTGTAGCGGTAGGACAGGTAGGTGGTGGTGTCCTCGGTTTCGCGGTCGACCAAAGTGTCCGCCCAACTTGGCAGGTAGGCGTCATACGGCACGTCGAATTCGGGAATTTTGTTGTAGGCATAGCCAAAGGTAAACGTGTTGGTCTCATTCGGGCGATAGCTCACCTTGAGCAGGGCGGAGGGCATGTCAAAGCCGGTGGAATCGAGCGTGACGCCATCCCCGTCCGTGCGATCCCCAACGGTGCGGTAGCCTGCGAACGCGAGCATGTCGAGCTTGTCATCGGGCGCCCATGCGAGGATTGACGTCGACGTCAGACCGTCACCGTTGCTCTCGTACCCGAACTTTTGACGCAGCGCGAACGTGTCCTCCTCCGCAAGGAAATCTGCCGCGTCTTTGGTCTGTGCCTCGACCGTGCCGCCAATCGCGCCCGAGGTGTATCGGAAGCTTTCGGCGGGGCCACGGGTGACGGTGATTTCGCGGAACAATTCGGGTTCAAGCGCGAACATGGACCCGTTGCGATAGATTTCTTCGGCGCCACTGGCGATCCCGTCGATGACCACGGCGACCTTGCCATCTGTGCCGTAGGTCCCCGATTGGGTCCCCAGACCACGGATCGAAATGGCGGAGCCTTGCGGCAAGCCGCCGTTGACCAAGGCCACGTTCGGAACGCTGTCGAGCAGTTCGGTCATGGTCGAGGCCTGACGGGCGTCCAACTCGTCCTGATCGATAACGGTCGCGGCGGTGGCGGTGTCGGTGGCCAAAGACCGCAGGCTTTCGCCCAGTTCAATGGAGCCCAAGAGCAAATCCTGGGCGGTGAGATGTGCGGGCAGAACGGCAATAATCGCCGCCCCCGCCATAAGGTGAGTGCGTGTGGTCATGGTATCCCCAAGTTGTTTTATGCCGTGAACTTGCTGGCTACCGTTGGGGATGCTCGCTGACTTTTATCAGGGCGTATAGTATCCGATTATTTTTGTAAAGTATTAATCATCGACCCGTGCAAGGCGCATAAATGGCGCCTTTGCGCCCCGCTGCGGCGTCCGGTTGCCCACAGTCTTAAAGTGGCGGGAGCGACCTCGCAGCGTCGCGATGCCCGGCGTTCGCCGCCTCAAACTCCATTGGCGCCCTCGTGTCAGGTGCGGGCAACTCTGCCGGTGGCCTGTCTTGTCGAAGTGTTTTTAAGTAGTTGTAATATAATAATATATTACAGGTGTGCGCCCATTGGGATCGTTTGCTGTCAGGGAGGGCGAGACGGCGGGGATCCGCAAAAACCGGAATATTTCATGGAACCCGGAGTTTGCTTGGCGGTTGTCTCACCGGAAGCGCCGGCGAACTCCGGTGCGAAAATAAAGGAGAATTGATATGAAACGCTTTCTGGTTACCACAGCTACGGCCCTCGTCCTCGGGACGTCCGCTTTTGCCGCTGATAACACGGCGACGTTCTCTGATATGACGTTTGACGAAGCGAAAAACCTGAACGCTTCGGAACTGATCGGGATGCGGGTTTATGCAACCGAGGCAGACATCAACAACGAATCCACAATCGCGGCGGACGGCGAAAAGGAATGGGATGACATCGGTGAAATCAACGAGATTGTTTTGACCCGTGACGGGGATGTTCAATCGGTCATCGTGGGGGTCGGCGGCTTCCTTGGTGCCGGTGAGCGCGACGTTGCGATCGACATGAGCACGCTGAAGTTCGTCCACGAAGACGGCGAAAGCGGCGATTTTTTCCTCGTTGTGAGCGCGAGTGCCGCCGGCGTTGAGGAGGCTCCGCAATACATGAGAACGGATCATTCCGATGCGATGATGGGTGCGGATCCCATGATGGAAACGGACACCTCGGGTCAGATGATGACACAGGACAATCGCACAATGATGACGCCGCCGGCCGTGGAGCGGGAGGGCTACGTCACGGCACAGGTCGATGACCTGACCGCTGATGATTTGACCGGCGCGCGGGTTTACGGCCCCAACGATGAAGATGTGGGCGAGGTCAGCGAGTTGCTATTGACCGACGCCGGTGAAATGGATCGCGCCGTGATCGACGTGGGCGGGTTCCTCGGCATGGGCGAGCGGTCCGTTGCGGTGACATTTGCCGAGTTGCAGATCGTGCAGACGGAAGACGGCAGCGACCTGCGCGTTTACATTGACAGCTCCCAAGAGGTCTTGGAGCAACAGCCTGAATATAAAGGGTAAAGCAAGTGGACCGGGGGGTATCTCCGGTCCTTTGCCGTTTTGAAGGATGGGTCTGCGCGGGTTCCCTGCGTAGACCCTGCGCCGTTAAAGGGCCCGCCCCCTTGTGCCGTTTTCCCCTGCGGTTGAAATCCTGTGAGGTGTTCCACCGGCGTGTCGGATTAGGTCCCATATCCGCCGTTTCCGCCTGTGTGTTTTCTTGCATCCCAAAGATTTCCGACTTAAATAGTAGGCCATGTCGATAGAGGGTGAATCGTGATGCAATCGGGCTCCACAAACAGGCTGCTACGGGTCTTTTGGTTTTTGTTGGGCGCCACCGCACTCATCCTTGGAACGGTGGGGGCTGTTCTGCCGCTCCTGCCGACAACGCCGTTCATTATTCTTGCCGCTTTCGCTTTCGGCAAAAGCGTTCCGGCCCTCAAGACGCGGTTGGAAAAGAACCGCCTGTTCGGGCCTTTGATAACGGATTGGCGGACCTCGGGGAGTATCGCGCCGCGCTACAAAATGCTTGCGGTGGCCATGATGACAGCAACGCTGATGTTCGGGTTGACGTCGTCCCTACCGGTTGCTGTGAAACTGGTTCAGCTCGCGATCATCGCAGCCGCCGCGTTTTTTGTGTTGAGCCGTCCCAGTTTCCCGAAATCAACGCCCCTGTCATCCGGCCGCACTGGCTGAGACGGGTCTTTGTTCGGCCGCGATTATAGCGCGATAGCCGGCCTGCCAGTCTTTGTAGCGCAGTTCGAAACCGGGAAGAGAGCGCAACGCCTGATTGCTGATCCGTCGGTTTTCGGCATAAAACGCGACCGCCCCCGACGGCAGGCCCGCCGAATCAAAAGCAACGCCCGGCGGGCGCGGCAGGCCGAGCATCTCGGCCACGCCGATCAGGATGTCGCAAGCGGGGACCGGCACGCCATCGGCAAGGTTCGTCAAACGATGCGGCTGTGGTGCGGCCATCGCAGCCAGTGTCGCGCCGACAATATCGTCGCGGTGAATGCGGTTGAAGACTTGTCCCGCCTTGAGAATCGCCCGTGCTTTGCCATTGCGAAGCTGTGACAACACATTGCGCCCCTCCGGTCCGTAGATGCCCGCGATCCGGAAGATGTCCAGATTTGCCCCGAGGCGCGCGGTTTCGGCCAACCATGCGGCCTCGGCGACCAGTCGGGCTTTGGCATCTGCCGTAGCGGGGGCAGGGGGGCGGGACTCGTCGATCCACGCCCCCCCGCAATCGCCGTAAACCGCCGTTGATGAATAGTAACCGACCCATTGCACATCGGTCTTTGATACGGCCCCTGCCATTGATGCCAACGCCGGACATCCTGTTGACCCAGGCGGAGCAGAGATCAGCAGGTCCGTCACCCCCGACAGGGCAGAGGGCGGCAAATGGCCGTCCTGATCTATCAAGACAGGGCGCAGGCCAAGCGATGCCAGTCCCGAAGCGCGATCCGGGTCGCGCAGCGTGGCGCTGACGGTGCCCCCCGCGGCCTGAAATCCCAGTGCCACCGCGCGCGCTGTATAGCCTGCGCCCATGAGAAGCAGATGCCGTCCTGTCACGTTATGCATGGCCGGTATCGGCCTTCAACCGTGCCTCAAGCGCGTCAAACGCCGCGATCTGACCGGCAAGCAGCTGGCGCTTTTCATCGCGGCCAAGATAGACCTTGAACAGGCAGTTTCCATCCTGCCCGTAAAATTGCACCGAGCGGGTTTCCATCGAGAACAGCCTGCGCCGTACAAAGGCCACCCGCGCACAGGCCTCTATGTTCAAATGCCCACTGATCGGTTTTCCTTTGGGGTTATACATGCCGTTCGCAACGGTGCCGCCGCCAAAGGGGGCTTTGACCTCCAGAATGACGGGGCCGGTGTTGACGATAAAGGTGATCTCGCCCCAGTGAGCGATATCATCCAGTGTGGCGACCATATGGTGGCCGGGCAGATGTGTCACCTCACCTGCGGGCAGGGCCTCTAACACCGCCAAAGGTGTGGTGCCTGCACTGCGGGCGATGTCCTCCAATGCGGCTGTGGGGTTTGCCGCCAGAGCCTCGGCGAGGGTGGTTGGTGCTGCAACGGGGGCGTCAAGCGTATCTGTCGTCATTTCATATCCTTCAGGTCAGGGTGTTGGCCAAGCCAGCCAAGTAGTCGTCCGGTCATTGCCACTTGCCAGAAGCGGCCTGCGCGGGTCAGACGGTGAAAACGGTGATGGGGCGTTAACAGCCCCGTTGAGGTCCATTGCGCGAGCAACGGGCCCAGATGGTCCGCAATGCTGCAGGTTGCGGCGGGGCATAGCCGTGAAAATGCCGCCTCAACGGCAAGCAGGTCGAGCAAGCCGCGCTCCATCCCCTGTTTGAGTGCGTTGCTGACGGGCGCACTTGGTCCCGACTGCATCATCCCGCGGGTGAGACATTGGGCGGGATCGCCACCGCGGGCGGCGAAGTCCGCCAGATCGCTGGTGATCCGGTAGTTGAGGCCTTGCAAAAATCCACCCGCCCCTGCGCCAAAGGCCAGACAATCCGCACCCGTTTTGACGGCGAGGTTATAGACGTTGCGTTCGCGCAGGCTGCCTTGCCAATGGGTTGTCGAAATCGGCGTCCAGCCTTCGGCTTCGGCGGCGTCTTCTCCCGCGGCAAAGAAGCGGCCCAGATCCGTTGGACCTGCGGGGCGCATTTTGCCTTTCTCCACTGCCGTCAATAACGGTGTGCCGGGGATCAGGTTCAACGAATACAGATCCAATCCGTCCAACCCCAGTTGTGCGCACAATGCGACATCCGCCGCGACATTTTCTGGCTGTTGACCCGGCAAGCCGTACATAAGGTCAACGACCACGGCGCCTCGGTCCAGAGCCACCAATTGCCCCAGAAAGCGGATGATTTCGGCCCGGTTGGCCTTGCGCCCCAAGGGGCGGCGAATTGCATCCGAGAAACTTTGCACGCCCAAAGAGATACGGGTCACCCCCGCATCATAGGCCGCGCGGGCCTTATCCAACCCGAAGGAATGGATCCGGCCCTCAAGCGTGATTTCGCAATCGGGCGCGAGTGGAAGATAGGTGTGGATCGCGGTGACAAGCCGCGACACCTCCTTTCCGGCCAGTGCCGTTGGCGTGCCGCCGCCCATGTAGACGGCCTGTAACGGTGGCCCCTTATGCGCGGGCGTATCCGCAAAGGCCCGCAGTTGTGCGATGACCGCATCGACATAAGGTGCGCCATCGCCACTGCGCCATGCGTTTTGATAAAAGCCGCAAAACAGGCAGTGATTTTCGCAAAACGGCACATGTAGATAGGCCACGGCCCGGTTGCGTCGCGGCAGGTTATGCAGCGCGGTCCACCGCTCTGCGATCCGGTCTTCGGGGACCGGAGCCATGCCGGAAAACGGATGGACGGCACGCTTGCCGGGGAATGCCCCTGCAAGGGGATCTGCGTCGGGGGCCGCGAAAAAGGAGTCCAGCCTCGGAGCGTCACCATCGGCCGAACGCCCTGTTGGCGGCACTGTGGCGGCAACGCCACGCGGGCGCGGGGGGGATGCAACCTTACCCATCTGTCAGAACGCCTTGTCCCGACTGTGCGCAATAGACCGCCGGATCGGCGGCAAGATCGGGCGTGCAGGTTTCATCCTTGGCCAAGGGGGCGATGCGGTAGCCATTGCCATTTGGCACTTCCACACGGTAGCGATGGATTTCGGCCTCGGGCGGGGTCCCGTGGATAAAGGGTTCGAGACGCAAGGCCGTCTCGCCGCAAATCGCGGCGATAGGCGGATTGCCTGCCTCGGTCAGAATTTGTGACAGGACATCCAGACTTGCCTCACAATCGCTTAGGCTATCGGCCTCGGACAGGGTGACGCGCGTCGCGTCCCCCTGTGCCATCGTCAGGATCAAAAGAGCTGTTTTAAGCATAGCCATCCCCCCTTAGAACGTCTTGGTCAGAAACAGGTTGATCGAGCGCTCCGCGCCGTCCATTTCTTCGTATGAGGCGTAACTGTGATTGGTGATGTTGTTGATCTCGGCGACAAAGCTCAGATCATGCCCCAAATCGATATCGGCGCGCATATTCAACGTGCCATAGCCCGCAGCCGAGCCGACAACTGTGCCGCTGTCATCGCGAAACTCGACGCCGCTCTCACCGCGCATAAAGACATCAAATGTGCCCGATATATCGCCGCGCTCCCATCCTTTGCGCAGGCCGATCCGGCCCGCCATTGTGGGAGTGCCGCTGTCGAATGTCTCATATCCATTGGCGTAGGCGAGCTTGCGGCGCATAACCGCAACGGAGCCATAAGCCGTAAGGTCCCACAGGTTCAGGTCCTGTTCGGCGTAAACCTCCAGTCCCCAACTGTTTGCGGCATCGACGTTTTGATAGGTGCCGCTGTTGCCGGAAACCACTGTGGCGATGTAGTCTTTGGCCTCGGTATAGAACAGGGTCGCGTCCAACAGCCTGCCGTCGTTTTGATAGCGCGCCCCCAATTCCATAGTGGTCGCCGTTTCGGGTTGCAGATCCGCGTTCCCGTCCAACGTCACGCCGCCGCCCGTTGTGGTCAGGAACAGCTGACCCAATGTCGGGTAGATATAGCCTTGTGACAGATTGGCCCGCAGCGCGAGATTTTCAGTGCGCGACCAGACCAGACCGGCCGAGCCGAGCGCCAGACTGTCTGTATTGGACGATAACGTGTTTGCCACCCCATTGGTCGTGGAGACCAGTTGATCGGCTTTTACGTCATACCACCGTGCGCCAAACGTCGCCGTTAGCGCGTCACTCAGGTCGATTTCGTGTTGGCCATAGACCGACAGCGTCCTGATTTGTGCCTCGTCATACCGCAGCGTTGTGGACGACGTCATAAACGTGGTGACGGTTGTTTTGTCCGAGGTCAGGCGATCATCTTCGTATTCCAGTCCGACAACCGTGCGCGAGTTCTCCGAGAAATGCATCTCGGCCCGCAGATTCAGTCCCGCGGTTTCTTGCGCATCCAACGAGGTGGACAGCACATTAAGACTTGTCGACGGCCCATAGGATACCGTCACATCGTTGTTGAACTCCCGATCGATCGTCTGGCGGTAAACATCCAGATGCAGCGTATCGAGCCATGGGGTGAGATTGGTCCCCTCATAAAGGGCCGAGGCCTTGCGCAGATCGCGGTGTGGCAATGAAATGATGAAATCGGGGTCGCCAGTATAAACATCCGCCGACAAGTCATAGGCCTGTGTTTTCACGCCGAAATAGTGGTTGCCCAACCGGTATCCCAGATCCAGCGCAGCATTCCGGTCACTGACGCCGGAGGGATCCAGAACCCCCTCCGGAGTTTCACGGTTGCCTTGGTCCATCTTGCCGAAAGACAACCGATAATCCAACGTGCCTGCGCCCAGATCAACCACGCCTCCGGCAGAGATCGAGGTGCGATAGCCCTCTGTCGCCGACATGTAGCCGACTGTTGTTGTCAAAGAGAGCGGTTTGTCGCCCCCCTTTTTGGTCACGATGTTGATCACCCCGCCAATCGCGCGGCTGCCCGACACCACCGAAGACGATCCACGCACCACTTCGATACGCTCGATCTGTGTGGGATCAACCAGAACGGGTTGGCCATAATTGGTGTGATCCGTCAGCTTTTGCCCGTCGATCATAATCGCCACCCGCCGCGAGGTCTCACCCCGGATCGATACCCGTTCGATACCTTCCTCGCTGATCTGCACGCCCGGCACATCACGCAACAGGCCGGCGATTGAAACGGGCGCGGTCTTTTTCAGATCGTCCCCTTCAATGACGGTGATCGACACCGGATTTTCCATCACTTCGGTCGGAAGGCCGGTGCCGATCAAGGTGATCGAACCAAGGTTCAGATAGTCGGTTTCGGCCGCGAGTGCCGTCGCAGTGGTCAGCGCGGTGCCGGTTAGGAGCATGCGCAGTAATAACGTGCTTGAGGGGGGCATCGGTTTCAGTCCTTTTCGCCGGGAGTCTGTGGGTCCGTTCCCTGGCGAAAGGCTGAGTAGGGGTTGTGGCGATCTAACACCTCCGCGCGTGCGGCAATTTGATTTAAATCAATTTCTGATTATTTTAGTAAGAATTAAGTTCCCGCCCCGAAACCAAAGCAAAATACCACGCTATCCCGGTCAGTCCGGCGCAGCGCTGATCACCCTGCCCGACCTACCAACACGGAGATTGAAATGGGCCGCGCAAGCGCGGGCGGTGTTTGACCTGGCGAAGGAGGTGGAAACGCGCCTGATGCAGCGCGGCCATCGGGGTGAGGCCTTGGCGTCTCTGATCGTCCTGAGCGCGATCTTGAACGGGGCGCTTTTGCGGTCTGAGGGCTGGGTCGCGCTGTGGTCTGCATTGGCGCGGGGTAGGGTGGAGGTAAAGCGCTCGCCTGTGCTGGGCGATGCGGTCTGGGTCGATTTGCCGATCGGCGAGAAGGAGGAGTTCCGGTTTTATCCTGACGTTGTGACGCTCAGCCTCCTGGCGCGATGGAGGCTTTGCTCTTTGCCTCCGTGCCGTACGGTGTCCCTCCATCGCGACCTCTTCGGCCGCACCAGCCTGATCCGCGAATGGGGCCGCATCGGCCAGATGCTGATTGAGACGCATGAGGAGGAAGGGGCGGCGAAAGAGGCGTTATCCGCTTTAGAGCATGCTAAGGAGAAACGCGGGTATCGAGCGAGTTGAAGGGGGGCTCTTGGACTTAGTCTGTGTCAGCAAGCGTGAGACCCGCGAGGCGGGCCATCACCGCCGTGTTTACGGTCTCGACAATGGCCGCCGGAAACCCTTGCGGTAGGGCGTTTGCCGCAGCCTCCACGACCTCGGGCGCTTTGGCTGCGACCTCCTCGATAAGCTCTTTTGCCCGCTTTTTGGAAATCCCTGCACGCAGAGCCGTCTGTACAAAATGCCGCCCGTGTATTTGGTCGAAGCGATAGTGACGATTGCCTCCAACCGACATTGCCATCTTCATCTGTTTGCGCTCGATCTGGCGGGCGTCAAATGCCGCCTGCGCCGTCACGATGTCGTAGAGCGGGGTCATTCGATAGCTGCCGCCGGGGCCGAGGAAAACGCTGAAGTTCTTGGCGTGGGCATCCGTTGCGCCCATCAGCCAGAAGACGAGCTGGGCTTTGAAAAACGTGTTCTGGTCTTGGATCGGTGTGTCACTTCCCTGAAGCAAGCGCAGAACATCGGTCATGCTCGGGCCGCCTTCGCTTTGGTATTTCAGGGTTGGGGGAACGGAGAGGGCCTGACAGCAATCCTCCTGCGGCAGGCGCAGCAATCGCCCGTCTTTGGTCCAGCGGCGATCAAAGCGCTCGATGACCAGAGCCTTGGCCGCGCCAAAGGTCTCGATCGTGGCACGGTTCACAGGCAGGCCGAAGGCCTCGGTGAGCTTCAGGCAATAATATTCGTTCTCGACGCTGTCGGAAAGGTCGAGGCCACTCGGCAGTTTGCCGATTTGTGTCTTGAACAAATGCGTGGTCGGGGTTGTGCCATGGGGCTTGACCCACTGACCTTGGTGCCAAAGCAGGGCGGTTTTCTCCTGCACCCCTGCGACTGAAATGCGGAAGGCATCATCGCGAGCGAGGCCGAGCGGCGCGTGGCTCAACCCGTTCAAGATCTTTTCGATGGCGTCAGCATCGACCGCTTCTCCCTCGATCTTGCCGATCGTGTCGGGGGCGTTGTTTTCGCCTGCAATGAACTGAAGCGCCCCCACGCAGTCATAGCCGATTTTGGCCAGCATGCTATAGGCATCGGTCCCCCGCGCGCCGACCTTTTCGGCGACAAGGCGGCGCAGGTGATCCGAGTCCGGCAGAAGGTTTTCAAAGACGGCAGAGACAGGTGCGCCGCGATAGGGGGTCTCTCTGAGCGGCAGGGATAAGGAGACGGGCAGGGCGTGCTCCCATTCGAGCCAAGCCTCATCGTATCCAAAGCCGATGGCCCCGCTTGCCTCGCGCCTCAGCGTGCCGACACGGCGGTTGTTAAGGTAGACGCGCAAGGGCGCATAGGCGGGACGCCGCCCCATCAGAACAGATCCTCGATGTCGCTTGCCTCGCCTTTGGAGCGCTCGGCAATCCTGAATTCCAGATCGAGCGCGGCGAGGACAGCTAGGATGGTTTCAAGTTTTGCGGCCGTCTCCCCGCTTTCAATCATGGACACTGTGGCCTGCCGCAGACCTGCCTGCTCCGCAAGCGTCGTCTGCGTCCAGCCCCGCGCCTTGCGCGCACGCTGGATGATGGTGCCGATCTGTCGTTGGGTGCGGGCGAGATTGCTCATGCGGCGGAAATACGCCGAAGCGTATAAACTGTCAATATTCAACACAGCGTATAAATAAAATATATGCGTTGTGGCGAATAAATTTGCGTCACGCAGGCGGCGCTTGGAGGGTCGGGAACCCCTCGCGGCACATAGTCACCGGTTTACCGAACTGGCTCAAGTGCCTTCCGAACCTTAGGGAATGGGGTGAGGCGAATCAAAGAAGTTAAATGCTGCTGTGGGGCGCTACCAACAGTCTGATGTTGCGGCTGGACCTCGAATTCTGAACTGCTAATCTCGACCCGTCGAACTGGAAACTGATCCCGCGGTTGCGGCTGGACCTCGAATTCTGAACTGCTAATCTAACGGACGCGCTCGCAAAGAGCAAATCACAGTTGCGGCTGGACCTCGAATTCTGAACTGCTAATCTGCAGATCGCGACGAGAACGCCACCGCGAAAGTTGCGGCTGGACCTCGAATTCTGAACTGCTAATCTCGGAAGGGAATGGCCCACCGCAACAACGAAGTTGCGGCTGGACCTCGAATTCTGAACTGCTAATCTAGTCGTGTAACGGCGGGGCTTGTTACGTAAGTTGCGGCTGGACCTCGAATTCTGAACTGCTAATCTTCAGATCGCCAACGATCACGGGGCGCGCTAGTTGCGGCTGGACCTCGAATTCTGAACTGCTAATCTGAAACGGCGAGTTAACGCGCGGCCCTCATCGTTGCGGCTGGACCTCGAATTCTGAACTGCTAATCTTCAATGAAAAACTGAACACCGCAACGGACTGTTGCGGCTGG
>NZ_JBLXHL010000007.1:0-216344 GCF_048259695.1 Celeribacter sp. | reverse complement strand
AAAACCCGCTCCGGCAAAATCATGCGCCGCATCCTGCGCAAAATCGCCGAAAACGACACCGGCGCCCTCGGAGACACTTCAACCCTCGCCGACCCATCCGTCGTCGACGAATTGATTGCGAATTCTCTTTACGCAACCTCAGCGTGAATGTGGTATAAGTTGAGTACCGCTACCACAACATGAGGTGGCGGTACGATCCCCGACCCGCGATTGCGGGTCGACTGGGAAGGGAGGCGGCACACGCATAACGCGGTGTTGCAGTTAAATGATTACGGCAAGCGGCCTTTGATCCGCACCGTGATCGGGGACAAAAGGGAGGAGCCGCAAATGGCGGACAACTCACAAAATAATGCTTACTGGGCAGCGAACAAACGGATCATCGGCGTTAGCCTCGTGATCTGGTTCCTGTGTTCATTCGGTGCAGGTATCCTGTTCCGTCCAATGCTTTCGGGCATCAAAATCGGCGGGACGGATCTGGGCTTTTGGTTCGCACAACAGGGCTCGATTATCGTGTTCCTCGTGTTGATCTTCACCTACGCGATCAAAATGAACAAACTCGACAAAGAACACGGCGTCGACGAATAAGGAACCCGGAGAATGGATCAGTTTACCCTCAACCTCATCGTTGTGGGCGCGACTTTTGCGCTCTACATCGGTATCGCGATCTGGGCCCGTGCGGGGTCCACATCTGAATTCTATGCGGCTGGCCGTGGGGTTAACCCCATCGTCAACGGCATGGCAACCGGCGCCGACTGGATGTCCGCAGCCTCGTTTATTTCGATGGCCGGTATCATCTCCTTTGGCGGCTACAACACCTCTGCCTACCTGATGGGGTGGACGGGTGGCTACGTGCTTCTCGCCATGCTCATCGCGCCTTACCTGCGCAAGTTCGGCAAGTTCACGGTGCCCGAGTTCATCGGCGACCGTTTCTATAGCCAAACGGCCCGCACCGTGGCTGTTATCTGTCTCATCGTAGCGTCGCTTACCTATGTGATCGGCCAGATGACAGGCGTTGGCGTTGCGTTCTCGCGCTTCCTCGAAGTGGACAACACAACAGGTCTGTTGATCGGGGCGGCCATCGTGTTCTTCTACGCGGTGATCGGCGGCATGAAGGGCATCACCTACACGCAGGTGGCCCAGTATGTTGTGTTGATTACGGCCTACACCATCCCTGCGATCTTTATCTCGCTCAAACTCACCGGCAACCCGCTTCCTCCACTCGGTCTCTTTGCAGATGCCAAGTCAACGGGTGTGCCGCTGCTTGAAACACTCAACGGGATGCTCGCGGATCTCGGGTTTGCCGAGTACACCAAACAGTCGGATACGACCCTGAACATGTTCTTGTTCACCGTGTCCCTCATGATCGGGACCGCCGGTCTGCCCCACGTCATCGTGCGCTTCTTTACGGTTCCGACCGTGGCCGCTGCACGGTCGTCTGCGGGTTGGGCCCTGGTCTTTATCGCGCTCCTTTACCTCACGGCTCCCGCTGTGGGCGCAATGGCGCGTGTGAACCTGATCGACACCTTCTACCCGAATGGCACAACCAGTGCGGCATTGTCCGTGGATGAAATCGAAGCGGGCGTGGATGCACGTGGCAACGACATCAACTGGCTGAAGAACTGGGAGAAAACAGGTCTTCTCGGGTTCGAGGACAAAAACGGTGACGGCCTCATCCAGTATAATGGTGGCGCTGACAACGAGCTGAACGTGAACCGTGACATCATCACGCTTGCCAACCCCGAGATTGCCAACCTTCCCGGTTGGGTGATCGCACTGGTGGCTGCGGGTGGCCTTGCGGCGGCACTTTCAACCGCGGCGGGTCTGTTGATGGCGATCTCGTCGGCTGTGTCGCACGACCTTATCAAGTCGCAGATCAACCCGGGGATTTCGGAAAAAGGCGAACTGTTGTCCGCTCGTATCTCCATGGCTGTGGCAATCCTGGTTGCGACCTACCTTGGCATGAATCCTCCGGGCTTTGCCGCTCAAACCGTGGCGCTTGCCTTCGGTCTGGCTGCATCCTCGATCTTCCCTGCCTTGATGATGGGGATCTTCTCCAAGCGCGTGAACAACAAAGGCGCGGTTGCGGGTATGCTCGCAGGTCTGGGTGTGACGCTCGTCTACATCTTCCTGCACAAGGGGTGGTTCTTCATTCCGGGAACAGCATCCTTTGACGACAGCAATCCGCTGCTCTTGTCGATCAAATCGACGTCCTTTGGCGCAATCGGCGCGGCCGTCAACTTCATCGTTGCCTTCACCGTTTCGAACGCAACCGATGATGTTCCTGACGAGATCGCCGAACTGGTCGAGAGCATCCGCGTTCCGCGTGGCGCAGGCTCCGCAGTGGACCACTAAAACGGGTTTGGGCTAGCCCTCGGGCCGGCCCCTCTCCATACTGCGGGCGCGGAGGCTACACAGCTTTCGCGCCCTTTTCAATTCAGCCGACGGATCCCCACGATGACCGCCTCAACCAAGATCCTTACCTTTCTCGAAACCGCCCACCCCTATGACGTGCTGCCACGCGCCGAGTTGGAGGAACTGGCGCACTCCTTTGCCCGCAAACAGGTCAAAGAGGGCGAGACGATCTATGTCCACGGCGATCTGCTCGAGGGGCTCTATCTGGTGAAAGACGGCTCTGTCGAAATCACCGATGTAAACGGCGGGCAGGTCTCGCTTTTGCAAAAATCCAACCATTTCGGTGAGCGCGGATTGTTGCGCGACGGTATGGCCGCGACCACCGCAACCGCCGTCTCGGACGCCACACTTCTGGTGCTCGCACCGCAGGCCTTCAAGGCCGAGGTGGCCCGCAATCCCGCCTTTGCCCGCTATTTCAATCGCGGTCAGGCCCGCCCGCAGGCTGCCGCAGGCCTGATGACGCAACACGTCTCGGACCTCATGGCCAAAGACCCTGTGACCTGTCCTGTCGACATGGCCATTCTCGACTGTGCGCGTCTGATGCGCGACCGCCGTGTATCGTGCCTTGCCGTCACCGAAGGTGCGACCCTCAAGGGTCTGGTGACCGTGCGCGACATGACGAACAAGGTGTTGGCCGAAGGCATGGACACCACCCTGCCCGTCCGCGTGATTATGACGCCCGACCCCATCACTCTGGAGCCCTCCGCACTTGGGACCGATGTGATCCAAACCATGCTCGAGGCAAAAATCGGCCACCTGCCGATTGCCGAGGCCGGTCGCCTCGTAGGTATGGTCACCCAAACCGACATCACGGGCTTTTTCGGCTCGTCGCAAACGCAGATGATTTTCGAACTGACCAAAGCCGCAACCATTGCGGAGATGGCCGAAGTCACCGCCCGCCTTCCTACATTCTTGATGCAACTGGTGGGGGCGCACCTGCCCCATGACGTTGTGACCCGAAAAATCACCGATGTGACAGATATCGTCACCCGCCGTCTGCTTAAGATGTACGAAAGCACCTTTGGTGACGCCCCCGTTCCCTACCTGTGGGCCGCCTGCGGCAGCCAAGGCCGCCAAGAACAAACAGGCGTCTCCGATCAGGACAACTGCCTCATCATCGACAACGCCGCCACCGAGGCCGATATGGCCTATTTCAACGCCATGGCCAAATACGTCTGTGACGGGTTGAACGCCTGTGGCTACGTCTATTGCCCCGGCGACATGATGGCGATGGCGGACCGGTGGTGCCAACGGCTTTCGGTATGGGAGGGCTATTTCGACGCATGGATCAACAAACCCGATGGCGAGGCGCAAATGCTCGCCTCCGTGATGTTCGACCTGCGCCCGATTGCGGGCGACAAGACGCTATTCAAACCACTGCAAGAGACCGCTCTGGCCGCGGCCAAAAAGAACTCGATCTTTGTGGCCTATATGATTTCCAATTCGCTCAAACACACGCCGCCCCTTGGTATGCTGCGCGGGTTCGCGACCATTAAATCGGGCGAGCAACGCGGCCACCTCGATATGAAACACAACGGGGTCGTCCCCCTCGTCGATCTGGGCCGCGTCTATGCGCTCCAAAGCGGCAGTGCGGCGGTCAACACCCGTGCGCGCATCGACGCCGCAATTGAAGCAGGCGTCATTTCGCAATCCGGCGGGGCCGACCTTTTGGCCGCCTATGACACCATCGCAACCGCCCGTCTGGAACACCAGGCCGAACAGGTCCGCACAGGCACAGCGCCCGACAACTACCTGAGCCCCTCGGCCATTCCCGCCTTTGAGCGCTCCCACCTGCGCGATGCCTTCGTGATCGTGCGCACTATGCAATCCTCGCTCGGTTCCTCATCGGCGCGCAGCTAACAAAAGGGCCCACCCCATGCTTCTCGAATTCATTGCTGTTATCGCCCTCGGTGGGGGCATCGCGGGCCTCGTGATGCTGATCCAGAAACTCACCCGCAATGCCTTGCCACGATGGATCACCCCCGCCGCCGCCGGTCTGGCCATGCTCGGCTTTGCGGTCTGGAGCGAGTATTCGTGGCTTGACCGCACCGCAGTGGCACTTGGCCCCGACACGGTTGTTGCCGCCTCGATCGAGCGCAAGCAAATCTGGCGGCCATGGACCTTTCTCGTGCCTGTCACCACACGGTTCATCGCGGTGGATATGGGCAAGGTCCAGATCAAAGACACCACCGTGGCCACCAACCTATACTTGATGTCGCGGTGGCAAGAGGGCGCCATCGTCCCCGTGGCATTCGATTGCAAACTGGGACGCCGCGCCGATATTTTCAAAGGCTTCTCGGGCAACCTCGAGGCCGATCTCGCAGGAGCCAACTGGATCACTCTGGAGGAGGGAGATCCGATTTTGGCACAGGCCTGCACCGCGCTCGAATAGGGCGCACCACATATGAGGGAGGGGAAACAACGATGCACGACCCACGCCATATCCTGCTCGTTGAGGACGAAGACAACATCGCCATAGCGGTCGGATTATTGCTCGAACGCGAAGGCTACCGCGTCACCCGCACGGCCATCGGGTCTCAAGCCTTGCCCAACCTGCGCGCCATCACCCCCGACCTTGTCATTCTCGACGTGACCCTGCCCGAAATGTCGGGCTATGAAATCTGCCAACAATTGCGCCGCGATCCCGAGTTGGGCCAAACGCCTGTCCTGATGATGTCGGCCCGCACCGCCCCCGCCGAGCGCCGCAAGGCGATGGCACTGGGTGCGGATGCCTTTCTCGCCAAACCATTCGCGGTTCAGGATTTGATCACAGCCGTGACCCGCCTGTCACAAGGGACACAACCATGAGAATTGAACACTGGTCCCTGCGTCTGCGCGTCTTTTTGTTCTTTGCGTTTTTGTCCGCTGCGGGCATTGGCGCGGTTTCGGCAGGGCTGTATTTCGGCTTTCACCGCCTTGGCATCCCCGCGGCCCTCGACGGGTTCATATTCGCGGGCGCTGTGTCCGGCTTTGCGATCCTTGGTGTGACCGTATGGATCTGGCTGATGTTCGATGAAAACATCGCCAAACCGATCCAGCGGCTTTCGGGCGGAATGCTCGCACGCGCCCATGCGGATGTAGACGACGAGCTGGACGAGGCCACCGCCCGATATCTGGGCGATCTGGCCCCCGCCGCACGGGCCGTAACCAAGAACCTGAGCACAACGCGCAATCAACTGGCAGAATCCGTGGCTCAGGAAACCACACGTCTGGTCGAGGAAAAGGAAAAACTGGCGGCCCTCTCGGCGGAAATGCCGTTCGGCGTCGCACTTTTGTCCGGCACACACAAACTCGCCTTTTACAATGGTGCCGCCGCAGAATTGCTCGGCGCGGATCACGCACCGGGATTGGATCATTCGATTTTCGACTTCCTGCGCGAAGCTCCGATCCGCTCCGCTTATCGCCGCCTGTGCGCGGGCGAAGGCGGTGACGGCCATGTGATTGCCTTGACCGTTGCCACCACACAAGGCGGTCGCACCCTCGCGGCACGTCTGCGCCTGATGCATGCGCCAAGTTCAGGCGAACCCACCCCGCCCTATGTTCTGACCCTTGATGATGTGACCGACGATCTGGCCGTGCATGTTGCACGCGAGGCGCTATTGCGGCGGTTGATCAACCGGTTGCGCCCATCGGTGGCGACCTTGCAAACCACACTCGACGCCCGTGCCTGCGATGAAACCCTGCGCCGCGATGCCCGTCTGGACGCGGCGATGATATCGGAGATGACCGCACTCATCACCGAATTCAGCGAGATCGACACCGCATATGAGGCCGCCAAAAGCGATTGGTGGCCGATGGGTCTCGTGCGCGGCGCGGACCTATGCGATGCCCTCGCCGCCCGGTTCGAGGACGATGGCATCGCACTTTCCGCGGATGTACCTGACCCGATCGACCTGACGATTGATGCCGTTCAAATCATCTCCTTGATTGATCATGTGGCCCAACATCTCACGCGCGACGGGGCAAAGGCACTGTCGCTGCTCATCACGCCCGAGGAGACCGGCGCGATGATTGCGCTCGGGTGGTCGGGCGGACCCTTGTCCGTGGATCGTCTGGATGAGTGGATGCGGCGCGACATCGACGTGGGGTTGGCCCATATGACTGGTCGCGCGATCCTTGATATGCATGGCACCGAAATCTGGCCCGAAGAGGGGCGCGGCTCGCGGGCCGTTCTCAAACTGCCGCTCCGCAAGGCCCGCCGTCCGCGCCGCCAAGCGGGAGAGGGCCGCCGCACCGTGGCCTATGATTTCGACCTCTTGGCCAAAGCCCCGCCCAAAGACCTCGTTGACGCCCCCCTCACCGACCTGACCTATGTCGTGTTCGACACCGAAACCACAGGGCTATTGCCCTCGCAGGGCGACGAGATTTGCCAGATTGCAGCGCTGCGCGTGGTCAACAACAAGATCGTGCAGGGCGAACACTTCGACTGCCTCGTCAATCCCGGTCGGGACATCCCCGCATCCTCCACCGCCGTCCATCACATCACCAATGCGATGGTGAAAGATGCGCCCCCGATCAATGTCGTCGGACACCAATTGCATTCCTTTGCGCGGGACGCTGTTCTGGTCGCCCATAACGCGCCCTTTGATCTCGAATTCCTGCGCCGCCACGAAACCGGCATCGGGGCGAAATTCACCAATCCTGTGCTCGACACGGTGTTGCTCTCGGCGGTGGTTTTCGGCCAAAGTCAGGAACACACGCTCGACGCGATCTGTGAGCGTCTCGGCGTGGTTATCCCGCCCGAGGCACGCCACACCGCAATGGGCGACACGATTGCGACAGCGGATGTGTTCATCAAAATGGTCGGAATGGCGCACCAAAAAGGGATCTCTACTTTCGGCCACATGCTGACCGAAATGCGCAAACACAAACGCCTGTTACAAGACGCCAACGACCACCTCTAAGGCCCGTCACCGAATGGCGCGCACCGATCCGATAGGGCCACGATGATCATAAAACGGCACATGATCGGGCGGCTGCGGCGCGTGCAATGCGGCTTCGACTTCGCCCAGAACAACCCGTGTGACAAACGGGAGATCAAAGCGGCGCGCCGCCTGCAGCGTCACCCATTGCAGGTGTGACAGCTCATCTTCGGCCCGGCTAAAATCATCAATGTCCCCCGCAATCGCGGCGGCATCCGCAAGGAAAAACCGCGCATCAAAGCGGCGTGAGTGTTTGGGCGGCGTGATGGCACGAAACACAAACGACAACCCTGTCACATCCTCGACCACCAATCCCGTTTCCTCACGCAACTCGCGCAAGGCCGCCACGGGAAGGGCATGGACCAACGCGGGATCGGCCTCTGACGCCAATCGCGTCTGGCACAGCGGCGAAAGTGATCCGCACAAAGGCGCATTGAAATCAGCCGCATCCACCGCCCCCCCGGGAAAGACGAATTTTCCGGGCATGAACACCGCACCATGACCGCGCTGCCCCAACAAAACGCGCGGCCCGTCATCGCCCCCTTTACGTAGGACAATAACCGTCGCGGCATCTCTGATCGGGGTATCTGTCATCGTATCAGCCTATCGCCCCTTTACGGTTCGCGAAAGGCCTCACGCGATTTGTAGAGCGGTTTCAAAAGGTACTGCAAAAAGGTCTTTGAGCCTGTGTGCAATTCGACCTGTGCGCGCATACCGGGGCGGATCTCGATGTTCTTTTGACGATCCGTAAGCCCCCCCAAATCGACCGTCGCGGTCACACGGTAATAGGGCTCGGCATTGGGGTCGCGCTCGTCCTTGAACGTATCGGCAGAGACAACTTTCACCTCGCCTTTGAGTGCGCCGTAGATGGTGTAATCATAGGCGGACAGTTTGATTGTGGC
This sequence comes from Celeribacter sp., assembly GCF_048259695.1. Lineage (GTDB taxonomy): Bacteria > Pseudomonadota > Alphaproteobacteria > Rhodobacterales > Rhodobacteraceae > Celeribacter. The sequence goes on along the minus strand of NZ_JBLXHL010000007.1, from coordinate 208,108 downwards.
CGCCTGCCCCGGCTCGACATGGGCGATGTCTTCGGGGCGCACGCGGGCCTCGATGAACAACTCCTCGTCCACAGGAATGATCTGAACCAACTCCTCTCCCGGGCGGATGACGCCGCCAATGGTGGTCACGGTCAACTCGTTGATAATCCCGCGCATGGGCGATGTAATCACGGTACGGCCCAATTGGTCCTGCGCAAGTGTAAGCGCCTGTCGAACCGAGGCAATTTCGCGCAGCGTTTCCGAATACTCCTCGGCCCGTTTCAACTCGGTCTGGCTCACGGTTTCGTTGTATTTTGCCTGTGCGTCCGAATGGGCTTTGCGTGCGCGGGTCACTTCGATCAGGGCGACAACGTTTTTGGTGAGCATATCCTCCATCAGGGACCGCTCGGCCTCCGCCTGTTTCAACACGGCCATGGCGCCGTCTTTCCGGGCCAGATAATCCGCCGTCCGCGCGGTCAAAAGCGCCCGCTCCGAGGCCAATACACGCTCGGCACGTGCGGCCAGATCCTCGGGAACATCAAACGCATCCTCGCCTTTGAGTTCGGCCTCAAGACGCAACTGGCGCACACTCAGCGCGTCAAGTTGCTCTTGGAGGTCATCGGTGGAGGTGCGGAATTCTGTGCCTTGCAAACGGGCCAGAACCTGACCCTTTTCGACCGTATCGCCCTCCTCGACGAGCATCTCCGACAGGATACCGCCCTCAAGGTTTTGAACGATCTGCGAGCGCGAGGAGGAAATCATTTCACCGTCAGAGCGCACAATTTCGTCGACCGTGGCAATCGACGCCCACAGGATAAAGACCACAACCACCAAGGCCGCGATCCGGATCACCCAACCGGGTTTGTCGAGATCTCTTTCAAGCACATTGTCGAGCGTGACCATCAGGCTTTTCCTTGCACTTTGGCAAGGTGGGCGGTGACCTGATCGCGCGGGCCATCCACAACCATGCGGCCATCCTTGAACACCATCACACGGTCGGTCAGGTCCACAATCGGCATACGGTGCGTGGCAATCACTGCTGTGCGGTTCTCCAGCCACCCCGCGACCCGTTTGATCAGCTTCGCCTCAAGTGCCTGATCTAGGGCGGCGGTCGGTTCGTCAAGCAAGCACACAGACGGATTTTGAAGCCACAACCGCGCCCATCCGATCGACTGGCGTTGTCCGACGGAAAGCCCCTCGCCACCGTCACGAATATCAAGATCGAGCCCGCGGTGGTGACTGCGTACGAACGCACCGAGACCTGCGAAATCAAGGGCGCAATAGAGGTGGTCATCGCCATGATGCAGCCCGCCAAGCGACAGGTTGTCACGCAACGTCCCCGCGAACAGGCGCACATCCTGACCCAGATAGCCGACGTTGCGACGCACATCGCGCGGATCGATCTGGTTCATCTCTGCCCCGTCGAGCATCACACGTCCCTGGCTTGGAGCATAAAGCCCCGCAAGCAGTTTCAAAAAGGTCGACTTGCCCGAGCCGTTGGCCCCGAGCACAGCAATCTTTTGACCCGCCTTGAGATCAAGACCGGGAATATCGAGGCTCGGCGCACCATCGGCGTCATAGCGGAATTGCACTTCGCGCAGCGCAAATTCACCCGTAATGGTTTCGCGACGCAAATAGCTGCGCGTCGGGTCGTTGTCTTGGGCGGAATCGGCAATCACATCCAACCCGTTGAGCGCCGTTTTCACGTTGCTCCACCGCGCCAGAGTTCCCGACAATTGCGCCAGTGGCGCAAGGGTACGTGACGTCAAAATACCCGTGGCAATAATTGTCCCGACGGTAAATTCCCCCGCAAAGACAAGGTAAGTGCCCGCCACCACAGCCCCGACATAGGTCAATTGCTGTACGGCCTGCGCCCAGAATGTCAAAAGCCCCGCGAGTTTGCGCTGTTCCGACGATTTCACCGAGGACAACAGGTTCAACTCATCCCAAATCCGTTTGATCCGGTCTTCGCCACGCTGCGATTTGATCGTGTCCAGTTCAAACACCGCCTCATGCAACAACCGCGAGGCCTGCGCCGAGGCCCCTTGGGTCTCTTTGGTCAGTTGCATCATCCGCTTTTGGAAAAAATACCCCGGGACAACCATGAGAATGGCGCCCGCGATGAGCAAGAACACCACGGGGCCGGCGATGGAGGCGACAAGTGCAAAGAACAAAAAGATGAACGGAATATCCGCCACCGTGCCGATGGTGGTGGAGGTAAAGAACTCGCGCACCGAGCCGAATTCGCGCATGGCCGAAAACAGTCCCGAGGGCGTATTGGGCCGCGCATCCGAACGCATTCCCAAAATCCGGTCCATCAACAGCGATTGCACCTTGGTCTCGATCTGGCGCCCCGACCCGTCCATGAGGCGCGAACGGGCGAGTTTGAGAACAGCCTCAAGCGCAATGGCGACACCGGCGCCAAGCGCCAGAACCCACAACGTGGCCTGACTTTGGTGCGGGATCACGCGATCATAGACCTGCAAGGAAAACAGCGCGACAGCGACAGCCAACATATTGGCCACAAGCGACCCGAGCGCAATCTCGCCGATTTGACGCTTGTACCCTTTGAACTGCCCCCAAAACCAATGCGCGCTCTCAAGGTTCGGCACATACGAGCGCGACAGCGCCTCAAGCGTCTTGCCCGCCCGCACGATCGTACCGGAAAAATAGGGCGCAAATTCGGCTTGCAAAACCTCTGCCGTGTGGTCGGGCGCAGAGCGGTCGTGAATTTTCAACACGCCGTCCTCTTGGCCCAGAACCAATACGATATGACCGGACGTCATATAGGCCAACGCAGGCCATACGCGGGGTTTAAGTGCCGTGAGGGTCGCGACCTCGGCGTCCAGGCCCGTCTGTTTGAGGGCCTGTGCCATTGTGGCGGGCGCGATATCGCCCGACTGCGCCCCGAAACTATCGAGCACATCGGACACCGTGGCCAGAACACCAAACCGCGACGCCAACAGGGTGACAAGCTCGGCGCGTTGCACGGTTTGCTTCGACACGCTCGATGGCGCTGTTGCTTCGGGTGCTGTTGCTTCGGGCGCAGGTGGACGTACGTCGCTCGGGACGGCTGCGGTGTGTGGTGCAATTGCCTGTGGTGCGGATTGTGGCGAGACGGGCTGTGGCTCTTGCGGTTGGGCGCGCTGTGGCTCGACCGTGGCCATAACAACGGGCGCGGCCTTTGCCATCGCCGCCGTCTGCGCCACAAGGCGCTCGCTCTTGAGACGCTCGGCCATGCGGGCTTTTGCTTCGGCCTTTACGGTCTCGGCATCTTTTTTCACAGGTTCCGAGACATCCGAAGCGGACCGCGCACGGGCAAACCGTTTGGCCTTGGCCTCTTCCCGCGCTCGGCGCTCCTCGACCAACTCCCGCGCAAGGCGCTCTTCGCGGTCCTTGGCGTCTTTCGCAGATTTGGCGGCCATTGCCCGCACAGCCTTGGCAGCGGCGCGTTTCTTGTCTTGGTGAGGATCGACCACATCGGCGTTCGGCGGTGCGACCACCGGCGCCGGTTGCGACCGGCCGCCCAAATGGACCGTCATCGGTCCGATTTTGCTCTCGGGCGCCTTGGCTTTGTTCGACACATCCTTGGGCGCGATAGGACGCGCTGACGTGATCTTGAATGCCAATTTACGTCCTGTGCTCAAATCTCTACTCCGTTTGCCAATGTACCGGCCAAACGGGCTGCTTCCAGCTGTGTTTGAACAATGTCGTATTTCACATCGATATGTTTCAACTCGTCACGGATCATTTGCTCATAGACGTTCAGAACATCCATGACAGTCTTTTTCCCCGCTTCAAACTGGTCCTGGAACAAACGGTAGTTGGAGCGCGATTGTTGCACCAGATCGGCGGCGTCGCGTTCCTTGCGCTGCAAGGCCTCCAAGCTGCTTTCAAGGCGCGACCGTTGACGTGCAGCCGTTTCTTGCGCCCGCCCGACGAGGGCAAGAGACGCCTCTTCGCGGGCTTTGCTCGCGTCCATTTCGGCGCGGGTGCCAAGCCCCAATCCGCTACCCTCATAGTCGAGAGAGGCCGAGCCGTTGTTGCCCAACACGCCCGTGGCAGACAAGGCAGGCAAAAGCGAGGCACGCTCGACCCGCGCTTCGGCGGCGGCCCGTTTGGCCTCGGCCCGTGCGCGCACCACATCAAGACTTTCGAGCGATGAGGAAGAGAGCTTTATTCCGCGTGGTTCGGTCAACTCGGGGACCGAATGCCCCGACATCATCGCGCCCAATTCGTCTATGGCACTGTCGCGGGCCTCGCGGTGGGTCGCGGCTTCATGTTCCATCTCGGAGATTTTGGAATGAACCACACGCTCGTCGGCAAGACTGGACAGCCCGCCACGCACACGTTCGCTCACAACACGGTTAAATTCGCGCATCCGGCCAAGGCCGCTTGTCGCCATAACCGATTTTTCACGCGCCTCGGCGGCCACCACCAACAATTCCAACCCCGAATGCACGCGGTCGTTTTCGTCCTGGGCCAAGGCCACTGCGGCCACTTCGACATCGGCGGCGGCAAATTCGCGTTCGGCTTTTTTCTTGCCGTTGTCGTAAAGGACCTGATTGATCAACAGACCCGCCGCAAACTCCCCGAGCGAGGTCAGCGAAATGGAGGGGCCGATTGTGGGCAACCAGTTTTTATCACGCGAGACCGACCGCATTTTGGCCGCCCGCAGTTCTGCTTGTGCCACACCGGACGACGTTTCGAGCAAGGTGGACGCCAGTTGGTCGTAGGGCGATCCCGCATCCAACACACTGCGCCGCGCAATCAGCCCCGAAATGATGTCCGATCCCGTATCCGTATTGGCGGCGGCAAGTTGCGACGCCCCCGCATCAACGGCGGGCGTCGCCGCCATTTGGTCGCGCATAAAGGCCACCGGCCTGACCTCGGACAGCTTGGACATCACGGGGGCGTCCATGCATCCTGACAGGGCTGTCGTGGCCCCGATCACGATACAAATTGAAAGACCCTTGCGCATAAAACCCTCACTCAACACCCGCGCGAACTGGATCCGTAAGGACACTTGCGTGTCCGTTACGGCAGCACCACTTCGATATCGTGGTCGACAAGGATCTGGCCTTCGGTGCCCATCGTGTAGACATCATAGGTTGCTCCGTCGATCTCGGTCGATTGACCCGTGTTTGTCGCACCTTCGAGCACCACACGGTCGTCTTCGCCACCGTGAATGGTAATCGCACGGTCCACACCGGCAAGACGATCCAGATCAGCCGCGTTGAGCGTGACCTGACCACCGTTCACGAACTGGAGGTCAATCGCGCCAAGTTCGAACCCGTCAAGACCCACGTTATCGAGGTCCACATCAAACATCGCGCCATCAGGACGCTCGTTTGTGGTGTCGAGCACGAACAATGTGTCGGACTGGTTGCCCGCCGTGTCCTCGGAGGACAGCACGATTTGCGATCCGTTCGGGACCTTGTTGCCAAAAACCATCATCGTCTCTTCGCCAACGTCAAGGTTGGTGGACGACACTTCGGTCACCTGCCCCGCCTCGCTGACGGCAAAGGCCGTGACATCATCGTCGGTCGTCTCGATGGACACCGAACGGATGCCCGTCGTGTCGCGCATAACCGCCTCGACAACGGGCTCGGTGCCAATCGTGTCGATTTCGATCGTCGAGCTTTCAGTCAATGTGTTGCCCGCCGCGTCCCGCGCCTCGATGGTCACATCCGCAAAGCGTTCACCGCCGGCAATAACGCCATCCCCGTAGGACACCGTCCAGTTGCCATTGCCATCAACACTCGCCTGTTGGCGCACGCCATCAACGGTAACAAACACAACCGAACCGGCCTCGACCTCGCCCGACAGGACAAGACCGCCATCCAATTCCGCGCCGTTAAACACGCCGTCAGCACCACCAACAGTGCTGTTCATGCCAAGCTCGGTAACGAGCGTGTCATAGGTCAGCGTGTCGGACAGGGTCGCCACGTTGCCCGCAGGATCGGTTGCGATCACCTGAATTGGCATTGACCCTTCGCCCGACGGAATAGTGCCCGCAGGCAGCGTGTAGGACCATGCCCCCGCACCATTAGCGGCCACAGTGAACTCGGATCCGCCCACCGTGATGACCACCGTGGAATAGGGCTCCACCTGACCGTTCAACTCGACGCCCGCGTCGGCTTCGACCTTGTTGACGACACCGTCAGAGCCGCCGAAATCGGACAGGTTATTGAAATTGGTAACGTATGTGTCGACCTCAATGGCGCGCGTCACCGTTTTGGTGTTGCCCGCATCATCGGTGATCGTCGCTGTCGCTTCGGTCATGTATTCGCCTGCGATCACTTCGCTTGCGGCAAATTTCACCGCGAACGAACCGCTCGACGAGGCCCGGACCGTGTGGGACGCATCCCCCAAAGTCACGACAACATTCAGACCCGGCGTCGCGGTACCTGTGATCCAGACACCGTCAGAAGCCTCTTCGAAGTTGATAACATCGTCACCCTCAACCGGGCTTGACGACAGGGACACGTTGCCCGCGATCGTATCAACGCGCACGGAGGTCGCAGAGGTCGCGGAGTTGCCCGCCGCATCCGTAGCCACAGCCGTCAATGTCGTATTGTATTCACCCGAGGGCAAAGTCCCTGCAGGAAGCGTCACATTCCACACGCCGTTCGCGCCGGCGGTCGTCGTCATTTCGACACCTTGTAGCGTCACCACAACAGTCGAACCCGCTTCGGCCGTGCCGGAGAACGTCAACGGCTGACCGCTTTCGTTCAGGTTCACGATGCTGTCGCCACCCGAATGGTTCGGATCGATTGCGACCCCCATCTCGGTATCAATATGGAACATGCCGGATGTGGTCGAGACGTTGCCCGCCGCATCGGTGGACACCGCCGTCACATTGGCGTCATAGGTGCCTTGGGGCAGCGTGCCGTTGGCATAGTTGACGGTCCACGACCCATCGCCACCGACCGTCGTCGTGCGCGACACGCCCGCGACCGTGACCACCACAGTGGACCCCGCCTCGCCCGTACCGGACAAGGCAACACCGGATTGCATCTCGTTAAGGTTTACCGTGCCATCCCCGCCTGCGGATCCCGCATTCACGGTCAGGCTACTTTCGAGGTCGATGTGAACGTTGTGCGCATAACTCGCGGCATTGCCCGCCGCATCCGTCACCGTCGCGGAAATCGTGCTATCGTAGGTGCCGACCGTAAATTGCGATCCGTCGAACACAGCGCTCCACGTTCCATCCTGACCGACCGTTGTGGTGACCTCTTGACCCTCCATCGTGACGACAACCGTCGCGCCCGCCTCGGATGTCCCCGAAACAGTCACATCGCCTGTTGCCTCGTCGATATTGATCACATTGTCGCCCGCAACCGTATCAAACGTCAGGTTCTCGGCCTCGGTATCCACCAAAAGCGTATCGGTTACGGTGGTCGAATTGCCCGCCTCGTCGGTGGCCGTCACAGTGACATCCGTGGAGTATTCGCCCTCGTCGATCGTATCACTGTCGAAATCAACCGACCAGGAGCCGTCCTCACCCACCGTAGTTGTCTCGGTGGTGTCATTGACCGTCACATCAACCGTCGCGCCCGGCTCGCCATCACCCGAAATGGTGAAGCTGCCACTATCGTAATCGTCGCCATTGACGATTGTTCCGGTGCCCTCGGTGCCATCCGTAATCGTGACGTCGGGCGCGGTTGTATCGGCAACGCCGCCCCCGCCGCCATTGCCATCAATGATCGTCCCCGCTGCCAAAGCCGCCGCAGCACCGCCACCAAGACCCAAAAGCGGCCCCAGACCCAATGCGCCCGCGATCGGGGCAACAACCGGCTCGATCCGCTCAAGGTCGAGAAAGACCATCTGGTCGTATTCGCTCCACTTGCCGGACAGATCGACATCGCCATAGCTCGCAACAAGTACGCCCTCGGATGTATCCGCAAACTCGACTTCGGAAATAAATCCGCGCTCGGAGAGGAGAAGCTCCTTCTCGCCGCCAACGAAATACCCCTCAAGGCGGATTTCCTTGCCACCGACCAACGTGAGGACCAAATCCCCGCCGTCGCGCGCATAACCGGAAATCGCGGCCTGCGTTGTATTCAAGGAAATATCTTCGATCCCCGCCATACGGATAACTTCGACATCACCCGCGAGAGAAAGACTGCCTGTGTCGATTTCGCCCGCAGTGTTGCGGACGGTAAATTGTAAACCTACCATTGTACATATTCACTTTTGCTCAAGTATGTGCCGTGTATCCCGAATTTGGCCACAGCTATCATTACGCTCAACTCTCGATACTAACGTATAGTCGAATCACTTGCTAGATTTTTCTCATACCGGCTGACAAAAAACGCCATTTTACCACCAGATAACGACAGCAGCGTCTGGATATATTCAAGATGTAGAGGACCGCACGACATCTTGAAATTGGCCCACAGGAGCGGGAAATAACGCGATCCCCTTACTTAACGTCACCCACACGGCTCAATCTGAGGGCATTGCCAATCACGAAAACCGACGACATTGCCATCGCCCCCGCGCCCAACATCGGGGACAACAAAAGACCCCACAGCGGGAAAAGAACCCCCGCAGCCACGGGAATGAGAGCAACGTTATAGGCAAAGGCCCAAAACAGGTTCTGACGGATATTGCGCATGGTTTTAGCGCTCAAATCCAAGGCCGTGATGACCCCGCGCGGATCGGCCCCCATCAACACCACATCCGCCGCCTCGATGGCCACATCCGTACCGGTGCCAACGGCAATCCCGACATCCGCGGAGGCCAGTGCAGGCGCATCGTTGATCCCGTCCCCGACAAACGCGATCTCGCCAAATTCGGCCCGAAGCGCCGCAACAATCTTGGCCTTGCCCTTGGGCAGCACCTCGGCCTCGACCCGTTCGATCCCCAACTCGGCCGCAATCGCCTGTGCCGCACGGGTCGTGTCACCCGACACCATCACCACCGACAGCCCACGAGCGTGCAACATATCAACCGCTGCGCGGGAGGTCTCGCGCACGGGATCGGAAACGCCAAGGACCATTGCCGGCACGCCATCAATCGCCACCAGAACAGGCGTGCGCCCCTGATCGGCCAAGGCCTCAAGCGGCCCGGAAAAGGCCGCCACCGCAACACCTTCACGCTCCATCAGCCGCAGATTGCCAACCAACACCGATTGCGCGCCGACCCGAGCCCGCACACCCTGACCCGCAACCGCCCGTGATTGCGCCACCTCGGGCAACGCCAATCCACGCTCCTGCGCAAGGCGCTCGATCGCTCTGGCGATAGGGTGTTCGGACTGCGCCTCGACCGCCGCGACACACGCAAGAACCGTCGCCTCATCGCCGCTCAACGGCGCCACATCCGTCACCACGGGCTTGCCCTCGGTCAACGTCCCCGTTTTGTCAAAGGCCACGACCTTGACGCTTTGCAACGCCTGAAGGGCATCGCCTTTGCGAAACAGCACGCCCAACTGCGCGGCGCGGCCTGTGCCCACCATAATCGACGTCGGCGTGGCCAACCCCATCGCACAGGGACAGGCAATAATCAAAACCGACACACCCGCCACAAGCGCATATTGCAACGCCGGATCAGGACCGAATATCAGCCAGACCAGAACCGTCAAACCGGCCAGGCCCATCACGGCAGGCACGAAATACATCGTCACCTTATCAACGAGCGTCTGGATCGGTAACTTGGCGCCCTGCGCATCCTCGACCATGCGGATGATCTGCGCCAACATGGTGTCACCGCCGACCTTTTGCGCACGGTAGCGCATCGCGCCCTCGCCATTCACCGTCCCCGCGATCAGGCCCGCGCCCCCGGCCTTTGCCACGGGCAGGGGCTCACCCGAAATCATCGCCTCGTCTACGTGGCTTTCACCGCTCACCACAACACCATCGACCGCGATCTTTTCACCCGGACGCAGATGCAAGACATCACCAACGGCTACCTCGCCAATCGCCACATCGACCACCTCGCCGCTGCGCTCGACACGCGCGGTTTTGACTTTCATTCCGGCGAGCTTACGGATCGCCTCACCTGTGCGCCCCTTGGCCCGCGCCTCCAGATACCGCCCCAACAGGATCAGCGTACAAATCACCGCGGCGGCCTCGAAGTAGACATTCCGTGCCGATGACGGCAACAGCCACGGAGCGAATGTCGTCACGCAAGAATAGGCAAAGGCCGATCCCGCCCCCATCGCGACGAGGGAATTCATTTCGGGCGCCCCGCGCAATAGCGCCGGAATGCCCTTGACGAAAAACCCGCGCGCAGGCCCGACAAGAACGGCAAGGGTCAGGATGAACTGGACAAGCCGCCACACTTGCGGCGCCATAACGCCCATGAACCAATGATGGAACGCGGGGACCAAGTGGCCGCCCATCTCCACCACAAACACAGGCAAGGTCAGGACAGCGGCAAGGATCAAGCGCCCCCGATACCCGCGCGCATCCTCGGCTTTGCGGTCGACTTGTGGCGCATCTTGCTCCCGTGCTTTGGCCGGATACCCGACGCCATCCATCACGCGGCGCAGCGCGTCGGCATCCGTGACACCCGCCACAACCGTCGCACTCGCGGTTTCAGCCGCCAGATTAACCGAGGCCGAGACAACCCCCGTGGTCGCCGCCAACGCCCGTTCGACCCGCCCGACACAAGAGGCACACGACATGCCCTCGACATCAAATACGAATGTTTCAACCCGTGCGGGATAGCCCGCTTTGGCAAGCGTAGCACTCAAGCTCGCCAGATCGGCAGGCGCATCAAACGTCACCTCTGCGGTTTCCGTGGCGAGGTTGACACTGGCCGAATGCACCCCCTCAGACGCCCCGAGCGCACGTTCAACGCGTCCCACACAGGACGCACAGGTCATGTTCGCCACACTCAAACGGATCGTCGTCATTTCATAAACCTCGCCTCTGGCAGTTTCACCTCCACCTAGGTAACAATGGGACAAACCGTCAAGGCGCTGCGCACAAAAGTGAACGCAACCGCCCGTCCATGCGTTAATCTGAAACCACACACACCAGCCATGAAAGGCCTTTGCTATGTCTCTCTTTTCCGTTCCCGATATGACTTGCGGCCATTGCAGCGCCGCCATCACCGAAGCCCTCGAGGCCGTCGATGACGGTGTTGAAATCGAGGCCAACATGCAAACCCGCGAAATCGATGTGCGCTCCACCGCCGGTGACGCCGCAATCCTCAAGGCGCTCAATGACGCCGGCTATCCCGCCCAGCTGCGTTCATGATCGGGCACGCACCCCCTGTTCGCATTTCATCCGTTGCAAGCGCCCCCGCGCACGCGATAAAGGTTGCGTCAATAGTATGACTTTTGAAAATTGGGGACTGTGATGATCAAAGCAGACTGGATCGCCGTCGACTGGGGTGTCACCTCACTTCGCGCCTGGGCCATGGGGCCGAACGGCACAGTTCTGGCCAAAGCCCGGTCAGACAAAGGCATGGGGTCGCTTTTGCCCGACGATTTCGAGGCCGCCTTGCTCGACCTGATCACAGACTGGCTTGCTGCGGGGCAAACCCGTGTGGTTGCCTGCGGCATGATCGGCGCACGCCAAGGATGGGTAGAGGCCGAATATATCCGCGCGCCCTGTGCGCCCACCGCCACGAAACTGACCCGTGCGCCCACCACCGATCCGCGCCTTGAGGTGCATGTCGTGCCGGGTGTGTGCCAAATGTCGCCTGCCGATGTCATGCGCGGCGAAGAGACCCAGATCGCGGGGTTTCAATCCCTTCACCCCGATTTCGATGGTGTCATTACCCTTCCGGGGTCGCACACCAAATGGGTTCATATGAGTGCGCGCGAAATCGTATCATTCCAGACCGTGATGACGGGCGAACTCTTTGCCGCCCTGTCGGGTCACACCGTCCTACGCCACTTCGTCATCTCGGAGGGATGGGATGCGGCGGCATTTGACACGGCGGTAGACGAAGTCCTGTCGCGCCCCGAAAAACTCGCCGCCAAACTGTTTTCACTCCGCGCAGAAGGCTTGCTCAACGCAATGCCGTGCGAGACCGCCAAAGCCCGCCTGTCTGGCCTATTGATCGGCGCCGAGATCGCCGCATCCAAACCTTATTGGCTTGGCCAACCTCTTGCCCTGATAGGCGACACCAACCTCGCAGAACTCTACGCGCGCGCGTTGAAAGCCCAAGGCCTCGACGCTATTCGCACCGATGCCACCGCCATGACATTGGCGGGACTATGTGCCGCCCACACCCAATTCGGGACCGACCCACGGAGCGTTCCATGAGGTGCGACATGGGGCCAAATGATTTTGCCAAACGGATCGCCAGCGATGAGGTCGCATCCCGCGCCCGCGCTTTGGCGGCCACACAAGATGAGGCTGGAAAATGAGCTATTACGTTTACGACGATACAAAATGCGAATTGGGCGAAGGCCCGTTGTGGCACCCGTTGCGCAACCAACTTTTCTGGTTCGACATCATGGGAATGCGCCTGCACACCCGAGTCGATGACGAGACAGTGACATGGCAATTCGACGAACATGTCTCTGCGGCAGGTTGGGTCGACGAGGACACCCTGTTGATGGCGTCCGAAACCGCGCTATCGACCTTTGACATCGAGACGGGGGAGACCTCGTTCGTTTGCGCCCTTGAGGCCGACAACCCCGACACACGGTCCAACGATGGCCGCGCCGATCCGCAAGGCGGGTTCTGGATCGGCACCATGGGCAAACACGCCGAGGCAAACGCCGGCGCGATCTACCGGTATTATCGCGGAACATTGCGCAAGCTGTTTGGCGACATCACCATTACCAACTCCATCAGCTTCGCCCCCGATGGCAAAACGGCCTACTTTTGTGACACGGCCACCGATCAGATCATGCGCGTTGCCCTCAACGATGACGGGTGGCCCCACGGCAAACCCGAGGTCTTTATCGCAAGCGCGAACCATCCCGACGGTTCCGTCGTCGATGCGGACGGCAACCTGTGGAACGCACAGTGGGGCGCATACCGCGTGTGTTGCTACTCCCCCGCAGGCGAGGTGTTGCGCTATGTGGATGTGGGCGGCTTGCAATCGTCCTGCCCCGCATTCGGTGGCGTGGATGGCACCACCATGTTCGTGACATCCGCACAGCAAAACCTCCCCGACGACGATCTCGCCAAGAGCGACGCACACGGCTGTGTCTTTGCAATCGACAACGTGGCCATGGGCCAAAAAGAACATCAGGTGATCCTATGAGACGTCCCTTTGGCACCACCGCCGATGGCCGCAAGGTCGAGGCGGCTTCCCTGCACGCAGGTGAGTTGAGCGTCACCATCCTGACCCTCGGCGCCATCGTGAATGATGTCCGCCTCAAAGGTGTCGCATACCCGCTCACATTGGGGTCGGACGACCTTGCCGCCTACGATGCCGGACCGCTTCAGTACTACGGCGCCCTGGTCGGCCCCGTAGCCAACCGCATCGCGGGGGCAAGCGTGCCCCTGAATGGCGCGACCCTGAACCTCACCGCGAACGAAGGCACCACCTGTCTGCATGGCGGCCCTGACGGGATGCACCGCGAGATTTGGGACATCGAGAGCCATACCGAAAGCGCTCTAACCCTCACACTCACCCTGCCCGATGGCAAAGGCGGCTTTCCCGGGGTCCGGTCTTTGCGGGCGCGGTTCTCGGTCGATGCACCTGCACATCTGCGACTGGTCATTGAGGCCGAGACAGACAAAGACACCTATATCAATATCGCCAACCATTCCTATTGGTCGCTTGACGGCCACGCGACCATCACGGGTCACACGCTGACCGCCCCCGCCGATCGCTACACGCCCGTCGATGCGGCCCTCATTCCAACCGGTGTGGCGCCTGTCGCGGACACCGGTTTCGATTTTCGCAGGGGGCGCGCCTTGGGGGAGAACACACCGCGCATCGATCACAACCTGTGCCTGTCGGATGCCCCCGTTCCATCGCTACAACACGCCTGCACGTTATCAGGAACCAGCGGCCTGACCTTGCGCATAGACACCACCGAACCGGGACTGCAAGTCTATGACGCGGGACGAAATTCGTCTGCGCCCTTTGTCGGCCTGAACGGCAAACCCTACGGGGCCTTTAGCGGTGCCGCGTTGGAACCACAGCGTTGGCCCGATGGTCCCAACCAAACGGGGTTCCCGTCGTGCCTGCTCAAAGCCGGCGAGAGCTACCGCCAAGAGACGGTATGGAGCTTTTCCAAGGCGTAAGCCCCATGACACCAAGCGACCCAAAGGGGCCACACGGCCCCTTTTCCATGTCGCGTCCCATGTCGCGGGTGCGCTTACGAAAACCCGCCACCGCCCGGCGTCTCCATCACAAAGACACCCTGCGCGGGCAAATCAATCTCGTCGTTACCCTTAAGATCGACCCGCGTGCCATCAGGCAAGATGGCGTAATTCAACCCGACAGCCCCCCCCTCGGCCCCACCCACACCAAAGGGCGCAATGACGCGGTGGGACGACAATGTGGTGACAGTCACAGGCTCCAAAAAACGCAACCGGCGCACAGAGCCGCACCCGCCCGTGTGCCTGCCTTTGCCGCCTGACCCGTGACGAATGCTGAACGCCTCAAGGCGCACGGGGAACCGCGTTTCCAATATCTCGGGATCGGTCATGCGCGTGTTGGTCATATGGCTTTGCACCGCGTCGCAGCCGTCAAAATCCGGCCCCGCCCCCGTTCCGCCCGCAATCGTCTCGTAGTTCTGGAACGTGGCATTTCCCCATACGAAATTATTCATCGTCCCCTGACTGCCCGCAATCACACCGAGCGCCCCGAACAGCGCATTGCACGCCGCCTGTGAAACTTCGGTATTGCCCGCAATCACCGCCGCAGGGGCGCGGGGGTTGAGCATCGATCCTTCTGGCACAATGATGTCCAACGGCGCCAAACACCCCTCGTTGAGCGGGATATTCTTGCCAACAAGCGTACGGAAAACATACAGCACCACGGCCCGCGAGATCGACAAAGGCGCGTTGAAATTTCCGCTCTGCTGCGCACTTGTCCCCGTGAAGTCCACCACCGCACGACGCGCGGCGCGGTCCACCCGCACCGCCACCCTGATCTGTGCGCCCTCATCCATCGGATAGGTAAAATCACCGTCCTGCAGATGGTCGATCACGGCACGGACCGAGGCTTCGGCGTTGTCTTGCACATGTTCCATATAGGCCGTCACAACATCCGCCCCGTAGCGCGCCACGACATCCAAAAGGGCGCGTTTGCCCGTCTCGTTTGCGGCCACCTGCGCCTGTAGGTCCGCGATGTTCTGGTCGATATTACGTGCGGGGAACCGCGCCGACGACAAGAGGTCGCGCATCAGGCCCTCCTGGAACTCACCCGCCGCCACAAGGCGTTCGTTGTCGATCAAAACGCCCTCTTCGTCGATGGTGCGACTGTCGGGCGGAGCCGATCCCGGGGTGCGCCCGCCGATATCGGCATGATGCCCGCGCGCGCCGAGCCAAAAGGCCGGCACCCCATCCACAAACACCGGCGTGACCACGGTCACATCAGGCAAGTGCGTCCCGCCACGGTAGGGCGAATTGAGCACGAACGCATCACCATCAGCGGCGTCGGCATTCAGTCGGATGATTGTCTGGATACTGTCGGACATCGACCCGAGATGAACAGGCACATGCGGCGCATTCGCAACCAAATGTCCGCGGGCATCAAAAATCGCACAGGAAAAATCAAACCGTTCCTTGATGTTCACCGACCACGACGTGTTGGCCAGTGTCGCACCCATTTGATCAGCGACCGACATGAACAGGTTCGACATGACTTCGAGCAAAATAGGGTCGGCCTCAGTCCCCGCCGCAAGCGCCCGTTCGGGCGCCGTGTCACGGGTCAAAACGAGATTGCCCAAAGCGTCGAGCGTGGCGGTCCAATCAGGTTCGATCACGTTGGTGCCGGTCGGCTCGGTGATGATCGCGGGACCACGGATTACCGTCTCGCGGGACAGGCTGTCGCGGGCGTAAAGCGGCACGCGCCCCCACCCCGAAGCCGCCACATCAAGATGCGCCACAGGATGCGCCGCGCCCTGTCCCATCGCGGCGGGCGCGGGGGCCTCGCCGGTGTCGCCAATGGCCTCGACCGCCACCATATCCAAAATCAGCGCGCGCCCCTCGCGGGCAAAACCGAACCGCGCCCGATGCGCCGCATGAAAATCCGCCGCCATCGACGCGGCATCGCCAAACGCCACATCCAGTGTCTGGTGAGACCCGTCATACCGCAGGTGCGCACGGACCTCGGTGCGCGTGGCACTGACGCCCTGTGCGGCGACCTCGGACAGCGCATCCTCGGCGAGGTCCTGCGCAAGTGCTTGCGCCGCATCGAGGTCGGTAACGGGGCTGTCCACCTGTCGTTCGCGCAGCGCACGTACCTCGGCCAGTCCCATGCCGTAGGCCGACAGAACACCGGCGAACGGATGGATCAACACACGGCGCATCCCGAGCGCATCGGCCACCAGACAGGCATGTTGCCCGCCCGCACCGCCAAAACATTGCAGGGCATAATCCGTCACATCATGGCCGCGTTCGACCGAAATTTTCTTGATCGCGTTGGCCATATTGTCGACCGCGATTTTCAGAAACCCTTCGGCCACCTCGACGGGATCAAGGCTCTGACCCGTTGCGGCATTGACCTCTTCGGTGAGTGCCACGATGCCGCAACGCGCCGCATCCAGATCAAGCGGCGCATTGCCATCGGGGCCAAACACAGGTGGGAAATGATCAGGCGACAGCTTGCCCAGAAACACGTTGCAATCGGTGACCGTAACCGGCCCGCCACGGCAATAGGCGGCGGGACCGGGATCCGCACCCGCGCTCTCCGGCCCGACTTGCAGCCGCCCGTCACGGAACGAACAGATCGATCCGCCACCTGCGGCCACCGTGTGAATATCCATCATGGGCGCACGCATCCGCACGCCGGCGACTTCGGTCTCGAAACTGCGTTCGAACGCCCCCGCATAGTGGCTGACATCCGTGGAGGTGCCGCCCATATCGAACCCGATCAAGCGGCCAAATCCCGCGGCCTCACCCGTGCGCACCATGCCGACAATGCCGCCCGCGGGTCCCGACAGGATCGCATCGCGCCCTTGGAACAACGCCGCATCGGTCAGTCCACCGTTGGATTGCATAAACAGCAACCGCTCGCACGAGACGCCAAGCGATAGCGCCCCGGCCACCTGTTCGACATAGCGGCGCAAAATCGGTGACAGGTAGGCATCAACCACCGTGGTGTCGCCGCGCGAAACAAGCTTGGCCAGACGCGACACCTCGTGCGAGGTCGACACTTGGGTATAGCCGATCTCACGCGCAATCTGCGCCACGCGGATCTCGTGGGCAGGCTCCAGATAGGCGTGAACAAAGGCCACAGCCACCGCACGTATTCCGTCCTCAAACGCACGTTGAAGCACCCCACGCACCGCGCTCTCATCCAAAGGCACCACAACCGACCCATCAGCGGCAAGGCGTTCAGGCACCTCGGCAACCGTTTCATACAAAAGATCCGGACGTTTGATATCGAGCGCAAAAAGATCGGGGCGCGTCTGATAGCCGATGCGCAAGATATCCCCGAAACCTTGGGTGATCAGCAACAGAACCCGCTCGCCTTTGCGCTCCAATAACGCGTTGGTGGCCACGGTGGTCCCCATTTTGACCGAGGCAATCGCGCCCTCTGGAATCGGTTGGTCCGCACTCAACCCCAACAGATCACGCACACCTTGTTCTGCGGCGTCACGGTAGCGTTCGGGATTGTTCGACAACAGCTTGTGGCTATGCAATGTCCCGCGCGGATCACGCCCGACAACATCCGTAAAGGTGCCGCCTCGATCAATCCAGAAATCCCATTTTTTGTCTGTCATGATGACCCCTTGACCCTGATTTGAGGCAAAGTAGGACAAGCCTCGTCCGGCAACAAGCACGCTGCCGCTCGGGAAGCGAAACAATATGGCAATTTCCCTCTTGACCCCCCGCGCGGGACCGACTACCTACGCGGCACTTCGGCGGAGTAGCTCAGTTGGTTAGAGCAGCGGAATCATAATCCGCGTGTCGGGGGTTCAAGTCCCTCCTCCGCTACCATTGCACTTTCACGATTTGGTCGAACGCCTTGCGAAAGGCGACAAGTGCGCTCCCCCACCCCACACCGACGCAATTTAAGCCGGACAGCTTTCCGCCAAACATGTCCCGACCTCTTTGGCGGTCGCATTGCACAGCCGGATCGCGCTCCTCCCCCGTTCGATCATGGATGACCGTCACACAACCGCAACAGGCGCCTTTGTATCCTTTCGGTTGATCCCCAAAGCATGCCTGCATCCGGTCAAGGGACTGTGGCCGCGCCACGTTCATGCCCCCTTCGCCCCACACAGCGGCCGGATCGAGACCCGAAAACCCACCCAACGCAACGGTTCAGATTGGCCCGTTCATCCCATCAGGGCGCCCTTGTATTGAGACCGATGTCATGCAGATTGTAAAAAAAAGATTTACAAAAGTATTAAAGTAATACTTATTGGCAGGACAACATGTTTTGGGAGGAACACCATGTCTATCAAAAAAGTACTACTTTCGAGCGTCCTTATCTTGTCCCCACTCGCAGTGGCCGCAGAGGACCTGACCATCGGCTTTTCACAAATCGGCTCTGAATCCGGTTGGCGCGCTGCGGAAACCACCGTCACAAAGCAGCAAGCAGAAGATCGCGGGATCACCCTCAAATTCGCGGATGCGCAGCAAAAACAAGAGAACCAGATTTCCGCGTTGCGCTCGTTCATCGCCCAAGGCGTTGACGCCATTCTTATTGCACCTGTTGTTGCAACGGGTTGGGACGGCGTTCTGGAAGAAGCCAAAGATGCCGACATCCCCGTTATCCTTTTGGACCGCACGGTCGACGCATCCGATGACTTGTACCTGACCGCCGTAACGTCCGATCTGGTCCATGAGGGCGAAGTCGCGGGGCAATGGTTGGTGGACGAAACAGCCGGCGCACAGTGCCGTATTGTCGAGCTTCAAGGCACCACAGGCTCTTCCCCCGCAATCGACCGCAAAACCGGTTTTGGCAACGCAATTGCAGGCCACGACAACCTTGAAATCGTGCGGTCCCAAACGGGTGACTTTACGCGGAGCCAGGGAAAGGTCGTGATGGAAAGCTTCCTGAAGGCAGAAGGAGGCGAGAACATCTGTGCGCTTTATGCCCACAACGATGACATGGCCGTAGGCGCGATTCAGGCGATCAAAGAGGCGGGTCTGAAACCCGGCGAGGATATCAAAATCGTCGCTATCGATGCCGTTCCGGACGCGCACCTTGCCATCGCGGCGGGCGAAATGAACGCCACGATCGAACTGACGCCCAACATGGCAGGTCCGGCTCTGGATGCGCTCGAAGCCTATTTGGAAAACGGCACAGTCCCTGCCAAGTGGATCCAAACCGAAAGCCGCCTCTATACTGCGGCCGACGACAATCAGGCGATCTACGAAGAGAAGAAGGGTCTGGGCTACTGACCCAACACGGGCACGACTATCCCTGTTGATCAACCCGATGACACCGTGCGACCCTCGCGCGGTGTCATCTCCGCACATCCGCCCAAGGACCCTTCTATGACGAATGACCCCCACCTCGCGCTCCACGCGAGAGGCATATCAAAATTCTTTCCCGGCACCATTGCGCTCGACAATGTCGATCTGACCCTTCACCGCGGCGAAATCCATGCGCTATTGGGTGAAAATGGCGCGGGAAAGTCGACCCTCATCAAATGTCTGACGGGCGTCTATCGCCGTGATGGTGGCGAGATCGAATTGGGGGGAGAAGTCGTCGATCCCAAATCAACCCACCACAGCCAGACACTCGGCATCGGCACCGTCTATCAGGAGGTGAATCTCCTGCCGAACCTGACCGTGGCCGAAAACCTGTACCTTGGCCGTCAGCCCATGCGCGGCCCGTTTGTGGACCGGCGCAAGATGAATTCCGCGGCACGGGAGACACTGCGAGGCTTCGGCGTCCAGATCGACCCCGCGCAACTTCTTTCGAGTTTTTCGGTTGCAATCCAACAGGTCGTCGCCATTGCGCGTGCCGTTGAAATGTCGGGGAAAATCCTGATCCTCGACGAGCCGACCGCCAGCCTTGATAATGAGGAAGTGCAGCTGCTTTTCGGCGTCATTCGCACATTGAAAGAACGCGGCCTTGCTGTGGTCTTTATCACCCATTTCCTCGATCAGGTCTTCGACATTTGCGATTGCGCGACGGTGCTGCGCAACGGGCAGGTCGTGGGGCGTATTGATCTGGAGACCGCGACACGAAACGACGTGATTACACTGATGTTGGGCCGTCAACTGGCCACACGCGTGAATAAACCCGCCAGTCAGATTGAGGGCCATACCCTGCTCGAAATCGACGGGCTGCATAAAACCGGTATGCTTGATGCCTTCTCGCTTGACCTTCGCGAAGGCGAGGTTGTCGGTTTGGCGGGGCTGTTGGGGTCGGGGCGGACCGAAACGGCAAACCTGATCTTTGGCGCTGTGAAAGCAGACCACGGGCGTCTGAAGCTGCGCGGAAAAGAGATTCAGCTGCGCAACCCTCGCGATGCTGTGGCCCACGGGTTTGCCCTTTGCCCCGAGGATCGCAAAACCGAAGGCATTGTGGGGGATCTGAGTGTACGCGACAACATTGCACTGGCCCTACAGGCCCGGCGCGGATGGACGCGCCCCATTCCACGAAAAGAAATCGATGCGATTGCCCAACACTACGTGCGCACACTCGATATCCGTTTGGCCAATCTGGATATGCCCATCCGGTTGCTATCGGGCGGCAACCAACAAAAGGCGCTGTTGGCGCGCTGGCTCGCCACCGAACCGGATTTTCTCATCCTCGACGAACCCACACGCGGCATCGACATCGGCGCACATGCGGAAATCATCGCCTTGATAGAGCGCCTCCAACAAAACGGCATGGCGCTCCTTGTGGCCTCTTCGGAGATGGAAGAACTCGTCGCCTATTCCAACCGTGTCATCGTATTGCGCGACCGCAAACAGGTTGGCGAACTCGTTGGCGACGAGGTGACATCAGACAACATCATAAAGGCCATTGCAGCCGACCCACAAACGGAGGGCGTAACATGATGCGTTCCGCATTCGTGCGGCGGATTACACCGCAACTGATCATTCTGGCCATTGTACTGGCCCTCAACCTGATCGTCTTTCCCGACTTTCTGAAGGTCGAAATGCAAAACGGCCGCCTGTTCGGCAACGGGATCGACGTTCTGAACCGTGGCGCGCCTACGGCCCTACTCTGTCTCGGCATGACCCTGGTCATTGCGACCAAAGGCATTGATCTGTCCGTGGGGGCCGTTATGGCAATCGCAGGTGCGACAGCGGCCTCTCTGGTCGTGGAGGGACACGGCGTTTTTGTGTCCGTCACCGGCGCTCTCGCCGTCGGCATGCTATGCGGCTTGTGGAACGGTATCCTTGTGGCGGTCTTGCGCATTCAACCCATCGTTGCCACGTTGGTGCTGATGGTCGCCGGACGCGGCATCGCACAGTTGATCACCGGCGGCACCATTCTGACATTTCTCGACCCCGGCCTTATTCACCTTGGCGCGGGGACAGTGTTCGGGGTGCCGACGCCCGTTTTGATCTGGATTGTTCTGGGCACCTTTGTGGGCCTCCTTGTGCGCAAGACAGCCCTCGGGATGTTGATCGAAGCCATCGGCATCAACGAAGCCTCATCGCGCCTTGCGGGGATCAATAGCCGCGTTTTGCTTGTTTGTGTCTATGTGGTTTCCGGCATAGGTGCTGCGATTGCGGGTGTCATTGTCGCCGCGGACATCCAGGGCGCGGACGCAAACAACGCGGGGCTCTGGCTCGAACTGGACGCGATCCTCGCCGTTGTGATCGGAGGCAACTCGCTTCTTGGCGGGCGCTTTTCCATTACGGCATCGCTGCTTGGCGCCATGATCATCCAGTCCGTTAACTCATTGATCCTGCTGTCCGGCCTTCCGCCGGAGTTCAACCTGATCATCAAGGCTCTCTTGATCCTGGCCATTCTGGTCATCCAGTCACCCAAAGTTGCCCATTTGCACTATATCATGCGCGCCTCGACACCGAATGCGCCATCCAAGTCGAAACCCGTGTTGAAGGAGGGTCCGCGATGATCCGCTCAAGCCATCTGCCTCTCATAATCACACTCGTAACGTTCATCGTGGCCTATGCTCTTTGTGCGTCCCAATATCCCGCGATGCTGTCTTTGCGTGTTGTGGCCAACCTTTTGACGGATAACGCATTCCTCGGCATCGTCGCGGTCGGGATGACGTTTGTTATCCTGTCGGGCGGAATCGACCTGTCCGTCGGGTCCGTCATCGCCTTCACGGGGGTTTTCCTCGCGGTGATCTTGCGCGATACAAACATCCATCCACTGGCCGCCTTTGCACTTGTGTTGGTCATCACCGCGACCTTCGGGGCCGCCATGGGCGCAATCATCCACTACCTTGAGATGCCCGCGTTCATCGTGACGCTCGCCGGCATGTTTCTGGCGCGTGGGGCCGCCTATGTTTTGTCGACGGACTCCGTGCCGATCCTGCACCCGTTCTATGACACGCTCCAACAAATCTACTGGAAGACCGCAAGTGGCGGTCGCTTTCGGCTCATCGGCGGAGTGATGCTTTTGACTTTCATCGTGGGAACGCTCGTCGCACACCGCACGCGGTTTGGCCAGAACGTCTATGCCTTGGGCGGCGGGGCGGCCACCTCGCGCTTGATGGGGGTTCCTTTGGCATCAACGACCATCGGGGTATACGCAATTTCTGGCGGCCTTGCAGGTCTGTCGGGGATCGTGTTTTCCCTTTACACATCCGCCGGATACTCCTTGGCGACTGTCGGCGTTGAACTGGACGCTATTGCTGCGGTTGTGATTGGTGGTACACTTTTAACGGGCGGATACGGGTTTGTTGCCGGTACATTTTTTGGCATCCTGATTATGGGTCTGATCCAGACGTTCATTGTCTTCGATGGATCTCTGTCGAGTTGGTGGACAAAGATCGTTATCGGGGGTTTACTCTTCGCTTTCATCCTTTTGCAAAAGGGACTGACGTGGGCATCGACGACACGCAAAAAAACGGCAACTGGCTTCGTCATGCCGTCATGAGTTTTGTTCAGCCCAACGGGCGGGACGAGAGGGCATCGAACCATACCACTTTCGTTGTTGACCAGATGGGTCAGGCCATTGTCGCGGGCGACTATCCCGCCGGCACCATGATCCCCTTGGACCCCGATATTTGTGAAATGTTCGGGGTGTCCCGCACCGTTGTACGGGAGGCGAAAAAGACGCTGATCGCGAAAGGACTGATCCAGTCAAAGGCAAAGGTCGGCACACATGTGCGTGCGGCCGATGACTGGAACATGTTCGACGAAGATGTGCTTATGTGGCATGCCGCACAAAAGAACCCCACGCAGTTCTATGAGGAACTGTTCGAAGTGCGCATGATTTTTGAACCGGCGGCGGCGGCAAAGGCCGCCAAGATGGCAAATACGACGGATTCCGCCCGACTGACACAGCTGTGCGACGAGATGGAATTTGCCAAAGACCGGGCGGCCTTTGCCGTGGCCGACTACGAGTTCCACAAACAAATCCTGAAACTTTCCCAAAACCGCTTCCTCCATTCCTTGGGAGAAACGGTGCAAACCGCACTGTATTCGTTGTTCATGACAGAGGCGAATGATGCCTTTCCGCAAAGTAAAGTGGACGTCTCGCACAAGCACCGCAACATCGCGTTGGCCATCGCACGGGGGGAGGCAACCGTCGCTCATAGCGCAATGAGTGAAGTTATTAGCGACAGCTTCGGGCGCATCCGTTTGCGGTGCTAATTGCGGTGAATGTCACGAACGCATTGCGCCACCACGCAGTGTCAGCCGGACGCCCCGCCCGATACGCCCCATTCCCGCGTCGCCAACCGCCCGCTCGCCTCATGTCGCGGGCGTGACCGCACCTCACCGCATATAAAAGGCGCCCCACCACACGGTGCAAGGCGCCTCATTGCTTGGGTCGTCATTCTGTGTCGTCGGGCATCGCCGGCGTCACAGCAGGCCGGTCTGCTTTGCAATCATTGCCGCATGTGTGCGGTTACGGGCGTCCAGTTTGGAACAGATTGCCCGCATCTTCATCTTGATCGCGACCTCGGTGGTTTCGAGCTCGATGGCGATCTCCTTGTTGGTCTTTCCTGCCGCGGCAGAACGCAAGATCAACCGCTCGCGGCCATCAATCGCACTCGTCCCGCGCACACCGTCCTGTGATTTCCGGGCCAGAGAAATCGGCACAAATTCGTTTCCGTCCGCGATCAGACGCAGGGTGTTGGGAAAGCTCTTGAACGCTTGGGCCTTGGAGATGAAGCCCTTTGCCCCCATCGACAATGCCTGCCAGATGAAATCCTCATCAGCCGTTCCCGAAAAGATCACAACCGATCCCTCACCGACGGCCTCAACAACCGACTTTACCGACTTGAGCCCCTGCATGTCGGGCATCGAAATATCGAGCATAACCACGTCATACCCGTCGCCCTCTTTAAGCGCCGTTAGCGTGTCACCGTAGGAATTACAGACGCGAACATCAAAATCGCGCTCTTCGAGCAACACCATTTTAATCGCATCAGCAACAAGCGTGTGATCGTCCGCAATCAGGACTGAAATAGAAGCCGGGCGCTCGATAGCCTCCTCCTCACGCGATTTAACCGCTTTCATTGTCATTCGGGTTCTCCTGTGTTGTGCGCAACCTAACCGCTTCGCCCTACAACGCTAGTCCGCTGACGCAGTTTGAACCGCAATTAGCCCAATGAGCCGCCAGACACCTCCATTTGATCGAGGCAACTATCCCAAAGATACATCCGGATGCGTCACTCTCCCTCCACTTTACCGACGCAGCGCGATCGCGTTCCAATTCCGTTTTGAACGTGTCCCTTTGGTAGGTCATCTGTGTATTCGGAAGGGGGAGTGATGCTCACCTGAAACGACGCCATGGCCCCCTCGCGCGCACCACGAAAAAGGTCGCGGGATGCAACATCGAACCGGAGCGGGACAACGGCGGGGAACAGGATCCTGGCAGAACACAGGCCCTCACGCGGCGGGCAAGCGGTCCAGATAGCGTGAGATCGCACTGCGGGTTTGCGCGAACACCTGCGCCACCTGATCCAGTTTCGCAGCATACGGCGGGGTCAGGTAAAGCGCGGCATTGGCGTCATGCGCCTGAAGGGACGTCCGCAACTCAAGCGCACCGACGAGGGCTGCGGCCCCTGCGAATTTATGGGCCGTCTGTTGGTAGCCGGCCACGTCACCGGCATCACGCGCCTCACGCAGCTGCGCCAGTTGGTCATGTCCCTCACGCATGAACTGCTCACAGGTATGCGCCACACGTTCGGGCCCGAGGATATCACAAAGCTCGGCCAACACCGATAGATCCAGACCCTCTACGCACGGCTCTGACGGCGTGGCCACAATCCGTTCGCCCGTGTGCACGGTCAACACCTCCGCCAGACGACGCAGGGTAATCGGCTTCATGATCGCATCAGTGAACCCCTCACCCCGCAATTCCTGTGCAATCCGCGGGGATGCATTGGCCGTCACGGCAATAATGGGCGTCTGACGGTTCGGTCCCAAACTGCTGCGAATGGCCCGCGTGGCAAGCCGCCCGTCGAGAACGGGCATGTTGAGGTCCATCAAAATCACATCAAACGGCGTATGCGCCGTAAGCTCGACCGCCTCCTGACCATTCACCACCGAGCGGCTCGAATGCCCACCGGTCATCAGCATCTCGGTCAGAACCTCACGGTTGATGGCGTTGTCCTCAACCACCAGAATGCGCAGCGACGTCGCGGGTTGGCCAGCAGGACGCAACAGCCCGGGATCGACCGCATGGCCCCATGTCGCCGTCTCACCCGCCGCCGCCGGAATGCGGAACCAGAACACGCTGCCCTCGCCCACATCGCTTTCCACGCCGATCTCGCCCTTCATCCCGCGCACAAGCCGCCGCGCAATGCCAAGACCCAATCCCGTCCCGCTCTCACGGTGCGCGTGATCAAGGCCGACAGTGACAAAATCGTCGAACACCCGCTCGAGATCCGCTTCGGGAATGCCCACGCCGGTATCAACAACCCGAAACTCCAACTCACCATCACGGCGATGGTATTCAACCTCGACCTGCACCTCGCCGTTGGTGGTAAACCGGTTCGCGTTACTCACCAGATTGATCAGAATTTGCAAAATACGGTTCGGGTCACCGATCACGGCGGGCGGCACATCGCCCTCGCTGACCGCCGTCACCTGATTGCCACGCTCACGTGCTCCCGCCCCGATCGTATCGCAGGCCCGCTGCGCCAGATCGAGCGCCGAGAATGGCACATGGGCGAAATCGAACATCCCCGATTCGAGTTTTTCCACATCAAGCACATCATTGACATGCCCGAGCAGAATGGCACCCGATTGTTCCATCGTGCTCACATGGCGCTTCTGGTGATCCGTCAGCGGTGTGGACTTGAGGTTTTCCAAAGTGCCGAGCAGACCGTTCAGCGGCGTGCGCATTTCGTGACTCATCACTGCCACAAACGCCGCCTTTGCCCGCTCGCTTTCCATCGCCTTGTCGCGGGTCGAGATCAGTTCCTGTTCAGCGGCCACACGGTCGGTGATGTCGCGCATATAGGACACGAACACCTCCTTATGACCAAGCTGCACAGATGAAATCGACATCTCCACCAAAAAGATTTCACCCGATTTGCGCAGGGCCTCCATCTGGACCAACCCCATGCCAACCAATGACGCCTCTCCGGTCTCGCGGTATCTGCGAAAACCGCGGTGATGGCCCTCACGCAAGTGATCGGGGACGATCATCTCCGCGAAATCGTTTCCGCACATCTCTCGCGCAGAGAACCCGAAAATGCGTTCGGCGGCAGGGTTGTATTCCAACACGCGCCCCTCGCAATCAACCACGATCACAGCATCCAGAGCCGTGTTGATGACCGATTCCAAACGCAGCTTGGCCGACCTCAGCGAACGGGTCTGACGTGCGCCGAACTGCCACAGCCACCACAGGCCGAAAATCCCGAACGACAATGCCGACACCAGAACGACCGCAACAACCCCCAACCGCAAGAGCGATTCATACACGCGCTCGCGCTGCGCCTTTGCCACTTCGGAAAATTCGCGCACACCTTGTAGGGAAATCGCGCGCACATCGACCGCCAACGCATTGATATGCATCTCGATCACATCAAGCTCGGACCGCAGAACATCATCCCCTGCGTCCACGATCCGCGCTGTATCTTGTGTGAACGCGGTCACGTTTCGAAGCTGGTCCTTGATGCGTTCGTCCGTTCGGACGTTGCCAAACGTATTGCCATCGGTCACCGTACTGACGCGGCTGTAAAACACATCAAAGCGTTGGACAAAGGCATCCAACCCCGCGCCCGTGGCGTCATCGACCTGTAACAGGGCAATGCGCATCTGGTCGAACTCCACCTCCAACTGCGCCAAAGACCACTGTTGGCTATCGGAATTGGCGATGGCGAGGCCTTCGATCTCGTTGCGCACCTGCGTCCCGTATCGAAGGATTTCCCACACCGCGATGGACACAACAAGGATGAGGATCGCCGCAAGTGCGACCCCCTTGGCCTCAATCGCGCGGTCCACAAAACCGCGTTCCCTGTTGCGTTGTGCCACCTGATTTATTCCGGAGGTGTGATGCGCAGCTCTTTGACCTGCCAGACGCTGCGCGAATAGATCACTTCGTTGCGAAAGGCATCATCGGCATCATACGGGTAGACGATCCAGAACGGCCCCTTGTCGCGCACCGACATTTGGTCGCCGTTGCGTCTGGTCGCGAGAAGCGCACCGCCCGCGGCAATCTCGGTCAGCGGGATGGACACCATATAGTCATTGATTGCGACCACCTGAAGGGTGCCGTCAAACGTGCCAAGCGACGACAGGAGTGTATCAAGGTAGACCCCCGAAAACACCTGTGGCCCCTCGGTCCAGATCGTTGTGGTCTCAAACGAGTCGTTGGGCATCGCATCCAGATCGGCACGCTCGAACACGGCCGTGTCGACTGTCGCATCATGATCGAAATCCCCCACAACGCTCAGAACGGGACCGCTTCCGGTCGCCTGAGCGCCACCCGATACGGTTGTGAAAGCCAACAGCGAGAACGCGGCTAAACAGGCAAACGAGATCTTTTTCACACATCCACTCCTTTTGAAAATACTGTCGGACATTCTCATGGGGGGTTCGTTTTTCACACCCTCTCTAAGGTATATCCAAATACCCAAAAGGATATATTGCCAGCCTACTCGAATGCAAAAGCCCGCACGGATCAACGCCAACCGCACAAAGGGCGACACGCATCGGCATCAGGCCTCCCCAAAAACATAGCCTTTCGGGCAAGGGAAAAACCAAAGTTTATACCAACAATAACAATGACATCCAGAACCATACCCCTGCGCAGATCAAGGCGCGAACGCGGGTGTGTTAGCGTTGATTGCGTAAAGATTGAAAAAAATTAGCACAAAAACAACGCGATAGGAACCAACGATGGCATTTATGGTTAACTGGCCCTTTCAAAGCCAAAAGACCACCCAAAGGGAAGCACACGAGGATGACAACAGAAAAACACGCCACACCATACCTTTAGATACGGTCGCCGCAACGCCATCGTTTGTGCCGATCCGGTTGCTTTTTGTAGGCTTCCCCCACCGCGCGCACCTGCCCTGCACCGAAATCGATCCAACCCGCTTTCACATCGCACGATGCTCGTTCGACTGGGCGCGTGATTTCTATAAAGCCGTGGATGCCGAGTATATCTGTCTGTTTTCCGACAGTATGGACCCGAATCTCGTGGACCGCGTGCGGACCATCAGCGCCCTCATCGAGGGGACGCCTGATCGAAAACTCATCGCGATCGGTCCGCATTTTCCAAACGAGTTCAAAACATTCCTGATGGCGCTCGGGGCGGATCACGCAACGCGGCTACGCGAATCTCCCCACGCGATGCTCGCCGTTCTGGCTGATCACATCAAAGCCGACCAATTAATCCCGAATATCTGAAATGACGTCTGATACCACGCGCAAGATCGCGCACATCCAGTGTACAGGGTATGCGCCGGTCCAGATGCCTCACGCCCCGAATTGTGCGGCGAACCTGAACGCATATCCGTCTGCGGCCCTACGGGAATCGCCGATACTGAACGACTATCTATCGCTTTTGAGTGAGGTCAGTGATGCGATTGACGCACATATCGCCGCAGATCTGGACGCATTCGGGATCCGCCTGTTACGCGCTCTCACGCACGGATGACGTGATGCCCGCCTATTCGAACCATCCACGTTCACGCGCCAACATCGCCGCATGGGTGCGGTTTCGGGCATCCAGTTTACGGCACAGGGTGCGCACATGCAGCTTGATCGTAACCTCGCTCAGATTGAGGTCGATCGCGATTTCCTTGTTGGTCTTCCCTTCGCACAGGCCACGCAAAACCTGCGTTTCACGCGGTGTAAGGCCCGTGTCCGTCATCGCATCTTTTTGCTGCATGAATTCAAATGGCGCAAAGACAGTCCCCGACACCATGATATGCACCGCACCTGCAATAGATTTCGCGGGCATGGATTTCGGCACGAACCCCGCCGCACCACTGTCGATCGCGCGGCGCGCAACATCGGGACTGGCGGTGCCGGAAATTATGGCTGTGGGCGTATCGGGAAACTCGCGGAGAATCTGCTCTAACCCCTTGAGCCCGTTCATCCCCGGCATCTGGTAATCCAGAAGCACAAGGTCAAAGCCACCTTGTTCGCGCAACAGCGTCACGGTTGCCTCAAGAGAGGCAGCGGTGACGACATCCTCGATCCCGGCGCCCTTCAAATAGGCGGCGACAGAGTCGCGAACCAGATCATGGTCATCTGCAAGAAGTAATTTCAAAAGTGATCCCCATAAAAACTATCTACCACATGACACAAACCGGATCCGTGCCGCAAACTGCTGTATATAACCATTCGGCGTGTCCGTCACCCACAATGCCCGTGAACGGCACTCATGCGTGTGCGCGCCCCCTCTCCTTGGCGTCTTGCGCTGCGTCTTTCGCTACCTGGGCGCGAAAGCTCGAATACACCAGAACAAACATCGTGGCGTTACCGGAAACGATGTACGACACGGCCGCCATCCACACATTATGCCACACCGCCCACACAATCGCAGATGCAAGAACCGCAATCAGAAGGGATGCAATTGTGTAACCGATAAGTTTCATGTCTGGCCTTTTTGGTCATTTTTTCGCTCAAGGAGCGCAGGTTTGAACATGCGTCTTTTGGTTAACATAAAGTTGTAGCGGACCCTTCGTCAGGGGCGCATAGGTTGTAACGGCTATCTCATTGGAGCGCACCGTCACTCAAAAGTTTTATCCGCCGGTCAAATCCGGTCTGAAATCTTCACTTTCCAACATCATTTTTCCACGGCGCCGCACTTGCTCGCGCGCGCCTCTATACCAAAGCGCCCGCACAACTCCTTTCGCGCAGCTTTTCAAGGGGCGCACCGTTTACTAAAAAACAAGCCTGCTCGCGCCCATGCGGCACTATCACGACCTCGTGATATCGCCATATGGGTTCGGTTTGGCCCGATGCAATGCGTCCCACCCCCCAGTGGAGCTTCCACAGTGCATCGGGCCTTATTACCCCCCACCCTGCACCCTCACCAATGCCCTCACAGGCCTCCATCCATGCAGTTTGGTATGGTTAACACTCAACTAACGGGCCATCGCCACACTTAAGATACATGGTTAACGCCATTTGCGCCGCCCCGTGGTCCGGACACGCGTGCTAACTTTCGGGTAACCAAACGGGAGAGTACCATGTTCAGTATTTTTGACGGCTTCGATGCCAATTGTTGCCTATTGACGGCGTCCCATATACTCGCCCGGACCTTGCCTGCGATGCTCGAGGACAATGATGTCACAGTGCGCGTCTGCACGGATCACGCGGCACTTTGGGCTGCGTTGGCCAACGATACCACGGTGACGCACGCGTTCATCGATATCGACAGCTTTAGCGGCATCGCGGCACAGTTCGACAGCATCAGACATTTGCGCGACAGCCATCCCGGTCTCAGCATTATTTTGCTGTCAGATGATTTTTCCATGAACGAGTTCGGCACCCATCGCCTGATGCTCGCCGATGTGTCGCTGCGCATTCCGGTGACGATTGCATCTCTGGAACTGGCGCTGTTGCAGGCTCCCGTCAACAACGCCCAATGGCGCAATCGCGCGGACCCCGTTCACGCATCGTATGTGCCATTGGAAACCGCCCATAACGCAGCTTGAACTGCGTGTTTCCCGTCGTGACGGGAGCAACTTGAAGGACGGCCAACGCAATGCGACGGCCGTCCTTTTTTTCATGTCCGAGGGGCACGCCCTACCACTCGAAAGCAGCGACCTCGTTACGCTTTCCAAGCGTCAGCGCATCGGAGACGTGCAGCATCGGACGCAGGTCCACTTCGCTTTGGCCAGATGCGACCAATGCCGCCATATCGGCGTAAAGCTGCGGATATTCACCGTCGAGTTGGCCAATGGCGCCGGGTTGTTCAACGCCGTCGAGACGCAACACCCCGCCGCCTTTCTCGAGCTTGAGAACCCCCTCTTTGCATACGGCCTCGATGTCCCAAATATCTGCGCCGCTGTGATCCCAATTCATCTCGGCGGACACGATGGCCCCATAGGGATGATAGAACGCCAAATCGGCTGCAATCGGTGTGTCACGGTTGGCGGGGAAGTTCAGAACCGCCTTTTCGAGGTGGATCGGATCGGGCAAGATTTCGGTCACGATGGACAGCGCATTAATACCCGGGTCAAAGATTCCCATACCGCCGGGTTCGAACACCCAGTCCTGGTTCGGGTGCCATTTGCGCACGTCCTCTTTCCACGTCACCGTGAACCGCTCAAGCGTTTTCCCCGCAAGCCACGCCTTTGCCGCAGCAACCTGAGCCGCCTTGCGCGAGTGCCATGTGGCGTAGAGCGTCACACCCGCCTCACGCGCCAGATTTTCAAGCGCGTAGACCTCGGAGAGTGTTGCACCGGGGGGCTTTTCCAACATCACGTGCCGCCCCGCCGCAATCGCCGCCCGCGCGTATTCAAACCGCGGGACGGGTGGCATGCACAGGCTCACCACACCGATCTCGGGATGGGCGGCAAGCATCTCGGTCATATCGGTGTAATTTGGCACATCCGCGACCTGATGGTTGCGCGACACCGCTGCCGCCAAGTCCCAATCGTCCGATTTCGCAAGAGAGGGTATGTGTTGGTCGATGGCGATTTTGCCGACACCGACCAATGCGATTTTACGCGCCATTAGTGACTGTCCTTTCCGACAGGCGCCCCACGGCACCCTTTGAGAAAATCAAGATCGGCACCGGTATCCGCACCCTCGACGTGGGCTTGATGCAGCCATGCGTAGCCACCTGTGGCCTGTTCGTGGATCGGGGTCCACGCGGCCAGACGCGCGGCCAGTTCATCGTCGGAAATATCGAGGTGCAGCTTGCGGTTCGGAACATCCAGTTCGATCATATCGCCATTTTGCACCACGGCGAGCGGCCCACCTGCGGCGGCCTCGGGCGAGGTGTGCAAGACAACCGTACCATAGGCCGTCCCCGACATCCGCGCGTCAGAAATGCGCACCATATCGGTAATGCCCTTGCGCAGCACCTTGGGCGGCAGCCCCATATTGCCGACCTCCGCCATGCCCGGATACCCTTTGGGGCCACAGTTTTTCATCACCATGACGCAGGTCTCGTCAATGTCGAGATCCTCGTCATTGATCTTGGCCTTATAGTCGTCGATGTCCTCGAACACGACCGCGCGGCCTTTGTGTTGCAACAAGGCGGGCGTCGCAGCGGACGGCTTGAGAACGGCACCATTGGGTGCAAGGTTGCCACGCACGACCGCAATACCGCCCTGCTCCATAAGCGGTTTGTCGACGGGCAAAATCACGTCTTCGTTGTGGTTCACCACATCTTTGACTTCGTCCCAAATCGTCTGGCCCGACACGGTCAACGCGTCTTTGTGCAACTGGTTCGCCTCGCCCAATCGCTTGAGCACCACAGGCAAACCGCCCGCGTAAAAGAACTCTTCCATCAGATATTTGCCCGATGGCATGAGGTTTACAATGGTCGACACATCGCGGCCACAGCGATCCCAATCGTCAAGCGACAAATCAACGCCCACACGGCCCGCCATCGCGAGCAAGTGAACGACGGCATTGGTGGAGCCACCAATCGCGCCGTTGGTGCGGATAGCGTTTTCAAACGCCTGTTTGGTCATAATGTCGGACGGCTTCAGGTCGTCTTTGACCATCTGCACGATGCGGCGCCCCGACATCTGTGCCATAACGCGGCGGCGGCTATCCACGGCGGGGATCGCGGCATTGCCCGACAGGGCAAGCCCGAGCGCCTCGGCCATCGACGCCATCGTCGACGCGGTTCCCATCGTGTTACAAGTACCGGTAGAGCGCGACATGCCCTGTTCGGCTTCGAGGAATTCCTCTTGGGTCATCTTGCCCGCCTTGACGTCCTCGGAGAATTTCCAAAGGTGCGTCCCCGAACCGATCCGCTCGTTTTTGTAGATACCGTTGAGCATTGGCCCGCCCGTCACAACGATCGACGGCAGGTCACATGACGCGGCCCCCATGATCAGGGACGGTGTGGTTTTGTCACAGCCCACAAGCAAGACACAGCCATCAATCGGTTGTCCGCGAATGGTTTCCTCGACCGCGAGAGCGGCAAGGTTGCGGAACATCATCGCGGTGGGGCGATAGGTGTTCTCGGACGCGGAAAACACAGGCACCTCGACGGGGAAACCACCGGCCTCCCAAATCCCTGCTTTGACCTTTTCGGCCAGTTCTTTCATGTGGCTGCCGTTGCACGGGCTCAGTTCCGACCACGTGTTGAGCACGCCGATGATCGGACGTCCGTCGAACAGGTCGTGCGGATACCCTTGGTTCTTGAGCCACCCACGGTGGTAAATCGTGTCGCGGCTATTGCCGCCATACCAGGATTGCGACCGGAGTTTGCGGGGCCATTCGGCGGGTTTAAAACTCATATTACAGGACTTTCACTTTGGTTGTACCGGCAACTTTGGGCGCTTGAGCAAGAGGATTACGCAGGGCCATACCGAAATCGGCGGCTTCGATTTCAAACACATCGCCATCTTGCGTGCGGATGCTATCCGCAAACGACAGGGTCGCCGTGCCGAAGAAATGCACATGCAAATCGCCCTCTTGACGGAAGATATCATACTTAAAATGGTGGTGTTCGAGATTGGCAAGGGTGTGAGACATGTTGGCCTCGCCCGACACGAACGGTTTTTCCCACAACACCGCACCATCACGGTAAATCCGCGACATGCCTTGCACGTCAGCGGGCAAATCGCCGATCAGCATTTCGGGACCGATGGCCGCAGGACGCAATTTGGAATGCGCAAGCCAAAGATAGTTGCCGCGCTCGGTGATGTGATCGGAAAACTCGTTGGACAGGGCAAAGCCGACACGGAACGGCACCCCATCCGGGCCGTTGATGTAGATGCCTGCAATCTCGGGTTCTTCGCCTGCGTCCTCGGCAAAGGAGGGCGAATGCAGCGGCTTGCCCGCAGCCACCGCCATTGTACCGTTGCCTTTGTAGAACCACTCGGGCTGTGCGCCGACCTCGCCATCCGCTGGCCTGCCCGTTTCGACACCCATTTGGAACATCTTCATCGAGTCGGTCATGACCGCCTCTTTGTCTTTCTTTGCGTGCATGGAGCTGCGCGTCGAGGCAGACCCCAAATGGGTCAGCCCCGTTCCCGTCAGGTGGCAATGCGCCGGATCGTCGTGGTGGATCGGCAAGAGCATCCGCCCTTCGGCATAGGCCGCCTCAAGATCCACCGCCTCGCCAAACCCGTGCCCACGGATCACATCGGCAAGCGGGCGACCCGTTGTCGCCGCCTCCATAGCGAGCGCATAGGAGGATGGTGCATTCTGGACCACATAGGCCTCGGAGCCGGAGCGAACGACAACGCTAATACCGCCTGACGCGTTTTGAATTTGTGACAGCAACATAATCCGTTACCCCTGTTTTTGTTTGTTATAGACGTCAAAGACCACAGCCATCAGCAACACGAGGCCTTTGATCATCTGTTGGTAATCGATGCCGATGCCCATGATCGACATGCCGTTGTTCAGCACCCCCATCAAGAATGCGCCAACAACCGCCCCAACAATTGTTCCGACCCCGCCCGACATGGACGCACCGCCGATAAACACCGCCGCGATGACGTCAAGCTCAAGCGCAAAGCCCGCTTTCGGCGTTGCCGTATTCAAACGTGCGGCAAACACAAGTCCCGCAGCCGCCGCCAGAACACCCATGTTCACAAAGGCGAGAAAGGTCAAACGCTCGGTGTTGATGCCCGAAAGCTTCGCCGCTTTTTCATTGCCGCCCATCGCGTAAACGCGCCGGCCGATCACGGTGTTTTCGGTGAGAAAGGCGTAGATCACGGTGAGCACACCCATGGTGATCAGTACGTTTGGCAGTCCGCGAAAGGTTGCCAGTTTCCACATCACAAAGATCAGCGCAAAGGCCACAATCCCTGTGCGGACCACGAAAAAGCTCTGTGGTTCGTCTTCGATCCCGTAGGCCTTGTTGGTGGCGCGCTGTTTCATCCCGCGCCAGATCACAAAGGCAGCCGCGACAAATCCCATGACGGCAGCCAACACATTGACCTGACGCACACCCGTCATCACGGCAAGGCTTTCGCCCCACGCCGCAGGAAACACATCGGGAACAAACCCGTTGGCGATCACGGTAAATTCACGTGGGAACGGCCCGACGGACTGACCGTGCAGCAACCACAGCGACAGGCCACGAAACACCAACATCCCCGCGAGCGTGACGATAAAGGGCGGAATGCGCCAATAGGCGACCCAATAGCCCTGCGCCCCGCCGATGACCCCGCCTGCGACCAGACAGATGGCGATGGTGAGGAGCGGGTTCATGTTCCAATTCACGATCATGACAGCGGCCAAAGCGCCAATAAATCCCATGACCGACCCGACCGACAGGTCGATGTGGCCACCAACAATAATCACCAACATGCCCAGGGCCATGATGATAATGTAGGAGTTTTGCAGCAACAGGTTCGTGATGTTCACCGCCCGCAGCAACGTGCCGTTCGTGACGATCTGAAAAAACGCCATGACCCCGATCAGGGCAAATAACAGACCGTATTCGCGCAAGTTCGCGGCGAGGTAGGCCTTGAGCCCCGTTTTATTTGTGTTGTCCATCCCTGCTCTCCTATTCGCTGACGATGAGCGACATAATGCGCTCCTGGCTCGCCTCGGCGGCGGTCAATTCACCGACCAACGCGCCCTCGTTCATGACATAAATCCGGTCGCACATGCCCAAAAGCTCGGGCATTTCCGACGAGATCATAACCACGCCTTTTCCTTGGGCGGCCAGATCGTTGATGATTGTATAAATTTCGTACTTCGCGCCCACATCGATCCCGCGCGTCGGCTCATCGAGGATCAAAACCTCGGGCTCGGTAAACAACCACTTGGCCAGAACGACTTTTTGTTGGTTGCCGCCCGACAGGTTCATCACCTTTTGGAACACCGACGGGGTGCGCGTGGCCAAGGCCTCGCGATACCGTTCCGCCGCTTTGGTCTCTTCGTTCTTGTTGAGGATGCCGCCTTTGGAGACCCCTTCAAGGTTGGACAGCGTGGTGTTGAACCGGATTGTTTCCTCCAACACGAGACCCAGAGATTTCCGGTCCTCAGTCACATAGGCCAGACCCGCGTCAATCGCACGGCCCACCGTGGAGACATCAACCTCTTTGCCGTGCAGTTTGACGCTGCCCGAAATATTGCGCCCGTAGGATTTGCCAAACACCGACATGGCCAGTTCCGTGCGCCCCGACCCCATCAGGCCCGCGATACCGACAACCTCGCCCGCACGGACGTTGAACGCTGCGTTTTTGACCACCTGCCGGTCGCCGTGCTCAGGATGCCAGACATTCCAAGCCTCGACCTCCATCAACATCTCGCCCGGTGTGCGCACATGTTCAGGGTAGCGGTGCGTCATATCGCGCCCCACCATATCGGCCACGATCCTGTCCTCGGACAGACCTTTGGCGGCATGGGCGGAAACGGTTTGACCATCGCGGATCACGGTCACGGTGTCGGCGACATAGCGCACTTCGTTCAATTTGTGCGAGATGATAATACAGGTCACGCCCTGCGATTTCAGCTCCAACATCAGATCAAGCAATTTGCGGCTGTCGTTTTCCTGAAGCGCCGCTGTCGGCTCGTCCAAAATCAACAGTTTCACATCTTTGGACAAGGCCTTGGCGATCTCCACAAGCTGCTGCTTGCCAACGCCAATGCTGTCCACCTTTGTGGTGGGGGTCTCGACAAGACCGACCTTTTTCAACAGCTCTTCGGTGCGTGCATTGGTTTCGTGCCAATTGATCACGCCATTAGAGGCGCGTTCATTGCCCAGAAAAATGTTCTCGGCAATCGACAGATCAGGCACCAAGGCAAGCTCTTGGTGGATGATCACAATGCCGCGGCTCTCGCTATCGCTGAGCGTTTTAAAGGCCGCAACATCGCCCTCGTAATGGATATCGCCGTCATATGTTCCGATTGGATAGATGCCCGAAAGCACCTTCATCAATGTCGATTTTCCGGCACCGTTTTCGCCGCAAATCGCATGGATTTCGCCCTCTTCCACCTTCAGGTTCACCTGATCGAGCGCTTTCACGCCGGGGAACTCTTTGGTGATGTTTCGCATTTCCAGAAGTGTGGTCATGGCTTGCCCTTCTGCGGGGGACTGATCGCCCCTGTTCGCTACTCTTTCGCACGGATCTGTGCGACGGCGCAGCCGCCCGAGCCTCTAGGGACACTCGGGCGACCTCGTCGTGTTCAGTCCAAGTCGATTACTTGATCTGATCCATTGTGTAGTAGCCGGAACCGATCAGGCGCTCTTCCCAGTTGGACGCATCCACGGGAAGCGGCTCAAGCAGGTAAGCGGGGATCACCTTGACACCATTGTCGTAGGTGGTGGTGTCGTTGATCTGTGGCTCGGTGCCGCCGAGAACGGCGTCCACCATACCCACGGTCACTTTTGCAAGCTCGCGTGTGTCTTTGAAAATCGTGGAATACTGCTCGCCTGCGAGGATGGATTTCACGGACGGAACTTCCGCATCCTGACCCGACACGATTGGCATTTTCATATCGCCGGATCCGTATCCAACGCCTTTAAGCGAGGACAGGATGCCGATGGACAGGCCATCGTAAGGCGACAAAACGCCGTGGACTTCTTTGTCGGTGTAGTGCGCGGACAACAGGTTATCCATGCGCGCCTGTGCAACGGCACCGTCCCAACGCAATGTCCCGACTTTATCCATGCCCATCTGACCGGACTGAACCACAATGGTGCCATCTGCGATCAAAGGATCGAAGACGGACATCGCGCCGTTGTAAAAGAAGTAGGCGTTGTTGTCGTCAGGCGAGCCGCCGAACAGCTCAACGTTATAAGGACCGTCACCAAAGCGGGCTTTGAGGCCTTCGACGATTGTTGTTGCCTGCTGAACGCCAACTTTGAAGTTGTCGAACGTGGCATAGTAGTCAACATCACCGGAATCGCGGATCAGGCGGTCATAGGCGATGACCTTCACACCGGCGGCAGCGGCGTTTGCAAGTGCGTTGGACAAGGTTGTGCCGTCAATCGCAGCAATCACGAGCACGTCCACACCTTTGGTGACCATGTTCTCGATCTGCGCGAGTTGGTTGGGAATGTCGTCTTCTGCGTATTGCAGATCGGCCGTGTAGCCCGCAGCTTCGAGTTCTTTGACCATGTTGTCGCCATCAGCGATCCAACGGGCCGAAGATTTGGTCGGCATGGCAATCCCGACCGTACCGTCCGCCCAAGCGGAGATGGCAAGCGTAGAGACAGCGGCGGCAAGCGCCAGTGTTTTTGTAAGTTTCATTTTGTATCCTCCCAAGACCGGAATTGTCCGGTCGTCGTCAATCAGGCCGGAATCGGCCCCGACGCGTGTCACGTCGTGCATGATAAAGCCTTGGCTTATCATTCCAGTCAAATTATGTATAATTATTAAATCATACCATTTACGCCATCACGCCAGTCGCCATTGATCGGAGTCACGTCACATGAATGATCTTTTGCGCAAAGGAATGAAGATCAACCACCTCCGCCTTGCCGCGGCCCTCATGGCCGATGGCAAGTTGACGGACGCCGCCCATACACTCGGGATTGCGCAGCCCGCCGCGTCGCGGCTGGCGTCGGAAATCGAGGCCATCATCGACGCGCCGTTCTACCGCCGCGAGGGACGCGGGATCGCCCTGACCGCCGAAGGACGCGCCCTTGCGATCCGTGCCGACCGGATTCTGAACGAGATCGGGGATGCGGGCCGCGAAATAGACGAACTGCGCCGCGGGCTTACGGGGACGGTGGCGCTTGGCGCGGTGACGGGACCCGCAATCGATCTCGTCCTGCCCGTGGTGCGCCACGCGCGGATCGACATGCCCGATGCACAGATTGAAATCGAGGTCGCAACCTCTGATCACCTGCGCGATATGGTTCTGGACCGGCGGCTCGATTTTGCGATTGCCCGTCTGCCCGATGATGCATCGGCCTCCCAGTTTGACTACATGCCCATCGGCATCGAACCCATGAGCATAATCGCACGCCGTGACCACCCCCTGTTGCGGGCCAAAACGCCAATCGGCATCGAACGCCTTTTGGGCTATGATTGGGTGATGCCGCCGTCCGGTGCCATTTTGCGCCAAACGGTTGAACGTTCGCTCCGCGACCTTGGCCACGCGCCCCCCGCCCGCGTGCTCAATACATCGTCATTTCTGCTCACGCTTGCGGCAGTGGGACAGTCCAACGCCATTGCCCCGATTGCCTCCGCTGTGGCGCAAATCTTCGGGGCGGACGGCCAGATCAAAACACTCGAGACAACCATGAATCTGGCTGTGGACGAGTTTGGCATCCTGACCCGCGCAGGGGCGCATTTGACGCCCACGGCGGATCGTGTGCGCGACCTCGTTAACGATATGATCAAACGCAACAAGACCGCATGACCCGCACCGGTCTCAATCGGCGGATCGCAAAACCCGCGCGGGCCGCACACGCATCGCCCGCCACGAGAACCACAGGGACGTCAAAAGTGTGAGCAACACGCCCCCCACCACAATGAGTGCCGCCGGACCCCATGCGAATTGGAAATCCGATTTCATCACGAAATGGATCACCGCCCACGCCGCAAAACCACCCGCCGCAAGAGCAACAAGTGCGGCAGCAAATCCCGTCACGGCCGAACGCAGCGCAAAACTGCGCAAAATCACAGGGCGGGTTGCGCCGAGGGTTTTGAGGATTGCCGCCTCGTAGCGCCGTGTGTTTTCCCCCGCAGCGGCCGCGCCCACGAGCACAACCGCGCCCGTGACAAGCGTTGCAAGCGCGCCGAGGGTTGTGGCGGCGGCAATGCCTTCGAGGACGGTGACGACACGACCGATGGCATCGCGCACCCGGATCGTGGTGATGTTGGGATAGGCTTTGGCAAGGTCGCGGATCAACGGTGCCTCGGCCTCGGGCTCCGCATAAATCGTCGCAATATGGGAATGCGGCGCCCCGCGCAAAGCGGCATCATTCATCGACAACACAAACCCCATGCCCGCGCCCGAAAAATCGACCTCGCGAAAGGACGTGATTTCGCCCGTGATGTCGCGCCCCAACACGTTGACCGTCATGGTGTCGCCAAGGGTGAGGCCCATCTCTTCGGCTTCTTCGGCGGCAAAACTGATCTGTGGCGGGCCTGTGTAATCCTCTTGCCACCACGCGCCTGCGGTGATCTTGGCATTCTCGGGTTTGGCGGCGGAATAGGTGATCCCGCGATCGCCACGAATGACCCAATGCGGTCCGGCATAGGCCTCGGCGTCCACACCGTTAATATGCGTGATGATCCCGCGCAGCATCGGCGCACTCTCGAATTTCCGCACGCCCGCATCCCCGGACAGGCGCTCGAGAACCCCGTCGATCTGATCGGGTTGAATATCCACCACGAAATAGGAGGGCGCGACCTCGGGCAGGTCTTGCGCAATGGCGTTGCGCAGATTGGTGTCGATCTGACCCACTGCGGACAAAACCGTCAGGCCAAGGCCAAGCGACAAAACGACCGATGTCGTTTCGCCCCCCGGACCACCCACGGAAGAGAGCGCAAGCCGCAGCCCCGTGCGCCCCTTGGCAAAGCGGGCCCTGGACAGGCGGCGCGCCAAACGTGACACCCCGCGAGCAGACAGACCCAAAAGGGCGAATGATCCGACCACCCCGACAAAGGACCAAAGAACCAAACGCGCACTGTCGGTGAACACAATGGCCGATGCCACGAGCATCACAACCATCACCGCCATAACGGCGATATAGCGCGGACGCGGCATCCCGCGCAGACCGAACCCGGCATCGCGGTAAAGCGCCGCCGGTCGGATTTGTTCCGCACGCGACAAGGGCCACAGCACAAAAATTGCCGCAGACAACAGGCCGTAAACGCTCGCCTCGACGAGCGGCCCGACATGCACACCAATGGCCACGGGAACGGGCAATTGCGCCTCGATCACCGGCGCGGCCAACAGGGGGGCAACAGCCCCGAGAACCACCCCGATCGCGATGGCAACGAGCGTCAGAACCCCGACCTGAAAGGCGTAGATCATAAGAATGGTCGAGCGTTCCGCACCCAGTGTTTTCAAGGTCGCAATGACGGCGGTTTTGCGGTCGAGATACGCCCGCACCGCCGCCGACACCCCCACGCCACCAACCGCCAAACCCGCCAGTCCGACAAGAACAAGGAACGAGGACAACCGGTCAACAAACCGCGCCACACCGGGGGCGCCATTGCGGGCATCACGCCACCGGAACCCGCCATCCGCCACCTCCGCTTTGGCCCGCGCCTCATAGGCATCAAGATCGGTGTCAACGGGCAGGCGCATACGGTAAGCGGTTTCAAACAACGTTCCTGCCGACAACAAAGATGTCCCGCGCAATGCCTCCAGTGCCACGATAGAGCGCGGCCCGAGCGAGAACCCCGCCGAGGCATTATCCG
The DNA here is from genome assembly GCF_048259695.1 of Celeribacter sp. Classification (GTDB taxonomy): domain Bacteria; phylum Pseudomonadota; class Alphaproteobacteria; order Rhodobacterales; family Rhodobacteraceae; genus Celeribacter. The sequence continues at coordinate 166,029 of NZ_JBLXHL010000007.1, read as the reverse complement.
GTTCGCGCGTAAGGGCGGCCATCGCCACAAACGGCTCGCCACCAATGGCAATTTCATCGCCCACGGAAAGGCCCAACCGTTCGAACAGCATCGGGTCCAGAACCGCGCCCGACAGACCGTCCTGCCCCGCAAGCGCCTGTTCAATGGGCATGTCAGGGGTTAATGTTACAGCGCCGATCAACGGGTAAGCATTGTCGACGGCTTTCACTTGGGTCAGCGCCCGTTCGTCACCGGTTGTGACCATGGACCTGAAATCGGCAATCTCGGATACGGCATCGGCATTGGCGTCCATCCATGCCCGCTCATCGGCGGTGGCAAACCGGTAGGTGAACTCCATTTCCGCTTGCCCGCCGAGCAACGCAGCGCCCTCGCGGTCCAATCCCTGCGCGATGCTTTCGCGCACGGATGTGACCCCCGCAATCGCCGCCACGCCAAGTGCCAGACAGGCGATGAGAACACGGAACCCTTTGATCCCTGCGCGCAACTCACGCCGCGCGATGGTCCATGCCAATGCCACCTTCACGCGATGACCTCCGCCGGTTCCAAATGCCCGTCGCGCAGACGGATCACCCGATCACAACGCCCGGCCAGTTCGGGCGCGTGCGTCACCATAACAAGCGTCGATCCGTGACGGTCGCGCAGGCCGAACAGCAATTCAATGATGGCCTCGCCCGTCGTGCCATCAAGGTTGCCCGTGGGTTCATCGGCCAAAAGGATTTCTGGACGCGGCGCCGCCGCACGGGCAAGCGCTACACGTTGCTGTTCGCCGCCCGACATTTGTGACGGATAATGATCCATCCGCGCGGCAAGCCCGACCGCCTCCAATTCCGCCCGCGCCCGCGCGAACGCATCGGGTGCGCCGGCCAGTTCCAACGGAGTTGCGACATTTTCAAGCGCGGTCATTGTCGGAATGAGGTGGAAGGATTGGAACACAACCCCCATATGATCCCTACGAAAGCGTGCCAATTGATCCTCGTCCATCGACGTGAGATCGTGACCGAGCACAGTAACGATGCCACCCGTGGCCTGTTCCAGACCACCGAGCAACATGAGGAGCGACGACTTGCCAGAACCAGACGGTCCAATCAGCCCAACGGTCTCCCCGCGCATCACGTCAAGCGAGATGTCGTGCAAAATCTCTACGCGGCCCGCATTGCCGTCGAGGATGAGGTTTGCACCCGACAGGGAAATAATGGCGTCACGCATGGGGCAGGTCCTTTTGATCTTTCACTTTGGATATGGGGTCTTATCCGGCATCGGCAAGCGATTGTCGGCAGTTTTCCTTTCCATCGCCCTAATGGTCGCAGCCCCGATTGTCGCTCAGGCGCAAACAGTGCGCATCGCTGCCCTTGGCGACAGCCTCACGCAAGGCTACGGGTTACTGGCCCACGAGGGGTTCACCGCACAGCTTCAGGACTGGTTGGATGCACAGGGAACCGCCGCCACCATCGTCAATGCGGGCGTGTCGGGCGACACCACGTCGGGCGGGGTGTCGCGGGTGGATTGGACCCTCACGGACGACATCGACGCGCTGATTGTGGCCCTTGGCGGCAACGATGTCCTACGGGGCATCCCGCCCGAACTGGCCCGCTCGAACCTCGACACGATCATGGCGGCGGGTGCGGCAAAAGGCGTGCCGATGATGATCGTCGGCATCTCGGTTCCAAGCAATTATGGCCAGGACTACAAGACGGATTTCGAGGCGATCTATCCCGATCTGGCCGAAAAATACGGTGCGCTCTATTTCGAAAGCTTTCTCAAGCCGCTCACGGATCTGGGCGACATGAGCGAGACGATCAAAACCCACGTCCAATCCGACGGGGTTCACCCCAATGCACACGGCGTGTCGGTGATTGTGAACGCAATGGGACCGATGGTGGCCGATCTGGCCGCACGCGCGGCACCGTAAGCGGCATCAATCCTCGCGCGGGTGATCGTCGTAATCGGTGGTCAAAATGCGGCTCGCGTCGCCTTGCGGATCGTCGAACTGATGCGAGCGGATCGACCAAAAGAACGCCGCAAGTCCGATCCCGCCAAGGAAAATCGAGACGGGGATGAGGTAGACAAGCACGTTCATATCAGGTGACCTTTTTGCGCGCCCGCAGGCGCAACGCATTGAGCGAGACAGTAATGGAAGAGAACGACATAGCCAAGGCCGCCGCGAGTGGCGTGGCAAATCCGGCAAGCGCAAGCGGCACGGCGATCATGTTATAGCCCGCCGCAATGGCAAAGTTTTCCTTGATCCGGCGCGTGGCCGATTTGGCGACCTGCGCGGCCTCCCCCAAGGGGGCAAGCGAATTGCCCAACAGCACAATGTCAGACACCACGCGGGTGGCCTCCAAAGCAGAGGCCGGCGAGATCGAGACATGCGCACCCGCAAGCGCGGCGGTGTCGTTGAGGCCGTCCCCGACCATCAACACCTTGCGGCCCATACGGGTCAATTCACCCACTCGTTGCGCTTTGCCCTCGGGCAGGCACTCCGCCTCCCACGCGTCGATGCCGATCCGCTCGGCGATCTCGGCCACGGCTGCGGGCGCGTCGCCCGACAACAGGATCACCTCTTTGCCTTGGGCCTTGAGCGCCTCAACCGCCTGTGCGGCGCCATCGCGCAAATGATCGACAAAGGCAAAAGCCACGGTCGCGCCATCGCCCACCTGCAGATAGGTCGCGGTCTGGGGCAAGGGCTGCGCCCCGATCCATGTGGCGCGACCAAGGCGGACAGGCTTGCCGTCAAACACCGCCTCGACCCCGTGGCCGGGAATTTCGGTCATCGCGGAAAGTTTCGCGGGGATCACATCCGCTTTGCGACAGGCCTCGTAGATCGCGGCGGACAACGGATGCGCGGAGCCCGCAGCAAGCGCCATGGCAATACCGCGTGCACGCGGTTCGATCGCGGTGAGGTTCGACAACTCGGGACGACCCGTCGTGAGGGTGCCGGTTTTGTCGAACACCACGGTGTCGACCTCGGCCAGACGTTCAATGGCGGTGGCCGACTTGATCAACATGCCCGCGCGAAACAGACGTCCGGAGGCGGCGGTGGTCACGGCGGGCACGGCCAAACCGAGCGCACAGGGACAGGTGATAATGAGAACCGCAACGGCGATATTCAGCGCAAGACGCACATCCCCCGTGGCCCATGTCCACCCCGCAAAGGCCACAAAGGCAAGGATATGCACAAGCGGCGCGTAGACCTGTGCGGCGCGATCCGCAAGCGAGGTATAGCGGTTGCGCGAGGTTTCGGCCATCGCCACCAGATCGGCCATGCGGTGTAGAGAACTGTCCACCCCCGCCGCCGTGACGCGCACACTCAACACCCCCGTCAGGTTGACTTCGCCCGCGCTCACCACGGTGTCTGGGCCAACAGCCACCGGAAGGCTTTCGCCCGTCAAAAGCGACCGGTCCAGTTCGGACGCGCCATCGGTCACGACACCGTCGACGGGCACACGCGCCCCCGGAACCACGCGCACCAGATCGCCCTTTGCAATTTCCGAGATCGGTCGCACCGTGCCGTCGACCAAAGTGGCGCGGGGAACTTCGAGGGCCGCGAGTTCTTCGGCGGCCGACCGCGCCACAGAGCGCGTGCGGTAGTCAAGGTAGCGCCCCGCCAACAAGAAAAAGGTCAGCGACAGGGCTGCATCGAAATAGGCATGCGCCCCCGATTGCGCGGTCTCGTAGATCGACATGCCAACGGCGAGGATAATGGCCAATGAAATTGGCACATCCATATTGAGCCTGCGCACCCGCAACGCCGACCATGCCGATTTGAAAAACGGCTGCGCGGCATAGGCAACAGCGGGCAAGGCAATGGTGGCGGAGATCCAGTGGAACATGTCGCGGGTCGCATCCGTCGCCCCCGACCACACCGCCACGGACAGGAGCATGACGTTCATCATGGCAAAGCCCGACACGGCGATACGGGTCAAAATGGCCCGTCCGTTCCTGTCGGTCTGAGTGGCCGAAATCGCACCTGCGTCCAATTCGTAGGCTTCGTATCCGATCCCCTCAAGCACCTTGATCATATCGTCGGGTGTCACGGATTCATCGGCTTCGATGAGTGCGCGTTTGAGGGTCAGGTTCACGCGGGCGCTATGGACCGCATCCACCTTGTTCAATGCGCGTTCGACGGCGGAAATACAGGCGGCACAATGCGCTGTCGGCAAAGACAAAACGATACGGGCATCCTGAATGTCACGCGCCCCTGCGGCGCTCCCGGCGGCAGGGGCGGCAAGACAGGCCGGACAGGCGGAAATCTGGGCTTCGGACATCGTGCGGTTTTCCGTTCAGGTGGCGTTAGTGTTTGACGTAAAAGACAATCCGCTGTTTGAAATGCGCCCCGTTTTTGGCGGTCGCAACCATGCGGTAGTTCCAATTGCCCTCTTCGAGTTTTCCCGTTTCGGCCACATAGGCCGTCCCGTCGAACACAAACTCCGGCGTCTGGTCGTCCACGACGGAGGTTGGCCGCCCGATGGTGCCGCTAATCGTTTCGACCTCGACAGGGTTGCCCGCCTCGTCCGTAATTGCCACACGGAAAAATGCATCCTTTGCCGCCGTCTCGATGGTCCAGCCAAGCGACAGTTGCTCGGCCTTGTCATCATCGAAATGCTGCGAGGCAACATAGGAGTTCTTGACTTCCAACCCCGGGAATGTCCGCACGGCGCTCACCGCCATAAAGACATTTACCCCGATGATAAGAGAAAAGGCACCGACCATCCCGATCAAGACATGCTTGCCGGTAATTTCGAACTCTTTCTTTTCGCCCGTTGTTTTATCAGCCATCTTATTTTCCCCGACCATTGAACACCGTCGCGGTATGCGCACGGTCATTGTTGGAGATATCGGTCACCCAGATGGTAATGTCACTCCGGTCAGTCGTAGCTGGGCCGGATTTTGCCGCCGCCGTGATATATACCCGTTGGATTTTCATCTCGTCCGCACCGACCGTGACCACTTCGTAAGGGGTCCCCTCGACCTGTACCGACAATGCAGGGTCGCCTGTGACAGAGATGCGGAAGGGGCGGTCCTCGCCGTGTTTATTGCGCAAACGGACATTGTAGATGTTGCGGATAGAGCCATCTGATTGAACCACGAAGGTCGGGTTGCGTTCCGGCGCCACCGTCATGTCGATGTCCGGACGGATAAACAAGGCCACGACAAGCGCAATCCCCACACCGGCCCAAAGAGCCGTGTAAAGAATGGTGCGCGGGCGGAAGATATGTTTCCAGATCGATTTGGTTGCCTGACCGGAGATTTCACGGGCCTCGTCGGTCAACGCCATGTAGTCCACAAGGCCGCGCGGCTTGCCGATCTTATCCATAATCTCGTCACAAGCATCGATGCACAGCGCACAGGTGATACATTCAAGCTGTTGACCGTCGCGAATATCGATCCCGACCGGACAGACGTTCACACAGGCCATACAGTCGATGCAATCGCCCATTTCCGTTGTGCCATCGGTCTGATTGCGTGCCTTGCCGCGCGGTTCGCCACGCCAATGGCGGTAGCCCACCACGATGGTATCTTCGTCCATCATTGCGGCCTGAATGCGCGGCCACGGACATGCGTAGATACAGATCTGTTCCCGCGCCACCCCGCCGAAAAAGAACGTCGTCAGGGTCAAAATCCCGAGTGTCGCATACGCCAGCGGGTGCGCATGACCGGTGATCAAATCCATGAAAAGCGTTGGAGCATCGGCAAAATAGAACACCCAGGCGCCGCCCGTTGCCGCACCGATGACGAGCCACAAGATCCATTTGGTGATCCGCAGGCGCAGCTTGCGAAAGTCCATTTTCTTTTGACGGTAAAGACGCAGACGCGCGTTTCGGTCGCCCTCGACCCAACGTTCCACAAGAATAAAAAGGTCGGTCCAAACCGTCTGTGGACAGGCATAGCCACACCAAACGCGGCCCGCAGCAGACGTAAAGAGAAACAGGCCAAGGCCCGCCATGATCAACAGACCGGCGATAAAATAGAACTCGTGCGGCCAGATCTCGATCCAGAAGAAAAAGAAGCGGCGGTTCGCGAGATCGATCAGAACCGCCTGATCGGGCAGGTTCGGGCCACGGTCAAACCGGATCAACGGAGTGAGGTAATAGATGCCCAAAGTGACCGCCATGATAATCCATTTCAGCGAACGGAATGGACCTTTGACACGGCGCGGGAATACCGGTTCACGGGCTTCGTAAAGTTTCGGGGCGCTATCTGATGAGCTCATGGGAGCATGCCTTTGCACTATTCGCGTTTTCACCTTAATGGTGGCCGAGCCGCGGTGAAGCATTGATGTGGATCAACATTTTTCCTGCGGCCCTCCAAACATGCATTAAATACATATGTTTTTCTCGCGGCATTCTGTCTCGCCCGAATTTCGGGTGAAATCACGGGGGCTATCGCGCAACACAAAGAATCGCCGTGTCTTTGGGTTTACCACAAAAAACACCGCAGCTTGTGGGCTGCGGTGTTTTGAATTTTGTCAGCACCGGTCCTTAAGAAACGCGCGAACAGGATCACGGACCGGTGCCTCAACCCGGGCGTTGCCGCCCGAATTTCAACGGGCTTACTCGCCGCCGCCCAGGTTGTGGACGTAGAGAGCGGCCGCTTTGACTTCGGCCTCGGACAGACGCAGCCCCCAAGCCGGCATAACACCGTAGCGGGCGTTATAGACCGTCTCGTGGACGTCCTCACGCGCACCACCGTAGAGCCAGATCGCATCGGTAAGGTTCGGCGCACCCTGATAGATGTCACCAGTGCCATCTTCGGCGTGACAGGACGCGCAGTTCTCTTCGTAGACCACAGCCCCCTCGGTCGCGAGGGCCGCATCGTGCTCTTGATCAGAGATCGACAGGACATACTCGACAACTTGCGAAATCTGTTCGTCTTCGAGCAACTCGTCAGCGCCGAATTTTGGCATCTCGGAGTAACGCGAATCGTCTGTTTCGTTGCGAATGCCGTGTTGGATCGTATAGGCGATCTCATCCACGGTGCCGCCCCAAAGCCAGTCGTTGTCGAGCAGGTTCGGGTAGCCTTTGTTGCCCGCCGCACCAGAGCCGTGGCACTGTGAACAGTTGGCGCGGAACACAGCGGCGCCGGCGTTCACACCATAGTTGTGAACATCAGAGCCAACAGCCACGAGTGTGACATCGGCAGCCGCCAATTCAGATTCCACCGCCGCATTCATCTCCTCGAACGAGGCGATTTTTTCGGCAACTTCGGCGCGGGTTGAATACCCGAGTAGACCCGCGGTTGCTTCTTTGGCGAGTGGCCATGCAGGGTAAGCGATCGAGTAACCGATAGCCCAGATTATGCACAGGTAGAAGCTCCACAACCACCAACGCGGGAGGGGGTTGTTGTATTCTTCGATCCCATCCCAAGAGTGGCCGGTTGTTTCGACCTGATTCTTGTCTTGTTTACTCATGTCCGAGCCTCCTCAGATGTGGCCGGTTTATCTTCATTGCGAAAGATGGAGTTGGCGACGTCACGGTGCTGTTTGTTACTGCCCGGGCGAATAGCCCAGACAATAACTCCAGCAAAGAACACGAACATTCCCAACAGAACCCAACTATCCGCAAACTCACGCAGGATATGATAGTCCATATCACCCACTCCCTAGCGCGATGCGTCCGGTGTGAAGGTCGAGAAGTCGACCAACGTACCGAGCATCTGCATGTAGGCGATCAGAGCATCCATTTCTGTGATGCCATCCTTCGCGTCGAAGTTGCTGACAACCGCACCCGGATAGCGTTCCACGAGAGCGTCATAGTCGCTATCGGGGTCGGCTTGGGCGAGGAAATCCTCATCTGCAGCTTCGATCATCTCGTCGGTGTACGGAACACCAACCATGCGGTGAGTTTTCAAAAGATCCTGAACATAAGCAGGCTCGATGTAGCGATCCGCGAGGAAGCCATATTTCGGCATAACCGACTCAGGCACCACGGACTGCGGATCTGTCAGGTGATCGACATGCCACGCATCGGAGTAACGGCCCCCGACACGCGCGAGGTCAGGCCCCGTGCGCTTTGAGCCCCACTGGAACGGATGGTCGTATTTACTCTCCGCTGCCAGTGAGTAGTGGCCATAGCGTTCCACTTCGTCGCGCATCGGGCGGATCATCTGTGAGTGACAGACATAGCAGCCTTCGCGGACGTAGATTTCACGGCCCGTCAATTCGAGCGGCGAATAGGGACGCATACCATCGACATCCTCGATCGTGTTTTCGAGGTAGAAGAGGGGTGCAATCTCTACAATGCCGCCGACGGTCACCACCAGGAGGGAGAAGACCAGCAACAGGGTCGCATTGGTTTCGAGGATCTTGTGTTTATCAAGAAGTGCCATTTGCATCAGCCCCCTTATTCTGCCGGAGCCATGACCGCATCGTCAACCACAGCGGGCGAACGACGAACAGTCATGATGAGGTTGTAGCACATGATGAGTGCGCCAGTGAGATAGAGAACCCCACCCAGAGCACGAACCACATACATCGGATGTTTCGCGGAAACCGTGTCAGCGAACGCGTTCACGAGGAAGCCCTGGCTGTCGACTTCGCGCCACATCAGGCCTTCCATAATACCCGTCACCCACATGGACGCCGCATAGAGGACGATACCGATGGTGGCGAGCCAGAAGTGCCAGGACACGAGACCCAAAGAATAGAGGCGTTCACGGTTCCAGAGTTTGGGAACGAGGAAGTACAGAGCACCAAAGGTGATCATACCGTTCCACCCAAGGGCGCCGGAGTGAACGTGGCCAATGGTCCAGTCGGTGTAGTGCGACAAGGAGTTCACGGCGCGGATCGACATCATCGGACCTTCAAAGGTCGACATGCCGTAGAAACCGATCGAGATCACCATCATACGGATAATCGGATCGGTGCGCAGTTTGTCCCATGCCCCGGACAGGGTCATCAGGCCGTTGATCATACCGCCCCATGAGGGCATCCAGAGCACGATCGAGAACACCATACCGAGCGTCGATGCCCAGTCAGGCAAAGCCGTGTAGTGCAGGTGGTGTGGACCAGCCCAGATGTACAGAAAGATCAAAGCCCAGAAGTGGATGATCGACAGTTTGTACGAGAATACCGGACGACCGGCTTGCTTTGGCACAAAGTAGTACATCATGCCAAGGAAGCCTGCGGTCAGGAAGAAGCCCACGGCGTTGTGGCCGTACCACCACTGCGTCATCGCGTCCTGAACACCCGACATAACCATCACAGAGCGCGAGCCGAGGAACGACACGGGAATAACGAGGTTGTTGACGATATGCAGCATCGCAATGGTTACAATGAAGGACAGGTAGAACCAGTTGGCCACGTAAATGTGCTTTTCCTTGCGGGTCATAAGTGTCCCGAGGAAAACGAGCAGGTAGGCAACCCAGACAATGGTCAGCCAGATATCGACGTACCATTCGGGTTCGGCGTATTCTTTGGACTGGGTCACACCCATGACATAGCCCGTCGCCGCCAGAACGATGAACAGGTTATAGCCCCAGAATACGAACCACGCGAGGTTCCCGCCCCAAAGACGAACAGCCGAGGTGCGCTGTACGACATAAAATGATGTAGCGATCAGTGCGTTGCCACCGAACGCGAAAATCACAGCAGAGGTGTGCAGCGGACGCAGGCGTCCAAAGTTCCCGTGGCCTTGCAAGAACTCGTAGTTGAGCCCCGGATAGGCGAGCTGGAATGCGATGATTGTTCCCATCAGGAACCCGACAACGCCCCAAAAAGCTGTAGCGGTCACACCGTAGCGCACAACGCTGTCGAGGTAGCCTGTTGCGGCCGGTTTGACATCACCCATCGTGCGCAGGGTGTAAATGAATGTCACGGCCGCGGCGGCCATGAAAATAAGCGCGTGCACTTGATAGGCAAAATCGCGCCCGTAGTTGGCGGCCAGCCCTGCGAGAACCACAAAGATTCCCAGAGCTGCCAACTTAGTATAGTTCCACATGTTGCGTCCCTTCGTTCTGTACCTCTTTTTTCGAGGCATAGTCTCAATCCTGCTCGGACACAGGTATCGACATTGTGCGGTTTGAACGACAACCCCGTCATCAACATTGATCTGAGTCAAAGCTGTTGAACTTAAAGACTTTGGTGTCGTCGAGACCGTGGCAAGGCCACGACTCCGCGCGTGGACCGCAGCCCGCTCGCCGCGCAACTTTTGCACGAATTATGGTTAAAAAACAGATCATGATTGCATCATAGCGGCAAAACACCGCGCTTTTTTGCAGCTGTGCAAAAAGTGTTGATCCTGATCAAAGCCCCTGCGTCAATTTACCGTCACACTTCCAGAACAAACAACCAAATTCAGGAGGCATCCATGCCCTTCAAGACCGTAACGACGGTCGTGTGCTCAATGGAAGCGGACAGCCACGCGCTTGATGCCGCCATTGCTCTGACGCGTCGCGAAAACGCCCACCTCGATGTCCTTTGCCTCGGGTTGGACCGCACCCAACCCGGATTTTATTACGCCGGAACAAATGCTCTCGCCCTACAAGACAACCTCCAGCAAGCGCAGGCGGACAGCAAGTCGATTGATGACGCTGTGACCAAACGTCTGGCCTCCGAGGACATTGCATGGTCCACCAATGCGCTGACGGCACAAATGGCGGGGCTCACTCCGCAGCTTGCGCATTTTCTGCGCTTTTCCGACATCGTTGTCCTGCCGCGCCCTTACGGGACCGGACGCGGCCACGAGCATGAGGAAATCCTCGAGGCGGCGCTGTTCTCGGGTCATGTCCCCGTGCTTGTCATTCCCGACAACGCCGACCTGCCCGACACCATCCAACGTGTTGTGGTTGCATGGAACGAAAGCGTCGAGGCGCTTGGCACCATCCGTGCGGCATTGCCGATCCTGCAAAAGGCCGAGTTGGTCGATATCACCATTATCGACCCGCCACGTCATGGCCCTGACCGCTCGGACCCCGGTGGTTCGCTGTGCCAAATGCTTGTGCGCCAAGGCGTGCGTGCCGAGGTATCCGTGCTTGCCAAAACCATGCCGCGCGTGGCCGATGTCCTGACCCGCCATGTGCGCGATAAAGACGCCGACCTGATCGTGATGGGCGCCTATGGCCATTCACGGTTCCGCGAATCGATCCTTGGTGGCGCGACACGCAATATGCTTGAAACGGTCGAGATCCCGGTTCTCATGTCGCACTAACCGCAGCCACAGATCCTGAAATGACAAAAGCGCACCCCGATCGGTGCGCTTTTTTTCGGTTCTCCAACGGCGTGGGGCGTCAGGCGTTACACCATAATACCGCCATCCGCATCATCACCCGTTTCCATCTGAAGCCGGTCAAAGTCGGGGATCACGACGCGGCGCTTGCCCTCAAGCAAAATGATACCCTCACGTTTGAGCGCGGAAATCTGACGCGACACGGTTTCCAATGTCAGACCGAGATAATCCGCCATTGCCTCACGGGTCAAAGGCAGTTCGAACACCATTCCGTCTTCGGTCGTTTTCAACGCCAAAGACGACTCGCGTCGCGCAAGAATGGCCAAGAGAGAAGCAATTTTTTCACGCGCGGTTTTGCGCCCCAAAATGAGCATCCATTCACGGGCCGCGTCCAGTTCATCGAGCGTCATTTCCAAAAGACGCTGACTGATATGTGGCGTGCCGGTCATCATTTTTTCGAACGGCTTGCGGCGGAAACAACACAGCGTGAGGTTCGACACGGCCACAACATCATAAGGGGCCGCATCGCGTCCCGGACGACCCAGAAAATCAGAGGGCAACAACAGGCCAACCATCTGTGTGCGCCCGTCTTCCATCGCTTGCGATAGCGACGCCACGCCACTGACCACAGAGGCCACAAAATCCATGCGATCCCCCGACCACACGATCGGCTGCCCCGCCTCGTACGAGCGGTAATATTTAATATTATCAAGCTCTGCGAGCTCGTCGGCCTCACAGCGCGCGCAAACGGCGCGATGCTTGATAGGGCACGTCCCACAGTCTTTGTGGTCGAAAACAACATCGGTCATAAATTGTGCGCTCGTATATTCGAGTTTTTTGTTTCTTGATCTGGGTCAAGGGAGCCAGACCCTACTTCGTCTAGAGCCTATCCTTATGAACAAGCACATTCAACTCCGCAATCTGGGCCTATTTGACGCGCGTGTCCCCCGTTACACGAGCTACCCCACGGCCCCGCATTTCAACACCAACGTTGGCGAAGCCGATGTTGCATCATGGCTGTCCGCGCTCGATCCGGCACAGCCCGCATCGCTTTATGTGCATGTCCCGTTTTGCCGACGCCTGTGTTGGTTTTGCGCATGCCGCACCCAGGGCACCACAACCGCAGGCCCCGTTGCCGCCTATGTGGAGACGTTGAAAGCCGAGCTGAAACTGGTAAAAAATCATTTGCCAGAAGGACTTACCCTCGGGCATCTGCATTGGGGTGGCGGAACACCAACCCTGCTTGAGCCCGACATGATCACGGATCTGGCCGGCGCGATTTCCGAGGTCGCCCCCTTTGCCGAAAGCTATGAGTTTTCGGTCGAGATCGATCCAAACGAGATCGATGATGCCCGCTTGGACGCCCTTGCCGCCGCCGGTATGAACCGCGCCTCCATCGGGGTTCAGGACTTTGATCCGGCGATTCAGGAGACAATAGGTCGCATCCAGTCCTACGAGATTACAAAGGCCGCCGTGGATGGTTTGCGGGCGCGCGGGATTCGCTCTCTCAACGCCGATATCCTGTACGGCCTTCCAGGTCAGTCGCCGGAAAAAATTTCCGAAAGCGTCCAGAAACTGTTGTCGCTCTCGCCTGATCGCGTGGCGCTGTTCGGCTATGCGCACGTACCGTGGGTTGCACGTCGTCAAACCATGATCCCGACCGATCAGCTTCCGACCCCCGAAGAACGTTTGGACCTGTTCAACATCGCGCGTGACATGTTCGTCACCGATGGCTACGCCGAGATCGGCATCGACCACTTTGCCCGCGAAGGCGACGGTCTCGAGGTTGCTCTGCGCACCGGCAAGTTGCGCCGCAATTTCCAGGGCTACACAGATGACAAATGCTCCGCCATGATCGGTGTTGGCGCATCCTCAATCGCAAAATACCCGCAAGGGTTTGCACAAAACGCCCCCGCGACCTCAAAGTACCAAGAGGCCGTGCGTGCAGGTCGCCTGCCCATCACCAAGGGCCATACCTTTACCGCCGAGGACCATTTGCGCGGTCGCATTATCGAAGCCCTGATGAGCGAGTTCCGTGTGGCGCATGCCGACCTCGTGCAGCGGTTCGATATGCGCCAAGAGGCCTTTGACGACTTCGCCCGCAGCGTGGATGCCGCCTTCCCCGACATGCTGCGCATCTCGTCCGAGGAGATTGTCATCCTTGATCACGCCAAACCGCTGACCCGTATAATCGCCCGTCATTTCGACGCCTATGACATGGGCCAAGGGCAACATTCCTCAGCGGTTTAAGCGCAGCTTACGCCGCCGTTTAGGCAAAAAATCCCAGTACGCCCCCGGCAGTTTTGTCGGGGGCGTTTATCGTTTTACACCCTTGTCTCCGGCCCTGATTTGATTGAACCCTGTGCGCAACCGCTGCCACCCTTTGCACAAGGACATCTCTTTTGGATATTCTCGACCATCTCCGCGCCATCACTCCTCAGGTTCTCACAGGCCCCGACACCGCGTCCTATGCCCGTGACTGGATCGGCAAATACGAGGCAGAACCTCTGGCCGTGGTACGCCCCGCAACAACGGCCGAGGTTTCTGCGGTTCTTACGCTGTGTAACGAGACAGGCACCGCAGTGGTACCGATGGGCGGAAACACGGGTCTGACCGGCGCGACCCTCGCCAAGGGTGCGATCATTTTATCAATGGAGCGGATGAACGCCGTGCGTGAGGTCCGCAAAGAGGCACGGATCGCCATCGTCGAGGCGGGTGTCATCTTACAAGACCTGCATGACCACCTTGAGGGATCGGGGCTCAAATACCCGATGACCTTTGGCGCAAAGGGATCGTGCCGTATCGGTGGCACCCTTGGCACCAACGCGGGTGGCTCCAACGTTTTGCGCTATGGCAACACCCGTGATCTGTGCCTCGGGATCGAGGTGGTTCTGGCCGACGGGCGCGTGCTTGACCTGATGAGCGAGCTGCACAAGGATAACTCGGGGTACGACCTGCGCGACCTGATAATCGGCTCCGAGGGCACACTTGGCGTTATCACCGCCGCCGTCCTCAAACTGGCCCCCGCCCCCAAAGCATACGCCACGGCGATGGTCACCGTCCCCGATCTATCCGGCGCACTACAGCTTTTGAACGCACTGCAGGAACGCACCGGTGGCATGGTCGAGGCCTTTGAATACATGCCGCGCAACTACATGGGGCGGCTCAAATCCTATCGTCCCGATCTGGTCCCGCCGCTCGGCTATGAGGCCGAGCACACGATCTTTCTCGAAATTGCCTCCACCATTCCCCGTGATTGCACCGAGGACGACAGCGGTGTGGTCCCCCTGACCACCCACCTCGAAGACGCCTTGGGGACAATGTTCGAGGCAGGTCTGGTCCTCGATGCGGCGCTTGCGGGGTCCGAAGCCCAACGGCGCACCATGTGGGAAATGCGCGAAGCCGCGGCGGAGGTTTCCACCAACACCAAGCCCCTCGTCATCAACGATCTGTGCCTGCCCGTCGATAAAGTCGCGGCCTTTTGCGCCGAGGCCATTGCACGCCTCAAGACCCTTGATCCCGACCTGACCGATTGCACCGTTGCGCATTTGGGCGATGGCAATGTCCATTACACGGCCTACCCGTCCATAGATGACGCCACCCTGTCCGATAAAATCATGGAAACCGTCGAGGATATCGTTCAGGAAATGCGCGGGTCATTCTCCGCCGAACACGGGATCGGCCTGTCGAAACTCCCCTCCATGCGACGCCGTAAATCCCACGTGGCCCTCGACGTGATGCGCGCGATCAAGGCGTCGATGGATCCCAACGGCATCCTCAATCCGGGTAAAGTTCTCCCGTGATCCGCGCCCTTGCGATCATTGCAAGCAGCCGCCGCCTGCGCACCACGACCATTGCGATGGTTTTCATCGGCGCTCTGGCGGCGGCCCTTGCCCCCTACCAAGGGTTGATCGCGATCAAGCTCTTTGGCTTTAGCGATGCGCAATTCGCCGCGATCATGGTCGTCGGCGCCGCGGCCTCGGTGGCCTCGTCGCTTTACACCGGCATCATCACCGACCAATGGGCCTCGCGCCGCACCACCGCGCTGATCTGTGCGGGGATCACCGTGGCGGGGGTTGGCGGCGTGTACCTCACCCGCTCCCCCATCGCCTATGTCCTCGCGGCA
This sequence comes from Celeribacter sp., assembly GCF_048259695.1. Taxonomy (GTDB): domain Bacteria; phylum Pseudomonadota; class Alphaproteobacteria; order Rhodobacterales; family Rhodobacteraceae; genus Celeribacter. The sequence goes on along the minus strand of NZ_JBLXHL010000007.1, from coordinate 150,741 downwards.
ACAGTGTTGATCCCCATCGGCTTTGCCCTCATGGGCCAACTGTTCGCCATCGCCCGCCTTGCGGTCTGCACACGCACCGCCGCCGAACGGGACGGCGTAATGGCCTTGATCCGGGCGGGCTTTGCGGTGCCGTTCATCGTTGTCCTGCCGCTGTTGTCGATTGCGATCGGGCGTGGCATGGGGCTGATCCATCTGTACGGCGTGGTCACACTGGCCGCGACCGGCTGTTTCGCGGCACTCTATTTTCTCTTGCCCGAAGACGGGTTGGAGGGCGGTACAGAGACCAAATCGGGCCTTTCGTTCCGGCAATCCATGTCCGAACTGGCCCAACCGCGCATTGTGTCACGCCTGTTGCTCATTGCCACCCTTGTTGCCGCCAACACCATCTACATGCAAACGATGGGCCTGATTTTCGAGGCCTCCCACCCCGAGGGAGCCGCCCGCACCGCCCGGCTTGCGGCCCTCATCGCGGGGCTTGAAATTCCGGTTATGATGCTGATCCCCTGGTTCACGGCGCGGATGAGCAAGAGCACGATCCTGCTTGGCGCTGCGGCAATCTATGCGGTGTTTTTGCTGTTGTTTCCGCGCATGGCAGGCGGCGATGCGGTGTGGCTTTTGGCGATCCCCGCCGCCATCGGCGCCGCAGCTCTTTTGACCCTGCCCATCGCCTATTTCCAAGACCTGCTGTGGAACCGCCCGGGGGCAAGCTCGTCGCTGCAGTCGGTCAATCAGGTGACAAGCCAGTTGATCGCAGGGGGGATATTCTGGGTCGGCACATCACTGGCCTCTTATAGCCTCGTGATGACCATAGGCGCGGTGACGGCGATTGGCGCGGGCGTCACCCTGCGCGTGGCCGACAGCCGCGCGACAAGGCCCGCGCCCTAACCGTTATTTCCAATCGAAAAAGTCGTCACCGGCCCGCGCCAACAAGCGCGCCGCAAGGTCGCGCCCCAACTGTGCGCCATCCTCAACCGCGCCGGAAATCTCATCGAACAAGGCCTCGGACCCGTCCGTGCGCAGGATCTCGCCGCGCAGTCGCAGCGTACCACCGTCAAGGGTCGCCAGACCCGCAATCGGTGTCTCGCACGAGCCATCAAGAGCCGCCAGAAACGCCCGTTCGGCGGCCAGACGCTCACCCGTTTCACGGTGATGCAGGGCTTCCAAAATCGCGCCGGAGCGATGATCGTCGGCGCGGCGCTCGATGCCAATCGCGCCCTGTGCCACGGCGGGCAACATATCCTCGGGCGAAATCTCTGTGCGCGGCACATCCGTCGCATCCAGACGGTTCAGCCCCGCCATCGCAAGAAAGGTTGCGGCCGCAACACCATCGTGCAGCTTTTTCAAACGGGTCTGAACGTTGCCGCGAAATTCCACAACCGTCAGATCGGGACGCTTGTACAGGAGCTGCGATTTGCGGCGCAGAGACGAGGTACCGACCACCGAGCCGCTTGGCAGGTCCGCCAATTTGCCGCCCCCCAACTGGATGAACGCATCGCACGGGTTTTCGCGCGGCAGATAGCAATCCAGCATCAACCCCGCGGGCTGATCCACGGGCATGTCTTTCATCGAATGCACCGCGATGTCGATGGAGCCGTCCAGCAACTGATCCTCGATTTCGCGGGTAAACAGTCCCTTGCCCCCGATTTCCTTGAGGGCGCGGTCCAACACGCGGTCGCCTTGGGTCGAGATCACAACAATCTCGAAGGCCTCGGCGGGCAGATCAAAATGGGCCATGATACGGGTACGGGTTTCATGCGCTTGCGCGAGGGCAAGCGGCGAGCCACGGGTGCCGATCTTGAACGTTTGGGCGGGGGTCGGGAGCGTAAATGTCATACGCACACGCTTACCCGCGACAGATGCGCCTGACAAGTGATCCCTGACCTATCCGACCTTGACAAAAGCACGCAGGAAAGGGACCAACAGCGAAATGATTGGGAGAACGACATGACTGACAAGACCATCCTCAAAGCGCTCAAAGGCGAGACGCAAGCCGTTCCCCCCATCTGGATGATGCGCCAAGCGGGCCGTTACCTGCCTGAATACAAAGCAACACGTGCCCAAGCGGGTGACTTTTTGTCGCTGTGCTACAATCCCGATCTGGCCGCCGAAGTGACGCTTCAGCCGATCCGCCGTTTTGGGTTCGATGCTGCCATCCTGTTCGCGGATATTTTGTTGCTACCGCAAGCGTTGGGTGCCGACCTGTGGTTTGTCACCGGCGAAGGGCCACGCCTGTCCACCATCACAAGCGACGCCGATTTCGCACCGATGAAGGGCAAGGACGACATCCACGACACATTGGCGCCCGTCTATGAAACCGTGAAAATCCTGTCACGGGAGCTGCCGGCAGAGACGACATTGATCGGCTTTGCGGGTGCGCCATGGACCGTAGCCACCTACATGATCGCAGGGCGCGGCACACCGGACCAAGGCCCCGCACACGCGCTGCGCGAGGGCAACACCGCGTTGTTCGAAAAGATCATCGACTTGCTGACGGTCAGCACCATCGAATACCTCGACATGCAGATCAAGGCAGGTGCCGAAGTTGTCAAAATCTTTGACAGTTGGGCCGGCTCGCTCAAAGGCGACGCCTTTGAAAAATATGCCGTCGAACCCGCACGCATCATCACCGCCGAGTTGAAAAAACGCCACCCCGGCATTCCGGTCATCGGGTTCCCGCGCGAAGCGGGCGATGGCTACATCGGGTTCCACGCAAAAACCGGCGTCGATTGCGTTGCCCTCGACAATTCCGTCTCCCCCGAATGGGCCGCCGCAAACGTGCAAAAAGACGGCTGTGTTCAGGGCAACCTGAAATCCTCGCATATGGTCACGGGCGGTCAGGATTTGATCGACGAGGTGCGCCATATCCGCGAGACGTTCTCCAACGGGCCGCACATCTTTAACCTCGGGCATGGCATCACACCCGATGCCGACCCTGACAACGTGTCCCTGATGATCGAAACCCTGCGCGAGACTGTTTGATGGATATCCGTGACGCCGCTCAATCTGACCTACCCGCCGTTGCGGCGATCCATGTCGCCAGTTGGCGCGTGGCCTATCGCGGGCTTTTGTCCGACGACTACCTCGCCCAACCCGTTGCGGACGATCTCAACGGCAAATGGATCGGCATGGATATTCCCGCCGAGGACATTTTGCTCGTGGCCATCGAAGACGACACCGTGTCGGGCTTCATCTACGTCAAAGGTGGCAAACACCCCGCCTATATCGACAACCTGCACGTTGACCCTGCCCGAAAACGCGCAGGGATCGGCGCAGCGCTCATGTCCGCCGCAGCCAAAGCCCTGATCGAACGCGGCCACGAAAGCGCCTATTTGACCGTCATCACCGACAACGAAGGTGCCGTAAATTTCTACCGCAAAATGGGCGGCGACTTCGGTCCGAAACAAGACGAACTACTCTACGGCGAACCCGTCCAGACCTACCCCGTCCACTGGGCCGATCTGAGCATTTTAGCGTCCTAAGCTGACCGCACAAATTACGCGTCAACTCGCTGTTCTTGCGGAGCAATCACAACGATATCGACAACATTCTGGACCAAATCAAAGATATGGCCGCGTTGCAGGATACCAGTTTGTCATCCATGACCGAGGGCGATTTTATCTTTGCGTAGACGACAAGGGGGCCAATTGGCCCCCTAATCCGTTTACACCCACTTCGCCATGGGCGGCAGGCTCATGAGCACCGCGTTGGCATCGTGGCCCGTCTCAAGACCGAATTTCGTGCCGCGATCATAAACGAGGTTGTATTCGGCGTAGAGGCCGCGGTGGACCAGTTGTTGATCTTTGTCCGCGTCGGTCCATGGTGTGTTGCGGCGTTTCTCGGTTGCGCCGAGGAATGCCGGCAAAAACGCGCGGCCGACATCTTGGGTAAAGGCGAAATCCGCGTCCCAGTCCCCCGTGTTGTGATCGTCGAAAAAGATCCCCCCGACACCACGGGCGCGCCCACGGTGCGGCACATAGAAATACTCGTCAGCCCATGCCTTAAAGCGGGGGTAATAGGCCGTGTCATGACGGTCACAGTGCTCTTTTTGGACGCTGTGAAACGCCGCCGTGTCCTCGGCATATTCAATGCACGGGTTCAAATCGGAGCCCCCGCCGAACCACCACGCATGCGGGGTCCAGAACATTCGCGTATTCATATGAACCGCAGGCGCGTGCGGGTTTTGCATATGCGCCACGAGCGAAATCCCCGCCGCCCAAAAGCGCGGGTCATCCGCCATGCCCGGAATGCCTTTGCGGGCCGCCATCGCATTCTGGGCGCGTTCACCAAGCTCGCCAAACACCGTCGAAACATTAACGCCGATTTTTTCGAACACACGGCCACCGCGCATCACCGACATCAATCCGCCACCTGCATCCGATCCATCGGTTGAGGCCCGTTTGGTTTCTGTCACCTCGAACCGGCCTGCGGGCAGGTGCGCAAACGGCCCCTCGGTCTGGCTGTCCTCGACCGCCTCGAACGCGGCAACGATGTCATCGCGCACCGATCTGAACCACGCAGATGCGCGGGCCTTTTCGTCACTCATCTCGGATTGGGGCTGTGTGGTCATGGTGGGATCCTTCGTGCGCGGTATGTGTGTCGCAGACCTAGCAGGAATGCGCCGACCCTGCCAAGCCCGCTTTCCCTGCGGCCAAAAGGCGCTATGCTCGAACCACTGTTCGACACAGTTATTTGATGGAGTTCTCAATGCGTTGGTTTTTGCCACTGGCCGTCCTGCCGATCCTCGCCGCCTGTTCGGAGCAACAGATGTGCATTTCAAGCGCGACAAAAGACCTGCGTATCGTGCGCGGATTTGTGACAGAGGCCGAGAGTAATTTGCGGCGCGGGTACGCCTTGGTCGAGGTGGACGTCATCGACTTCGAGACCAAAGCCTGCGGCACGAAAAAAGACGGCTCCACAAAATTCTGTCGCGTTCCCGTAAAGGATACGGAGATGCGGCCAAAAGCAATCGACCTTGACGCCGAAGCGGCAAAACTCGCGACGCTACAACGCAAAGAGGCACAGTTGGCCGCCCTCGCGACCCAACAAATCGCCGCCTGTAAAACCGCCTACCCCGACGGCTAACCCGCGTTCAGATTAATGTGTTCGGTTGGTTTAGTGTGTCGGGGCCTGAACCGCATCCAGAAGCGTGCGCCCGCCATCCACGTCCAACACCTGTCCCGTGACAAACCCCGAACCTTCAGAGGCGAGATATTGCACCGTTTCGGCAACATCGGATGCGGGTGCGACACGGGCCAACGGCGTTCCGAGCAAAATTTCGTCGCGGTAATCAGGGTTTTCGGACAAAACGTCACTCAAACTTGCACTTAGAACCGATCCGAACGCCACCGCATTGACGCGGATGCGGTTCGGGGCAAGCGCCACCGCCATGGAGCGGGTCATTTGCTCGACCGCCGCACTGGAGATCGAAAAGGCGAGCATTTCAGGCTGTGTACGCCGCGCCGCTACGGACGACAAATTGACGATGGAGCCAAGCATCCCCTCGGTCCGCTCGTCTTTTTCAGCACGCTTGATCATCCACTTTGCAACCTGTTGCGTCAGACGCAGCGCGGTCAAAAGGTTCTGTTCCAACAGCGCCTCAACGTAGTCATCCTCGGCATAGAGCGGATCGCTTTGCGCCACTTGCCGCGATGCGTTGACCAAAATATCCACGCCGTCAAAGGCATCAACCGTGGCCGACAAAAGGTTCGCAATGGTGAGTTTTTCACGCAGGTCGCCCGCAAAATAGGCGACCTTTGCGCCGTCGCGTTCCGCAGCATCACCGACTTCGGCAATCAATCCCTCTTCGTCCATGTCAGCAAACATCACATTTGCCCCTTGGGCTTCGAAATGTCGCGCAATCGCGAGACCGACACCGTTCGCGGCGCCGGTAATGATGGCCGTTTTTCCGGCAATCGAAAAGCTCATGAAATCATCCCCGATTCTGTTTGCGCTAACCTACGAGGTTCACGCCCGCGTGCGAAGGGGTCTCTTTGCGTACAGCACCTTGAACCCGCCTGTATCCGCGCGTTTTTCCACAACGGCGAACTGCTCTGACAGGACTGCCTCATAGGGCAGTTGCCGGTTGGCCACGAGCCAAAGCTGTCCGTGCGTGGGCAACAAACGTGCCGCAGCCATGATAAACGCCTGACCCAATGCGGGATCGGCAGCACGTGTGGTATGGAACGGCGGGTTCATAATCACCCCGTCAAACCGCACTTTCGGGTCAAACCGTGTGGCATCGGCCCAATGGAACGTGGCACGCGGATCGGTCACGTTGACTTTGGCACATTCAAGGGCGGCATGTTCGGCCTCAACCACATGCAGCGCCTTTACGCCGTCGCGTTCAAGGATATGACGCGACAGATACCCCCACCCTGCGCCCAGATCGGCGATCGTTGAGGGCAGTTTGTCGGGCAGCGACCCGATCAGGAGTTGCGAGGCCTTGTCGATACGATCCGCGGAAAACACGCCCAGACGGGTCTCGAACCCCGCAACGGAGGTTAGCGGGCCATGGTTTTCCCAATCGGCAAACGAACCACCCTCGAATGCAACGGCTTTGCCATGTGATTTGGATTCGACACGGACGTTGCCACCACGTTTTTTGAGATCCCGCGCAATGCTGTCAATACCGTCCGCCTTTTGCCCGTCCACAATCACCGTGGTCGCACGCGAGGCTGCATCGGCGATCAACGCGCGGGCCTCTGCCTTGGACCGTGGCACCGCGATAATGGCGAGATCGAATACGCCCTCTGGCGCAACACGCACGTCAAATCCGGCATCTGCAAAGGCATCGTGATCGGGCTTGAACCCTTGGATGATCTGAACCTTTGCAGGATCGAACATCGACAGATCGGCCCCGATACGGGGACGGTAAATCACGATGCGGTCGGGTTGCCCGTCAAGGAGCAAAGAGATGCGGGATGCGTTCATTGTGACAGGCGCGGCGTGAGCCGGCTCTATTCCTTTTCCATCGTGCATTGCAGCGGGTGCTGCTGACGTCGGGCAAAATCCATAACCTGGCTCACCTTTGTCTCCGCAATTTCATGGGGAAAGACACCGACCACGGCCAGTCCCTTTTTATGGACGGTCAACATGATCTCTGTCGCTTGTGAATGCCCGATGGCAAAAAAGCGCTCCAACACCAACACCACGAATTCCATCGGCGTGTAATCATCGTTGAGCAACATCACCTTATAAAGTGGCGGACGCTTTGTCTTTGGCTTGGTTTTGGTCGCAAGTGAGGTTTCGCCGCCATCATCATAGCGGTCGTCATCGTCGGACATAATATGCTGCGAGAGGGTCACTCTGGCGTCTCCCGTTCTACACAATACCAAAATCGTTCGGTTAGAGGCTGTATATAGCCTCTTTCTCGTATCAATAAAGGGGGTTATCCACACAGGGTAAAGGGGAGACACAAATGTGCGCCGAAATCTCGACCATCGCCTTTGATGCGGATGACACCCTATGGGAAAACGAACAGTTTTTCCGCATGACGCAAGACCGCTTTGCGGCCCTCTTGGCGGATTACACCGCCGCCGACCACCTTGCCGAACGGCTACTGGCCGCCGAGCGCCGCAACCTTGGCGGTTACGGGTTCGGGATCAAGGGCTTCGTGCTGTCGATGATCGAAACCGCCATCGAAGTCACCGACGGAGCCGTCCCCGCCAAGGTGATCAAGGAGCTGATCGAAGCCGGACAAGAAATGCTGTCCCACCCGATCCACTTGCTCGACGGGGTCGAGGCCACCGTGCGTGCCTTGGCCGCCGATCACGACCTCATCATGGTCACAAAGGGCGATTTGCTCGATCAGGAACGCAAACTTGCGCAATCTGGACTGGGTGATCTGTTCGATGCGGTCGAGATTGTCTCCGCCAAAACACCCCCCGTTTACGCCGATATTTTCACCCGTCATGGCGTGGCGCCAGAGCGCGCTGTCATGGTCGGAAATTCGATGAAGTCCGACGTCCTTCCGCCGATCGCGGCAGGTGCGTGGGGGGTCTATATCCCTCATTCCATCACATGGGAGATCGAACACGCCGATGCGCCTGACGGACATCCACGGTTCAAACAGCTCGAAAAACTCGTCGAGTTGCCCGAATTTGTCGGCGCAATTTCGGGCTCATAGGCCACCGGACCGCCGCGACGCAGGGACCGCCAGGCCGTGCAAAAAATTTGTCAATCGGCGAACCACCCGAACAAACACTTCATTTAGCGGCACCCCCTGAAGGCGCCCACCATATCTGGCGTTGCACCAATACCATCTTCTAACACCCTAAAAAATTGGAGGTTTTCACATTTCAAAGCCTGTGCTAGCGTTGCATCCATAAGCTGGGCGAAATGATCCGGCACATTCGAGGCAGAGCAATGATGTTGAGCAACGTGCGAGCGTGGGTATACCCGCGTGCCGTTATAGGGCGTATTTTTCCCGTTTTCCTGATCGCGTTCGCGATGATCATCGGCGTATCAGCCAAGGTCATGGCCGCCGAATACGCGGCTTTGGTGATGGACGCCCGCAACGGAAACATCCTGCATTCAAGCAACGCCGACACACGGTTGCACCCTGCCTCCCTGACAAAAATGATGACGCTCTACATCGCGTTCGAGGCGGTGGAAAACGGCGAGATCGGTCTCGATACGCTTGTAACCATTTCCAAAAATGCCGCCGCCGAGCCACCGTCAAAACTGGGCCTGAAACCCGGACAGAAAATCAAACTGCGCTATTTGATTCGCGCCGCTGCCGTGAAATCCGCCAACGATGCCGCCACCGCGATTGGCGAGGCCATCGAAGGATCCGAAGCCGCATTTGCCCGCCGCATGAACCGCACCGCCAAAGATCTCGGCATGTCGCGCACCACATTCAAAAACGCCCACGGCCTCACCGCCACTGGCCACTTGTCCACAGCGCGGGACATGTCCGTATTGGGACGCCACGTGTTTTACGACTATCCGGGCTACTATAACATCTTTTCGCGCACGACCGCCGACGCAGGGGTGCGGACCGTGACCCATACCAACAGCCGTTTTCTCAACAGTTACGCCGGCGCTGACGGGATCAAAACAGGATATACCTCTGCCGCAGGGTTCAACCTTGTCGCTTCCGCCGAACGGGGGCGTGAACGGATCATCACAACCGTGTTCGGAGGCCGCTCGACCGCCTCGCGCAACGCGCGGGTCACCGAATTGATGGACCTCGGGTTCAAACGCGCACCAAGCAACGTGGCCGTCGTCAAACCCAAACGCCCCCCCTATCGCGGCAAGACGGCCGGCGGGGCCGAAATGGTGGCAAGCGCACAGGGCGATATTCCGGGCCTGTCGTCCAAAACCATTCGCGTCACTGTCAACATCACCAAAAGCCCGATCCCGAAACCCCGCCCGATGCGTGAACTGGCCCCCGAGGAAGAAACACTTCTCGTCGCAATGTCGGATGATATTCTGAACGCCGTGACGCAGGCCCAAGAGACAGAACAGGTGCTCGCACTGGCCGAAGCAGCCACAACCCAGGCCGCCGAGGTTCTCGAAGAGGTCACCGCACAGGTCGCTCCCGCAGGCATCGCCGACATCGCACCAACGCCGCGCCCCGCCTCGTTGCAACTTGTTGCGATTACGCCAACGGTCGCACAGCTGCCCGCACGCGCAATTGCCGCCGAGGCCGCCCCCGAAATCGTCACCCGCCTGTCCACCTCCGGCTCACGCCATTGGGGGGTGAACATCGGCACCTACGGGTCCGAATACGAAGCCCGCAAAGTGCTGTTGAAAACCGCGCTCACGGAACTCGATATGCTCGACGGCGCCCTGCGCAAAGTCGTGAAATCCAACCGTGGCTATCAGGCAAATTTCCTTGGCCTGACCGAAGACCTCGCCGGCATGACCTGTCGTCGCCTTGCGGCACGCGGCGTGGATTGCAACCCCATCGGCCCGACCTGACGGCCACACCAGTTCAACAAGATCACCACCAGAGCGGCGTGGGCGTCTAAACGCCTGCGCCGTCCTCTACTTTGAGATCGAATGCGGCGGCCACGAGTGCCTTGGTATAGGGCTGCTGTGGCGCGTCAAAAATCGCATCCGCATCCCCCGCCTCGACCACATCGCCACGTTTCATCACCATCACCTTGTGGCTAAGTGCGCGCACCACGCGCAGGTCGTGCGAGATGAACAGGTAGGCGAGTTTGTGTTTGACCTGAAGGTCACGCAGCAGATCCACGATCTGCACCTGTACCGTCATATCAAGCGCCGAAGTCGGCTCGTCCAACACCACCAATCGCGGGCGCAAAATCATGGCACGGGCGATGGCCACCCGTTGGCGTTGCCCCCCCGAAAACTCGTGCGGGTAGCGGTGGCGCGTGTCAGGGTCGAGGCCGACCTCGTGCATAATCTCGATCACCGCATCTTCTTTGGACGCGTGTTCGCCCAACCCGTGCACGCCTAATCCCTCGGCAATGATTTGCGCGATGGTCATGCGTGGCGACAGCGACCCGTAGGGATCCTGAAACACGATTTGCATATCGGCGCGCAGACCGCGCAAATCACGGTTGCTCCACCCCTGCACGTCTTGTCCAAGCACAACAACAGGACCTTGCGACGGGATGAGCCGCATCATCGCGAGCGCCAGTGTGGTTTTGCCCGACCCGGATTCGCCCACGACGCCCACGGTCTCGCCCTCGCGCACAGAAAATGTTGCGGCATTCACCGCCTTCACATAGCCCGCCGTGCGCCGCAAAAAACCGCGCTGTATAGGGAACCAGATGCGCAGGTCTTTGGTCTCGGCCACGACCTTTGCATCCGCCGGGACGGGGACGGGACGCCCCGTTGCCTCGGCCTCCAACAACAGCTTGGTATAGGGATGGCTTGGCGCGTCGAAAATATCCGCCGTTTTGCCCGCCTCGACGATTTCACCGTCTTTCATCACACAGACACGATCGGCAAATTTGCGCACGATATTGAGGTCATGGGTGATGAACAGCATCGACATGCCCTCATCGCGCTTGATGTCCATCAACAGATCAAGGATTTGCGCCTGAATGGTCACGTCCAATGCCGTCGTCGGCTCATCCGCAATCAGCAGTTTCGGTGCATTCGCAAGCGCCATTGCGATCATAACACGCTGACGTTGCCCGCCTGACAGTTGGTGCGGATAGGCGCCCAACCGTTCTGACGCATTGTGAATGCCCACACGGTCCAGAAGGTACAAAATACGTTCGCGGGCCTTTGCGCCTGTCACCCCTTGGTGGACAAGCAAAATCTCGGCCAGTTGTTTCTCGATCGTATGCAGCGGATTGAGCGAGGTCATCGGCTCCTGAAAGATAAAGCTGACATCATTGCCGCGAATTTTGCGCAGCACAGTCTCGCTGGCGCCCGCCAACTCATTGCCCTCATAGCGGATCGATCCGCCGATTACCGCATTGTCGGACAACAGGTTGACCGTTGAGAGCGCCGTAACGGACTTGCCCGAGCCGCTTTCACCGACCAAAGCGACAACCTCGCCCTTTTCGACGCGAAACGACACGCCCTTTACAGCCTCGACAAGGCCGTCGTCCTGTTTGAACGACACACGCAAATCTGTGAACTCAAGAAGGCTCATTGAAAGGTCTTTCTCGGATCAAAGGCATCGCGCACCCCCTCGAAAATAAAGACGAGAAGCGACAGCATAATGGCATAGGTAAAAAACGCGGTGAAGCCGAGCCACGGCGCTTGCAGGTTTTGTTTGGCCTGTAGGGTCAGCTCACCCAGTGACGGATAGGACGACGGCAAGCCGAAGCCGAGGAAGTCGAGCGACGCCAATGTGCCGATGGTCCCTGTCACGATGAACGGCAACAGCGTCAGCGTGGCGACCATCGCATTGGGCAACATGTGGCGGAACATGATCGTCCAGTTGCCAACGCCCAGAGCCCGCGCCGCACGGATGTATTCAAAATTACGCGCGCGCAAGAATTCGGCGCGCACAACACCAACCAACGCGGGCCACCCGAACAGGATGGTGACAAAGACCAACAGCCAGAAACTTCGCCCCAGAATGGCGAACAGGATAATGATGACATAGAGCGAGGGCATGGAGCCCCAGATTTCCAACACGCGTTGAAACACGATATCGGTGCGCCCGCCAAAGAAGCCCTGAATTGCGCCCGCGACAATACCGATGGTCGAGGCCACAACGGTCACGATGAGTGTGAACAAGATCGACAGGCGGAACCCGTAAATCACCCGCGCGACCACATCGCGTTTGGTGTCATCGGTCCCGAGCCAGTTTTGCGTGGTCGGCGGCGACGGCGCCGCCCCCGGACCTTCGACCTGCGTGTTGAACGAATAGCGGATCGGCGGCCAGAGCAGCCACCCTTTCTCGATCGTCTCGCCATTCACTTCGCCATCCTGAGCGTCCGCGATGATGGCGTCGGGATCGTCAAAACATTCAACCAACCCGCCTGAAACGATCAGGCATTCCACCTCGGGATAGCGGTAGACCGCCTCGGTTTGAAAATCGCCACCGAATGCGGTTTCGGGGTAAAAGTTGAAAATCGGTGTGTAGTAGCTGCCGCGATAATTGACGATGATCGGTTTGTCATTGGCGAGGAATTCCGCAAACAGCGACAACACGAACAGGAACGAGAAAATCCACAGCGACCAAAGCGCACGGCGGTTTGCCTTGAAATTGCGCCACCGGCGTTGATTGAGAGGGGACAGGCGCATCTCAGCTCTCCCGCTTTTCAAAGTCGATGCGCGGATCGACAAAGACATACATCATGTCGGACACAATATTGATCAACAGGCCGATCAGGCCAAAGAAAAACAGTGTCCCAAAGATCACGGGGTAGTCGCGTTGCAAGGCCGCCTGAAACCCCATCCGCCCCAAACCGTCAAGCGAGAACAGGGTTTCGATAATGACCGAACCACCAAAGAACACCGACAAAAACAGACCCGGAAATCCCGCAATAACGATCAACATCGCATTGCGAAATACATGCCCGTAAAGGACGCGGCTTTCGGTCAGGCCCTTGGCCTTGGCCGTCACCACATATTGCTTGCGGATCTCATCGAGAAACGAGTTTTTGGTGAGCAGGGTCAGCGTGGCGAATGACGAAATCAGCGAGGCCAGAACCGGCAATGTGATGTGCCAGAGATAATCGCCCACCTTACCCAAGGCGCTCAACTCGTCAAAGTTCGAGGACGTGAGACCGCGCAATGGGAAAATCTGCCAATACGAGCCGCCTGCGAACAACACGAGCAGCATGATCGCGAACAAGAACCCCGGAATGGCGTAGGCCACGATGATGATGGCAGAGGTCCACGTGTCAAAGCTGGATCCGTCCCGCACCGCCTTGCGGATGCCCAAGGGGATAGAAATCATATAAGAGATCAACGTCGCCCAAAGGCCGAGCGTGATCGACACGGGCAACTTGTCCCAGACCAGTTCCAACACACCTTGGCTGCGGAAATAGCTCTCGCCAAAATCGAATTGCATGTAATTCCACATCATCGACAAGAACCGCTCGAGCGGCGGCTTGTCGAGACCGAACTGGCGCTCCAACTCCGCGATAAATTCGGGCGGGAGACCGCGCGCGCCGATGTATTCGGACTCCGCACTGGCGGCTTCGAGCTGAACCTCGACATCGCCGGATCCACCCGAAATGCTCTCGAACACATCGCCCTCGCCACGCATTTCGGCGAGCACTTGCTCGACCGGCCCGCCGGGGACGAACTGGGTCAGGGCAAAGTTGATGATCATAATGCCGAGCAGGGTCGGAATGATCAGCAACAAACGCCGAAGGATATAGGCTCCCATGTGGGTGGCTCCCGCTCTTTCCTCTTGGGCCGTTACTTGATGGCCCCTGCCGCTTTCAACTGCGCGGCTTTGTCGGCGTTATACCACCAGTAATCCAGATAGCCCAGATTATACGGGGCCATCCGATCCTCTGGTGGATGCTCGTACATGTCGTAATAGGCGACCCAATGCTTATCAAGGAACCACGTCGGCACGAGAAAGTAGTCATAGCGGAACAGGCGATCGACAGCTTTGAGGGCGGCCGCCATGTCGTCATAGGTCGGGGCCTCAATCACCTGTTGGATCAAGATATCAGCAGCCTCGGAGGCATAGCCCGCAGGGTTGAACACATCATCGACCCCGTCCGATCCATATTTCTGGGTCAGGCTCACACCCTCCTCGAAGCCACTCGTATAGCCCCCGAAAATGATGTCGTAATCAAAGCTCTGGGTGCGGGCCTGATAGGCGTTGGTGTCAACGCGGTTATAGACGGCGTCCACGCCCAACGCGACGAGGTTCTCGACATAGGGGATCAAAATGCGGTCAAACGACGGGGTGTTTTCCAGAATTTCGATCTGAAGCACCTGGCCGTTCGCATCACGCAACTTGCCATCCGCCCCCGGCGTGTAGCCCGCCTCGGCCATCAAGGCGAGCGCCTGACGCATGTTTTTCCGATCAAGCGACCGCGCACCGGAAACATGCGGTAACGCGGCCTCTTGGGTAAAGATCTCGGCGGGAACGAGGTCGCGCACCATCTCGAGGTATTCCAGTTCCTTACCCTCGGGCAGGCCCACGGCCTTGAGCTTTTCAGTGTCCCAGAAACTTTCACGTTGCGCAAACAGCCCGTATTGCAACGTCTCGTTGGTCCATGTGAAATTATACATCAGGCCGAGTGCACGGCGTACATTGCGGTCTTGTAGCTTTTCCCGGCGCAGGTTGAAGACAAAGCCCGTGGCGTTGGGCAGGCTCCCGTCAGGCAACTCGGCCTTGATCACGTCCCCATTCGCAAGCGCGGGAAAATCATAACCCGTGGCCCAATTGAGAGACGAGTTCTCTTGGCGGAATGTAATTTCACCCGACTTGAACGCCTCGAACGCGCCGATGGTGTCGCCGAAATACTCGATACGGATGGTGTCGAAATTCTCGGTGCCTTTTTTGAGCCAAAGGTCACGGCCCCAATAATCCGAATTACGGGTATATTCGACCCACTGCCCCGCCTCGAAGGCCCCGTGCATATAGGCGCCCGTCCCCGGCGAGACATCGAACCGTTTCTCATCGATCTTTGCGCCTGTTGCCTCAAACCATGCCTTTTGCATGACAAGCGTCGATCCCGCCTGTGAGATCAATCCATTGCGCGGCGCGTCGGGTTGGAAGTTAAACCGGACGGTGTAGTCATCAAGCGCCTCAACGCTTGCGATCATGTTGCCCACCCCCGTGCGCCACGACAACGTCCCCTCGGCCATAAACTTTTCATGGGTAAACACCACATCGGCGGCGGTCATGGGCGTGCCGTCCGAAAACGTCACATCATGGCGCAGGTTGAAAATCACCCACTCCTGATTCTCGGGATACTCAATGGTTTCGCACAACAAACAATAAGACGCCGCCAACGCCTCGTCCGACACCCCTGTCATCAGCCGCTCATAAGGTATCGACGAATTGGCCGCGGGCGTTCCCGAGCGCGTCGAATACGGGTTGAGACTGTCAAAATCCCCGACCGTTCCAAGCACGATCTTGCCACCCTTTGGCGCGTCGGGGTTCACGTAATCCAGATGATCGACAGGCGCACTGTACTTTGCCTCGTTCCAATCCGAAAACCATGTCGAGGTAATCAGCGTATCATCCTGCGCCCATGCGGCGTTTGATGCCATAGCGGTGGCAAGGATGGCGAGGCGAATGCGGTTAGCGACCATGTGTGACCTCCGGTCAATTGGTGACGTCTCAATATTAAGCAACAGTGTTACCAAACTGGCCTGAAATTGCACGACTTCCAATGGGTAAGTTATGCAACTGTGATCGGCCCGTGATCACATCGGTCCTTGCGCATACAAAAAGCCCCCGCAACACAGGCTGCGGGGGCTTTGAATTCAAATCAGTGTTGGTACGATCAGTTCAAAGACTGAAGGTAGGCCACAACATTTGCGCGATCTTCGGCTTTGCTCAAACCCGCAAAGGACATTTTCGTGCCTGGCGCGTACTCTTTCGGCGACAGCAGGAACGCGTCGAGATGCTCGGTCGTCCATGCGCCCTCCATACCGGCCAGAACATCAGAGTATTTGAAACCGTCAACGCCGGCGATGTCGCGGTCGACAACACCGTCAAGGTGCGGGCCGGTGCCGTTGGAGCCGTCCACCTTGTGGCAGGCTTTGCATTTGTTGAAGACTTTTTCGCCTTTGGCGACGTCAGCAGAGGCCAGAAGATCGTCGAAGGAGGCTTCGACAACGACTTCCTCTTCGACGGGCTCTTCGTCACCTGTCGCAATGACATAGGCCTGAGCGTGCTCGCCGTGGCCTGCGCCGCCGGAATGATAAATCGCATCTGCGCCCCAATTGGCGAAGAGGAAGATCAAGAGCGTTCCGCAGATACCGCCGACGATCTTGGTAAGGGTCATAGTGTTGAACATGTCGCGTTCCGTTTTGGTGCATGGGTCGCGCGTTATCTATCCGTTTCCACCACCACTTTTCAAGGTATAAGACCCGCGACCAATAAACATTCCGCACAAACTAGATCGAAAAGAGACGAAAATGACAAAACGCATCGCTTTTCAAGGGGAACTCGGCGCCTATTCCCATCAGGCTTGCGTCGAAACACGGCCCGACTTTGACCCCCTGCCCTGCCCGACCTTTGAGGACGCGCTCGAAGCAGTGCGATCGGGAGACGCGGATCTGGGAATGATTGCGGTGGAAAACTCGACATATGGCCGCGTGCAGGACGTCTACCACCTGTTGCCGAAAGCCGGCCTTCATATCATCGACGAGACTTTTGTCCGCGTGCATGTGAACCTGTTGGGATTGCCAGGCACCAAGTTATCCGACATCACCCATGCCCACGGCCATCCTGTGATCTTGCCCCAATGCGGCAAATTCCTGCGCGACCACAAAATCAAGGGCGTGACAAGTTCCGACAATGCCCGCGCGGCGCGTGACGTGGCGGGGGGCGGCGACAAAACCCAAGCCGCCCTTGCATCAAAGTTGGCGGCAGAGCTTTACGGGCTTGAGGTCATCGCGCCCGACATCGAAGATCACAAATTGAACACAACACGGTTCCTTGTCATGGCGCGCAATGCCGACACATCACGCCGGTCCGACAACATGGTCACCGCATTCATGTTCCGTGTGCGCAACATCCCCGCGGCGCTGTATAAGGCGATGGGCGGATTTGCGACCAATGGCGTCAACATGACGAAACTGGAAAGCTATATGATCGACGGCAATTTTTCCGCGACCCAGTTCTATGCGGACATCGAGGGCCATCCGGACGATGCCAACGTTAAACTGGCCATGGACGAGTTAGGGTATTTCACCGAGATGGTCGAAATTTTGGGGGTCTATCCCGCCGACCCGCGCCGCAAATAACGGCGGCCGCATAGAATGCGTCGGGCTCCACCGATCACAAGAGATCACGGAGCCCGATGGGTCACGCCATTTGGGATTTGTCAAAGTCTTCGCGAATAATCGTACAGAAGTGTCCGATTTTACGGTCGAACCGTCGATCAAGCGTCCCCTTGGCGAACTTGATGGATTGCACCAGAATACGTGCGGACAGGGTTTGAGGCTTAACATCATAGGTCATGGCCAACCGTGTCCGGTTGGGGCTAAGCGCAACAAGCTCAACGTCAAGCACCATATCAAGCCCGTCGGAGGTGACATTGACGGTCAATCCGTTGGGCTCCGAATATGTCACGATATCGGCCTCGAGGTCGCGCGTCTTTCCACGAAACGGAACCTTCATCATCCATCCCGCACCGACACCGCGCGGCTGTGCCGGATCTTTGCGGACCACATCGATCCCGCGACGCATGGCCTGACGCTCAAGGGCCTCGAAATTCGCAATCCGCTCGAATACGTATTCTGCTGGTGCTTCGATGTCTTTGCGCGTCGAAAACTTCATACTGTCCCACCTCGTTTTTTGTCGCCGGAATATCGGACTATTCAATCTCGTCTGCAAGCCACTTTGCCAGAAGAAATTGCGCAATTGCACCTTTTCGTGCGGGTTTGAGCGTGGGATGGCCGCCCGCCATCGCCAATGCCACATTCTCGCGCGTGACCCACATGGCATCTTGTAGCTCGGTGGGGTCGATCGTGATCTGCGAACTTGTCGCCTGCGCAGCGCACCCGATCATCAAGGAGGCCGGAAACGGCCACGGTTGGGACGCGACATAGGAAACTCCGCCGATATGGACCCCCGTTTCCTCCAACACTTCGCGTCGCACGGCGGCCTCGATCGGCTCGCCCGGTTCGACAAATCCCGCGAGCAGGGAATACATTCCCTCGGGCCAGTTTTCATTGCGTCCGAGCAAAACCGAATTGCCCCGCGTCACCAACATAATCACGACAGGGTCCGTGCGCGGGAAATGCGGTGCGCCACACGCGGGGCAATCGCGTTGCCAACCGGCCTGCGCCATATCGCTTTTCGCCCCGCAGGCCGCACAATACCCGTGACGGCGATGCCACTCAAACAATCCCCGCGCGGTCGATGCCACTTCGGCCTCCCACGGCGACAGGATCGTCATCACCGCACGCAGCTCGTAAAAGGCACAATCCGGCACGCCCTCTACGCGCTGTTGCGAGGCATCCAGAAACCCGGCCTCCAACAACGCGAGGTCGCTCACCTCCCACACACCGGTCACATCGACCGCAAACATCGCCGCGCCCGCATCATCGACACCCAGAAAAATGGCACCGGACGCCAAATCCGCCACGCGCGGATCATGTGTGCTCAACGTGGCCAACCCGCCGCCATCGCGGCAAAACGGTTTGAGCGACCATAGCGGCAAAACGCGCGACGCGGCTTGCGCCCAGACGCAATGCACATCCCCGCGCAACTGCGCCGCCCGATCCAGAGTACCCGCCCCCAATGTAACGGCATGATTCGCGACAGATGTCGTTCGACTCACGAGCGCGCCCCCTTTTTACATGTGATCCCTGAAAGTCCTCTTCCGTCCAAATCGCAACCCGCGCGGATGGTCAAGGCTAACGGTTCATTAACGTGCAACCGCTATAGCCTACGCATCGCTCGGTAATTTGTATCTTCATCAGAAACTCACCCTAGGGTTGTTTACGTTGCGTAAAATGCACCTAATAGGAGTTGGTTGCAGATCACATTTCTGATAATGTCAACGTGGTAGATTGCCCGATGGCGATTGGCGGAACCCCGATTTCGGGTCCGCCGGGATATTTCTCGAAAACGGTACAATTCAAATGAAACTCCGGGACACGCTCTCCGGTTTGCCAACAGGAGCCGCTGTGAGCCAACGTCATACATTTTCCGCCGATGCACGCGCCGGACAGGCGCACCTGCGGATCATGAGCACCACCGATCTTCATATGCAGATCTACCCCTACGATTACTACGGGGACCAAACGGCGCACTCTGTTGGCCTCGCCCGTACGGCTGCCCATATCGTGGCAGGGCGCAAAGAGGCAACCAACAGCGTCCTGGTGGACAATGGCGACTTCCTTCAGGGCAACCCGATGGGGGATTTTGCGGCCTCGGACCGTCAAAACGGACGGACCAGACCCCACCCGATGATTGCCGCCATGAACGCTCTGCGATATGATGCCGGAACCGTCGGGAACCACGAATTCAATTTTGGTCTGGACTACCTCAAATGGGTGGTCAGCGGCGCGACCTTTCCGATGGTCTCTGCCAATTTGATCGAAACACGCGGCGCATCCCCACTTCAGGATACGCCGGTCCTCGCCCCGTATGTTATCCTTGATCGCGACATTACCGATGGCGCGGGGGCATCCCACAAAATCAAGATCGGCTTTCTCGGCCTGCTCCCGCCGCAAATCATGACGTGGGATCGCGCCCATCTGTCGGGCAAGGTCTCCACCCGCGACATCATGCAAACCGCCCGCGCCTACGTCCCCGAGATGAAGCGTAACGGGGCCGATCTCATCGTTTTGCTGTGCCACACCGGAATCGATGACGTCCTTGAATACGAAGGGATGGAAAATGCCGCCATTCCTTTGGCCGCGATCGACGGCGTCGACGCTTTGGTCACGGGACATTTGCACATGGTTTTTCCTTCACCACAGTTCGATCACATTGCCGCAATCGATAGCCGCAATGGCTTTATCCACGGCAAACCTGCCGTCATGGCCGGAACAGGTGGATCGCACCTTGGCCTGATCGACCTGATGATCGAGCGTGATGGCGACACATGGAAGGTGATAAAATCGGGAACCGATGTGCGCCCTATCAGCACCCGCGACGAAACCGGGACCGTTGTTCCATTGGTCGAAAGCGTACCGGAGGTAATTGACGCCATCGCACAGGACCACTTGGACACGTTGGATTTTACCCACCGCGCAGTGGGCCGAACGGACGGGCCGCTGCATTCCTATTTCTCCCTCATCACCACCGACCGCTCCATGGAGTTGATCGCCGAGGCACAGCGCAGATACGCCGTCGAGGCCCTTGCCGAAACGGAATACGCAAGCTTCCCGATCCTCGCGGCCGTCTCCCCGCTCAAATCAGGGGGGCGCGGCGGGCCTGAAAACTACAGCTCGGTCCCCGCAGGAACTCTGGCGCTCAAAAACGTTGCGGACCTCTATCCTTTTCCCAACCGGATTTGCGCCGTGCGCATCACGGGCGCCCTGTTGCTCAACTGGCTGGAACGCGCCACGACCGTGTTCAACCGCATCACGCCCAGCGCCAGTGACCAAATGCTGCGCAGCCCCTTGGCGCCGGCCTATTTGTTCGATGTCCTGTTCGGGGTCACCTATCAAATCGACCTGTCACAACCCGCACGGTTTGACGGGGCCGGCAATATCATCGACCCGACGGCCCACCGCATTCGCAACCTGTCCTTTGACGGTGCGCCCGTCACCGACGAGATGGAATTCATCGTGGTCACCAGTGACTACCGGGCCAATGGCGGCGGACGATTCCCCGGGGCGGACGGATCGACGGTCATCTTCGAGGGTCACGATCTCAGCATCGACATCCTCACCCGCCACATCAGTGCGCATGGCGTGACATCGGCACACAGCAACCCCAACTGGACGTTTTGCTCGCTCGGCGGGACTCCCGTGATTTACGAAACCGCCACCGCGGCACAAAACCACCTCGACGAACTGAACCACCTTACGGTGCAGGACGTGGTGAAAAGCCCGTCCGGGTTCGCACAAATCAAACTGATTTTGTGAGTTTTGTGCAGGTGCAAAGCCCACCCGCCCCATGACCGAACCCGCCACCACCACATAGTGCCTCGCAATGCGGCGTTTCTCTTGCCATTTCATCGCCTCCCCCCTATATCCCCATGCGAGAGGTTGGCGCGGGCAAGCACCTCGCCAACTCGGTCAGGTCCGGAAGGAAGCAGCCGTAACGAGGCCCGTTTGGGTCGTTGTCCAGCCTCTCACCTTATCTCCCCTACATCCGCGCCCCTTGCCGTATCGGCCGCGACAGGCAATATAGGCGCAATGTTCATGAGTCTGACACAATGACCCCAAACCTAAAGCGCCTCGGATGGTCGCAACACTTCACCGCGCAGATGAGCGTGGAGGAGATCGAAACACTCACCCCGGTGCGCATTGCCGAAGTGCGCCGCCGCCACATCATCGCTCTCACTGATGCGCTTGACCGTTTGGAACTGGCCCTGACGGGCGACCTTGTGGCCTCGGATTTCGCGGTGGGCGATTTTGCCCTCACGGATGGCGAAAAAATCATCCGGCTTCTGGACCGCAAAACAATCATTTCGCGCAAATCGGCGGGCGTGACGTCCCAGACACAACTGATCGCCTCCAACATCGACACGTTGTTCATCACCACCTCGTGCAACGAGGACTTCAACGAGGCGCGTCTGGAGCGCTACCTCGCTATCGCCATCGAGGCCGAAGCCCACCCCGTCATCATCATCACCAAAGCCGACACACCCGAAGCGGGCAGCGTTGATGACTACATTGCCCGCGCCACGGCAATCTACACCCCCGCCGATGTTGTCGCTCTCAATGCCAAGGACCCGGATGCATTCGGCGCGCTGATGCATTGGTGCGGCAAGGGTCAAACCCTCGCTCTTGTCGGCTCCTCCGGTGTTGGAAAATCCACCATCGCACGCGGCCTCACAGGGCTCGACATCGCCATCGGTGACATCCGCGAAGATGACGCCAAAGGCCGCCACACAACCACGGCCCGCTCCATGCACGCGATGCTCGAGGGCGGATGGCTCATCGACACGCCCGGGATGCGCGAACTGGCGCTGCACGACGCAGCCGAGGGCATCGGCACCTTGTTCGAGGACATCACCGACCTGTCGACCGCCTGTAAATTCTCCGATTGCGCCCATGACACCGAACCGGGGTGCAAGGTCCGTGCAGCGATTGAAAACGGCACATTGGACATCGAGCGCGTCGAGCGGTGGCGCAAATTGCGTGACGAAGACGAGCGCAATTCCGAAACCGTCGCCGAGGCCCGCGATCGCGGCCGCAAGTTCTCCAAAATGGCCAAGTCGGTTCTAAAGGCCAAAAAGGCACGGCGCGGCGAATGAAACCCGCTTGCGGGGCTCACTCCGCACCCTTACCTTGGGCGGCGATAAGGGAGACATGCGCATGAGCGAAAACACCGAAGGCTACAAAGTTCTGGCACGGAAATACCGTCCGGAAACCTTTGCCGACCTGATCGGTCAGGACGCGATGGTGCGCACCCTTAAAAACGCCTTTGCCGCCGACCGCATCGCTCAGGCGTTTATCATGACGGGCATTCGCGGCACGGGGAAAACCACCACCGCACGGATCATCGCCAAGGGGATGAACTGTATCGGTCTGGACGGCAAAAGCGGCCCGACGACCGAACCCTGTGGGCAGTGCGAACATTGCGTGGCGATCACCGAAGGCCGCCATGTGGACGTCATGGAAATGGACGCCGCCTCGCGCACCGGTGTGGGCGACATTCGTGAAATCATCGAGAGCGTGCATTACCGCGCCGCCTCTGCCCGCTATAAAATCTACATCATCGATGAGGTGCATATGCTCTCGACGAGTGCGTTCAACGCGCTCCTCAAAACCCTCGAAGAGCCGCCCGCACACGTCAAATTCATCTTTGCCACCACCGAAATCCGCAAGGTCCCCGTCACGGTTCTGTCGCGCTGTCAGCGGTTTGATCTGCGGCGCATCGAACCCGAGGTGATGATGGCCCACCTGTCGTCTATCGCCGACAAAGAGGGCTCGGACGTGGCGCAGGACGCCTTTGCCCTCATCACCCGTGCCGCCGAAGGGTCGGTGCGTGACGCGCTGTCACTTCTGGACCAAGCCATTTCGCACGGCGCAGGCGAGACCACCGTGGATCAGGTCCGTGCCATGCTTGGCCTTGCCGATCGTGGTCGCGTGTTGGACCTGTTCGACATGATCATGGCGGGCGATGCCGCCGCGGCCCTTGAGGAAATCGGCGGGCAGTATGCGGACGGGGCCGATCCATTGGCTGTGCTGCGCGATCTGGCCGACATCACCCATTGGGTATCCGTGATCAAAATCACACCGAATGCCGCCGATGATCCGACCATTTCACCCGACGAACGCGCCCGCGGGCTGACGCTATCGGAAAAATTACCCATGCGCGTTCTGTCGCGGATGTGGCAAATGTTGCTCAAAGCCCTCGAAGAGGTCGCCGCAGCCCCCAACGCCATGATGGCCGCCGAAATGGCGATTATCCGCCTGACCCATGTTGCCGATCTCCCCATGCCCGAGGATTTGGTGCGAAAGCTCAACGAGCAAAACCCACCCCCGCGCCCCCCCGTTGGTCCCGCAGGCGGTGCGCCCTCGGGCGGTGGATCGGGAGGTACGACCACAGCGCATGGTGGCGGCGCTCCCGCAGGTGGCGCAGGTGGCATGACCCACGCGCCAACCATGATGGCACAGACCGCCCCCGCACAGATCCCCGATGCGGGCCTCGCCCGATATGCACGGTTCGAGGATGTCGTGGAGCTGATCGGATATCACCGCGATATGAAGCTCAAGATCGACGTGGAAAACCACGTCCGCCTTGCCAGCTACAAACCTGGCCGGATCGAGTTCGAACCCGTTGGGGACGCGCCCGCCGATCTGGCCGCCCGCCTGTCGAGCCGCTTGCAATCCTTTACCGGACATCGCTGGGGTGTCTCGATTGCCGCCGCCCCCGAAAGCGCAAAAACCCTGCGCGATGTGATGGACGCGGACCGTCTCGCCCTTGAGGCCGCCGCCAAAAGCCACCCGATGGTGGCCAAGGTGTTCGAATTGTTCCCCGAGGCCAAAATCGCGGACATCCGCACGCCCGAAAAGATCGCGGCCCAAGCCGCCTCGGAGGCGCTTGAGGAAGTCGAGGACGAATGGGATCCGTTCGAAGAGGACTGATGCCGCGCGACCGACCGCGCGACATGGCCAGACCTATTCCGCACCTCGCGGATCGCTCGTGAAAGGGCATCATGCACGCACTTGCCGACACCACCAAACTCGTAGACGATGGCATCATCACGCCTGAACAAGCCGCGCAAATCGAGGCCCGCGCCCGTAACGTGATGACGCAACTCATCGTAAACGTTATCTTGGCCGGTGGTATTTTTGCGGCAACTGTCGGCCTGATCTCATGGCTCGCGGATGCGCTATCCGTTGCCGTTCTGGGCGCGGCTCTATTGGCCCTCGGATCTCTTATTCTACGCCGGAAAAGCAACAGCTTCGCCATGTTCGGACAGGCCGCAACGCTCATCGGAGCAGGTTTGTTGGTCGGCGGATTTGGCGCGGAGGCGTTCATCAGCTATGAACAGGTCGCGGGGCCGGTGACCGTGATCGCGGGCGCAGCGGTCGCGGGGCCGGTGACCGTGATCGCGGGCGCAGCGGTCGCATGGCCCGCAGCATGGATACTGCGCCGCCCGACCCGCCATCCGTTTGTCGTCGGGGCCATTGTCATCATGGGGGGTGCCCTACACCTCTCGGGATGCGCCTACTGGATCAGCGAAAGCCACGTGACCGGATGGCCCAAAGCCGCCGTTTTACTCTATGGCGCGGGCCTCATCGCGGCAGCGGGGATGTTTGTGGACGTGCGGTTTATCACAGCCCTCGCAATCATCCCGTTTGCACAAATGCTCGACGCCAACACCGGATATTACCACGCCGTTTACGCCTTTTATTCCGGGGAACCGACGCTCTCGATCCTGCAAATGACCGCCCTCATAACGGTGGCCGTTGTCACCCGCGACCGTTGGGGGGGCCGCATCGGACGCCATACCCTTATCCTCGCGATCATGGCCTTTGTCGTCGCCAACATGTGCGCCCTTGTCGGCTCGCTTTGGGGCGATGTCGTAGGCGAAACCCTTTGGGGGCCGCAAACCAACGGGTCAGAGCCTTATGATTACGACACCGTTCAAGCTGCGCGTGAGGCGTTTAAGGCCACGGCAGTGGTGATCTCCGAACAGATTTACGCCGTGCTTTGGGCGCTTGCCCTGATCGCGGTTGCAGCCTTCGCGGCACACCGCAACCTGCGCGGCCTGTTCAACACCGCCGTGACCTTTGGCGCGATCCACGCCTATACCCAGATGTTCGAAAGCTTTGCGACCGAGCCCCTCGCCTATGTCATCGCGGGCTTGTCGGCTATTCCCCTGGCGTGGGGGATGTGGCGGCTCAACGCATGGCTGACCTTGAGAACTGCAGCCGCTGCGCGTATCTAACGCTTAACCGAAGAGGAGACACAAAGATGTTCAAAGGACTTGGCAATCTCGGCGATATGGCCGGCATGATGAAAAAAGCCAAAGAGATGCAGCAGCAAATGGCTGACCTGCAAGACAAGATGGCCGACATGACCGTTGTCGGCGAAAGCGGCGCGGGTCTGGTCAAAGCCACCTCCACCGTCAAAGGTCAGTTGACCGCGCTCGACATCGATCCGTCGATCTTCAACCCCGACGAAAAAGAAGTGGTCGAGGACCTGATCCTCGCCGCGATCAAGGACGCACAGGCCAAAGCCGCCGAGCGCGCCCAATCGGAAATGGCACAAGTGACCGATGGTCTCGGCCTGCCTGCTGATTTCAAAATGCCGTTCTGAGGCAACGGGGGTGGGGGACGCGACACAGGACATCGAGGCGCTGATCGACCTTATGGCACGGCTTCCGGGTCTCGGCCCGCGTTCGGCGCGGCGGGCGGTCCTCCACCTGATCAAGAAACGCGCCCGCCTGATGGCGCCGCTCGCCACCGCGATGCAGGGCGTGGCCGACAGCGCTCGCGAGTGCCTGCAATGCGGCAATATCTGTACCTCTGACATCTGTGACATCTGTACCTCGGGCAAACGTGCCAATGGTGAAATCTGCGTGGTCGAGGACGTTGCCGATCTTTGGGCAATGGAACGCGCAAACGTCTTTGGCGGGCGCTATCACGTCCTTGGCGGGACGCTCTCCGCCCTTGACGCCATCGGCCCCGAGGACCTACGCATCCCTGCCCTCGTGCGCCGCGTCGCCGATGAACAGGTCACCGAGGTGATCCTTGCGCTCAATGCCACCGTCGACGGCCAGACCACGGCCCACTACATCGCGGATCAACTCTCGAATCGTTGCGCCGTGACCTCATTGGCCCAAGGCGTGCCGATCGGCGGTGAGCTTGACTACCTTGACGACGGGACAATTACCGCCGCCCTGCGCGCTCGAAAGGGTGTGTAGAGCGCACCCTAAGGGTGCTTCAAGGTTAATTTGCCGTTTACATATTCACCCCTCGGAAGGTAACCTGACGCCATTAGGGTATCACTGGGGAAGGTTTGAATTATGACAACATATACTTTTAACGGATGGGTCGAAGTCGGATTCTACGATTGGGAAACCGACGAATTTGCAGTCGTAGAAATGTATTCCGACACAATCAACTACGTCACTGACGTGTCAGGCACATCAGTGACGTACACGGTCGAAGGCCTGTATACAGAAGAGGACACAGGATTTTCCGGCGCGGATATCTTGCTCAGCGGCATTGGTGAGCTTCTCTACGCCTCTGACAGCACGGGCGGCGCCTCTGTTCTTGATGCGGATTACGTATCTATGGAGACATTTACGGTTGAGTGGGGGGGATCCAAGTCAACGACACTTCTGTCTACATTCCTGGAGTGGGAGAACCAGGATGCAGGCGGCTGGGACAGTGTTGGCCTGATGATCGCTATCGCAGGCGACACACTCCCAACCCTATCCAGTCCCGCGGACTTTATGGCATTTTATACAACAATCACCAATGTCAGCTTCGCCCCCCCTACCGGATACGGCGCGGGCGATGTGATCGATTTGACTGACGTGGCAGGCTTTGTCTCCTCAAGCGAAGATGACACATTCAAAGGCACCGAAGTTGCCGATGCGTTCAACGCGGGCGACGGCGACGACATCGTTTACGGCCTTGGCGGGAACGATGACATCAAAGGCGGGGCGGGCAACGACACCCTTTTGGGCAATGAGGGCGACGACACCCTCAAGGGCTATGACGGCAACGATGCCCTTGTTGGCGGTTCCGGCGCGGACAGGCTCTACGGTGGCAATGATAACGACGCACTCGATGGCGGCGATGACGACGACATTCTTGAAGGCGGCAAGGGCAACGACAGCCTGACCGGCGGTCAAGGCAGCGACGTCTTGAAAGGCAGCTCCGGTAGCGACAAACTCAAAGGCTATGACGGCGACGACATTCTGAATGGCGGATCCGGAAAAGACAAACTCTACGGTGGCAATGACAACGACACCTTGGACGGCGGCACAAACGACGACCTTCTGGATGGCGGCAAAGGCAATGACACTTTGGTTGGTGGCAAAGGCAACGACACCCTTAAAGGCGGCGATGGCAACGACAGCCTGAAGGGCTATGATGGCGACGACGCTCTGAGTGGCGGCGCCGGCAAAGATAAACTCTACGGCGGCAACAACAATGACAGCCTCGATGGCGGATCCGGCAACGACTCTCTGGATGGTGGCTCGGGCAACGACACGGTTGTGGGCGGCTCGGGCAACGACAAACTCAAAGGCGGCTCCGGCAGAGACACGCTCAAAGGGTATGACGGTGACGACATCCTCTATGGCGGCTCCGGCAATGATAAACTCTATGGCGGGAATGACGATGACGTGCTGAAAGGCAGCACTGGCAATGACAGGCTCAGTGGCGGTAGCGGCGTCGACACATTTATCTTTGATAGCGCCGTCAATGAAGGCACGAATATCATCACCGACTTTGTCGTGGGCGGGGATATCCTCGGCATCAGTGAAGGCCGGTATGAGACGTTTAACGATGACGGGGTCGATACCACCATGACCCTTGAAAGCGGGACGGTCATCATCTTTGAAGATGTGACAGGGTATCAAGATCTCAACTTCTTCGGGATTTTCTAAGCTGGATCTACGAACATGCGTACACAGAAAAGCCCGCCAGATTGGCGGGCTTTTTTAATGGCGTGACCTTGTTTCGGTCAGGCGTCAATCATCGTCGCCCTCATCGCCGTCATTATCCGGCAAGTTAAAGAAGCTGTCGGCGTCAGGGATCGGACCCTCTTTTTCGTCATCGTCAAGATCACCCGACAAGGAGAAGGCTTCGAGACCCGAAATGGCCGTTGGCATTTTGGGTTCGGTCCCCATGCCCAGAGATTGCTCGGTCGACAACAGTTTGCGGCGCTCGTCATCGGTCATTGCAGCACCTTCCGCGGCCCGTTTCGCAGCGGCCTTTTGCACAGCGGCATCAAGCTCGGTCTGCTTACACAGACCCAGGGCAACCGGATCAATCGGCTGCATGTTGGCAATGTTCCAGTGCGTGCGCTCGCGGATCGACTGGATTGTCGGTTTCGTCGTGCCGACGAGCTTGGCAATCTGGGAATCCGCCAACTCGGGGTGGAATTTCACAAGCCACAAGATCGAATTGGGACGGTCCTGACGTTTGGACAACGGCGTGTAGCGTGGACCACGGCGCTTTTCCTCACCAGAGGCGGCGGGGTTGAATTTCAACTTCAGCTTTTGTGCCGGATTACCTTCAGCCGCTTTGATCTCGTCGGAGGTCAACTGGTTATTCGAGATCGGGTCAAACCCTTTCACACCGGCGGCCACATCCCCGTCTGCGATACCCTGAACTTCAAGCTCGTGAAGGCCACAAAAATCAGCGATCTGTTTAAAGCTCAACGTCGTGTTGTCGACGAGCCAAACGGCGGTGGCTTTCGCCATAATTGGTTTTGCCATGGAATACTCTCCTTGCGATGCCTATGCCCCGAACAGAACTTCTGCGCCGCCTGAAAAGGCTTTCCCGCTTTGGGGACGTATCCGTTGTAAGGGAGCTTGGCCGGTGTATAGTGCGGAAATTGCGTAAGGGGAAGAGAAAATGAGTAAACGATTGGTGACCGCAGTCGCACTGGCCGCATCCACGTTTGGACTGACCGCATGGGCAGATGGCGAGGCAGCGGGCGATTTCGACTACTACGTCTTGTCACTGTCGTGGTCGCCAACGTGGTGCGCCCTTGAGGGCGATGCACGCAACTCCCCGCAATGCGACCGCAAGCTCGGGTGGGTCCTGCACGGGCTTTGGCCACAATACGAGGACGGTTGGCCCTCCTATTGTCACACCTCGGTGCGCGACCCGTCACGGCGTCAAACCGAAGCGATGGAGGACATCATGGGGACCGGTGGGGCCGCGTGGTATCAGTGGAAAAAGCACGGGCGATGTTCGGGCCTAGAGGCTCAGGCGTTCCTTGACCTGTCGCGTGCCGCCTATGACAAAATCAAACGCCCCTCGGCCTTTATGAAATTGCCCCACGATATCAAAGTCCCCGCCGCGGTCATCGAAGAGGCGTTTATGAACGTGAACGAGGGGTTGGACGCCAACGAGATCACAGTGACCTGCAAAGACTACCGGATCCAGGAGGTGCGCGTCTGCCTGACGCCCGAACTGGAACCGCGCACATGCGGCGCGGATACAATTCGCGACTGCACACTGACCGATGCCCTTTTACAGGACATCGAATAGCCGTCTCAAATCTCGAGCACGATTTTCCCGATGTGTGCGCCGCTTTCCATGTGGGCATGGGCGGCACTTGCATCAGCCAAGGCATAGCGGCTGTCCATCACCGGCGCGATGCGACCCGATGCGAGCAACGGCCAGACCCTGTCGCGTAGCTCCGCCGCGATCCGCGCCTTTTGCGCGTCCGGTTGCGGGCGCAACGTCGAGCCAGTCAGCGTCAGACGCCGCATCATAACGGCGGCAAAATTCAGCTCCGCTTTGGCCCCTTGCAAAAAGGCGATATTGACGAGCCGCCCTTCCATCGCCAACGCCCTGACATTGCGGGGAATGTAATCACCCCCGACCATATCAAGGATCAGATCGGCCCCGCCCTCCGCCTTCATCACCTCAACGAAATCCTCATCACGGTAGTTGATCGCCCGTTCCGCCCCAAGGGTCGCACAGACCGCACATTTCGCATCAGATCCCGCCGTGGCAAAGACCCGCGCGCCGAACGCATGCGCCAACTGGATCGCGGTCGTGCCGATGCCGGATGAACCGCCATGCACCAAAAACCGCTCACCCGCCCGCAACCCGCCGCGCTCGAACACATTCGACCAAACAGTGAAAAACGTCTCGGGCAGACAGGCCGCCTGCTCAAGGGTCAAACCCGCGGGAACAGGCAACGCATGGGCCGCAGGGGTCGCGACATATTCGGCGTACCCCCCACCGGGCACGAGCGCACAGACCTGATCGCCCACGGACCACATCGACACAGATGCACCAACGGCCACAACCTCGCCCGCCGCTTCCAAACCGGGTAAATCGGACGCGCCTGCGGGAGGATTATACATCCCCGCACGTTGCAACGCATCGGGACGGTTCACCCCCGCATAGGCCACCTTGATCACGATCTCGTCGACGCGCGGCACTGGCACGGGCCGCGTACACAGGCGCAGCACATCGGGACCACCCGCCTGTGAGATTTCAACGGCACGCATGGTGGTGGAATGGCTCATAGGGTTCTCCGTGGTCTCGAATTAATCAGAACGCGTGCCGGGAATGTCGTCACGCCCCACACCCGCAGGGGCCTTGATCGTGCCGAGGATCGCGGTCGGCAGCGCGAACAGCGCCGAAAGCGCCTTGTTCTCGCGCACAGTAGCCTTGGCTTTTTCGATCTGCATGACATTGGCAATGCGGCGGTCGATAAAGGCCCGCGTCTCGGTGAACTCTTCGCTCTCATCGCCAAGCCAGAACAGCACGGAGGAGGCAAAAACACCCGAAAGCGTAGCGCGTTTCGTGTACCAGTTCACATCGCGCGAGGTATCGCCCATCGCGTTCCAAATTGCGTCGCTCGTTTCCCAAAGTAGCTTGGTCCCCTCAGGCGCGTAATGCGGCAAGGAGAACAGCGACATGCCACGGCGCACCACCTCGCGGTCCACCGCCTGCAATCGCAACCAGACCGCATGACCGATCCGGTCCGAAAACCGCATCGCGCCCAGATCGGCATCCGCAAGCGCAGCGAGCATCGTGCGATCCCCCCGCTTGTGGTAGGCAGCGGCCAAATCGGCGGCCCCGCGAGGCGCAGACACATTGGCCAATCCCTCCGAGATACCCGAATCAGCAACCGCCGACTTGAACGTCTCGGGCCCCCATCCGTCGAACACCACGTGCGCAAGCGCCGCATCAAGCAGTTTTTCGCGGGTCGGGTCGAGATAAGCAGTGGTTTGCATCGGATCACTCCTGTTTGGGGTTATGGACATAGTAGACAAGGTAGGGGCGTTTTGCTATACGGCGGCTTCCTGCAATTCATGCAAATCTAACTAGGAAGGTGGTGACACCACATGCAGGTTAGCGTTCGTGATAACAACGTCGATCAGGCACTCCGTGCTCTGAAGAAAAAACTTCAACGCGAAGGCGTTTTTCGTGAAATGAAGCTCAAGCAACATTTCGAAAAGCCCTCCGTCAAGAAGGCACGCGAGAAAGCTGAAGCCGTACGTCGTGCTCGCAAGTTGGCTCGTAAAAAAGCTCAACGCGAAGGCATGCTCTAAGAGCTAAAGCCGTTCGATGTTAGAACGGTCCGAAGCACGCAAGTGCGAGGACATTAAAAGAATACAAACCCCCGCTGCCTTTTGCGCCGCGGGGGTTTTGTTTTGATCGCGCCGCCCCTATCGATGTCATCGCAACTTGCGTTTATTTCTTACGTGTCAAAACCGCATCGCCGCCCTTTGGTCCGCCTTTGGGGGCCGCACCTTTGCGATGGGGCTTTTTACCCGCGCCCGCTTTGTCGAACTTGCCTGCGGGCTTGCCGCCCTTGGGCTTGCCTGCCGGTTTTCCGGCGGGCTTGCCACCCGTGCCTGCGGGTTTCGGCTTGCCCTTGAACTTGCCTGCGGGCTTATCGCTTGGCTTGTCCTTGCGTGGCTTTACAGGGGCGTGAACAGCGTCATCGCGCTCCTTGCGTGCCGGCTTTTCGAACTTGTCATACTTCGGCTTGTCATAGCCCGGCTTGTCACCACGCGGTTTGTCATACTTGGGCTTGTCACCACGCGGTTTGTCATACTTGGGCTTGTCGTAGGCCGGTTTTTCGCCGCGTGGCTTGCCACTATGGCCGTCAAAGCGGGCCTTCGGCGAACGCGGTCCACCGGAACTAAACGTTGGCGTCCCCTCGACGGCGCGCGCAGTCACGCCATCCTCAAGCTCGCCACCGGCACCAAGCTGTTTCATGAAATCAGGGAAAGCAGCTTCCTGAAGTTCAACGAAGGTTTCCGTGTTCTCCATTTTGATCTTGCCGATTTTCGACTTGTCGATGTTTCCCGCACGACACAGCAATGGCAGGAGCCAACGCGGCTCGGCGTTCTTGTCACGCCCCACGGACAGCGCAACCCATTTGGACGGGCCAAAGGTTTCGCGCGGGTCTTTTTGCGGACGCGACCCTGTGTGGACATTGATCTCTTCGGGCGCGGACAGGCCCGCACGGTAGAGACGCAAACAGGCCGTTGCGATTTGCTCGGGGCTATATTTGGCCAGAAGCGTGGCCGCAAACACCGTCTCGGTTTCCGTTAACGCTTCGGTCCATGCCGCGTCATCCATCAAACGGGTCTCGTCGAGCGCCAGAATCTCTTCGGCTGTCGGCGCACCGCGCCATTCGGCTTCGATCTTGGCCCACTTCAAAAGGCGCTGCGCTTTTTTCGCGACATTATCGGGCGCGATCAGCACGGATGTCCCTTTGCGACCTGCACGCCCTGTGCGGCCGGAGCGGTGCAACAGGCCTTCGGTGTTGGTCGGGATATCCGCGTGGATCACAAGTTCCAGATTCGGCAAATCAATCCCGCGCGCCGCAACATCGGTAGCCACACAGACACGCGCACGCCCGTCGCGCAACGCCTGCAACGCATGGCTACGCTCGTCTTGCGACAACTCACCCGACAGGCTCACAACCGAGAAACCACGGTTGGCAAACCGCGCCGTCAAACGGGCCACGGCGGCACGGGTATTGGCGAACACGATCGACGTTTGGCTATCGTGATAGCGCAGCAGGTTGATAATCGCATGCTCGGCATCGCGCGGGGCACACTGGATCACCTGATACGAAATATCGGAGTGCTGATTGCGCTCGGACACGGTGGAAATCCGCACGGCATCGCGTTGGAAATTTGTGGCAATCTGGCTAATCGACTTGGACACGGTGGCCGAGAACATCAACGTGCGACGGTCCTTAGGGCATTCGCCAAGCATAAATTCAAGATCTTCGCGGAACCCCAGATCAAGCATCTCGTCGGCTTCATCAAGGATCACAGCGCGAATATCATCGAGCTCAAGCGCACGGCGCATGATGTGGTCGCGCAAACGCCCGGGGGTCCCGACAACAATATGCGCACCACGTTCCAACGAACGCCGCTCGGTGCGGGCATCCATACCACCGATACAGGTCACAACCTTGGCGCCCGTCTTGGCATAGAGCCATTCCAGTTCGCGGGCGACCTGCATGGCCAATTCGCGTGTCGGCGCAATCGCAAGAGCGAGCGGCGAGGCGGCGGGGCCAAAACGAATCTCGTCACCCAAAAGGGTTTTGGCGATGGCCAGACCAAAGCCCACCGTTTTACCCGACCCTGTCTGAGCCGAAACAAGCAAGTCGGCCTGTTCCAATTCAGGAGCTGTAACAGCGGTTTGTACATCGGTCAAAGTGTCATAACCGCGCTCGGCAAGCGCGTCAGAGAGGGGCGTAATCATGTGGGAATGTCCAATCGGCGCGCAGTCAATCTGCGCAATTTGGGCCCATTTAAAGGGTTTTGCCGCGTTTGTCCATTGCCGTCACGAAAAAGGGTGAACGCTAGGCGCTCAGTTGTGCGCTTTCCTCGTCCGTGAACAAACGCGCCTTGGAGTGAAAGCAGGTGCCACGCCCCGTATCGAGTGAAAAGCCCGCGCCATTACCGGCACCGGCGTCGAGGATCATCTGGCTATGGCGCCAAATCTCGAACAGGCTTTCGGAAATCCAGACCGGCGCACCGGCAACATCGCCCAGATGGACGTCGCGCGGCCCGACTTTAAAATCACCCTCTTTGTAACACATCGGCGAAGAGCCGTCACAGCACCCGCCCGACTGGACAAACATCACATCGCCATGATCGGCCCGAATATCCGCCAAAAGCGCCAGAGCCGCCTCGGTCGCCACAACACGTTCAACAGTCATCTCGCATCCTTTCCGAATTAAAAACGGTGGCCCCACGGAACGGGACCACCGGAAAACAGGGACGAGACGTGCGGCAAAGCTTGAGGCGAAGCCGCACGTCTCTTAGGGAGGGCGCCCGAATGGCGGCCCGGAACCCGCAACCGAGGCGTTTAGAAAAAGCCCAGTTTGTTGGGGTTGTAGGAGACGAGCATGTTTTTCGTCTGTTGGTAGTGATCGAGCATCATTTTGTGGTTTTCACGACCGACACCCGACTGTTTGTAGCCACCGAAGGCCGCATGTGCAGGATAGGCGTGGTAGTTGTTGACCCACACGCGACCCGCCTCGATGTGGCGGCCAAAGCGGTAACAGGTGTTCATATCACGCGACCACACACCGGCACCGAGGCCATACATGGTGTCGTTTGCAATCTCCAAGGCTTCCTCTTCGGTTTTGAACGTTGTCACGGACACAACGGGGCCAAAGATTTCCTCTTGGAACACACGCATCTTGTTGTGACCTTTAAGGATTGTCGGCTGGATGTAATAGCCGTCCGACAGATCGCCATCAAATTTTGCCGCATCGCCACCGGTCAGGACTTCTGCGCCCTCTTCACGACCGATTGTGAGGTAGGACAGGATTTTTTCCTGCTGTTCTTGCGAGGCCTGTGCGCCGACCATCGTGTTGATGTCGCGCGGGTCGCCTTGCACGATCGCCTCGACGCGGGCGATACAGCGCTTCATGAACTCTTCGTAGATATCCTCGTGGATCAGTGCGCGCGATGGACAGGTGCAAACCTCGCCCTGGTTGAACGCGAACAGAACAAAGCCCTCAACGGCCTTGTCGAGGAAGGCGTCATCTTCGCGCATCACATCGGCAAAGAAGATGTTTGGCGACTTGCCGCCAAGCTCGAGCGTCACAGGAATGAGGTTTTCTGTGGCGTATTGCATAATCATGCGGCCCGTCGCGGTGGAGCCGGTAAATGCGATTTTGGCAATGCGGGGCGAACGTGCGAGCGGCGCGCCCACTTCGGCACCGTAACCGTTGACGATGTTGAGCGTCCCTGCGGGCAGCACCTCGGAAATCAACTCGGCCAGAACCATGATTGCGGCAGGTGTCTGTTCGGCGGGCTTCAGCACGATACAGTTGCCCGCAGCCAGGGCCGGTGCGATTTTCCACGCGGCCATCAGGATGGAAAAGTTCCACGGGATAATCTGGCCGACAACGCCGAGCGGCTCATGGTAGTGGTAGGCCACGGTGTCTTCGTCGATTTCGGACATCGAACCTTCTTGCCCGCGCAGTACGGATGCAAAGTAGCGGAAGTGGTCAGCAGCCAACGGAATATCGGCAGCCATTGTTTCGCGGATCGGCTTACCGTTGTCCCATGTCTCTGCGGTCGCGATCAGTTCGAGGTTCGCCTCGATGATGTCAGCCACTTTGAGCAAGAGGTTGGAGCGGTCGGTCGCGGAGCGTTTGCCCCATGCGGCCTTGGCGGCGTGCGCAGCATCAAGTGCCAGTTCGACATCCGCCGCGTCCGAACGCGCCACGTCACAGACTTTGTGGCCTGTGATCGGGGTGATGTTTTCAAAATACTTACCATTCACAGGGGGGACAAATTTCCCGCCAATGAAGTTGTCGTATTTGGCCTTAAACGGGTTGGTGTATTTGCTATCAGTTTTGGACTGAACGTTCATAGGGTTTTCTCCTCCAAGAATGCCGGCGTCCTCCCGCCGGTATACCCGGATCATGACAAGCCGCACGCGGCTGCGTCAGCCCCCTCTCTCCCACAACAGATCAAAAGTGTCTCACGGGTGAGACAGTTTGATACAGATTGGCGTTGCGAGCGAACAGATCAGGTCACCCTATGGCCCGATCAGGTCGCATCGAGGCCAAGCCGGCCCATGCGACGATAAAGCGTTGCCCGACCGATTCCCAACGCACGCGCCGCCGCTGACAGGTTGCCGCCAGAACGTGCGATGGCGCGTTTGAGCGCGGCACGTTCGGCCCGTTCCAAGGCGGATGCGGTTGTGTCACGTCCCAAAATATCCGACGCAGGGCGCGGTGTGAGCGCACCGCCCTGTCCCAACCCGAACACACGCCGCGCCGCGCGGGTTGCTCCGACGATAAGGTCGTCACGATCCACCGCCAACAACACCGCCCCCTCGGGACGCTCCTCGGGCGAGGTCACGATACGGGCCTTGGGAAAGGCCGCGCGAAAGGCTTCGGTTTCGATCTGTTTGGCGGTTTGGGCGACGACGCCCGCAATCAGTCGCGAATAGGCTTCGGTTTGGTCGGCGCGACATGACGAGACATCCAACGCCGCGATCAATTCCCCATCGGGACCGAAAATCGGCGCATCCATACACGACATCGCAGTGTTGCGGCTCAGGAAATGCTCATCACGATGGATGGTGATCTGGCGGGCCTCTGCGATGCAAGTGCCGATACCGTTGGTCCCCTCCGCTCCCTCCGACCAATCGGCGCCGTACCACAGCCCCCACTTGTCAAACGTTGCGGCATCGCCATCGGACGAACGCAGATCAAGGACGACCCCCTCGCGGTCGGTCAACACCACGCAACAGCCCGTTTGGCCAACCATCTGGAACAGGTGATCGAGCTTCGGGGTGGCGAGTTCCATGAACGGCCCCATACTGTCGCGGCGCTCATTGACTTCGCCGCGTTCAAACCGGCGCGGGGCGTGGCTCAGCGCGGGATCAAGGCCATGCTTGTTGAGGGATCGACGCCAACTGGCCGTCAATCGCGATCCGACAGATCCCGATTCGACGGCAGAAATCACATTATCTGCGTGCTTTATCCGTGCCATAGATCGCATCCTCCCCGAAACGACAGCACCATGAGTAGCATAGACACCCGTATTTCCCAAAACACTACTGCGCACGCCCCTCACACCGGAAGGGCGGTCGTCTTGAACACCGTGCGCATGGCGAAAGAGGATTGCATTTTCTGCACCCCG
This sequence comes from Celeribacter sp., assembly GCF_048259695.1. Classification (GTDB taxonomy): domain Bacteria; phylum Pseudomonadota; class Alphaproteobacteria; order Rhodobacterales; family Rhodobacteraceae; genus Celeribacter. Next base: position 113,224 of record NZ_JBLXHL010000007.1, on the reverse strand, counting down.
GGCAGGCGCACCAATTGGCGGTGAACGATTGCGAAATGTTCGGTGTCTGCGGCGACCACCTTGAGCATGTAATCCGCCGACCCCGCCATCAGGTGACACTCCAAAACATCCTCGACCAGAGCCACGGCCCGCTCGAACTCATCCAGGGTCTCGTCAGCCTGACTGTCGAGTGTCACCTCGACAAAAACGGTGGCACGCCGGTCAACGTGGCGCGGATCGATCATGGCGGCATAGTCACGGATCACACCCTCCGCCTCCATCCGCTGTACGCGGCGATGACAGGCCGACGACGACACATTGGCCTGAACCGCCAGATCCGCGTTTGAAATGCGGCCATGGCGCTGCAAAATACGCAAGATGCGGCGGTCGGTATCGTCCAGTGTTGTCATGGCGGCGGATTGTCCCAAGCTGACCCGAATTACGGGAGAGTGTTCCACAGCCATTTTTTATACGCAAGCGGCGACGGAACCCGCGGCATCCCCCGTATGATATGATGTGTCCCCCAAGTCGTGGCACCCTGCCACGCAAAAGGCCCGCCGGAGCAATCCGACGGGCCTATTTGTGTGCTCCACGAACGCGAGCGATGATGTGGCCACTTACTTTTTCGCGAGCGAGTCGCGAATTTCGAGCAACACATCAAGCTCCGATGGGCCCGCGGGCGCTGCGGGGGCGGCCTCGACGGGTTTCTCGGCGGCGGCTTTGATTTTATTCACGCTGCGCACCAACATGAACACCACAAACGCGATGATCAGAAAGTTGATGACCGCCATGATGAACGAGCCATAGGCGAAAATCGCGGCACCGCTTTCGCGGGCATCCGCAAGGGGCGTCCCCGCCGCAACATCACCAGACAGAACCACATATTTATTCGCAAAATCGATGCCGCCCATGAACAAGCCGATGAACGGGTTGATCAGGTCGTCGACCAAGGATTTCACGATCGCGGTAAAGGCCGCACCGATGATAATACCAACGGCCATGTCCATGACATTGCCCTTGGCGATAAAGTTTTTGAATTCTTTCAACATGGAATTTTTCCCACTTAAGTCCCACCAATGGCTGCGACAACCTGTCACAACCCCGCACATTGCATAGCAGAATTCCGAACAGTCTCTAGCCCTTTTGGCGCGCACCGCGCACACTTAAGTATAACAGACGCCTGAAAGTCACAGACCCTCATAGAAAGCCGCCACATGTCACGCACCCTCTCTTCCCATCCGGTCACTACCCGTTGGCCCGCTCGAAACCCGACCGTTTTACAGCTCTATTCCTTCCCGACACCCAACGGCGTAAAGATCTCCATCGCGCTTGAGGAAATGGGGTTGGCGTATGAGCCACATCTCGTCACCCTGTCGGACGCCGATGTCAAAAGTGATGCTTTTCTGGCGCTCAATCCCAACAACAAAATTCCGGCCATCATTGATCCCAACGGACCGGACGGACAACAGATCGAGCTGTTTGAAAGCGGGGCGATCCTTTTGTATCTCGCTGAGAAAACGGGGCAATTCCTATCCTCTGATCCCAAAACCCGCATTGAAACCATCCAATGGGTGATGTTCCAAATGGGCGGCGTCGGCCCGATGTTCGGACAATTGGGTTTTTTCCACAAATTCGCAGGGGCCGCGATGGAGGATAAAACCGCCCGCGACCGCTATGCGAACGAGGCCAAGCGGCTGTTGAATGTCATCGAGACGCGCCTTGAAGGACGCGATTGGATGATGGGAGACTATTCGATTGCCGATATGGCCCTCGCCCCGTGGCTCAACGCGCTTGATTTCTACGGCGCCAAAGAGATCACAGGTGCGGATCAGCTTAAAAACGTCCCCGCCTACATTGACCGCTTTTACGCACGGCCCGCCGTGCAGCGCGCGAAAAACATTCCCGCACGCCCCGAGTAAATCAGGACGGCAAGGTTCCGTTCAAAACATAGGTCAGCATCTCGACCACCTGCTGCGGCGTTTCGCAAACGGCAAGCGCCGCAGCATCCACTTCCTTCAGCGCGTGCTGATGATCGGCCCCATGCATGACGATCAACGCCTTGCCTTTGGCGGCGGCATAGCCCGCATCAAACGCGGCGTTCCATTGTTTGTACTTTTCACCAAACCGCACCACGACCACATCCGCCGCCTCGATGGCCATGCGGGTGCGGATCGCATTGAGCTTCGCGCCCTTGTGATCGTGCCAGAATTTATCCGTCTCGCCACCAAGGATCGCAACGCCACAATCATCCGAAGCACCGTGATCGGTGACAGGCGCTGAAAAGTCGACATCAAGTTGCGCTGCACCTGCAACGATTTGATCACGCCAATCGGTGTGAATTTCGCCTGACAAATAGACCTTCATATCTCTCTCCCGCTCTTGGCAAAAAGGAGGCCGAAGCCCCCTTTTCATATCATGATCCTAATGGCGTGCGTTATCCGCGCAAGGTGCCACCCGTGGCTTTTTCGACTTTCGCCACCACTTTGGCTGACAATTCATCAAGGTCTTTTTCCTTGAGCGTCGCCTCTGTCGGTTGAATGCGCACGGTGATGGCGAGGGATTTTTTATCCTCACCCAACGAGCCGCCGATGAATTCATCAAACACACGCACCTCTTCGATCAGCGCCTTGTCCGCGCCACCCGCCGCGTTGACCACGTCGAGCGCATTGACGGTTTTGTCGACGACAAACGCAAAGTCCCGCTCAACCGCTTGCAGATCATTGGTGAAAAACGCCGAACGCGCCACCTTGGTGCCGCGCGGCATGGGCGCTGCTTCGAGATAGACGGTGAACGCCACAGCCGGACCTTTGACGCCCATCTGTTTGAGCACCTTGGGATGCACTTCGCCAAACTGCGCGAGGACCTTTTTCGGGCCAAGACAGATTTTCCCCGACCGTCCGGGGTGGAACCACGCCGCCGTGTCGCGCATGATCTGCGCCTTGGCAGGGGCGCCAATGGCGGCCAGAACGGCCTCTGCATCGGCCTTGGCATCGAACAGATCAATCATACGACGTGCGCCATGGACATCCTTTGGACCGGTCGCACCAACGAGCAAACCACCAAGCTGCACATGCTGCTCACCAGGTTCACCACCATGGAACGCAGGCCCGCATTCGAACAACGCCAGATCGGAAAATCCGCGCGCTTGGTTGCGGCTCGCCGCTTGCAACAGGCCGATCAACAGATCAGGTCGCATATGGCTCATCTCCGACGAAATCGGGTTTTGCAATTTCACCGCATCCGAGCCGCCACCGAACAATTGCGCACTTTTCTCGTCCACAAAAGAATAGGTAACGCATTCGTTGTAACCCAAAGCCGCCGCCGTATGACGCGCCGCACTTTCGCGCACCTGCATCGGGGTCTGGATTTGTTTGGCCACGCCCGTAGGGCGCGACAAGGGTTTCGGCTCCAGATGCGTTAGACTTTCAACGCGGGCGACCTCCTCAACGAGATCCGCCGAACCAAGCACATCGGGACGCCAAGACGGCACTTTGGCCATATCGCCATCCATCTCGAACCCCAATGCGGTGAGAATTTCGACCTGACGCGCGGGCGTGATTTCCATCCCCACCAGCGACTGCACGCGGTCGGTATCGAGAGGATAGGCGCGGCGCACATCGGGCACGTCGCCGGCGACCACAACCTCGGACGGGGTGCCGCCGCACAGATCAAGGATCATCGCGGTGGCGTCTTCCATCGCTTGCATGTTGTAGGCGGGGTCAATGCCGCGCTCGTTGCGGTACCGCGCATCGGAGTTGATTTTGAGCGCACGGCCGGACTTGGCAATATCGAGCGTATTCCACACCGCCGCCTCGACAAACACGTCCACGGTGTCATCGGTACAGCCGGTTTCCAAACCGCCCATAACCCCCGCAACGCTTTCCACTTTGCCGCCCGACGAAATCACCATAGCGCCCTCGGGCATGGTGTAGGTTTTCTCGTCCAGAGCCACGAGTGTTTCGCCACCTTTGGCGCGATGGATGGACAGGCCTCCCTCCACTTTGCCCGCGTCGAATACGTGCAATGGACGGTTGCGATCATAGGTGAAAAAGTTGGTGACATCGACAAGCGCCGAAATCGGACGCAGACCAATCGCGGTCAAGCGGTCTTGCAACCACTGTGGCGAAGGGCCGTTTTTCACGCCCTTGATCAAACGCCCCGCAAAGACGAAACAGCCATCCTTGGCCGCGTCCTCGATTGTCACGGAGATCGGGTTGGCAAACGCGCCCGCAACAGTCGGGGTCGCGGGGGTTTTGAGCGTGCCAAGACCACGCGCGGCCAGATCACGGGCAATGCCATGCACGCCGAGCGCATCGGGACGGTTCGGCGTAATCGCGATCTCGATCACAGGCTCGACCTTTGACGGGTCGTGTTGCGCCAGATAGTCGGCGAACTCCATGCCGATCTCACCGCCCTCAAGCTCGATGATCCCGTCGTGGTCCTCACCCAAGTTCAATTCGCGCATCGACGCCATCATGCCAAAGCTTTCGACACCACGGATTTTGCCGACCGAAATCGTAATATCCAGACCCGGAATATACATGCCCGGCTTGGCCAGAACGGCGGTGATCCCCGCACGCGCATTGGGCGCACCACAGACGATCTGGGTTTCGCCCTCGTCGGTGTCGACGGTGCACACGCGCAACTTGTCGGCGTCGGGGTGGCCCACGGCCTCGCGCACTTTCACGAGCTTAAAGCCCTTGAGCGCCTCGGCGGGGTTTTCCACGCCTTCCACTTCGAGACCCAGATCGGTCAGCGCATAGAGGATGTCGTCGAGGGAGGCCTCGGTGTCGAGGTGCTCTTTGAGCCAAGAGAGAGTGAATTTCATGTCGGTGTCTCCTTTGCCCGCGCGGGCGTCGGTTTGCGTGTCGGGAGGGCGGCGTTAACGGACGCCGAGATCCTCAACCAATTCGAATGTTTCAAATACCAAAAGCGTATCACGGTCCAACTCGACACCCTTTTCGCCCTTGGTGCCAAAGGCCTTGGTGATGCGTTTGCGCCATGCGTCGATATCTTTGTCCTCGCCCTCAAGCTTGGCCATTTGCGGCGTCACATGGCGGAACTTGATGCGGTCCACTTTGAGCGTGCGCACGACCATTGCGGGGGTGCCGTCCCAGTTGGCGATGATGTCGGCACGCCCCACTTGCGGCAGGGCGTCAGGATCATTGTCGAACTCGGAAAACGGCAAACAGGTCGCGGTTTTCTTGCCCGCAGCGACGAGTTTGTTGAGCGCATTGCACCGCGCCTCATCCTCCGCCAACCGAAACGTCCCCGCGCCGGGATAGGTATCTTGGAGGTCTTCCATGTTGTCAGAGTTGTTGGTCATGATTTTTCTCTTTTACGAAGCTCTCGCACTTTGCGAAATGAGTTTCCCATCCAAACGGCACCAACGGGCAAACAGTAGTCGCAGACAGGGCATTCAGGGCATTGAAGAAGAAGGCGAAAACAAGGGGCCCACCGAAAATCAGCTGGCAAAAAAGTTGCCTTTTACGAAGTTGACAAAGGCGATCCCGTCCGCCAGGCGTAATCCGAGCTACCGCTTGATCACCAGATATATGCACATTCGCCAGATGATTTTGCGCTTCAAGATCTGTGAGCAAAGAGTGATCCGTGAGTTTCAAGTCCATCAGTTTAACATTGGGACCGCCTCGCTGCGCACTAACCTGCTTGAGTACGCGATACTCCCTATGCGTCGGGTACAACATCACCCAAACCTTTTGAACCCAACTCAAGTTCACCCGTGAATCCCCCCCGCCAACGTCGGGACGCTCAGCGGGTTGAAGCCGTAGTGGCGCAGCCAACGCAGGTCGCTGTCGAAGAAGGCGCGCAGATCTGGAATGCCGTATTTGAGCATGGCGAGGCGGTCGATGCCCATGCCAAAGGCAAAGCCCTGCCACTCGGCGGGATCAATGCCGCCCGCTTTGAGCACGTTGGGGTGCATCATGCCGCTGCCCAGAACTTCGAGCCAATCGTCGCCCTCGCCCACTTTGACGGTGCCGTTGTCCCATTTGCACTGGATGTCCACCTCCGCCGAGGGCTCTGTGAACGGGAAGTGCGAGGCGCGGAAACGGGTTTTGACTTCGGTGCCGAAAAACGCGGTAAAGAACTCTTCGAGCACCCATTTGAGGTTGGCCATCGACACGTCTTTGCCAAGGCACATGCCCTCCACTTGGTGGAACATCGGCGTGTGGGTCTGGTCGTAGTCACAGCGGTACACACGGCCCGGTGCGATGATGCGAATGGGCGCGCCCTGTTCGGTCAAGGCACGGATTTGCACGGGGGACGTGTGGGTGCGCAACACATGCGGGGCGCGGTCGTCGCCCTCGCCGCGGTGCATGTAGAACGTGTCATGCTCTTGGCGTGCGGGGTGGTGCGGCGGGATGTTGAGCGCGTCGAAATTGTGCCAGTCATCCTCGATCTGCGGACCTTCGGCGACGGCAAACCCGAGATCGGCAAAGATCGCGTAAATTTCCTCGGAGACGCGCGAAATCGGGTGCAACGTCCCTTGGCGACGATCACGGGCGGGCAATGTCACGTCAAGCCACTCTTCGGCCAGACGGGCATCAAGTGCGGCATCTTCGAGGCCCGCCTTTTTGGCGGCGAGGGCGGCGTTGATCTCGTCCTTGAGGGCGTTGAGTTTTGGACCGGCCTCCTGACGTTGCTCCGGCGTCATCTTGCCAAGCTCGCGCATTTTCAGAGCCACTTCGCCCTTTTTACCGACCGCTTGCAGGCGGATATCCTCAAGCGTGGATTCGTCAGCCGCATTCAAAATGGCGGTGAGGTATTTGGTCTTTAGGTCGTCCATCTGGCACCCCTGTATTCTGGACGCACCCACAGAGGGAATGCTCCGTATTCCTGTTCCCCCGCTTGGTATCACGGAGGGTTTGAAAAGCAAGAAGCCGCGAGACCCCATAGGAGGTCCGCGGCTTCAAATATCTACCCGAAAAGGGTGAGTAGCTTAGAGCGCGGCCTTCGCCTTATCGACGATGGCACCAAACGCTTCGGGCTCATGCACGGCGAGATCGGCGAGAACCTTGCGGTCCACTTCGATGCCCGCGAGGGACAGGCCGTTGATGAACTTGGAGTAGGTCAAGCCATCGTCATGGGCGCGAACAGCAGCGTTGATACGCTGAATCCACAAAGCGCGGAAATTGCGTTTGCGATTTTTACGGTCGCGTGTCGCGTATTGGTTTGCCTTGTCGACAGCCTGCGTTGCGGTGCGGAAGTTACGGCTACGGGCGCCATAATAGCCTTTCGCGGCCTTAACGATTTTACGGTGACGGGCGTGGGTAACAGTACCACCTTTGGTGCGGGACATATCCTAGCTCCTTCTTAGCGGTCGTATGGCATGTAGGACTTCACGATCTTCGCATCGGGTGCGGAGAGCGTGGTTGTACCACGTGCGTCACGGATAAATTTCTTGTGGCGTTTGATCATGCCGTGGCGTTTGCCGGCCTGACCTGCCATGACCTTGCCTGTGGCGGTCACTTTAAAGCGCTTCTTAGCGCTCGATTTCGTCTTCATCTTGGGCATTTCCATCTCCTTCGTATTTCGATGGTTGTAACGCGCGACTCGGCATGCCGTTTAGCCGGCCACGCACCATGAGCGCGTGCAAGTACACGGGGGGGGTGCCTTTGGCAAGTCTGTTTGTAAAGATTGTCGGGCTTGCGGGCGAATTCGTTTAGAAATAGCGCCCGAGCACACGGGTGAGCGCCATCGGGATGTCGCCCACGGCATATCCACCGGGGTGTTGGGTGACGGCGAGGATCAAAAGACCCCCGCCGATCATCACGAGCATGGCCGCCGCACGGGGCGGACGGCTTTCCGACAGTGCGCCGATAACGGCAGGAATGGCGAGGACCAAAACAGCCGTGCCGATAACAAGAAATAGATCGGTATCCATAGTCCCCACCGCCCCAAAAACGTTTTACGGACGCAATTATTCGGGATCGGTGTTGAAAATCAAGCGTTCCTCGCACGGCGCAACACGAAGAATGTTGGTCGAGCCGGGCTGATTGAACGGAATACCCGCCGTGACAACGATCATGTCTTTCTCCGTGGCGAACCCCGCGGTGCGCGCGGCCCGCGCCGCGTTGACCACAGCCATTTTAAAGCGCTCGACCTCGCCGGTCATCACACAGTGCATGCCCCAATAGAGACACAGCTTGCGGGCGGTGTTGCGGCGCGATGTCATGGCGATGATCGGAACATGAGGTCGCTCGCGGGCTGTCAGGGAGGCGGTGGTGCCGCTCTCGGAATAGCATACGATGGCTTTGACGTTGGTGGTCTCGGCGATCTCGCGGGCGGCGGACACGATGGCATCGGCCACGGTATCTTTGGCGGCCGAACGGGAGGCATCGATCACTTCGCGGTAGGTTGCGTCGTTCTCGACCTCCATCGCCACGTTATTCATCGTGGTGACGGCCTCAATCGGGTAGTTCCCTGCGGCGGATTCGGCGGACAGCATGATCGCGTCGGCGCCCTCATAGATCGCGGTCGCAACGTCAGAGACCTCGGCACGGGTCGGCATCGGGCTTTCGATCATGCTCTCAAGCATCTGCGTGGCCACGATCACCGGCTTGGCGGCGGCGCGACACTTGCGGATCAGGCGTTTCTGGATCGGTGGAACGGCATGCACCGGAAGCTCGACCCCAAGATCACCACGGGCAACCATGATCCCGTCGGATGCGGCCAGAATATCGTCAAAATTCTCGACGGCAGACGGCTTTTCAATCTTGGCAAGAACCGCAGCGCGGCCATTCACCAGCTGTTTGGCCTCAACCATATCTTCGGGGCGCTGAACGAACGACAACGCGACCCAGTCGACACCCAGTTCACAGGTGAACTCGAGGTCCTTGCGGTCTTTGGTGGACAGCGCAGCAAGCGGCAGCAATACGTCCGGGACGTTCACGCCCTTGCGGTCGGAAATCGTCCCCCCGACGATGACAACACAGTTGGCGTAATCCTCGCCGCAGTCCTCGACCTGAAGGCGGATTTTGCCGTCATTGACGAGCAGGTTCGCGCCTGGCTTCAGGGCTGCGAAAATTTCGGGGTGCGGCAGTTGCACGCGATTGCTATCGCCAAGAGCCGGATCAAGATCGAGGCGGATCTTATCGCCCTCTTCGAGGTCATGCGCCCCGGACGAGAATTTTCCAACGCGCAATTTCGGGCCCTGAAGATCGGCGAGAATCGCGATCGGGCGACCGAGATCTGTCTCGACCTTGCGAATAATCTCATGGCGAACACGGATTTCGTCATGATCTCCATGGCTCATATTGAGGCGAAAGACATCCGCACCGGCCTCGGCGAGCGCGCGGATCATCTTATAGTCATTGGAGGCGGGCCCAAGAGTGGCCACGATTTTCACGTTCCGTAAACGTCGCATACTGCCTTACATCCTTTTAAGTCATTAAATTTCTTTCAGGGCCGTTCCCTCTATGCCGCAAACACGAGGGCGGCACAACTGGCGGTTTTAGCGCAAACACTTTAAACAAGTCTGCAAATCAAATGTGATGGACCGATGACCCGACCTTTACCCTTTGAAATTATCGGACCTGCCCGCACCGGACGGTGGCTTGTGACCTGCGACCATGCGAGCAACCGCGTGCCGGACGACATTGCCGTCGACGGGATATGCGGCTTGGGCCTGCCTCCCGCCGAGATGGCGCGCCACATTGCCTATGACATTGGCGCACGCGGTGTCACCGTGGCCTTGTCAGAGCTGTTGGACAGCCCCGCCATTGCGTCGACCTTCTCGCGCCTTGTGATTGACCCGAACCGCGGCGCGGATGACCCCACCTTGGTGCGCAAGATCTATGACGGAACGATCATCCCCGCCAATCGCCATGCCGACAGCGCGGAGATCACCCGCCGGATCGACACCTATTACCGCCCCTACCATGATACCTATGAAGCACTGGCGGCACGGCGGGCAGACACAGTGATTGTTGCTGTTCACAGCTTCACCCCCCAACTCAAATCGCGCCCGCGCCGCCCGTGGCAAATCGGCATCCTTTCAGCCTATGACAAACGCCTGACCGATCCGCTGATCGCCGCGATGGAAACCTCTCCCGCCCTTTTGGCCGCAGCTGACAGGCTTGGCGAGCGACTTTGTATCGGGAACAACGAGCCCTACGATGGATGGTTCGCCGGAGATGCCATTGATCAACACGCCCTGCACAAGGGGCGGCTGAATGTTCTGATCGAGCTGCGCTCCGACCTGATCGAGACGCCGGACGCGCAACGCCACTGGGCACACCTGCTGGCCCCGATCCTACACGACACGCTTGTCCGGATTGATCTTTAACGCAATCGACCCAAGGGGGCGGAACTGTCTCCATGCCGTCAACAGTCGCCTCTAAAAAGCCTGTTTCTTCTTGACGCCTCAAGCCGTCAGGCGTCTTGTGACCCGATCAATCAGGGGTGATTGAGTATGCAATTTTGCGATTTTTATTTTAAACTTCGGGGTGAACGATGCTTACGGTTTTGACGCTACTTCCCTGGGCGATTGGCCTTGGTTTTCTGGTGGATTCCTTTTCGGGGGACGACGACGCTGACGACAGCGGTGACGAGACCGACACCCCCGTCGAAGAGGGTACAGAGGACATTTTCATCTCCAACGGCCTACCCTTTGAGGGGAGCGATGACGCAGAGTACGTACGTGGTTATGGCCCCGCCGACACGATCAACGGCAATGGCGGCGACGACATTTTGTATGGACTTGGCGGTAATGACACCATCAATGGCGGCGACGGCGATGACCGCATTTTCGGCGGAGCAAACGACGACACGTTAAACGGCGATGCAGGCGACGACCTCATTGCGGGCTTTGGCGGACGCGACATCATCACCGGCGGCGCGGGCGACGATATCCTGCGTGGCGAGGATGGTGAGGACACGATCGACGGCGGGGATGGCAACGATACCATCGACGGCGGCATTGGCCACGACATCCTGACCGGCGGCGCAGGTGCCGACACACTTTTTGGTGACTCCGGCAATGACACAATTGACGGCGGCAACGGCAAAGATACCATCGACGGCGGCCAGAACGATGACATCATTCGTGGCTCCGCAGGAGATGACACCCTGTTTGGCAACGCGGGCGAAGATACCCTTTACGGCGGCATCGGCGACGACCTTGTGACGGGCGGGTACGGCAATGATACGATTTACCTCGGGGATGGCGACGACATGACCACACCGACCGACGATCCAACCGCCCCCCCCAGCGAAGCCGATGACGGCGGAAACGATACGATTTACGGCGGGGGCGGCAATGACGTTCTGATTGATGGCTCGGGCAGCAACGCGCTTTACGGTGACGCGGGCAATGACTTTATTTTCGCCGTCGACAGGGACTTTTTAGGCGTTACGGATTATGTCCCGACCCCGGACACGGTCGAGGGCGGCGACGGCAATGACACGATTGCAATCGACAACGGCGACACAGCAACAGGCGGGGCGGGCGAGGATCTTTTTAACGTGATCCGCTCCACACAAGACGCAGCGGATATCGTGACCATCACAGATTTCGATGTGGCCGAGGACGTGTTGGTTCTGGAATGGGTCGGTGACGTCCAAACAGGCGATACCGTGATCTTTACCGAAAACGCTGATGGCCTAATCGGAACCTATGACGGCATCGAAATTGTCCAACTCAACGGGCTAACAGCCGCCGACATTCCTAATATCACCGGTTCGTTTTCCTACGCATCCTCCGCTCCGGCCTAACGGCGTACAAAAGCGGCAAGTGGCCCGTGGCCCCATCTGGACACGCCCCACCGGAATAGAAAAAGGCCCGCCGGACTGGCGGGCCTTTCGGGTTTGGCGCCCAATGGACGTGTCGAAATCAGATCGCCGCTTTGATCATTTCTTCGGTGTAAATTTCGCGCAGGCGTTTGGAAATTGTCCCCGGCACACCCGTACCGATCGTCGCACCATCGATCTCGATCACAGGTTGGGCAAATCCGGTGGCGGAGGTGACGAATGCCTCATCCGCGCCTTGGGCCTCTTCGATGGTAAAGGGGCGCTCTTCGACCTGCATCTGTGCCTCACGCGCGAACCGCAAGATCGCCGCGCGGGTGATCCCGTGCAAAATGTCCGTACCAAGTTGGCGCGTGATGATGGTGCCGTCCTTGACGATATAGGCGTTGTTCGCGGTGCCTTCGGTGACCAGGCCGTCCTCGACAAGCCACGCATCCGCACAGCCCTTTTTCTTGGCCTGCATCTTGGCGAATGAGGGGTAGAGCAACTGTGTGGTCTTGATGTCGCGACGGCCCCAACGCTCGTCTGCGATCGAGATCACTTTGATGCCCTCATCCATCACTTTGCTGTCCACAAGCGGCTTTGCAAAGGTGAACAGCACAATGCCACATGGCACCTCTTCGGGGTCGGGCCATGCGAAATCACGATCCCCGGGGGCGCCGCGCGTGATCTGCAAATAAATACCACCCTCATCGAGATCGTTCTTGATGATCAATTCACGGTGGATGGCGAGCAATTCGTCCATCGTCACGGGAGAGACCATTTCCAACTCGCTCATCGAGCGTTGCAGACGCACGGAGTGACCTTCGAAATCGATAATCTTGCCGCCGATCACCGACGTGACCTCATACACCGCGTCCGCCATCAGGAAGCCACGGTCAAAAATGGAAACTTTGGCCTCGGTCTCGGGCAGGTAGTCGCCGTTGACATAAACGGTGCGGGTCATGTCGCTCTCCTAAATCTAAATGCGCGTTAGCCCCAAAGTGCTACGGCAGGCGGGTGAACGCCACCCGCATCATAGGCCAAGGGGTCCGCACGGTCTTCCGCCAAAAGCAGCGGGCCGTCAAGGTCCACGACCTTTGCCCCCTGCGCCAAAAGCACGGCGGGCGCCATTGCCAAGGACGAGCCAACCATACAGCCGACCATCAAACCATAGCCCTCGGCAAGCGCCGCAGTGCGCAGCGCAAGAGCCTCGGTGAGGCCGCCCGTTTTATCGAGCTTGATATTGACCATGTCGTATTTACCCTTGAGCGCGGGCAAGCTTGCGCGATCATGGCACGACTCATCGGCACACACGGGCAAGGGCCGCGCAATCTCCGCCAACATGTCATCCTCACCCGCGGGCATCGGTTGCTCCACCAGATCGACCCCGAGACGCACCATATGCGGGGCGAGGTCGGCGTAGACATCGGCGCTCCACCCCTCGTTCGCATCCACGATGATCCGCGATTTAGGCGCACCACGGCGCACAGCCTCAAGACGGGCCATGTCCTCGGCGGTGCCAAGCTTGATCTTGAGCAACGGGCGATGCGCATGCTTCGCCGCGGCCCGTTCCATGGCCTCGGGCTCCCCAAGCGAGAGCGTGTAGGCGGTGATCAACGGCACAGGCGCGGGCAGGTCGAGCAAGTGCCAGACCCGCTTGCCCGCCGCCTTGGCCTCCAGATCCCACAGCGCACAGTCCACGGCATTGCGCGCCGCCCCTGCGGGCAGCACCTCTTGTAACGCCTGACGGGTGATGCCCGACGGCAGTGCGTTGATTTGAGCCATCACACTGTCCATGCTTTCGCCGTAACGGGCATAGGGAACGCATTCGCCCTGCCCCACAACGCCGCCACGTTCGATCCGCACGGTGAGCACATGTGCCTCGGTGCGCGCCCCGCGCGAGATCACAAAGGCCTCCGCCAGGCGGAACGCCTGTGCTGTTACTGTAATGGTCATAGCCGTCCCCGTTATTGCGCTGCGAGAGTAGTGTGCAGTCCCAATAGCGCATCGACAAGGCGCTCGGCGCCCTGACGGAACGGATCAACCGCCGGCAGGCCCATCTCCATCTCGACCTTGGCCAGATAGGCGGCGGCCTCCACCTCGGACAGGTGTTGGGTGTTGACCGAAATGCCGACCACTTCGCAGGCTGGATTTGCGACACGCGCAAGGGGAAGAGCGGTATCTCGCAACTGCTGAAGGGTCGGCAAGTCGTAGTCGGGCAGACCGCGCATATGGGCGCGGGTCGGCTCGTGACATAGGATAAGCGCGTCGGGTTGACCGCCATGGACAAGCGCAAGCGTCACGCCCGAATAAGACACGTGAAACAGGCTGCCTTGTCCCTCGATCATGTCCCAGTGGTCGGGATCATTATCGGGCGTCAGCCATTCCACAGCGCCCGCCATGAAATCGGCAATGACGGCATCAAGCGGCACACCCTTGCCCGTCACCAGAATCCCGGTCTGGCCCGTGGCGCAGAACGTCGACTTTTCACCGCGCTCTTTCATCACCTTGTCCATCGCCAAAGCGGTGTACATTTTACCGACCGAACAATCGGTCCCAACCGCGAGGCAACGTTTACCCGTACGCTTCACGCCTGTCGCAATAGGGTATTTTACGGACGGGACGCGCACATCGTGCAACTGGCGACCACAGGCCTTGGCCACCGCGGCCAGATCCTCTTCGTCACGCAGCAGATTGTGGAGGCCCGATGCAATGTCAAAGCCCTCTTCGAGCGCCGCGATCAGCACCTTTTTCCACGAGGGGCTGATAACGCCGCCACGGTTGGCCACGCCGATCACCAGTGTTTTCACGCCTGCGGCTTTCGCCTCGACAAGCGTCATGTCGGGAACCCCCATGTCGGCTTTACAGCCCTCCATGCGGAACTGGCCAAGCGCATATTCGGGACGCCAGTCCTTGATGCCTTGTGCAACTTTGGCGGCGAGTTGGTCGGGGGCGTCCCCGAGGAACAACAGGTATGGGGTCTCAATCATGGCAGTTCTCCGGTGGCAATAAGGTCAGCAACTGTGACCAATGTGTTTCACCCAATATGCAGCGCTTTTGATGGAATGTGCTTGCGTTTGCATCGCACAAAAGGCGTCTTTCGGGATAAAATCCCATAAAAAATTACAATATCGGGATATACACCCAAGGAATGCCAACATGGGAAAAGAGTCCCGTCGACCAATTTCAACACCGGCATCGCCGCAGTGCAGAAATTTCTTGCACACGGGAGCGCAAGATAATACCAAACAAGGCAACAATTGAGACATATCATTGCCAAAGGGGTCCACCACATGTCCTTCCGCCTCCAACCCACGCCGCCCGCCCGTCCGAACCGCTGCCAACTGTTTGGCCCGGGCTCGAATACAAAACTGTTCCCGAAAATGGCGGCGTCAAACGCGGATGTGATCAACCTCGACCTTGAGGACTCCGTGGCCCCATCCGACAAAGAGGCGGCCCGCGCCAATATTATTGAGGCAATCAACACGATCGACTGGGGATCCAAAACGCTCGCTGTGCGGATCAACTCGCTCGACACACCCTATTGGTACCGCGATGTGGTGGACCTGTTGGAACAGGCGGGCGAGCGCCTTGACCAGATCATGATCCCCAAAGTGGGCTGCGCCGAGGACGTCTATGCCGTCGACGCGCTCGTCACCGCAATTGAACGCGCGAAGGGTCGCACGAAAAAGGTGGCCTTCGAGGTCATTATTGAAAGTGCGGCGGGCCTCGCCCATGTCGAAGCCATCGCGGCAAGCTCCCCGCGGATGCAGGCCATGAGCCTCGGGGCCGCCGATTTTGCCGCCTCGATGGGGATGCAGACCACGGGCATCGGCGGCACACAGGAAAATTACTACATGCTGCACGGCGAGACGCGCCACTATTCCGATCCGTGGCACTGGGCGCAAACCGCCATCGTCGCGGCCTGTCGCACCCACGGCATCCTGCCCGTCGACGGCCCGTTCGGGGATTTCTCCGACGACGAGGGCTACCGCGCCCAAGCCCGCCGCTCCGCCACGCTTGGCATGGTCGGGAAATGGGCCATCCACCCCAAACAAATCGCACTGGCCAACGAAGTATTCACGCCCTCCGAGGCGGCCGTGGCCGAGGCCCGCGAAATCCTCGCAGCGATGGAAACCGCCAAGGCCAACGGCGAGGGTGCAACCGTCTACAAAGGCCGCCTGGTCGACATTGCCTCGATCAAACAGGCCGAAGTGATCGTCAGCCAGTCCGAACTGCTCGCAAGCAGCTAACCCGAGCTTCCGAACGGGTGGAGGAGCCCGCTTGTCGAAGAGAACGCCGCGGGAGGCCCCCCGCGGCGTTTGTTTGCCATCACGGATCCGCTCGCACGCTCACGGATTGCATTTGCCCCGCCGTGCCGCCATATACGGATGTAACTATCTGTCCGGAGTTCTGAAATGACGCAATATCTCGAGTTTGAAAAACCCCTCGCGGAAATTGAAGGCAAAGCGGAGGAGCTACGCGCTCTGGCCCGTGCCAATGAGGAGATGGATGTCGAGAAAGAAGCCGCTGCACTAGACAAAAAGGCGGCCGATATGTTGGTCGACCTGTACAAGAACCTGACACCATGGCGCAAATGTCAGGTGGCCCGCCACCCCGACCGCCCCCATTGCAAAAACTACATCGACGCCCTGTTCACCGAATACACGCCGCTCGCGGGTGACCGCAATTTTGCCGACGACCACGCCGTGATGGGCGGGCTTGCCCGCTTTAACGACCAACCCGTCGTTGTGATCGGCCAGGAAAAGGGCAACGACACCAAATCCCGTATCGAGCGCAATTTCGGCATGGCCCGCCCCGAAGGCTACCGCAAGGCCATCCGCCTGATGGAACTGGCCGACAAATTCGGCCTGCCGGTCATTGCCCTTGTCGACACCCCCGGCGCCTACCCCGGAAAAGGCGCCGAGGAGCGTGGCCAGTCCGAGGCCATCGCCCGCGCCACAGAGAAATGTCTGCAACTGGGTGTACCGATGATTTCCATCATTATCGGCGAGGGCGGATCGGGCGGCGCGGTTGCCTTTGCCTCGGCCAACAAAGTCGCGATGCTCGACCATTCCGTCTATTCGGTCATCTCGCCCGAGGGCTGCGCCTCGATCCTCTGGAAAGACGCCGAAAAAATGCGCGAAGCCGCCGAAGCGCTGCGCCTGACCGCGCAAGATCTCTACAAACTCGGCGTGATCGACCAGATTATTCCCGAACCGATGGGCGGCGCACAGCGCGACCCGCAAGCCGCCATTACCGCCGTCGGAAAGGCCATCCAATCCATGCTGACACCGCTGTCGAAAATGGCGCCCAAGGCCCTCATCGCGGATCGTCGGAAGAAATTCCTCGATATCGGCTCCAAGGGGCTGGCGGCGTAATCACGCGCCCGATCGCGAAACCGGACACACGACACACAAAGGGCGCCACGTAAAAACGGGCGCCCTTCTCGTATCAAGGATCGCGTGCCGTCAACCCTTGCGCGGCACAAACCCCGCCTCGGCCATCAGCGCATCGGATGACACCTCGACCGTCTCTTCGAGTTGCGCCATAAACGCCGGAATCGCGAGCCCCTGTTCAATACGCGGCAAAAATTCGACAACGGCCAAGCCGCGCCCGCGGTAAATCCCGTGACGTTTCCAAAATACGCCGACATTGGTCGCCGCAGGGACACAGGCCTGACCGGTTTGCTCGTACAACACGCCCGTTCCAACCTTATACGGCTTTTGCTCTCCCGCACCGACACGGGTCCCCTGTGGGAAAATGATCAACTGACCCGCTTGGGTCGCACCCGATTTTACATCCGCAACCATCCGTTTGATCGCAGCACCACGTTTGCCACGGTCCACCGCCACACACCCGATGCGCTTGGCGTAATAGCCCACGATGGGGGTCATGGTGATTTGTTTTTTCATGATAAATTTCGGCCGCGGAAGCGCCGATGTGATCATGATGATGTCGAAAAAGCTCTGGTGCTTTGACGCGACGATCACCTCGTCGGTCGGCACCTCGCCACGGATCTCGGACCGCAGCCCGACGATGATCCGCGCCGAAAACCGCACCCAGTTGCAATAGGCATGGATCGCGGAAAACGCATATTCACGGTTGATCATGGTGAGTGGCGTGTAAAAAATCGCCAGAACAACCAACATTACATACATCTGGATGACGAAAATGAGCGAGAGAAGCCACTGGATCGGGTAGAACATCACATCAATCTCCGCAGCGCTTGCGTGGCTGCTACACGGGTCGCGACATAGGCGACAATTGCGGCAAGAAGCGGGATGATACACGGCCAAAGCCATTGCGCCCCGCGAAATCCAAGCCCTGTCAGAAATCCACCCTCGACCTGCGCGTCGGGCAAAAGCGCAATCGCAACCATGCCGAAAAACGTACCAATCACAGCACCTGTAAATCCGCGCACTGTAAATCGCCGGACAAAGGCACGCGCAATATAGTGGTCGGTTGAGCCAACCAGACGCAGCACACGGATCACCTGACCATTGGCGGCCAACGCCGCATTGGCGGCCAAGGTGATCATGCCGGCCGTCACCGCCGCAATCAGCACCAAGGACAAGACCCCGAGCATCCGCAAACGACTCGCAGCCTTGACCAGTGGCGAACGCCAACGGCTATGATCATCCAGCACAGCTCCCGGCGCCTCCCCGACAAGGCGCAATCGCAACCCTTCGGCGTCATACCCTTCGGCGGTTTCCCTGACCTCGATTATCACAGGCAGAGGCAGGGACTCCACGGGTAACGACGGCCCGAACCACGGCTCCAACAAGGCCCGCTCATCCTCCGCCGTCAACGCCTGCGCCGAGGCAATACCGGGTGTGGTCAAAAGCACATTGAGCGCCGCTTGCGTTTGCGCCTCGACCTGATCTTCGGGGGCGGAAATGCGCACGGTCGACGCCCGCGCCAACTCGCTTCCCCATTGATCGGCCAACCGTCCGGTGGCAAATGATAACGCCATCGCAAACACCGCCAGAAAGGCCATGGCGCCCGAGGTCAACAGCGACAGTTGCGCGGTGAAACCAGAGGGCGGCACCACACGGTCATGCTTGCTATCCTCGAACTTAAGAAACGGCAGGAGAATGCTTTTCATAGGTCCGCTCCCGCTTGATGGATGCGTCGATCCGCGATTCGCAAAACACGCGCGTTAACCTGTGATTTCGCCTGACGAATCAAATGCATGTCATGGGTCGCAATAACCACGGTTTTCCCCATGCGATTGAGTTCCACCAACAGCTTCAACAACCGCAGTGACATCTCCCAATCGACATTGCCCGTTGGCTCATCGGCAATAATAACGTCCGGCGACATGATGATCGCGCGGGCAAGTGCGGCCCGTTGGCGTTCGCCCCCTGACAATTCGGGCGGCAGCGCATTGGCATGATCGCTCAACCCGACCCACGCCATGAGATCCGCCAGATCGGTCTCGACGACCGGACGCCCCGCAACTGTCAATGGCAACGAAATATTTTCCCACAGGCTGAGGTGATCGAGAAATTGACAATCCTGATGAACGACCCCGATTTTCCGGCGCAGCAAGGCCACGTCATTGCGATCGAGAGCACGACTGTCCATTCCCAACAACGACACACGTCCCGCAGTCGCCTGCAATTCGTGGTAGCATAGCTTGAGAAATGTGGTTTTTCCTGCTCCTGACGGCCCCGTCAAAAAGTGAAACGACCCCGGCGCAAGTGACAGGTTTATTTGAGTGAGCAACTCTTGCCCACCATATCCGTATGCCGCGTCATGAAACTCGATCACTTGGGAACCCCTGTCTCTCATTCGCGACAGTTTTGCCTCACAGTGAACGGTGTTTCAATGCAACTGTCGCAAAAACATGGACAATCCTGCTTCAGCGGTTAACATTTTGGGAAAATACGCAAGATATACCACGGTAGAACTGTGGATGGGGTCAGTAATGCGGCTAGTGTGCCCGAACTGCGACGCTCAATACGAGGTCGACGAAAAGGTCATTCCCGAGAACGGGCGTGATGTTCAATGTTCGAACTGCGGTAACACGTGGTTCCAAACTCCTGAGCATCTTGATGCCGATCTCGCAGACGAGATGGGGTACGAAATTGCGCCCGATGGCGCGGGCGACCTTGGCCAGGCGCCACTCCCCGAGCATCCCCCAAAGCCCGACTTCGAAACGGACGAAGACCAGTTCCACGATGTGGAACCCAACGAAGTCGCGCCCGATTTCGATGAGGCGCAAGACGACAGCGGTGACGATGACGACACCGCATGGGGCGAACCGCACGTAGACGATGCGCACAGTGAGGCGGCGGACACTCCCGCCCATGAACCCGAATACAGCTACGACGACAGCGATTCTGACGACGACGAAGAAAAGGACGAAGGCGAAGACGAAGAGGCCCTCGCGCCCGCGATGGAGGCGCGCGCCCGTCCGTCCATCGACGATTCGATACGGGAAATGCTGCGCGAGGAGCAAGAATTCAGCGCCCCGCCGGCATCAACCGAACCCTTTGAAGTCCAAACCGATCTTGGCCTCGAAGAGGCCGAAATTGCCACAGATCAGGCCATGCGTGAAAAGATGGCACGCCTGCGCGGCCTTGATCCCGCCGATCCGGCATTGGCAGCGGGTTCCTTGGGAGTGCACGCAAAGCGGCGCGACCTTCTTCCCGATATCGAAGAAATCAACTCGACCCTGAGTGCCTCATCGGAACGCGACGCCGATGGCACGGTTCCGGACGCACAAACGCGCCTCACCCGCGTTCGGCGTGGCACATCGCGGACGGTCTTTGCCCTGTTCATCATCGTCGCATCGCTCTTGGTCGTGCTGTACATTTTCGCACCGGCCATTGCCAATGCGGTTCCCGCACTCGCGCCACTGATGGAAACATACGTCAATGCCGCCAACGTATTCCGCGCATGGCTTGATGGCGGCATGTCCGCGTTGAGCTCACGCTTGAACGCGCTTTTGAGCCAACTCAACAGCTAAGGGTTAAAACCGGTCCAACAACCGGTTGAGATAATCGCGCTCGGCCTCAGGGCGGGACTGTTCGGCTGAACGGCGGCGGATTTCGTCAAGCAGTTCTTCGGCGCGGCGATAGACATCTTCGCCATTGGCCATTTCCTCGTCCGAGCCAAACCGCCCCGTATTGCCGGGGGAGCGCCCCAACGGATCGCGGCGTTCCTCGACACCATCGGCACCGCCCGCCTGACCCTGCTGCCCCTCCTGATCCTGTTGGCTATTCCGGGCAAGCTGATCGCCCAGTTGGCGCATACCCTCACGCAGCGCTTCCAAAGCTTCGGCCTGACTGTCGAGGGCACCCGCCAGATCATTGTCGCGCAGCGCCTGTTCGGCATCATCCATCGCGCGGCCCGCCCCCTCAAGCGCCTCACCGATCCCTTCGGCATTCTCGCCACTCGGCACATTGCCAAGCTGACGCTCCAATTCGCGCCGCAGCGCCCGTTGCCGATCCGACAGCGCCTCCATATCGGGGGGGCCATCCGCACCCTGCCCGTCCCGAGCCTGATCCTGCTCTTGACCCGCGCCCAGATCCTCACCTTCGCCGTCTTGGCCATCATCGCTCTCGCCTTGCGTATTTCGGCCCTGCTGGTCCTGCAAATCGGAGAAGGTATCGTCATTCAGTTCCTGCTGCTCGCGCAGCATATCCTGCATGCCTTGCATCGACGGATTGCCCTCGCCGCCCTGCCCGTCGGGATCTTGCGTCACACGCATGTTCTCTAACAACTGGTTGAGCATATCCATCATCTGTTGCGCTTCCGCCATGCGGCCCTGCTCCATCAACTCCTGAATACGATCCATCAATTGCTGTAACTGATCGGCCGACATCTGTTGGCTCTCGCCCTCGGGTTGCTCACTCTCTTGCTCGCCCTGCTGTTCGGCCAGTTGTTGGATGTAATCCTGTGTCGCCTCGCGCAACTCCTGCATCAGGCGGGCGATTTCCTCGTCCGACGCCCCATCGCGCATCGCCTGCTGCAAGCGCTCTTGCGCCTGACGCAACCGCTCCAAGGCCTCGCTCAACTGGCCATCTTCCAACAGGTTTGCAATCTCCCACAACTGTGCGGCAACCTCATCGACCAAAGCGTCAGACACCGGATCACCGCGGCCCTCCAGTTTGGCAATCACATCGCGCAACTGCTGCGTCACGGCGGCATCATCAATCAACTCGCCGGACTGGAACGACACAGCCCGCAACACCTGCGCATTGCGGGCGGCATTCACGCGGTTCCACAACAACTCGCGCCGCACATCAATCAGCGCCGCCGCCAAGGGATCGAAAAAGCGCCGACCGGGCAAGACACCCTCGCCGATGGCATCCTCACTCACCTGCCCTGTTTGGTCATAGGCCCGCAAGGAGATCATCACCGGCAGTCCCGCGAACGGATGCTCGGAAAAATTCTCGGCAAACACACCCTCGATCTCGGTGCGGTTCCCTGTCTGAGGCAGCGTCACCTCAACGGCCAGATCGGCGCGCGGCTCAGGGTCGACAACAAACCCGTAGCGTCGCGTCACGGCGGCAATGTCGCGCTCGAACACCATCACGGCCTTGGCCACCCCGAAATCATCGCGCAGGCGGAAACCTTGCCGCGTCTCACCACTGGCCGCGCGGGTCATCGCATCCACCAATTCGGCCTCGGGCCGGGCATCGGGCACAAGTGCGACAGACCAAAGTCGTCCTGTCGGGCCGTCAATCTCGATATCGCCAGACTGCACCACGCTGAAATCTGTGGCCTCGCTTTCGCCCACACCCGACACTGTTTCACGCAGGCTCAAAACATCGCCCTGCCCGTCCCCATACAGGCGCACAGTAACTTCGGACCCCTTGGGGGCCTCAAACCCCGCGCCCAAATCCGCAAGGTACAACGTCGGCTTGCCGGTAAAGGCAGGCGGCTTGACCCATCCCTCCCACACGGGCCCCATCGCAATGCCCGTCTCGCCCCCGCGGATGGCCACGGTTTTGGCCTGATCGACGGACCCGAACACAAGCCCCATTCCCAGAACCGTCAGCGCCATAAGGCGCAGCCCGAACGGGTCATGGCGCGGCAATGTAGGGTTGGGGCCAACAGCACGCGCGGCGGAGGCACGGGTGGCCATGCGCGCCATATGCGCGGTCCAAATAGCACGGGATGCGGGATCGGTCGCCCCCGATAACGGCGTGTCGCTCAAGGCCTGAAGCGGGCGGCCTTTCAGGGTGGCATCGACGCGCGAAAGCGCCTCGCCCTTGGCGGGCCACGAAAACCGCCACACCCCGTACCCGCAGGGGACCACAAACAGCACGACAGCGACACCAAAGGCGGGCAGGCGCAACACCGTTGGCACCGCCTCATGCACGCCCAGAAGCACCAAACCCGCAAGGGCTGCGAGCACGGAAAACAACGGCCAGAACGCTCCTGCGACCTGTTCGAACAGCACGCCCGCATAGGTCGCGCGAATGGCGCGTCTCACCCGCGCGGCGGGTCCTTTGGGCAGGTGCGTTTTGTAATCCATTCACTCATCCGTTCGGGCCTGTGCCGCACCCCGACGAGGGCGCGGGATCAAAGCCACTCGGGAATGGTATCGCGGTTTATCATCTCGTCATAGGTCGGACGGGGCCGAATGACAGCGAATTGATCGCCATGCACCAAAACTTCGGGAATAAGCGGGCGCGAATTATATTCCGACGCCATCACCGCGCCATAGGCCCCGGCAGACCGGAACGCCACCAGATCCCCCTCGCCAAGCGGCGGCATATTGCGCCCCTTGGCAAAGGTATCACCCGTCTCACAAACGGGGCCGACGATATCCACGGGCGCTTGTTCCGTCGCGGCCACGGGTTCGATCACGGGAATAATATCGTGGTGCGCGTCATACATCGACGGGCGGACAAGATCATTCATTGCCGCGTCGACAATGAGAAAATCACGCCCCTCGCCATGCTTGAGATAGATCACCGAGGAGACAAGAATCCCCGCATTGCCCGAAATCAAACGGCCAGGTTCAATCTCGATCTCACAGCCCAGATGCCCCACCGTCTTGCGAATGACATTGCCATATTCGACGGGCAGCGGCGGCGCGTCATTAGAGCGTTCATAGGGAATGCCCAGTCCGCCACCAAGGTCGAGACGGCGGATGTTATGACCATCACTGCGCAGCGCTTCGGTCAACTCGGCGACCTTGGTAAAGGCCAGTTCGAACGGCTCGAGCTGTGTCAATTGCGACCCGATATGCACATCGATCCCGACCACGTCGATGCCGTCCATTTTCCCCGCCCGCGCATAGACATCGCGACAGGTGGCAATCGGGATACCGAACTTGTTTTCGCTTTTGCCCGTGGCGATTTTCGCGTGGGTTTTGGCGTCGACATCGGGGTTCACACGCAGCGCAATCGGGGCCTTGACGCCCAACGCCATCGCGACCTCGTTGAGCGCGTCCAACTCCGGCTCGCTCTCGACGTTGAACTGTCGGATCCCGCCTTCAAGCGCCACGCGCATCTCCTCGCGGGTTTTTCCCACACCCGAAAACACGATCCGCTCACCGGGAACCCCCGCCGCTTTCGCCTTGAGGTATTCCCCCATCGACACCACGTCGATGCCTGCGCCAAGCTCGCCCATAAGCTTGAGCACGGCGAGGTTCGAATTGGATTTCATCGCGAAACAGATCAGGTGATCCATGCCGCCAAGCGCCTCGTCGAACAGCGTAAAGTGGCGCGTCAATGTCGCGGTGGAATAGACATAAAACGGCGTGCCAACAGCGGCAACAATGTCGTTTACAGGCACATCTTCGGCGTGCAACGTGCCGTCGCGGTAGAGAAAGTGGTCCATGAATGGCGGCCCTTGAAATCAGGTCCCCGCAGGGTGCGGGTCAATTGATGGGAAAGGTGATCCCGATTTTCGTTTCGGAATACGCACCGGTGTTCGAATTCACACCGACAGTTTGCTTGCCCGACACGATAGGCCTGGACGGCGCACCATCGGCCCCACAGGCCGCGAGTGTGGCAAGCAAAGCCAAAACAGTTGCGATACGGATCATTGAAGCACCTCTTTCCAACGCGCGATTTGCACGCGCACCTGTTGCGGGGCCGTGCCACCGTAGCTTGTGCGCGAGGCGACCGAGTTTTCAACCGTTAAGACGTTGAACACGTCCCCGGTAATCGCATCGTGAACGGATTTCATATCGGCCAAAGACAGGTCGGGCAGGTCACAACCCTTTTTCTCGGCCATCGCCACCAATGCGCCTGTGACGTGGTGCGCGTCGCGAAACGGCATCCCCGCCTCACGCACGAGCCAGTCGGCCAAATCGGTTGCGGTGGAGAACCCGCTGGCCGCCGCAGCCCGCAGGTTGTCGATGTTGGCGCTCATGTCGGACACCATCCCCGTCATCGCGGCCAAGGCCAACATGAGATTGTCGGCGGCGTCGAACACTTGTTCCTTGTCTTCCTGCATGTCCTTGGAATAGGCGAGCGGCAGACCCTTCATCACCATCATCAACGCGACATTGGCCCCAAAGATACGGCCGATTTTGGCGCGGATCAATTCGGCGGCGTCGGGGTTTTTCTTTTGCGGCATGATGGACGAACCGGTGGAAAAACGGTCCGACAGCGTCACAAAGCGGAACTGGGCCGAGGACCAGATTACCAACTCTTCGGCAAAGCGGCTCATGTGCATGGCGGTGATCGACGCACAGGACAAAAATTCGAGTGCAAAATCGCGGTCGGCCACGGCATCGAGGGAGTTGGCGGTCGGGCGGTCGAACCCGAGCGCCTCGGCCGTCATGTGGCGATCAATCGGAAACCCCGTCCCCGCAAGGGCCGCCGAGCCGAGCGGATTTTCATTCATCCGGGCGCGGGCGTCCTTGAACCGTGACATGTCGCGGCCAAGCATCTCGACATAAGCCATCATATGGTGACCCCATGTGACGGGCTGCGCCGTTTGCAGGTGGGTAAAGCCGGGCATCACCCAATCCGCGCCTGCCTCGGCCTGCGCGATCAGGGCGCGGATAAGCGCGTCTATTCCCGAAATCGCGGCATCCATTTGGTCACGCGTCCACAGTTTGAAATCTGTCGCCACCTGATCATTGCGCGAGCGTGCGGTGTGCAAACGCCCTGCTGCCTCGCCGATGATCTCTTTGAGCCGCGCCTCGACATTCATGTGGATATCTTCGAGCGCCGCCGAAAATTCGAATTTTCCGGCCTCGATTTCTGACAAAACCGTGAGAAGGCCTTCCCGAATGGCCTGTGCATCGTTAGCGTCAATGATGCCTTGTTCGGCGAGCATGGCGGCATGTGCGCGCGACCCCGCGATGTCCTGAGACGCGAGACGTTTATCATAGTCGATAGACGCATTGATCGCTTCCATGATGGCGTCGGGTCCGTCCGCAAACCGTCCGCCCCACATCGCATTGGATTTTTTGTCACTCATGGACCTGCCCCACATGTTGAAAACTTTGCTTGCTGCCACCCTTTATACGGCCCTGAGCCTATCTGCAATTGCTGCGCAGGCGTCCGGTGCGAGCGACATCGAGGCTCTGCGCGACGGCAGCATGAAGAAACTTGTGGTGCATAGCGCCGCAAAAGACACATCCCGGGTGCCGTTTACATTGCAAGACGGCACTGAATTGTCGCTGTCCGAAATCTCGGACGGAATAAGTGTTGTGAACTTTTGGGCCACATGGTGTGCGCCGTGCCGCAAGGAAATGCCTGCGCTCGACGCCCTCGCCGCCGAATTTTCCGAGGCCGGTTTGACAGTGATCCCCATCGCTACGGGGCATAATCCCCTCCCAGCGATCGAGCGGTTTTTCGACGAGGCCGGCATCACGACGATCGACTACGCCCTCGATGCGAAAAGCCAGCTGGCCCGTGACATGGGGGTTCTGGGCCTTCCGGTGACGTTAATTCTGGATGCGCAGGGGCGTGAACTGGCACGGTTGACCGGAGATGCCGATTGGCACTCACAATCCGCGCGGAACATTATATCGGCGCTGCTCGCAAACATGCCGGTTGCCACGGCCCCCGCCGACAAAGAGTAGGGGCCGCGCCACGCGCAAACATCAAGCGAACCGGAACCCCCGGCCCCGCGACGCCGAACCACCGTGTTTCGGCAACAATGTGCGATTAACGGTGCGCGGCATTGCTTTTTCAACCAGATCCTTCACCTCGTCGGCATGCTCCAGAATTTGTTCGAGCGTATTGTCGATTTCGATATGGAACCGGTCCAGTTGATCGATAACAGGGGTTAACGCCGCCGAATTGGATCCCAGACGCCCCGCCTCCACGCGACACAACACACGAATGGAATCGAGACCCGTCACCAGTTGTTTAAGGTCTTTGGAGGATTGCATCAGACGGGCGATATCATGGTAAACCGTTGCCAGTGTCTCCGCCGATTTACGGGTGTAATCTTCCAATACCGTCGTGAGAATTTCTGTTTCCAACTCGAATCCGGGGCGTTCCTCCCCCGAGACAAGCGCCGCTTGCGCGACAGTTCTGACCTCACGCTGCACACGGGATGCCGCCACAATGAACATGGCATGGTAGACCCGCGCCAGAATGGATTCCGAGAGATTGCGCTTGCCGCCATCTGCCAAAAATGCCCCCAAATGATCCGTCACCTCATTGGACATTAACCGGTAGTTTTGCGAAATGGCCGAAATCGGACCGCCTGCGGGCTCCAGTCGGGATGCAACGATACGCATATTCGACGGGATACCGCGAATGGCCTCGAACGCAACGAACAGCTTTTTCTGGTCCTCATCGATACTCTTTAGCTCCGGCAGCAACAGTTTCAGACTTTGCGTCCGGCCGTCTTCGCCGCGCCCGAGCGCATGATCCCGCGCCGCCGTTTCATGGGCAATTGCATAGGAACTAAACGCCGCATACGTGGGAAACCCCAGACCGCGCAGGCGGTCGCGAATACGCGCCGCACTCTGTTCCGGCGTCAACCCGTCTTCGCGCTCCGATCGCAACGCTTCGGCATATTCGGCAATGACCGTTTCAAAAACCGGCGATGACGGCTTGAGACGCACCGACACATAGCCGCCGTCAATGGGGGACACGATGGCATACACCCAATAGTAACGTCCGTCCTGTGCGCGGTTTTTAACGTAGGCCCCTGTTGGCAAACCCTTTTTAATGCGCTCCCAGAGAATGAAAAAGACACCTTTGGGCATGTCGGAATGGCGAATGATTTTGTGGGGTGCGCCCACCAAATTATCCCAGTCGTAACATGAAACGCGCCGGAACACCGCGTTTCCGGATTCAATCACGCCGCGCTCATCCGTCCGGGAAAAGAACAGCTCATCAATTTCGAACGGCACGTCCTCGCTCTTGTTCGTGAACTCGGGGGATGTGGTCTGTATGTTCATTGCGCACCTTCTGGTTATCGTCACGCATAAAACCACCACGAGATTTCGATTCGGTTAAAGTCTCCCGCAGGACCATATTTCGTATTGGATTTACGTAAACTTCTCTGCTTTCCGCACCAAAATCAAAATTCCGGCATGATGTCAGAGGTTTAAAAGTTTTACACAAACCAACGACAAATCCGGCATTTTACCCGCTGTTATCTCTCTTGGCTGCAATGTGAATATCAACACAGCGACGCAAACCAGCTTCCCGATAAGGGTCACGTCAGAAAGGGCCAAGTCAGATGATCGATTCTTACATGCAGAACGATATGGAATCCCCACTGGCGGCCGCCGTGGCCGAACGTGATAGAAACACGCTTCAAATGGTGCGCGATGCCATCCGCAAAAAACAGGTGCTGCTCGCATATCAACCGATTGTACAATCCGCACGCCCCGACAAACCCGCCTTTTGGGAGGGGCTGATCCGCGTCCTTGACGACAATGGTCGCGTCATCCCCGCGCGGGAGTTCATACATACGGCGGAAACATCGGAAATGGGGCGTATTCTCGACAGTCTCGCCCTTGAATACGGCCTTGAAACCCTGGCCGAAAACCCCGAACTGCGCCTTTCCATCAACATGTCGGCGCGCTCCATCGGCTACCCGAGGTGGATGGAAACACTCAAACGTGGTCTGGAACGCGACCAGACCGTTGGGGAACGTCTGATCCTCGAGATCACCGAAAGCTCCGCGATCATCATGCCCGATCTGGTGACCGTCTTTATGCAACAACAACAAGATCGCGGCATATCGTTTGCTCTGGATGATTTCGGAGCGGGATACACGTCCTTCCGCTATCTGCGCGATTTCTATTTTGACATGATCAAAATCGATTCCTCGTTCATTCGCGGCATCGCCCAGAGCCCTGACAATCAGGTCCTCACCGCCTCGCTGATTTCCGTGGCACAGCATTTCAACATGTTCACGGTCGCCGAATTTGTCGAAACACAGGAGGACGCCGCCTATCTCGTCGGCGCAGGGATCGACTGTATGCAGGGTCACTACTTTGGCGCCGCAACGATTGATCCGCCGTGGCGACGCCAAGCGGCCCACAAAATCGCTGTTTAACCGCGCTCGACTGTCGCATTTCGTGATTTTGCGCTAACAAATGGACCGCGCCCCCTCGCAAAGGTTGATTACGCTGCACGCGCAGCATACACCTTTATACCGAGGGGAGGCGCAACATTGTTGCAAATACCACGCCCATTGGGCAATCTCCCCAAACATCATTTGGGAGAGAATGCTACCATGACCAATGTCGTTATCGCATCTGCAGCACGAACCGCCGTCGGAAGTTTTTCGGGAGCCTTCGCCAACACCCCTGCACATGACCTCGGCGCCGCCGTGCTTGAGGCGCTTGTCGCCCGCGCCGGCATCGAAAAGGGCGAAGTGAGCGAAACCATCCTCGGTCAGGTCCTGACTGCAGGTCAGGGACAAAACCCAGCACGCCAAGCCCACATCAACGCCGGACTTCCCATTGAGTCCGCCGCGTGGGGCATCAATCAGGTCTGTGGCTCCGGCCTGCGCACTGTCGCGCTCGGCGCACAGCACATCATGCTCGGCGACGCCGACATTGTCTGTGCCGGCGGTCAGGAAAACATGTCGCTGTCCCCCCACGTTGCCTACCTGCGCGCGGGTCAGAAAATGGGCGACATGCAAATGATCGACTGCATGATCAAAGATGGCCTGTGGGATGCGTTCAACGGCTACCACATGGGGACCACCGCCGAAAACGTGGCCAAACAGTGGGAAATCAACCGCGAGATGCAGGACGCCTTTGCTCTGGCTTCACAAAACAAAGCCGAAGCGGCGCAACTCGCGGGTAAATTTGACGACGAGGTTATTCCGTTCACCGTCAAAACCCGCCGCGGCGAAACCGTTGTCGAAAAGGATGAATACATCCGTCACGGCGCCACCCTTGAGAGCTTGCAAAAGTTGCGCCCTGCCTTCGACCGTGAGGGGTCCGTTACAGCGGGCAACGCATCGGGCCTGAACGATGGCGCCGCAGGTGTGTTGCTGATGTCCGCCGAGAACGCGGCCAAACGCGGCATTCAACCGATGGCCCGCATCGCGTCCTACGCCACCGCCGGCCTCGACCCGTCCATCATGGGTGTCGGCCCGATCCATGCCTCGAAAAAGGCACTCGCGAAAGCAGGCTGGAAAGCCTCAGACCTTGACCTCGTGGAGGCCAACGAAGCCTTTGCCGCACAGGCCTGTGCCGTAAACAAGGACATGGATTGGGATCCCGCCGTGGTCAACGTCAACGGCGGTGCAATCGCCATCGGCCACCCGATCGGGGCCTCCGGCGCACGGATCCTCAACACCCTGTTGTTCGAAATGATCCGCCGCGACGCCAAAAAAGGGCTCGCCACATTGTGCATCGGCGGCGGAATGGGCGTCGCGCTGTGCGTTGAGCGCGACTGATCGCCACCACATCACGAAACAAAGGGGCGCCAAGAGGCGCCCCTTTTTTGTTCACCTGCCTAAAGCACCGGTTTTCTAAAATAACTCTTGCTTAATCGCGGCTTACACCTTGTCATAGACGGAGATGATTGAAGGTCCAATTCACATAGTCCGAACGGAATCAACAAACTCACATGCTGCAGCGCAATATTTTTCTGCACCGGCTAAGTAATTTTGTTGCTAAGTTAAATGTGTTTGGATAACAACATTACTGAGAGAAATATGATAGGGAGGAGTCACCATGTCTAGAGTTGCACTTGTTACGGGCGGGTCGCGCGGCATTGGCGCGGCAATCGCCAAGGAACTGAAAGACAAAGGCTACACCGTCGCCGCATCCTACGCCGGCAACGACGAGGCCGCCGCCGCATTTACCGACGAGACAGGCATCAAGACCTATAAATGGAATGTCGCCGATTATGACGCGTCCAAGGCGGGCATCGAACAGGTCGAGGCCGACCTCGGCCCCATCGACATCGTTGTCGCCAACGCCGGCATCACCCGCGATGCGCCCTTTCACAAAATGACACCGCAACAGTGGCAGGAGGTCATCGACACCAACCTCACAGGCGTGTTCAACACCGTTCACCCCGTTTGGCCCGGCATGCGCGAGCGCAAATTCGGCCGCGTGATCGTGATCTCGTCGATCAACGGTCAAAAAGGCCAGTTTGCGCAAGTCAACTACGCCGCGACCAAAGCGGGCGATCTTGGCATCGTGAAATCACTGGCCCAAGAGGGCGCACGCGCAGGCATCACCGCCAACGCAATTTGCCCCGGCTACATTGCGACCGAAATGGTCATGGCCGTGCCGGAAAAAGTCCGCGAATCCATTATTGGCCAGATCCCCGCGGGACGCCTGGGAGAGCCCGAAGAGATCGCACGCTGCGTGGCCTTCCTCGCCTCCGACGACGCGGGATTTGTCAACGGTTCGACGATCTCCGCCAACGGCGCACAGTTCTTCGTCTAGGCCACGATCAAACCAAATGAACAGGCCGCCTTTCGGGGCGGCCTTTTATATGCATGCGCTATTGCGCAGTCCCGCCTTTCAGGCTTAATGCCCCCATGTCAAAAACAACCGCCACACTCATCGGATTTGTCGCCGTCCTGCTATGGGCGCTGTTGGCGCTGTTTACCGTTGGCGCCCACGAGGTTCCCCCGCTGCAACTCAACGCCGTGTGCTTTGCCATCGGCGGCACCATTGGCGTCATCTGGACCACGGTGAGCAAACGGTGGGGCGAATTGCGCACTGTGCCGCTTTCGATCTACGCCTTTGGCACCGTCGGTCTGTTCGGCTATCACTTTCTCTACTTTTCCGCCCTGCGGGCAGCGCCCCCCGCCGAAGCGGGGCTTATCGCCTACCTCTGGCCACTGTTGATCGTGCTGTTCTCCGGTCTTCTACCGGGCGAGCGCCTGCGGCCGCTGCATCTGATCGGCGCGGCGGTGTCCTTTGTCGGGGCGGCCCTGATCGTCGCCCAAGGGGCGGCGTTCTCGGGCGCAAACGGTTTGGGCTATCTTCTGGCCGCGGGATGCGCGCTGACATGGGCGAGCTATTCGGTCCTGTCGCGCCGCTTCGGATCGGTGTCGAGCATGGTGGTCACGGTCTATTGCCTTGCCACCGCCGCACTGTCGTTGCTCGCCCATATGGCGCTTGAGCAAACGGTCTGGCCCTCCACATCACACGGATGGGCAAGCATGATTGCGCTCGGCATCGGTCCCGTTGGCGCGGCTTTCTATGTCTGGGATATCGGGGTGAAACGCGGCAACATCCAACTGCTTGGCACCGCGTCCTACGCAGCTCCGTTGCTGTCGACCATCGCGTTGATCGTCGCGGGCATCGCAGAGCCCCGCGCAACACTGGTGCTTTCGGCGATCCTGATCACCTGTGGCGCCGGAATGGCAGCTTATGCGAGCCGCCATTCCGAATGATATACGCAAGCAACGCCTAACGTGTGTTAGGTCGTGGAGAGACGCAAAATCTCTTCCTTCAGGCGCAGTTTTTTCTTTTTGAGATCAGTAATTCGAGCATCATCTACGCTCGGTGCGCGTTGTGCCGCCTCGACGGCTTCCGACAGGGATTGGTGTTTTCTCTTCAATTCTTCCAGGTGGGAACTCAAACTCATTGTGTCTCCTCTCTCTGTAAAACTCAGCTCTACTGTAAAAGCTGTGTAACGATTGCAGCATAGAAATTGAGTCGTGTCACGGGGTTGATTTGTAACGATATGACCAGTGCAGGGTGACACGCGAAATATTGCCAAAGAGTTAACCTATGCCCACGCAATTGCCTGTGCATTGCGCAAGATTCCGCTGACCTGCGGCGTATAGCTGTCTGCATCGCGTTCATGGTGCGCGCCCGCGTGCATCATCAGGGGCGCCTGTAGGACAAAATCCGCTCGTCCGCCCTTGCGCGCCTGCACGATGACCAACTGTGCGGGGCGGGCCACACGCGGTTGCACCGGCAAAACACGCACCGATCCGAGCCGTCCGGAAAGCGCCCCAAGCACATCAGGCAGGCGGTCGGCCTTCTGGATCATGGTCAGGTACCCCTTGGGCGCAAGCCGCCGCGCCGCCACATCGACCCACGCGGCAAGCGGCGTATCCCCGCCAAGCGCCACATCGCGCCCCGCGTCCTGTGCCGATGTCGATTTGCCGCGTTGGTAATAGGGCGGGTTGGCGATGACGTGATCGAACCGTCGGGCTTTGACCTCGGGCGGCAAGTGACGCAGATCGGCCTCGATCACCTGCATCGCGGCGCCATTGGCCTGTGCGTTGCGCCGCGCCAGACCGGCATACTCCGCTTGCATCTCGATGCCGACAAACGACAGACCCGAAACGCGCGCATTCAAACACAGCGACGCAGCACCTGCGCCACAGCCCAGTTCCAAAATCTGTTGGCCGGCCTGTGCGCCGGTTGCGGCGGCCAATAAAACCGGATCGACACCTGCGCGATACCCTTTGGCGGGTTGCACCAACCGCACCCGCCCCCCCAAAAAATCATCACACGTCTCGTCGGACGTCGGCGTGGACGCGGGCGTCACATCGGCTCCAGATCGAAACCGTTGTCCTTAAGGATATGACGCGCAAGGAACAGGTCCTCATCGCGCACCATCAAACGGCGCGGCAATATGCCAATGGACCCGTCAAGGACGCTCATATGGACGTCCATTTCAAAGCAAGTTATATCCTCACCCGAAAGCAACGCCTGAGCGAAGGCAATCTGTGTCGGATCATTGGTGCGAAGCAATTGTTTCATGCGTCAATTTAAGAACAGATGATTGCAAATGTCGAGCAACTGTCGACGGTGCAATCACGGCAATGAGGGATGAAACCTGATGGGTTTGGATAAGGTCGTCGAGAAACCACATGAACGCCTCGCCACGCATCTTGCGGGTGAGCTTGCCGATGTGAATACGCTGATCCGCGAACGCATGGCGTCCAAACACGCGCCGCGCATTCCCGAAGTGACCGCGCATCTGGTTGAGGCGGGCGGAAAACGTCTGCGCCCGATGCTCACACTCGCCGCCGCGAAACTGTGT
This sequence comes from Celeribacter sp., assembly GCF_048259695.1. Taxonomy (GTDB): domain Bacteria; phylum Pseudomonadota; class Alphaproteobacteria; order Rhodobacterales; family Rhodobacteraceae; genus Celeribacter. The sequence goes on along the minus strand of NZ_JBLXHL010000007.1, from coordinate 79,118 downwards.
GGCTATGACGGCCCCTACCACATCCACCTCGCCGCCACGGTCGAGTTCATTCACACCGCCACGCTGCTGCATGACGATGTGGTGGACGAAAGCGCACAGCGGCGCGGGCGCCCCACGGCCAACCTGTTGTGGGACAACAAATCATCGGTTCTGGTCGGGGACTACCTGTTTGCCCGTGCGTTCCAGTTGATGACAGACAGCGAAAACATGCGGGTTCTGCACATCCTGTCGAACGCCGCCGCAACCATCGCCGAGGGCGAAGTGTTGCAACTGACCGCAGCCCAGGACCTCAAAACCAGCGAAGAGGTTTACCTGCAGGTTGTCCGCGGCAAAACCGCCGCCCTGTTTTCGGCCGCGACCGAAGTCGGCGGCGTGTTGGCCAACGCTGACGAAAGCGTCATTCAGGGCCTGTTCGACTATGGCGATGCACTCGGGATTTCGTTCCAGATCGTTGACGATCTGCTCGACTACTGGGGCTCGGACAAAACCGGCAAGAACATCGGCGATGATTTCCGCGAACGCAAAATGTCGCTCCCGCTGATCAAGGCCGTGGCCAAAGCCGATGACGCGGAGCGCGCGTTTTGGACCCGCACAATTGAAAAGGGCAAACAGGACGAGGGTGACCTCGAACACGCCATCGCCCTTTTGACCAAACACGGCGCGTTGGACGAGACCCGTCAGGTCGCCCTCGAATGGGCCGACAAGGCCAAGGCAGCCCTCAGCACAGTGCCTGCGGGCGACATCAACGACATGTTGTCCCAGATCGCCGATTACGTGGTTGAACGGCTGCGATAACGGCGGGTTTCGGGGATCAGGCGGGCAATGTGCTTGCCGACTTGACCCACCACCACGGGTTGCCTTCGGAGAGTTGCGCGGCGGCACGTGCGGCGGCATCCCTGTGTTCGAACAGCGCAAAACAGGTCGCCCCTGATCCCGACATACGGGCGATCAGAACTTCGGGCAAAAGCGCAAGCGCCGTCAGCACGGCCGCAATTTCAGGCACGACAGTGATCGCGGGGCGTTGCAGATCGTTGCGCTGTGTGGTCAGCCAATCGGCAAACGCCACCCCATCAGGCCACTGCGGCAAATCCACGGGCATCGGATCGTTGTCCTTGACCTGCAACTGCTTGAACACTTCAGGCGTCGAGACCGCGATCCGCGGGTTCACCAACACCATGTGCAGCGCGGGCAATGTCACGGGGTGAACATCCTCGCCGATGCCGCGCATCCGCATCGGTTTGGCCCGCAAACACACCGGCACATCCGCGCCCAGTGCCAATGCGCGTTCAGGCGTCACGGGGTCCGCCCCCAAACGTGCGGCGGCTTTGAGCGTGGCGGCGGCATCCGTTGATCCGCCCCCCATGCCCGATGAGGGCGGAAGCCGTTTATCGAGGCCGATCTGCATCGGCAAACCCGCCAGTCGAGCCGCTTGCATCACAAGATTGGAACCATCGGTCGGGACCCCGTCCGCAAAGGGTCCCGTGACCGTCAGGCTGTTATCCTCGGCCACGCTTGCGGTGATTTGATCGCCCGTATCGACAAAGGCCACCAGACTGTCGAGCACATGATACCCGTCCTCGCGCTGTCCGGTGACATGCAAGGTGAGGTTGATCTTGGCGGGGGCGAAAACCTTAACCGTCATTGAGCGGGCGCGTGGGCTGCGCACCCTCCTGAATCAAAACACGGTCCAGACCGATGTCGAGTTTAAGGCGGATACGCTCTGCGTCCTCCTCTTCGGGCTCGAACGACAGGGCGCGGTGCCATTGGAATTGCGCCTCGCGCTCGCGCCCCACAGCCCAATACACATCGCCAAGGTGGTCATTGATAATCGGGTCAACCGGCATCAAGGCCGCCGCTTTTTCCATCGGGGCCAAGGCTTCGTCATACCGCCGCAAACGGTACAGACCCCATGCAAGACTGTCGGTGATATAGCCGTCATTGGGTCGCGCCGCCACCGCCTGACGGATCATGGCCATGGCCTCGTCAAAATTGATATTCAGTTCGAGAAACGAATAGCCCAGATAGTTGAGCACCGATGGCTGCCCCGGTTCCAACTCAAGCGCCTTGCGCAAATCGGCTTCGGATTCGTCCCACATATCGAGCTGTTCATAGGCAATTCCGCGGGTGAAAAACAACGGCCACTGCGCACGGGTTGGGGTCTCGAACAGATCAATCGCCTGTGTATACACCTTGATCGCGCCCTGATTGTCTTCACCGCGGCGCAAGGCATCGCCCAAGGACACAAGCACATCGGCCCGTTCGGGACGCGCCTCGGCCAACTGCCGCAGAGCCTCCAGTTCGGCGTCCTCACGCCCCGCATTGCGCAACGTTTCGGCACGCCCCAAGGCCGCAAGGTGATAATTCGGGTCGTTTTCGGGCAGGCTCTCATAGACCTCGGCGGCAAGGTCAAAGTTCCCCAAAGAGTTCAAAAGCTCGGCCGTCAACAGCACGAATTGCGCCCGCTCGGGGCGCAGCTCCAACGCGATCCGCGCATAGAGCAACGTATAGGCATTGCTCGGCCCCCCCACCAAAGCAGCGCTGATTTCATAGAACACATTGGCAAATCCGTCGGTGGCGGTCGTCAGCTCGACGAAGGGCACCGTTTTGCCCGCCCGCATGGCCTCGGCCAAAGCATCCGCCTCCGGATCTGCCGCCCCCGCAAAAAATTTGTCGTAAAGGGCCAAGGCCTCGTCACTGCGTTCAAGTTGGCTCAGCATCTGAATCCGTGCAATCAACGCATCCCGGGTCTCCGGGGCGCCCGGCTCGGACAAAAGCGCCTCGCCGCTTTCGAAATCACCCACCATCGCATAGGCCATCGCCTTGTTGAACGGCCCGAAAAACTCGGAGGCCTGCCCCTTGCGGGTCGCGGCATCAAAGGCCGCAACAGCATCATCCATTTCGCCCTTGCCGACATACGCCCATGCCCGCATGAACCCGTCCACGACCGAGGAAATAGATTGTCCGGCGTCAAGCGCGGCGATGATTCCATCAAAATCACCCGCCTTGACCATCAGGGAAAAGGACGCCATCGCCGCGATCTGGTTGCCCGGCTCAAGGCTTTCCAAAAGGGTCGCGTACCCTTTGATCTTGTCGAAATCACCATGCGCGATATGGGCTGACACCACCGCCTCCAACAGCGCAATATCTTTGGGCGCCTCGACCAGTGCCGCGGTCGCGTAATGCGCCAGTTCTTTGAAGTTGTTGTCAAAAGTGGCCTGACGTGACGCCAGATAGGCCCCCGCATCCGCATGAAGCGGAGCAACGCTACCCATCCCGAGGCTCATACTCAAAGCAACGGTACTTAAGGCTCGGGTCAAAAACGATGCGCGTGTGAACACGTGGCGGTCTCCTTGTATGAACGTCTTTCACCCTAACCGCACGTCCAATGCACCGCAACGCAAACGGGAGCCAATTGCGGCTCCCGTTTCAACTGTTTCAGACACGATCCTGTGAGAGATCACATATTGCCGTAGTTCGGCCCATCGCCCCCTTGGGGAACGGTCCATGTGATATTCTGGCTCGGTTCCTTGATGTCGCAGGTTTTGCAATGCACGCAGTTTTGGAAGTTGATCACGAATTTGGGCTCATCGCCCGCCTCCCCGACATATTCGTAAACCCCCGCAGGGCAATACCGTTGGGACGGTCCCCCAAAGACGGCGTAATCCACATCAATGGCCACACCCGGATCCTTGAGTTGAAGGTGCGAGGGTTGGCTTTCCTCGTGGTTGGTCGCCGCAAAGGACACGTTGGTCAGCCGGTCAAACGACAAAACCCCATCGGGTTTCGGGTAGGTGATTTCGGGATAATCCACCGCTTTGCCCGTGGCCGCCGCGTCGGTTTTGCCGTGCTTGAGCGTCCCGAACATAGAAAACCCGAACAGGTTGTTGGTCCACATATCAACGCCACCGAGGGCCAAAGATGCGGACATGCCGAGCTTGGACCACAACGGTTTGACGTTGCGCACGCGCTTGAGATCTTTGGCCACGACGCCTGTGCGCAATTCGGCCTCGTAGGCCTCCAACACATCGCCCGACCGGCCCGCCTTGAGTGCCGCCACAACCGCTTCCGCCGCCGCCTTGCCCGAGAACATCGCGTTATGGTTGCCCTTGATGCGCGGCACGTTGACCAAACCCACCGAACACCCGAGCAACGCCCCTCCGGGAAAGACCGCCTTTGGCATCGACTGATACCCGCCCTCGGAAATAGCACGCGCACCATAGGCGACACGTTTTCCGCCCTTGAGCAATTCGGCCACCATCGGGTGATGTTTGAACTGCTGGAATTCCATGTAGGGGAACACGTTGGGGTTTTTGTAGTTCAGGTGGACAACGAACCCGATAAAAATCTGGTTGTTTTCGGCGTGATAGATGAACGCGCCACCGCCCGCTTTGCCACCCAACGGCCACCCCATCGTGTGGGTGACAGTGCCCTCTTTGTGCTTGGCGGGATCAATGTCCCAAATCTCTTTCATGCCAAGGCCGAACTTTTGCGGCTCACGGCCTTTGGACAGGTCGTATTTCGCAATCACGTCTTTGGCGAGCGATCCGCGCACACCCTCCGACAACAGCACGTATTTGCCGTGCAGCTCCATCCCCGGCTCATAGCCCTCGGACGGGGTGCCATCGGGGTTCTTGCCGAACTCGCCCGCAACCACGCCTTTGACCTCGCCGTTCTCGCCATAGACCAGTTCGGAACACGCCATGCCGGGGAATATCTCGACCCCCATGTCCTCGGCCTGCTCGGCCATCCAACGACACACATTGCCCATCGACACGATGTAATTGCCGTGGTTGTTCATCAATGGCGGCATAGGGAAATTGGGGATGCGAATGTGACCCGCTTCGCCAAGCATATAGAAATTGTCTTTCGTCACCTTGGTGGAAACCGGCGCACCGCGCTCTTTCCAGTCAGGGATCAAGGCGTCCAGACCACACGGGTCAAGAACCGCACCCGACAGAATATGTGCACCGACTTCGGAGCCCTTTTCCAGAACGACGACGTTCAAATCCGCGTCCAACTGTTTGAGACGGATGGCCGCAGATAGGCCGGACGGCCCCGCGCCTACGATTACGACGTCATATTCCATCGTTTCGCGTTCAATGTTTGACATTATATTACTCCCTCAATCCAGCGGCTCGTTGCGCCTTCCTACCCCCATCATAAGGGTGGGGTCAATTTGATCCTACCGTTTCGTGGCGTCCGAACCAGTGCATTTAGGACGCTTTTTGCCCCTTCCCCGCCGATTGGTCGCCCTGCCTCTTGCATTTGCCTGATGAGTACTGTTGTGGTGTTGTGACACAAACAAAAAGCGACGCGGGAGGCCCACGGGCCGGTCTCGCGTTTTTCGTATCTGAGAATGAGTGCCATGGAAAAAATCTTGACGACCCGGGCGGGTCACATCGCATTGAACGCCGAGCTGAAAAACCTTAAATCCGTTGAGCGCCCCGCAATCATTCAGGCGGTCGCAGAGGCGCGTGAGCATGGCGATCTATCAGAAAACGCCGAGTACCACTCCGCGCGCGAGAAACACAGCTTCATCGAGGGCCGGATCAAGGAACTCGAAGGAATTCTGTCACTGTCCGAAGTGATCGACCCCAAAACCCTGTCGGGTGGCATCAAATTCGGCGCCACCGTCACGATTGTTGACGAGGACACAGACGAGGAAAAAACCTATCAGATCGTTGGCCAGTACGAGGCCGACATCGAACGTGGTTTGCTCAACATCCAATCGCCAATCGCGCGTGCCTTGATTGCCAAAGAGGAAGGCGACAGCGTGACCGTGCGTACCCCCGGCGGTGAAAAAAGCTACGAAATTCTCAAAGTCGAATTTATCTAAGCCCCGCACTCTTTGCTCGTGGAGGCCGCTTTGGCTGAAGAGAAATCCAGACCGCACATCGAACTCGGCGTCTATCAGCGCCCCGAAGCAGATCAGCGCATCACCGCCACCGAGGTTATCGCGGGCGTGCTGTCGCTGATCTGGCTCGCCATGACGGCGGGGTTTTTCCTGATCGTCGATGGCAGCGGCACAGAAGCGCCGTTTGACAGCATCCGCTTTGTGATGATTCTGATCGCGATTTTCATGCCCGTTGCCATGATCTGGGTCGGCGCTCTTGCGGTGCGGGCCTCGGCCACCATGCGCGAGGAAAGCCGCCGCCTGCAAACTGCCATCTCCGCGATGCGCCAAAGCTATCTGGCCCAACAACACAACGGTGGCACCTCTCAATCGGTCGAGAAAAAGCTCGAAGAAATCGCAGCGGCACAACGCAAAACCGAAAGCACACTGGCCACCTTTACCTCCGTGCGTCCCGCCGCGACCCCCGCCGAGGACCGTTTGGCCATTCCGTCTCCGTTGCAGATGGATGAACAGGCCTCGCTCGAACTGGGAACCCCGTCAGAGGCATTGGCCCCGCCCCTGTCCGTGGCCGATTTCATCAAGGCATTGAATTTCCCCGAAACCGCCGAAGACAAAGAGGGCTTTCGCGCCCTGCGCCGCGCCCTGTCGGATCACAAGGTGAGCCAGTTGGTCCACGCCGCGCAAGATATCCTGACACTGCTGAGCCAGGATGGCATCTACATGGATGATCTCACCCCCGACCGCGCCCGCCCCGAAGTGTGGCGCAAGTTCGCCAAAGGCGACCGTGGCGCTTCCGTGGCGCCCCTTGGCGGGGTGCGCGACCGCTCGTCTCTGGCGCTGACCTCCGCCCGGATGAAACAAGACGCGATTTTCCGCGATGCCGCGCACCATTTCTTGCGCAAGTTCGACAAGACATTGGCCGAGTTTGAAAACTCCGCCTCGGACGAAGAGATTTCCGCCCTCTCCAACACCCGTACCGCCCGCGCGTTTATGTTGCTCGGACGCGTCACCGGCACGTTCGACTGACGCTATGGCCACACTCATCCGATCCCGTTTTTGGCGCGGCACCGTTGACGGTTTGCCATTTCATCTGGTTCTCGTACCGTTTGGCGCCATCTTTGGCGTCATCGCCACCGAAGCCGGCCTGAACCTCGTGCAGGTCATGGGCTTTACCGTGCTTGTGATTGCGGGGGCGGCGCAACTGACCGCGATGCAGTTGATGTTGGATAACGCGCCGACATTGGTGGTGATTGTCACCGCCCTTGCCGTCAATTTGCGCATGGCGATGTATTCCGCATCGCTTGTGCCACACTTTGGCGCATCACCGTTCTGGATGCGGGCTCTGGCGGCCTATTTCCTGTTTGACCAACCCTATGCGCTCTCCGTCATCTCGTTCGAAAAAGAGCCACACCGCTCAGCCGTTGAAAAGGTCAGCTACTTTCTCGGCGTTGGCATCCCCTTGGCCATTTCGTGGTATGCCGCAACCCTGGCAGGGGCCTTGCTTGGCGAACGGATCCCCGCGGACATGGGCGTCGACTTTGCCGTTCCGCTCACCTTTATCGCCGTGGTTGCCCCGATGATGCGCTCCGTGGCCCATGTCGCAACCGCGCTCACCTCGGTCGTGCTTGTCCTCGCGCTTGGCTTCATGCCCTACGGGTCAGGCCTGCTTGTTGCAGCGCTCATCGCCTTGTTTGTCGGGGCGCAGGTCGAGATATGGACCGATAAGAAAAAGGCAGACCTGTGATGGACATCTCCCCCACCCAGATCTGGATCATCATCGGCGTCCTTGGCGTCTGCACCTATCTGATCCGCCTCTCGTTCATGGGGTTGATCGGGGATCGCCCGCTGCCCGAATGGCTGTTGCGGATGCTGCGCTACACGCCCGTTGCGGTTCTACCCGCCGTGGTCGCCCCGATGCTGATCGGCTCCGGCGCGCATAGTGGCGATCCGCTGCGCATTGGCGCGGCACTGGCCACGCTCGTCGTTGGACTGACAACACGCAACGTGCTTTGGGCCATCGCAACGGGGTTCGGGATCTTGTTCGGCGTTGGTGCGTTACTCGGCTAACGCCGCCACAACATCACCACGCAACCGGAGGTCCGGCGCCTGAATAAGGCCGGAGTTGTCATCAGGCGAGTCGTCAAAATGCGTCTTGGATGTGGCGCCCTTCGCCTCGAAATAGGCGGTGAGCCTGTTGGGGAACATCGTGCCCGGCGCATCCTGAAACCCTGGCAAACTGGCCAGAATACTCGAAATACTCCGCGCACATTGCGCCTTTGGCACCGCGCCATAGCTCTGGATACGGGCCAATGCGAACTCGGCCACCTGTGGCGGGACCACGATGGTTTGTTCGATCACGTTATATGTCTCGCGGGCGTGGTAATCGACGTAAAAGGCCACCGCCGCATCGCTCATGCCGAACACGACGTCATTGCGCTCGGGCAGATGGGGGTGTTTGAATGTACCGGCGGGATCGAATATCACGCGTTGCGACGGCGCATTGACCAAAAGGCCGGAATGCGCGCCTGATCCGCTTCGCTTGCCGACAACCGTAAACAGCGTCAGCGACGCAGGCGCCCCGCTAACGTATCGCGCACGCGACACATCGGCCTCAGAGGCCCACCGCGGCTCAGCCGCGCCACAGGCCGTCAGGACAAAAAGGGAAAGGACCACCAAAAGGCGCGACAGCGACATACCAGTGATCCTTCATTTCTGATCCGGTTAACCGTTGAAAACGGCAAGAATAATCAACACCACGATAGAGGCGATCGCCACATAGGTGGAGCCTTTGATAAAGCCCGCAAAGGCCTTTTCCTGAACCGAAATGTCCATTTCGCCGTGTTTATGGTCAGCCATTGTGCAATTTCCTTTGATCTAGCGGCGTCTTTTGCGCCTCATTTGATAGTGATTTAGACGATTCAATGCGTGCTGTCACCGTTGGATTTACGTCTTTTCACCCGCATCGGCGTCTGTGTTTTCCAAATCAAGCGCAAGACGGAAGCCGATCCGCGCCGGTGCCTCCTCCGGCTTGTTCTTGGCCAAGGCCCGCAGCATGACATTGAGTTGCGTGACGTGTTGCACCAGTTGGGTTTTCGCCCCCGCACCATCCGTGCCGTAAAAGGTCACAATATCGGGATCGAAATAGCCGATCCCCTCGATCCGCAGCACCCCCGATTCCGAACCGGTAGACCCCATCGCGATCTCGTGCTCGTTGTCGAGCTGCTCCTCAAAGTTTTTGATATAGAGGATGAGACGTTCATAGGCCCATTCGGCAGGGCTTTTTTGCGCAACCGGTTTACGTGACATCGCATCGGGCAGCGGCAGTTGCTCGGCCGAAAGCGGCGCATCCGGATTGGCGTGAACCGCCCGCGCACAGGGCAGGGCCGCCGCCTCATGTGCTTCTGCTGTTGTCTGGATCTGATCGTCGTCCGCCATGCCTTATCCCGTTTTTTGCCACAGGTAGGCACCATCCCCTCTCAGCGTGCGGGTGACAAGCCCCTGCGCGAATAAGTGATTGCAATGCGCCATCGCCTCGACCATCGCCAACCCGTATTCGCCCCCCTTGATCTCGCGCTTGAACAGCACCGAAAAACAGTCACACGCGGTGCGCGGCTCGGCCAGAAACCCGAGCAACCGCGCCAAGGCGGTGTGGTGATTGTCGGTCAACTGGCGCAACCGTGCCGGCAGGCCGGTAAAAATCCGTTTATGCCCCGTCAGAATCAACTGATCGTCGGTCGCAAAAGGTTTGAACCGCTCACAGCTTTCCAACCATTCGCCCAACGGATCCGCATCAGGCTCCGTGGTGTGGACCCCGATGTTGGGAGAAATCGACGCCAGAAGCTGGTCACCGCCGATGACCATCCCGCCATCACGGCTCCAGAACGTTGCGTGCTCGGGCGCATGCCCGTTGCCACAGCGCACATCCCATAGCCGCCCGCCAATCTCGATCTCGTCGCCCTCGCGGATACGGGTATAGCCAAGCGGGATATCCGCCACCGCATCGGCGGTGTTGAACGGGCGGGCCGTTTCGCGACCGGCGTAAACCTGTGCATCCATTCCGCAGGAGCGCCAAAAGCGCAGCATCTCGGGCGTCGGGGCATCCTGAACGTCCAGTTTGAGCATCCGTGCCAACAGATACGCGGTGCGCGTCGTCACCAATGCGGCGCCCTGCTGTGCCATGAACCACCCCGCCAAACCGATGTGGTCGAGGTGGTGATGGGTGGCAATGACGCGCGACACGGGTTTGCCGCCCATCGGCCCGCGCATCAAGTCGCCCCACACCGCACGGGTGCGCGAGGTGTCGATACCCGTGTCGACCACGGTCCAACTATCGCCCTCGTCAAACAGGTAGACGTTCACATGCTCCAACGGTCCGGGCATCGGGATACGCGCCCACAAAAGACCGGTGGAGATCTCGACCGCCGCCCCCGTCTGTGGTGGCTCGACAGGGGTACGAAGCGGTGTGTTCATCAGGCCAATAGGTCTTCCGTTGTGAGGGCATAAAGATCGCGCGCGCCCAGACGGGCTTGCGCAAGCAAGGGGGCGTATTCGGGCAACATACGGTGAATATAGAACCGCGCAAGCCGTGTGCGCGTCCCTGCCTCCCCTTCGGCCACTGCCGATTTCAAATGGTAGTACCCGCCCAAGACCCGCGCGAACGCCCGCAAAAACGCGGTGGCCCCCGCAAAGCGGTCGTTGAGATCAAGCGCCAACACGACCTCAAGCCCCTCGCGCAGCGTTTCCGCCGCACTCCAGACCGGTCCGGCCAGTTCAGGCAATGACGCGCGCGCCGCCTCGGCGAAGGCTTCGATTTCGTCGAGCAAGGCATTGGCGGCCTCGCCACCATCCATCAGTTTGCGGGCGACAAGATCCATCGCCTGAATGCCGTTGGTGCCTTCATAGATCGAGGTAATGCGGGCATCGCGGGCGTATTGCGCCGCCCCTGTTTCCTCGATGAACCCCATGCCGCCGTGGACCTGCACGCCAAGCTGCGCAACCTCGTGACCGATGTCGGTGCCGAACGCCTTGGCAATCGGGATCAGGAACGCCCCGCGCGCCTGCCATTCGGGATCATCGCGCCCCAGATCAAGCGCCACACCACACGCCAGCGAAATGCACCGCGCCACATAGGTATCCGCACGCATCACGGCGAGCATCCGGCGCACGTCCGCATGGTCGATAATCGCACCTGTGCCATCGGCGCCAAGCGGCGTGCGCCCCTGAACACGGTCCATCGCATAGGCGTGCGCCTTTTGCGTGGCGGCCTCGGCCACGCCGACGCCCTGCATGCCCACCCCCAAACGCGCATTGTTCATCATCGTGAACATGCATTTCATACCTTCGTGCTCGTTGCCGACAAGCCACCCTTTCGCGCCACTGTAGTCCATGACACAGGTGGGCGAGCCGTGGATGCCGAGCTTATGCTCGAGGCTCACAACACTCAGGCTATTGGCCGCGCCGGCCTCGCCGTTCTCGTCGGGAATGAACTTGGGAACGAGAAAGAGCGAAATGCCCTTTGTCCCCTCTGCCCCGTCAGGCAAACGCGCCAGAACGAGGTGGCAAATATTGCCGGAAAAATCGTTGTCGCCCCATGTGATAAAGATTTTCTGACCCGTGATGTCATAGCTGCCATCATCATTGCGCGTGGCCTTGGTGCGCAACGCCCCCACGTCGGACCCCGCGCCCGATTCCGTCAGGTTCATCGTGCCGCACCATTCGCCCGACACCAGTTTGGGCAGGTACAGCGCCTTGATCTCGTCGGAGGCGTGATGCTCCAGAGCTTCGATCTGACCCTGACACATCAACGGTTCAAGCGCCAAGGACAGGCAGGCACCCGACATCATCTCGTTGACGACCGAGGCCAGTGTCAGCGGCAACCCCATGCCACCATTGTCCGGCTCGGCCAACATGCCGATCCATCCGCCCTCTGCGATCTGGCCGAAAGCATCCGCAAACCCCGGCGACGAAACCACACCGCCGTTTTCCAACCGCGCGGGCGACAAATCCCCACCGCGATCCAAAGGCGCAATCACATCGTTGGACAGCTTTGCCGCCTCCTCGATGATGGCCGCCACCACATCGCGATCCGCCTCCGCAAACCGCGCTGTTTGCGCCACACGGGCATACTCCACGATGTGGTCCAGAATAAATGCGTAATCCGCAACGGGTGCACGATAGGTCATGGCGCAGGCTCCTCCGCATAGGGGTGCAGCACACGCACCGTCCCTCAAATATCGCAAGAACTGTACCGGATGCGTTCAAACCGCCAACCCAAACGTGGCGTCACGCCACAGGGGGACCGCGACTAGGCGCGCCCCGCCTCTCCCGACAAAAGCGCGGGGCTGACCCCGATGGAGCGCACCGAAGCGTCCCATTTTTGCGCATTGGGAACGTCAAACACGATCTCGGGCGTTGGATCGACTGTGAGCCAACCGTTCTCGACGATCTCGCGCTCCAACTGACCCGGCCCCCATCCCGAATAGCCCAGACACAACAACCGCTCGCGCGGCCCACCCCCCAACGCAATGTCGGACAGGATGTCGCGCGAGGCCGTCATCGAATAGGTCGGGCTGACCGCCATCGACGCGCTGTCGGCCTCATAATCCACGCTATGCAGCACGAATCCGCGCCCCAACTCGACAGGGCCGCCAAAATGGACGGGCAGCGGCGCCATCATGTCGGTGGGATTGATACCGAGTTGCTCGAACACATCGCGCACCTGAATGTCGTGGGACACCTGATTGATAATCAGGCCCATAGACCCCTCATCGGAGTGCGCACACATGAAAATCACGCTGTTTTCAAACCGTGGATCACCGATCCCCGGCATGGCAACAAGCAACTTTCCCGTCAGGTTATTGAACATGGTTTCAGGCATGTCTTACCTCACCCCAACTTACGCAAAGGTGCAAGCGGAACCGCACCCGCACAGCAACACACCGCCGAATGAAACACATTGTCGCTCATTTGTGAGTTTTGCGTGCTCGTGAGAGCGCCTATATCTGCACCATGACACACACGCCCTCCCCTTTGCGCCACGCGCGCACCGCCGCACTGATCTGCGCCGCTCTCATGGCCTCCCCCCTGCGCGCCGCCGAACATGCCGAGCTCACCGTGCTGCACGGGTGGCGCATGGACAACGGCCACCACATGGCAGCCCTGCGCATTTCTCTGGCCGAGGGGTGGCATACCTATTGGCGCGCCCCCGGGGATGCGGGCATCCCGCCCCGCTTTGATTGGGGCGCATCGCAAAATATCGCGGGCCTGAAAGTGGTCTGGCCCACGCCCGGGGTCTACGCGCAAAATGGAATGCGCTACGTTGGCTATGAGGGCGATGTGGTTTTGCCGATCGAAATCATCCCTGCGGCGAACGGCGCAATCCACCTCGATGGCACCATCGAATTCGGCGTCTGTGACGACATCTGTATTCCAATGTCGGCACATGTGCGCATGGACCTGAACGATACGCAGACCACGGACCGCGACCCCGATATTGCCGCGTCGCTTGCAAACATTCCGCAACAGGTCACGGGGGCCGTTTGCGAGGCCACGCCCATCACCGACGGGATCAAAATCGCGGCCCGTCTCGGCGTGCCATCGCTCGGCGCGGATGAAATTGCCGTGATCGAACACCCCGATGTCTCGATCTGGGTGTCGGAGGCGATGGTGACACGTCAGGGCGGACACCTGACCGCCGTGAGTGAACTGATCCCCGCCGAGGCCGCCCCGTTTATGGTCAACCGGTCCGATTTGATCATCACCGTGATCGGTGGCGGCATGGCCTATGAGGCACGGGGCTGTTCGGGCGGCTAAGGCCCGCTACCCCGCACGGCGGCGGCGTGTGATCACCCCCGCCGAAACCGCGTAGATCATCGCATAGCCCACGGCAATTCCGACACAGAATACGCCCAATGCCTTGGCCATACCCCCACCCCCGAGCAGCGCAGGCAGGGAACCGGACAGGGCAACCGCGCCCACCGTCACCATCAGCCACACAAGCGTTCCCACACCCGCCGCAACGGTCGCCCCGCCCACGGCACCGACACGGCGCGGATGGTTAACCGTGCGCCGTGTCGAGGCAATCGCACGCCCCACATCCAGTTGCATCGCAACAATCGCCGGCACCATCATCAACACAATCACCATGCCAAAACCGAGACCATAGGCCAGTGTGACCACCGTCGGCTTGAGGAATTGCGCATCCGCGGAGCCCTCGTACAACAGTGGCGCCAGACCCAGAACGGTGGTCATGGTGGTGAGGAACACAGGGCGCAAACGGTCAACCGTCGCATCGACAATGGCGGGCATCAACCCCCGATCCTCGGCGTATTCGTCAATCGTCGTGACCAACACAATCGAGTCGTTAATGATGATCCCCGTCATGCCGATCAGCCCCACAACCGAGAACATCGACAGCGGAATACCCCAAAGCGCATGGCCATAGATCGCGCCGATCAACCCGAACGGAATGATCGACATCACGACCAAGGGGCGCGTCCAGCTCGAAAAAATCCACGACAGGGTGAGATAAATCCCGAGCAGCGCCGCCATCATCCCCAGTAACGCATCCGACAAAAACTGGTTTTCCTGCTCGGACAGGCCCGCAACCTTATAGGTGACACCGTACTCTTCTTCGATTTGCGGCATAATCGTCCCGGAAATCGCCGTCTGGATCTCGGTTGCCCGCACGGGGTTATCTTCGCTCAGATCCCCCGAGACCGTCACAACCCGCAGACCGTTTTCACGCCGCACCGTCGAGAACCCCGTTTGGCGCGTGACCGACACGATATCGGACAGCGGCACATATTGACCCGAGGTAGCCCGCATTTGGGTGCGGTCCAGAAAATCCGCCGTCAACTCGTCCTCGGGCAACTCCACACGCACGGTTGCCGTGCGGGTGCCATCGGGATAGCTCGCCGCCTCGATCCCCCCGAGCCGGTTGGACAAGGTGCGCCCCAAGGCATCAATGGTAAAGCCGAGCGCCTCGCCCTGTGGGGTCAGCTCCAGAATCAACTCTTCTTTGTCATAGGCAAGACTGTCCTCAAGTGCCGACACCTCCGAGAACAAGGCAAGCTTGGCCTTCAGACCCTCTGCGGCGGCCTTGAGCGTCTCGGAATCCGCCCCGACCAGTTCGATATCGATCGCATCGCCCCCCGGTCCGAAATTGCCGCGCCGGAACGATACCGTTTCGGCCAAGGGATGGTTGACCACCGCCTCCTGCAACTCCGCGACAAAGGCATAGGACGTATAGGGCCGCAGATCGGCATCAATCAACTCGATGGAAATCCCGCCCAGTTGATAACTCTCCTTGCTGTCCGAACCCGACAGGCCGCGGCCCGCATTGCCGCCGATTTGCGCCACCGCATAGGCGACGGGATTGACCCCGTGCTCCTGCTCGTACTTGCGCCCCGTGGCCTCCGCCGCGCGTTGCAACTCTGCCATCATCGCCAGCGAATCTTCGCGGGTTGCCCCCGGCGCCATCGCAAAGTTGCCCGAGATCACCGGTTGCTCGGGTGAGTTAAAGAACCGCCATTGCACCGCGCCCGTAATCAGTTGCGACACCTGAACCGCCAAAAGCACAAACACCGCCGCCACCACGGGATACCGCAGCCACACCACCCATGTCACAAACGGACGGAACACCCGCTCGCGAAACACGCGAAACCCCTTGTCCACCTGCCGCGATGGCCAATCGTACCAATGGGCGTTCCGGTGGCTTGCCACCGTGTGGCTCAGGTGGTTCGGCAGAATGATAAAACACTCCATCAAGGACGCCATCAACACCACAATCACCGTGAACGGAATGTCGGAAATCATATCCCCGAACCGACCCGAAATCGCCGTCAGACCAAAGAACGCGATGACCGTTGTCAGCGTGGACGAAAACACAGGCGCGAACATCCGCCGCGCGGCATTTTCCGCCGCCTCCACAGGCCCCTCACCCAAACGACGCGCCCGAAAATCGGCGTGCTCGCCCACCACAATCGCATCGTCCACCACGATGCCGAGCGTGATGATAAGCGCAAAGAGGGAAATCATATTGAGCGTCAAACCCGCCGCATACATCAACGCAATCGCACTCAGCATCGAGACAGGAATACCCGCGGCCACCCAAAGGGCCGTGCGGGTGTTGAGGAACAAAAACAGCAACGCCGCGACCAGAGCGAGCCCCATCGCGCCATTGGTCACCAAAATGTCCAAACGCGCCTTGATCGCCTCGGCCCGCGTGCGGAACAAATCGAGCGTCACCCCCTCGGGCAGGCTCAATTGCATCTGCGCCGTGACGTCCTCGACAATGCCTTGCAACTCGATCGCATCCCCTTGGTCGGAGCGGGCAACCTTGACACTCACCGCGCCATTGCCATTGACGAAATAGGCCTCCTCGCGGTCGATCCCCTCGACACGGATGTCGGCCACATCGCCAACGGTAAGCTTCGATCCGTCGTCATTCGAGCGCAGCACAATGTCGGAAATCTGCACCGCCGTGCGTTTCTCGACACCCGTGCGCACCCGTGACGTGCCGCCGCCGACACTGCCCGCAGGGCTCGTGTCCGCCTCCGCCGCAATCGCCGCCGCGATCTCCGCCATGGTCACATCATATTTGATCAGGTCGATCGTCTCGACCTCGACGATGGTTTCGGGGGCGGCAACACCCGCAATACTGGTCCGCGTCACGCCCTCGGCAAACAGCCGCACCACCAATTCGTCGGAAAACCGCGCCAACTGATCCAAGCCCACAGGCCCCGTGATCACCACATCCGTCACGGAATCCGTCCACCCGCCCCATCGCACGGTGGCGTCATCGGCCCCGTCCGGCAGGTTCGACACGGTATCAATCGCCGCCTTTACGTCATCAGCCGCCCGCTGCATGTCCCAGTTCGGTTCGAAATCCAAACTGATCGACGCGCGCCCCTCGGTCGAAGTCGACGCGCTTTCCATCACGCCCTCGACCGCCAGAAGCGTCGGTTCGAGGATCTGCACGACAGCGCGATCCACATCCTCGGCACCGGCCCCGTCCCACGCCACCGAAACGCGAACCGTATCGACGACGACATCGGGGAAAAACTGCGCCCGCATCCGTGGCAACGAATATAGCCCCGCCGCCAAAAGCAGCACCAACAACAGGTTGGCCGCCGTGCGGTGGCGGGTGAAATAGGACAGCACACCACCCGCCTTATCAAAGCGTTTCGCGGCCATCTCTAACTCCCCATCCGGCTTTCAAGACGCGTGACCAACTCCGCAGGTACCTCCTCGGCCGCCAGTTGCTCCTTGATCCGTGCGCGGGCCTCCTCGGGCATCCGCGTATTGCCATCGACAAAGGCGATGAGTTTTTCACGTTGCTCGGCGCTGAGCACAACCATCCCGCCCGCCCCGTCTGGCGGGGTTTGCGCCCCTGCGCCGCCTTGTTCACCCTGTGCCGCGCCGTTCACCCGCACGCGGATACCCGCCCCCAACAGGGGGCTGCGCTCGGCCACAATCCGGCGCCCCGCAATCGCGGCGGCATCCACGATCACGTCATCGCCCTGACGGCGCAAAACCGGTGCATCGACCACTTCGAGACGGTCATCACCGGTGATCGCCAAAACGGTTTGCGCGGCATCCACCGCACTGGACGGGATCCGCGCCACATTGGCCAACTCCGGCTCGTCAAGGCGCACATTCACAAAATCCCCCGGACGCAAACCGGCCGCTTGGTCAAGTCGCGCAAACAACAACCGCCCCGTTTGCCCGTCCCCCACGGCGGCACTTTCACGCGTCACCTCGCCTGTGGCCGTCACATCAACACCCGCGACATCCAAAGACACCGAGACCGGCAGGCGCGGCAAACTGCGCTGACCATCGACAAGGCGGGTATATTGTTGTGTCGAGATGCGGAACGCGACCTGAAGCGCATCAGGCGCAATCAGGGAACCGACCTGTTCATTGGCATTCACAATACCGCCAAGAGCCCCGACCACACCGGTCAACACACCGTCAAACTCCGCAACAAGCGCCGTGTCGTCCAAAGCGCGCTCGGCCTCTTCCAGTGCGATTTCCGCCCGCAACACGCCGGTCTTGGCCTGATCCACCCGCGCCTCGGCATTGGCGAGAGACTGGCGTTTGGACAAGACCGCCTGACGCGCCGACGCCTCGGCCAAGGCTGCCGTTTCAACCGCACTGGCCGATCCGACGCCGCGGGTTTGCAGGTTCTGTTGCCGCTCCAGAGCCGCGGTGCGCAAATCCGTTTGGGCCTGCGCCGCCTCCAGATCATCCGCCGCAATCAACAACGCACGTTCGGCCTCGCTCAGTTCGGCCTGTGATTCCTGAACATCCGCTTGGGCAACACGAACAGCGGCGGCGGCATCGGCAGGGTCGATACGCATCAATACATCACCGGCCTTGACCGCGCCGCCCTCTTCGAACCGGTCGGACAACGCGATAATGCGCCCGCCCGTTGGCAGCCGCAATTCCAACGTCCGGCTCGCCTCGACCTCACCGTAGGTCGACAGCACAGGCACAAGGCGCGCGGGCTCAACCGTTATGACATTGACCGCAAACTGACGCTCACGCGCAGGCGCCGACATGCCTTCGCGGGCCATACGCTCCTGAAACGCCGAATAGAATTTATACCCCCCCGCAACCAGAAGGGCGGCGGTGAGCGACATTAGAAACAGACCAACCAAAGAGCGGCGAAGAAAACGCATCGCGTGTCCCCGAATATAAATTGCATGACTAACAGCAGACCTAGCGCATCTGCCCGAGCCGTCCATCTACATCATTCTACGAATGATTTGCGCAATTCCGTCGCACTTTTTTGTCATTTGAACGTGCGGCACGACGGCGCGGCCTATTTGACGCGCTTGTGTTCCTCAAGGCGCGGCATCATTTGCACGAAATTGCTCGGCCGGTGACGGTGGTCCAATTGCCAGATCAGGATCTCGTTCCACGCATCCTTGCACGCGCCGGGCGATCCGGGCAGGGCAAACAGATAGGTGCTTTTGGCAATCCCGCCCGTGGCCCGCGACTGCACCGCCGATGTGCCAACGTTTTTCATCGACACGATGGTGAACATGGTCGCAAAGGCTTCGATCTCTTTCTCGTAGACATCGCGGTGCGCCTCGACCGACACATCGCGCCCCGTCAGACCCGTGCCGCCCGTCGAGATCACCACATCGACCGCATCGCCATCGACCCAGGCCTGTAACCGGTCGCGAATAAGCGGGCGATCATCGGTGACAATCTGACGGTCCGCCACGATATGCCCCGCCGCCTCGATCATCGACACCAATGTGTCGCCCGAGACATCCTCGGCCACAGTCCGCGAATCAGAGACGGTCAATACCGCGATACGCACAGGGATAAACTCAAGGCTTTCGTCAATTTTCGGCACGTCGTGTTCCTTTAGCTAAGAGTGCGCAACCGCGCCTGAATTTCCAGAAGATCGGCCCATGCCTCGCGCTTGGCCGCAGGCGTGCGCAGCAAATACGCCGGATGGGTCATCGGCATTGCGGGCTTTCCCGACACCTCTTGCCACGCCCCGCGCAACCGCGTGATCCCCGCACGCCCCGTCAACGCCTGACACGCCAGATTGCCCATAATCACGATCACATCGGGATCAGCCAGTTCGATATGCTTGATCAAGAACGGCGTGAGCATGGCAAGCTCCTCCGCCGAGGCTTCGCGGTTTTCGGGCGGGCGCCACGGCAATGCGGGCGCAAGATAGAGCGCATTCTGGCCATCGGGCGATGTGCGATCCAGTCCAATGGCCGCGAACATCCGGTCAAGCAACGCCCCCGCCCGCCCGACAAAGGGCTTGCCCTCACGATCCTCGTCACGGTTCGGGGCCTCGCCAATAACCATCACACGCGCCTTGGGCGTCCCATCGCAAAAGACCAGATTATGCGCCCCGCGTTTGAGCGCACAATGCTCGAAGGTGGCGATGGCGTCGCGCAAATCCTCGAGCGTGGTCGCGGCTCTGGCCACCCGCGCCGCCTCTCCGATCCCGTCCACCTCGACCTCCGCCATCGCAACGGGGCGCACGGGCGGGGTGTTGCCCCTTGCCTGTGCTGCGGCCTGTGCTGCGGCTTGCGGCGCGGGCTTGGGTGCGGCGGCGGGCATGTCATAGCGGTTCACCGGCTGCTCGCCGATCGGTTCGGACACGCCAAGCTCGACTTGCCACTCCAACAGGGCATGCGCGTCCCAATAGTCGATATGATCCAGATGAGTCTCCATATGCGCACGCTACATCGCCACGCAGGCGAGGTAAATCTACGCATTCGACATTGCGCGCCATTGCCGCCCCGCTCCGCAGTTTCTATAAGCGTGGCAAACCTGCACCGCCGCGCACCCGACACGCGTGGCACGCCTGAACCGTCGCGCTTTAGGGAGGCACATATGGCATTCCGACAGAAACACCTGCTTGGGATCGAACCGCTCCATCCCGAAGAGATCAAAACGGTGCTTGATGTGGCCGACAGCTATGTCGATCTCAACCGCCAGACGCACAAACATTCCGACGCGCTCAAGGGTCTCACCCAGATCAACATGTTCTTCGAGAACTCGACGCGCACACAGGCCTCGTTCGAGCTTGCGGGCAAACGCCTTGGTGCGGATGTGATGAACATGGCGATGCAGGCCTCCTCGATCAAAAAGGGCGAAACCCTGATCGACACCGCGCTCACGCTCAACGCCATGCACCCCGACCTGTTGGTGGTGCGCCACCCGCATTCGGGGGCCGTGGACCTGTTGGCGCAAAAGGTGAACTGCGCCGTGCTCAACGCAGGCGACGGCAAACACGAACACCCGACACAGGCGTTACTGGACGCACTCACCATTCGCCGCGCCAAAGGCCGCCTGCACCGGTTGAGCATTGCCATTTGCGGCGATGTCACCCATTCGCGCGTGGCCCGCTCCAACCTGATCCTGTTGGGAAAAATGGAAAACCGCGTGCGCCTCGTCGGGCCGCCCACCTTGGTCCCCGCCCAGTTCAGCGAATTCGGCTGCGAGATTTATGACAACATGGAAGAGGGCCTCAAGGACGTCGATGTCGTGATGATGCTCCGCCTGCAAAAGGAACGCATGGACGGCGGGTTCATCCCGTCCGAGCGTGAATACTTCCACCGCTACGGTCTGGACGCGGCAAAACTGGCCCATGCCAAACCCGACGCCATCGTCATGCACCCCGGCCCGATGAACCGCGGCGTCGAGATCGACGGAACCATTGCCGACGACATCAACCGCTCGGTGATCCAGGAACAGGTCGAAATGGGCGTGGCTGTGCGCATGGCCGCGATGGACTTGCTTGCCCGCAACCTCAAAGCCGACCGCGAGGCGGCGGATCAGGGCGTGATGGCATGACCGATCCCCTCACAAATCCGCTCACAGTCCCCGACTCTGATCGCCGTTACGTTTGGGTCTTTGCCGTTGACCTGCCCGAGAACGACCTGCGTGCCTTCGGCCATGAGGACCACACAGACGACGACAACGTGCACTGGCCGCTTGGCGACGCGCTTGGCCTGTCGCCCTATCCCGATCAGGATTTCGTCGAGCTGTTTGATCTCGACACCATCCAAGACTTCGGATTTTCGCGCTACCTGTCCGAGGCCAACGGCATGGACATCGGCGAGGACGCCGCCAAACTCGACGCCCTGCGCGGCGGTGTCGCCTTGGTCTTTTCCCAAGCCCTCAAAGGCGGCCAGACGCGCTTTGCCCCCAAAGCACCACTCTCGTTCATTGGCCGGTACGCTTTGCCCGTGGACTTGCCCACCCACGAGAAACTAACCTCCACCAGTGCCGAGGGCCTCCTGCCCCAAGGCAAACCCGTCAAATCCGACGCACGGATTGGCGGCATGGTGGCGACCTTTGTCCTGATCTTCCTCGCGCTGTTCGTCACGCTGTTCGTGTGGATTTCGGGATGACGGACGGATGGGACGGCATCCTGCGTTCCGGCGAGCGCATCCTGTGGCAGGGGCAACCCGTGCCAACACACCCCATGTCCAAACATGAACTTGTCACGATGGTGGCCGGACTGGGATTTTGCCTCGCCGCGGTGCTCTGGATGATCTCGGCCTATAAAACCGGCGGCTTCTGGCCCTTTGGCCTGATCCACATGGCCGTTGGCCTCATCGTTGGCTTTGGCCCGAAATGGCTCGGCATGTACGCGCGGCGCAACACGTGGTTCTCGCTGTCCAATTCGCGTGCATTCTTTGCCATGCGCATTCCCTTGGCCGGTCCGTCGCTCAACGCCATCGAGATCACCCCGCACACGGGCATCGACTTTGACGGCGACGATCCCGGCACGATCCGCTTTCGCGCCGAGGCCGTGAGTATCACGGGCAATCAAACACTGACCACGCCGCAATTCGACACCATTCCTGACGCACGCGCGGTTTTCGCGCTGATCCGCGACATCCAAAGAGGCATCGCATGACCATTT
This sequence comes from Celeribacter sp., assembly GCF_048259695.1. Taxonomy (GTDB): domain Bacteria; phylum Pseudomonadota; class Alphaproteobacteria; order Rhodobacterales; family Rhodobacteraceae; genus Celeribacter. The sequence goes on along the minus strand of NZ_JBLXHL010000007.1, from coordinate 56,850 downwards.
TCACCAATGCCCGACTGATCGACCCCGAGGCCCTCACCGACACCCCCGGGTGGTTGCGTGTCGAGGGCGACCGCATCGCCGAACGCGGCACAGGCACCCCGCCCCGCGGCGAGAGCATTGATTGCGGCGGCAAATGCCTCGCCCCCGGTATCGTCGATCTGGGCGTCAAAGTCTCCGAGCCGGGCGAGCGCCACAAGGAAAGCTTTGCCTCCGCCGGACGCGCCGCCGCCGCAGGGGGCGTGACCACAATGATCACCCGCCCCGACACCATCAACGCCATCGACACGCCCGAAGTGTTGGAATTCGTGCAGCGCCGCGCCGCGACCGACGCCATCGTCAACGTCAAACACATGTCCGCCCTGACCAAAGACCGCGCGGGCCGCGAGATGGTAGAAATCGGGTTTATGAAAGACGCCGGTGCCGTGGCCTTTACCGACTGCGACCACGTGGTGGAAAACGCCAAAGTGTTGCAACGCGCCCTGACCTACGCCAAATCCTGCGGCGCTCTGGTGATCGGCCACCCTCAGGATCCGTGCCTGTCCAACGGCGCCGCCGCCACATCCGGCAAATTCGCGGCCCTGCGCGGATTGCCCTCCGTGTCGCCGATGGCCGAGCGCATGGGGTTGGACCGCGACATCGCCCTGATCGAAATGACCGGCGCCGCCTACCATTTCGACCAGATCACCACCGCCCGCGCCCTGCCCGCGCTCGAGCGCGCAAAGGCCAACGGCCTTGACGTCACCGCCGGCGTGTCGATCCACCACCTGACGCTCAACGAGTTGGACGTGGGCGATTATCGCACCTTCTTCAAAGTCAAACCGCCGCTGCGCTCCGAAGACGACCGCCTCGCGATAATCGACGCGGTCGAACGCGGCCTGATCGACGTGATCTGCTCCATGCACACCCCTCAGGACGAAGAGAGCAAGCGCCTGCCCTTTGAGGAGGCCGCATCGGGCGCCGTGGCGATGGAAACGCTGCTGCCCGCCGCCCTGCGCCTTGTCCATGCGGGCCAGATCACCCTGCCGCAACTCATGCGGGCCATGTCGCTCAACCCCGCCAAGCGCCTCGGCCTGCCCTCTGGCCGCCTGTCCGATGACGCCCCCGCCGACATGATCCTGTTCGACCCCGATGCGCCCTTTGTTCTGGACCGCTTCAAACTCAAATCCAAATCCAAAAACACACCTTTCGACGGCGCACGCCTACAGGGCAAAGTGCGCGGCACATGGGTCGCGGGTTTCCGCGTGTATGAGGGCTGATTGATGACCATGCTACTGACCGCACTCGCCGCCTACCTGCTTGGCTCCATCCCGTTCGGCATCGTCATGGCGCGCCTGTTCGGCCTTGGCGATCTACGCGCCATCGGGTCGGGCAACATCGGCGCCACCAACGTTTTGCGCACGGGCAACAAACCCGCCGCAATCCTGACCCTCCTGGGCGACAGCGGCAAAGGGGCCGCGGCGGTTTTACTGGCCCGCGCCACCATCGGCGAAGAGGCCGCAGGGGCGGCGGGCCTGTTCGCGATGATCGGCCACCTGTATCCCGTGTTCTTGCGATTCAAAGGCGGCAAAGGCGTTGCAACCTTCCTCGGCACGCTTCTGGCCCTGTCATTCCCCGTGGGTCTGTTGACCTGTGCGACATGGCTCGCCGTGGCCTTTGCGACGCGGTATTCGAGCCTCTCGGCCCTTGTCGCCGCCCTGCTCGCGCCGATCTACACCGCATGGCTCTACCACCTGCACGGCGCGATTTTGGTTCTGGTCCTCACCGGCCTGATCTTTTTCAAGCACCGCGAAAACATCGCCCGTCTGCGCGCAGGCACCGAGACAAAGATCGGGAAAAAGGGCGACAAAGCCACCTGATGCCTGCGGTGATCCGCCCTAGTAGCTGAACTCGCCGAACACGCGGGTCACATCGCCGTTCCAATCATCCTCGAACCGCTCGATCAACTCGTCGGCGGGCGCTTTGCCCGTCTCAAGACTGTCTTTGACCGCGTTGAGGAAATGCGTCTCATTGGGGACCAAACCACCCGCGCCCTCACGGCCACGCGCCACCAGACCCGCCTCGGAAATCGTCACACATTCGCGTGCAAGGTCGATCATCTTCACACCGCCCACCTCGGCCTGAAGCCCGTCGACCGAGGCCGCAACGCGCAGCTCCTCGCGGAACTCGGGCGTCCAGTCCTTGAACAGATCCGTCGCGGCATCGAGCGCATTCTGGTCGTACATCATGCCGACCCAGAACGCCGGTAGCGCACACAAACGCCGCCACGGACCACCATCGGCCCCGCGCATTTCCATGTATTGCTTGATCCGTGCCTCGGGGAAAATCGTCGTCAGGTGATCGGCCCAATCGGACAGCGTCGGCTTTTCACCGGGCAACGCGGGCAACTTTCCCTTGAGAAAATCGCGGAACGACTGGCCCAACGCGTTGATATACTTGCCATCGCGGTAGACAAAATACATCGGCACATCGAGCGCGTATTCGACATAGCGTTCAAACCCCATGCCATCCTCGAACACGAACGGCAACATGCCCGTGCGCGCGGGATCAAGGTGCCGCCAGATGTAGGAGCGCCACGATTTATGGCCGTTGAGTTTGCCCTCTTTAAAGGGCGAGTTGGCAAACAGCGCCGTGGCCACGGGCTGCAACGCGAGGGCCGCGCGGAACTTTTGCACCATGTCGGCCTCGGACCCGAAATCAAGGTTCACCTGAACCGTACAGGTGCGGCGCATCATCTGTGTGCCTGTGGTGCCGACGCGATCCATATAGGCGTCCATCAATTTGTAACGCCCCTTGGGCATCAACGGCATATCGTCATGGGTCCAGTGCGGCGCCATGCCCAGACCGATGAACCGTGCGCCGATCTCGTCGGAGACGCTTTGCACTTCGCGCAGGTGTTCGTTCACCTCGTCACAGGTCTGGTGGATGGTATCGAGCGGCGCCCCCGACAGCTCCAACTGGCCACCGGGTTCAAGCGAGATATTCGCCCCGTTCAACTCGAGCCCGATCAGGTGTTCGCCCTCGAAAATAGGGTTCCACCCGAAACGGTCCTGAAGGGATTCCAGAATCGCCTTGATCGAGCGCTCACCGGCATAGGGCAGCGGTTTGAGCGTGTCCTTGCAATAGCCGAACTTCTCGTGCTCGGTTCCGATTTTCCATGCGTCTTTCGGCTTACAGCCCTTTTCAAAGAAGGTGACAAGATCATCATAGCTTTCGATCATGCCGCCGCCGGACTGGGGAATGGACATATGGAGGTCTCCGGTATGTGTGTTTATGCGGTGATATAGGGTTCCGTCTGTGCGCTAACAAGTGGGTCAAGCCACGCGGGAAGTCAATGCAGCGCGACTGTGCGTTTACGCCAGATCACCACCGGCGTTTGCGGGGCTGCCTTGATCTGGCGTAGCATTTTCTCCGTTTCGATCCCGTCCAGGGTCACGAAAACGTCAAACAGTTTTTCCGCGCCAAAGGCATCAAGCGGGATCAGCAACGGCGCCTGACCCGGCGCGTCAAGCTGCCAATGGGCGGGACCGCGCAGCGCAGGCAACAACATCACCGATGTCATCGCCGCGATCTCGATCTGGCCGCCCGTCATGGGGGTGAGGTAGCTCACGACGCCCTCGTCATACTCCACCGCGCCGACCCCGCCCTCAAGACGTCCGAAACGGGCGCGTTGCACGGCGGCAAAAGCGAACACCACGGCAATTGCCGTGACGGCCATCGCCACCCAACGCACCACACCGAACGAGGACGCAGCCCACCACGCCATCACGGCAACCACGACAAGCGCCACGATCACTTCGCGCCACCGCCACATCAAGGCACGGACTTCGGGACGCATCAGGACCAATCCCCCAACTGTTGCTGCCACAGGGTCAACGCCGCAACGGCGGCCGTATCCGCGCGCAATATGCGCGGGCCAAGCGAGATCGCATGGGCATAGGGCAACGCCTGAAGGCGCGCACGCTCGGCCTCGGAAAACCCGCCCTCGGGTCCGATCAGAATGGCCCATTTGTCGCCCGCCACAGCGCCCAGGACCTGCGCCGCACCGACAAGGCTTTCGTCGCAAAACATGATCTGCCGCGTCTCGTCCCAATCCGCCAACAAACGGTCGAGCTTTTGCAGCTCCGTCACCTGCGGCACATAGGTACCGCCACATTGCTCGGCGGCCTCAAGGGCATGGGCCTGCAACCGGTCCTGACGGATACGCTCCGCGTTGGTAAATTCGGTGTTCACAGGCACAATACGCCGTGCGCCCATCTCGGCGGCCTTCTCGACAATGAAATCCGTACGGGCCTTTTTGATCGGCGCAAACATCAGCCACAGGTCGGGCGGCATCAGCAAGTCACGCGTTTTGCCACGACACACCAATTCGCCATTCTTTTTATTCGCCTTGGTCACTTCGGCCACAAATTCACCGTCCACGCCATTAAACAAGGCCACAAAGGCCCCGTTGTCCTGACGCATCACCCCGAAAAGATAATGGGATTGCTCCTTTGTCAGAGGAACGGTTTGCCCTTCGGACAAGGGCTGATCTACATAGAGGCGTATTTTTGCTTTATCCATGAGACCTACATATGACCGACGAGCGCACAACGCCAGAGACAGACGGACAGGTTTTTGACGCCGTCAAAGGCAACTGGGTCGACACACTGGCCCCCGCATGGACCCGACCCTACCTGCGGTTGAGCCGCGCGGACCGCCCTGTCGGCACATGGCTGTTGCTGATCCCCACATGGTGGGGCGCCCTTCTGGCAGCATCCTCGGCGGGGGAAATCACCCTGCGCACAGCGTGGATTCTGTGCGCCTCGGCCCTTGGCGCGTTCTTGATGCGCGGCGCGGGATGCACATGGAACGACATCACCGACCGCCACATCGACGCAAGCGTCGCCCGCACCAAAAGCCGCCCGATTCCCTCCGGCCAGATCACCGTCAAACAGGCGCTGCTCTGGATGGGGCTGCAATGCCTGTTGTCGCTTTTCATCCTGCTGACCTTTGGCAAACTCGCAATCCTGCTCGGCATCGCCTCGCTTTTGCCCGTGGCGATCTACCCCTTTGCCAAACGGTTCACATGGTGGCCACAGGTGTTCCTCGGCCTCGCGTTCAACTGGGGCGCCCTTCTGGCCTATGCCGCCGTTGCGGGCAAACTGACCATGGCCCCCGTCTTTCTCTACCTCGCGGGCATTGCATGGACACTGTTCTACGACACCATCTATGCCCATCAGGACAAAGAAGACGACGCCCTGATCGGCGTCAAATCCACCGCCCGCCTGTTCGGCGACAACACCGCGCAATGGCTCAAACGCTTCTTTATCGTCACCGTTTTGCTCATGGCCGGTGGCGTGATCGAGGCCCTGTCCGACCGCTCCCTCTTTGCCACCGTGATCGCCATCGGGGCGCCGTGGGGCATGGGGTGGCACATGGTGTGGCAAATGTCGCGACTCGACATCGACAATCCCGACACCTGCCTCAAACTGTTTCGCTCCAACAGGGATGCGGGCCTTATCGCTGCGCTGTTTTTCGCCGCATCGATTTTCCTGTGATTGCAGGGGGCGGCTTAACCCCCTAAAGACATGGAGACTTATAGATTAATTCTGGACATCGACCCGTTCCATGCACCTGCCTTCTTTTGTTCCGACACTCGTTGCATTCGTTTGCGCCGCCCTCCTCGCACTCCTTGGCGCGAACCTGAGCGCGCGCGCGATTGAAACGGTGTCCGAACACGCAGTGGCCCGAAAGCTGAAACTCGAAGGCTACGAATGGGTCGAGGTCCAATCCGACGGGCTTCAGGTTGTGCTCACAGGCACCGCCCCCAACGAGACCAAACAACTGGCGGCCCAACGCGCCGCAGGTCACGTGGTCGACCCCGCGCGGGTGATCAACGTCATGGACATCGAAACGCAGGAAAAAATTGTAGCACCGCGGTTTTCGATCGAAATCCTGCGCAATGACGACGGCATTTCGCTCATCGGACTGGTGCCAAGCACATGGTCGCGCGACACCTTCATCGAGGACCTGAAATCGGCAGGCTCCACAGGCTCGATTGCGGACCTGTTGGAGCAAGCGGACTATACCGTGCCAGAGGCATGGGACACCGCGATGGATTTCGGTCTCGACGCGATCAAACTGCTGCCGCGCTCGAAAATCTCTCTGGCGGCCGATCAGATCACCGTCACCGGTCTGGCCGACAGCGAAGATCAAAAACGCCGGTTCGAACGCACCCTGACCGATAAAATGCCCAAAGGCCTGCCGGTGGACATAAAAATCTCCGCACCGCGCCCGATCATCACCCCCTTTACGGCACGGTTTTTGATCGACGAGTCCGGTCCGCAATTCGATGCCTGTTCCGCCGAAACCGTACAGGGCCAAACCCGCATTCTGGCCGCTGCACGCGCCGCGGGCATTGCCGAACCGACCTGTGAAATCGGGCTCGGATCCCCCACCGCCGAATGGGCGCGTGCCGTTGAAACGGGGATGCGATCCATTCAGGCACTCGGCGCCGGATCCATCACCTTTTCGGATAGCGAAGTCACCTTGGTCGGAACCCCCACGACAAACGCCGCGCTGTTCGACACGGTCGCCGGCGAGCTCGAAGCTGCCCTGCCCGCCACATTCACGCTCTACACCACCTTGCCGGAGCCCGAAAACGACACCGCGACGGACACCGCGCAGTTTGTCGCGCTGCGCTCTCCCGAGGGTCAGGTGCAACTGCGGGGCCGCATCGGCGACGAGCGCAGCCAGATCGCCGTTGAGGCCTATGCAAAATCCGCGTTCGGGTCCAACACGATCTATTCCGCATTGCGTCAGGTGGAGGGCCTGCCCAAAGGGTGGTCCGTGCGCGCCCTCGCCGCGATCGAGGCCCTCGCAACACTCGATAACGGCTCCGTCACGATGCAACCGGGGTCGGTCCGTGTGCGCGGGCGCACCGGCGATCCGGCCGCCAAATCAACGATCACACGCCTGTTGGCCGAAAAACTTGGCAGCGGCCAGACCTTTGACATCGAGGTGGATTATGTCCGCCAACTCGACCCCGTTCTGGACCTGCCCACGGCCGATGAATGCGTGAGCCGCGCCAACGACATCATCTCCGCAAGCAAAATTGTCTTTGCTCCCGGATCAACCGAAGTCGACGACTCGTCCACGGATACGCTTGACCGCCTCGCAAAGTCGTTCGAGAAATGCGAAGGCATGGAGATCGAAATCGGCGCACATAGCGACAGTCAGGGTGGCGAGGACATGAACCTGCAACTGAGTCAGGCACGTGCAAATTCGGTCCTGAACGCCTTGATCTCACGCCGCGTTGTCAGCGTTGATTTCACCGCCAAAGGCTATGGCGAGGCAGAGCCGATTGCCGACAACGAGACCGAAGAGGGCCGCGAAGCCAACCGCCGCATCGCGTTCAAACTCATCGACACCACTGCGGATGCCACACCGGACGGCGATCCGGACGCCCGGACCGGAACCGCGCCAGAGACCGAGACCGAGACCGAGACCGAGACCGCGCCAGAAGAAACCAACGGGGACGAGACCGAGAATGAACAGAACTGAATTGATTTTCGCCACGGCGGTCGTGCTTTTTCTGGCCTTCCTTCTGGGATGGTTCGCCCATTGGCTCGTTCACCGGTTTGTCCGCGTTGGACAGGGCGAGATGTCCGATCTGGACCAAATGGCACAACAGGTTCACGAAGCCGAGGAACAGCGCGATCAGGCGATCACCTATTTCCAACAGCGGGAACAGGAAACAACCAATCAGCTCAACCAGACCGAGGCCGAACTGCGCGCCGCAATGGACGGGCTACGCGAAGCCCGCCACGAGGCCGAAGAGCTGCGTGGCTATATCGAACGCCTGAACGCGCCACAATAAAGCAACGGTGCGCGGCAGATCAGTCGATAACCCACCCTTTGTCGGCACTCACAAGTCCGGTGATATAGTCCGACACGACCTTGAGACGGCGCAACTCTTTTTGGGTTTCGTGGTAGGCAAGCCAGTATTCACGGCGGGTTTTCACCGACGAGGACAGGCGCACCAAATCGGGGTGATCCGCCGCAAGGTAATCGTGCAACACCCCGATCCCCGCCCCCGCCTTAACCGCTTCCATTTGCGCCACCGCCGATGAAATCCCGAGCTGCGCCCGCGTCCCCCCGAAATAGTCGGAGGCGTAATCAAGCGAGGGTGAAAACAACAGATCCTCGACATAGCCAATCACCCGATGCCCCGTAAACGGCGCCGCCGCCGGTGGCCGCCCGTGCCGGTCAAGGTAGCCTTTCGAGGCATAAAGCCCGAGAGAATAGGACGTCAGCTTGCGCGCAATCAGCCGGCCCTTTTCAGGCCGCCCGACCATGATGGCCAGATCCGCCTCGCGTTGGGACAGCGAAAAACTGCGCGGAATGGCGACAAGCTCGATCCGCAAATCGGGATACCGGTCCAACAACGGCGCAAGGCGCGGCGTCAGATACGAGACCCCGAACCCGTCCGGCGCACCGATGCGCACCACCCCACTGGGCCGCGTATCGGTCGAGTTGAACAGCGCCTGACCCTCAAGCATCGCACTCTCTGCCCGCTCCAGTCTGGTGACAAGCGCCTCGCCATCCTCGGTCAACGCACACCCCGATGGACCGCGCACCAAAAGCGTGGCCTGCAACTCCGTCTCCAACGCCGCCAACCGCCGGCTGAGCGTGGCCTGATTCAACCCGAGCTTTCGCGCCGCCGAAAGCATCGTCCCCTCACGCGCCACCGCCAGAAACAGTTTTCCATCATCCCAATTCATCGCCTGACCTTCCCCCGCCACAGTCGCACCCTGATATGCAATAACGCATACCTAATCCACAAAATTGATTAGTTTGTTGCAAAAAGCAAACCGTATACGGTGACGGCAATCCCTATCTGAATCACGTCAACCGCGTCAGTCGCGCGATGACCCGCTGATGACCCACCGCAGGAGTTTCCCATGACCGAGATTGCACATTTCATCAACAACGCCCACGTGGCCAGCACATCAGGCCGCAGCCAACCCGTCTTTAACCCCGCCACGGGCGAGAGCGACAAAACCGTCGCACTGGCCACCACGGACGAGGTGAACGCCGTTGTCGCCGCCGCCAAAGCGGCATGGCCCGAGTGGTCGAAAACCCCACCCCTGCGCCGTGCGCGTATCCTCGACAAATTCAAAAACATCCTGTGGGAGCGCGCCGAAGACCTCGCACGCGCCATTTCCGTCGAGCACGGCAAAACCCACGATGACGCCTTGGGCGAAGTGACCCGCGGCCTCGAAGTGGTCGAATTCGCCGTTGGCGCACCGCATTTCCTCAAAGGCGAGTTTTCCGAAAACGTCGGCACCGGCGTCGACAGTTTCAACATCCGTCAGGCCCTTGGCGTTGTGGCGGGCATCACCCCGTTCAACTTCCCCGCAATGGTGCCCATGTGGATGTTCCCCATTGCACTGGTCACGGGTAACACATTCGTTCTCAAACCGTCCGAGCGCGATCCCTCCGCCTCGCTCCTGATGGCCGACTGGCTCAAGGAAGCGGGTCTGCCCGATGGCGTGTTCAACGTGGTCCAAGGCGACAAAGAGGCCGTCGATGCCTTGCTCCATAACCCCGATGTAAAAGCCGTGTCCTTTGTCGGCTCCACCCCCATCGCGAAATACATCTATGAGACAGGCACCGCCAACGGCAAACGGGTTCAGGCTCTGGGCGGGGCGAAAAACCACATGATCATCATGCCCGATGCCGACCTCGACATGGCGGCAAGTGCGTTGATGGGCGCGGCCTTCGGCTCTGCCGGTGAACGCTGCATGGCGATCTCCGTGGCCGTCCCCGTAACGGACGCCGTGGCCGATGCCCTGATCGAGAAACTCGTGCCACAGATCGAAGCCCTCAAAATCGGTCCCTCCACGATGAAAGGCGCCGAAATGGGTCCCGTTGTCACCAAACAGGCCCAAGAGAAAATCCTCGGCTACATCGACAGCGGCGAACAGGACGGGGCCAAAATCGTCGTCGATGGCCGCACGTTCAAACAGGACAAACAAGGCTACGAGAACGGGTACTTCGTCGGCGGCACCCTGATCGACAATGTGACCACCGATATGAAAATCTGGAAAGAAGAGATTTTCGGACCGGTTCTCTCCGTCGTGCGCCGCAACTCCTATGACGATGCTGTCGCCCTGATCGACCAGTGCGAATACGCCAACGGCACCGCGATCTTTACCCGTGACGGCGACACCGCCCGCGCCTTTGCCCAGGATATCGAAGTGGGCATGGTTGGCATCAACGTGCCAATTCCCGTGCCGATGGCCTTCCACTCGTTTGGCGGTTGGAAAGCGTCGATCTTTGGCGACCACCACATGCACGGCATGGAAGGTGTGCGGTTCTACACCCGCATCAAAACCACCACCCAACGGTGGCCCACGGGTCAACGCACCGACGCCGAATTCACCATGCCGACGCTTGGGTGATCCGGGTCACATCCCAAAACAAAAGGCGCCTCCCGGGGCGCCTTTTTCATGTCCTATGCTTTGGGCTATCTATGAACGCAACGCTCGCAGGGTCCGACAGATGTCCGACGCAGAGCCGACACATATCCGATCGCGTGTTTCGAGGCCTCACCAACGCTTCAACGCGTCCTCGTCCACGTCCTTGGCCGCGACCCAATCGGCCCCCGATTTGGTCACTTCTTTCTTCCAGAACGGCGCACGTGATTTGAGGTAGTCCATCAAATATTGCGCCGCCTCGAACGCCTCTACACGGTGACGCGCCGCCGTGGCCACCATCATGATCTGGTCGCCCACCACGAGCTTTCCATAACGGTGGATGACCAGACAATCGGAGAGCGACCACCGCGCCACGGCCTCGCGGGCAATCGCGTCAATCGCCGCCTCGCACATGCCGGGATAGTGTTCGATTTCCATAGACTGAAGGTCGCCGGTGTCGTCGCGCACAAGACCCGTGAAACTCACGCTCGCACCCGTGTTCGGCGCACGGCCAAAGCCGTCCAGAACGCGGGCCAGATCGAAGTCTTCCGCCTGTACCGAAACGCGCATCTCAGCCACCTGTCATAGGCGGGAAAAACGCCACTTCGCGCACACCGTTCAGGGGCGCGTCAAAGTCGACCAATTCCTGATCAACCGCCACGCGCAGTGCGCTTAAGTCCTCGAATGCAAAGGCATATCTGTCTTCTCGGGCCTTTAGCTCATCAATGAGACCGGCCACCGTTTTGGCCTGTGTCTCGACCTGTTCGCGCGGCACGCCAATGCGCTCGCGCACCCATGCGAAATACACCACATCAATCATCGCTTGCCTCCCGCAAAAACGGCATGGCCTTGCGCAGGTAATCGGCCCCCGTGATGACGGTCAAAAGTGCCGCGATCCAGAACAACAGGATGCCACCTGTGTAGCTCCAAACCATACCGGAGTATTTCCACGCAAGACCGTTTACGTCCTCGATATCGCCCGCCAGAATACCGTCGACGGTCACGCCATCCATGCCGAATGTCCCCATGCCAACGTAGTGCGAGAACAGGCCATACGAGAGCAGAACCGCAATGGATACCATTTGCGACGCGGTTTTCCATTTGGCCAGTTTCGTGACCTTCAACAACCCTGCCGTGGTGCCCAAAAATTCGCGCAAACCCGACACGAATGTCTCGCGCAAAATGATGAACGCCGCCGGAAACACGATCCAGAACGACGCCCCGAAGTTCATGGTCAAAACCGCAATCGCCGTCATCACCATCGCCTTGTCAGCAATCGGATCAAGCATCGCCCCGAAGCGCGAAGTTTGCTTCCATGCCCGTGCGATATAACCGTCCACATAGTCGGTGAACGAGGCGCCCACAAACAACACTATGGCCGCCCAATCGGAATAGGGATGCGGCAACACAAGAAAGACGATTGCAATGGCAGGCGCGCACAGCAACCGAAACACGGTGAGTATATTAGGGATGTTCCATATCATGCCAATGTCCTTACAACCTTATCCGCCCTCATGGAAGAAGTCGTAGAGCGTCTGTGCGACCGTTTCCGAAATACCGTCGACCGCCTTGAGGTCCGCGAGGTTGGCAAGTCCCACGGCCTTGGCCGATCCGAAATGCGCAAGCAACGCCCGTTTGCGGGCCGCCCCCACGCCCGGCACATCATCAAGAGGCGTGGCCCCGATGGCTTTGGACCGTTTTGCGCGGTGGGTACCAATGGCAAAGCGGTGGACCTCATCGCGGATGCGTTGAATAAAATACAGCACAGGATCATTGCGTTGCAGCGCAAAGGGGCGTTTGCCTGTGCGGTAGAACTCTTCTTTCCCGTGATCGCGGTCCACCCCCTTGGCGACGCCCACCATCGGGATGTCGGCCACACCCAACTCCGTCATGATCTCTTGCACGGCGGAGACCTGACCCGCGCCGCCGTCGATCAACAACAGGCTCGGCCATGTGTCGCCCTTGCGCTCGGGGTCTTCTTTCAACAGACGCTTGAACCGGCGGGTCATGACCTCTTTCATCATGCCGAAATCATCGCCCGCCGTGATCCCGTCCCCCTTGATATCGAATTTGCGATATTGGGATTTCATAAAGCCCTCGGGCCCCGCCACGATCATCGCGCCGACGGCATGGGCGCCTTGGATGTGCGAGTTGTCATAGGCTTCGATCCGTGTCGGCATTTCCGGCAATCCAAAGGCCTCCGCCACGCCCTTGAGCAGTTTGGTCTGCGCCGCACTTTCGGACATTTTGCGCCCGAGACTTTCGCGCGCATTGCGCACCGCCCCCGCCACCAATTCGAACTTTTCACCCCGCTGGGGGACAAGCACCTCGACCTTGCGCTCGGCCTTTTGCGACAGCGCCTCCTCAAGCAGATCCTTGTCGTCAACATCGTGACTAAGGATCAACTGGCGTGGCGGTTCTTTTTGATCATAGAACTGACCGATAAAGGCCCCCATGACTTCGGCCTCGGACACATCCGCCCCGACACGCGGGTAGAAATCCTGATTGCCCCAGTTTTGGTTGGCACGGATAAAGAACACCTGAACACAGGCCTGTCCGCCCTCCATATGAAGGCCGATGATGTCCCCCTCCGAAACCGTGCGCGGATTGATCCCCTGAGCGGTTTGGACGTTGGTCATCGCACGGATACGGTCGCGCAGAGCCGCAGCTTTTTCAAACTCCATCGCCTCGGCGGCATCCCCCATCTCCTGAGCCAATCGCGCCTGTAGGCCTGTATCCTTACCTTGCAAAAACCGCTCGGCATCGGCCACCAGTTGCCCGTAATCCTCCTTGGAAATCTTGCCCACACAGGGCGCCATGCACCGTTTGATCTGGTACTGCAAACACGGACGCGTGCGCCCCTCGTAATCACTGTTCGAACAGTTGCGCAGCAAAAAGACCCGCTGCAACTGGTTGAGCGTGCTGTTCACATTGCCCGCGGAGGCGAATGGCCCGTAGTAGGCCCCTTTGCGTTTCTTCGCGCCGCGATGCTTTATGATCTGTGGAAAATCATGGTCCTTGGTCACAAGGATGTTCGGGAAGGATTTATCATCCCGCAGCAACACGTTGTAGCGCGGCTTGAGTTGCTTGATCAGGTTCTGTTCCAACAACAGCGCTTCGGTCTCTGTGCGCGTTGTCAGGAACATCATTTGCGATGTCTCCGAGATCATACGCGCGATCCGCGGGCTGTGCCCATGTGGACGCGCATAGTTGGACACTCGGTTCTTGAGGTTCTTGGCTTTGCCAACGTAGAGCACTTTGTGTTCGGGGTCGAGCATCCGGTACACCCCCGGCGATCCGTCGAGCATACGCAGATAACCGTCGATCACCTTGTGACCGCGGGGAACGTTTTTTTCGCGTTTTTCGCCTGTCTCTTCGACCATGTCGACCTTTGCCTGATTCTCGCCTGTGGCTGCAACCTTAGCGCACTTGCTGCAAGAGGAAACTCATCCACGGAATCTGTGGATAACTCTGATGATAAGTTTTCGTGATCGCGATTTTTCCGTTGTTATAGGGCGATTTCTGGGTTTTGCCTAAAAAATAGGCACTACAATATCTCTTTGTTTACAAAGGATATTTTTAATAGCGCCAAGCAAGTCGTTGAAAATATTTACATTTTATTTACATTGACTCGCCGCGAACGGGCTCGGTGCACAACTTCATTAACGCTTCGCCTGACAGCCCTCTCAATCGGTCAGGATGTCCGGCGTGTTCCATGCCAGATGCTGCCCGCCATCTACGCACAAGAGCTGTCCCGTGACCCCATCCGCATCGAGAAAATACCCGAGTGCCGCAGTGATATCCTCAAGGTTCGACCCACGTTCCAAAATGGTTGCGGACCGCTGTGCCTCGAACATATCACGCTCTTGGTGCGCCCCTTGCAACGTTGGTCCCGGCCCGATGGCATTGACGCGAATGCGCGGCGCGAGGGCCTGCGCTGCGGTTTGCGTAAAGGCCCAAAGCCCCATTTTGGCAATCGTATAACTCATGAATTTCGGGGTCAGCTTTTGAACGCGCTGATCGAGCATATTGATCACGAGCGCTTGCGCCACGGCCTCGCCACGAACATCACGCCCCGCCTGTGGGGCCTGCGCGGCAAAGGCTTGCGTCAACACCACAGGCGCACGCAAATTGCTCTCGATGTGGCGGTCCCAACTTGTGCGCGTCCCCGTCTCGATGCTGTCGGCCTCATAGATCGAGGCGTTGTTGACCAGAACCGTCAATGGCCCGCCAAGGGCAGCAGCGGCACGGTCGACCAAACTTGCGGCTTCGCTCTCGTTCAACAGATCGGCGTGGACAGCGGCGGCGGCCACCCCCATCGCGCGCAGCTTATCCACGACCTCATGCGCCTCGTCGGCCGAGGTCGCATAGTGAACGGCGACATCAAAGCCACGCTCACCGAGATAGAGCGCCATCGCGCGGCCCAACCGTTTGCCCGCGCCCGTAACCAATGCCCGTCCTGATTTCATCTCGTCCCTCTCAGAGTACCATCGCGATATAGAGGACATATAGGGCGGTCAGGACGACACCCCATGCCTTTGTGATACTTTTTCGGCGCAGCACGAAAAGGCCAAGCAAAACAGACGAGGCAATCATCACCCAGATGTCGAATGCCATAATTTCGGGCACAACGGGGATCGTCCCGAAAAAGGACGCAATACCGATAATGCCCAACAGGTTGAACATGTTCGAACCAATAACGTTGCCAAACGCCACATCCGCCTGACGGCGCAGCGCGGCCATGACCGTGGTGGCAAGCTCGGGCAGGGATGTGCCAAGCGCCACGAGCGTCAGGCCAATGACTGTATCCGACACACCAAACGATTTCGCGATATTGGTCGCGGCGTTGACCAACAATTCCGCCCCAATCGGCAACCCGACCAAACCAACGACGAGAAAGCCGATAACCTTGGGCCACCCCATATGTGGGTCGGCCCCCTCCAGTTCGCTTTCATCCATGGCACAGGCGGCGGTATTCGCCGCCTCGGCGCGGTGACACTGTGCCGCGCGGGCCGCATGGACCAACATCAATCCCAAAGCGGTGAGCAAAATCGCGCCAGACACCCACCCGAACGGCCCGATAAAGGCCAATACGGTGAACAGCGCCGTTGCGGCAATCATCTGAAGGTAACTGGCCCGGGTTGAATTATCGACCACATGCAGTGTCGTGATGAGCGCGGGAATACCCATGACCAACAACACGTTGGCGGTGTTTGACCCGACCACGTTCCCAAGCGCCAAGCCCGGAACGCCCTCACGGATTGCGGAGACCGAGATCAGGAGTTCGGGCGCGGACGTACCGAACGCCACAATAGTCAGGCTCACAATCAAGGCCGGCACACCAAGGCGCAGCGACAGGTTGACCGCCCCCCGGACCAAGGCATCACCCGCCAAAAGCAACAGCGCGAGCCCTAAAGCAGCATACAAGAAGTCCATTACGGTTTCCCTTTCGAGCAGGCGCACGGGCCTTTGCCAATCACGTAGCGCCCGCATTTAAGGCACTTCATTGAGGCGAGTTTTGTCTGGCCTGGAAAGCGAAAGCGCCCGAACAGGGCCAAGACCGCCATAAAGATCATAAAGACCGAGATGATTTTGAAAATCATATTAGAGCCCGTAACGCGCCCAAAGACCGCGCTCTTCGACCGTGCTCATGGCGCCGTCTAAAATCTGCGCCCCGAACCGCCCGAGGAGCGGCTTTTTCGGACCAAAGACCGCAAACCGTGTTTTGGCACCAAACATCTCTTTCATACATGGCAAGAGGTGCCCGAGCCCATCGGCAAGGCCAAGATCAACGCCGGTTTTGCCGGTCCAGTAGGAGCCGTCAAACAGCTCGGCTTCTTGTGACAACCGGCTCCCGCGGGAGGTTTTCACATGATCGACAAAGGCGACATGGATGTCCTCTTGCAGCGCCTTAAGCCGCACAACATCCTCGTCGCGTTCGGGTTTGAACGGGTCGAGTTGGCTTTTTGACCCACCCGCCGTGTAGACCCGCCGCTCGATCCCATGTTTGGCAATCAGTTGATCAAAGCCGAAGCCCGCCGAAATCACGCCTATCGAGCCGACAATCGAACTGCGATCCACATAGATTTTATCCGCAGCACAGGCGAGCCAGTAGCCACCCGATGCGGCCACGTCCTCGACAAAGGCAAAGACAGGCACGCCCTTTTCATCCGCCAAGCGACGAATACGCGCTGCGATCAAAGAGGACTGGACCGGCGAGCCCCCGGGAGAGTTGATCGACAAGGCAACAGCCGCAGGTTTGCCCTTGCGAAAGGCCCGCTCTATGGCGGGGGCAATCGCCTGATCGTTCAACCCGCCACGCTTGGTCACGATGGCGCCGTTAAGACGCACCACGTTGACGCGCGGCCCGGACTTTAAAAATGGGATCAAGTGTTTCATACAACGGATGTAAAGCGGCACTCTCCCTCAAACAAGGGGCGTTGGCGTGCCATTTTATCGACATGACACAAACGCCGCCGCAATGTGATCCAAAAGGGCCGTGTAGAACTGTGGCCCGGTGTCCAGATGCGCCCCGAGCGGGTCGATCACCGCGCGGGCGGCAACGTGATCGCCAAGAACCGTATCCACGAGCTTTGCATTGAATTGCGGCTCGGAGAGCGCACAGGTCACGCCCATAGCGTCCACCGCATCACGGACCTCGGCGATGCGTTTCGGGCTTGGCGTCGTCGCATCACTCATCGCAATAGCCCCAACGGCCTCAACCCCGAACCGCGCCTCGAAATAGTGGTAGGCATCATGGAACACGATAAAGTTCAGGTCACGAAGCGGGGCAAGCGCGGAGACAATCCGCGCCGTCGTCGCGTCGATCTCGGCCCGTCCTTGCGCTGCATTTTCCACGTATGCGGTGGCATTTTCCGGATCGAGGTCCGAGAGGGCCTGCGCAATGGCGTTGAGCCAAAGCTTCCCGTTTTCGGGGTCGAGCCACATATGCGGATCGTCACCCGCACCATCATGCACAGCCTCTATGTGGTCGTCAGCACCGTGAGTGTCTTCGGCGTGGCCGACCTCATCATGGTGGTTTTCGTCGTGGGGCTCATCCGCGTGGTCATGGTCAATCTCGTGGTCATGGTCATGGGCCTCAAAGGTCGCACTTTGGCGGAACGGCAGGCGCAACGTCTGCGGCAAATCGGACAGCGGCAAAGACACCGCATCCGGCGCCACACGGTCAATCGTTTGCGAGACCCACGGCGCAAGCCCCGCCCCCGTCCAGATCACGATATCCGCGCCCTGTAGCGCCGCCGCATCCGAGGGACGCAGCGCGTAATCATGGGGCGATGCCCCCTTGTCGAGCAACAGGACCGGCGCACCCACCCCCTGCATCACCCGCGCGACAAGGCCGTGAACAGGCGGAATATCCGTCACAACATTCGGGGCATCGGCCAAAGCAGACAGAGGAAACACGAGAAAGGCGAGGGCCGTAGAGCGCACAAAAGACATCGGAAGATCCTGTTATAATATTACACTTTGCAGACTTGATATATGCAATGGTATAACATATCAATACCCCGAAACCTAAAAAGGACATCATCATGGGGCCGCTCGGATTCGCACGCCACGATCATAGCCACTGCGTCACGGATGCCGTGGCACAGGTGGACAGCCAGTGCGAGACACGCGGACTTAAACTGACGCCCGTGCGGCGACGGGCCTTGGAAATCCTGTTAGAGGACCACCGTGCGCTTGGGGCCTATGACGTGTTGGAACGCCTGCGCGAGGACGGATTTGGCGCCCAGCCGCCGGTGGCCTACCGCGCGCTTGATTTTTTGACCACCAACGGATTTGCCCATAAAATCGAGCGCCTCAACGCCTTTGTTGCCTGCGCCCACCCGAGCGACAGCCACACGCCTGCGTTCCTCATCTGCCGCATCTGCGGCGCTGTGGCGGAGGCCGAAACCAACCCCGAACACGGCCTGTTGAGCCGGATCGCCGAAACCACAGGGTTCAGCATCGAATGCGCGGTGTTGGAGGCCGAGGGCCTATGCCCCAACTGCCAAAAAGAGCCACGCACATGACCTTGGTCGCACTGGATCATGTTGCCGTCACCCTAGGCGGGCGTGATGTCCTGAGCGATGTGTCCTTCACAATGAACAAGGGCGAAATCGTCACCATTGTCGGCCCGAACGGGTCGGGAAAATCCACCATGCTGCGTGTCATTATTGGTGCGATCACCCCGACCAAAGGGTGCGTGACGCGCAAAACGGGGCTCAAAATCGGCTATGTGCCGCAAAAGCTCCACATTGATCCAACCCTGCCAATGACGGTGCGGCGGTTTTTATCCCTGCCCCGCCGCGTGACCGATGATGCCGCCGGCATGGCGCTCACCGAAACCGGCGCAGGTCACCTGCACGATCGTCAAATGACCGATCTGTCGGGCGGTCAGTTTCAGCGCGTTCTTTTGGCCCGCGCCCTTCTGGCCAAACCTGACCTGTTGATCCTTGACGAGGCCACCCAGGGCCTCGATCAGCCTGGGTCGGCGGATTTCTATGACCATATCGACCGCGTGCGCCGCGATTTTGGCTGTGCCGTTTTGATGGTCAGCCACGAGTTGCATGTGGTGATGGCCGCCTCTGATCGGGTGATCTGTCTCAACGGCCATGTGTGCTGCCAAGGCGAACCCGAACACGTGGCCTCGGCCCCCGAATACCGCGCCCTGTTCGGCACAGGCACCCATGGCGCTCTGGCACTGTATCGCCACGAACACAGCCACACCCACGATGCCTGTGATGACGATGTTTGCGATCACGAGCACACGCACAACCACGGGAGCGCCCCATGAGTTTTCTGGATGATTTCATGGTCCGCGCCGTGCTTGCGGGCATCGGCGTTGTACTTGCCGCCGCGCCTTTGGGGTGCTTTGTCGTTTGGCGGCGGATGGCGTATTTTGGCGATGCCACCGCGCATGCCGCGATCCTTGGTGTCGCTTTGGCACTGGCCTTTAACGTCTCGGTCTTTGGGGGCGTGATGGCCGTGGCGCTCATCATGGCACTGGCGGTGTCCTCGCTCAACGGGCGCGGGGTGGCGATTGACACCATGCTCGGCGTTATGGCCCATTCGTCACTGGCCTTCGGCCTTGTCGCCGTGTCGTTCATTGACGGGGTGCGGGTGGATTTGATGTCCTACCTGTTCGGCGACATCCTCGCCGTTGACCGCGCCGACCTCGTGGTGATCTGGCTCGGGGCGGCTTTGGTGTCGGCGCTGTTGGTGTGGCGTTGGCAGGGGCTTTTGACCTCGACACTCAACCCCGACCTTGCGACCTCGGCGGGCCTGTCGCCGCGCCGCGAGCAACTCATTTTGTCGCTTGCCCTCGCGATGGTCGTGGCGGTTGCGATCAAGGTGGTCGGCGCATTGTTAATCGCCGCAATCCTGTTGATCCCTGCCGCTGCGGCCCGTCCCTTTGCCAACTCGCCCGAGCGCATGGCGCTGATCGCGGTGGGCATCGGGATCACATCGGTCATCGCGGGGATCGAGGCCGCATTTGCACTCGACACGCCAACAGGGCCGACGATTGTCTGCACTGCGGCGCTCATCTTTGCGCTGGGTCAGGTCATGCGGTTGGTACGGACGGCTTAGGCCGCGAGATATTTGGCAATCGCGGCCTCGGTCCCATCGGCGTAGATCGTCAAAAGCCATGCCTCGAACACATCGGCAAAGCGCGGATCATCCGCCAGATCACCATAAATGTGACGCATGGAGAGCCACGCTTTGGGATCGTCCTGCGCCTTTTGCGCCAAGGCGGTGAGATCGGCCCAAAACGGATCATTGGGCTCTACCGTCGTGCCATCTTCACGTGTGCCAAGGCAATACCGCGCCCAGATCGCCGAACAGAGCGCCAAGCCCTCAACGGAGCGGCCCGCCGCCAGACTTTCACGTACAGAGGGGATAATAAACCCGGGCTGACGCGATGAGCCGTCAAAGGCCACGCGGCGTGTGGTGTCCACGATTTTGGCATTCGAAAAGCGGTCATGGATCAGTCTGACATACTCCTCGGGCGAAAATTCGGGGACGGGTTTCACGTTCGGCATAATCTCTTCACGCTCGACCTTATCGAACAGCGCCGCAATCGCAGGGTGTTCCATACAGCCGGAAATCGTCTCGACGCCAAGGACTTCACCCGCGACCGAAATCACCTGATGGCCACCGTTGAGAATGCGGATTTTCATTACTTCGTAATCATGCACATGGTCGGAAAACGTCGCACCGGCCTTGTCCCAATCGGGACGACCCGCGCAGAAATCATCCTCGATCACCCATTGGCGGAAATTCTCGTGCGTGACGGGAACGGCGTCAGCCACACCAAAGTCACGGGCAAACTCAAGCTCGCGCGGCCCCGTGGCCGGCACGATGCAATCCACCATCGAATTGGGGAACGTACAATTGGCATCGATCCACTCCGCCAGATCAGGATCGGACATGCGTGCAAGCGTCACGACCGTTTGGCGCAAAATGCCACCGTTGCCCTGAAGATTATCGCACGACTGGCCCGTAAATGGCCCGACACCACGGTCGCGGCGCAGTTTCAGCGCGGCAACAATCGCGCCAAACGCGGTGCGTGGCGCAGCGGGATTGGCGGCGTCATGGACAATGTCGGGATGGTTTTGATCAAAGCTTTGCGTGGCGGGATCAATGAAATACCCGCCTTCGGTCACGGTCAGCGCAACGATACGGATATCGGGTTGCGCCATGCGTTCGATCAGCGGGCCGTGGCCCTCCACGACAGGCACGTAATCGATCATGGACCCGACCACTTCGGCAGAGGAGCTTGCCGGATCCAGTTCGATCAGCGTGGTGAGATAGTCCTGTGCGGCCATCTTTTCGCGCATCACCTCGTCATAGGCCCGCACGCCTGCGCCGACGATGGCCCAGTCATGGGCATGGCCCTGCTGCATCAGGCGGTGCAAATACCACGACTGGTGGGCGCGGTGGAAATTGCCAAGACCGATATGGACGATCCCCGCCGTAAGCGCCGTCCGGTCATAGGTCGGGCGCTCAATCGCGTCGGGAAGCTCATTCAATGTGGCATTACACAGGTTCATCGTCATATTTCCAATCGTCCGGAGCATCGGCTCCCGCCCGTTTCAAACATGCCGCACCAGGACGGCACGCGGTGTTTAGTCAGCAATCCGCAAACCATCTGCGCCAAAGAGGTGCAAATGTTCGGGATCAGGCGTCAAGAACACGGTATCGCCATAGGCAAAGGCCACTTCGCCCGATGCGCGCACGGTCAATGGCTCAGCGAACCCCTCGACGGTGACGTGAAAGAACGTGTCGGACCCGAGGTGCTCGGACACACCAACCGTACCTTTCCACTCGCCTTTTGCGCTATCGATGGCAATATGTTCAGGCCGCGTCCCGATGGTTGTCGCGCCGTGCTTTTCGGCCTCTGCGCCGGTGATGAGGTTCATCTTTGGCGACCCGATAAAGCCCGCAACAAAGACGTTGCGCGGGGTGCGATACAGCTCCATAGGCGTGCCGACCTGTTCGATATAACCCGCGCGCAGCACGACGATTTTGTCGGCCATTGTCATGGCTTCGACCTGATCGTGGGTCACGTAGACCATCGTGGTGGCGAGGCGTTTGTGCAGCTCGGAGATTTCCAAACGCATGCCAACGCGCAACGCCGCATCGAGGTTGGACAGGGGTTCGTCGAACAGGAACGCCGATGGTTCCCGCACAATGGCGCGACCGATGGCAACACGTTGACGCTGACCGCCCGACAGTTGCCCGGGGCGACGATCAAGGTAATCCGTGAGGTTGAGCGCCTTGGCAGCCGCGTCGATGCGGCGGTCCTGCTCGGCTTGCTCCATGCCCGCCATTTTCATGGGGAAGGCAATGTTTTTGCGCACGGACATATGTGGGTAAAGGGCGTAGCTTTGGAACACCATCGCCAGACCGCGTTTGGCCGGAGGCAAGTCTGTCGCATCTTGTCCGTCGATCCGGATTTGACCGGAGCTGACATCCTCAAGACCCGCGATCAAGCGCAGCAGCGTGGACTTGCCGCAACCCGACGGGCCAACAAAGACGGTGAACTCGCCGTCTTCGATGGTCAGGTCCAACGGCGGAATAACCTCGACGTCCCCGAAAGCCTTGCGAACTTTATCAAGTGTAATGCGTCCCATGGTCGTATTCCTTATTTAACCGCGCCGAAGGTCAGGCCCCGGACAAGTTGTTTCTGGCTGAACCAACCCATGATGAGGATCGGTGCGATCGCCATCGTGGAGGCAGCGGAAAGTTTGGCGTAAAACAGGCCCTCAGGGCTTGAATAGCTAGCGATGAAGGCCGTCAGAGGGGCCGCTTTAATCGTTGTCAGGTTGAGCGTCCAAAACGCCTCGTTCCATGCAAGGATGATGTTGAGCAACATGGTCGACGCAATTCCGGGCACGGCCATCGGCGTCAGGATGTACAGGATTTCGCTTTTGAGCGAGGCCCCGTCCATACGTGCAGCCTCCAGAATTTCACCGGGGATCTCTTTGAAATAGGTGTAGAGCATCCAGATGATGATCGGCAGGTTGATCAACGTCAGAACCGTGATGAGCAACGTGTAGCTGTCGTAAATCCCGAGAGTACGTGCAACCAACACGATTGGAAAAAGCACGCCCACGGCGGGAAGCATCTTTGTGGAGAGCATCCACAGCAACACGTCCTTGGTGTGTTTTCCGGGAACAAACGCCATGGCCCATGCGGCAGGCACCGCGATAATGAGGCCAAGGATGGTCGACCCGACCGACAGCACCACCGAGTTCCACAAAAAGCGACCGTAGTCGGAGCGCTCTTGCACCACAGAGTAGTTTTCCAACGTCCAGTTGAAGAACAGGAAAGAGGGCGGATCAGCGATTGCCTCGGCTTCGGTTTTGAAGCTCGTGATAACGATCCAGAAGATCGGGAAGAAAATCAGGAGGCCCACACCCCACGCAATGGCGGTGTTAAAGGCTTTCTTTTGGTTTGAAACTGCGCGTGCCATATCTCGTGCTCCTTACTTATCGAGGCTTTTGCCAACGATGCGCATCAAGAAGAGCGCTATGATGTTTGCGAGGATCACGGCGAAGATACCGCCAGCCGAGCCAAGACCGATGTTCTGGCTTTCGATAACGCGCTGGTAGATCAGGTACGTGAGTGTGCGGGTGCCGAAGGAACCGCCGGTGGTCACAAAGATCTCGGCGAAAATCGACAGAAGGAAGATGGTTTCGATCAGGATCACAACCGTGATCGCGCGGCTCAGGTGCGGCAGAATGATGTACCAGAACCGTTTATGTGCGGGGGCGCCATCCATTTCGGAGGCTTCAAGTTGCTCGCTGTCGAGCGACTGGATGGCCGTCAAAAGGATCAGCGTCGCAAAGGGAAGCCACTGCCACGACACGATAAAGATGATCGACCCCAACGGGGCCTGGCTCAACCAGTCGACCGGCTCGGCGCCAAAGAATTTATAGAGGTGTGCAAACAGGCCGTTCACGGGGTTCATGAACATGTTTTTCCACACCAGAGCAGACACGGTGGGCATGACAAAGAACGGTGCAATCACAAGGATGCGCACAATGCCCTGCCCCCACATCGCGCGATCCAACAGCAAGGACAAAGCCACACCACCAACCACAGTGATCGCCAGAATACCGCCGACCATTGTGAGCGTCGTCCAGACAGATGACCAGAAGGCCGTGGACCCCATAAAGCGGGAATAGTTTTCAAAGCCCACGCAACATTCGAACGTCAATCGCAAGGGGCGATAATCGGTGAACGAGAAATAGAGCGTCATCACCAGTGGAACGATCATCCACAAAAACAGGGCGATGATGGCGGGCATGACCATCAGGCGGGCCGCTGAGCGGGAATGCTGGGTAGCCATACTGGCCTCCTCCGGTTCGTATGCGAAATTGCGGTTTGATTATCGGGGCTTGAAAAGAGAACTTGCGACACCGCGCGGTCAAGAACAGCGCTCAAGTTCTCTTTTCAAGAACCGCCCGCCGGAACGGGACAGGATAAAGTGAGGGGTGAGGGTCGGCGAACCGACCCTCTAGGTCCTTTGGGAGGACGTATTAGTAGCCTGCGGCTTCCATCTCTTCTGTGGTCAAAGCTTGTGCTTTGGCCAGAGCCTCTTCGGCGGTCTGTTGACCTGCGAGAGCGGCAGAGAATTCCTGACCGACCAGAGTTGCGATACCTGCGAACTCGGGGATAGCTGCGAACTGGACACCGACGTATGGTACCGGATCAACCGTTGGGTTGGTCGGGTCAGCCGAAAGGATGCTTTCAAGCGTCATTTTGGCGAACGGGATGTCTTTGTAGTTGTCGTTCTCGTAGAGGGATGTGCGTGCGCCCGGAGGAACGTTGGCCCAACCTTCATTTGCTGCGACGAGTTCGATGTAGTCTTTCGAGGTTGCCCACTCAACGAACTGCTTGGCGGCATCTTCTTTTTGTGTGCCGGCAGGAATTGCGAGCGCCCAAGCCCAGAGCCAGTTGCCGCGCTTGCCGAGACCCGTGTCAGGTGCCAGAGCGAAGTCAACCTTGTCAGCAACGGTGCTGTCGTCGGGGTTGGTCACAAAGGAGGCCGCAACAGTTGCGTCGATCCACATGCCACATTTGCCCTGCTGGAACAATGCGAGGTTCTCGTTGAAGCCGTTGTTGGCTGCACCGGGAGGGCCCGCGTCTGTCATCAGGTCGATGTAGAAGTTGAGGGTGTTGGACCATGCTTCGGAATCGAACTGTGCGTTCCACTCTTCGTCAAACCAACGCGCACCGAATGCGTTGCCTGTTGCGGTGAGGAACGCCATGTTCTCGCCCCAACCCGCTTTGCCGCGCAGACAGATGCCGTACACTTCGTTGTCTTTGTCGGTCATGGCGCGCGCAGCCTCGGCGACGAAGTCCCATGTCGGAGCATCGGGCATTTCGAGACCGGCTTTTTCCATGAGATCCGAACGATACATGATCATCGAGGACTCGCCGTAGAACGGTGCGGCGTAGAGCGTGCCGTCAACGGACAGGCCACCGCGCATGGCGGGCAGAATGTCGTCTACGTCATACTCGGGGGACAGATCGTCAAGTGCGACGAGCCAGTTGTTTTTGCCCCAGATCGGTGTCTCGTACATGCCGATTGTCATGACGTCGAACTGGCCACCTTTGGTGGAGATGTCGGTCGTCACGCGCTGACGCAGCACGTTTTCCTCAAGCGTCACCCACTCGACCTCATGGCCGGTTTTAGCGGTGAAATCTTCGGTCAGA
Organism: Celeribacter sp.; assembly: GCF_048259695.1. Taxonomy (GTDB): domain Bacteria; phylum Pseudomonadota; class Alphaproteobacteria; order Rhodobacterales; family Rhodobacteraceae; genus Celeribacter. The sequence goes on along the minus strand of NZ_JBLXHL010000007.1, from coordinate 31,162 downwards.
CCCTGCATGCGGATCATGTCGCCGTTGTTCACGGTTGCGATTGTAAGCGTCTCGGCCTGCGCGGATACAGCTGCTGCGGACAACGCGGTGGCGCCCATAAGGACGCGGATAGTCGTATTCATGATTTCCTCCCGTTGGACGGTGAGCAATTGCTCATCCGTTGAGCAAATACTCAACTACAGACATGATTCTTGTCAAGATGGTTTCGCACCAATTTTTGAGGGCGTTATAAAAATTAAGATTTTATAAGGACTTGCGCAGAAATTTCATCCGTCACAAGATCCGAAATCAACCCGCCACGCAGAGCCGCACGTAGCGCGGGCAGCTTTTTGGCACCGCCGCCAATGCAAATAACGCGCATTTGGGACACATCCGGCAGGAGGCCGACCATCTGTCGCCGCACGGGGTGGTCAATCAGTTTGCCGTCGCCATCAAAGATGTGACTGCAAATCTCACCCACCGCCCCAAGCGCCTGAACCTCGCTCAACTGCTCGGCGGAAATGAACCCGTCAACAAAAAGCGGCGCATCGTCACTCATCTGTCCGACACCGACAATCGCGGTGTTGGCCTGTTTGGCCAGTTTACGTGCCGAGTTGACATGCGGCAAAGACAGATAGAGGCCCATCTCGGCCTCGTTGCGTGCCAGAACCGGAACAGACATCGGGTAGTGCGGCGCGTTGACCTTTTCCGCCAACCGCATAATGACCTCGTAAAACGAGGCCGATCCGTCGGGGGACACGTTGCCAATCAAGGACGTTAACTTGTGATGCGACCCGTCAAAGGCCTGCATTTGATCCACCACCATGCTCAAAGTCCGCCCCGTCCCCAGGGCGATCACTTGAGGAGTGGGATCTTCAAGGATGCTTTCCACGAAAGGGGCGGCAAAGGTCGCAATGCCAATACTCGGGTCGACAGAGTCACCTGCGTTGGGCGACACACGCACAGAGTTCAAGGAAAAGCGGCTTTTCAACCCCCGCTCAAGCTCCAGACAATCGGCAATCGGATGATCAATGCGGACACGGATCAAGCCCTCGGCCCCTGCCCGCGCCACAAGCCGCTGTGCGCGTTGGCGCGAAATGCCCAACTCCTGTGCAATCTGGTCCTGTGTCATGCCGCCGACATAGGACATCCATGCCGCCCGCGCCGCCAACCCGCGGTTCGAGCGGTCGCTATCGTCTGAGTTTGCCTGTGCCATTGCTATTCCATCTCGTCTTTTAATTCCGGAGCCAACTCGAAGAGATCATCAAACCGGTCAAACATGCGATGTGGCTGTGCGCCCGTATCGGTCGGAAGCTCGAGACCGGTCAAATGGCTGCCGCCGACGAACCGCCACACGACCATTCCCGCCGCAAGGCCCGCGCGCACACCCGCCAACGAATCCTCGATCACCAGACACCGTGCGGGTGCAACCCCGTACCGCTGTGCCACATGCAAGAACAGATCAGGCGCGGGTTTGCCACGCGCCACCTCGGAGGCCGTATGAAACCGCCCCTCGAAATAGGAGGTCAGCCCCACCACCTGCAACGAACTTTTCAGGCGCACGGGACTTGAACTTGTCGCCACACAGTACGGCGTGCGGATCTGGTCGAGAACGCCCTTTATCCCGGGCATAGCGGTGAGGTTTTGTTCAAAGGCCGCGAGAAGCCGCGCACGATAGTCGACCTCGAACCCGTCGGGCAAAGCAACCCCGAACTCATCGCGGATTTGCTGTAACACAACGGGATAGCTGCGCCCTAAAAAGTGCCGCGCGACATAGGCACCATCGACATTAACGCCATAGTGTTTCAACTCGGCAATCAACATCTGCGCGGAAATCACCTCGCTGTCGACGATCACACCGTCGAAGTCGAATATCACCAGATCGAAATCAGCCATTGCCAAGCTCCGTCACCGCCTCCGTTGAAAATTACCGTCGCGCGGGATGCGACCGCGCCCGTTATGCGCGAGTGACGGCGGGTTTCCAAGCCGTAGTTGCGTATCTCGTCAAATCTCGCCAAGGCGTCTATACCTGTGATGGACCAAACCCGAGGCGAGCCGACACAATGACCGAACCGACACCTGAGACCTTAAGCTGCGACGTGTTGATTGTCGGCGGCGGCCCTGCGGGGCTGGCAACCGCGCAAACGCTTGCCCCCCATGCCAGAACCATCGTGATCCACCAGGACCGCGCAATCGGCAGGCCCGTGCGCACATCGGGTGGCACATGGGTGGAGGATATGGTGGCGCTTGGCGTGCCGCCTCACCTCTACCAACAAATAGACGAAATCCTGTTCCGGTCGGACAACCGCGAGGTGCGCCAGCATTTGCAGCGGCGCAAATGCGCGGTGTTGGACATTACGGGAACCTATCAATGGCTTGCGGAACTGGCACGTGCGGCGGGCGCGGACATCTATACCGACACGAAGTTCATCCACACCGTCGAGACGGACGACGGGTTCACCTCTGAAATCCGGTCACGTAAAATCGGTGCGACCCGCATCACATCAAAGTTTATCATCGACGCCTCTGGCACCCCTCACGCAGTTTTGGCCGATCTGGGATTGGTCGATAAACCCGACCGCATTGGCGTCGGCATCGAACATGAGTTCGAGATCAGATCGGCCGCAAAAAACCGCGCTGTCCTATTTGTCGGTGAGGCCGTGAAGTCGGGTTACGGGTGGATTTTTCCCGCGCCCAACAATCACATACGGATCGGAGTTGGAATCATTCAACCCGATAGCGATCTGTCGCCGCGCGACATTTATAACGCCGTGGTGACACCCGAATTCCTCGCGAGCTACGGCCTTGAGCTTGGCCCGCCCGTACAGGTCAACGCGGGCATTATTCCCTCCGTGCCTTACGACCCCAAGCTCGTGTTCGGCAATGTGATCCGCGTGGGCGACACTGCCAATTTCGCCACCCCGACGGTTGGCGAAGGCATCCGCATCGCGATCAAATTCGGACGCCTTTTAGGCGAGCAACTCGGCGCGACCCTGACCCAAGGCTGCCGCGCCCCGCTCGTGCGCTACGAATTGGCATGCCGCAAAGAGTTAAAGCGCAACTACAGCTTCGGCTTTACCGCGAACGAACGCATCGCCACCTATGGCGCCGACGACTGGGACAAAAGCCTTGATCGCCTTGCACGTCTTGGCGAGGACGAAGTTGTGTCGCTCGTCAAAAGCGAATTCACCCTGTCGATGATGCTCAAAGCTGTGGGCAAACAACTGCGCCACAAGGTGTTCGGCTAAAGCGACATTGACGAGCGCGCTGTAGGCTTCGGGGGGCCTTAACCATCTACACATTGAACACGGCGAAAATTGAAATCGTAAACCCAATGTTAGAACATAAGGCCTTAAGGATGGCGCAGGCCTAAATCAGGATTGCGCTATGTTCCATTTTCGACAGCCCAAAATCTCGACATCTCCCGAACAGGCAACCATGACCGCTTTGTCTGGGTCGATGGCCGTTATCTGGTTTGACATCGAGGGGACCATAACAGATGCAAATCAGAAATTTTGCGACACGTTAGGGTACACGGCTGACGAAATAAGAGGTCAGCATCATTCGATGTTCCTGTCCCCCAAAGACGCAAGTTCGGCTGAATACCGTCAGTTTTGGAGCGACCTCGCGAGTGGAAAAACGCAGCAAAAGACATTCGCGCGGCAATGCAAAAACGGCGACACGATTTTCATCGAGGCCTCCTATGTCCCCATCCTTGATCCTGCCGGACATGTGACAGGTATCGTCAAATTCGCAACCGATGTAACCGCAAAGGAAGTTGCCGCAGCGCGCGACAGGTCTATCATCACGGCATTGCACCGCTCCGCCGCGGTCATCGAGTTCACACTCGAGGGCGAGATCACCACGGCCAACAAAAACTTTCTGGACCTGATGGGGTACTCCCTTAGCGAAGTGCAGGGCAAACACCATTCCATGTTCGTCAGCGAGGCCGACAAGAACAGTCCGGCCTACGCGGAGTTGTGGGACAATTTGAGAGCCGGACATTTCCAGGAGGCAGAATTCACACGGCGCACCAAAAACGGCAAAGACGTCTACATTCGGGCCTCTTACAATCCGGTTTTCGATCAGGACGGAACGGCGCAGGGTGTCATAAAAATTGCCAGTGACATTACCGCGGAAACCATTCAGCGCCTCGACAATGCAGGACAACTTGCCGCTGTTGACCGCTCTGAAGGGGTCATCGAATTTTCACCCGAGGGAATTGTTCTCAAGGCCAATACCAACTTCCAGAACGTCATTGGCTACAGCCAAAACGAAATTGTTGGCAAGCATCACGCGATGTTTGTGGCCCCGCAAGAACGCGACTCCGCAGACTATGCTGCGTTTTGGGCCTCCTTGAAAAAAGGTGAATTCCAAGCCCGTGAATTCCACAGAGTTGCAAAAGACGGCCACAATGTTTTTATTCAGGCCTCCTACAACCCGATCTTTGATGCGTATGGGCGCGTCTCCAAAATCGTCAAATTCGCCACGGATGTGACGCCGCAAAAAACGGCAATCAACGCCTTTCAAAACGCGGTTGCACATTTGCGCGATGGGGATCTGACGGTGCATTTGCCCGACGAAATGCCCGGTGAGCTTGAACACCTGCGCACCGATTTCAACGATACGATCAAGCGCCTTTCAACACTCATCAGCCAGATCACGACCGGCACGGGACATATGCAACACGAGGTTGAGAGCATTGCGGCATCCTCCGCCGATCTCGGCCAACGGACGGAACGCCAAGCCGCCGCCCTCGTCCAAACCGCATCCGCCATCACCGAAATGACTGAATCCGTTGACATGGCCGCAAAGCGCGCCAAGGATTCTGCAGAAACCTCAACCCTTGCACGCACGCGTTCCAGTGAGGGAAAGCACCTCGTAGACCAGACGGTGCAAGCCATGGCAGACATCGCAACCAGTTCCCAAGCCATCTCGAAAATCACATCGGTGATCGACGACATTGCATTTCAAACCAACCTTCTGGCCTTGAACGCCGGCGTCGAGGCGGCGCGGGCCGGCGAAAGCGGGCGCGGCTTTGCCGTCGTGGCCTCGGAAGTCCGCGCTCTGGCCCAACGCTCCTCGGACGCCGCACGCGAAATCGCCCGACTGATCGAAACCTCCGGAAAACAGGTTCAATCCGGCGTGGAACTGGCCAATGAATCCGGCACCGCACTCACAGATATCGAAAGCCTGATTACTGACGTCAATGCTTTGGTCCAAGACATCGCGACCTCGGCGTCCGAACAGTCAACCGGCCTCGCCGAGATCAACGATTCCGTCCACAAGCTTGATCAGGTCACACAACAAAATGCCGCCATGTTCGAAGAAAGCTCTGCGGCGGTGTCCGTTTTGACCCAACAGGCACGCACCCTCAATGACGAGGCCAAGTACTTCCGCGTGTGATCGCGGAGACCTGACGCCCGAACACAGCCCCGCCCATTTAACGGCGGGGTTTTGTGCGCTCGTCCCCTGTCAAATTGACCTTCGACCGGTGCCACAGGGCGCATTGTCCGAAATATGGCGCCGGGCAATGGAAACAGGGCGATTTCTTTTATCCCGCCTTGCGCATTCCACGGCTCACTCAAATCAAACCGCGAACGCCCTTTGCCGCGACAGCGGCCCCGTGGCCTGTTGACGTCCGCAGCGCGGAGGTGTTTCATTAACGTTAAGATCCCACGTGCCGATTAGCCTTATCAGTCTGACTGTTAAATTTCACAACGATGGAGAACGGCATGACACTCGCTCCAACAGCTAAATTCCCGGACTTCCTATCACAACCCGATGTGGACGCCCTCAACGCCGGAACACATGCCGCACCCTTCGATGTTCTTGGCCCACATAAAAGCGGGGGGCGGCGATGGGTCACGACCTACCAACCTGACGCCACCGAAGTTATCGCAACAGTTGCGGGCAAGGAAACCACATTAAACCGGCTTGGGGGCGCCGTGTTTTCGGCCCCTGTCGCCGGAAAAGCCTACACGTTGACCATGCGGTTCAAAGACGGTGCAGAACAAAAAATACATGACCCGTTTGCCTTTGACCCCATTTTGACAGACTTCGATCAATATCTACTCGGCGAAGGCAGCCACAAAGAGCTGTGGCGTGTGCTCGGCGCGCATGTGGCCACACATCAAAATGTGGACGGCGTGCATTTCGCCGTTTGGGCGCCCAACGCCCGCCGCGTCAGTGTGGTCGGGCCATTCAATCACTGGGACGGGCGCCGCAATCCGATGCGCCCCGCGGGCCAGACGGGTGTATGGGAAGTCTTTTTGCCCGACGTTGGTGACGGCGATCTCTATAAATACGAAATTATCGGCGCGAACGGATCCGTGGCGCTCAAGGCGGATCCGGTTGGATTTGGCTCGCAACACCCGCCTGAAAAGGCCTCGGTCGTGCGCGACATTACAGGCTTTGGATGGACGGATGACGCATGGATGAAAGAGCGCGCGACCCGTGCCGACCGCGCCAACCCGATCTCGATCTACGAGGTGCATCTGGGGTCATGGCGGCGGCGCTATGATGATGGCGGACGTCCACTAAGCTACAAAGAGTTGGCAAAAGACCTTGTGGCCTATGTCAAATTCATGGGTTTCACCCATATCGAATTGCTTCCCGTATCCGAGTTCCCGTTTGATGGATCATGGGGCTACCAACCCGTGGGCCTTTTTGCGCCAACCATTCGGTTCGGCCCGCCACACGAGTTTCGCGACTTTGTCGAAGCCGCCCATGCCGCCGGAATCGGCGTCCTGTTGGACTGGGTTCCGGGTCATTTTCCGACCGATCCGCATGGCTTGGCAACATTCGACGGAACGCATTTATACGAACATGCCGACCCGCGCGAAGGCTTCCACCAAGACTGGAATACACTGATCTACAATTACGGTCGGCGTGAGGTAAAAAACTATCTCGTCTCGAACGCACTCTATTGGCTCGAGGAATACCACCTTGACGGGCTGCGCGTCGATGCCGTGGCCTCGATGCTCTATCGCAATTATTCACGCCAAGAGGGGCAATGGATACCGAACAAGGACGGCGGCACCGAAAACTACGAGGCCATCGCATTCCTTCAGGAAATGAACACGGCCACCTATGGCGCAGACCCGGGCATTATGACAATCGCCGAGGAAAGCACGTCCTTTCCCGCCGTCTCCAAACCTGTTCACACGGGCGGGCTTGGCTTCGGGTACAAATGGAACATGGGGTGGATGAACGACACGTTGCGGTATTTCGAATACGATCCGGTTTACCGTCAACACCATCACGATCTGCTGACCTTTGGCATTCATTACGCATTCACCGAGAATTTCATCTTGCCGATCAGCCACGATGAGGTGGTCCACGGCAAAGGGTCGATGTTGGAAAAAATGCCTGGTAACGCGTGGGAAAAGCTTGCGAACCTGCGCGCCTATTACGGGTTTATGTGGACCCAACCGGGTAAAAAGCTGTTGTTCATGGGGTGCGAATTTGCGCAGCCCGAGGAATGGAACCACAACGGCGAGCTCAACTGGGGCGTCGCGGATCAACCCGCCCACAAAGGCATCCAGAAACTCGTTCAGGACCTGAATGCGCTATACCGTTCCACGCCCGCACTGCATGCAAAAGATTGCGATCCGGACGGGTTTTCCTGGCTCAATGGTGATCCAGCGCAATCCACTCTTGGCTATGTGCGCTATGGTGACATGGACGATGCGCCGGTTGTCGTCATGTGCAACTTTACACCTGTTGAGCGGTCAAGCTTTCGACTGGGCGTCCCTCAGGCAGGGTTTTGGGAGGAGGTACTGAATACAGACGCCGAAATATATGGCGGCGGGAATCGCGGGAATTTTGGCGGCGTGGAGACGACAGATGTCACAGCGGACGGGCTTGCGCAGTCCTTGGAAATGACCCTTCCGCCGCTGTCTGTTGTCGTGTTGCGGCTAAGGCAAAAGCCCTGAGAAGACACGGGTTGCGAGACAAACCAACCGGATTTGAAAAAAGGGATGGAGGAAACACGATGAAAACGAAACGTCTGACACAAAGATCCATGGTTTTCGTACTTGCAGGGGGACGCGGCAGTCGCCTCAAGGAGCTGACAGACCGGCGCGTAAAACCGGCTGTTCCGTTCGGAGGCAAGGGGCGCATTATTGATTTCGCCCTGTCGAATGCAATGAATTCCGGCATCCGTAAAATGGCGATTGCAACGCAATACAAGGCCCACAGTTTGATCCGCCACCTTCAACGCGGGTGGAATTTTTTCGGAGCGGAGCGCAACGAATTTCTCGACGTCCTCCCCGCATCCCAGCGCGGCGGAACCGAAAGTTGGTACAAAGGCACCGCCGATGCGGTCACCCAGAACATTGATATCGTAGACAGCTATGGCGTCGATTATGTCATCATTCTTGCGGGGGACCATATCTACAAAATGGACTACGAAATCATGTTGCGCCAACACGTTGAGACCGGCGCGGATGTCACCGTCGGCTGTTTGACCGTGCCGCGCCTTGAGGCCACGGCCTTTGGCGTGATGGACACTGACAAAGAAGGGCGGATCACCAGTTTTCTGGAAAAGCCCGCCAATCCCCCCGGCACGCCCGAAGACCCGAACATGGCACTCGCATCGATGGGGATTTACGTGTTCGACTGGAAATTCCTGCGCGACCTTTTGCTCAAGGACGCCGAAGACCCCAATTCCACCAACGACTTTGGCAATGATCTGATCCCCGAAATCGTCAAACACGGCAAGGCCATGGCCCACCGGTTTGACGAAAGCTGTGTGCGGCCGGAGGGCGCACCGGCCTATTGGAAAGATGTCGGCACCGTTGATGCCTTTTGGCAGGCCCATATCGATCTGACGAATTTCACACCCGAACTGGACCTTTGGGATCGCGACTGGCCAATCTGGACCTATAACGAAAGTGTGCCACCTGCAAAATTCATCCACGACGAGCGCGACAGACGCGGCATGGCGATTTCGTCAATGGTATCGGGGGGCTGTATTATTTCCGGCACCGAGGTGCGCAATTCGTGTCTGTTTACAAACGTGCATAGCAATTCCTACGCAGTTCTGGATCAGGCCGTGGTCCTGCCAAACGTGACCGTCAGCCGCTCCGCACGTTTGCGTCAGGTCGTCATCGACAGTAACGTCATCATCCCCGAAGGCCTCGTTGTCGGCGAAGATCCGACCGAAGACGCCCGTTGGTTCCGCGTCACGGAGCGCGGCACGACCCTCATCACCAAAGACATGTTGGATAAGAGAGCCGCCAAACTATGAGCAAAGTCCTTTCCGTCACATCCGAATGCGCTCCCCTGATTAAAACAGGGGGGCTCGCCGATGTGGCGGGCGCCCTCCCGAATGCGCTTGCGGCCTACGGCGACGCGGTGCGCACGCTCCTTCCGGGATATCGATCCGTCATGCCGCGCCTCGGCAAAACCAAAGTGGTCGGAACATATGACGACCTGTTTGGTGGACCTGCAAAACTACATGCCTGCGCGGTTGCTGGGTTGGACCTCTTTGTGATCGACGCGCCCCACCTGTTCGACCGTGACGGTGGCATCTATGTGGACGCGCACGGCCACGATTGGCCCGACAATCCCGAACGGTTTGCGGCGCTGTCATTTGTCGCGGCCGAAATCGCCGCATCGGGCGCGGACGGGTGGACACCCGACATTGTACATGGCCACGATTGGCAAGCGGGGCTCACGCCGGAGTATTTACAGGCAGCAGGCACACAGACCCCGTTCGTATTCACGGTGCATAACATCGCATTCCACGGCAATACCGGCGCGGACCGGATCGACGCGTTGCTCTTGGACACGGATCGGTTTGACGCTGACCACTTCGAGTTTTGGGGGCAAATTTCAGCACTCAAATCGGCTCTCATGGGCGCCGCCAAAATCACCACCGTGTCCCAAACCTATGCCGAGGAATTGCTGACGCCGGAATTCGGCATGGGCATGGAGGGCGTTTTGCGCCACCGTCAACAGGATCTGTCAGGGATCGTAAACGGGATCGACGAGGACATTTGGAACCCGCAGACCGACCCCGATATCACCCCGTACAAAACCGCAGCAGGCAAGGCCGCAAACAAAAAAGCGCTGCAAAAAACATTTGGGCTTGGGCCATCAGATGGCCCGCTCTGTGTGCTCGTATCGCGGCTGACCGAACAAAAAGGGATCGACTTGCTCTTGGCCGCCTTGCCCACGCTGCTCGAAAACGGGGGCCAGTTGGCGCTTCTCGGATCGGGCGATCCGCGTTTGGAGGTGGCCCTGCTTGAAGCCGCAGCCGCGCATGACAACGTGGCTGTCAAAATCGGTTATGACGAGGCGCTGTCACATCAGATGATGGCGGGCGGCGATGTGATTTTGGTACCGTCACGGTTCGAGCCATGCGGCCTGACACAGCTGTACGGTTTGCGCTATGGCACGTTGCCGCTTGTGTCCCTCACGGGGGGGCTTGCCGATACGGTCATCAATGCCTCTCCTGCGGCCCTTGCCCGCGAGGTGGCCACAGGTGTGCAGTTTTTCCCGATCACGGCCCAAGCCTTCACAAATGCTATTGCGCGGATATGCAAGCTGCATCAACAGCCGAAACTGTGGAAAACGTTGCAACGTAACGCCATGAGCCACCCCGTGGGATGGTCCGCATCGGCGGCTAAATACCATGCGATTTATGCGTCCCTATCAAAGGCCAGCCGTTGACCCCTGTATCCTTTGCCATTTTGCCCGGTTTTCCATCCCCGCTCGGGGCCACTGTTATGGACGGGGGTGTCAACTTTGCGGTGTTCTCTCGCAATGCGACAAAGGTTGTGTTGTGCTTGTTCGATGAGGGCGGGAACGAAACCCAGAATATCCCCCTGCCCGAGCGCGAGGGCGATGTTTGGTACGGGTTTTTGCCTGACATAAAGGCGGGCCAACAATACGGTTTGCGCATGGATGGCCCGTATGACCCCAACAACGGCCATCGGTTCAATCCACATAAATTGCTGATCGACCCCTATGCGAAACGGCTAACGGGGCATCCGGTTTGGAATGACGCATTGTTCGGATATGAGAGCGGGCATGAGGACAAAGACCTCAGCTTTGACAAGACCGACAGCGCCCCCTACATGCCGCGCTGTGTCGTGGTCGATCCCTCGTTTGACTGGGGCGACGCGCCGCGCCCGAACCATACGCTTGAAAACTCCATCATCTATGAGGCGCACGTCAAGGGATTGACGGCGGGGCGCACGGATATTTCCAACGCGGGCAGCTATCTTGCCATGGCGTCCGATCCCATCCTTGAACACCTCACAACCCTTGGCGTCACCACGGTTGAACTTTTACCGGTGCAGACCTTTCTCAACGAAAAATTCCTGTTGGATCGCGGGCTGACAAATTACTGGGGCTACATGACCTACGGGTTCTTTGCCCCCGACCCGCGCTACATGCAAGGCAACGACATCGCCGAGTTCCAACAGATGGTGTCGCGGTTTCATGGCGCGGGCATCGAGGTCATTTTGGACGTGGTGTACAACCACACCGCCGAAGGGTCCGAAATGGGCCCGACGTTGATGTTCAGAGGGCTTGATAACGCGAGCTACTATCGCTTGGCCGACGATAAGCGCTACTACATCGACGATGCAGGCTGCGGCAATACGCTTGATTTCGAAAACCCGTTTGTCATGCGTCTGGTGATGGACAGCCTGCGCTATTGGGTCGAGGTGATGCACGTCGACGGGTTCAGGTTTGATCTTTGCTCGGCATTGGGCCGTACCCGCGACGGCTTCAACCGCGACGGGCCATTCTTTCGCGCCATCGGTCAGGACCCCGTCCTCAACCGCGTCAAATTGATTGCCGAACCGTGGGATATCGGACCTGGCGGGTATCAACTCGGTGCCTACCCCGCGCCGTTTGCGGAATGGAACGACAAATACCGCGACAATACCCGCGAGTTCTGGCGCGGTGATCGCGGCAAGGTCGCGGATATGGCGGAACGCATTTCCGGCTCCGCGCCGTTTTTCGACCATAGTGGCCGCCCTGCAACCTCGTCGCTCAATTTCCTCACCGCGCACGACGGATTCACCCTGCACGACACGGTGAGCTATTCCACCAAACACAATCTGGCCAACGGCGAGAACAATCGTGATGGCCATTCCGACAACCATTCCGACAATATGGGTGTCGAGGGACCAAGCGACGACCCCGACATCATCGCCGCACGCATCAGGCGCAAACGCAACCTCATCGCGACACTGATGTTGTCCCAAGGGACACCCATGATTTTGGCGGGTGACGAGTTGAGCAATTCGCAAGGCGGCAACAACAACGCCTACTGCCAAGACAACGACATCGGGTGGGTGAACTGGCCCGACGAGGGCGATCCGTTTTTCACCTTTTGCCAACAGGCCATCGCGTTTCGCCGGATGCACCCGCTGTTGCGTCAACGGCGGTTCTTGCATTCGCGACAACGCCTGATTGATGGCGAGCCCGATTTGTTTTGGCGTCAGGCCAACGGCGATCCGATGCGGCAGGATGATTGGGACAATCCCGATTTAAACATCATCGTGGCCGAAATGCGTATGGCCTCCGGCACACCCGAATATGTACAGCGTGAGGGCGCGTTGTTGATCGTTCTCAATCGCGGCGACGCCGTGGAAATTACCGCGCCTGCGCTACACGATGGCGGAGCATGGGTGCGCCGGTTCGATACCAGTCAGGATGACGCGATCAAAGTCACAGAAGGGATGCACGTTGCGGCCAATGCCGTTGTGGTCTTTTCGCACGAACGAGACGGCGATTAACCCGTTCACGAACGGCCACGCCTTGGGAAAATAAGGGAGAGCTTTCAATGCCTACACAGATGGTTCGGACAAACCCGATTGATGGACAAAAGCCCGGGACAAGCGGCTTGCGCAAAAAGACCGCTGTTTTCAAGCGCCCCCGCTACCTTGAGAATTACGTGCAGGCGACGTTTGACGGGATTGGCGGCGTTCAGGGCAAGGTCCTCGTGGTGGGGGGCGATGGGCGTTACTTTAACGATCAGGCCATTCAGGTCATTTTGCGTATGGCGGCGGCCAATGAGGCGGCAAAATGTATTGTCGGCCAAGGCGGTATTCTCTCGACCCCCGCCGTATCCCACCTCATTCGCAAGCGGGGTGCAGATGGCGGGCTGATCCTCTCGGCGAGCCACAACCCCGGAGGCCCGAACGCCGATTTCGGTCTCAAATACAATGGCCCGAACGGTGGCCCCGCGACCGAGGCAGTCACGGACAAGATTTTCGCACGCACCAAAGAGATCGATTTTTACAAGATCACGGCCTCGCCCGATGTCGACCTGCAACGGTTGGGTACGGTAAAGACCTGTGGGATGACGGTCGAGATCATCGACCCCGTGGCCGACTATGCCGCCCTGATGCAGACCCTATTCGATTTTGACAAAATTCGGGCCTTGTTCGCGGGCGGGTTCACCATGCGCTTTGACGCCATGCACGCCGTAACAGGCCCCTATGCCCACGCGATCCTCGAGGGCATACTCGGCGCGCCCGAAGGCACGGTTGTGAACGGCACCCCAAGTCCCGATTTCGGTGGCGGCCACCCCGACCCGAACCCAACATGGGCCAAGGCGTTGATGGACGAAATGTTCGGCGCAAACGCCCCTGATTTTGGTGCGGCCTCCGATGGTGACGGCGACCGCAACATGATCGTCGGGCGCAATATGTATGTCACCCCGTCCGATAGTCTCGCGGTTTTGACAGCCAAGGCGCATCTGGCCCCTGCCTACAAAGCCGGCCTGACAGGGGTTGCCCGCTCTATGCCAACCTCACGCGCCGTCGACCGCGTTGCAGATCAGCTTGGCATCGGATGCTATGAAACCCCGACGGGTTGGAAATTCTTTGGCAATCTGCTCGACGCAGGCAAGGTGACGCTGTGCGGTGAGGAAAGTGCCGGCACGGGATCGGATCACGTGCGTGAAAAAGACGGGCTTTGGGCCGTTTTGCTTTGGCTCAACATCCTTGCGGAGACCAAACTATCTGTTGCGGATCTGATGGCAGATCTGTGGGCCACCTACGGGCGATGCTACTATTCACGCCACGATTACGAGGGGGTCGAGAGCGACAAGGCCAACGCCATGATGGACGCGCTACGCGCCAAGTTACCAACCCTTTCAGGGACCTCCCTGAGCGGTCTCACGGTCGAAAGTGCCGATGAGTTCGCCTATGACGATCCGGTTGACGGGTCCCGTTCAGCCGGTCAGGGCATCCGGATCGTGTTCACGCAAGGGGCGCGGGTTGTCATCCGCCTGTCCGGCACAGGGACCGAAGGGGCGACCATCCGCATCTATCTGGAGCAATTGGAAACCGGTACGGACAGGCTTCAAGCCGCCCCCGAAGTTGCTCTGGCGGAGGTGCGCAATGCCGCGTTGATCGTAACGGATCTGGTTGCAAAAACCGGTAGAACCGACCCGGATGTCATTACCTGACCCCGTAACACTCCGGAATTTTGCATAACTATTGGCTCTCTGCCTTGTCTTTCGGACGTCTCCAAGACATGGCAGGGACCAACCGAAACTGTGCGGTGTTTAAAGACGCGCCCACAAACGGCCACGGCCATAACCGCGGCCCCACAACAATTTGACCCGCTACCGTTTGACGCGGTGCGGCGACCATGACGACATGAGGAATATCCATGCACACCATGAATGATCTGTCCGCTGACTCATTGCGCCTCGGCATCACACAGCACCTGACCTACACGTTGGGTAAGGACAAATCACATGCGAGCCTTTACGACTGGCGCATGGCCGTCAGCTTCGCCGTGCGCGACCTCATTATCGCGCCATGGTTCGACGCCACACGCAAGACCTATGCCGAAAACGGCAAGCGGGTCTACTACCTGTCGATGGAATTTTTGATCGGGCGGATCCTTGACGATGCCATCGTCAACCTGGACCTTTTGGACACCGTCAAAGAGGTTCTGGACGGCGAAGGCATCGCACTTGATGACGTGATCGAGGACGAGCCGGACGCCGCATTGGGCAATGGCGGATTGGGCCGTTTGGCCGCCTGTTTTCTGGAAAGCATGTCCACACTTGCCTGTCCCGCCTACGGCTATGGCATTCGCTATGAGCACGGATTGTTCCGGCAGAAATTCGAGGGCGGACGACAGGTCGAGCACCCCGAAGACTGGCTCGACCAACCCCATCCGTGGGAATTTGAACGCCCCGAAGCCCGCTATACCATCCCGTATAAAGGTCACGTAGAGACGGTGGATGGCGCCTCATTCTGGCACCCCGCCGAAACAGTCCA
This sequence comes from Celeribacter sp., assembly GCF_048259695.1. Lineage (GTDB taxonomy): Bacteria > Pseudomonadota > Alphaproteobacteria > Rhodobacterales > Rhodobacteraceae > Celeribacter. Next base: position 15,917 of record NZ_JBLXHL010000007.1, on the reverse strand, counting down.
TGCACGGGCATATGACATTCCCGTGGTCGGATGGCAGGGAAAATGGGCGAATACCCTCCGCCTTTGGGGCGCGCATTCGACCGAGTTGTTCGACCTTGAACGGTTCAATTCGGGCGATCACGCCGCGGCCGCCGCCCCGGAGGAACTGGCCCGCACCCTATCGCGCGTTCTCTACCCCGAGGACACGACCGAGAGCGGCAAAGAGTTGCGCCTCAAACAGGAGTTCTTCCTCACCTCCGCCGCCCTACAGGATATTTTGCGACGGTTCCTGACCGAGTATGACGATCTTGCACTGCTCCCTGAAAAGGTCGCAATCCAGATGAACGACACCCACCCCGCCTTGGCAGGGCCGGAATTGGTGCGGCTGTTGGTTGATGTGCATGGCTTGGAGTGGGCAGCGGCAAAACGCATCGCGCAGGGATGTTTGAACTACACCAATCACACCCTTTTGCCGGAGGCTCTGGAGGCATGGTCAACGTGGCTCATGGGACGCGTGTTGCCGCGCCATATGCAAATCATCGAGCGCATCGACCACGAACATCTGGCGGCCACAGGAGCCTCACCCGACCTCGCTATCGTCAAAGACGACCAAGTCCACATGGGCGTCCTCGCCTTTGTCATGGCCTCACATGTGAACGGCGTATCTGCGCTGCACACGCAGTTGATGAAAGAAACGGTGTTTGCGGATTTGAACCGGCAATACCCGCACCGCATTCTCAACCAAACCAACGGCGTCACACCGCGCCGGTGGCTTCGCCTGTCGAACCCGTCACTGTCGCGCGTTCTGACCGACACCATTGGCGCAGGATGGGAAAACGATCTGGATCGCCTTGCCGATCTTCGCGCACATGAAAGCGACCGCGCCGTGCGCGACGCGATTGGTGCGGCCAAACGCGACAACAAAGTTGCATTGTCCAATTGGGCCTCCGGTCAACTTGGCATCACGCTTGATCCCGATGCGATGTTCGACGTGCAAATCAAGCGGATGCACGAATACAAACGCCAGTTGATGAACGTGTTCGAAACGATTGCCCGTTGGTCCGCCATCCGCGCCAACCCACAAGGCAACTGGGTCCCGCACGTCAAAATCTTTGGCGGCAAAGCGGCTCCGGGGTATTTCGTGGCCAAGGACATCATCCATCTCATCAATGATGTCGCCACCACCATCAACAACGATCCCGTCACGGGCGATCTGCTCAAAGTGGTGTACCCTGCGAACTACAATGTCTCGATGGCACAACGGTTGATCCCCGCCGCCGACCTGTCCGAACAAATCTCGACCGCGGGCAAAGAGGCGTCTGGCACGGGCAATATGAAGTTCACAATGAACGGCGCATTGACCATCGGCACGCTTGACGGAGCCAACGTCGAGATCCGCGACCATGTCGGCGCAGAGAACTTTTTTCTATTCGGAATGACCGCTGCGCAAGTGCAAGAGCGCTACAAAACGGCCGATCACGCCCGCCACGCGATCCTTGCCAGTCAGCCGCTTCAAGACGTTTTACAAATGATTGTTGAGGGCCGTTTCAGCCCCGACGACAAGAGCCGTTATAACGGTCTGGTCGATCTGACGTGGACCCACGATCCGTTCCTTGTGGCCTCGGATTTCGACAGTTACCGCACGAGCCATGCCGCCGTTGACCGCGCCTATTGCGACCCGGATCACTGGAACACTCTGGCGCTGCGCAACATTGCGGGATCCGGATTCTTTTCGTCAGACCGCACAATCAAAAGCTATATGACCGACATATGGCACACCCGAAGCCTCGGCTAGACTTTGGTCAGCGCGACCTCGGCCTCATGCGCGAAATAGGCGAACCCGTTCCCGCGCAAGGTCAGTAGACCCTCGTCAAATGCCGCACCATTGGCGAGGGTGACGATCGGGGCGCCCGTCACACGGATGACATGCACGTCGGGCGACAGGTTGAACACACAGGTGAGCGTTTCGCCCCCGGCAGTACGGGTAAAGGCCAGAATGGGTTCGGGCAACGAGATGAATGTCGTGGTGCCTCTGGCCAAAGCCGCACTGGCTTTGCGGTACGCCATCATGTCTTTGTAAAACGCCAGAATGCTGTCTTTGCCCTGCTGATCCACGGCCTTAGCGGCCTGTGGTGCCTTAACGGGAAGCCACGGCGTCCCTGTCGAAAACCCTGCGTTCGGGGCATCTTTTTCCCACACCATCGGCGTACGACATCCATCACGCCCCTTTACGGCGGGCCAATAGCGGATTGCGGGCGGGTCGGTGAGCTCATCATAGGTCAACGCGGTTTCGGTCTGACCCAATTCCTCACCCTGGTAGATGCCGATGGTCCCCTCAAACGACATCAACATCGCACAGGCAAGCCGCCCCATCGCATCCTCGGATACCGCGTGATCGGCCCAACGGCTCACCTGACGCGGGACGTCGTGGTTGCTGAACGACCAATACGGGTGGCCATCAGGAGCACCGCGTTGGAAGCCTTCGATGCAATTGCGAAAATGTTCTGCGTTGAAATCAGGACCGAGCATGGCAAAGCTGTAAGCCATGTGCAGCCGCGATGTCCCGGCGGTGTATTCGCCCATAATCTCGATCGAGCGGTTCCCCATTTCGCCAACTTCCCCGACCATCATCGTGTCGGGATACTGATCCGTGAGGCGCCGCAAACGCTCAAGAAACGCGAGGTTTTCGGGGCGTGTTTTGTTGTAGATGTTGTTCTGCATCCCATACAGATCCGTTGCCATCACTTGTGGCTTGGCCTGTGCGGGCGGGTTCGAGCGCAGCTTTTGGTCATGGAAATAGTAATTCACAGTATCCAGCCGGAACCCGTCCAACCCGCGCTCCAACCAGAATTTACAGGTATCCAGAATTGCATCAACCACATCCGGGTTGTGAAAATTCAAATCGGGCTGTGAGGCCAGAAAGTTGTGGAGGTAATACTGGCCACGCTGCGGATCAAATTCCCACGCGGGGCCGCCAAAGTGACTGTGCCAGTTTGTGGGTGGCGACCCGTCCGGCAACGGATCGGCCCAAACGTACCAATCGGCCTTGGCATTATCGCGGCTTTTGCGCGACTGCTCGAACCACTCATGTTTCTCGGAGGTGTGGGAGAGAACCTGATCGACAATAACCTTTAGCCCGCGCGCATGAGCGGATTCAATGAGCGTGTCAAAGGCGGCGATGTCACCAAACAGCGGGTCAACCGCCTTATAGTCGGACACATCATAGCCCATGTCAGCCTGTGGCGATGCAAAGATCGGCGACAGCCAGATACAGTCAACTCCCAGTGCCGCGATGTAATCCAGTCTGCGGGTGATCCCTGCGAGATCGCCAACCCCGTCACCGTTGTCATCTTGATAGGACCGGGGATAGACCTGATAGATTACCGCGCTGCGCCACCATTCGTTCATATGCTGTCTCCTTGACCTTTTCACCTTATCATTCGCTTACATGATGAAAAGGGCGGACGACCATGGTGACGCATTTTATAGCCACCTGAGCCCCTTGGTGGACCAAGACGCAAGCACACCAAAAAACCTGTGTTCAGGTTGCGAAATGCGGTTCCTTTGCCCCATAAAAACTTTCCTCCGGTCATTGCTGTGTTTTAGTCTTCAATTTCGGGCGCTGGCGGCTATGACGTATGCCAGAGGGCCAATTCAAAACGTAAAATGGGTGCGGTATGACGCAGGATGTCGGGGAATTGCGCGTAGATTTTGTCAGCGGAGCCGTCGCGCACCGGCTTCGGTTTGGTGGCGGGCGCGGACAAGCACTCGCAAAAGCAATGGGGCTGCGTTCCGGAAAGACCCCGATGATCGTCGACGCCACCGCAGGTTTGGGTCGGGATTCCTTTTTGTTGGCGTCACTCGGCGCACAGGTCGTCATGATTGAGCGGTCCGAAAAAATGCACGCCTTATTGGTCGACGGCATGGACCGCGCCCGTCAAGAGGGCGGCGAGTTTCGTGATATCATTGACCGCATGACACTGTTGAAAGGCGACGCCAAAGAGCTTTTGCCAACTCTGTCTGGTGAGGCAATCCTGATCGACCCCATGCACCCACCCCGCAAAAACTCGGCCTTGGTCAAACGCGAATTGCGTCAAGTCCGCGAGATCGTCGGCACCGATGAGGACGCCGCTGATCTGGTGCGTGTCGCGCTTGAACATGCTCTCAAACGGGTTGTGTTGAAATGGCCCGCCAAAGCCGATCCGATCAACGGAGTTCGCCCCTGCTCCCACCAGATCCTCGGAAAATCAACACGTTACGACGTGTTTATGACGGGCTGAACCCCTGCGACAGCCCAAAGACAAGACATCTTGCATCACGGTCGGGACATTCACCCATTCGTGACGGGATGCGGTAAACGCCCCCGACCTTTGATCAGCGACGGAAATGCCCGGCCCATCCGTAAAAAGGAAGACTGCCAACATTAGGCATAATACAGTTGGAGAACGGGCCATGACGATCAAGAGCATCAATGGATGTATCGGGTGCGGGGAATGTGTCAAATCCTGCCCTTGCGACGTCATCCGGATGGACCGCGGAAAAGCGGTGATCACCTATCCCGCTGACTGCCAAATCTGCCATCTGTGCCGAATGTATTGCCCCGTTGACGCCATCGAGATGTCTCCGGAAAAATCCATTCCCGTCATTGTGCCGTGGGGGTAGTCATGAAGCTCAACGCCCAACCGTTTGTGTTTGCCTTAACCGCCACCACGTTTATAGGTCTGCCCCTTCTTCTTTATGTCCAAGGTGAAGCGCCCGTACGCAGTTGGCTCAAAGAGGGCCTGTCGGTCCTCACGATCCTCGCCTTTACCCTCATGCTGATGCAATATTTTCTTGCCCGCTCAAACGAAACATTGCTGCGCCTGTTCAAAGGCCCAAGTGTGCAAAAAGTACATAAATACATTGCCTACAGCGCAATATCGATCCTCGCCCTGCACCCCTTCCTGATCGTTTTGCCGCGCTATTTCGAGGCGGGCATCAAACCGTGGGATGCATTTTGGATCATGGTCACAAACGTCAACAGCCTCGGCGTGGTGTTGGGTCTGATCGCTTGGGCCGCCATGATCTCTCTCGGGATCACTGCCTATGCTCGCACAAATATGATGCGCCGTTTCAAAAACCGTTACCGCGGGTGGCGTGCGTTTCATGCGTTTCTCGCCGTCAGCTTTACCGTGGTGGCGATCTGGCATGCGATCGAGCTTGGCCGTCATACAGATCTGGCCATGAGCAGCTTTTTCCTCGTCATCGCAACCCTCGGAGTGGGAATGCTCGCGGGTCTATATCGGCCCGAACGCACCCGAAAATCGCCCCCCGCGCCACTCGACACCACCTTTCCGCAAGGAGCAAAATAATGTCCGGCACCCTCACTCCGAACCGTCGACAATTCCTCGCCCTCGGAGGGGCAGCGGCAGGGATTGCAGGTCTGGGTATGACCGCATGGGCCGCCAATAACGTCGAGTTTGATCCCGACGCTCTCACCAACACGGATTACGTCACGGATGTCCTTGTGATTGGTGGCGGCATGGCGGGCCTGTTCGCAGCCGTGAAAGCGCACGATGCAGGCGCAAGCACGATGATCGTATCCAAGGGGCGGTTGGGCTCCTCTGGCCTCACGCCCTTTGCCAAGGGATTTTTCGCCTACGATGCGGCAACCGAGACACTGACCCCCGACGAATTCGCCGAAACGGTTGAACGCTCGGCCCTTGGGACATCCAACCCCGTATTCACCAAGCAACTTGCCGTGCACTCCAAAGCCCGCGCACAAGAGTTACAGGAATGGGGATTTTTTGACCAAACGTTGGCCAACCGCCCCTTCATGACCCCTATAAACGAGCGTGACATCCCGTTGGTCGAACGGGTGATGGTCACCCATCTGATCAAGGAAGGCGGCCGAGCCGTCGGCGCAGCGGGGTTTCGGCTAGATACCGAGGAAACCGTGACCATTCTGGCGAAAACCGTTGTCTTGTGTACAGGCGCGGGCGGGTTCAAACCGAGCGGTTTCCCTGTCTGTGACCTCACCCACGACGGCACCATCATGGCCTATGAGATCGGCGCAAAGGTAACGGGCAAAGAGTGGAATGACGGACACACGACCAAGTCGGTGAACCCCGCCGCGTGTTACGACAATTGGGGGGATATGTTTGACCGCATCCCTGCGACAAACGGTGTGGAAATCCACCATGACCTCGGCGTCGACGACAACTACACCGCCTATATGTCCGGAAACCCCGTCACGGGTGGCCCCGGACGCAGTTCCGGAACCGTCGAGGGCGGCCCCTACACGCCGGCGGAGTTTGTCCGCGACATGGGTGCGCCGCCCTCGGGTGGCGGCGAAGGTGGGGCGCCCTCTGGCCCGCCCCCTGGCAGTGGCGAAGGCGGCGCACCAGGTGGCCCTCCGGGTGGCGGACAAATGAGCCCCTCGATGGGGGGCGCATCTGCGGGCATGGCGATCCACAAATCCGAAGGCCTCGTACCTGTGAATGAAACGGGCCTCACCACAATCCCCGGTCTCTATGCGGCGGGCGATGCGCTTGGCAGTTACATGGCGGGCGGCATCTACACACAAATCGGCTCCTCTTTGGCGGGATCGGCGGTACAGGGCGCGATTGCGGGCGAAGCGGCCGCCGCCGACGCCGCAGGTATGTCGGCAGTTGCCGTCTCCGAAAGCCTGTTGGCGCAAATCACCGCGGACATTCTGGCCCCGCTGAAGCGCGAGGCGGGCTATGGCCCTGCGTGGGTGACGCAAACGTTGCAAGGCGTCATGATCCCGAACTTTGTGCTCTACATCAAAAAGGAAACCATGATGGCGGCGGCCCTGACCTATATCGAAGAGCTGCGCGATCACCATGCACCGATGTTACGAGCCGCCAATATGCACGAGCTGCGCCTCGCTCATGAGACGCGAAACATGATCCTCTCGGCAGAAATGAAACTGCGCGCGTCGATGATGCGCACGGAGAGTCGTTGCAGCCACTACCGCCTCGACTACCCGAATGTGGACGACGAAAACTGGCGTGCCTGGATCAATCTTTTCAAGGGGGCCGATGGGACCATGCAGCTAGAAAAACAACCGTTTGGGACATGGCCCGCGTAAGGGCTCGAAACCCTGCGCGACATGACTGGCGAAACACGCCACAGACACTTGCAATGACCACAGGCCCGCTATCATCCGGGCGAACGGAAACTCAAGGTTCCGTGCGGTTCAAAAGCGGCCTTGGCTCACGGCACAAACCTATTGAATGCTTACGTTTTGGGACAGCATCAAACGCTCTGCGCGCGCCGCCGCGTTAGGATCGGCCGCCAATGTACCGTCTTTAACGATAGTCACATCGTAGCCTCTTTTTCGTGCGGAAAGGACGGTTTTCAGCACGCAATAGCTGAGGTCCAATCCGACAACACGAAGGCGCCCAACCTCGTACTTTTGTAGAAGAGAATCTAGCTCTGTGGTTTCAAACGCGTCCTGAACCCGTTTAATCAATACATGGTCAGCACACTCGGAAAATGGTTCGGCCAATTCGGTTCCCGATGTCCCCTCAATGGCCTGACTGTGCATCGCAATACGGGCGATCGCTTTGGTGGACGGTATTGACCATTCTTGACGCACAGCAATCACCGGAGCACCAGAGCTTCGCGCGACGTCAACCTCATCTAGAATTCGTTTCTGTACCGCGGCTTTCGCGCCCCCGGAGTAAGGCCCATCATCCCAGAAAACGGTTTGCAGATCGATAAGCAGCAATGCCGTCCCCGCGCGATCACCGATTTGCTGACCGCGACTGATCGCCCCGATGCGCCAAGCGCCGTATCCCAGCCAAACAAGAGCGCTTAGCATAAGCACACCAATTAGATATCCCAGTGCCATATGTGTCTCCCGAAATGCCTTTGCGCGGTTCGCAGATGGTCAGGACCATCCCCGACCTCATCGCCGTCAAAAGTAATGCCCAAGTGAATCGCCCCCGTTTTAACGGAGACTGTTACGTTCATCTTATACGACTTTACCGACTGTGTTCACCTTTGCATAGAACGCCTCCTCAGCCTCGGGTGGCGTGGTATATGCGACAGGGTCGAGCAGGCGACGATTGTTGAACTGCCCCAAAGACCAACATGTTATATTGTCGGGCCCGTGCCATTGCGGGAGGCAGTTCGTCATCCCTTTTGGCTTGATCCGATGCGTTACCGACCACTCTCAACAGCCCGATGCGCATAGAACATAAAGGGGGCTGTCGGGCTCCGCCTGAGCAAAATTGACCGCCAGAACACCTGAAAAATGGCGGCACGTATCTCGTTTTTATCGAAAGACTCTTTTAACCAAGTCCCATTATTTTCCAAACCACTGATGTGAAGGCGGATTTCCCTGTCGTCATGAGAAATAAACGATGTGCGATGGTGTGTGCGATGGATTCCAGTTTTTCCTACCATATTTGCGAAACCGATGATCCATATGCGGATCAGTTCTACGCGATCGCCGAGCGTATTTATGACAGTGTGCGTGGATTGGGGGTTGCCGATTTTGCCATTGGCGCGGATCGGTCCTTGTTTGCTGAAGAGCACATTTACAGGAACGGCACCACCGCATGCCTTTCGGATGCCGAATTATTCGCGATTGTGGAGCATCACGGGAATGATTCCCCTGATGGCGCAGCAAAATGTGAGCATGTCGAGACCGGCGTGACAAATCTGGACACCTATTTGTTTCGCGTCTTCGGCCCGGATGGGACTCTCCTTGTCTGGTCTATGGTTGGGTTCCTGGCGAGCGAAGTTGAACACAGAGACGCCCGACGCCTTTGCGATCATGTGCAAGGCATTGTCACACACTTCATCCAGCTCTGGTTTTCAAACCTGCAAATCGAACTTGAGTTGGTCGCAGAAAAAAAACGTAGCAAACGGCTTGAGAGAGTCGGACAACAAGATCATTTGACCCGGTTGAACAATGCCGCAGCCTTTAAATCGCGCGCCGATGACATACTTGGCAAAACGTCTCAAATGGCGACTCTCATCTTGTTGGATGTGGATAATTTCAAAGCGGTCAACGATGTCTTTGGCCATCCATTCGGTGACCGGTATCTCAAGCAGATCGCGCGGGCGATGGCAGCGAGTTTGCCAAAAGGGTCAATCATCGGGCGCATGGGCGGAGATGAATTTGCCGCATTTGTGCCGTTGCCGATGGCCTTACAGCGCATTCAATTCACGTCATCGCGCGGGCTTGATGAATGGATGAAAAGCTTCACAACAGATGTCATGCGTCGCTGCGCCTATCAGGTGCGCAAAGCCATCAAGCAACTTGGCAAGGCCGATCTTGGTGATGTGAGCATGGGCGCGGCCATTTATCCGTTGCAATCAGACAATCTGGAACGCTTGATCGAATTGGCTGATGCGGCGGTCTATGCCAACAAGGGTGGCCCACAAAACAAGCAGCCATTGGTCTTTGACGCAGACAATCATTACGCATTTAGCAACCGGCTTTTGAAGCGCCGGTTCAAGCGGGCCATCGAGACGGGCCAGATCGTTCCGTTTTTGCAGCCCATTGTGAACCTTCAGTCCGGCGAAATATCCGGCTTTGAGGCGTTGGCCCGGTGGCATGATGATCGTCTTGGCTATCTGGTCCCCGCCGATTTCCGTCAGGTGTTCAAGGACCCCGATATGGCCCAGGAGGTCACCCGTGCTGTGGCCCAACAGGCCTTCAAACAACTGGCGCAAATACGCTCGTTTTCGCAAACCGGTACGGAGCGTGTATCGATCAACCTGTCGACATGCGAATTGATCGATCCCCAATTTGTCTTTGCGATGGACGACATGTTGCAAGAGGCCGGCCTGCCGTGGGCGGCACTGGATATTGAAGTTACAGAAAAAGTCATGATGGGACCGATCAACGGTCCCGTCTTTCGCACCGTATCTGAAATGCGGTCGCGTGGGGCCCGCATTGCCCTTGATGACTTCGGCACAGGGTATGGCGGCCTTCAGCACTTGAAAGACTGGCCGATTGATATCTTGAAGATTGATCGGTCCTTTCTGACCAACATTGAAGAAACCCATGGGAACCGCGTCATCGTGAAAGCGATTGTCGAGATTGCTTCACAACTGGATTTGAGTGTAGTGGCAGAAGGCGTAGAGACAGACGCGGTCCATAAATTTGTGACGGATCTGGGCTGTACTGCCGGGCAAGGATATCTCTACTCGCGTCCGCAGCGGGCCGATCTCATCGCTCGCGCCATGTTAAATGCCAAAAACTGGAACGACCTAAAGGCGGATCTGGAGAAATCACAAAGTGACGATGAAACGAATACCGTTCACGATTTTCCGGTCAAAAGCATCGACAGTGATTGGACAATTGCTTTGACTGAGACCGGTTTTTGCAGCACCAACGCTGCACCGCGAGCACAGGCCGCATCGAAGGCATGAGAACGGGCCAAAAGCAGGATCGCAGCATTGGGAAGTGCGCTGTGAACGCGTTGATCGTGGCCCTCACAAAGGTGGCTTGAAATCACAACAGCTGCGCATGCATCAAGAATACCGGGATCCAGTGATGCAATCTCCGTCACATTACTTAGGACGTGAGGCCGCGCCCCGCGCAGTTTCAACACCTCGGGTAACAAGGAGCACAGCTCCTCGTTCGTTTCAATCACGACAATGACTGCGCCATCCAAGCTGTCAGCCTCGTCAGGCAAGGCCGGTATGTGATCATGATCGCCGCGCGACAGAGACAGGGTCGCGGTGGTGCCGACGTCGACCCGCGATGCAATGGAGAATTTTCCTTTTGATTGGGCCGCAAAGCGGTCAACCATCGCAAGGCCCAAACCGGTCCCGCCAGTGTGGGCGCGGGTGGTGAAAAAAGGCTCGCAAACCCGGTCAAGCATCTCGGCGGATATGCCCGGCCCGTTATCTTCACACACGATATCAATGGTGTCGTGGTCGCGCGCATATGCCGTAATGCTAACTTTGCCTTCTGCAGCGCCACTTTCCGCTAACGCATGTCCAGCATTCAAAATCAAATTGATCAGCGCCGCTTCCAATTCCCCGTGTGCCGTCAGCGCGATCAAATGCGCGTCGACAGGGTGGATCTCCAACGCGAATTCAGGCGGATAACCGGCCGCACGGGCCATGGCTGGAAGCGTTGCAAGAACGCGTGCGATGTCGACGGGGGTGCTCGACATACGTTCGTTTCTTGTCAGGTCGAGAAGCTTGGCACTCAATTCCACTCCGCGCTCACACGCGTGCGCGATCACATCAAGCTGTGCCTTCAGTTGCTCGGACGGGTTTTGTAGCGCCGCGGTATCCGCCGATAGCCGAATTGCGCCAAGAAAATTACCCATTTCATGGGCCACACCGCCCGCGACAACCGCGATTGCATCGTGGCGCTCCATCTCGGACAGGCTCTGACGCAGGCGCCATGTTTGCGTTTGATCACGGACGGTCAGAACGGTCAGCGACGTGATGCCGGATGTGTCTAACTGCGCCACCGCTCCGGTCTGTTTGCATGCGAACATCAGAACGCGTTCGGATCCATCCGCGGCGAGATAGGCCACGTGCAGCGTTGTGTCCGAGCGATCAAGCACCAAGTGTTCATATGGGCGATCACGCTCCTCCAACACACTTCGGGTTTCGGGCGTAAAGAAACGTGTCGTTGATAGCCACGTCATCGCATCGTCGCCTTGCCCGACGAATTCCGCGATCTTGGCGTTGTGTGTCACCAGATTTCCCTGCGCGTCAAAGACGAATGCACCGACCTCTATGCCATTCAGGATGGCCTCGAACAGGGTAATGGTCCTGCGCGCTTCCAATTCTTGAAAGCTGCGATTGCGGGTCACCAGAATTGTAATTGTGACGGCCAACACAGAGAGAACAATGGCCAGAACGGGTACTTTGAGCGAAGGGGGAATGAATTCGCCTGCCGGCGTGACATTCAAAAGCCAGACAAGAAGAATCGGCACCGCGATAACCGCCGGCATTGCCCATAAGGCTGCTCGGCTTGCCTGTGTCGTCTGGAATAGGCTTGCTGTCCAGTTTTCAGTGCTGCGCAACAACAGGATGGAAAAGGACAACAGGGCCAGACTGATCCCCGTTTTGAGGGAGGTGGCCGACAGGATAAACAGCTCGTAAAGGGCCGGAGCGTCGAACAGATAGCCTGCGATAATGACACCACTGAGCAAGGCCACGATTGTGGTCAGGCCTGCGTGGATGGCGGCCGTGATCTTGCCTGTTTGTAGGCTGAGAATCAAAGACAAGGACAGAGCCAGAAGCGCCCCTGAACTTGTGAGGGACATGCGACCGGTGTGCGGCGAAAGATCGTCCACCGAAGCGATCGAACCCGCCAACGTGGTCACCGCAACCGCACAGACAATTATGGTGGCGCCGACTGCGAATTTTCGCGTGTAGCGCTCCCCGCTTTGGGCGGCTATGGCTGCGGTAGCAAGCAACGCCACGGAGGCTGCGGTCGAAGGGACCATTGCTGCGTAGCGGGGGTGGACACGAACGAAAAAATCGATCCCGCCTCCCCCCCGAGCGCCAGAACGAGCGTAGCAAGAACAAGCGCACATAGGGCAAAAACCGTTCCGCAACCTTTCGCGGTCGTGCAGTTCAGTGCGGCGCTCATTTCGACATACCGCTCATTGGCGCCGCTCCCGCCTATATGCCCAGAATATCACGCACGAGTGTATCGAGTTCGGCCAGAGAGACCGTTTTCTTGATCCGTGCTTCTGCGGTTGTAAACCCTCGTTTGAAGATGGGAGAATCGAACAACTCCGCTCGCCCCGTAATAATAACGGCAGGCAAATCGGGGTCGAAACTCTTGACATGATGCAAGGCTGTGGCCCCCCCGCCATCGGGCATCATGATGTCAAGAAAAACGACATCGAACCCGTCCGGAGCGGCGTTCAGTGCATCCGGCACACTTGACCCGGATGTCACGCTGACAACATCATGGCCAAGCGCGGTCATGCCTGCGGTGAATGCACGGCGATAATCGGCATCATCATCTGCAATCAGAATTCTGGCCATCACGCACTCCCTGAGGTTGTTTAACTTTTACTATGTGTTAGCCTAATGTGAAACACAAGTCGTGTAGGGGAGGCGCGGGCGTGCTATGAGTTCGGTCAAAGTCAGTGCAAAGACGTCCCGCGAGCTAAGCGGCATCCCTCTTGTCGCGATCGGCGCGTCGGCAGGTGGCCTTGAGCCGCTCGAAGTATTTTTCAAAAATGCCCCCACGGATCGGGGTTGATGCTACGTGGTCATCCAACACCTGTCGCCGGATTTTCGCTCGATGATGAACGAGCTGCTCGGGCGCAAGACCACAATGAAGATAAAGCATATCGACGATGGGACGCAGATCGAACCGAATACGGTGTTTCTGAATCGCCCCAATTCGTCGGCAGTGCTCGAAGATGGCGTCTTCAGAACGCGCGAGTACCAGAGCAACGATAATCTGCCCCATCTGCCGATTGACACGTTTTTTGCCTCGCTTCCACCGCGCAATATGGCTCACACAGCAGCGGTGATCCTGTCGGGTTCGGGCAGTGACGGAACGCGCGGCACGCAAGCCGTACACAACTCGGGCGGCGCCGTGATTGCTCAATCCCCGAGTGAGGCCGATTTCCCGTCCATGCCCAAAGCGCTGATCACAGCGGGCAATGCCGACCACATCCTCAAAGCGGCTGATATGCCATCTGCAATTGCACAGATATTCGAACAGGGGCGGCGGGTTCAGCTTAACCTTGGCGGGGAGCGCCAGGATACGGCCAAGGAAATCCTGCGCTTGCTCGAAGAACAACACAATATCGATTTTACTCCCTACAAAGCGGACAACGTGGTGCGCCGCATCGAGCGCCGTCAGCATTTGCGCGGGCTCAAATCCATGGATGCCTACCTTCAGCAGATGCATGAGAACACGAGTGTGATCGACGAGCTGTATCAGGACCTACTCATCGGGGTGACCCACTTTTTCCGTGATCCTCAGGCTATGATCCTATTACGCAAAATGGTGATAGAGCCTTTGGTGGCGAACGCGACGCCTGATAAGCCACTGCGCATCTGGGTCCCCGGCTGCGCGAGCGGGCAGGAGGCGTATACCATCGCCATGCTCGTTGCCGAAACGATCCGTGAATCCCAGGCCACATGCCAGTTTCGCATAATTGCGACCGATGTTCACAAGCGCTCCCTGGATATCGCATCGGCCGGTGTCTACACGACCGATTCGATACAAAACATTCCCGAGGAGTTGCGCCACCGGTATTTCCAGAATTCAGGCGATAACTGGACCGTTTCCCATGATCTTCGCCAACGCATTATTTTCTCGATTCACAACGCCCTCACTGACCCGCCGTTTCTGGATCTGGATCTGGTATCGTTTCGCAATGTGCTCATCTATTTCAAGGACGAGGCCCAGATCCGCGTCCTTGCGATGTTCCTCTTCGGCTTGAAGTCCGAAGGCTACCTATTTTTGGGCCCATCCGAAAGCCTTGGCCAACATTCGGACGATTTTACGGTGATCGAAAGTCGCTGGCGGTTGTTTCAGAAGAAATCGACGCGCAGTCGTCATCTCAATCCCGCGTTGTTGTCGTCAACTGTCGGGCGCCGCGTAAATCGTCCCTATCAGGATTTGATCGAACCTGTACCCGCCCGCAAGCGCAATTCAATGCTTCAGGATGTCTCTGAAACGCGCAGCCGTGAAACCTTAATGCGCAGCTATGATTTGTTGCTCAAACAATATGCCCCGTCGTCCATCCTGATTACGTCGGATGGTTCCGTGCTCAGTTGGTTTGGCACGGCATCGGCATTCATCGACACCATGAACAACATGGCCGAATGGACGGTCGAAGGGGTCATTCATCCCGACCTGCAATTTGTGATCAATGTGGGCATCCAGAAATTGCGTTCAGGCGAATTGGAAAGCCTCAGCCGCAAAGTGAGCGTCGATATGGGGACCAATCACAGGCAAACCTGTGTATTGACGCTCGAAGCTCTCGAAATGTCGCTCACACCGCAATTGATGCTTGTCCGCATCCAACTCGAAGAGGATCCGGACGAACAACCACGCGCCGCGGAAAGCCTCGAAGTGTCGACAACAACCTCCGAGGACACAGCCTTGCTCGCCCGCCGCATTCGCGAGTTGGAACGGGACTTGAAGCTGACCGAAGAAACCCTGCAGCATGTCACAGAACGCCTCGAAGCGAGTGGAGAGGAACTTCAGGCCTCGAACGAGGAGCTGCATGCCGTGAACGAGGAACTCGTCTCGCTCAGCACCGAGCATGAACGCAAGATCGAGCTTTATACGGCTCTCAATTCCGAAACAGATTATCTGCTAAAGGCACTCGGCATTGGCGTGATCGTTGTCGATGCCGATCTGCGGATTCTGCGGTTCAGTACATTGGTGGCTTCCGCATTCGAAATGGAAGCACATGATGTGAGGCGAAATCTGCGCATCATTGGCCCACGACTTGATTTTGTTGATCTGCCCGCTCTGACGGCCCAAGTGATAGAAAATAATGAAATTGCGCTTGTCAGCGGCGCGCAGGACGGAACCAATTATGCAATCGAAGTTCACCCGATGCAGACCGATATGGTCGGCGGCGAAATGCCGTCTGCGGTCCTGATTTTCAAAAGCCTGCCAGCCGCGTAACACGAAACGCTCAGGGGCGATGGTAATCCCCCCAGAACGTATCAGTAAGCTCTAAGCTGCTTTCAGTTTCTGCATCGGGGTCATGCCGCCGATGCCCATGTTTGGGCTTCCATTGTTGTAAGTCCCGAAGTTGTAAGTCACGAACCATATTGAATGTCATTGAGAACTAACCCGATGATGTCACCGAGATTTGACCCGCACTTAGTTATGTTTCGTCGGCTAAGCTTTGGTCAATGAGAAGGCCTCCTTTGCGGCTGCTCGCAACAGCCAAGCGGCTTCCTTGGGTGGCCTAAGAGACGTACCATGAACAGTTGCTCTGTTTATCGAGCCA
>NZ_JBLXHL010000006.1:0-222290 GCF_048259695.1 Celeribacter sp. | reverse complement strand
TTCCGGCGTAGCTCAGCGGTAGAGCAGTTGACTGTTAATCAATTGGTCGTAGGTTCGATCCCTACCGCCGGAGCCAATCTTCCCCTAAGTGGTTGATTTTGCTACAAGCCCGAAGTTCCCTCCGAGGGACTTCGGGCTGTAAGCGCAATTAGGTTGCACAACTGGTTGCACACAAGGTTGCCTCCCTGCTGATTGCGGACTTTTCTCTAACAAAGCGTTCTCCACTTCGAGGAGAGCTTATGTCTGCCCCGACCTACCTATACGAACAGTCCGATCGGTTCTATTATCGTCGGCGAATTCCGACCTTATCCACATGTAAGTCACCCCTCATGGTGTCGCTGGGGACGAAAAACAAAAACCAAGCGCATATCTGGTCTCTATCACTAACCAAAGAGTTCGAGACCGTGCTTAATTCCTTTGCATTCATCCATGATCCGATTCCGGACGCACTTGTGCATAAATTCATGCAGAGGCGCTTGAAGCAGTTCGTTGATGACCTGAAGCGACAGAGCCGGATGGCATGGTTCACCGGCCGCAAACATAGTTTCTCTGAATGTGATCGCTCAGCCCTTCAACATGCCTTGAAGACACTCATCAAGTTCGGGCCACATCACCCATTTCCAGTAGACGCCATCGATCCGGATTGGTCACCAACAGAACTTAGTCGCGTAATGGAGATTTTCGATCAGGAGGCCCGCAAGCTAAAATCTCCTGGCATGATGGATCACTTGGTTCGCGAATTCAAAGAAGCAACGGACTATGCCCCCCGTTCTGCCGAACATGACGCACAAATCATGCAAGCATACTTGAAATCTATGCTTGCCGCAGCGCAGCCCGAGCAAGAAGCCCGTCAACCCCGCTTGGAGCGAACAGAGGAATGCAATGCACCTGACGTTTCCGAGCAACCGGCAACGGTTGTCGCAAACGAGCCTGCACCTTTATTAACCCCAAGGGTAAACCTGATCACATCGAAACTCACCACTCGTCTCCTAAACGATCAGTTCGAAGCTGCAAAAGCCTGTAAAGAAGAGCTAGACCGATCAACTGAGAAAGACCCATTCGGTGTCGATTTCGCGGGGGTATGTGAACGCAGCATCAAACACGCACAGATCAACGGAACGATGGACAATAAGACCGCAGATGCCAGACGCTCCAAGATCAAACTCTTCTGTCTGTTAACAGGCGTTCAATTGGTGACAGAAGTCGAGCAGTACCACCTGAGAATTTTGGAGCGCAGACTCGCCGAGGTTCATAAGAACTTCATGCGGAGTCCCTCTCACCTCGACTTTACCTGGGATGACATCCAAGAGCTCGCCAACGCGTCAGCAGACGATGACCTTGGGCGCGCGCCGAAAACCTTCAACACTTATCTTGAGCAGGTGTCTGCAATCCTGAGCTATGCACAGGGAAACGAAGACACTTCGATCAACAGTAAAATTGATACGAGCAAGCTTCGAAAACCCGAGACGAAACGTGGAAGATCTAAGCGGGCAGCCTTCAAAGAAAAAGAAGTACAAGAGCTATTCAAACACCCAGTGTGGCAGGGTTGTAGGAATGAAAACAGGCGGCACGACAAGGGTGATTTGGTTCATAAGGACGGGTTGTACTACGTCCCAATGATCGTCGCATACACTGGTGGCAGGATGGAAGAAATCGCAGGCCTTACCGTCGATTCAATTATCGAAGTTGACGGTTCATATGGGCTTGATATTCGCCCACATGCCGAACGCCGACTGAAAAACCTCCAAAGTGAGCGCCTTGTGCCCATTCACGAGCATCTTATTGCCCAAGGCTTGATCGAGCATCGGAACCGCATGCGCTCCAAAGGTGAAACCCTTCTGTTCCCAGAACTGCGTCCAAAAAGCGAAAAGAAAAAGTTCATTTCGGCTTTACGATACAATTGGGAAAAGCTCCGCAGCCAACAGCTTGATGGAAATCCCAAAGGCCTAGACGGGCACAGCCTTCGACACTCATTCAACCAGTTTCTCAAGAACCAGAAAGACGTGAAAAAAGAGGTGCGTCTTGATATCCTCGGACACGCCGGCGAAGACCTAAACGAAGAGATTTATGGTGACGAAGAAGGCATGCCATTCGAAATGAAGAAAGCAGCGATCGACCTGCAACCGCGTTTGTTTTAGTAGCTTAGGCGTGGACGTCTTAGGGTATCACACGGCGGAGAGTTGCCGTTCGCTGCAAGTGCGAAGGCAACCCTGTCCACGTTCAAAGCGGACATTTATCCAAGCCAAAACGACCGAGGGCGAAACAATTGGCATTGAGAATGAAATTCGAAGTCCAATTCAGCTTCGTTTAAGTATCCAACGTTTTGGGAGTGCAATAAATTACCCAAGAGACTCTTGTCTATCTAAGAATACCATGGCGAAATTTAGCCTCCCATCATACTGACGAGTACTTGTTTATTTCATCGAAATAGAGCCTTTCGCTATCATCCTTGAAAGAGGATTTACTTTCTGTCAGCGCTGATAATTTCTGAAAAATGTGTGAATAAATAATCTTATGAACCTCATTCTGAAGATTGCCTCCGTCAGGAGCGTCCATCTCAACATCTTCTTCCAGAAATCGGTTAAGAAGATGTAACAACTCTCCTTTGTCAATTTCGTCTATTTTTCGCCATTCACTTGAGGAGTTCGCCAAAAAATATCCGCATCCCCCATCAATCTTTAAGATCTTCATAAGCCGCGCTCCGCTCCTCATAGGTCATAACTCCAGCCTCCAAGTTCCCAAGGAGTACGTCTCTCGTCGGAATTTCCAATCCGTCCATGGACACCAACCTTTTACTTGTTGGTGAGCCGGAAAAAATTCGCCATTTAATCTCCAAATTTGAAACCTCTTTTTGCGTGTAAAGAATGAAATCTGGCCGAATTGAAACGCCGACTGTGTTATTGTGAGTGACAACAACCACCGGCATCCTTCTCGATATCTCTTTGATTATTTCATTCACTTCCTCCTTCAGGAAGTGGTTATCAAAGGACGATTCTGGTTCATCGATGAGAAGTACGTCTGCAGAGCTTGCGCCTTGGATCCTGTCAAGTAAGAAAAACTCCGATCGCTCTCCTCCTGATGCTTCCATTCCATCCTTATTGAGGATTTTGTATTCGACCTTAGTCAGATACTTGCTAAAATCAGAAGCTTCGACTGGAGCTCCAATTTTCCGGAGCTCTTGAAGGTATTCATACGGCTTGTCATACTTTTCAAACGCGGCGCTGAAGGCTCTACTCGATCTTGATAGGTTTTTTAGCTCTCCGCTCCCCTTGAATGGTCCTACTTGTGCAACAATTTCGAAACTTCCCTTCTTCTTCCGAAGTGCAGTCTTGGGTTTCCGCGCAGCCTTTACCAGGGTTTCAAATCTTTCAACTGCCCTTGTGTTCTTTGCAATCTGAAGGAGATCGACGTCGGCCACACTGGGTGCTGATGACTTTCGTTGAAGTTTTTCTTTGATGTCATGAACTGCAGTGTTCACCCAATCCTTTTTGACGTTTAATTCCTGATGATCGCAGTAAATTCTCATGAGCTCCACGTACAAAGCTTTGAGCGCATCCAGATCTACATGCTTATCAATAACACCTCTATACTCCACATTGCTCACAAGCTGCTTAGTTGACGAAATGAGGCTTTGTAGACCTTTTAAGTCTTTCCGTAAAAACGGCTCTTCATTGTATATCTTGGCCTTTGAAAAAGCATCATGCCGACTCGTCTCGCGCGCATAATTGAGCAACGATGAAATGTATTGCTCCATAGTGAGCATATCTGCTTGGAGGTCGATATCAAGCATGTGCGTTACAGCATCCTGCAGGTCAGCCAGATAATCTCGCGCAAATAGACTGGTTTTCTCACTCAGGAAATCTTTGAAATTCTTCTCGTCCTCCGCCTCATTTCGTGAGACTAAGTCAAACTGGCGGATGTACCTTGTGTTTTCCGCACCGAACCAATCACAGATCTTTTGAAGGGTATGAGATTTTCCGGACGATCGATCGCCTAATATTACATTGAGTCCAGTTGAGAGCTTTTGCCCATCGGGGAAAATCTGAAAATGGCTACCTCCTCCCTCCCTGGAGATAGACACTTTGTCCCTATCCTTCAAAACATGCCGCAGGGAACCGAATGATAAGTCTTCACAATCGACATACGTATGTTTGGTTGGTGGGATAGTCAGGTCATCACTTACCCGACAGTCACTGAAAAAAACTGGCGTGAGCATCTCGGGGTCATTGCGGCACGCGATAAATTTCTTAGGGCTGCTGACTTCACCGCAGTGAATGTGCCCCTCAAATTTTTTCAGGGACTCGACGCTAATTTTTGGCTCTTTCAAATAGTGAGGTATAAGGATGTACTTTCGGAGATCTCCGAAAATTTCATGGAAACCTGCATACTCAAGAGGTACCCCACTCGCTTGCCACCTTCGTTCAACCTCCTCACATATTTGAGAAAAATCATCCAAATCCCGACCGTCCGCCAAGACGAGCATGTGACACTTTTCAACATCAACCTCAATTCCTGGAAGAACGAGTATTTCCAAGGCGGATTTGATTTCTTCGAATTGCTTCCTGGCAAAAAGGTTGTGATTTGTTACAGCTATGCAGCTCAGATCGGCTTCACTCACATATTTTTGCAGAACTTCCTTGCTAAACGAAAAATCCTGATCTTGGCTGCTGGATTTCGTGTGAATGTGTAAATCAATCTTTTTCATAAATCTTAACTCTTGCCACAAAGATGCGTCTTGCCTAAAGGACAAGCCAACTTGAGCTGGCTGGAACTATTTTCACGCATTCGCCCAAGGCGCGCTCAATGGGTCGTCAATCTTATTCTGCACCGCGAACGGCAGGTCGGCAACCATATGTTGTGTATTCAATGTTGAAACAGACCGCCGGTCGTCATTCTCTTGGTAAGAGTTCACCGCTATATTCCGGGCAACCGTAGGACCTCTCAAACATCACAATGGGCCGTTCTGGCCATTGCATGGTTTTGGCAATGTCAGACAGGCCAAAGCGCTTCTGCCTCTTTGGCTGGCTTCTTGAAGTCGTTCAGGTTTCGTTTGACGCTGTCGCCAACACAGGCGTCGTGGACGCTTTTTCTTTTCTTGGCACCCCAAGTCGCCGCGCGCGCTGCGAAGTGGCTCTTCTCGCTATGCCTTTCCCAAGTGACGACCTTAACCTGCTGGCCGCTTGGTAGTATTTTGAGCTGTCGGTTGAAGGTCAGAAGCGTGTCTGACCGACGCTCCTTTGCATCAAGGTAGTGATAGTGATACCCCCAGTGTCCGTGGATTTCCCTTTTAAGAAATTCCTTTAGGCCAGGGATAGTCAGGAAGAGGGCGAAAACGTTTTTGGGTAGGTCGGGAGCAACGACGACACGTTGCACAGGCTCAAGGTTTCCCCGCAGGAAGGGTATGAGTGGCCCGCAAATTTCTTCTGCTCCCAATGACCAGCTATCATCATGAACGGCTGGGAAGTTTTTTTGCCCTACCCACAAATCAAGATCATCCTGCGCCATAGTACTTTGTACTTCGCCGACCAGATCGTCGATTTCGCGGAGAAGTCCGCTAAACTCTTCTTCGAGGTTTTCTCGGGTGGAAACCTCGCGCCCCGCGAAACGGAGTTCTCGCAGTCTTTCGCGCTTCGAGACGATACTGCAAATGCATTCCCTGACTTTGTCTTGTCCGACAAAGCCCATCAATCGAATTTCTTGCTCATGACCGAAGTTATTCTCGCTCAAATATCATTGCCCAAGTCTGGTTGCGGAATGTGTTTATTACTAATGTAGAGCTTCTATTCGCTTCGCTCCCAATGCGTCCAGCACCTTTTTGGCGAACAGAATGAGCAAAGCTACGGAAGCTCTATCGGCGACTTGGTCGGTACTGCCAACTTCAACCGTCCGAAAATGCTGCGCTGTGGACGAAAGGCTGGTCTGGTGAGGCTGCACCGCAGCAAAGGCGTCTTTGATGAATGGAAGGAGTGGGCCGGGAGGTGCAAACGACCGATTTCTATGCACTACTTGTGCTGCCTGACATTTGATCTAATCTGCGACATATGGATCTGATTTACCCGATAAACTTCGTCGGCCACGATGAGTGGATGGACAGCGGATATGAACCTAAACTGGCGCATGGCGATGTGATCACTCGCGATGGCGAAGTTCTCGGAAGCTGGCGGGTTGTAGACTATGACCACGAAGACGAGTATTCGAGTGGGCAATTTGAGTTCTTTTTGGATGGGGAGAATGTTGTGAAGTTCGCTGAAGGCTTTGCAATGCTCGATGTCCGGACCAGTCGAGGGTTTGCGTTGTCAAACCTGACCAGAACCATCCGCGAATGGCACGAAAATGAATAGAAATGAGGACAAGGCTAGTTTTGCTTGCCTCGGTTGGGGATCGTTGATTTGGGAGCCCGGCGATCTACCCATTTCGCATGAGTGGCGTGAAGACGGGCCCAAGATGCCGCTTGAATTCGCGCGAAAATCGAATGATGGCCGCATGACTCTTGTTGTTTGCGAGCGGGGCACTGTGTGTCCGACGCTCTGGAACACTCTGTCATCTACTTCGTTAGAGGAAGCACGCGAAGCACTTGCCAAGCGCGAAGGCCTACCAAGCACAAAGAATGCGGCATTCTGGACTGGAGATGCTTCATCTGGTCATCATGGCGCAGAGCTTGTTGAGGCTTGGGCAAACAAACTTGGTTTCGCGGGCGTCGTATGGACTGGTCTACCCCCAAAATCACCAATCACTGAGCAGAACAACGATCATCCTTCTATTGAGGATGTCATCTCGCACCTCGGCGGTCTTTCGGGACATTCTTTCGCTAGGGCTGAAGAGTACGTTCGTAAAGCACCCGACCAGATTACAACCGCTTACAGAACTCGCATTGTCGAAGAATTTGGTTGGGGTTAACTGCCCCATCGGGGATTTTTAAGCCCAAGGTCAACTTTGAAGAAGCTGCAACGCAGCATCGGTCGTCACGACAATTGTCCGCTTTGGGCCGCAAGCGGACAATACCTTTTTTATCGAATCTTTGAAAATCGAAAACAAAACCCTAAACGACAATAGCGATCAAAGTGATCGAGCAGCTTAGCAAACCTATTCTTCGAGTCGCGTTTTTGCACTCGGTAGTTGTCCATATAGTCATTCCAATAACGGGCCAATCTCTTCATTTTTGTCAACTGCCCCCTCCCTCCAGCAACCTGGTATTTTCTCAATTTCGCCCATGAACTGTGCCCAGCCCGAGCAGGAGCCCTCTTGTTTCCCAGTAAAACTTCCATCGGCCAAATCGTGCATGACACGCTCTCCATGCGGGCCGGACACAAGCACCGCCGTTTGGTTGGAAACGAAAACCGCATCTGACAAGCTACGCCCCGCGGGCATGGAGAGCGTGAAATGGACCAAGCCAGAACCGTGTGGGGCCTCGAACGGTGTGAACATCTTCGCCGCTTCACGCCATGTGCGCGCAGGCAGAGATCATAACAGAAAGACTCTGCGTCGGGCTACCTCACACGCAAAGAAGCAAGGCAGGACGTGTTCGACTACATCGCGATGTTCGACAACCCAACACGCAAGCACACAAACAACGGCATGCTGTCGCCGGTTGACTATGAAATGAAACAGCAGCAAATGAACGAGGCAGGCGTCTAGGAAGCTAGGGGCACCTCAGTTTCGCCAAATCTATTATTCAAGACAAAGCATTCCAACCTTGAAGAAACCTATGATGGAAAATAGCATCAAGGTCTGGGCTCAGCCTTATTAGATATTTGAGGAAGAATTTAGTGTTTCAAACATTTAGTGAACAATTAGGCCTTTTCCTCAAGAATGGTATCATCTCTGTTGCAGAGGCGCTGACTCTTTCTGACAGCCGCCCTGGTCAGATTGCAGGTGTAATCTTTTTTGCCACCATTATATTTGCGATTTGGTACTTTATTCGATCGAGCCGCCAATTGAGTGCCATTAAAGTGCTGGACCAAAAAGTCAGAGCTTTTGAGGGAATTCCGGAATTTGCGGATGGTCACTCAGAACTCATCCATGAACTCCGAAATGACTATCGCAAAAAAGGCCCACGGGAAACGGTTTGGGAAGCTTTCGATGAGTTTAATGAAACCATCGTACTCGATGATGTAGACGGCCCTCTGAGGCTACGTAACTCGATCCGGCCAGCATCTTTCCTAAACGTCGATGACTTGGGATTTGGCCCGGGGGTTTTCCGCATATTGCCGAATACATTGGTCTCAGCTGGTTTGCTGCTGACATTTTTGGGATTGGTCGCAGCCTTGCACCAGTTTTCACAATCCATGAACGCTGGAACTGGGGGAATGGACAAGGCAATGCAGGACTTTATGCAGATTGCATCTGCTAAATTTGTCATGTCGCTTGTGGGCCTATTCTGCTCAATCTTATTCACGTTCCTGCTTCGCGCACGTCAAAACACGATGGATGCAGCCCTGCATCGCCTTTGTATCGGTATAGAACGACGTCTCGTTTTTGTCAGCTTGGAGGACATTGGATTTCGCCAACTGCGCGCTGCAACCGAACAACGCGAACATCTGCGCGAGATCGGCATGGGAATGGTCGCGGAGCTTCAAAAGCCCCTTGAGGCTCTGCCAGAACAAATCACAAGCGCTATCGCGGATCGGATGGATCCCATTTTTGACCGTGTCACGTCCATGGGTACAAGCAGCATGGAAGGAATGGTCGGGGATCTCTCTCAACAGCTCTCCCACTCTGTCGGGAACGCGTTGACCCGCGCCAGTGAGTCTTTGGGTGAGGCGACCGACCGCATAGGTACGATGGTTGATCGAATGAACTCAACCAACACTCAAGCAGGTGACGGGCTGCGGGATGCGTTGGATCAGATGGCACGCGCCATGGCTGAAATGCGCACCGAAGTCGCAGCCAGCGGTCGCACGGCATCCGAGGCAATGAATGAGGGGGCAGATCGCTTGTTGTCCGTCATGAATGACACGCTGGAAGGCATACGCGACAACACCGGCCAGGGAGCAGAAGCTATGCGCACTGCCGCAGAACAAATGCGGACCGCCGCCGAAGGTTTCCGGGACACTCTGGCCAACGCCAGCGAAGAAAGCAGTCAGGCCGCGAGAGACCGCATGGCCCAAACCAGCGCCGAAGCCGGGCAAGCAATTGAAAGTGTCGGAAAAACCCTGATGGACAGCTTCCATAAGACCAGCACGGATATCGCAAAGCTTGGCTCCGATATGGGGGGCGTTATCGGCGAAGAACTTTTGTCGCGGCTCGATACGATCAGTACACGGTTGGAGACTATGGCAGAGGCGGTGCAGCGCGGAGCGACCGGTGCCCAAAGTGCGGCGCAGGGCATGAACAGCGGCGCAGATGCGATACACGGTGCATCCGAAGGATTCCGCACTGCAAGCCAAAGCCTCGTATCTGCAGCCGATCCGATCCGTGCCTCGCAAGAGCGCATAGAAACAACCCTGCGCCGGGTTGGTGAACTGGTTGAAACTGTCTCCGAGACCCTGATGCAAAATTCAGCTTCTATTGCTGAGAATGCCACACATGTTCTTGATACCGCTCAAACCGCTCTTGGGAACGAACGGGAAGGTATCCGTCGTTCTCTTGAAGCAACACATGCCGCTATGTCACAACTTTCCAACGAAGCAGAGAAGCTTGACCAGATTGACGAAATGCTTGGCCGTGCCCTGACAGAGTACAATTCGCAACTGGAAGCTGCTCTCGGGTCGGCGCAAGATCACGTTGGACAAATGCGTGATGCCCTTGCTCCTGGTCTGGACACGCTCAAAAGCGTCGTTGAACAGGCCGAGGCCTTCCTTCCTGCACAGCGGCAGCGGCAAACATGAGAGCGCAGGCAAAACGCATACGGCACGAAGAGGAAGAAGAAAGCGCCTTCGTATCAATGACCGACATGACGGTCGGGTTCCTATTCATCATGATGATTTTGCTTGCATTTTTCGCGAGCCAAACACGAGAAACCGAAACGGTACCAATGAGCAGGTTCGAGAGCATGGTGTCCGAACGCGATGAGTGGCGTGCAACTGCAAAAGCGCAAGAGGCCACCATTACAGACCTCAAAGACCAGTTAGAAAAATTGAAGAAAGAGCGGGCAGCTCTTCTTCTCACCATCGAAAGAAAAGACGAGGAAATTTCCAAGAAGGATCAAACCATCTCCGAACTGGAAAAAGAAATTGAACGGTTGCAACAACGGTTGAAAGACCTGGAAATAGTCGACCCACTTGAGGCGTACCTGGCGCGAGTAACTCAGACAAGGCGAGAGATGTTAACGCGGCTACGAGACGCAATCAGGGCTGATTTCCCGGACTTGCAGATCGAATTAAGCGAAGAATCCGACGCGTTGCGCTTTCAGGGTGAAGGGCTATTTGCTTCGAACCGGTCAGATTTGGCCCGCGATAGACGCGACATCGTCGCCCGGCTCGCGCAGCGGCTGAATGAGGTACTGCCCTGTTTTACAATTGGTCAAGCATCGCAATTTGATCGCACATGTAACTCCGGATTTGTTATGATTGAGGCCGTCCAAATTGAAGGTCATACTGACAATGTTGGAACAGATCGGCTAAACCGTACGCTGTCAGCGGCACGCGCCAACAACACTTTCTTCGCCATGACACAAGCAGCCCAGGGGGTTATGGAGCACCTAAACCTGAAGAGTCAGCCCGTTCTTTCAGTCGCCGCATATGGGCCCGATCGCCCTGTCGCGCCCAACGACACACAGGAAGGCCGGGCAACCAACCGCCGGATTGACCTTCGCTTCATTATGGTGACGCCACAGGATACCGACGGGATAGAAGTAGTACGAGAGGCGCTGGAAAGCGTCGTGGACCAGCCATGAACACCCCCGAGACGACCCGCCCCCGTGAAACGACGCGAGCCTTACTACAACGACGCCAGTCTTTCCGCACACGGGCTCTACCACCGCTTGGTCAAATCAAGCGCTCCGTCGACAACATCCTGAGCCGCTGGCCGGATGTTGTCCGCACCCCAGAGGACCGGGATCGAGAAAAGCTTGCGCAAAATATGCGATTGCGTGTCTCTGAGTGGAACTGGGAAAACATTACCACCCAGAGGGTAATCTCGGCTGCGGTTGCAGTCTTTGACAAGGAACGCTGCAATCGGCCCGACCTAAGCGACGTGCGTGAATTTTACTTCGATGAAATCGCCACTCGTGAACCAGGGGCCTTTCTTGACGGCATGGTGGGTGTCTATCTGGACAGTTTCACGGTTGGCGCAGACCACACCCGCGATCTTGCAAGAACCCTGTCTGCCCGCGGCAGCGACTTGGGAGGGCGGCATCGGAAGTTAATAACTGCCCTACCCCAAGTATTCACACCTGATGCTGCGCCGAGAGGTTTGGCGCAACTCATGCTTGAAACAGACGATGCATATGCCAAACTTCAATCCATCGGATTGAGCAGTCCCCACACCTCTGGTCTGGCCAAAGCCGCACAAAAACTCTTTGTAAAATCTCTCGCGCCCGATCTTGCAAATACTTCAGCCCGTCATAAACTTTTCAACTGGCTGACCCCGCAAAATGGGCCAGTACTGCAAGCAGGTGCCGGTCCTGCGGTTGAGGCCCTATTGTCAGTCTGGCGCACAAAAACGCCCCCCGATGCCCTGCGCAATGAACTCAGCGAGGCAATCATCGCCGCTTGGAATGACCCGCGCCTGCACGCAGGCGGCATCTGGTCCGGCTTTGACCCCGATCTACGCGCGGTCCTTTTACGATGGTTGACCCATCAGGACATGAAGTTCTTCTGCAACATGGTCACAGCCACCCAAAACAGTCACATGTGGCCACCACGGCGCGATTTCTGGCTGAAGCTATACGACGACAAAATGATCGACGAGGCTTGGGTCGCTTTCGGGTCGGAGGCACGTCGGTATGCCGAAAATAATCTGTTGCGCGGTGACAAAACGGACATGAACCGACGGTTCGCACGGCAACTTGATCGCGGCGGCAGCACATCGCTGCTGATCATGCGCATTGGCAACAAAATAGTTGTAGATGGTTGCCACAACTACCGAACGCATATCTTCAAAATCGACGACACAAACGCCCCAGCCCTGTATAAGCGCCAATATTACTGCGACGACATTATGCGAGCATCCCGAAATTCGAAGCCTCACAACTCCATTCGAAATTGGTCACAGTGGGTTCTCCAACATGTCTGATAGCGCACCCAGCCCAATTGTTACCGACAACAACATCGAGATCCGCTTTCCACAGCAAAGACAAGGCATCCTCTCACGCCTGATCTCAAAGCCAACCGCACGCAGCTTTACCGATCTTGCACCCGAAGACCGCAACCTTCTGTTTGCAATCGGTGATTTGCGTGCATGGGCAGACATGCACCCCCAAGACGTTGAAATCACAACCGATCAGCTGCGCATCTCCCACAATGCTGCGGCCCAGCTTTCTGCTCCGTCTGCCGAGGTCCTTGGCCTTCCCGCGACAGTCGACCTGATGCTTAAAACCGATGTGACCGGCGTATTGGGACGTCCTGATTTTCGACTTCACTATGAATGGTCCCGTAATGGCTTGCGCGAAATCCCCAAAAGAACCGGCGCGATTTTACATACGTCAAATGGACCACGCCGCCTCCCCCTATGGATGAAGCGCGCTCTGGATCTGGCTGACACATTTGATGCGACGCAGCCCGTTGAACAGCACTGGCGTGCGCTGGCCGATTTTCGCCGCGCCATTGAACCCGAAGACGTTATTGAAAGCGAAATGCCCGCCAATAAGGACATGGCAGGCCTTTCAATGACAGCCTTTCTGCGGGGTCTTGAGGTACGCATCGCGGACAGGTTTTCAGTGTCCCCAGATGCCTCCCTAGGACAGTTTGAAATCGTACCCTATTCCGCACAACAGCTTAACGATGCAGGGCTTTCGGATGATGATATCTCTGAGCATAATGCCGAACTCTCGGGTGAGGCTTTGGCCGTGTTTCAACACCGTCTGCACGCGCGCGGTGCACGGCCAGCCTACCAGCTTGGCAATAATTCCTATCTTGTGATTGATAAGGGTGCCGCACCTGTTCTTGAAGAAATGCTGCGGGTACAAAACGCACCACGCGAAGAACGTCAGGCCTTTATCAAAAACCCGCGCGTCTTCATTACCGAGGCCGTGAACCGACACCTTGAACAGTCCGAAGCATTTCAGAATCTCGATGCCGCGGCACAAGAGGAGATGGTTGAACAGATTGCTGGGCCTGCGCTGATTGAAAGCCGTGAATATTCGGAACGGGTTACCGGCGTGGTCGTCTATGAGCGCCCACAAAACCAGATCGAGGGCAGCGGCACCACATGGCTACCAGAGGCCTTTGCCCAACATTTGGCAGAGGCAATTCACGCCATGCCAACCTCGGAGCTGCACACCCTACGGGATCACATGGCGGATGTCTTGGCAACCGGCAAGGATATACCGGCAGAAATCGCAGGAGAAACCGTGCAGATCACGCCTGCCCGACTTGCGGCAATAAATGGTGAGATCGAACACCGCGAAGCACAGGACGCTCCGGCTGACGCCCCAGAAGCAGCGCCAGAAACCGATGGCCCGATCATCCTCGATACGCTCGACAATTATAACGACCTTTCATGGAAAGCCAAATTTGCACCGCGTATTTCAACCGTCCCGACCGAATTGCCCGACTCCATCCGCACCCCCCTGCACCAACACCAATTAGACAGTTTCGATTGGGCACAAAAGGCCTGGAAAGCTGGGTTGCCCGGAATTCTGAATGCGGACGAACAAGGTCTGGGTAAGACGCTTCAGACAATTGCCTTTCTGACTTGGTTGAAAGAACACATGAAACAACCAGATGCGGCGAACCGTGGGCCAGTTCTAATTGTGGCGCCGACCTCGCTTTTGCGTAACTGGGAACAGGAGGTCGAACACCATGTTGAAGGGCGTGGCTTCGGATCTTTGATCCGTCTCTATGGCGGGGCGTTGGGATCTCAAAAACGCCGTGATGCACAGGGAACAGAAACGCAATCGGGCCTGCCACTGCTGGATCTCGACTGGCTGGATGAGGCCTTTGAAGACGGCCGTGCGCATCGATACTGGCTGCTCACCACCTATACAACACTTGCCAATTACCAACACTCCTTGGGCAAGATCCCTTTTTCAGCAATCGTGATGGACGAAATCCAGAATATCAAAAACCGCTCAACGCTTGCCTCAAAGGCCGTTGAGGCGATGAATGCCGATTTTCGAATTGGCCTGACCGGTACGCCCATTGAAAACGCAGCTATTGATCTGTGGACCATTATGGATCGTATCGCACCCGGCAGCCTTGGCTCTGGCGTTGAATTTCGCGAGCGCTATGCCGCGCCCAATGCTGAAAACATGGCCGAACTACACGCAAGAGTTTTTAAGGGCCGCGGAACAATGCCTCCCCTTGGATTGCGCCGCCTGAAGGAAGAAGTCGCGCGTGATCTGCCTTCCAAACGGCGCTACCTCCACCCACGCCTGATGCCCAAGGTTCAGGCAGATGCATATGACCTGGCGCAGCTGAAATTGGCCAATGGAGGCCCCGGTGCCGCGTTGAAAATGCTGCATCATATCCGATCAGTTTCGGTGCATCCTGGTGACACGGAAGCCACACAACCTGACCAGTTTATAGCAAAGAGCGCACGTCTCGACGCTGTCATCGACATACTGCGCAAGATCAAACAAGCAAATGAGCGTGTGTTGGTTTTCATCGAACACCGGGACATGCAGTTCCGTTTTGGTGAAATCGTGCGTCACATGTTTGGTCTTGAGAAAATTGACGTGATCAATGGCGATACCCCGATCCCTCGCCGGCAAGACATCGTGAACCGTTTTCAACAACATCTAAAGACGGATGGCGGTTTTGACATGTTGATCCTCGGCCCAAAATCAGCGGGCACAGGGTTGACCCTGACAGCCGCAACCCACGTCATTCACCTATCCCGCTGG
This sequence comes from Celeribacter sp., assembly GCF_048259695.1. Taxonomy (GTDB): domain Bacteria; phylum Pseudomonadota; class Alphaproteobacteria; order Rhodobacterales; family Rhodobacteraceae; genus Celeribacter. The sequence goes on along the minus strand of NZ_JBLXHL010000006.1, from coordinate 207,346 downwards.
TGGAATCCTGCGGTCGAAGAGCAATGCAATGACCGCGTACACCGCATCGGTCAAACGCAGCCCGTTTCCATTCATATCCCTATGGCGCTGCACCCGGAACTGGGTGCTCAAAGCTTTGACAGCCTGCTTCAGAGCCTGATGCAACGCAAACGGCGGCTGGCAGAACAAGCGCTTTGGCCTATGGGAGACAACAAAGCCGATGTGACCGGCCTCACGCAGGCAGTGGCACAGCCGAACCGTGGCCAACATGCGGCCATCGCAGACATTATGGTCGAACAGTTTAATCGGGACAGCTTGCCCCCTATCTCCCCCAATTCAGAGGGGGCTTACGAATTATGATGAACATGTAAACAAACACAAAAATGGATGTAACGCGCAGACTTGTCATCACCGCCCTCTGGATCCGCCACATTCTTGAAGATCGCAAAGATTGGGAGATGCGATCACAAGCGACCTCTATACGCGGGTGGTTTGGCTTGATCCAAAAAGGCAGCGGCCATGTCGTTGACCTTGCCCGCCTCGCCGATTGTGGGAAAGCACTCATCCCGTCAAAGAGGATTGCAAATATCAACCATCATCAAATTCCGGGGGATATGATCCGACGCGGTGAAGTCGCAAAATGGGTCATCCCTTGGAAACTCGCGGACATCATTCCTTTGGAGCGCCCTGTCCCCTACCAACATAAGTCAGGCACGGTCACTTGGGTTACTTTTTCCTCAGAGGAGACACGAGAACTGAACCGTCTTCGCCATGAGGCTGGAGCTTCATCCAGCTCGGGCATATCAACGCCAACCCGATCACTGCAAGAAAGCGTAAAACTCTCTGAGGTGGAACGCCCTATTGCGAAACCCGTCTCTAACAGATCGGCAAATGGTCCTGTACCACCTTTGCCAGAAGGCAAGTTTAGAGTTCTTGGCCGGAGCCGACTGACAGGTGGAAATGTACGGAACAATCACATCAATCTTTCAAATTTCTTGAATGCCTTCCCACAGGACGTGATTGGCGACAAAAACAAATCTGATGTAGCCCCACGGCAGATTGCGATTGACTGGGGCGGGCCTAAACCGATCCTGACCGATATAGATGGATCTAAATCTATCTTTCGGGGGCGCGGCTGGGTACGGCGTTTCTTTGAAGCATCGCAAGCGCAAGAAGGTAATTATGTGCAGGTCATACAGACCGCCCCTTACAAGGCTTCGGTTCGCTTGGAGCGCGGTGAGTGATTGGTGCAATAGGAACACTCTTCAGTCTAATCCCGTTTTTGAACAGCCTTATAAATCCGTGGGCCCGCCCATACTGCAAATCATCGGCATAACTTTATCCACCGGCTCAATAAAATTTTTCTTGCGCACTGGCAAAAATAGTAAATCGATTGTGGCACACCGTGGATTCGGACAGAATTCATGCCAAGTATACCCTTTAGATTCAATGCGTTACAGTTTAGGTTGCGATCCCTACCGCCGGAGCCAAAGATTTCAAGGGCTTGGCTGATTTTCAGCTAGGTCCTTTTGGTTTTTTAAAGTCTCTGGGGAAACACTGAATTCCAGTGTCTAATAAACTTTTTACCCTGGTGTCGTCAGGCCTAGCCTGTAACCTCAAAGCGAAAATCTGTTTGAAATCACCGCCCCAACAGGACGTGCCTATGTTGAGTGATGTCGAAAAAGTTCAGTTGAGTTCACGCATTATGCGCCTAAGAAATACAGAACCTTTATCCAAAACGACCGCAGCCGAATTGAGAGAATCTAACTTCAGCCAATTTTTCGGGAAAATATTAACTCAAGGGGCAACATCTAAAAACCCCCGCGCCAAACATGACGCGGGGGACGTGTGACGCCATAAGCGAGGGAGAAAGATCAAAACCCGCCTAGGTTTCTAAATTACGCCAATCAGCGTTCTGGCGCACAGTTGACCCGTTACGCGACCTTAATCACCCGCGATCACACCTACGCCTTTTCAAGTGTCGCCATTGGGCTCAGGGCATTGGGGTCGATACGCAGCTCGATAATCGCGGGCCTTTGCGCAACGCGGGCGCGAGCCAATGCATCCTTGAATTCAGCATCGGTTTCGACACCCTCTCCAAAGGCTCCGTAGCTTTTTGCAAGGGCTGCAAAGTCGGGATTCACCAAACTGGTTCCGCTTGGCCGCATCGGAAACTTCTTTTGTTGATGCAGTCGAATAGTCCCGTACATGCCGTTGTTGGAAATCAGCACAATGATGTTCGCGCCGTGTTCACAGGCGACACCAAACTCCTGCATACTCATTTGAAAACAGCCATCGCCGGCCAGACAGATAACCTCCCGATCAGGGCGTTCGATCTTGGCGGCCACAGCCGCAGGCAGGCCATACCCCATAGAACCACTGGTCGGGGCCAGTTGCGTGCGGTAGTCCCGATAGCGGTAATACCGGTGCAACCACGCCGAATAATTTCCCGCACCATTTGTCACAATCGCATCGTCAGACAGCACATCGTTGAGATGGCAAATGACATTTTCCATTTTGAGTGCACCAGGCGTCTCACAAGGGTTTTGCCATGCCTCGTAATTATCACGCGCAGCCTGTGTCCACTCCGAGCGCACCGCTGTCTCGGCATCCTGAAGGTGCGCATTCAATTGTTCGATAAATTGATCGGCATGTGCCGCAACAGCACACGTGGGGTAGTAAACGCGCCCCAATTCCTCCGGATCGCTATGAACATGAACAAGTTTTTGCGCCGGCACAGGCGAGGTCAGAAGCGTGTAGCCCCCTGTGGTCATCTCTCCGAGACGGGCGCCCAGACTGAAAATGACATCGGCTTCCCGCACAAGGGTGGCCAGCTTCGGGTTGATCCCGATCCCGATGTCACCGACATAATTCGGATGCCGGTTATCGAGAAAATCCTGACACCGAAACGAGGCGCCGACAGGCAGGTCAAGGCGCTGAGCCACCTGTGCCAAAGCGGTCGCGGCCTGTGAGGACCACTGCCCGCCACCAACAATAACCAATGGACGCTTCGCGGCTTTCAAGTGCGACAGGACAAGGTCGATATCCGTCTGTGCCGCGCGGCCGGACGGCAAACAGGCTTTAGGCACCGCCACCGCATCACAAGCGGAGGATAACATGTCCTCGGGCAGAGCCAGAACCACCGGACCAGGACGCCCCGACTGTGCGACACTAAAGGCACGCGCGACATACTCGGGGATCCGGTCGACCCGATCAATCTCGGCGGCCCATTTGGCCAAGGGACCAAACATCGCGCGGTAATCAACCTCCTGAAAGGCTTCGCGGTCACGTTGATCACTGGCAACCTGACCCACGAAAAGGATCATCGGTGTAGAATCCTGAAATGCAATATGGACGCCTGCGGAGGCATTGGTCGCACCGGGACCGCGGGTAACAAAGGCAACCCCCGGCTGACCCGTCAGCTTTGCTTGAGCCTCGGCCATCATCGCGGCACCACCCTCTTGGCGGGCGACGATATTTTGGATGCCTGCATCATAAAGGCCATCAAGTGCCGCAAGGAAGCTCTCGCCCGGAACGCTAAAAACGCGTTTAACGCCCTGATTTTCAAGTGCTTCAACAAGCACCTTTCCGCCGTGTCTCATCTGTCCCACCGTATAGTTCCTTTGATTCAGGCGAAATCCTTGCGATTTGCCAAACTGGTTGCCGCATTTTCAAATCGAATGCGTGTGGCTGTACGTGCGGTTTCCGGATCCATGGCCCGTATCGCTGTAACCACCGCCTCATGCTCTTTGATAACGGAGGCCTCAAACTCGCAGGCCGCCGCATTTTTCAGAAAGGCAGAGCGCAGATGGGTTTGGATATTGGTCTCGATCATATTGATGACATCGCAAAAGTACTCGTTTCCAGAGGCTTCAGCGATCAAGCGATACAAGTGCAATTCGGCATCCACGCGCGCCTCGAGGGCAGCATCCGGACCGATGTCATTCGCATGCATCACCTCCTGAAAGGCACCCTCGATAACATCCATCTGCGCGTCGCTTCGAAGTTCCGCAGCAAGGGCCGCGGCCCCCGACTGCACAAAGGTCCGCAATTGTAACAGCTTCACAATCTCCAACCGCTTGTCAAAACAGGCCGGGCTGATGCGAAACGATGTGCGCACAGTGCGATCGGCAACAAAGGCCCCGACCCCGCGCTTTGCGTCAACGACACCGTCAAATTTCAACAGCGACACCGCCTCGCGCACGACGGTTCGCGCCACACCAAAATTTGCGGACATCTCCGTCTCGCTCGGAAGCTTGTCACCGACTTCAAGGTCGCCACTTGTAATTGCCGCCATGATTGTCTGCGCAATTTCATCGGGAAGGCGACGGGGGCGCTCGATCGTATCGAATAAGGTGCCTTTTTTCATCGGAATTTGTTCAATCTGTTGTTTGTGCTGCACTCAATCGTAGGTGCTGCGCCCTCGGTTCGCAATATGATAACCATAAATAAGGTTGTCAGACAACTGTTTTAACGTATGGTTCATCCAACAAGGGAGATTCGCATGACAAAAAAGATCGCATTTGTTGGATTGGGCGGCATGGGCCGTGGCGTTGTGAAAAACATCGCATTGAAGGGCGGAGACGTGACGGCTTTTGATCTGGATGCTGACAAAATCACGCAAGCCGAAGGCTTTGGTGCCAAACGCGGGATTTCGCCCGCGCAAATGGCAGCAGATTGTGACGTTTTTGCCGTGTGCATCACCACCGCAGATGCAGTCGCAGACATGGCTCTTGGTGCGGATGGCGTTCTCGACAAAATGAAAAAAGGGGCTGTGTTTCTAGACCACACAACGGTCTCCGTCGCCCATGTCGACAAGATGCGCAAAGAATGCGAGGCACGGGGCATTCGGTACTGCGAAGCCCCGATGACCCGCACACCGATCCATGCGGATCGCGGCGAGGTCAATATTCTCTTTGGCGGCGAGGAAACCCTCATGGAGGAGCTGCGCCCCACATTCGATTACTATGCCGAAAACATATTTCACGTCGGGCCGGCAGGACACGCCGTCCGCCTCAAATTGATCCACAACTTCATTGCATTCGCCAATGTGGCCGCCTTCTGCGAGGGCTTCGCGCTTGCGGCAAACGAGGGGCTGGATATGTCAAAAGTCATCGGTATTATTTCGGCCGCTGGTGGCAAATCCGGCATGATGGATCTCTACGGCGAGAAAACACTGAAGCGCGATTTCACGCCGCACATGTCGCTCTCGAACGCCCAAAAAGACGTCCGGTATTACACTGAAATGCTGTCCGCATCCGGCCTGCCCGGCTTCATGGCGGACTCCGTTCATCAGACCTACGCGCTCGCCTCCATCATGGGGCATGGCGACGAAGGCTGCACAGCTGTCATCAAGGCATATGAGGAGCTAACGGGAGTGGTTGCCAGCCTTGATTGACGAATAAGACCAAAAAAACAGCAACTTAGGGAGGAACAATATGTTGCGCAATACACTCTTCACAGGGTTGGTCCTGACGGCCAGCCTGACAGCAGCACATGCACAAGAGGTCACGCTTCGCCTTGCGCATTTCGCCGCGGAATCCCATCCGGGACATGCCGCATCTGTGCAATTTGCCGAAAACGTAGCGGCGCGCACCGGCGGTGAGGTCAAGATCGAGCTTTACCCTGCGAACCAACTCGGCTCGCCACCCGAGCAACTTGAACAAACCATCCTTGGCGCAATCGATATGAATCTGCCCACGCATGGGGGGCTCGACAAATATGACCGTGCATTCGGCACCGCAATGACACCATTTGCATTCTCAAGTTACCAACATGCCCATACCGTACTGGATGGCGAGTTCACGGATTGGGTTTCGCCAAAACTCGAAGAGCAAGGCCTCGTGATGTTGTCCCACTGGGAATACGGGTTCCGCAACATCACCAACTCGGTCCGGCCAATCAACACCCCCGAAGACGTTGAAGGTTTGAAACTGCGCACCCCGCCGGAGCTGCAAATCGTCGCCGCGATGGAAGGCCTTGGCGCATCCACAACACAAATTGCATTCCCCGAACTTCCGAATGCGCTGAACCAGGGCGTCGTACAAGGACAAGAAAATCCGATCGGTGTCATTTATCACTACAACCTCAACGACTTCCAGGAGCACCTAGCGCTGACCCGTCACGTTTACAACGCGATGATCCACGTTGTGAACAAGGACAAGTGGGAACAACTGTCGCCAAACCAACAGCGCATTCTCCGTGAGGAAAGTGCAAAAGCCGGCGCCATGATGCGGGCCGCGGTGCAAGCGCAGGAGGCCGAGGAAATTGCGGGCCTGATCGAACGCGGCATGAAAGTGACCGAACCGGATCTCGCTCCGTTTGCGGCAAAGATGGGTCCCGCCCGTGCGCGTGTGGCCGAGTATAGCGGCCAGGAAAACATGGATAAGTTCCTGAACATGCTCGACTAACCCCCCTCAAAAACGGGCTCTCGTCCGGCCAGTCTCGTGCGAGAGCCTTTTTTGGCGCCCTAACCCCTGGATCAAACATGACAACTTTCCTCATCTTAGGCACGCTGGTCCTACTCATTGTCATCGGCGTTCCGATCGCCTTTGCCTTGGGCATCACGGCGGTCGGTTTTTACGTCCTACAGGGTGACTACTTCATCCTGACGATGCTGCCACAGCGGATGTTTGCGGCCACAACCAGTTTCACATTGCTCGCCATTCCGTTCTTTATTCTGGCGGGAAACTTAATGAACACGGGCGGGATTACCCACCGGATCTTCCGGTTCGCCGATGCCTGTGTCGGCCACATTCGCGGTGGCCTTGGACAGGTTAATGTTCTTGCCTCGCTCTTTTTTTCGGGCATGTCCGGCGCCGCCGTTGCCGATGCTGCGGGCCTCGGTCAGGTGGAACTCAAGGCCATGAACGAACGTGGCTATGATCCCGATTTCTCCGCCGCAATTACGGCCGCTTCCTCCACCATCGGGCCGGTATTTCCACCGTCCATTCCGTTCGTCCTCTATTCATCGATTACGGGCGTGTCCGTCGCAAAACTCTTTCTCGCGGGCGTTGTCCCCGGCGTGCTTATGGCCATCGCCCTGATGATCGCCGTCTATATCGTTGCGCGCCTGCACAAAATGCCCCGTCGTGATGGCATTGACTGGCGCGAAGTGGCCGTGAGTGGCCTCGATAGCCTGCTCTCGCTCATGACGCCGGTCATCATCATCGCCGGTATCTTCGGTGGCATTTTCACCCCCACAGAAGCCGGCGTTGTCGCCACCGCCTATGCGCTCGTTCTTTCGATGTTGGTTTATCGCGAAGTGAAGCCACGCGACCTGCCCGCAATTCTCTGGGACAGCCTCATTCACACAATTCGCGTGATGTTTGTCATCGCCTCGGCGGGGTTCTTCGGTTGGCTGTTGATCCAACAACGCATCCCCAACCAGCTTGTCAGCGCCATGCTTAACTTTTCAGACAACCCCGCGATCATTCTCGCAATCATCGTCGGCATCCTATTGATTTTGGGAATGTTTCTGGAAGGGATCGCCGTGATCGTATTGACGGTCCCGCTCTTTTTACCCGTGATTACCGAGATCGGGGTCAATCCAATCCAGTTCGGTGTGATTATGATCATGTGCTCCATGGTTGGCCTTTTGACGCCGCCGGTCGGCATGGTTCTATTCGCTGTCAGCTCCATCGCAGACATCACTGTCGGACGCCTCTCACGCGCGTTGGTTCCCTATCTTTTGGGCCTGATCATTGTGCTGCTTGCCGTCGTGACGATCCCCGCCATCTCCGTCTGGTTACCCAACCTGATTATGGGAGCGCAATGATGCAACAGATTGAAAACGCATTGGAATATGTCCTGCGCGTCATCGCCATGCTCTCGCTCGCACTTTTGTTCTGCCTGATCTTGATCAACGTCGCCGCACGCAGCTTTGAGCTGGCAAGCTTTGCATGGTTCGACGAGATCGTGCGCGGCTGTTTCGCCTATATGGTGTTCTTTGGCGCAGCATCGCTTTGGCTGAAACAGGATCATTTCCACGTCGATATTCTTGATGCCATGCTCGGGCCGGGAAAAGCCCGATGGGCATTGCGCAGCTTTGTGGCGCTGCTCTGTCTCGGATTCCTGTTCGTCATGACCTTTTACGGCGGGATTTTATTCAACAAAGCCAACGCCATGACGCCCATCCTTCAAATTCCGGAACGGCTGTTCTACGCAGCCATCCCGATCTCGGGCGCGGTGATGATGCTTCACTCTGTGAGACGCCTCATCACGGAAACCCTCAACACATTTTCAACAGGAGACCCGAACGTATGATTTATGATCATCGCACCTATACATGCCGCCCCGGCACGATCAAAAAACACATGAAACTCTACGAAGAGTTCGGTTGGGAACCACAATCACGCCATCTCGGATATCCTGCGGTGTATGCCGCGACCGAGACCGGCGACGTCAATTCCTATGTCCACATCTGGGTCTACAAAGATGCCGCAGATCGCGCGGCCAAACGTGCGGCAATGGCGGCTGATCCGGAGTGGCAAGTGTTCTTGAAAAAATCGAGTGAGGCCGGAAATCTGGTGTCTCAGGTCAACAAAATCTTGACCCCTGCCCCGTTTTTCAAACCATCGCAGGAGCCAAGTTAACGCATCGGTCAGTTGTTCAAAACGATGTGTTCGACAGATGGGTTTGTCATGAACGCGAGCAATGTTTTGGTCTCCTCGGCGTTTTGACTGCGCTGGGGAGAGGCAAGCGCCGCCTCCATGGCCCCGGCATCGACATAACGCATGTCGAGGATCAACTGCACATCATCAAGAGCGGGATCACTGCTCACCGGAAAGAGCGCGCTTACGGAGGAAATGCGTGGGAAATCATGGATGAGAGGGAGCATACGTGTTTCGAGATGTTCAATAAATGCGGGTCGATTTTCGACGCTTAAGGCGCCGCGAAAGAGGGCCATGCGAATGATCATTTTGAGGTTCCTTTTCGTGATCAGTTACGAGTAGCATTTTATAATATACAAATAAAGTCAATAACTTAGGGAGTAAATTTGATGGTTGTTTTGAAAAATATTGTTGTGAGTGTATCGATGTCGGTACTCGCCTCGACCGCCTTTGCACAAGAGTATCCGGCCAAAGATGTCACGCTGATTGTGCCATGGTCCGCGGGGGGCGGCACCGATACAATCGCACGCAGTTTGGTGGCCGATGCACAAGAGTGCTTCGGGGAAAATATCAACGTCGTCAACAAGACCGGCGCAGTCGGTGCTGTAGGCATGGGCGCGGTCACGACAGCCCGCAATGACGGCTATACGGTGGGTCTGATTACCTTCAACCTGTCAACCTATGGCCCTTTGGGTCAGGCCGATTTGAGCTACCGCGATTATGACTTGATCCAATTGATCAACCAAAGCCCGGGCGCCCTTTCCGTAGCCGCCGATTCCGAGTTTGAAACGCTTGATGATCTGATGACCTACAGCAAAGAAAACCCCGGTGTTGTGACCATGGGACACTCCGGGACCGGTGGCGCATGGCACCTCTCGGCAGCCCTTTTGGCCGCCGAACACGAAGCCTCTTTCAACTACGTTCCTTTTGACGGATCCGCCAATGTGCGCACGGCATTGCTCGGCAAACATGTCGCGGTTGCGGCCACGGGGATCGACGAGATGAAACAGCTGTTGGAAGCCGGAGAAGTGCGCATTCTTGCGGTCAACGCACGTGAACGCGCCGACGCTTTTCCAGATGTCCCCACGGTGGCCGAAGCGGGCTATGCTCTTGAGGCTCCCATCTACGACTGGCGGGGTCTTGCCGCACCTAAAGGGTTGGATCCGGAGGTGAAAACCGCAATCGTCAAGGGGTTCAAGGCGTGTTTCGAGTCCGACGCATTCCAAAGCCTCGCCAAAGAGCGCGGTCTGCCATTGACCTACAAAGACCCCGCAGAGTTCGAAACGTTCCTTGCAGAGTTGGAAACCGGTTTGGCCGCGGTGATCTCTGATCTGGGCTTGGGCAAGTGATCCCCCCCTCAAACAACACAGGCAGACCTCTCTTGGCGGGAGGTCTGCTTGACCCCGTCGTGTTGATCATTCTGGCGCTTTTATCCGCTGCGGCATTTCATCTGGCCGGTGATTTCAGCGACAATACCCCTAGCGGCGGCCACGTCTTTCCACGCCTCGCCTCCGGCACGGTGTTCGCAATGGCCATTCTGGCCCTTGTGCAATCGGTGCGATCTCGCCCCGTTGATCCGGCCACAACCGACGCAACCAAGCCGTTGGTTCTGGCCGCCATCAGTCTCGCGTTCTTGATGCTCATGCCGACGGTCGGTTACCCGTTGGTTGCCCCCATTTGGGTCGGGGCAACGATGTGGACCTTTGGGCTACGCAACCTCAAGACCCTTTTCATAATCGCGATCGGAGTATCCGCCATTGCATGGATCCTTTTGTCCCGACTGGCCTTTGCCCCGCCGCCTGCAGGTCTGTTCGACCGCTTTTTGTAACACCCGACACGACGGATACGCACTATGGAACTTTTCAATATATTCCACGGCATGGCGACGGTTTTAAGCGAGCCATCGATCCTGATGTATGTCTTTTTGGGCGTAATCGCAGGGGTTTTCGTCGGCGCGCTCCCCGGCCTGACGGCAACGACCGGTTGTGCGCTGCTTTTGCCGTTCACGTTCGGACATGACCCCCTACAGGGAATTTTGATGTTGGTTGGTGTCTTTTGCGGCGGGATCTACGGCGGATCTCTCTCTGCCATCTTGCTCAAAACACCCGGAACACCGGCCGCCGTTGCCACGATGATGGACGGCTTTCCAATGTCCGAAAAAGGTCAGGCGGGTCGCGCCATCGGACTGGCCACTGCGGCTTCATTTATCGGCGGGACCATAGGGGCGCTCGTGATGACGGTCCTTGCGCCAAAGCTCGCACAGCTCGGCCTTGCTTTTGGCCCACCGGAGTTTTTCGCGTTGACCCTTTTCGGATTAACGATGATCGTCGCTGTCTCGGGAGACAACCTCGTGCGCGGTGTTCTGGCCGCCGCAATCGGCCTGTGGATCACCACGGTCGGCTTTGACCCGATAGCCGGATCGTCACGCTATACATTCGGTATTCGCGAGCTGTTGGGGGGCGTTGAGTTGATCCCTATTCTCGTCGGCCTGTTCGGCGTCACCCAAGTTTTCATGCGGGTCGAAAAGCTATTGGTGTTCCCGAAAGCCATCGCGGGGGAACGCTACTTTCCACGGCGCTCGGATCTACTCGCAACAAAGTGGACCGCGGTAAAATCCGCTCTTATCGGCGTTTTTGTGGGCTCTGTTCCCGGTGCAGGCTGTGACATCGCGGCCTTTGCCGCCTATTCGGAACTCAAGCGCAGCGAAGGACCGGACAACACCCTTGGAACAGGAAACCCCAAAGGGATTGTCGCTCCGGAAGCGGCCAATAACGCCGCCACAGCCGGGGCGTTGATCCCGATGCTGTCACTCGGGGTCCCCGGCGATGCCGTCACGGCCGTCTTGCTCGGGGCGCTGACCATTCACGGCTTTGAGCCCGGTCCGGTGTTTTTCACAACCAATCTCGATTTGATTTATGCACTGTTCGCAGGCGTGATCCTCGCGCAATTCGCACTGTTGATTGTGGGCCTGAGCCTCACCGGTCTCTTCGCCCGGCTGATCCAGATTGATCAACGGATCATGATGCCCGTGATCCTGTTTTTGTGCATGATCGGGTCTTATTCCATGCGCTACAGTCTTTTCGATATGTATGTTGCTCTGGCATTCGGGTGCGTTGGCTATGTCTTTGAAAAGGTCCGCATTCCGCTTTCACCGCTTCTGCTTGGCGTGGTTTTAGGCACCCTGTCCGAGCAAAATCTACGGCGGTCCTTGATCATGTCGCATGGTGATGTCCGGATATTTCTCCAACGTCCGATTTCTCTCGGCCTCACCCTTGCAGCACTCATTGCTGTTGTCTTGATGGTTCTTCGCACGCGGCGCCCGAGCGCCGGGATGCGCACGGGGTGAGCGCGGCGGATCACCAAAGCGCGGGGAGCGACACCGGCCCGAGGTCAGCCGCGCACAGGCGTGCGGCGGCCGCCTCGACCTGTGCGCGGGCCATTGCCGGCCACGCCGCCGCCTGCCCCCGAACACCATGTGTCCGGTAGGCATTCAGGCGCAGGTTGACCGGACCATCGAGAGATTTCACAAAGCCGATCAAGGCGTCAATCTCTGCATCGCTATCGGTTTGATCGGGGATCATCAGATAGCGCAACTCATGCAGCTTTCCCGCGTCATGCAGCAACCGCACGCTTTCCAGACAGCGCGTATTCGTTCGTCCGGTCAAACGGACATGCAGCTCCTGATCAAAGGCCTTGATGTCCAACATGACACGATCCGTCACCGTCAGGATCGACCGCCACCCCGCCGCACCGAGATGCCCGTTGCTGTCGATAAACCGCGTCAGGTGACACAGGTCGGGATCGCGGCTCATCGCGGTAAACAATGCCTTGATAAACGCCAATTGCATCGTCGCCTCGCCCCCCGAAATCGTAATTCCGGTCAGAAAGGTCCTGTTTTCGCGCAGCATCTCCAGAATGTCGCACACGGCATAGGTCTGCACCATCGGATTGGCCTTGATCGGGCACACATCCAGACAGATATCACAATTGGTGCACAGGGCGGGGTCGAAGACAATCTTGCCGTCAACCAGAGACAAGGCCTGTTCCGGACAGGCCGGAACACAATCCCCGCAATCGTTGCATTGACCGATCGTGTGCGGGTTATGGCAGGCTGCACAATTGAAATTGCAGCCCTGCAAAAACAACACCATCCGGTTCCCCGGCCCATCGACACAGGACCAGGTGAGGATTTTACTGATCCTGGCCAGCAAGGAGCTCATTGGCCACAACCCGCGGTTTGCGTTGCAAAATCGGTGTGCAATTGGCCGCTTCGGCCCCGAGCGCCGTTGTGTTCACGCGGGATCCCAAGTCGGCGTTGAATTGCGCAATGTCCGACAACCGGATCATATATCCGGTGACACGCACCAGATCATTGCCGCCGACATTGGCGGTAAACTCGCGAAACCCCAATGAAAACGCCCCGAGACACAGGTCCATAACCGCATCCGGATTGGCCTTTACCGTTTCGTCCAGTGTCAGGATTTCGCTGACCCCCGAGGCATAAAACCTGTGATGTGGGGCCAATGCCCGAATATGCGTGACCGGATCCGGCTCGGTCCCATAGGGGAGACGCACGCCGGGCGTATATCCCGTGTCCGTCGACAATCCGGCCTGTGAGTGCAGCATCGCCCGCCCGCGCCAAACCTGTTTCAGCGGACGATCCTCAACCATCTTTGCCAACCGGGCCGAAATGTCATAGCCGAGTGCGTTGGCCTGTGCGTCACATCCGTATCGCCCCTGTGCGCCGGATTTCTCCTGCAGGATATTGACCGCCTCGGCCATCGCAAAGATGCCGAACATCGCGGTAAAACGCGTTTCGTCCAACCACCCTTCGGTCACCAGAAAGCTGTCGAAAAAACCGGACCGGTTAAACAGGTAATCAATGCGCGCCTCCGTCAGGCGGAAATTCAAATCCACATAATGGGGCAGCACGTTGTCCAAAAAGTCGTCCACGTCCCGGGATCGTTCCGCGACCTTGGCCAGATTGACCCGCGTCAGGGTCGACGCCCCCCCGCACAGTGGTAGCGCGTTATAGCAGCTGACAATCCCGTAGCCCTTGGCATCAAACGTTGCCGCATGCACAGGGTGATTGGCAATATGCGGCTTTGAACACGCGGCGATATTGGCCGCCGCAATCTGTAAAATATCCGGCGTGCTCACTGCCGCATCGTACAAGAACGTCAGGTTCGGTGCGATCTGTTTCAGCTCCGCATCAACCCGCAAAATCATGCGGGCAACGCGGTTATCCGTCGGCCCGATATTTGCATGCATGAACGCATCGGGCAAAACACGATCCAGATAGCGCCAGAACAGTTTGATCTGTTGATACAGATGCGCGTCCGTCACATCGGCGCAATACGGCAACAACAGATCATCCAACTGGCCGATATAGACCGGCATTCCGGTCACCGACGGGACATGGTGGTAGGCAATCATCAACGTGTGGATCGCCTCCTCCAATGTCTGCGGCACGGGCAATTCCAACCACTCACTGCCGTTTTTCAAAACGACACTGTAGTCCGGCAAAACATAGCGCGGCTTATACGGCGCATGGCCCTCATACATATCGCAGATCACCCGCGCCTCAAGCGCCGCACGCGTCGGCTCATCCAGATCCGGATAGGGCAACGCATTTTCCGCCTCAAGAGACAGTGCCCGCGCTTTTTGTGCGGGGCTCAACGTCGGGTCATTCACAATCCGGCGTAGGTTCGGGGCTTCGGCAGTCATATCATTCATCCTTGGCGACGGGGATTACACGGCGTTATCAATCTTGATAATACCCGCAACATGGAACACTATAAATGGCGTTACAGCGCAATTTCCTAGACAGAACTCGCATAGTGGGGCGCGTGAATGATATCCGATGTCTACTTTCATAGCAGTGACCCGCTGTTGTCCCCCTGGCCCTATCAGATCGTTGCGGGCGGTCGCAGCGACGTGGATGACACGGACGGGATTGTCAGTCGCAACTACCACGAACATACGCTGATCCTGACCCGCGCGGGCAAAGGACAGATCACCGTCACCGATGGCGTCTTTTCCACCACGCCGGGCAGTGTCGTCTGGCTCGACACATCGCGCCTCTATGCCCACGGCGCCGCCGCAGACCATCACTGGTCCTATCTTTGGTTCGCGCTGTCCGGTCAGGACCTTGACCGGCTGTACGACCAATCGGGATTTGCCGAACACCCGGTTCAAGACGGCCACAGTGATCTGGAACACGACTTTCAATCAATGATCCAGACCCTTGTCGAACCGCCCCTCCATGCGGATGCCGTCCTGAATGCCCGCTTCACCGCGATCGCCGCCAAACTGTTTGCCTCCCGACGCGAGGGGGCAATCAATCCGCGGCACGATCCAATCACCGGACTTCTGCGCCGGATGCGCACAGACATTGCATCACCGTGGTCGGTGGCCCGCATGGCGGACATTGCCAACCTCAGCCCGTCACAACTGTTCCGCCGGTTTCACGCCAGCACGGGCACCTCGCCGGTATCATGGCTGCGGCACGAACGCATGGTCCTCGCGCGGCACCTGCTTGTCGCCAGTTCACACCCCGTCGCAAGCATTGCCTTGCGCTGCGGCTACCCCGACCCGTTCCATTTCAGTCGGGATTTCAAACACCACCATGGCTGCGCGCCACGCGACTACCGGCACCGCAACCAGACCACCTGACCGCGCACCGGCCTGACCGACAATTCGGCCCGACCGTCTCTCGTTCTTCGTCCCCGAGGTCCATCACCCAAGGCACGCCTACCACCCGGGTGGACGGGCAAGCGGGAATGTCCCGTAGCGGAAAATCAACTGTAGCCCGTCCAGATTAAGTCCGACAAGTTTACGCGCCCCGTCATAGGTGATCGCAAATTTTTTACCCCCCTCACCATGCTCGATGACATGGCATCCGGTGGCCTCACTGCCCGCCGGACAGGGCGCGGGACGGCTGACGGGAGCATCGGGATGGTTGGCTTTGGCGATAGGCGCAATCCGCGACCATGCAAACCGTTGCGACATAATCAACGGCATCCGCGCCAGAATATCAGGGGTCGCATTCAGACCCGCCACATGAGGTTCGAAAGCCTTTGCAAACGGACCACCGGATTGCATCCGGCCCGACAACATGGCCTGCGCCATGGGCGGGATATCCACCCATCCTCCTTTTTGCGAGTCATAGACCGCGATCTCGCCGGGGCGCGCAAACATCATGACACCCTTTGCGGTGTCGTATCCCGTATAGTCATGCTCCGCGTCATAGGTGGCATTGCTCCCACCAAATTGTCCCATCTGGATCATACAGCTGTTTGCCACGGTGACCTCCCCCAAATCGACAATCCTGTCGAGGCGGGGGGTGCGGGCAATCCCGTGATCGGCGCGGGTGATCGTCGACCGGATCCGCAGACGCATCGACACCGTTTGGGCCTGTGCAGGGGCGGTAAATGTCAAACCCTTCACGGTGCCTGCGGAGGGGACGATCTGAAAATTCCCGACATCGTCGAAAATCCCCTCGCGCACAGAAATCGCGGCGCTCTCACCTGTCTCGAGGCAGCTTGGCAACAAAAACGCGGCGGGCTGTAATTCCAAATTCATCTTGTAGCCCTGCGGTGCGGTCGCCTCGGCAGTGTGTGCCGCATTCGTCACCCTGACAAAACCAAGGTCCATCGCCTGCCCTGCGCGGATGAGAAACTTGACCGAATGCCCCGTCAAACGCCGGTGTTCGTAAATAAGGCGCAGGTCGTCACGGCGCTCGGCCTCGGTCAGGCTGATTTCAGCAACCATAAGCGCATCGCGGTCGGCCCCTGATCTGGGCTCCTCGACCGAAATATCATTGAGATGCACAGCGTCCGCAGCAAAGGCCTGTGCCGTGCGGTCAAAAGCATATTTCGCAATAAGATCGGGCGCCCCGACGTCGATACGGACCGAAACAGGCGCATCATAGTACTTTCCGCCGCCCTCCGCGAACGTCTCCACACTATTGAACCGCGCCACATATTGCGGAAAGGCAAAATCAAACGACCCCGCCCCCAAAGCGTCACGATACAGATAGGTCATGCCGTTCTGGCCATCGTCGGGCAGCATGAAAAAGTCCCGCAAATAGCCAAGGCGCGGCGTGCTTGCGGACTGGTCGCCAACAAATTGCATGTAGTCGCCCTGCCCGTAGCCCTCTTGCGGATGCGCATAAAACGGAACATCAAGCGAAAATTCGAATTTTGGATCTGCAACACGAAACGGTTGGCCCGAGCGCGCCCCCCACTCCTGTCCGATGGCGCTGCTGATCGCCTCGTCAAGCCACCGCAGCGGCTGCGCGGGTGTAATGTCATGCAAACTATGGGAAAATTCGTGCGCAATCGTCGCGGAATTAGAAATACCCTGCATGATCTGTTCACGGATAAAGTACATTGCAGGCCGGATGAATCTTCGGTTACAGGCCGTTGCATTCGTACCGCATGCACCGTCTTGGGCGTAGGTCACCACCCAACGCCCGTCCTCACGGTTCAACTGCGACGGCGGGTAGCGCATCTGGTCGAACCAGTCCTGAATCTGTTCAAGCATCTGCGTAATATCCGCGCCATGCACACGGGCCTGACCGAACGCGGGGGCCTGCGGATCGTTACAGACCGGACCGGCCTCACAATAGACGCGAAACCGCGGGCTTTCACCGATCACAGGCGCGGTTTGCGCCCAACCGGCATCCACCGCGCCACTACAGACAAGACCGAACATAAGCCCAATAACCTTGGCCATCATACTGCTGTCACCTTTCGCATGTGAGGGAGACGAGACACCGTAAACCTTTCGCGCGGTCAAACTGTCGCGAACCATCCCCGATGGTACGGCCCTCTTTGGCGATCTGACAACAAAATTGATGCCCCGAGGGGGAAAGTCGGCGCAATTAACAGGTGCAGGCCGCATCCGCCCCCCAAACGCAACAAAGCCCGCAACCGGGGCGGGCTTTGTCGTGTCTCGGCGCTATGTCGCTGCGGCCCTAAACCGTCCCGCCAAGCGAGCCTTCGAGGGTGGCCAACTCCTGCCCCCCTGCCATCATGTCTTGTAGCTCCTCGGGCGTGATCTCGCCCTTGAGGGCCGTGCCAAAGGTCTTGCCCCGGTTCAACACGGTGAACCGATCCCCCACGGCCATCGCGTGGCGCACGTTGTGGGTGATGAACACGACCGCGATACCCTGTTTGCGGACCTTATCCACCGTGGCCAGAACATTGGCCGTTTGCCGCACACCAAGCGCCGAGGTCGGTTCATCCAGGATCAGGACCTTTGCCCCGAAATGGACCGCCCGCGCAATCGCAACCGTTTGGCGTTCGCCCCCCGACAAGGTGCCAACCGCCTGATCGGGGCCGCGCAGGTTGATCCCCATGTCGCGCATTTCGCGCATCGTCACCTCATTGGCGTGGTCATGGTCAAAGAACCGCAACCCCGCGACCTTTTTGATCGGCTCGTTGCCCATGAAAAAGTTGCGGCTCACAGACATCAACGGGATCATCGCAAGATCCTGATACACTGTGGCGATGCCGGCGGCGATACTGTCGCGCGGATCGTCAAAGTTCATCGGCTTGCCCTCGAACTTGATCTCGCCATGGGTCGGTTTATGCACCCCCGACATGGTTTTGATAAAGGTCGATTTCCCCGCGCCGTTGTCGCCCAAAAGACAGTGACACTCACCCGGAAAGAAATCGATGGTCACACCGGCAAGGGCAATGACCGAGCCAAAGTGCTTTTGGATATCTGTCATCTGGATAATCGGATCCATTAGCGTTCTCCCGTGATGAGACGACGAATATAGGTGTTCAGGATCACGGCGAGCAGCAAGATCACCCCGAGGAACACACGAAACAGCGAGCTTTCAACATTGGCAAAGAACAGCCCCTGTTGGACCACACCAAAGATCAGCGCCCCCAAAGCGGCCCCGATGACCGAGCCGTAACCACCGGTGAGCAACGCCCCACCGATCACAACCGCGATGATGGCCTCGAATTCCTTGAGCAAACCGCGATCCGCCCCTGCGGACCCGAACTCCATCACCTGACACACGGCAAAAACCGTGGCGCAAAAGGCGGTGAACATGAACATTCTGATCTTGACCGCATCAACAGGAACACCCGCATAGCGCGCCGCCTGTGCGTCGCCGCCCGCGGCAAAGATCCAGTTGCCAAACCGTGTGCGCGTCAAAACGACATGACCGACCACGACCAGGCCAACGGCCCAGACAATCAGCATCGGAATGCCATCGACCACAGGCTCGCCCATACGGTTGCCGCGCTCGAAGACACCGATCACGCCAACATCCCCGAGCCAACGAAATACCGGGCCGCCGATTTTGGCCCCGAACAGCGGCGCAAGCCAATCCCCCTCGGATGCCTCGCGAATACCGCCAATAATTGTTTTGCTCTCGATGGTCTGTGGAATGAAAATTGTGAACCCGCGCAGGATAAACAGCGTGGCAAGCGTCACAATAAAACTCGGCAGACCCGTCTTGACGACGATGTAGCCATTCAACGCGCCGCAAGCGATGCAGATGACAAAGGTGACAAGGATCGCAAGCCACATCGGCCATGCCAGTACGACGCCAAAAATGGCAATCATCATCCCCGCAAACCCGATCATCGAGCCGACCGAAAGATCAAACTCGCCTGCGATCATCAGCAAACAGGCCCCAACCGCAATAATCATGAACTGCGCCGAAACCGTGGACCAGTTCATAATGCCCTGCGCATTGAACATACCGCTGTCGAAGGCAAACATCGCAAAGAACGTGAACACCGCGACGGTGCCGACAATCCCACCCAGTTCAGGACGGATCAAGGCGCGGCGCAAGCGTGACATTTCCTTGACGCGCTCGTCGTTAATTGTTGTGTCGGACATTGCCGAACTCTCCCAAAATCCAGAGAAAGGGCGGATCCGGTAGATCCGACCCGCCCTTCTGTGTTAATAATTAGCGGAATTCACCGGCATATTTCTCGACCATCTCGAGGCCGTCCACGGTTACAAAACCGGGGCCGGAGTTGATGTTATTGCCGGGCAAGACGCCGTAGCGGTCATAGTTGGCAAGAACGACAACAGGCAGGTACGATTGCAAGAACGGCTGCTGATCGATGCCCCAATTGATAATGCCGTCCTTGATCCCCTGAACGATATTTTCGCCCAGATCAAAGGTGCCAAAGTAGATGTCACCGGCCAGGCCGTTTTCATCGAGCGCAAGCAAGGTCGGATCGGCAGAGGTCGGACCGAGCGTCAACACCGCATCGGTATCGGGGTTGGCGTTCAAATAGGCCAACACGCGGTTTTTGATCTCGGCGGGATCTTGTCCACTGTCGATCATCTGGCCGCCCAGTTCTACACCAAGACCATCGGCGAACCCTTGGCAGCGCTCGGTCGAGGATGGCGAGCTGATGTAGTGGTTGACGCACAAGAAGCTCTCGACGCCGTCCCCTGCGGCACGCATGCCGGCCGCGTGGCCCGCGTCATATTCGGGCTGGCCCACATACATAAGCGCCCCCACTTCGCGTGCCTGTTCCGGTGTGCCGGAGTTCATGATGATGACATCGATGCCTTGGTCGACCGCCGCACGAATGGGACCGGACAACACGTCAAAATCCGCAAGCGTTGTGATGATACCGTCCGGCTGCGAGGCCGCTGCCTGTTCGATGATTCGTGCCATATCGGCGAGGTCACCGGTCGACGGGTTGCGGTATTCCACCGTGACGCCCATCTGTTCGCCCGCAAGGGACACACCGTTTTTCACAGTGTTCCACCAGCTATCGGAATCCGGCGCGTGGCTGACCAGAATATATGTCAGGTTGTCGCCGTGGTCATCCGCCTGCGCCATAAAGGGCGACGCAATCACGGCCGCGGTCAACATCAGTTTTTGCAGTGTAGATTTCATTTTTCTCTCTCCCTAGGTTGCCATTTTTTGGCCGGGGACCGGGATCAACCGTTCCCTCTTTCTCAAACAAGCACGGATTCGATAATTTTGCAACCGGTTGCAAATTGTGCTAGGCGTTTTTCTGATGCACTTCGCCCTAGCCCGCGATAAAATTGAGGAAGACAGATGTCAGACGGGACGAAAACCATGCCAACCACCCTCAAAGACGTGGCGATACGGGCCGGCGTATCGACCTCCGCCGTCTCACGCACCTTTACAGACGGGGCATCCGTATCGGTCAAAATGCGCCGAAAGGTAGAAAAGGCCGCGAATGAACTGGGATATCGCCCGAATTTTCTGGCGCGCAGCCTGACGACACGCCGGACCAAACTGATTGGATTGGTGTCCAACAACTTTCACAACCCGATCTTTCTCGAGGTTTTCGACCTGTTCACCCGCAGCCTGCAAGATCGCGGATTGCGGCCGCTTCTGGTGAACCTGTCCGATGAAACCGATCCCGAACATTCCGTACAGATGCTGCAACAATACTCGGTGGATGGCGTTGTCGTGACCTCCTCGACCCTCCCCCCCGCCTTTTCGATGGCCTTTCGCGACAAACACATTCCGGTGGTCAATACATTCGGACGCTATTCAAGTACGCCCGAGGTGCATGTGGTTGGCATCGACAACGTCCAGGCGGGCCGGATGGCCGCCGCCACACTGGTCGCCCGTGGCTACCGCAAAGTGGCGTTTCTCGGCGGACCGCAAAGCGCGACCTCCTCACAAGACCGCCTCAAAGGCTTCGCCGAAGAGATCGCCAAACACCCCGACGTCACCATGACAACGTCCTTTGCCACCGCCTATTCCTTTCAGGCGGGGCGCACGGAGCTGTTGCGTCTGGCGCAAGGCAACGGAGCGCAAACACCCCTCGCCGAGGCCTATTTCTGTGGGGATGACGTTCTGTCTATCGGCGTTCTCAGTGCCGCCAAAGATCTCGGATTACGCGTCCCCGAAACCCTTGGCGTGATCGGATTTAACGATATGGAAATGGCGGGGTGGGAAAACATTGCGCTCACGACCATCCGCCAACCGATCAAGCAAATCATCACCTCATCGGTCGAACTGATGGTCGCAATGCTTGACGAGCCGGACCGCTACCCCGAAGCACGGCTCTTCCCCTGTCATCTGGTCGAGCGCGAGACATTACGCTCGCTCCCGACCTGATGTGATGCAATCGGCTACTGGTACATCGGCGGGCGGGCATCGACCCACGCGCCCTCTTTGTCCGCCGAGGCCACAGCCGCATAAACCGCCGCCATAGACCGCAAACCATCACTGGCAAGCGGCAGCCCGTCGCGCGTCTCGCCACGGATCGACGCGGCCAGATCGACATAGATATTGGCGACCGCCAACGGGAACCCTTCGGGGTGTGCAATCGCAACCCGCGACAGGCGCGCGGCCTCATCCGAAAGACCGGACTCGCCCTTTTCCATGATCTGCGTGCGCCCGCCCACAGGGGTATAATAGACCTGATTGGGCTGTTCGGACGCCCACCGCATCCCGCCTGTTTCGCCAAAGACCTGAATGTCAAACCCGTGCTGACGCCCGATCGCCACCGAACTGGTCCAAAGACGCCCGACCGCGCCACCCTCAAGGCGGAAATTCACCATCGCATCATCTTCAAGTGTCCGGCTTGCAATGGTCGAGGCGAAATCGGCCGACAAGCTACGCACCTGATCTCCGGCAATAAAGCTCGCCATATGCAGCGCATGGATGCCGCAATCGGCAAACTGGCCCGAGACCCCCGCCATCGCCGGATCATAGCGCCACCGCACCCGCGGGTTGTCGGCATCCGTAGCGTCCCCGTGGTGGCCGTGGCTAAAGTTCGTGACGATCAAACGCACCTTGCCGATCTGTCCCGAGCGCACGATCTCGCGCATCTCGCGCACCATCGGATAGGCCGAGTAACAGTAGTTCACCGCACAGATTTTACCGGATTTTTCGGCGATTTTGACAATCTCCTCCCCCTCTTCCACGGTCATGGTCATCGGCTTTTCACACAGCACGTTGAACCCTGCCTCAAGGAAGGATTTTGTAATCTCGAAATGCGTGCTGTTGGGCGTCGCAACGGTCACCAGATCAACCCGGTCCTCGCGCCCGACCTCACCCGCCAACATCTCGTGCCAATCCCCATAGGCACGGTCCGCGGACACCCCCAAAGACTGCGCATAGGCGCGGCCCTTTTCGGCATCATGGTCCAAAGCCCCTGCGGCCAGAACGAAATTTCCATCCGCCTGCGCACCCAACCTGTGCGCCGGTCCGATCTGACTGCCAAAGCCGCCGCCGATCATACCCCAGTTTAGTCGTTTCATGTTATTCTATCCTTAGAAACCAATGGATTGCAGATATTCACGGTTGGCCCGCGCATCTTCGAGCGGCGTGCCGGGCATTGCGGGATCACAGTCCTGTTCGACCGTACACCATCCGTCAAATCCCGCCGCAATCAGGCGATCGCGCACGGCGACGAAATCAACATCGCCCTGCCCCAGATTACAGAAAATACCCTGTCCACACGCGGTGTAGAAATCCGTGCGCCTGGCCACCACATCCGCCTTCACCACGGGGTTGATATCCTTGAAGTGCATATAGGAAATCCGGTCCATGTGACGGTCCATAAAGGCAATCGGATCAAAGCCCGCGTAGGAATGATGGCCGGTATCAAAACAGATCTTCAAGATGCGCTCATCCACCTCGTCGAGCAACCGCTCCAACTCCGGCTCAAAGTCCATAAAGCCGCCAGCATGGGCGTGGATGCCCACCGTCAGGCCATACTCTTCGGCCCCCATTTTCGCGATGGTTGCGATCCGGTCCCGAAACGCCGTCCATTCGGCCTTGTCCATCTGCTCGGCTTCACTGGCACGCCCCGCCGTCGGAGCGCGGCGCGGACTGATGCTGTCAATCAACACCAGATGCTGCGCCCCATGCGCCACCAGAGCCTCGCATGTCCGCTTGCTTGCATCCATCACATCGTCCCACAGGGTCGCGTCATGGAACGCGCGAAACACCACGCCGCCGATGATTTCGAGGTCACGCTCTGCCAATGCAGGGGCGAGAATAGCGGGATCTTCGGGCATGTAGCCGATTGGCCCCAACTCGATCCCCTTATACCCCGCGCCCGCGCATTGATCCAAAACGGATTGCCATGCGGGATACGACGGGTCACTTGCAAATTCGATACCCCATGAACAAGGGGCGTTGCCGATCTTGATATTCAATGTCTTGCCTTTCGTGGGTTTAATAGGCGCTCACATCGACCCATGCTTTTGCATGAGACGAGGCAAGCGCCGCGGTCACAACCTGGGTCACGTCCATGCCATCGCGAAAAGTTGGCCAGACGGGTGTGTTCGTCTCGATCGCACGTAAAAAGTCGCGCGCCTCGATGATAATTTGGTCCTGATAGCCCGTTCCATGGCCCGGACCCTGACAAAACGGCGCATAATCGGGATGCGCGGGGCCGGTCAGGATTTTACGGAACCCACGGGTCGCTTCCGGCTCATTCATCGTGTAGAGCCAGATCGCGTTTTGGTCCTCCTGATCGAACCGGATCGCCCCCGTTGTCCCCGTGACCTCATAGGCATAGCCCATTTTTCGGCCATGACTGACGCGGCTGAAATACATTTGCCCCATAGCGCCATTGGCAAACCGGCACATCATCTGGGCATGGTCATCGTTGCTGACCGCGCCGCCCGGGCGGGTTGCATGAACGGTTTCGACCTCGGCGATCAACGCGGTGATCGGACCAATCAACGCCAAGGCACCGTTGATCATATGCGGGGCCAGATCACCCATCGTGCCGTTGGCCTCGCCCTGTGTACGCCATGTGGCGGGCGCAGACGGATCGGCCAGAAAATCCTCGGTATGCTCACCGCGAAACCACGTCACATCGCCAATCGCCCCGTCGGCGATCAACGCACGGGCAAACTGGCTCGCGGGGGTGCGGATGTAGTTGAAGCCGGTCATGCTTATCTGGCCCTGTGCCGCGGCGACCATCGCACGGCTATCCTCAAGCGAAGCCCCCAACGGCTTTTCGCAAAACACCGGCTTGTTCAGGGCAAAGGCGGCCAGGGCAATCTCGCGGTGGGTTTCTTGCGGGGAGGCGATGATCACCGCCTCGACACGCGGGTCGGCAACCAGGTCGCGCCAGTTATCGGTCCCACGCGCAAACCCGAAGGCCGCGCGGTACCGTTCGGCGGATGCGGCGGATGACGCGCACACCATCTCAAGGCGCGGACGCAGCGCGGTATCAAACACCGCCCCGACGGCCGACATCGCAACCGCATGGGCCTTTCCCATATAGCCGCCACCCACGATACCAATGCCAACTTCCGTCATATGCGCCTCTTTATCCAAAATTAGATTGCAACCGGTTGCAAAATTTGTATCCTTAGATTCGAAAACACGCAAGCAACAATCGCTCAATCCGACGCTTTGACCGGCGCACTACAGTGGAAAGACACCGCAATGACCGAGGCAACACTGAGGCTGACAACATCACAAGCCATCATAAAGTATCTGGCCAACCAGTTCATCGAGATCGATGGCAAAGAGATGCGCGTCTGTGGCGGCGGGTTTGGCATTTTCGGCCACGGCAATGTCACCTGTCTGGGTGAAGCCCTTTATGATACGCGCGAACACTTGCCGCTGTATCGCGGCCAGAACGAGCAAAGCATGGGGTTTGCGGCTGCCGCCTATTCCAAACAGTGGCTGCGCCAACGGTTTATGTTTTGCACGGCAAGTGCAGGCCCCGGCACGGCAAACCTGCTGACAAGCGCCGCACTGGCCCACGCCAACCGCCTGCCGATGTTGATGCTCTGCGGGGATGCCTTTTTGACCCGCTTGCCCGATCCGGTGCTTCAACAACTGGAACACTTTGGCAATCCCACACTCGGCGTGACCGATGCATTCAAAGCCGTCACACGGTTTTGGGATCGCATCACCCACCCCGCGCAGATCTTGCAATCCCTGCCCGCCGCCCTCGCCACCATGCTCGACCCTGCCGATTGCGGCCCTGCGTTCATCGCCTTGCCCCAAGACGTCCAGGGTTGGGCCTATGACTACCCCGCCGCTTTCTTTGACAAACGGGTCCACCGTATTCGCAAACAGGCTCCCGACCACGCCGAGATCGTGGATGCCGCCGCCCTCTTGCGCACGGCAAAGCGCCCGATGATCATTGCAGGCGGCGGCATTCAGTATGCCGGCGCGGTTGCCGAGCTGACCGCCTTCGCACAGACCCACAACATTCCCGTGGTCGAAACCATCGCCGGACGCGCCAACCTGCGTCAGGAGCACACGCTCAACATCGGTCCGGTCGGCGTTACCGGATCAGATAGCGCCAATGCCATTGCGCAACGTGCCGATGTGATTTTGGCCGTCGGGACACGCCTCCAAGACTTCACCACCGGATCATGGACCGCCTTTGCCAAAGACGCACGGATTATCGGTTTGAACGTCGGGCGCCATGACGCGGTCAAACACCTGTCCATGCCCCTCGTCGGCGATGCCAAACTTGGCCTGACCGCCCTGAGCGAAGCGCTCGCCTCCTATCAGGCCCCCGAGGCATGGACACAAGAAGCGCGCAGCGAGCGGGCCACATGGGTTGCCTATACCGATGAAATCACCCGTGTCGGCAATGGCCCCAATTCATACGCCCAAGCCATCCGTGCCGTAAACGATCTATGCGACCCGCGCGATCGTGTTGTGGCCGCTGCCGGTGGCCTGCCCGCCGAAGTCACAGCCCACTGGCAAACCAAGGACATCGGCACCGTCGACGTCGAGTTCGGGTTTTCCTGCATGGGGTATGAAATTGCGGGCGGTTGGGGCGCACGGATTGCCCAATGCGAACGCGAACCTGACAAAGACACCATCGTCTTTACCGGAGACGGATCGTATTTGCTTATGAATTCAGATATTTACTCATCTGTTCTCACCCAACGCAAACTGATTGTCCTGGTGTTGGACAACGGTGGATTTGCCGTCATCAACAAGTTGCAAAACAACACCGGCAACACGAGTTTTAACAATCTCATCGCCGACACCCCCACCGTTCGCGACCCGTTCGCTGTCGACTTTGCGGCCCATGCCGCCGCGATGGGAGCCAACACCGAAACGGTGTCAAACGCCACCGAACTGGGCGAGGCCTTCTTGCGCGCCAAAGCCGCCGACACCACAAGCGTGATCGTGATGCAGGTTGACCCCTATGACGGATGGACCACCCAAGGCCACGCATGGTGGGAGGTCGGCACACAGCACGTCACCCAAAACGAGAGCGTCGCCGAGAAACACCGCGAAACCGAAAGCGCACGCACCAAACAACGGGCGGGCATCTGATGGACGTCATAGCTGCATTGCGCAAAAACCGGTTTGTTGTCGTGGGGCGTGTGGGCATGGATTTGTTCACGCACGCGGGCATCGCCACCCAAGATTCGGAGAGCTTTACCGCCGACATGGGGGGATCTTCGGCAAACATCGCCGCAGGTCTGGTCAAACTGGGAGGGCAAGCGGCCCTCGTGACCCGCGTCTCCGACGATGCAATCGGGCGGTTTTGCCTTAACAAACTGGCGCATTACGGCGTCGAGACCCGGTATGTGGGCACAGTTGGCGGCGAGGCCCGCACATCGCTTGCCTTGTATGAAACGCGTCTGGAGGGCCATCAATCCGTTATCTATCGCAACGGCGCGGCCGATTTCGAGATGACGATGGCCGATGTCGAGGCGGTGGATTACAGTCAATTCGGCGCGTTGATCACAGCCGGAACGGTCTTTGCCGCGGAGCCTTCGCGTGCGGCGGCCTTTCGCGCTTTTGAATTGGCCCGTGCCGCCGGATTGCCGATTATCTTTGACGTGGATTACCGCCCCTACAGTTGGCCCGGCCCACAGGTTGCCCAAGAGGTTTTGTCCAAAGCAGGCGCCCTGTCCGACATCATCGTCGCCAACGACGAAGAGTTCGGGTTCATGGCCGGAGGCCTCGACAAGGGTCTGCAAAAGGCCCGCGAACTGGCCAATAGCACCGCACAGATCGTGGTCTACAAAATGGGCGAACACGGCGCGATCACCTTTGCCAATGGCACCGAAATCCGCACCGGAATTTACCCCGTCACCGCCCTGAAACCCACCGGTGCGGGCGACAGCTTTATGGCGGGATTTCTCACATCTTTGAGCGCAGGACAGGATCTGAAAACATCCGTTTTGAACGGATCGGCCTGTGCCGCGATCGTTGTGGCCAAACCGGGCTGTGCTCCGGCCATGCCGTACCCCGCTGATTTAACATCATTTCTGTCGGCTCACGCCGGACCAACCGAACCGAATTAAAGGACTATTCAATGCATATCGCCCCATATGACAACAAAAACAAACCCATCGTGGATGCCGACGACCCAACCGTCCCGTTGAACTATTTCAACATCGTCAAACTGCGCGCAGGTGAGGCATTCGAATATTGCGTTCCGGGCTATGAAACCTGCATCGTTCCGGCCACCGGCACGGTCGACATCTCCGTCGAAGGCGTCTCATTCGACGCGGTGGGAAACCGTGGCACAGACGTGTGGGATGGCGAACCCGAGGGTGTCTATATCCCCGTTGGGGCCAAAGTTACGATTGTCGCCACCTGCGACACCGAAACCTTCATCGCCGGCGCCCGCTATGACAAGGTTCTCGACCCGTTCGACGTGCGCGTGGGGGGCATCGACAAGGTGCAATACGGCTCCGACGACACCAAAACCCACCGTAAAATCAAACACATTCTGGGCCAACAACAGGCCGGAAAAGTCGGGCGTCTGCTCGTGTCCGAACTGTTCACCGTTGGCCAGGGGGGATGGTCGGGGTTCCCCGCCCACAAACACGACACCGACCGCACGGACGCGCAAGGCAACATCATCGAAACCCGCCATGACGAGACCTACAATTTCCGGTTCCGCCCGAACCACGGCTCCGGCGTGCAAATTTTGCAACGCGAAGAGGGCAAGCCCGGAGATGCCTATCAACTCATGGACGGATCAACGATCTGCCTCGACAAGGGTTATCACCCCTGCGCGGTCATGCCCGGCTACGAGATGTATTATTTCACCATCCTTGGCGGCCTGTCACAGCGCAGCCTGATCCAGTTTTTCCAACCGACCCACGCTTATCAGATCGAAACGATCCCCGGGATCAAAGACATGATGGCCAAATTCAAATGACCCTCGCAACCCTGTCAGATGTCGTGCAACCCGCCCTCAAAGGTCACTATGCCGTCGCCGGACTGGTGACTTTGGGGTGGGAAGACATGCGCGCCTTTGTCGCCGCCGCCGAGGCCGAAAATTGTCCTGTCATATTACAGGCCGGCCCGTCATGTCGCGCGCATACGCCCCTGCCCGTTCTGGGCGCCATGTTTCGCCACCTTGCCGACAGCGTGAGCGTGCCGGTGGTGGCCCACCTTGATCATGGCTATACATTCGAGGACTGTCGCGCCGCGCTGGACGCGGGATTTACATCGCTGATGTATGACGGATCGCGCAAACCTCTGGCGCAAAATATCGACGAGACGGCCGCCGTGGTCGAGCTTGCCCATGCGGCGGGCATCTCGTGCGAGGGCGAAATCGGTTTTGTCGGCTATGCCAACGGCGAAGGCTCCGCCGGAACCGACCCCGCAGAGGCCGCCATATTCGCCCACGAAACAGGCGTCGATGCCATGGCCATCTCGGTCGGCAATGTACATTTGCAGCAAGATAAAGAGGGCGGACTGGACGTCGGGCGGATTCGCGCGATCGAGGCCGCAACCCCTGTGCCACTTGTCATACACGGCGGCTCGGGCGTGCCGAGCGCACAGCGCACCGCACTTGCGCGTGGCTCGAATATTTGCAAATTCAACATCGGCACCGAATTGCGCATGGCCTTTGGCGCGGCCCTTCGTGGCGCAATCAACAGCGATCCGGACCGGTTTGACCGCGTTCAGATCCTGTCGGATACCCATGACCCGATGGTCGCCGCAACCCGCAATGTCCTACGCGCATTTCGCGCCACTGAATAAAGGCAAACCCATGATTAAGTTCGGAATTTTAGGATGCGGCCGTATCGGCCAAGTCCATGCGGAAACTCTGATGCGCCTTGAAAACGCGCGCCTTGTTGCGGTGTCTGATGCGGTCCCCGCAGCGGCACAGGCCCTGGCGGAAAAAACCGCAGCAACGGTGCAAACCACCGACGGGATTATCGCCAACCCCGACATTGACGCCATCGTCATCGGCACCCCCACCGACACGCATTTCGACATCATCCATGCGGCGGCCAAGGCCGGAAAAGCCATTTTTTGCGAAAAGCCCGTCGACATGTCCGCCGCCCGTATCCGCGATTGCATCGACATCGTAACGGCCCATAACACCCCGTTCATGACCGCATTCAACCGCCGCTTCGACCCGAACTTTGCCCATCTTCAGGGGCGCATTGCCGCCGGCGATATCGGCGCGGTCGAAATTGTGACCATCCTGTCGCGCGACCCGAACCCGCCGCCCATCAGCTATATCACCTCGTCGGGGGGCATTTTCCGCGACATGATGATCCACGATTTTGATATGGCGCGGTTCTTGTTAGGCGAGGAGCCGGTCACGGTGTTTGCGGTCGGGGCCGCTCTCGTTGATCCGGCCATCGGTGCCGCCGGGGACGTTGACACCGCCGCCGTTATCCTGACCACCGCCACCGGTAAAATATGCCAGATCAGCAATTCGCGGCGTGCGACCTACGGCTATGACCAGCGCGTCGAAGTCCATGGGTCGAAAGGCATGTTGCGGGCGGAAAACCAACGCGAGCACACCATTGAAATCGCGACTGAATCCGGATTTTGTTCTGCCCCCACACAGAACTTCTTTCTCGAACGCTACGGCGCGGCCTACCGCAGTGAACTCAGCCAGTTCGTCACCGCTCTGACCGCCGGAACCGCCCCCTCGCCGTCGATATCAGACGGGTTACGCGCGCAGCTTTTGGCCGATGCCGCCCAAGAGTCTTTGACGACGGGACGTCCGGTTACGCTTTAACGGCAAACACAATCCGATAACCGCCCTGTTGCCCGATCCGGTGCAGGGCGGTCATCACCACGCGCCAGAGCCGCCCCCCGCACCCCCGCGCCTCCTCCCTGACAGTCGATCAATGGCGCGGACCGGTGTCACCGGCTCAATAGTACCGCAGGCCAACTTTTGACCGGCATGCCCCTGCGTGAATTCTGTTGACGGATTTCAATTCCGGTCCCTACTGTCAAATTTTACTCCAACGACTTTTCTCCAACAAAACCGCCTTTCGCCCCCCAAAGGTAGGAGCTTACCATGATCCGTTTTTACACCGCCCTCACAGGCGCCGCCGCCCTGTGCGCCACGCTGGCCACGGCCCAATCCGCCCCCGACACGATGACCGTCACAATCGACGGGGACCAATCGGTTTTGCCACTGTCGACCACGTTCAACCGCGCCCAATCGCGGTGGAGCACAATAGCGTTACCCACACCGTCGACACCGATCGATTTTGTCGATGAAATCAGTGCCATCGGCTATCTGCTTGACGGTAACGCCGTCGATTTGACGCTGCACGTGTATTTCAACGTCTGGAGTGTCGAGGGCGCGTTGCGCATTGAAGAGCCGAGCATCGACATCACAAAAGCAGGCGACACAGGCCGTTGGGAAACCGCAAATCAGGACATAGATCCCGTCATTACCCTCACCAAATACGAGCGATCCGATGCGGGCGTTCTGGTCGAGGCTACATTTTCGGGCGATCCGGTCTATTGGGCGACCCTCTACAAAAAGGACGAGGATCGTGGACCGGCCCAAGCGGTCAGTGGCGATTTCTCGCTGTTTTTTCCTGCCCAATAGGGTCGCCGCCGCAACGCAATCTCACGGGAGCTACGCGTAAACGGCGCCCATACAGTGGCACAGTTTTTGGCACCCCAATGCCCCTTTTCACGCCCGTTGCCCGTGGCCCTCGGGCGACGGCATGTGCGGCGTGTGACGCGCATGCCATAGGGTATCGGCCATGCGCACCGCCCCGGCCAAATCCGGCGCGGCGCCAAGCGTCCATAGCGCCAGTGCCGTGGTTTGAACCACGGTTGCGACCGCAAACGCATCCGTCACGGACCCGGACCCGGACCAAAGATGTTTCATATCAACGGGATAATCTGGATCATGCAGCTTGCGCGTGTTCGCGATCAATGCCGGTGCAACGGCATCAAGCTCCTCTCCCGCCCGCAACCCGAAGATTGCAATATCCTTGGCGGGGTGGCATTCGAACTCGCCGCCGCCGCCCTTGATAACGGTCAGCGTATGATCCCCGAGCAACCGCGCCGCCCGTGATTGCAGCCCGCGATAGGAGGGATGGAACACCCCTTGCACACAGGCCCGCGCCCCCGAAGGATTCCACATCCGCAACACGGTGTTGATACAGGACCGCAACCCGAAGGTATCGCGCAGCCGCAACAGGGACAAGGCAGCGGGCATCAGTGTTTCAAGCGGCGCATAGTGCAACCCGCCCCCCTCAAGCTCCAGACCGGACAGCGCCGTCCGGAGGTCCGCAGCCCCCTCCTGATGTGAATTCCACCCGTGCATCGACACGCGATATCCGGCATTGGCCACCAGTTTTGCCGCGAGCAAAAACAGCGGCGCACCGCGTGTCCGCCCCGCCGCATAACAGGGCCAGTCCAGATCGGCGGGCGGCAAGCTCGCCTGCGCCGCCGCACGAAATGCCGCCGTAAATCCCGCGATTTCGGCATCTGTTTCGCCCCGCAGCCGCAGCACCATCAAAAGCGCCCCGATTGCCTCGGGGGCGGCCTCGCCCGATACGATAAGCGACATCGCCGCCGTTGCCTCGTCCTGGGTCAGGCTGCGCGCGCGGCCCTTGCCCTGCGCGACGATCCGGACATAGGGCGCGAGGCTCATTGCGCGGCCACAGACATCACGGCGCAGGTCAGCAACGCCGACAGTTCGGGTTTGCACGCGCCACAATTTGTCCCCGCACAGGTCGCCGTCCCGATGGCCTCGACCGTTGTCGCCCCGTTTGAAATTGCATCACGCACGGTATTGATCCCTACATTCATACAGGCACAAACAATCGCGCCCGTGTCCACCTGATCGGCCCCGCTCCGGCCCGCCAGAGCCGTGAGGGGCGCAATCTGCGTCCCGACAAGCGACGCCGCAAATGTGCGGGCCAGTTGCACGGGCCGCGGGCCTGCGAAAAACAGCCCCGTTAATGTGGAATTATCATGGATCGCAATGCGTGTCACTTGGGTCCGCGAGTCATGGACAACCGACGCATCGCCCTGTGGCAGGGCCAAAATCGCCCGGGCCTGTGACTCCCAGTTTTCGGGAGATTTCACCCCCGCAAATTCGCCTTTCCACCCTCCTGCGGTGCGGCTGATCGCGGCGTATTCTGCGACCGGCGACATCTGCGACAGGCTGACCCCGTAGCCGTACCACACCGCCGCGAACCGCCGCACCGTGATCGCACCGGCCTTGAGCGCGGGTTGCCCCGAGACCGGATCCACGACCGGCGCGACAAGGCCATTGATGGAGCCCGAGGCGCACTGTTGTCTGGTCCAGTGCATCGGCGCAAAGACCTGACCCGCGGTCGCACGTCCGGTTATCAGAACGCGCAACACAACCGTCCCGAACGGGCTTTGCACCGTGACCAGATCGCCCTCGGTGACGCCGATGGCTGTGGCGTCCGTGGGGTGCATCTCGGCATAGGGTTCGGCCAGATGCGCCCCCAGACGCGGCGATTTTCCCGTGCGCGACATGGTGTGCCACTGATCACGGTTGCGCCCCGTGTTGAGCGTCAATCCCGCCTGTGACGCGCCCGTGGGCGGGGTCACCGCGACCATCCGCGCCTTGCCGCCCGCATGGAAAAACCCGCCTTTCGCAAAAAAGCGTTTGCCGTCATGCGGCCACTGCGTCGGGATCATTGCGGCATAATCGACATCCGCGAAAATACCGAGATCAAGGTCGGAGCCAAAGCCCCGCGACGCCATCGACAACCCGACATATTCGGCAAAGACCTCGGCGGGAGAGGCGAAGTCGAAGTGCGCGCCCCACCCCAGTCTGGCCGCCACATCACAGATGATTTTCCAATCGGGACGGGTCTGTGCGGGCGCGGGCAAAAACGCGCGTTGCCGCGAGATGCGCCGCTCGGAATTGGTGACGGTGCCGTCCTTTTCGCCCCACCCCGTGGCGGGCAAAAGCACATCTGCCAAATCGCCGGTATCCGTGCGCGCCATAATGTCGGAAACGGCCACGAACGGCACGTTTTCGATGGCCGCACGCACGGCGTTGGCATCGGGCATGCTCACGGCGGGGTTGGTGGACATGATCCAGAGCGCCTTGATCTTCCCGTCAGCGCAGGCTTGGAACAGATCGACAGCCTTGAGACCTGCGGCGGTGCAGATCGTCGGACTGGACCAGTAGTCCTGAACACAGGCGCGGTGACCGGCGTTCTCGATGTCGAGGTGGTTGGCGAGCGTATTGGACAGGCCGCCGACCTCGCGCCCGCCCATGGCGTTGGGTTGGCCCGTGACCGAAAACGGCCCACAGCCCGCCCGTCCGATCCGCCCCGTCGCAAGGTGGCAATTGAGGATCGCATTCACCTTGTCTGTGCCGCTTTCGGACTGGTTCACCCCTTGGGAATAGACGGTGACGACCTTTGGCGTGGAGGCCCACAGGGTGTAAAACTGTGATAGCTCATCCGCCGAGAGCCCCGTGTCCGTCAGATCGGTGTTCCGCGCCACCGCAATCGCGGCCTCGGCCCCGTCGACATGGGCGCGGATGTAATCGGGATCGAGCGCGTCGTTGGCGGCCAGATGCGACAACAACCCGTTGAACAGCGCCACATCGCCGTCAGGGCGCACCCGCAAATGCAGATCGGCAAGGTCGGACGTGGCGGTTTTGCGCGGGTCGATATTGACCACTTTCATCGACGGGCGTGCGGCTTTGGCGGCGGAGATACGTTGGTGCAACACCGGGTGGCACCATGCCAAATTCGACCCGACCAAGACGACCAGATCAGCCTCTTCCAAATCCTCATAGCTCCCCGGCACCGTGTCCGCACCGAAAGCGCGTTTATGTCCCGCCACAGAGGAAGCCATGCAAAGCCTTGAATTTGTGTCGATATTTGCCGAGCCGATGAACCCTTTCATCAGCTTGTTGGCGACATAATAGTCCTCGGTCAGCAATTGCCCCGAAACGTAGAACGCCACGCTATCGGGGCCATGCTCGCGGATCGCATCACTGAATTTCGAGGCCACCAGATCAAGGGCGCTGTCCCAGTCGGCGTCCACCCCGCCCACACGCGGCGTCAAAAGGCGCCCCTCGAGATCGATGGTCTGGCCAAGCGCCGTGCCTTTGGAACACAGGCGCCCGAAATTGGCGGGGTGATCGGGATCGCCCTTGATTGTGCCATCCGCAAAGGCCAGAACCCCACATCCGACACCGCAATAGGGACAGGTGGTTTTGGTCGGCGTCATGCCACGTCTCTCTGGCGCAGGAATTCAACGTCAAGCAGGATGCGCCCCTGTTCAACGCGGACAGGATAGGTTGCCACCTGCCCCTCGTCCGGTCCCTGAACCATGCCCGTTTCCAATGAAATCACCCAGTTGTGCAGCGGACACGTCACAGAGGCCCCATGCACAATGCCATCCGCCAGGGGACCGTTTTTATGGGGACAGGCGTTGTCGAGCGCAAAGACCTGATCCGTGGCCGTGCGAAAAATCGCAACACAGCCATGGGCGGTTTTCACCAACCGTGCGCCACGGCGCGGGATGGCATCAAGGGCGGAAATATCAAGCCAGTCAGTCATTCTGCGGCCTCCATCTGTAGGGTTGCAAGGGGTTCATAAGCCTCTGATTTCGCGACATGTTCGGACCACGGATCATGGCGGTAGACCGATTGCGACAGCTCGAAACGGGCGGCCAGTGCGGCGCGGTTTTCAAGGTCGGTGATCTGGCCCACGACCCAATCCAACCCCACTTTGGCGACCCATTTGTAGATGCGATCAAGGTACTTCGCATTCTCGCGGTAGCATTGTGTCACGGCCTTGATCACGTCAATGGCCTCGTCCTCGGTGGCGACCTGAATCAGGGCTTCGGTTTCCTTCAGGTCCATCCCCGCAGCCCCGCCGATGCTGATCTGATAGCCGCTATCAACACAGATAATGCCGATGTCCTTGCACGTTGCCTCGGCGCAATTGCGCGGACAGCCCGACACGCCGAGTTTCAATTTATGCGGCGTCCACGAGCCCCACAGCGTCTTTTCAAGCTTGATCCCCAGACCCGTGCTGTCTTGGGTTCCAAAGCGGCAATGTTCGGTGCCGACACAGGTTTTGACGGTGCGCAGCCCCTTGGAATAGGCGTGCCCCGACACCATGCCCGCCGCGTTGAGATCGGCCCAGATCGCGGGCAGATCCTCGCCCTTGACGCCGAGCAAATCGATGCGTTGACCGCCGGTGACCTTGACCGTGGGGACCATGAATTTGTCGGCGGCATCGGCAATGGCGCGCAACTCGTTCGGGGTGGTAATCCCGCCCCACATGCGCGGTACCACCGAAAATGTACCGTCCTTTTGGATGTTGGCGTGCTTGCGCTCGTTGACAAACCGCGATTGCGGGTCGTCTTGGTACTCAAGCGGCCAATCGGCCAACAAGTAGAAATTGAGCGCAGGGCGACAGACGTGACAGCCGCACGAGGTTTTCCACCCGCAGGCCTGCCAAACGGCGGGCATGGATTTCAATTCCTGACTTTTGATCATGCGCCGCACATCTTCGTGGGTCATATCGGTACATGCACAGACGGACGCGGCGGCGGGCATGACAAAATCATCGCCCAAGGTGACGGCCAGAACCTGTTCGACCAGACCGGTACAGGTGCCGCAGGACGCCGAGGCCTTTGTCACCGACCGCACGGCACCAAGGTCGGTGGCCCCTGCCGCAATCGCGTCCTCGATCTGTCCTTTGCAAACGCCGTTACAGCCACAGATTTCCGCATCACGCGGTAAGGCTGCAACGGCCAAGAGCGGGTCCGCAGCACCGCCCCCCTGAAAGGCCGGCCCGAAGATCAGGGTGTCACGCATCTCGGTGATGTCGGTTTTGTCGCGGATCAGGCCAAAGAACCAATTGCTATCGGTCGTGTCGCCATACATGACGGCCCCGATGATCTGGCCCGCCTCGATGACCAACCGGCGGTACACACCCCGCGCAGGATCGCGAAACACGATATCCTCGCGCCCTTCGCCCTGCGCGAAATCTCCCGCGCTAAACAGATCACACCCCGTCACTTTGAGCTTGGTCGACAGCTCTTTCGGGACAAACACATCCGGTTTCCCCATCAGGGTGTTGGCGACCACTTTCGCCTGATCGTAGAGCGGCGCCACCAAACCGAACAATTGACCGTCCAATTCGACACATTCGCCAACGGCCACAATATCGGGATCGGATGTTTCCATCTGGGCGTTGACCTCGATGCCGCGCGCAACAGTCAGATGCGCGTCCGTGGCAAGACGGGTTTCGGGGCGGATGCCGACGGCCATCACCACCAGATCAGCCTCGAGAACCTCGCCACCCTCAAGCAGCACACCTTCGACCCTGTCCTTGCCAAGGATCGCCTTGGTCGACGCGCGGCATTTCACATCAATCCCGCGTTTCTCCAGATCACAGCGCAACAGATAACCCGCCGCCTCGTCCAGTTGCCGCTCCATCAAATGCCCCATCAGGTGCAAGACGGTCACCTCCATGCCGCGTTCGGCCAACCCCGCGGCGGCCTCAAGACCGAGCAGGCCGCCACCGATCACAACCGCCTTTCCTCCGGCGTCCGAGGCCGCAATCATAGCATTGGTGTCATCCAGATCGCGGTAGGTAACCACCCCCGGCAGATCCTTACCCTGTACCGGAATGATGAACGGGGCCGAGCCTGTCGCGATCAACAACTTGTCGTAAGGCGCACAGCCATGTTGACTCGTCACCGTCTTTGCCGCTGTATCAATCGCGGTGACATGGGTGCCGAAATGACAGGTCACGCCGTTGGCCGCATACCAATCGGTGTCATGGGTCACGATGTCCTCATAGGTTTTTTCACCCGACAGAACAGGCGACAACATGATACGGTTATAGTTCCCGCGTGCCTCGGCATTATACAGCGTAATGTCGTAATCCGCATGGGCCTCCAACAGGTGCTCAAGCACGCGACCAGAGGCCATACCCGCCCCGATAACAATCAGTTTCTGTGTCATGACTTACTCCGCTGCTATAGTCTGGGGTTTTGGCTTCGGCGTTGCGCCATGCTCGTATTCCTCAAGAAAATTAAGCACTTCGGCGCGGTAGTTGTAGTAATCCGGATGCTCTAGCAACGCCTTGCGGGTGCGCGGGCGCGGCAGGTTCACATCGGTGATTTTCCCGATGGTGGCCTGCGGGCCGTTGGTCATCATCACCACGCGATCGGCCAGCAAAATGGCCTCGTCCACATCATGGGTGACGCAAATGGCGGTGACTTTGGTGCGCGACCACACCTCCATCAACACCTCTTGCAATTCCCAACGGGTGAGGCTGTCGAGCATCCCGAACGGCTCGTCGAGCAAGAGCAGTTTGGGCGAGAGCGCAAAGGCACGCGCAATCCCGACACGCTGTTTCATGCCGTTGGACATCGACGCCGCCTGCTTGTCCATACTGTCGGCCAGACCCACGCGCTCGAGGTAGTATTCAATCACGTCCTGACGCTCGGCTTGCGAGGCACGCGGGTAGACCTTGTCGACGCCGATGGCCACGTTTTCCTTGGCCGTCAACCACGGGAACAGGTTGGGCGACTGGAACACCACGGCACGTTCGGGGTCGGCCCCGTCAACGTTCCACCCGTCCAGACGAATAGCGCCCCTGGAAATCGGGTTGAGACCCGCGGCCATGGTCAGCACCGTTGATTTTCCGCAACCGGAATGGCCGATCAGGCTGATAAACTCGCCTTTGTTCACTTTGAGATCAAAGTTTTCAACGACCGTAAGCGGGCCTTTCGGGGTTGGATAGATTTTGTGCAGCTGTGAGAAATTGAGGTATTTTTCCTCAAGTCCGCCCTCTTGGGCATTGGCCACCACGGCGGGCACGGAATGGATCGGCGTCACCTGCGGCAACAGCCGTGTATCCTCGGTTTTGGCCGCGATACCAACGTCCATGAGGTACTTTGTGACCTCGGCACGCAGCGCCTTGAACGTTGCATCATCATTCATCGCCCCACGATCACGCGGGCGGGG
Source organism: Celeribacter sp. (assembly GCF_048259695.1). Lineage (GTDB taxonomy): Bacteria > Pseudomonadota > Alphaproteobacteria > Rhodobacterales > Rhodobacteraceae > Celeribacter. The sequence continues at coordinate 168,600 of NZ_JBLXHL010000006.1, read as the reverse complement.
GATCGTCACCGGAACCGGCGCGCCAAGCGTGCCGTCGGGGTTCAACACAACGATACGGTCGGCGAGCAAAATCGCCTCGTCCACATCGTTGGTGATCAGGATACAGGTCTTTTTATCCTGCTCCCAAATGTCCAGAATTTCGTCGGCCAGATTGGCGCGGGTCAGCGCGTCGAGCGCACTGAGCGGCTCGTCGAGCAACAGCATCTCGGGGTTCATCGCCAACGCGCGGGCGACCGACACCCGTTGGCGCATCCCGCCCGACAACTCCGAGGGACGCCGCGCGGTGGCGTGTGACAGGCCGACCATACTGACATAGTGGTCGATCTTGGCCGTCCGTTCGACCTTGCTCAAGTTTGGGAACACCGCATCGACGGCCAGACCGACATTGCCGCCCACCGTGAGCCACGGCATCAGTGAATAGCTTTGAAACACAAGCCCCCGCTCCGGCCCCGGCCCTTTGACCGGCGCGCCTTTGAATGTCACCGTGCCTGTGTCGGGCATCTCCAGACCCGCGATCAGGTTCATCAACGTGGATTTGCCTGTGCCGGAGAACCCGAGGATGGCGACGAATTCACCCTCTGCGACGTCGAGGTTAATGTTGTCGAGAACCTCGGCACGGTGTGTGCCTGTGCCGAAGCCCTTGGATACGTTTTGAAAACTCAGAATGCTCATGTTGATTTACCGGTTCTCTGAAAAGGTGAACATGGATTGCAGCGCAAACATCACACGGTCGAGCAGGAAGCCGATGATCCCGATGGTAAAGACAGCGACCATGATTTTTGCGAGCGATTGCGAGGAGCCGTTCTGGAACTCGTCCCAGACGAATTTGCCCAATCCGGGGTTTTGCGCGAGCATCTCGGCGGCGATCAGAACCATCCATCCGACACCAAGCGACAGGCGCAAACCGGTAAAGATCAACGGCAAGGCGGAGGGCAGCACCAACTTGGTGATTTTGGCGTAGGTCGACATTTTGAGCACCTTCGAGACGCTCACGAGATCCTTGTCGATGGCCGAGACCCCAAGGGCGGTATTGATCAGGGTCGGCCAGAGCGAACACAGGGTCACGGTGATGGCGGAGACCAGAAAGGATTTGGAAAACATCCCGTCATTGCTTGCGGACACTGCCGAGACGACCATCGTCACGATGGGCAGCCATGCGAGCGGGCTGACGGGTTTGAAAATCTGGATCAGCGGGTTGATGGCGGCATTCGCCGTGGCCGACAGACCCGCAAAGATACCAAGCGGAATGGCAATCAGGGAGGCAATCAAAAAGCCGAAGAACACGGTTTTGATCGAGGTCCAGATTTGCGCGTAATAGGTGGGCTTGCCGGTATAAGCGCGGTCTTTTACGTCCTCGGCGCGTCCATCCGCAATCAGGGCGGCGTTGCGGGTATCCTGACGGTCGTAGAACGCGGCCTCTTTGGCGCGTTCGCGCACGGCGTCGGCGTTGAGGTTGACGGCTTGCTCCCAGACCTGCGCAGGGCCGGGGATGGCGCCGAGCGAGGTTTGCACCGTGGGGGCGAGCACAGACCACGCGCCGAGAAAGATCGCGATGGCCAGAACAGGAACGCCCAATAGCTTCCATATTTCAGAGACTTGCGCACGCGGGTTGTCGCCCGCGGCGGCCTTGAGGATCGGGGTCACCCACGCCAGACCGAACACTTTGAACCAAGCATCGGCTTTGTTGATCCGCGTAAAGCGGCGGGCGCGGCGGGCCTCGGCGGTGAGTGTGTCAGGGTCGATTGCGGTCATGATATAGGCCTCAAGTGGTCAGGAAATGGGAAGTCACATCGTCGTGGTGACATGCGCCGCGACACGGCACGGCACATGCCGGATCGGGTCAGTCCCTGATCTCGTTGCCGACGATGGTTTGCGTGCCTTTGAGGCCGATGGGCAGGCTCTCGAGGTAGGCATTTGGCGTGCGGCCGTCGTAGGCGATGCCGTCGATGATGTCCTCGGCCGGTGTCGGCGCTTTGAACCCGTCACTGTCCCATGGGAAATCGGCCTCGGCGGCCAAACCGTCGTCCACGAGCAAGCGGGCGGCGCTCAGGTAGATGTCGGGGCGATAGATGTCGCGGGCAGTGTCAAAGAACCATTCGTCGGTCTTCGGCTCGGCGATCTGACCCCAACGGCGCATCTGGGTCAGGTACCAAATGGCGTCCGAATAGTAGGGATAGGTCGCGTTGTGGCGAAAGAAGGTGTTGAAGTCGGGAACGGCGCGCACATCGCCCTTTTCATACTCGAACGTGCCCGTCATCGAGTTGGCAATGACGTCGGCATCGGCGCCGACATATTCGGACCGCGACAGAATTTCGACGGCCTCGGCACGGTTGGCATTGTCGTTTTCATCAAGCCACATGGCGGCACGGATCAGGGCCTTGGTCAGGGCGAGCGTGGTGTTGGGATTGGTTTCGGCAAATTCGGCGGTGATCCCGAACACTTTTTCGGGGTTGTTTTTCCACAGCTCGTAATCGGTGATCACCGGCACGCCGATGCCCTTGAACACGGCCTGTTGGTTCCACGGCTCACCGACGCAGTAGCCAAAGATTGTCCCCGCCTCCATGGTCGAGGGCATCTGGGGCGGCGGAGTCACGGAGAGGTAAACATCCGCGCCGATCTGGCCGCTGACGTCCTCGGGGGAATAGTAGCCCGGTTTCAGACCGCCTGCGGCAAGCCAGTAGCGCAATTCGTAATTATGGGTGGAAACCGGAAACACCATGCCCATGTTGAACGCGATGCCTTGGTCTTTGTAGCTTTCAACCACGGGGGCGAGGGCGGCGGCGCTGATCGGGTGTTGCGGGCGGCCATCGTCCATCAGCGGCACGTTCGGCTTCATCTGTTCCCAGATGTCGTTGGACACGGTGATGGCGTTGCCGTTCAGGTCCATCGAGAACGGCGTGATGATATGCGCCTGCGTGCCATACCCGATGGTGGCGGCAATCGGTTGACCCGCAAGCATATGCGCCCCGTCCAACTGACCGTCGATTACACCGTCCAAAAGCACCTTCCAGTTGGCCTGTGCCTCGATCGTGACGTAGAGACCTTCGTCCTCGAAATAGCCCTGTTCATAGGCTACGGCGAGCGGGGCCATGTCGGTCAACTTGATAAACCCGAACGTCAGCTCGTCTTTTTCAAGGTCCAACATCCCGGCCAGTGCCGGTGACGCGATGAGGGCGGTGGACGTGATTAGCCATTTGAAAGTGTTCATAAATTTTGTCCCTGTCGATACGAAAAAAGCCGCACGATTGCTGCACGCGGGAGGAGATGCGTGTACAATCGAGCGGCTTTGCTCTTGAATTCTCTGGTCAACGCCCTTGTTGACCGTGTCGGGCATCGTTGCCCTGTGTTGAGTGTTGCCCGTGAACGTGGCACTGGCAATCCCGTGGATGCTGCATCCGCAACAAACCGCGCCGCATTGCAGCACTGCCTACTTTTTAGGCGCTGTTTTGCTGTCGAAGTCGAAGACTGCACCATCAAAGAAAGTATCAGGCCCCAGAATCAACGCGCCTCTGGTCGAGGCGACGGGTGTGGCGTGGCGCATGGCCCCCTCGACCTTGGATGACACCTCCGGCAGATCAACCCCCATAGGGGCCAAGGCCGCACGGTAGAGATCGGGGCGAAAACACTGCGCGGCGACAGCGGCAGCAGCGGCGCCGGTATTGCCCGCCCCGCTGAGGTGCTGCGCAATCCAGCGCGCCTGACTTTGCCACGGGAAATTCGCGGCCCCGTCATGAAACGCCATGAAGCGGTCAACGGGAACGGGCCCCTGCCCGACCCGCAGCGTCATCCGCCCCGTCAGGGCGGGCTCGATCGCCTGATCGGGCAAATCGAGATGGGCGCTTTGGGCCAGTATCTCGACCGCCAGGGGAATGTTGTGCGGCTGTTCGAGCCACTGCGCGGCTTTATAGACGGCCCGCACCATCGCGCAACAGGTCTCGGGGTGCTGTGAAACCCAATCGTGATGCGCCCCGAGTACCTTTTCAGGTGCAAAGGACCAGATCGCGGCACCGGGAAGAACAAGCGTGGCCCCGCACTGTTGCACCGCAACAGAGCCCCACGGCTCGCCGACACAGAACATATCAATGCGCCCCTCATCGAGAGCGGCCCCCATTTGCGGCGGCGGCACCGTCACCAAATCAATCTTGTCCGGCGTGAACCCGGGATCCTGGCTCAACCAGTATTCAACCAACAAACGGTGCATGGAAAACGCGAACGGCACCCCGATCCGCACAGGTCGCGGTTGCGCCGAAAGAACGGCGGCACTGGTGGATTCCGGGCTGTCAAAGCGGTTGCGCCACCCGCCCGCAGCCATCAATTGCGCAAGGGCATCGGAGACGCCAATCACCGTACCGTTGACGGATAAAACCATAAGCGTATCAATCGGCATGGGCGCCCCGCCCAACCCGAGCGTTGCGGCAACCGGCATGGGCGACAGCATATGGGCAAAGTCGATCTGGCCAAAGGCGAGACGGTCACGCAGAGCGGACCACGAGGGCTGTTGCACCAACGTCAGATCCACCCCCTCCTCGGAGGCAAAGGTGAGTTCCTTGGCGATGATCAGTGGCGCACTGTCGACGAGCGGGAGATAACCGCATGTAACAGAAACGTTTTTCATGCGAGCAGGTCCGCAGCAGTGACAAGGGCGGCGGCGACATCGCCGAGCTTGCGCCCTTGGCTCATGGCGGTTTTGCGCAGCAGGTTATAGGCCTCGTCCTCGGAAAGGCCACGCGCCCGCATCAACAGCCCTTTGGCGCGCTCAATCATCTTTCGGTCACTTAGCGCCCGTTTGGCGGCGTCCAGTTCGGCCTGCATTTTCTGGATCACCTGAAACCGCGCAATCGCCGTTTCCAACACGGGTTTCACACGCGCGGGGTCCAACCCGTTGACGACATAGGCGCTGACCCCCGCCGCAAGGGCGGCTTGTGTCATGGCCGTGTCGGTGTGATCGACGAACATCGCCACGGGGCGCGATTTGGCCCCCGACATCAGGCCGAGATGTTCCAATGTATCGCGGTCCGGATTGGCCAGATCAATCAGGATCAGGTCGGGATCCTGTTGCGTCAGGATCGGTGCAAGTTGCGCCGTGGAGGCAATCACCGTCACATCCGACCACCCGTGCGCCTGCAACGCATCGCTGATGGCGCGGGCACGTGTCGCATCGGGTTCGACGACCAATATGTTCAAGCTTCTACTCACGCCTGACGATTAACCGCTGTCGCCCCGATTGCCCCAAAAGAACGCATCTTTGCCGCCGCGCCCGCGCCCGCTGCCCGTCATTTGCGCGTCCTTGCGGGGCCACGCCCAAAAAACACGCAGATGTAGAATGCGGGCGTCACATAGGGTTCGGGGCGGATGTGGCAACGGGAAAGATGCGCAACAGCGTATTGGCGGTCAGCGACGGTGTCGTCAGCACAAGGGCCTGATCACCCCGTTCAAACGCCAGACCGGAGGCCTTGGCACAGGCCGCGACCACGTTCATGTCGCGCGCCACAAAATCCATGCCCGCAATGCCCGCAAGCGGCTCGTCACGCACCGAATCCGGCAGCGGGCCGATGCTGTGTTCGAACGCCTCCGCCGTCAGGACGCGCAACACGCCATTGGCGGTGTCATACTGGAACCCGCCGTCCAACGTCTTGTAACCGCTATACAAACCACCAAACCGTTCGGTCAGGGTGGCATGATGGACAAGAGGCGCAACAATCGACACACCGCGGATGCCACAGACGGTGTTGGGATGCTCCAACCAGTCCGGCACATAGATCAATTCGGGGCGATGCTGTTGGCATAAAAAGAACGACAACCGTGGAAACTGCGCGTCTGGCAAAAGGGCAAGCGTGGTTTTCGTACGCCCCTGCGTGCCATCGGGAAGCGTCACATCGCGTCCGAATTCCAAATGCCCCGCAACATGCATCCCGACGGTTTCGGCGTGTCGGGCATCCGCCACCGAATTGGTGCTGTGCAAGGCGCAAAGGGCGACGCCTTCGCGGACCTGAAGATGGTCGAACACATGGCGCCCGAACCGGAACGCCCCCGCAGGCACCTCATCCAGTAACCTGTCATCATAAATGCCCATAATCTCCAAAAGGCAGCCGTCAAACATCGCAAGGCTCGTACTGGTCCCCCACGGATGTTTGCCGATGGCGGTCATGTTGAACCCGAGCGACACGAGCCGCCCGCGCAGCCCCTCGATATCGTGCGTGGCCAACAGCGGATGGTCGATCCCGAACGAGGCGTTCATTGTGTGTCTCCTGTGTGAGGGGCAAACCGCACGCGGGCCGGCCCGCGCAGCGTTGCTTTTGATCCGGCGACGACCCGTCCCGCGGGGACGTCCTCGACAACAATCGATCCGGCGGCAATATTGGCGTTGGCCCCGACCGTGATCGCGCCCAACAATATGGCCCCCGCACCGATCACCGCCCCTGTGCCAACCTGTGGATGGCGGCACGGGCCACTGTCAGTCAAGGTGCTGCCAAGCGTGACATTGTGCCAGATCGACACATCCTCCGCGATCACGGCGGTCTGGCCCGCAACAAACCCCAACCCGTGGTCAAGCCACAGTCCCGCACCGATCTGTGCGGCGGGATGGATATCGGTTGCAAAGACCCGCCCGCAGACGGATTTCAGCGCCAATGCGCAGGTGACATCCCCCGCAGTCCAAAGCTGATGTGCAACACGGTGGGCCATAATCGCCTGTACCCCGCGCGAGAACAACAGCGTCGCGGGCGCGCCCCCGGGTTCAAAGTTGCGCCGTGCGGTCTCCGAGATATCATAGCGCGTCATCTCGGTCAGCCCCGCCGTCCCCGCATAGGTCGCCGCGACGGTGCGCCCGATCGCCTCGCTGTTGCACAACCGCGCAAACAAAGCGCCCGCCAGTTGCGCAAAATCCGCAAACGGGTCCAGATCGAGCATGGCCGCGGCCAATGGCTCGGCGTGCAACACCGCACGCACATCATCGACAAGTGTCATAGCACCCTCCCTACGAGACATAACCGAAAGCGATGCGGGGTTCGGGCGCACTGTCAAGCCAGACACTTTTGCTTGCGGTGTATTCCATCAACGCATCGGTGCCGCTGGAACGCCCGTATCCCGAGCTCAACGACCCGCCGAACGGCGAGGACACATGGATCGCCTTATAGCTGTTGATCCAGAATGTTCCCGCCCGCACAGCCGCAGCCATCCGGTGGGCGCGCCCCACATCCGCCGTCCACACCGCCCCCGCCAACCCGAATTCGGTGGCATTGGCCATCGCAACCGCCTCCGCCTCGTCCGAGAACGCGATCACACTCACCACAGGGCCGAAGATTTCGGTTTGCGCCGCGCGCGCATCGTTTGACAGGCCATGCAGGATCGTGGGCACCACAAAATAACCCTGCGGCGGGCACGTCTCACGGCTTAGCACCGCCGCGCCGTCCGCCTTGGCCGCATTGACCATGTCGGTGACGTGGGTGAACTGGCGCGCATTGCTGATCGGGCCGACCTCGGTTGTCTCGTCCAGGGGATCGCCCAGTTTGATCCGGTTCATCCCCCGCGACAACATCTCGACAAATGCGTCATGGATCGACCTGTGAACCAGTAACCGCGACCCTGCGACACAGCTTTGTCCGGCACCCGAAAAAATCGCGGCCTGCGCCCCGAGACAGGCGTGTTCGAGGTTGGCATCCTCAAACACGATATTGGCCGATTTACCCCCGAGTTCCAAAACAACCGGTTTCAACGCCGCCGCTGCCGCCATTGCCACGCGGCGTCCGGTCTCGGGGGAGCCGACAAAGACCACCTTGCGCACGGCGCGATGCGCAATCGCCGCTTGCCCCGCCGTCGGGCCAAGCCCGCACAGCACATTGACCAGACCACGCGGCAATCCCGCCTGCTCGGCGAGCCTGACAAGCGCCACGGTCGTGACCGGCGTCAACTCGCTCGGTTTGATCACAACCCCGTTGCCCGTGGCGATGGCAGGTGCGATTTGCCACCCCGCCGTAAAGACAGGCGCATTCCACGGGGTGATCTGGAACACAACGCCAAGCGGCTCGCGCAGCGTATAGTTCAAATGCCCCGATGGCACGGGGATCACCGCGCCATGCAATTTATCCGCCCACCCCGCATAATAGGTGAACATCTCCGCAACCTTGGCAATCTCGACACGGCAATCCCGGACCGGTTTGCCCGCGACGATCGCCTCGATCGTGGCAAGCGGATCGATATGGGCCATGACGGCACGTGCCACATCGCACATAATCCGGCCGCGCTGTGCGCCCGTCAGCTCCGTGGCCCATGCGGTTTGCGCCGTTTGCGCCACCTCACAGGCCAGATCGGCCAGAGGCGCGTCCGCATCGGGGTAGGACATCAAAACGCGCCCGGTAAACGGGTCAACCAGATCAATCGGAACACCTGCACCATCGACAAGCACCCCGTTGATCAGGCTTTGGGGCCGCCCCCCGAGCTCAAGCGACGCCATCGCGCGGCGCAATATATCTGTACGGTCCGTCATTTTAGTCTCCCTGTCCGCTACGGGCCACAATGGCGTTGAAATCTGCGCTGTCGGGAATATCCGCCGACCCGTTCAGCCAGATCTGCGCAATCTGCGAGAACCCGTCCAAATCGACACCGGCCTCTTTCGCAAGTGCGAGGGCGAGGCCGACATCCTTGCGCATCAACCCCATCGTGAAACCGGAATCAAAGGCCTCGTTAAGCACCCATTTGGGAAAATTGACCTCGCTGACGCCACTGCGCCCCGACCCCGCATTGATCCCGTCGAGAAGATCGGACGGGCGCACCCCGACCGCCTGTCCCAACCGCACGGCCTCCCCCACCAACACGAGGTTTGCCGCACAAAGCATATTATTTGCGATCTTGGCGGCGTGACCCGCACCCGAACCGCCAACCACCACGGTTTTTGCGGTCAAAATATCCAGAACCGGCCGCAACGCCGCAATGGCACCGGCATCGCCGCCCAACAGCATGGTCATGGTTCCGGCATGGGCCGCCGCAGGGCCGCCGCTCACCGGACCATCCACAAAGAAAAACGCCCGATCCGCGCCCTCCGTTGCCCCTTGTGTCCCCCCCTGCGCCGACAGGGTTTGCGAGGTGGCGGGTTCAGACGTCGAGGTGTCCAGAATGATCGCCCCCGCCCGTAGATCAGGGATCATATCGGCCATCACCGCCGCCACGACCGCGGCCTTTGGCAGTGACAGCACAATGATGTCGGATGCCTGCGCCACCTGCGCGGGTGTGCTCACACACACCGCCCCGAGATCACGCATACGATCAAGGGTCGCGGGATCGGGATCATAACAGGTCAGCGCCAGACCCTTGTCCAAAAGCTGCGCCGCCATACCGCCCCCCATATTGCCGCATCCGATCATTCCAAGCTGCATCTGTGCGCTCCTTTGCATATGTGCCAAACCGACTATGCCGCAGCTCGGGCCAACGCAAAATATGTCACTGTGGAGGGTTTTGTTGCATCCGGCGCAACACCGTCCGGATCAGGCAAACGCAGTCAGGCAAACGCAGACATGGATTTCAGGTGCCGGATCAACAGATGAGCGGCCTGTGGCAGCTTTCGCCCCTCCTTGCGCACGAGCGAGGACACGCCGTCCGCAAACACAGCCCCGCAAACCGGACGCACCACAAAGGTCTGCACCGACACTTCGCTTTCCACCACAAAGCGCGGCAGGATCGTACAGCCCATATCATTGCGCACAAAGGCCTTGAGCGCCGCAATCGATCCCGTCTCGACCACCGCACGAAGCCGGACCCCGTGTTTGATCTCGGCGGCGCTGATCATTGCGCCGATACCAAAGCTTTGGGGCGGGATGGCACAGCCGATAGTGGCAAGCGCCGCCAGATCAAGCGGTGCCTGCATATCATAGGCGCCCCCGCGCTTGACCAAGGCCACCAGAGGCTGCGTTGCCGATGTCACAACCCTGATCTGCGGATCATTGGCGCTGTTATAGGCCAACCCCAAATGGGCCTGATCCGAGGCAACCTGATGCATGACATGCTCGGTGGACCCGACCGTGAGGGAATAGGTGATATCGGGATAGAGGGCGCAAAACGCGGCCAGTGCATTGTCAAACAGATCCCCGACAAAGCCCTCGCCCACGGCAATGGCCACCTTACCCCGCTTCATATTCGCAAGGGCGTCAAATTCGGACCGAAGCAGGTCCAACGCCTCGTCCTGACGCGATAAAAACGCAACGAGCAACTGTCCGGCCTGTGTCGCCCGCACGCCGGAACGGCCACGCTCGACAAGGGAGGCCGCAAGCGCACGCTCCAACGCCGTGATGTTGCGACTGATGGTGGAGGGCTCCAACGCAAGCTGTTCGGCCGCGGCACGGATCGTTCCGTGCTGAACCGCCGCGAGAAAACACGCCGTTTGCCGTGGATCGAGATTTCGCATTCGCCGCCCCTTGCGCAACACCAGACCCAATAACAATGCGCCAAATGCAACGAATGCAAGCCCTTTTGCACCCGCCCCGCCGTGCCACGACGGGCGGGTGCGGGTCAAGGACGGATCAGACCCAAAGGCGCAAGCAGACCAAGGCAGGCCGCGCCCCTCTTGCTCTTGCTCTTGCTCTTACCCTGCGCGAGAAGGCGGACGCGCCCCCTGCAATGCCCCTCGCCTAGCCGCCGAAGCCGCGTCCGGCGGTGCCTTTGCCAAACCCGCCGCGCGAGGTGGCCGTGGCGCGGGTCATCGGCGCTTTGCCGGCGGTTGCTGCGGGGCGGCTGAACTGCGACGCGTTCAATTTGGTCGCGCCGGAATTGCCCGAAAACGTGCTTGTACGGGCCGCATTGGTGTATTGGCCACTCTTGGTTTTATACATCGGCTGACTTGCCGAAAGCCCCGAGCGCCCGCTCAACATGCTACCGATCAGATAGCCCGACAAAAGCGGCATAAAGATGCTGCCGGACCCGCCCTGTGACGCACTGGCCTCCGAGCCACATTCGCCCTCACCGTGTTGTTCCTCGCACACCGCAAGGCTGTCATAGCGCGGCGCGGCCTCAAGGTGCAGCGTCTCGGCCTCGGCCACCGCCGTTTCGCAATCCTGCGCCGAAAACATGCCCCCCTGCGCGGCATCGGCGATACAGGTTTGCAGATCGGGAAAGGCCTGCGCATCCACTTGCTCTTCGCGGCAGCCCGCGAGGGTGAATGCGGTGGCACCAAGGATGGCGATGGCGACGCGGTTGGAACGTTTGGTCATGACTGTTCTGCCTTTTGCTCGGGTCGGTTCGGGCGATTATTCGGGTGTAATATAATGCGGCTTGAACCGCGAGAGGTCTTGGGTGATGCGTGATTGGTCCTCGCGGATGCCAATGCCCGCACAGGCCTCGCCGACGATCCACGCGCCGATCACCGGGCGAAAGCCGTCAAACTGCGGCAAGGGCGCGTAGGCCTGAAGCACGCGGGGGTGCGCGGCGTAATCGGTGTTTTGCGCCTGTTCGATGACTTTACCCGCCTTGAGGATCGACACCGATGCGCCTTCGCGTGACAAAATCGGTTTGGTCACATGGCCCGCGTGCAACGTTTCTGCGGCCCGCGCGAACGCCTGTGCCACATGATCCGCCGCCGCGCCCCGTCCCGCGACGGCCTCGGCGACATCCTCCTCAAAGAACGCGGGCAACAGGTTGGGATGGCCCTCGAACATCTGCCACAACACCGGCAACAGCCCCTTGTTGGACAACAGCGCCTTCCATGCGGGCTCCACAAACAGGCACTGTGACGCGGCGATGTGGTCGGCGTAATCGTCGCGTAACAGATCTTCCCACGGGTAGAGTTTGAACAGGGTGCCGATCACGCGGTCCTCGTTGTCCAGAAACTGGCCCTCGTCACTCAACGCGATCTGTTCAAGGTCACAGTAATGCGCGCCCAATCCCGCCTCGCGGGCGGCCCACCCCATGGCCTCGACCGTGGCGTAGTCTTCGGGATTGCCGCTCACGGCGGTGAAATGCAATTGGGTTTCGGGCGGGAACACGGCGGCGAACCGCGCGACAAGCGCCTCGTGGATGCCGTTGAACTGGTCGCTGCCCGCGGCCAGAACGCCTGCGGCCAACTGGTCCTCGAACCACTGCCACTGGAACGCGGCGCTCTCGTAGAGCGAGGTCGGCGTGTCAGCGTTGTATTCCAACAGTTTCGCGGGGCTTTTGCCATCATAGGCAAAATCAAACCGCCCGTAAATTTCGGGATCATTCCGCCGCCAGCTTTCGGCCACCAGATCGCGGTGCGCCTCGGGAATGGCCAGACGGTCGAGCAATTCCTCGCTGTTCAAAATATGCCCGACGGCCTCGCGACACATCGCGTGTAGCGCGGTGGCGGGATCTTCGAGGTCGGTTTCGACCTGTTCGAGAGACAGCGCATAGGCCGATGTTTCGTCCCAATAGGGCGCGCCATGCATATCGGCAAAGGTAAAGCCGACCTCCTGTGCGTGTTCACGCCAATCGGGCCGTTCGGGCAAAGTGATTTTGTGCAACGCGGGTCTCCTCATCGTCTCCCTGACATGTACGGGGTTTAGCGCGCGGATGCCAGACACACGATGGCCTGCGCCGTAATGCCACCCCGGGCCACCATAGAACTGGACGCTCCTTCGGGATTGGAATACAATTCGTGCAGCATTTTCAAAAATCTGGGGGATTTTATGATGCTCTACCGTTTTGCATTACCTGCGCTTCTGGTCCTGTCGGCCTGTGTGACGTCCGAGCCGAATGGCGCAGGACAGGATTTTTCCATCCTGCAACCCTATCAGGCGACCCATAGTGTCGCGAGGGGTGTTGCCCCTGCGGGGTATCCCGCCGTAGGCTATGCGCCCCCCGTAGGCTATGCGCCCCCTGTGGCCAACATCCGGCCGGTCGCCTATGGCATGTCCGCGCCCTCTTATGGTGATGAGGATCTGGTCGATGCGATGACCCGTGCCGTGCGCAGCTGCGCCGCACTTGGCGGGGCCTTGCGCCATGAAAGCCAAAGCGTGGCCAGTTGCACACACTCTGCTGCCAATGGACAACCGGTCACGGATTATTATTCGACCGTATCACGCTAAGCCACCTGTTGCGGTCCACACCCGTGACCTGATCACAAACGCGCGGCCCCGAAAGGGGGCGTGAGTTTGGTGTCGCGTGACCGGTTTATCGGATGGCCGGCTTATCGGATGGCCGGATTGTCGTGTGATGAGCCTAAGGTACGCATAGTATTCCGTGGTTCCCTGCTTTCGTGCGACACACGGCGGCGGCAAAAGCTTCCGCGCCCTAGAACTCCCCCTAGAACTCCATCGTCATCGTCAAGCCAACCCTGTCCCGCGACACCTGCGGCTCGAAGGTCATCCGGCGCTCTTGCATGTTCTGGTTGGTCTGCCAAAGCACTTCGCCGATCCCAAGCCCCAAAAGCGTACCCGCCGCCATATCCGACACCCAGTGGCGATGCCCGCGGATATTGGACGCGGCAAGCACCGTGGCCAGACCATACGGCACCCACGAATTGTCATAGCTGCGCGACACCACATGGGCGACGGAGAAATATTGGGTAAAGTGGTAGGACGGCATCGAGGAGCCATAGCCATCGGCGGTCAAAGACACGCCACTATGGTTGCCGAAATCAAGCGGATCCGTGGTGAACACATCCCCCTCCTGATCGCCGCGAGCCGACAGATCGGCATAGGGACGTTTGCGCCCGAAGGCGGTTTTCAATACAACCTGCGTTGTCACAAACGAATAGGCCATCGCCTTGGCCGACAGGATCGCGGCGCGTTGCGCACGGGTGTCATCCGCGACAAGACCGTAACCGTACAGCCCCGCAACCCCCGTGATCAGCCACCAATCCTCGTCCACCAGACCCGCAATATCCAGTTTATCGGTCAACGGGTGCGATGGCAGGGCAAACCCGTCAAGCGCGGTTTCCACGTGGTCCTGATAGAACTCGGTCACTGGGCGATCAACGAGGATCAATGCGCCGATGCCAAGCGCCCCCCACATAAATTCGCGTTTATAATCAAGGGGCATCCGCACAAGGGCCGTGATCTCCGGTCCGATGCTTTGCCCCGCTTCGCGCAACACATAGCCCGATGTCTGCCAACGGGTTTGCGACATCCCGTCGACCACGGCGAACTGGTCCGTGCGGTCTTGTGCCTGTGCATCCGTGACGGGCAGCCCCCCGAGCACCGCAGCACACGCCAACATCAGCCCCGCCGTAACGTTTGAAAATCCCATAGGTGTCCCTGCCCGTCTCATGTTTTGTCCAATCGACTGTTTCATCAGTCGTCTTTTGTCAAAACGTTACCACCACCTTGGCCTGCGCCAAAGCATTTCGAGAGGAACAGATCATTGCGCCGCAAAGCGTTGCATCCACGACAGCACGCAAAACCGGCGTATTTCATGCCAACCCTGCGCAAAAGGCGCCGAAACGGAGGGGGTTAAAGCGCGGGAGCCATCGCCGGAGCACACCCCGCCGTCATCGCCCCACTGTGGTCCGGCATAGCCAAAAGCGCCTCAAGACCCGCGTTGTCCTGCACGAGGTCCTCCACCGTAAGCTCGTCGAGAACCGCATAGAACGCCGCCAACCCCGCCAAAAGCGCATCGCGCAACCGGCAGGCCGATTTCAACGGACAGGTATTTTCCGCCCCGTCGAAACATTCGGCAAAGGGGGTGCCGGCCTCGAAATGGCGAAACACCTCACCCACGGAAATCAGGGACGCAGGGCGGGCCAGTTCCAGACCGCCGGCCCGACCCCGTATGGTTTTGATAAACCCCTCGGCGGCCAACAGATGCACCACTTGCGCCAGATGGTTCTCGGACGCATTGGTCGCCCGCGCGATCTCGGCACGGCGCACCATATGATCCGAATTGACGGCGCAGGCCATGAGAGTACGGATGGCAAGGTTGGTGCGAATGGTAACGCGCATAAAGCTGACTTTCGTTGGACCGGTTACATCGCTCGTAACGATCTGCACGCGGCGCGACCTTGATTTATGTCAGATACACCTTTCGGGGCGCGGATTTCAGACCCGCGTCAGGACGCGAAAAATGCCGGATCAAACGCCATGCACAGCACCGCGTCGCCCGCCCCTTTGACCCGCAACTCATCTCCGTCAAGCACCACATCACGCACGCGGCCGAACCCGTCGGGGGCATCAAACACCGCAATGGCGTGGCGCATCGTGTGGGTGACATCCGCACCTAACGCGAGCGCCGTGGCCGCGCCCTCGGCGGCGATGGCATTGTCACCACAGGCCGCCGCATGGCCGAGCGCCCCCGCCGCACAGCCGTCCTCAAGGCCCAACACACCCGTGTGGCGTCCGTCCCACGGGGCGTAATCACGTCCGCCGTTGGACAGCCAGAGCATTGTGACCGGCGCCACGCGGGCGTCTTTGAGCACCACGATAATGTCGCCCTCCGCCGAACGGGACAGCGCCGTCCACCCCAGTGCGGCCCCCCCGGCCTCGACCAATGTCACGAAATCCTCATGGCCCGTAGCGCCGGGATAGCGGGTCAGGTCAAACACGCCGCCGCCCTGCGCCGGAAAGGCGGTCAGATCCGTGGTGCGGGCCGGATAGGCCAACAGATGCGCAGGTTCCAACGCAGGGGCCGTGGTCAACGCGACGCGTTTGGGCGAAAACGCCAAATGCCCGCCCGCCTCCATGCGAAACATCGGATGATGGGCAAAGGTCAGATCGCCCTGCCCGCCGCAAATCTCGTGGGTCTGGTACAAAACGGCCTCGCCCGTGCGCAGCCCGAGCGTCTTGCTCACGCGTGCGCCCATGACATCGCGGTCAAGCGTCAAACGGATTTCGGCGTGATCGTCGTCTTGCGAGCGCGTCACACCCGACCAATGCGAATTGGCCGTCCACCCGTGGTTCGGCGCGTCGACCACATCCGAGGCCCCAAAGGGCGCGGCAAAGAAATCCCCCGCAAGGTGCTGATCAACCGGCGCACCCGCCAATGGCGCGGCATCGGTGCCAACCCAATGCGCCGTGTGCAGAATTTCGCGCCCCGCCACCAAAAAGCGGCGGATATTGCCGAGCGCAGGGTCAAGCGCAATCTCGCAGCCCCCCGCGGTGATCCGCGCCCAATCGGTCATCGGAATGATGCGTCCCCGCCGTGATCCCCGCCGTGATCCCCGCCGTGATCGTCGTCCTGATCCTCGCGGGTCAACGCCTGTCCGCGAAACCCCGTTGCGACAACAAACTTTTCGGAACTGTCCGAGCGCGAGGCAGGTGGCTTGATATGCAGGACCTTTTCGAAATTCTGTTTGAGCAACTTTTGCAAATCACCCTCGGCGCCCCCCGCAAGCACCTTGGCCACGAATGTGCCGCCCGGGCTCAGGACGTCAAACGCCAGATAGGCCGCGGCTTCGCACAGGGCCATAATGCGGTTGTGGTCGGTCTGTTTGTGCCCCGAGGCCGAGGCCGCCATGTCCGACATCACCACATCAGCCTCGCCACCCAGCCATGCCTTGACCTTATCGTCCGCACCATCCTCCATGAAATCGAGCGTATGGACCTCGGCCCCCGCAATCGGCTCGATATCCTGAAGATCGACGCCAAGCACGGTGCCGATCTTTTTGCCGGACTTGTCGCCCAGGGCATTGACGCGGCGCACCGCGACCTGACACCACCCGCCCGGCGCACAGCCCAGATCGACAACCCGCGCCCCGGGCACGAGAAAGCGGAATTTGTCGTCCAGCTCAAGGATCTTGAACGCGGCGCGTCCGCGGTAGCCTTCGGCCTTGGCGCGTTTCACGTACGGGTCGTTGAGCTGACGCTCCAACCAAAGGGTGGAGGACAATTTGCGCCCGCGTGCGGTTTTGACTTTGACGCGCAAATCGCGTGCGCCGCGACCGGATGATTTCTTGGGTGGCATGATAAACGTGGTCCTTTTCCTTGGCCCGCTTATAGCAGGCTCGCGCGAAAGGATGAAAGGGCTTACCTCAGGCAAGCCCTTTGCGGTGTTTTACGGTACGGCCAACGCCCTAGCCAAACGCTTTCAGCCGCTTCATCAGGCTCGAGGTGTCCCAACGCCCGCCGCCCATTTTCTGGACGTCCTTGTAAAACTGGTCGACAAGCGCCGTCACCGGCAGGCTTGCGCCGACATCATCGCCCGCTTGCAAGCAAATCGCCAGATCCTTGCGCATCCAGTCGACCGCAAAGCCGTGCTCATACTCGTCCGCCAACATCGTCTTGTGGCGGTTGACCATCTGCCATGATCCGGCGGCCCCGCCCGATATCACCTCGACCAACGCCTCACCATCCAGGCCGGATTTCTCCGCCAGATGCAGCGCCTCGGACAGGCCTTGCATCAGGCCCGCGATGCAGATCTGGTTGCACATCTTGGCCGTCTGTCCCATGCCGACCTCGCCCAGACGTTTTACGGTTTTGCCGTAGGCCGCCATGACCGGTTCCGCCGCCGCGTAATGGGCCTGCGCCCCGCCGCACATCACCGACAAGACACCGTTTTCGGCGCCCGCCTGTCCCCCCGACACGGGCGCATCGACATAGCCGAGCCCCGCCGCCTGCGCCACAACCGCCAGTTCGCGGGTGACAAGGGCCGACACCGTGGTGTGATCGACAAAAATCGCGCCCGCTTTCATCCCCGCAAAGGCGCCATCTGCGCCAAGGCACACCGCCCGCAAATCGTCATCGTTGCCGACACAGGCCATGACGAAATCACAGCCCGCCGCGGCCTCGCGCGGCGTGGTGGCCGACCCGCCTTTATGGTCTGCGGCCCATCCTTTGGCTTTGGCCTCTGTGCGGTTGAACACCGTAACCTCATGTCCTGCGGCTTCCAGATGGCCCGCCATCGGATAGCCCATGACGCCCAACCCCAAAAATGCTACTTTTGCCATGTCTCTCGATGTCCTTTTCCATTGCGCACAGGTGTGCTTTAACACTTGGTCAGAACGGTAGGGATTGGCGCGGCCGCGTCAACTCATGAAACCCGCATAACGACTATGAACGGCACACTCACCCATGGCGCGTATTTTCTCTCTTCTCCTCAAGCTCGTAACGGGCTTTGTCGTTTTAGCGCTGGTCGGCGGATGGTTGGCCTACTGGCTCGCCTCACGGTCCCTGCCCGATTACAATGCCACCCATGAGGTGGCGGGGATCACCGCCCCTGTCGAGATTGCGCGGGATACCGCCAATGTACCACATATTTTCGGGGCCACCGATGCGGATGTGTTTTACGGCATGGGATTTGCCCACGCTCAGGACCGCCTGTTCCAGATGATGCTGATGCGCCGCACCGCACAGGGCAAACTGTCCGAGGTGTTCGGCGAGGCGACATTGCCCACCGACAGCCTGATGCGCCGTCTGGGCCTTTACGCCGCCGCCGAAAGCTCCGTTGCGGTGCAAACCCCCGATGCCATGGCCGCGATGGACGCCTACGCACGGGGCGTCAATGCGTGGATTACCGCCGTCAACACCGGCGCGATGGGACGCGGGGCGCCCGAGTTTTTCATGTTCCCCGCCGAAATTGCCTATTGGCGTCCCGTCGATAGCATCGCCTTGATGAAACTGGTGGCCTTTCAACTCTCGGACCAAGCCTCCGCCGAAGTGCTGCGTGCGCGCACCTCCCTGTTGATTGGCAACGACCGCTTGCACGATATTTTGCCCGATGCCCCGGGAACGGGAACGGCGCTTTTGGCGCAATATGCAAGCCTGTTTCCCACCGTGCCGGCCTATACCGACGATACCGCCACCGAATTCGCCTTTGCGCAGCCCCCCGTATCGCCCTTTGGCGGCGCTTCCAACGTCTGGGCCGCAGCCCCTGATCGCTCGGCCTCGGGGGCGGCGTTGATGGCCAATGATCCACACCTGAATTTCTCCGCGCCGGGCGCGTGGTATCTGGCGCGTCTGCAACTGTCGACGGGCGATGTCATCGGGGCCTCGATTGCGGGCATTCCGGCCATCGTTGCGGGGCGCAAGGACGCCTTCGGATGGGGGATTACCTCGGCCTACATGGATGACGCCGACCTCTATGTCGAACGCCTGAACCCCGCCAACCCCGATGAGGTCGAAACACCCGACGGGTTCAAAGCCATGCGCACCCAACCCTCCATTGTCCGCATCAAGGACGCCACGCCCGTCACGCTCGAACTCAAATGGACCGACAACGGCCCCGTGCTGCCCGCGGGGGCCTATAACGTCAACACCGTCACCCCGCCCGACCACGTGATGGCACTGTCGTGGACGGCCCTTGCCCCCGATGACACCTCGATGAGCGCGGTGATCGCCCTGATGCGGTCGGGAACGATTGACGAGGGCCTCGACGCGGCGCGCAGCTTTGTCGCCCCCGCCCTCAACCTCACTCTCACGCAAAAGGACCGCGCCGCCCTCAAGGTCATCGGCCGCGCCCCAAAACGCGACCCGCAACACCAAAGTCAGGGCCGCATTCCCTCCCCCGGATGGATCGCCACGAACAAATGGCAAGGGTGGCGCGATTTTGCCGACCTGCCGCTGTTTGAAACCGACAGCACGGGCATCGTCGGCAATACCAACAACAAGACCGTCGAGGCCGCCTTTCCCGACCACCTGTCCTATCATTGGGGCGACACACAGCGCATTCAACGCTGGCAACGCCTGATGCAAAACCGTGAGGTGCATACCCGCGACAGCTTCATCGAGGTGCAAAACGACATCGTATCCTATTCCGCCCGTTCGCTGTTGCCATTGGTCGGCGCGGATTTGTGGTTTGCCGGCGCGGCCGCCCCCGATGGCACCCCCGAGGCACAGCGCCAAAAGGCGCTCGCTCTTCTGGCCGCATGGAACGGCGAGATGAACGAACACCTGCCCGAGCCGCTGATATACTATGCATGGATGCGCGAGTTGCAAAACCGCCTGATCCGCGACGACCTTGGCCCGCTGTCACGCGCCTATACCCACGTTGAACCGATCTTTATCGAGCGGGTGTTCCGCGACATCGACGGGGCGTCGCACTGGTGCGATGTGATCCAGTCCGCCGCGGTTGAAAGCTGCAATGACATTGCCCGCCTTGCGCTTGACGACGCAATTGTATGGATCGAACAGACCTATGGTCCCGCTCTGGAATCCCTGCAATGGGGGGACGCACATATGGCGATCCACAAACATCCCGTGCTTGGCGATGTGCCATTCCTCAAATGGATCGTGAATATCCGCCAGACCACATCGGGCGGCGACAACACCCTGATGCGCGGCGTCACGGCGGGGGATGGGCCGCTGCCCTTTGCCAACGTCCACGGCGCGGCCTATCGCGGCGTCTATGATTTTGCCGACCCCGACAGCTCGGTGTTCATCACCGCCACGGGCCAGTCGGGCCACCCGCTCAGCCGTCACTACGACGATCTGGGCGAGCTGTGGCGCCGCGGTGAATACGTGCCGATGTCGCTCGACCCCGAACTGGCCCGCGCCGCAGGGGTCGGCATCACCCACCTCATCCCCGCCGCGCAATAGCCGCGCAACAAGGCAACGAGGACACCGCGATGACAGACAATGATCTATTTGACGGATTTTGGGACAAACTCAGATTCAAGGCCGCGACCCTGATCTCGGTCAGCGCCGTCTGGGCCTATGCCGTCTATTGGAGCTACACGATCCATGCGGGTGACAAAATCGGTGCGGCCAGCCGGTTTTTACCGATCCGCGCTATCGTCAGCGTGGTCCACGGTGCCGTCGACGGCTTTGGCCATGCCGCCACGGGCTACGCCATGATGGGCGGGTCGATCACGCTTTGGGTGTTTTGCCTCGTGTTTTTGTGGCGCACCACCCTATACTGAACCAACTGTCGCAAACACCCACGCCAAAGGACATCGCAATGCTGCATAACATTCCCCCTATCCTGCCGCCCGAAGCCCTGTTGTACATGGCGCAAATGGGCCACGGCGACACGCTTGTCATCGCCGACAGCAATTTCCCCGCCCAAAGCATGGGGCAGCGGGTGATCCGGTGCGAGGGATCGAATGCCTCTGAAATTCTGGATGCCGTGGTGACACTTTTCCCGCTCGACACCTTTGTCGAGGACCGTGCGGTCACGATGCAGGTGGTGGGCGAGCCCGACACAATCCCGCCTGCTGTGGGCGAGTTTCAGGCCATCATTGACGCAAAGGGCGACAACCCTGCCCCCATCGTGTCGGTGGAACGCTTTGCCTTTTACGACCGCGCCCGCGCCGCTTTTGCGGTGATCCAGACCGGCGAGCCGCGCCCCTATGGCAATATCATCCTCACCAAGGGCATCATCGTCTGAACAGGCAGCACGCGCGCGGCACATAGCGCGCGACCGCCACCTTAGTGCGTGGTATTGGCAGGCTTGGTATTTACGGGCTTGGTTTTGGCGCGTGCGGCATTGGCAGGACCGCCGTTGACGGGCTTGTCATAGACCACATATCCCACGCCCTTCTCCGCGGCTTTGCGCGCCGCCTCTTTGAGTTCGGGGGTCGGAATGGCCGACAGCCGCAGGGGAACTTCCTTGATCTTCTGGATGTCGATATTGCGCCATCCGAATTTGGAGAAAAACGAATCCACGGGCGCTTTGGCCCCGTCGGGGCTCTCGGCCACAGCAAAACAATTGATCAAATAGCGACGCCCCACGATCAAATGCGTGGAGGATGCCGCTTCAGCCTCGATCAGCATCAGGTAAAGGCGGTTTTCCATGGCTCACATCTCCCGAAATTGTTTTTCCTGACGCGGGGTCCAGAGCACTTTGAGCCCATACCCCTCTTCGCTTGCCGTCTCACCGAGCACAACGCCCTCGGCAAAGAGCCATGCGCGTTTTTTGCCCTCCGAGAACGGCACAATCAAGTCGCGTTCGATCTTTTCCTCTTCGAAATAGGCCGAGACCGCATCAAGCAGGGCCTTCACCCCCTCGCCCGTCACCGCCGAGATCGCGAACACATCGTCTTGATCCGCCGCACGCTCCATACGGGCCGCGCGGGCCTCGTCGTCGAGCTTGTCGATCTTGTTCCACACTTCGATCACCGGCGCGTCTTCCTTGATGCCCAGATCGGAGAGGATTTTGAGCACATCGGCTTTTTGATCCTCGGTCTCCTCCGCCGAGATATCGCGCACGTGCAAGATCAGATCGGCGTCGAGCACCTCCTCCAATGTCGCCCGAAAGGACGCCACCAGTTGCGTCGGCAGGTTCGAGATAAAGCCCACAGTGTCGGACATGATAATGTCGCGGTCGCCGCCATGCGCGGTTTCCAGTTTCAACTGGCGCATGGTCGGGTCGAGGGTTGCGAACAACATGTCTTTCACAAACACGTCCGCGCCCGTTACCGTATTGAAAAACGTCGATTTTCCGGCGTTGGTATAGCCGACCAAAGCGACAATTGGGAACGGGATTTTCGCCCGTGAGGCACGGTGCAATTCGCGGGTTTTGATCACGCGGGCCAGTTGTTTGCGCAGACGGTTGAGATGGTCGTCAATCGCACGGCGGTCGGCCTCGATCTGGGTCTCCCCCGGACCGCCGACAAAGCCCAATCCACCACGCTGACGCTCGAGGTGGGTCCACGCACGCACCAGACGGGTGCGTTGATACGACAGCGCCGCCATTTCCACCTGCAACACACCCTCACGGGTGCGCGCACGATCCGAAAAGATCTCCAAAATCAGGCCGGTCCGGTCCAGCAATTTGACCTTCCATTCCTTTTCCAGATTGCGTTGCTGCACCGGCGTCACGGGACCATCGACGAGAACCAGTTCAACCTCGCTCTCCTGAATGCGTGCCTTCAGCTCCGCAATCTTGCCCTTGCCGAACAAGGCGGCGGGGTGGATTTTGGGCAGGCGCACGATCTCGGACCCCATCACCTCGATATCGGGCAATGCGGCGGCAAGGGCGACAGCCTCGTCAAGGCGCGGCTGCGCATCGCGCCGTCCACGGTCCGAGGTAATATCGGGATGGATCACCCACGCACGCGTCGGCTCCACCTCGTGATCGTAATAGTCGCCCAAATCAATTGGTCCTTTGGTTTTGTGGGTCGCAAATCACCCGCCGCAACGCGTCCCCTGCCCTAAGGCACCTAGGTCGCACAGGGGGCCAAGACAAGAGGCCCGCGCGGGAATATCCCCGAGCAGGCAGATGCCACATCGCGCACGCGAAACGGGTTATTGTGCGTCTTCGCCGTCGTAGAGGCTGATCGGCTGTGCGGGCATGATCGTCGAAATCGCATGCTTGTACACCAATTGCGACTGTCCGTCGCGGCGCAGCAAAACACAGAAGTTGTCAAACCACGTAATAACACCCTGAAGCTTCACACCGTTGATCAAAAAGATCGTGACAGGGACTTTGGTTTTGCGGACATGGTTCAGGAATGCGTCTTGGAGGTTCTGTTTATCACCGGCCATTGGAGTTGCCTTTTTTCTTGCGCTTATAATGCGAGCTGCCTTGCGTTGGCAGCACTTAGACACATCCTCGCAATTAATCTTGACGAATGTCAAGATTTGCAAAGCTTTTTCAGGGCCTTGCCGTGGAGTTCATCCCCTATCGGTGCAAAATCGTGTCACACGGGGCCTAGCGGCGCCAGAAATCGGGGTTCACAAGCGCGATCATGGCCAACAACTCCAACCGCCCCAGGATCATCGTTGCAGCCAGAACCGCCTTTGGCCCCGTAGCCAGATCGGCAAAGGAATACGGCACCTCGGCGGCCACATGGACCAATGGCCCCGTCGTGGTCAGCGCGGCAATAGTGTACACGGCGGCCTTCTCGAAATGGATGCCGAACAGCGACAGGATCATCATCACGGCGGCGATCGAGAAGGCAAAGAACATGAAATAGACCCATGCCACATAGGCGCCCTGTCGCCGGATGCGCCGCGCCATTGCGCCTGCGCCGCCCACCGAATTGGGCGAAATCATTTTCTCGATCTCGCGCTCGCCGTGACGCACAAGCGCATAGAGCCGCAACAGCTTTACCCCCCCTGCCGTGGTGGCCACCCCACCGCCAAAGATCGCAAGCCCCAACAGCAACACACCAGGCGCCTGAAGCCCCGACCACAGGCGTGCCTCGTCCCATGACGCGCTTTCAAATCCGGAGGTGGTCAGGAACGACAGCACCATAAACACGCCCCCCCAGAGCGACGACAGCGCCGCAGGGATATCCCAGATCCGCTCCACCTCGAGCGCCCCGCCCCAGTGCCGCAAAAACAACAGGATCGGCAGGATCACCAAAAGCACCAAGCCGATTTTCATTTCGGGATCGCGATACAGCGGCGGCGCATCCTTGCGCATATCATCAGCGGCAAAGGTCTTGCGCGACAGGGCGAGGAACAAAAAGGCGAAGACAAGGATCTCGCCCAGAAACCCCGCACCCGATCCGGTGAGCCCGCCAACGGGGGAAATACCGGAGGTGGCCATAACAGACATCGCATGACACAACGCGACATAGGGCGTGGCCCCCACCATCGACAAGGCAAGCCACAATCCGATGGTCAGGCCGAAATAGATCGGAAACAGCCGCGTGGTATAGCGGGCAATCCGCTCGGGTCCGGCCGCCACGCGAATGATCTGTGTCGCCCCCGACGCCCCTTGGCCGACCTGACGCGAGGTCAGCACCTCGAAGCCGCCCAGATTGAGCGGCGCAAGCACCGCAATGGCGGTAATCCACGCGAACAAACCGCCAAGCCACCCCACCAAGGCCCGCCACAGATGCACCGTGCGCGACAGGCGCTCGGGATCGTCGAACAATGTCGCCCCCGTGGTGGTCAGCGACGACACCATTTCGAAATAGGCATTGAAAAACGTGGTGTTTTGGGTGGCCTCGACAAACGGCACGGCCAGAAACAGCGGCAAAACCGCATAGGCAAGCAACAGCGTCATCAACTGGTTGCGGCCCTCGCGGTCACGGTCACGGCGGGTGTCGCGGTCAGCTGTGGCCTCGGGACGGGCGCGCGCAATGGCGATCATCCCCGCGAGACTTGAAAGCAAGATACCTGAGTAAAAAAACGCACGCGAATCCGCGTGTTGACGAATGACCAGCCCGTAAATTGCGGGCACCATCATCGCCGCACCCGCCACCAACATCAGTTGGACAAAAAAGGGCATGCGTGAAAAGCGGTTCATTAGAAGTAGTCGATCGACACCTGAAGGAGCCGCTCCACCTCTGGCACATCAGCGGCCAGCGAGAAAATGGTGATCACATCGCCCTCTTCAATGCGGGTGTCGCCCGAGGGTTTGGTGTAGGCCTGACCCTTCATCACAGCACCGACGAGCACGCCTTCGGGGAACTCGATATCGCGGATCTTGCGGCCCGAAATGGGCGATGTGGACAGCACCTGTGCCTCGATCACCTCGGCCTCGCCATCGCCCACCGAATAGACATTGCGCACCCGCCCGTGACGGATGTGGCGCAGGATCGACGAGACGGTCGTGGCACGCGGGTTGATATGCGCATCGATATCGAGCGCGTTGAGGATCGGCACCAAAGACGGGTCGTTCACCAGACAGATGGACATCGCACAGCCGGCCTGTTTGGCGCGCACCGCAGAGAGCATATTGACCTTGTCGTCGTCGGTCACACACAGCACCGCATTGGCCCGCGACACCCCCGCCTCCTGAAGCAATTCGGTGTCAAGCGCATCCCCGTGCAGCACAATCGTCCGCTCCAGACTGTCGGCGGCGCGTTCCGCGGTGGTGCGGTTTTTCTCGATCATCTTGACGCGCACCCGATCGGTGCGGGCCTCCAACGCCTGTGCCACCGCAAGCCCGACATTGCCACCGCCCAGGATCACCACGCGGTCCTGTTTCGCCTGTGTTTTGCCAAACACCTCCATCGTGCGGTTGATGTCTCCGGCATGGACAAAACAATAGACCTCGTCGCCCGCAAACAATTGATCATCGGGTTCGGGGGCAAACAGACGCCCCTCGCGGCGCACCCCGACAACGATCACGCGCAGGGTCGAGAACAGCTCGCTCAACTCGCGCAGCGCGGTATTCAAAACGGGGCAATCCTCGGCCAACAAAATGCCCATCAGATGCACCTTGCCCGCCAGAAACACCTGTGTGTCAAACGCGGCGGGCGCGGCCAGACGGCGCATGGCGGCCTCGGCCACCTCGCGTTCGGGTGAAATCACCACGTCGATCGGCATGTGGTCGCGGCGATAGAGATCGGAATAAATGGCCGTGAGATAGCTTTGCGCCCGCAGACGCGCGATCTTGCGCGGGACATTAAAGACCGAGTGCGCAACCTGACAGGTCACCATATTGACCTCGTCGGAATGGGTCGCGGCGATAATCATATCCGCATCCCGCGCCCCCGCCTTGTCAAGGACGTCGGGATAGGACGCATGGCCCTCGATCCCCTGAACATCAAGGGTATCGGTGGCGCGGCGCACGAGGGCGGGGTTGTTGTCGACCACCGTCACATCGTTCTTTTCGCCCGACAATTGACGCGCAATCTGCCAGCCAACCTGACCCGCGCCGCAAATGATGACTTTCATGCAATCCGCCTCGACTGTTTCGCCATTGGCATGGCATTATTCATCCCGCTTCGCAAGCGCCACACGGGATCGCACTCGGCATGGCCCACGCCCTATTCCGCATCCTCGGACACATAGGCCACGCGCCCGCCCGTCTTGTTGCCTGTCACCACCCCAAGCGATTTGAGTTTGCGGTGCAACGCCGAGCGTTCCATGCCGACAAAGGTCGCGGTGCGTGAAATATTACCGCCAAACCGGTTGATTTGCGTCAAAAGATATTCGCGCTCGAACATCTCGCGGGCCTCGCGCAGCGGCAGGGTCGCAATCGCGGGCGACAGCACGGCGCGGGTCTCGTCATCGCCACCGGCCTCCTGCTCGGGCAGCTCGCCCGCCTCGATATCGCCCGTCCCCTCACCCAAAATCAGCACGCGCTCGATCACGTTCTTGAGCTGACGGACGTTGCCCGGCCATTGCATCGTTTGCAGCAGGGCCGCCGCATCATCGGTCAGCTTGCGCAGCGGCAAGCCCTGTGTCCGGTTGAACGCCGCGATGAACTTTTCGGCCAGCGCCGGAATATCCTCACGGCGTTTTTCCAGACTTGGGACCTCGATCGGCACCACGTTCAAACGGTGATACAATTCCTCGCGGAACGTTCCGGCGGCGATCTCCGCCAACAGATCGCGACTTGTCGATGAAATCACCCGCAAATCGACCGAGATCTGCGCCGTGCCGCCAACGCGGGCAAACTGTTGATCAACCAACACCCGCAGGATTTTCGACTGGGTGCCGGACGGCATATCCGCCACCTCGTCGAAAAAGATCACACCGCCATTGGCCTCTTCCAACAGCCCCTTTTCAATGCCGCGCTCGGCACTTTCACGCCCGAACAGCACCTCTTCCATCCGGTCGGGTTCGATCGTGGCCGAGGACACGGTGACAAAGGGCGCGTCCTTGCGGTCGGAATTGATGTGGATCCACCGCGCCGCAACCTCCTTGCCGACCCCCGCAGGGCCGGTGAGCATCACGCGGCCATTGGATTTGGTGACCTTTTCGAGATTGCCCTTGAGCACCTTGAACGCGGGCGAGACGCCGTACATTTCGACCTCGCTCCCGCCAGACCGCTTGAGCGTGGCGTTTTCACGACGCAACCGCGAGGTTTCCATCGCGCGGCGCACCACCACCATCAACTGGTCGATGTTGAACGGCTTCTCGATGAAATCGTAGGCGCCCTGTTTGATCGCCGCCACCGCGATCTCGATATTGCCGTGACCCGAGATGATAATGATCGGCACCTCGGGGTGTTCGCGCTTGACGTGCTTGAGGATATCAATCCCGTCCATCTCGCTGTCCTTGAGCCAGATATCGAGCACCATCAGCGACGGCACCGCCTCGCTGATCTCTTTGAGGCACGCATCCGAGCCCCCCGCAAGACGGGTCTCGAACCCCTCATCGCGCAAAATATCCCCGACCAACTCGCGAATATCGCGTTCGTCATCGACAATAAGAATATCAGACATGATCTACCCCCAACATCAGTTTCACACTTTAAGCCTTTGTTTCATTTTTTCTTTTTGCCCCATAGGAACACCATCACCAAGAGCGTCGGCGCCGCGCAACGACAGGCGCATAGTGGCGCAGGCGCCCACCCGACCTGTGTCGTCAAGCGGCTCACCATCGGTGAGCGTCAAAGAGCCGCCGTGCTCCTCGATTATCTTTTTCACAATCGGCAGGCCAAGCCCCGTCCCCTTTTCGCGCGTGGTCACGTAAGGTTCGAACAGGCGCGAGCGGTCCTCTGGCAGGCCGATCCCGTTGTCGGTGATCCGTACCACCACATCGTCGCCTTCGATGTCCAAGGCCACGCGCACCCGCGCTTTATGCCCTGCGGGGCGCTCGACCTCATACAGGCTTTCGATCGCCTCGCCCGCGTTCTTGATCAGGTTGGTCAGGGCCTGTCCGATCATCGTGCCGTCCACTTCGGCAATCGCGGTCGGGACGCTGATCTGTGATGTGATCTGTACACCCACCTGAGCGTTTTGCTGTAACAGGACCGCACCTTTGACCAACTCGACCAGATCATTCTCGCGCCGCTCGGGGCTTGGCATCCGTGCGAATTTGGAAAACTCGTCGACGATGCGCCGCAAATCCCCCGTTTGGCGCACGATTACGCCGGTGTATTGTTCCAGATCGGCCCGCGACGCCTCGTCCATGCCCTTGCCGAACTTGCGCATAATGCGCTCGGCGGACAATTGGATCGGGGTCAGCGGGTTCTTGATCTCATGGGCAATGCGCCGTGCCACATCCCCCCACGCGGCCATCCGTTGCGCACTCACCAGATCGGTCACGTCATCGAACACGACCACAAAGCCCTCATGTTCTCCCTCGGAGGTGCGCCGCGTGGCGATCCGCACCAACAGGCTCTCTTGTGCGCCCGACCGGATCAGGCGCAATTCCTCCTGAGCCACATCGCGCCCCTGTGCACGCATCTCGTCAAACAACGGTCCGAACTCGGGCGCAACCACCGCCAGAGCCTCGCCTGAAATGTCACGCTCGCCAAGGTTCAATAGGGCCGCCGCCGAGGTGTTGCTCAAGGTCACGCGCCCGTCGGGGTCAAGCGCAATCACCCCCGCCGTCACCGACCCAAGCACGCTGTCGAACAGGCGGCGGCGGCGCTCGATCTGGACGTTGCGCTCCAAAAGCGTGTCACGCTGTACCTTAAGTTGTCCGGTCATCTGGTTGAAAACACGGCCCAACATGGAAATTTCATCATCGCCCTCGGCCGCAACCACCCGCACATCCAAATCGCCCTCACCGACCCTCTGCGCGGCTTGTGCCAACCGCCCGATCGGCCGCGCCAGACGTTCGGCAAACCACAGCCCCACCCAAGTGGCTGCCAGAATGAGGATAATCGCAAACCCGAGATACAACAGGCCAAATTCGAACAACAACCGCCCGCGTTCGCTTTCCAACTGGGTGTAAAGCGCAATGGTTTCCTGCGTCTCGTCAAGCAGGTTCAAAATACCGCCATCCACATCGCGCGTCACGTAAAGATAGCGGTCGGCAAAGCCCGACAGGCGTTGCAATGCGCGGCTTTCATTGTGGTCCCAATCGTTGATCAACACCAGTTCGCCGGTCTCGGCGCGGGCCAGATCCGCCTCGGAAGGTTGTTCATAATCGAACATATACGACCGTTCGCCACGCACTTGCAGCACACCCGCACGGTCGATGACGTAAGCCTCCTCCAACCCGCGCTGAACAAGCCCCTGCCCCTGATTGAGCGCCACACGCAACGCACCATCGGGCAGGATCGTCACCTGACGTCGCGCATCGGTGATGAAATTGGCAAGGGCGCGGGTGTCCTCGGCCAAGCCCTCGCGGTGTTCGCTTTCATAGGCCTCGGCGGCGGCCAGCGACGAGCCGACCACATTGCGCACCCGCTCCGAAAACCACCCCTCAAGGCCGAAATTCACCGTCACCACAGCAAACACCGCAACCGTCACGGTCGGGATCAGCGCCAGAAGCACGAACACCCCCGTCAGCCGCAGGTGCAGCCGCGATCCCGCCGAATGATTGCGCCGCGCAGCCACCATCCGTGCAATCCGCGACGCCACAAGCCCCGCCACAACAAGCACATAAATCAGGTCACACAGCAAAACAAAGCGCAGCGTGTCACTGGCGTTGGGTTGCTCCAACGGCCCAAGCACAAGAAAGGTCGCGACAGCCAGAAGCGGGCCAAGCACAAAGACCGCAACGGTCCCCGCGTTTTGCCACCGCCGTGCGCGCCGCACGCGCACAAGCCTGTTCCAACTGTCTTTGCCGATGGACCTGCGCAAGACCGCCCCCGCTGCTTGCATTCTTGTCAAACGGCACACCGTCCGGCGCCGCTACGAAACGCACGTTGATCCCCGAGCGACACAGCCCAGAATGTGTTGATTCTGTCACTGCGCCCTGAAAACCACGGCTGTGGCGGTTTTACATCAGTTTGCGGCGGCGTGTCACCTGAATATCGAGGTCGTTGATCTTTTTGCGCAAGGTATTGCGGTTGATCCCAAGCAAATCAGCACATTTAGCCTGATTTCCCCCGACCGCATCCAACGCGATTTCGATCAACGGCATCTCGACTTCGCGTAAAATCCGCTGATACAGCCCCGGCGAGGGCAAAACCCCGCCGTGCAAATCGAAATAGCGGCGCAGGTGTTTGGTGACCGAGGCGGACAGCTTTTCGCCATCCCCCCCGCCCTGAAGCGGCTCCATCGCGGGTTGGTTGCCAAGCACGGTTTCGACCTCGGCGCGCGAAATCCCGTCCTCGGCGGCGGTCACAACAAGGCGGCGAATGGTGTTTTCCAACTGGCGCACATTGCCGGGCCAACTGTAATTGCGCACCAGATCGAGCGCCGGCTCGGAGAAGTGACGCGCATTCAACCCGTCGCGCGCGGCCTTGGCGAAAAAGTGGTCGGCCAACAGCGGAATATCCTCCACCCGCTCACGCAGGGACGGCACGGTCACGGTCACGCCGCCCAACCGGTAGAACAGATCCTGACGAAAGGCCCCGTTTTCCATTTTCAGGCTGAGATTGGCCTGAGAGGCGGCCATGACCCGCGGTGCATTGTCGGTAAAACTGTCGAGCATCCGCACCACGCGGGCCTGTGCATCCTCATCCAGATCCCCGACCTCGTCAAACAGGATCGAACCGTTGCGGGCCTTTGAAATCACGGCGGCCGGCCCCTCCATCACCGCCAGATCCGCAGCCGAGACCACCACAAACGGCAGGTTCCGACGGTCGGACAGGTCATGGATTGCACGCGCGATCAGGCTTTTTCCCGTCCCGCTTTCCCCCGTCACCAACACCGGCAGATCGGTGTTCATGACGCGGGCCACAAGACGGTAGAGCGTTTGCATCGCGGGGGTGCGCCCGACAAGCGGCAGGTCGTCTTGCGCAGTGTCCGAGGGCGCTTTGGCATTGGACGGCGCGGGATTGGCGCGGCGCTTGATCTCGAGCGCCTTGGCCGAACGTTTCATCAGGTCCGGCAAATCAAACGGCTTGGGCAGATAATCGAACGCCTCGGCCTCGGCGGCCTGAATGGCGGTCATAATGGTATTCTGGGCGGAGATCACAATCACCGGCAACCCGGGGCGCAGTTCGGCGATTTTGGGCAGCGCCTCAAGCCCGTTGCCATCCGGCATCATCACATCGGAAATCACCAGATCACCTTTGCCCTCCTCGACCCACCGCATCAGGGTAACCAGAGACGAGGTGGCGTGTACCTTGCACCCTGCCCGCGTCAAGGCCTGCGTCAAAACCGTGCGGATCGTGCGGTCGTCATCTGCGACGAGAATTGTGCCGTCCATCGTGTCTTCTCCTTTTTACGCAACACCATGTGTGTATGCCGCGCCTTTCTGTGTCAGTCCGCGGCATCACACCGCGCGGGGGGCCACGGGAAGCGAAAGCCGGAACACCGTCTTGCCCGGGACCGAGTCGACCGAAATCCATCCCTCGTGATCGGAAATAATCTTGGACACCAATGCGAGGCCAAGCCCGGTTCCGTTCTCGCGCCCCGAGACGAAAGGTTCGAAAATATCTGCCGAAATCTCCGCGGGAAGCCCCGGACCGTCATCAATGATCTCCACCTGCAAGGGCAAGGCCGCCCCCGTCCCGTCGGCACGGCGCAACCGCAACGAGATGTCGTAAAAGGTGTGGATGCGGATCGTCCCGCCGCCTTTGCCCGCCGCCTCGGAAGCGTTTTTGAACAGGTTCAAAAAGATCTGTAACATCTGGTCCCCGTCCACATACGTGGCGGGCAGCGAGGGGTCGAAATCCTCGATAAAGGTCATCGCCGCGCCATAGGACACCTGTGCCGATTTGCGGGCGCGGTCGATCAGGTCGTGGATGTTGACCGCGGTTCTGGCCGGCGGGCGCAGGTTGCCGAATTGCTCGACCTGTTCCAACAGCGCCACGATCCGGCGGCTTTCGGCCACGATCAGATCGGTCAGCTCCAAATCCTCGGATACGAGGTTCATCGACAACAGCTGTGCCGCACCCGTGATCCCCGCGAGCGGGTTTTTAATCTCGTGGGCGAGCATTTCCGCCATGCCGATGGCCGAGCGGGCGGATTTCTTGACCTGATGTGACCGCCCCAAACGATCGGCGATCTGGCGCGGTTCCATCATCACCAAAATCGCGTCGCGGTTTCCCTGCATCGGGGCGATTTGAATGTTGCACAACACCGGTGCGGCATTGCCGCCCGACACATCGACATTGTTGATAAACATCGGCGACGTGTCGCGGCGCACCCGTTCGAAGGCCTCCTCAAGCGGCGCATCAATGGCCAGTTTGTCGAGCACAGGCACACCGCGCAGCGATTTGGCGGAGGCATTGAGAAACGCCTCGGCGGCGGGGTTGATCTCGACGATCAAATCCCCTGCGCCAACGATCAGGGATGGCACGGGTAGCGAGTGCCACAGGGTCTCGACATCGGGCAGGCTCATGCGGCATCTCCCTCATATGCGAGCGCCTCGGCCAAGAGCCGCTGCACCTCATCTTCGCCCTTTTGGGTCAAAACGGCACGGCGCAGACCGGCGGGGGTGCCGGCATGATCCATGTACCACCCCAAATGCTTGCGCAGCACCCGCGCACCAAGCTCGGCCCCGTAAAACGACAGCCCCGCCGCGTAATGCGCCCCGACCATATCGGCAAAGGCCGCCCCCGTCGGGATCTGCGGCGCGGGCGCCCCCATCAGATTGGCGGCGACCTGTGCCAAAAGCCACGGACGCCCCTGCGCCCCGCGCCCGATCATCACGCCATCTGCGCCCGATTGCGCCAATGCGGTGCGGGCGGCCCCGGTCGAGGTGATATCGCCATTGGCCACCACGGGGATCGACACGGCATCTTTGACAGCGCGGATCGCGGCCCAATCGGCGGACCCTTTGTAAAACTGGCACCGCGTGCGGCCATGAATGGTGATCATCTGAATGCCCGCATCCTCGGCCCGTCTGGCCAGATCGGCAGCGTTCATCAGGGCGTCATCCCACCCGAGGCGGGTTTTGAGCGTCACAGGCACATCGACCGCGCCCACAACCGCATCAATCAGCGTCAGCGCGTGATCCAGATCGCGCATCAATGCCGAACCGGAATAGCCCGACACCACCTTTTTGGCGGGACAGCCCATGTTGATATCAATGATCTTGGCCCCGTTGTCGGCGGCCATTTTTGCGGCAAGCGCCATTGGTCCGGCCTCGCGCCCCGCCAGTTGCACCGCCGTTTTCTCGACCCCGAAACCCAACTCGGCTTTTTCGCGACTACCGGGACGTGCATTGAGCATATCGTGCGAGGCGACCATTTCAGACACCACAAGCCCCGCCCCGAAGGAGGCCACCACGTTACGAAAGGGCAAATCGGTAATGCCGGCCATGGGGGCCAGAAAAACAGGGGGGGCAAGCGTGATATCTGCCAAACGAACGGGCAAGCGATTAATCCTTGTGCGGTTTTCTCTGTGGTATCGCGCCCCACACGGAGTCGCAAAGGCTTTAGGCCCGAAAAGATGCCAAAAACACCATCTGCCTATTTTTTAATCATTCAGCCCCTGAAAAACGCGCCCATTGCCACCGTCGCGACCAAAGTCTATCTCCTTTCGACATGACAATTGCAGCTCTCATAGTTGCCGCAGGCCGCGGCATCCGCGCCGGAGGCGACACCCCCAAACAGTGGCGCCCCTTGGGGGCGGACCGCGTGATCGATCACGCCGTGGCCGCCTTTCGCGATCTGGCCGATGTGATTGTGGTGGTGCATCACGCCGATGACACGGCCCGCGCACGCACCATTGCCGATGTGCGCCTTGTGGTGGGCGGGGACACGCGGGGCGCATCCGTGATGGCGGGGCTTGCCGCCCTTGCGGATCTGGACATATCCAAAGTGCTCATCCATGACGCCGCCCGTGCGCTGACACCCCGCGCGGTCATCACCGATGTGATTGCCGCCCTGGATCACGCCGCCGCCGCCGCCCCCGCACTGGCCGTTACGGATGCACTTTGGCACGGCGCGGACAATACGGTTACCGGCACACAGCCCCGCGACGGGCTTTACCGCGCCCAAACCCCGCAAGGCTTTGCCTTTGACGCGATCAAAGCCGCCCATGACAGCTATACAGGCGCCCCCCTTGATGATGTCGAGGTCGCCCGCGCGGCGGGACTGGCCGTAACGATCACCCAAGGCCACGAAGACAATTTCAAAATCACCCATGCCGGAGATTTCGCCCGCGCCGAGGCGCTTCTTGCGACCCGCATGAATCAGACAGACCGAAAAGGACACAGCATGATGGATATCCGGTTGGGCAATGGCTATGACGTTCACCGCTTTGGCGTGGGCGACCACGTCTGGCTGTGTGGCGTCAAGGTCGCGCATGATCGCTGCCTTCAGGGGCATTCGGATGCCGATGTCGGCATGCACGCGCTGACCGATGCCATTTACGGCGCACTGGCCGAGGGAGACATCGGACGGCATTTTCCGCCCACGGACATGCAATGGAAAGGCGCCGAAAGCCATATTTTCCTGCGCCACGCGATCGAACTGGCACGGTCAAAGGGCTATGCCTTGATGAATTGCGATGTGACGCTGATCTGTGAGCGCCCCAAAATCGGCCCGCACGCCGATGCAATGCGCAGCGCCTTGGCCGGTATTCTGGCCGTGGATCCGGACCGCGTATCGGTCAAGGCAACCACATCGGAAAAACTGGGCTTTACGGGCCGCGAAGAGGGCATTGCCTCCATCGCCACCGCCGCCCTTGCAAAACTGTAAGCCCGGAACACAGGAACACCGCCCATGAACCAACTCGCCGAAACCATCGCCACCCTCGCCCGCGTCGGCTATATCAAACCCGCACCCGGCACATGGGGCTCCGCCGCCGCCGTGCCACTTGCATGGGTCATTTATGAACGCGCGGGATTTGCGGCTGTGGTCATCGCCACCCTCCTCGTCTTTGCCGCCGGATGGTGGGCGACCAAGGTCATGACAGCGGGCAGCAAGGATCACGATCCGTCCGAGATCGTCATCGACGAGGTCGTGGGCCAATGGATCGCGCTGTTTCCCGTGCTGTACGGCGCGGGCATGATGGGGGTTGAGGCCACCGCCCTCTGGCCCGGATGGCTTGCCGGCTTTGTGCTGTTTCGCCTGTTCGACATCTGGAAACCGCTCTGGGTCGGCACGGCGGACCGGCGCGGTGATGCGCTTGGCGTGATGCTTGATGACGTGATTGCGGGGGTCTTTGCCGCCATTTGCGTCGTGATCCTCGCCGGCCTGTCGCACGGGCTGTTGATGTGATGCCGCCCGGGTCCGAGGCCCCCGACCTGACACGGCTCGCCACCGATGTGCTTGCCGCCGCCCGCGCACGCGGCGTTATTATCGCCACGGCGGAAAGCTGTACCGGCGGGCTGATCATCGGCGCACTCACCGAGATCGCAGGCTCGTCGGATGTGGTCGACCGCGGCTTCATCACCTATTCCAACGCCGCCAAGACCGAGATGCTCGGGGTCCGGCCCGCCACGCTCGACGCCTATGGGGCGGTCAGTGAACAGGTGGCCCGCGAGATGGCCGAGGGCGCGTGCGCACAGTCCTCCGCCCCGCTGTCCGCCGCCCCGCTGCCCGCCGACAGGCTTGCTCTGGCCGTCACAGGCATCGCGGGTCCGGGCGGATCGGATCACAAACCCGAGGGCCGCGTGTGCTTTGGTCTGGCCTATGCCGGACGCGGGACCGTGGTGGAAACGGTCGAGTTCGGCGCATTGGGCCGCACACAGGTGCGCCGCGCCACTGTCGCCCATGCGCTTGGATTGGCGCTCATGGCGCTCACGGATTAGGCCTCGCCACCACAGACGCCGGTGATCCGTCCCCGCGTCCCGCCCCTGCCCCGGGCGTTTCAGTTCCGTCTATTATTTACGCACAGCCCGCCATAAGCGCCCCTAATTTGCACATTTTGCGCAATGCTGCATTTTTCAGCCCTTTGCCGCCCCCCTTGCCGCTTTCCTTACCGCTTCAAAGTCGGTTTACGCGCTGCAACGACTAATTATGTGGCCTTTGGAGGGGAAAACCTATGGTTGGAGCAGATACCGCATGGATCATCGTCGCAACGGCGTTGGTCCTGTTTATGTCATTGCCGGGATTGGCACTGTTTTACGGCGGGCTTGTGCGCGCGCGCAACGTGCTGTCGGTCTTTATGCATGTCTACGCCATCGCGGCGCTGATGTCGGTGCTGTGGCTCGCGGTCGGCTATTCTATCGCGTTCGGGGACGGCAATGCGATCTGGGGCGGTCTGGGCAAAGCGTTTCTCAACGGGATCGACGCCGATACCGTGTCCGGCACCATCCCCGAAGTGCTGTTCTTTGCCTTCCAGATGACGTTTGCCATCATCACACCCGCGCTCATTGTGGGCGCCTATGTGGAGCGGATCAACTTCGGCTTTGTCTTGCTGTTCTCGGCGCTGTGGATGTTGGTGTGCTACGCGCCTGTTACCCACTGGATCTGGGGCGGCGGGTTCCTCGCGGATGGCGGGATCTTTGGCGAGACCGGCACACGCGATTTTGCCGGCGGCATCGTCGTCCACGAAACCGCAGGTCTGGCCGCCCTCATCATCGCGGTGATGCTCGGCAGCCGCAAAGTGAACAACAAGCCCCCCCATAACCCCGGCTACGTGATGATCGGCGCGTCGATGCTCTGGGTCGGGTGGTTCGGCTTTAACGGCGGATCGCAACTGGCCGCGGATGGCGGGGCCGCAATGGCCATCACCGTCACCCACCTGTCGGCGGCGGCCGCCTCGCTTTCCTGGGCGCTGTGGGAAAAGATCAAATACGGCAAGGCCTCCATGGTCGGCATGGTCACAGGCACCATCGCGGGTCTGGCCTCCATCACCCCTGCGGCGGGCTTTGTCGGTCCCGTCGAGGCCCTCGTGATCGGCGGTATCGCGGGGATCATGTGTCAGGAACTGGTCAACTTTGTCCGCAACAAAGCCAAAATCGACGACACGCTCGACGTCTTTGCGGTCCACGGCGTGGGCGGGATTTTCGGCACGCTGATGATCGCGGTCTTTGGCGAAGGGACATGGATTGCACAGGTCGGCGCTCTGGTCATTGTCGGCGTGTTCACCACCGTTGTCACCGTGGCACTGGTGTATATCGTCAAGGCCATCGTGCCGCTGCGGGTCGACGCCGAAACCGAGCACACAGGTCTCGATCTGGCACAGCACGGCGAGACGGCCTACGATCATAATTCGTGAGAGGCACAGACCCGAAACGGGTCGGATATGAAACGACAAACGGCGCTCCGATGGGGCGCCGTTTTCATGTGCGCAAAGGTCGCGCGGGCGGGCGGCCTTATGCCCCTCCTTATGCCCCTGCCCCGTACAAGACCTCCGCGCGTTTCTCGAACGCCCGCACAATCCGGTGCATCGCCTCGTTGAACACCACCCCGATGACCTTTTGCAGGATCGCGTTCTTGAACTCGAAATCGACAAAGAACTCGACCTCACAGCCACCATCCCCCGCCTCGCGAAACACCCACCAGCTTTTCATGTATTTGAACGGCCCGTCGAGGTACTCGGTATCAATGCGCCGCTCGCCGTCGAACAATTTGACCCGCGAGCCGAACTTTTCGCGAAACACCTTGAACGAAATCACCAGATCGGCGAGCAACAGCACGTGATCGCCACAATCCTCACGCGACCGGATCCGCGCGGCGGCATTCCACGGCAAAAACTGCGGGTAGCTCTCGACATCGGCAACAAGGTCGTACATTTGTTGCGCACTATACGGCAGGTGTTTGGTCTCTTGGTGTGTTGGCATGATCTCGGATGTCTGGGTTCGTGTTCGGGGCGTGTGCTCAGGGGTCGCGTTCGGGCTCTGGCAATTTCTGTATCACCTGTTATCTCTTAAACCCGCGACGAAATTGCAAGGGAATACCATGACGCACCGGCCATATCACATCGACGTTTTGATCTCGGCCAAGGCAATCGCCGCACGGATCGAAGATCTCGCCCGCGAAATCCGCCGCGAATATAACGGCACCGACAAACTCGTGGTCGTCGGCCTTTTGCGCGGGTCCTTTGTGTTTATTGCCGATCTCGTGCGCGAGTTGGACATGAATGTCGAGGTCGATTTTCTGGAGGCCTCATCCTACGGAGATGGCACCGAAAGCTCACGAGAAGTCCGCATTCTCAAGGACTTGCGCGGCGCAATTGAGGGCCGCGATGTCTTGGTCGTCGAGGATATCGTCGACACCGGCCACACGTTGCACGCGGTGTTGGACCTCTTGGCCTCGCGCAAGCCGCGCAAACTGGAAACCATCGCCCTGCTCAACAAACCCGCCCGCCGCGAGGTCGATCTCAAAGCGACATGGACCGGTTTTGAAATTCCCGACGCCTTTGTGGTCGGCTACGGCATCGATTTCGCCCAAACCAACCGCAACCTGCCCTATATCGGTGCGGTGGTCTTTGACGACGAGGCCGATACGGCGGCCACATGACCCTGTTCTGGCTGATCCGCGCCAAACGGTGGGTACAAAACCCGCCCTCGGCCAAACGCGTGGGTCTTGTCTTTGGCGTGGTCGCCGCCTGCGTGGCCCTCTACCTGATCGAACGCGCGGGGCTATTGCCCGACTGGATGCACCTCGACGGCACCACAGGACGCCGCGGTTTTCGGTTTTAACGCCGTTTTACCGGCCTTTTCACGCCGCCGCGGGCGCAATCCCGAGCAAGCGCTCCTCCTCGGCCTCCAACGCCGCCGCAATCCGTGCGCGGGCCTGACGCAGACGCGGCGCATCGGCCAGATCGGCGTGTGAGGCCACGAAAACCGGCACGGGCGGCATGTCGACGGGCGCATAGACACGATGCAACGTGGGGCTTTGATCGCCAATAATGCACGGCAACATCGCGCGCCCCAATCCGGCCTCGGCCATCGCCCGCAGGGTTAAAAAGCTATCGGCAGAGGCGCGAAACACCGCCCCGTCACGCTCCAGCCGCTCACGCATTTTTTGCGCGAAATGCAGACGCGCGATTGTCCCCGATAGGCTCAACCAATGATCCTCGCGCACGCCCTCGGCGGCGTAAAACCCGAACGCCATTTGCCCCGCAACCTCGCCATAAAGGTCCTCGGGCAGTTTAAAGGTCGGGCGCACCGTCACATCGGCATGCAGCCGCGACAGGTCCGTATGCGCGTTGGTGCAGAGCAGCTCAAACGACAAATCGGGGGTTTTCATTGACATCCGCGCCACAATCGGCGGCAGGATTTCGTGGCAAAACGCATCGGTGGAGGTCAAACGGATCACCCCCGCAAGCGGCGCCTCGCCCGCCTGAGCCATCCGCTCCACCGCATTGACGGCGGCCTCGACCTCGCGGGCGGCCTCGATCAAGCGCAGTTTCTCGGGCGCGATATCGTAGCCGCGCACGGATTTTTCGAACAATTCAACGCCGAGGCGCTGTTCGATCCCTGCGACCCGCCGCAGCACCGTGGCATGGTTCACCCCAAGCGCGCGTGCCGCCGCAGAAACCGACCCCATCCGCGCCACCGCCAGAACAAAACGAAAATCATCCCAATTTGTCTTGTGCATAATCTCACGACCTCCGTTCCATATGTCGGGAGGATCGTAGCACGCACACGCGGGGTGTGGCTTTGAGGGAGATCAGGATCGCACGCACATAAACCGGAGCGAACGCGGCGTGTTATAGCGGGTCGGTGCGGAACAATTTGACCTTGAGGCCGCCATGGGCAACCGGCGCCCCTGTGGGCCGCCACGGCAGTTTACAGCTTTCGGCCAGTTGCGTGTCGGTGGTGATCATCCCCACGCGCCACCCTTTGAATTCGGCCCGCATTTTGTCACCGAACGCCCCATAGAGGGCAAAGAGGTCTTTCTTTTTGCCAACACGCGCGCCGTAGGGCGGGTTGACGATCACCAGACCCGCCGGACCATCGGGGCGTGAAATGCCGGACACGGGGGTCGGCGCAAAGGTACACATATCCGCGACCCCTGCCCGCGCGGCGTTTTCGCCCGCCGACCCGATCACATTGACGTTGCGGTCCGAGCCGTAGAATTTTTGATCACTTGGGCGGTCCTTCCACGCATCGCGGATCGCCTGAACCGCGCCCGCGTCATAGGTGGCCAGACGTTCGAACGCGAACCCGCGTGCGCGTCCCGCCATCATGTGACGGGCGATTTCAGCCGCCTCGATCAAAAAGGTGCCGGAGCCGCACATCGGGTCCAGAACCGGCTCGTGACCGTCATAGCCGCAGGCCCGCAAGAACAGCGCCGCCATGGTTTCGCGCATCGGCGCCTTGCCCATGGCCTGTTTATGGCCCCGTTTGTGCAGCCCCTCACCCGAGGTATCGACCGAGAGCAACACGTTGTTGTCGTCAAACCGCGCCTTGACCACCAGATCGGCATCGTCCAACCCCTCGGCAATCGTCGCGCCGAATTCCTCGGCGATGGCCCGCTCAATGCGCTCGACCGCGGCACCCGCGTGGTAAATCTTGGATTTCTTGTTGGTGCTCACCTCGACCTTGACCGAATGGCCTGTGGTCAGGATATCGCCCCAGGAAAATTTGCGCGCCCGCTTATCAAGCTGCGCGAGGTGAAAGGCACGGAATTCGCCGATCCGCGCAAGCACTTTCGAGGTGCCGCGAAGGGTCATATTGGCCCGCCACACATCGCCCCATGTGCCGTCAATCGTCACACCGCCCCCCGTGGCACGCGGGTTGGTGAACCCCGCCTCGACGACTTCGGCCAGCAACATCTCTTCAAGCCCGGGCGGGGTGGCGAGAAAAATCTCGAATGTCTGTGACGTCACGCGCTCAGGCCTGACCGAATTTCTGGATCCGTGCGGCACGCAGACGCGCGAAATCGTCGCCCGCATGGTAGCTCGAACGGGTCAGCGGCGTGGCAGACACCATGAGAAATCCCTTGTTATAGGCGGTTTTCTCATAGCTCTTGAACTCTTCCGGCGTCACGAACCGATCCACCGCATGGTGTTTGGGGGTCGGTTGCAGGTACTGACCTATGGTGAGGAAATCGATGTCGGCGGCCCGCATATCCTCCATCACCTGTGTGACGGCCTGTTTGTCCTCGCCCAGACCGACCATGATGCCCGATTTGGTGAACATCGTCGGGTCGATTTCCTTGACCCGCTGCAACAGGCGCAGCGAATGGAAATACCGCGCACCGGGGCGCACCTGCGGGTACAGGCCCGGAACGGTTTCCAGATTGTGGTTGAACACATCGGGTTTCGCCGCCACCACGACCTCCAACACGCTGTCGTCGCAGCGAATGAAATCGGGGGTCAGAATTTCGATGGTGGTCCCGGGCGAGCGGTGACGGATGGCGCGAATGGTTTGCGCAAAATGCTCGGCCCCGCCGTCCTCGATATCGTCGCGGTCCACCGAGGTGACAACCACGTGCTTGAGACCCAGCTTGGCCACCGCATCGGCCACACGACCCGGCTCGAACGCGTCGAGATCCTCGGTCGGCTTGCCTGTCGCGATGTTGCAAAACGAACAGGCCCGCGTGCAAACTTCGCCCATGATCATCATTGTGGCGTGGCCTTGCGACCAACATTCGCCCGTGTTGGGGCATCCCGCCTCTTCGCAAACCGTGACGAGTTTGTTCTCGCGCATGATCTTGTGCGTTTCCTGATACCCCGCCGAAGTCGGCGCCTTGACCCTGATCCAGGACGGTTTCTTGGGTTGGGCATTGTCGGGGCGACGCGCCTTTTCAGGGTGACGTTGCTCGGGAATTTTAAGATCACGTGGCGCCATGCGGTCCTCCTTTGAGCCGCGTTGTCACAGCACCAAAGGGCGATGCGAGGCGGACGGGCTCCAGACATTTCCACCGATATAGGGAATCGATCAGGCCCTGTCCAACCCGTTCCGCACCTGTGCCATGCATGACACGTGACCGCGCCATGCACCACGCGCAAAGATGGGGATTGCATGGCGGAACGGAATGCTCCCGCTTGTGCAGGTTTTAACCCTATTTTCAATTTGATACCGCAACAGATGAGCAATTTTCCGCACCCGCACGGCTTATTGCCGCACCTGCATTGCACCCGTGTTCGGAATCGTTCTAAACAGCACCCGATCTCATATTCCAGACCTCTCATAAAGGACGATCCCCCATGAAAGCCGGATACAAACTTCCAGACGTAACTTTTCACACCCGCGTGCGCGACGAGAGCATCGGCGGTGACAACCCGTTCAAATGGGAAGACAAAACCACTGCGGACTACTTTGCCGGCAAGCGCGTTGTGCTGTTTTCCCTGCCCGGGGCGTTCACACCGACCTGTTCCACCTACCAGTTGCCCGGTTTTGAAAACGGCTTTGCCGATTTTGCGGCCAAAGGCATCGACGCGATCTATTGCATGTCGGTCAACGACAGCTTTGTGATGAACAAATGGGCGCAGTCGCAAAACCTCGAAAACGTTGCGGTCATTCCCGATGGCTCCGGTGAGTTCACCCGCCGCATGGGGATGCTCGTGCGCAAGGACAACCTCGGCTTCGGCCTGCGCTCGTGGCGCTATGCCGCCGTGGTCAACAACGGCGTCATCGAAGCCTGGTTCGAGGAACCCGGCCTGTGCGACAACCACGGCGAAGACCCTTACGGCGTCTCCTCCCCCGAAACCGTCATGGCCTATCTGACAGACGCCAAAAAAGACGTCGCCGCCGAATAACCGGCGCACCTATGGAACATGTGAAAGGCCCGACGGGACACTGTCGGGCCTTTTGCCGTCTATGCACAATTTGCACATTGCGCTCACATCCCGCGCATCCGTGCATCATAAAGCAGCTCACTGCCCGCCTCGGCCAAGAGCGCCGCCAGATCGGTGAACCACGCCGTCGCCTGTGTGGAGCTGCGCCGCACAAGCGCAATCACCCGCTCGGGTTCAGGGGTCGGAAAACGCAGCACGGCCATCTCGGGACTGGCGGCTTGCTCGGTGGCCAGAGCGATCTCGGGCACAAATGTCAGCCCGAACCCCTGCGCCACAAGCCCGCACAACGTCGAGAGCGACGACGCCCCGAGGTCGACCCGTTGCCGCGCACGGCTCAACCCGCACACGTCCAAAGCCTGATCGGCCAAACAATGCCCCTCGTCCAACAGCAACAGCGCATCGGGCGACACATCCGTGGGGCGTGGCGGCGCATCCGTGGCACTGAGGGCCGCAATCCGCGCCCGCGACCCCGCAAGCAAAAAGCGGTCCGTAAACAGCGGCTCGGCCACAAGCCCGTGTAAATCATACGGCAGCGCGATCACCGCCGCATCCAACCGCCCGCGCGCCACATCGTCGAGCAGGTCCGCCGTTTGCGCCTCGCGCACGCGCATGTCGATGTCGAGGGCGGCGGCCTTGATCCGCGTGAGGGCGCGCGGCAACAGATAGGGCGCGATGGTCGGAATCACACCAAGGGTCAAACGCCCCGTCAGCCCCTGCTGCAACCGCACCTCGGAGGCCAGATCGTTGGTCATGGCCAGAATCGCCCGCACCCGCTCGATCGCCACCTGCCCCGCCCGCGTCAGACGAATGTCGCGCGGCAGGCGTTCGACAAGCGTGACGCCGAGCAGCCGCTCCATCTCTTTGATTTGTTGGCTCAACGCGGGTTGGGTGACGTGAATACGCGCGGCGGCCCCCGAAAAGCTACCGGTGTCGACAAGGGCAACAAAGGCCATCATTTGCTTGAGTGTTATCATAAGTCTAACTTATAGCATGTAGAAAAACTTACAATTTCTAATTATTGAAAACATGCCCCATACTCTCCCCGACACCGTAGAAAAGGGAGACCCCACATGTCCAAACGTTTGACAACATCGGCCGGCGCCCCCGTCAGCCACAACGACACCACCAAAACCGCGGGCGCCCGTGGTCCGG
This sequence comes from Celeribacter sp., assembly GCF_048259695.1. Taxonomy (GTDB): domain Bacteria; phylum Pseudomonadota; class Alphaproteobacteria; order Rhodobacterales; family Rhodobacteraceae; genus Celeribacter. Next base: position 124,352 of record NZ_JBLXHL010000006.1, on the reverse strand, counting down.
CGATGCTCGACGATTACCAGTTGATCGAAAAACTCGCCCACCAGAACCGCGAACGCATCCCCGAGCGCGTGGTCCACGCCAAGGGATGGGGCGCACAGGGCACATTCACCGTCACCCATGACATCAGCCAATACACCTGTGCCGATATTTTCTCGAAGGTCGGTAACACCTGTGACATCCTCAGCCGCTGGTCCACCGTGGCGGGCGAGTTGGGTGCCGCCGACGCCGAGCGCGATGTGCGCGGGTTCTCGGTAAAATTCTACACCGGCGAGGGCAACTGGGACGTGGTGGGCAACAACACCCCCGTGTTCTTTATCCGCGACGGGTTCAAATTCCCCGACTTCATCCGCACCCAGAAACGCCACCCGAAAACCAACCTGCGCTCTCCCGAAGCCATGTTCGATTTCTGGGCCGCTCACCCCGAAAGTATCCATCAGGTGACAATTTTGATGTCGGACCGCGGCATTCCCGTCAATCCGATGCACATGCACGGCTATGGGTCGCACACCTATTCGATGTGGAACAAGGCGGGTGAACGGGTTTGGGTGAAATTCCATTTCCGCAACCAACAGGGCATCAAAAACTACACCTCCGAAGAGGCCGAGACACTCGTGGGCAAAACCCGCGAAAGCTATCAGGAGGATCTGTTCGGCGCGATCGAGGCGGGCAACTATCCCAAGTGGGAGCTGAACATTCAGGTCATGCCCGAAGCACAGGCCGAAGAGGTCGATTTCAACCCGTTCGATTTGACCAAAGTCTGGCCCCACGCCGAGTTCCCGCTCATTCCCGTGGGCATGTTGGAGTTCAATAAAAACCCCGACAACTATTTCCAAATGGTTGAAAACGCCGCCTATTCGCCATCGAACAAAGTCCCGGGCATCGGGTTTAGCCCCGACAAGATGTTGCAGGCGCGGGTGTTCTCCTACGCCGATGCGCACCGGTACCGCCTTGGCACGCATTACGAGGCCCTGCCCGCAAACGCGCCGAAATCGCCGATGCACCACTACCATAAAGACGGCACGATGAACTTTAACGGCCCGACCACAGGCCACATCGACGCCTATTACGAACCGAACCAGTATGAGGCCAGCGCCAAGCCTGATCCGTCCGTGGCCGAACCGCCGCTGAAAATCTCGGGCGATGCGGATAAATACGTCCAAGAGATGACCGACGCCGATTATGTGCAGCCGCGTGCGCTCTACGCGCAGGTGATCGGGGACGCGGAACGCGACCGTTTGCACGCCAATATGGCGGGTGCAATGGCGCCGTGCTCGGACAGCGTGCGCGAGCGGTGGTTTGCCGTCCTCGGCCGTGTTCATGCCGATTACGAGGCGGGCGTGCGCGCCGCCCTGACCCGGATCGACGCGGGTTAACCCGTCCGGTTCAGGCAGATAAACGCAAACCGCCCGAGGGACAACCTCGGGCGGTTTTTATATATTTACAGATACTTATGGATCAAACCTAAAGCCCTGTCGCACATTGCGCCGCCCGTGATCCAACAGCACGGCCAACCGGACCTTTCATCGGCCCCCACGATCCGGAACCGAACCGGCCGGGGCTCCGCCCGTTCGCGGCTTGAAAGGTCCACCGGACCTTTCATCGGCCTTTGGCCGAACCGCCGCTCACCCAATAAGATTCGAATAACCGGCGCGGTCGTAGTGGCGTTTGAGGCGCTCAAGCGCGATGCGCAGAACGATTTTGCCCGAGCGTGCAGACCACCCCATCAGCTTTTCGGCCTGCTCCATGCCCTCAAGGCGGCAACAGCACCGCAGCGCGACATCGCCCAAACCCGGCCCAAGCTCGTCCAAGGCCGCCGCCACGCGGGCCTGCGCCGCATCGACACCGAAGCCCTGAACATTGCCCTCGCACAACCCGCGCTCGCCACCGGCCAAAAAGGCATCCCAGTTTTGCGCCGCGCGGTCACCCATCTGCGCCAGTTCGAAATCCTCGCGCAGACGTTCGGCCACCGCGACCAGTTCGGGCGGCAAAAACACCGTACCGTCCTTGTCACGACGCCGCGCCAAGACCATCACAGGGCTTTCGACCGCGTTGTAGCGGATGCGCTTGCTCTTTGGCTTGTCCTTGCCGCCGACCACCTCGCCCTGCCACGCCCCGGTGCTATCGCCGAACACGGCGGGCGCCTCGGCAAAGCCCGCACGCGCACTCTCGTCGGCGGCGATGAATTCGCGAAACGCCGTGCGCCCCGCCGATGTGATCGTGTAACGGGTGATTTTGCCCTTTACCTGCGCCTCGATCCACCCTTTGAGGGCGAGCATCTGCGCCACGGGCCGGTCCAGAACGGCGGTGCGCGTGGTGCGCCCGTCGGGCAAATCACGCACGACAACGGCTTTTTCCATGTCCTTGGCCACGGCCAAACAGGCTCCGGGTTCGGACAGGCGGCGCAAAATGCGTTTGCCTTCGCGTTCCAATGTGATGTCGTCGGGCGCGCTTGCGGCGTGCATTATGGGGTCTTTTGGAGGTTTACTCATGATGTGCGCATCCTCTTTTGTGGCAGATGAGTAGGTGGGAGAGGTGATGTCGGGTTGAACGGCATCGCCCGAAACCGCGCGGGTATTGCGCAGCCGGTCCAAAGCCTCGTCCACCAGAGGATCGTCGCGTTTTTGCTCGATCCGTCTGACCTGTCTCATCACCGTGGATGGTGCGCAGCCCCCGTTGCGCGCCAGTTCGCGAATACTATGCCCGCCCTCGGTATGGGCGAGATATCGTTGTGCGTCTTTCGGCACCCATGTCGGCAGTGTGACCTTGCCTATACGGCGCCCGAGTGAAGTGTTCCCGTGGTCGTGCATGTGTTCCCCAAAGTGTTAACGCAGCGCATTGTTTCCAAAGCTGCGACAATTTCGTGCCAGAGGCGTTTTTGTTCGTTAAAACTGTCACTTACAACCCAAAAACCCCGTGAGTCTATGTCAACCTAAAGTTGTATTCCTTTCACAAAGGTTAACCAATTCCTTACGAAACCCATGCTCGCCCAAATAGTTAAAGGATCGTAAAAATAACCGTTCGCAGCGAACTGCCAAAACGCAACACGCGCTTAGGTTGTGTAATCTCCATCCCACACCTGCCGATTTGAGGCACACACAGGAGATCACCATGACCACCACAGCAAACGCTCTCGCTCACCTGCGCCGTCCGCGCCTTTTGATCCGTGCCGCCCGTTGCGGGGTTATGGATTACAACCGTCGCCGCGACCTCAAGCGTGTGTTGCACAGCGCCACCCTGCCCTCCCCGAGCGCCACAGTTCCGATGCTGATGGAACGCGAAGCGGAACTGGAGGCGACCCGTCAGAGCGATGATGCCGGCTATAGCGTGGTGCGCCACGTCGAGGTGTTGATTGCGCTGATGGGCGAGGCAAGATTGCTCGCCCCGACCGCAAATGCGGCCTGATCCCTTAACACTTCTTACCGGTCCGGTAAGGTTTGTGACCGTTTGAGACGTTCATAAAGCCTTAAGGTTTGCACCCCGCCCTGTCCCGCCATTTTCCCGCGGAACAGGGCGTTTTGTTAACCGGTTTTGCGTGATGGCACGCGCCCCCGCCGGTCGACACCACGGGCGGGCGATCCGTCATCACAGGCATGATTACAGGCGTGATCACAGGCGGGAACGCCCGCCACCGGCCACAGGGGCCACCACGCCACGGGCCGCCGCACGAAAACAAGGCCCGCTTTTTTCGCACCACATGCCCCGGGGGGAGCGAATCCATCTTGCCTCACATACGCGCGTGCGGGTAAACGCGGAGGCATGACACAGATTTCCCATGACCGCCTCCTCATCATCGACTTTGGTTCCCAGGTAACGCAGCTGATTGCGCGGCGCCTGCGCGAACTGAACGTCTATTGCGAAATCCACCCCTATCAGAACGCCACGGACGCCTTCGTCAAAGAGTTCGCCCCCAAGGCGATCATCTTTTCGGGCGGCCCCGATAGCGTGATGCGCGAGGGCAGCCCCCGTCCGCCGAAAGCGGCCTATGATCTGGGCGTGCCGATCCTTGGCATTTGCTACGGCCAACAGGTGATGATGCACGATCTGGGCGGCCGCGTTGAAGCGGGCGAACATGCCACGGCCGAATTCGGTCGCGCCTATGTGACCCCGCAAAACGACCGCGCGGATTTCCTCACCGGATGGTTCATGGATGGCACGGGCAAAGAACAGGTCTGGATGAGCCACGGCGACCACGTGGCCGAGATCGCACCGGGTTTCGAGGTCTACGGCACCTCGCCGGGCGCGCCCTTTGCCATCACCGCTGATGTGGCGCGCAATTTCTACGCCGTACAGTTCCACCCCGAGGTGCATCACACCCCCAATGGCGCCACGCTTTACGAGAACTTCGTCAAACTGGCGGGCTTCACCGGCGACTGGACCATGGGCGCCTACCGCGAAGAGATGATCGAGAAAATCCGCGCCCAAGTCGGTGACAAACAGGTGATCTGTGGCCTGTCCGGCGGCGTCGACAGTTCGGTCACGGCGATTTTGCTGCACGAGGCGATTGGCGACCAACTGACCTGTGTGTTTGTGGACCACGGCTTGCTCCGTCTCAACGAGGCCGAAGAAGTCGTGAAAATGTTCCGCGACAGCTACAACCTCAAACTCATCGCCGCCGACGAGAAAGACCTGTTCCTTGACGCGCTTGAGGGCGTGTCGGACCCCGAGGTCAAACGCAAAACCATCGGCAAGCTGTTCATCGACGTGTTCCAGAAATACGCCGACCAGATCGAGGGCGCACAGTTCCTCGCCCAAGGCACGCTCTATCCCGATGTGATCGAGAGCGTCTCCTTTAGCGGCGGTCCGTCCGTGACGATCAAATCGCACCACAACGTCGGCGGTCTGCCCGAAAAGATGGGTCTCAAACTGGTCGAACCGCTGCGCGAGCTGTTCAAGGACGAGGTGCGCGCACTTGGCCACGAACTGGGCCTGCCCGCGTCCTTTATCGGCCGCCACCCCTTCCCCGGTCCGGGTCTGGCGATCCGCTGCCCCGGTGAAATCACCCGCGAAAAACTGGCGATCTTGCAAAAGGCCGATGCCGTTTACATCGACCAGATCCGCAAACACGGGCTTTACGATGAGATCTGGCAGGCCTTTGCCGCGATTTTGCCGATGAAAACCGTGGGCGTGATGGGCGACGGGCGCACCTATGATTTTGCCGTGGCCCTGCGTGCGGTGACATCGGTGGACGGCATGACCGCCGACACCTACCCGTTCAGCCACGATTTCCTGTCCGAAACGATGACCCGCATCATCAACGAAGTCAAAGGCGTGAACCGCGTGTTCTACGACGTAACATCGAAACCGCCGGGTACAATCGAGATGGAGTGAGCCGCACAGCGTTGCTGAACAGGCGATCTGATCAAAAATGCAAAGGCGCTTCTCATGGCTATGGGGGGCGCCTTTTGCTTTTTGCTTGCCCGACGCCACTGCACACGGCTACCTGATCCAATGAGCAAAGTTCTTTTGACAGGCACCCTGACCTGCACCCCAGACGAGGTTGACGACGTGTTGAGCGTTATGGCCGACCACATCCGCAAAAGCCGCGCCGAGGCGGGGTGTCTGCAGTTCGAGCTGTGGCAGGATGAACTGACGCCAACCGACTTTCACGTCTCCGAGGTCTTCCTGAGCGAGGCGGCATTCGCCACGCATCAGGACCGCACCCAAGGCTCCGATTGGGGACGCATCACCCGTGACATGACGCGCAATTTCAAAAAGGCCACCGCATGAGCGCCCCGACCACCCACCCGCTCAAGGCGGCACTGTGGATGTCGGGCGCGGTGTTCGGATTTTCATCCATGGCCGTGGTCGGGCGGCGGCTGACACTTGACCTCGATACCTTTGAAATCATGGCATATCGCTCCCTCATCGGTGTGTTTATTGTGCTGGTCGTGTCAACAATGGCAGGCACACGCGGGCAAATCCGCGCCCGTGCGCTCCCCTTGCATCTGGGGCGCAATATCGCGCATTTCACCGGCCAGAACCTGTGGCTGTTCGCGCTGACCCTGATCCCGCTCGCGCAGCTGTTCGCACTTGAGTTCGCCTATCCGATCCTTGTGGCGCTTGGCGCGAGCCTGTTTCTGGGCGAACGCCTGACCCCGCTGCGTGGCGCTACGGCCCTGCTCGGGTTTGCCGGCATCCTGATCGTGGCACAACCCTTTGGTGCGGGCGGGCTGTCCATTGGCCTTCTGGCCGCAATGGCCTGTGCCTTTGGCTTTGCCGGATCGGCGCTGTTTACCAAACGCCTGACACGCACACCCGATGGCACCGTGACCAACATCCTGTTCTGGCTGTCCCTGATGCAACTCGGGCTCGGCGTGGGCTGTGCGATGGTCGACGGCCAGATGGCTCTGTTCACGCCCGCGCAATTGCCGCTGCTTGCCCTGTTCTCGCTTGCGGGATTGGGGGCGCATTTCTGTCTGACCACCGCACTGTCGTTGGCTCCGGCCTCGGTCGTCACACCGATTGATTTCTTGCGCCTGCCGCTGATCGCGCTGATTGCCTACCTGTTGTACGGCGAACAGACGACATGGGCCACCTATGTGGGGGCCGCAATCATTTTCACCGCCAACTACATCAATATCCTGTCGGAATCCCGCAAATCCCGTGCGCTAAAAACCGCCTAGACCCACGCCCGACCGTTGCACGGACAACACGGATGCGTTGCGCATAGAGCACGCCCGCAAAATATGACGCCGCGTCAGAATTGCGTGATCGGCAACTCCTCGCTTAGGCTTTAATTAGACCAGACGTGAGGAGACACGTCAGGCGACAACAAAAAATTTCTCAGAGCCCAGTGCTCGATAAGGGATGGAGATCATGAAAACACACCTCACACTGGCCGCGGCTCTCGCGGTTGGCGCCACCGGCGCATACGCAGGCGGAATGGACCGTTCGGGCCAATCCATTGCTCCCATTTTTGAAGACGGATCCTATGTCGAGCTGAGCTTCGGCAGTGTCAGCCCGACCGTGTCGGGGACAATCGGCGCAGGAACCGTGCCCTCGAATGATATGGCAAAAAGCTATTTGCAGCTTGGGGCCGCATATAAGCGCGATCTGAATGACAAGCTGTCTATGGCCGTCATTTTTGATCAACCATACGGCGCAGACGTCGACTATGGTGCGGCGAGCGGCTCATATCCGTTCGTAGGCTCGACGGCGACCGTAGATACCAACGCAGTCACAGGTATTTTGCGCTATAAATTGAGCGACAGATTCGCGGTTCACGGTGGTGTGCGTATCCTGCAATCAAGCGGTGAAGTCGCCATCCCGTTTTACTCCTACACGATGTCGACCTCTACCGAGACCGACGCCAGCTATCTGATAGGTGCCTCCTACGAGATCCCCGACATCGCATTGCGTGCGGCGCTGACCTATCATTCGGAGACGGACATCACGTTCGACACAACCGAAAACGGCTCTGCGTCTGGCAATATGGTTGTGACCATGCCGCAAACTGTTAACCTCGATTTCCAAACAGGCATCGCCGCCGACACACTTTTGATGGCGTCCGTGCGTTGGGCTGAATGGTCAGCCACAGACATTTCGCCAAATGGCTTCGCGTTGGCGACATCCGGTGGGTCACTGGTGGACTATGAAAACGACACTTATTCATATTCGATTGGCATCGGCCGCCGTTTTTCCGAAAAACTGTCCGGCTCCGCAACGATTGGCTATGAGAGAACCATTGGCACTCCGGTGGGCAACCTCGGCCCAACCGATGGTTACACATCCATTGGCCTCGGCATGAAGTACCAAGTGACCGAAGAAACCGCGATCTCCGGCGGCCTGCGCTACGTGTGGGTCGGTGATGCGACAACCTCCACAATTGGCGGTGACTTCTCCGACAACAAAGCCATCGGTATCGGCTTCAAGATCTCGCACACCTTCTAAACGCGACATCGTTTAACATGATTGAAAGCCCCGCCAATGTGCGGGGCTTTTTCATATCAAAACCTGTGATCCCCCTTTGCACAATTTCCGGTTTGTGTGCGGCGGCATTGCGCGTCTATATGACCATCTGATCAAATTTCGCGAAGGACGCGCCCATGGCTCCGCAAAAGACCATCACCACCGCCGCATGGATCGGGCTTGGCCTGATGGGTCTGTTTTGGGGCGGATCGTTTCTGGCCATCGAATTGATGCTGCGCGACATGCCGTTCGAAACACTTGTGGCGCTTCGCGTCTCCGGCGGCGCCATCGCCCTTTGGACCTATGTCTTTCTGGCCCGTCTGGAATTGCCCCGATCACCCAAAATCTGGTTCGCCTTTCTCATCATTGGCGGCATTAATGTCGCCGCGCCCTTCTCCTTCATCTCGTGGGGGCAACAATATATCACCTCAAGCCTCGCGGGCATTCTCAACGCCACCACCGCCATTTTCGGCCCGCTTGTGGCCGCGCTCCTGTTTGCCGACGAGCGCCTCGGGGCGCGCAAACTGGCGGGGGTGATCCTTGGCTTTTTCGGAGTGGCGACCATCATCGGGCTCGACGCCATCCGCGCCTTTGACCTGACCTCGGCGGGTCAGATGGCGCTGATCGCCGCCTCGCTGTGCTATGCCTTCGGGGCCGCATTGGCACGGATGCACCTCACCGAGATGCCGCTCGAAGTGTCCGCCGCAGGGATGATCACGGGGGCCGCCGTTTTCATGGTGCCGACCGCGCTTATCAATCACGGTTGGCCCCAGTTCGCCACGTTTTCCCACACCACGCTCGGCGCATGGGCCTATGTGTCACTGATCTCGACCGGTCTGGCCTATTTGCTCCTGTTTCGCGTCATCAAATCGGCCGGCTCGGGCAATGCCACGCTCGTCACACTCGGGATTGTGCCTGTCTCGGTGATCCTGGGGGCCGTGGTTCTGGGCGAAACGCTCGCCCATACCACCTATATCGGCTTCGGGTTTCTGGCCCTTGGCCTTTTGGTGATCGACGGACGGCTTTTGCGCCGCATGCGCCACTTGGGACGCCGCAAAACCGCCTAAACCCTCTTGGCTTTTGCCCGCCATCGTGGCACCCAAGAGCGCAAGGCAAATGAGGCGAGCAATGACGTATAAGAGCGGCGATGAGTGGCGCGACTGCACAGCGAAACGGGTGATCCTGTTTGGCATGTCGGGTCTTGGAAAAACACATGTTTCCAACATGTTGCGCGACACAAAACAATGGTACCACTACTCGGTCGATTACCGTATCGCCACGCGGTATCTCGGCGAGGCGATCGACGACAACCTCAAAGCCGAGGCGATGAAGTCGGATTTTTTGCGCGCTCAACTGCTCTCTGACAGCATCTTTATCAAATCGAACGTGAGCTTTAACAACCTCGCGCCGGTCTCGCATTACCTTGGCAAACCCGGAAATCCGGCGCAGGGCGGCATTCCGATTGCCGAGTTCAAACGCCGCCAATCCCAATTCCGCGCCGCCGAAGAGGCCGCGCTTCTGGACACCGCCCATTTTATTTCCCGCGCGGCGGACCTCTACGCCTACCCGCATTTCGTGGGCGACACGGGCGGATCAATCTGTGAATGGGTCGATCCCGGGGACAAAGCCGACCCGATCCTCACCGCGCTGTCGCGCGACGCGCTTTTGGTCTGGATCAAAGGCTCGGATGCCCATACCGCGCAATTGGTGCGCCGTTTTGACCGGGCGCCCAAACCGATGGCCTACCAGCCCGAATTTCTCGCCGCGATCTGGGACGAATACCTGTCAGAGCGCGGCGTGGCCGAAACGGATGTGAACCCCGACGATTTTATCCGCTACACCTATGCCCGCGCCCTCGCCCACCGCCAACCCCGCTACAAAGCGATGGCGGACAACTGGGGCGTGACCATCCGCGCCGAGGATGTCGCCAATGCCCCTACCCCCGACGCCTTTTGCGATCTCATCGGCGCCGCCCTTGATACCCGCGCCCCCGCGCCCTAACTGACCCCTCACCCACCGAAAGTCCTGACCCATGCCCATTACGTTGCCCGAAACGCTCCCCGCCTTTGATGTTCTCTCCGCTGAGGGCGTTATGGTCATGGGCGAAGGCCGCGCGGCGTCTCAGGAAATCCGCCCCATCCGCATCGCCCTGCTCAATCTGATGCCCAAGAAAATCCAGACGGAAAACCAGTTCGCCCGCCTCATTGGCGCGACACCGTTGCAGATCGATTTTCACCTCATCCGTATGAGCGAACACCAGACCCGCAACACCGCCGCCGAACACATGGAACAGTTCTACCGCCCCTTTGACGAGATCAAAGCAAGCGGTGAAAAATTCGACGGGCTGATCATCACCGGCGCGCCGATCGAACACATGGATTTCGCTGACGTCACCTATTGGGACGAACTCGAAGAGGTGTTCGAGTGGACCCAGACCCATGTCCATTCCACCTTTGGCGTGTGTTGGGGCGGCATGGCGATGATCAACTATTTCCACGGCGTGCAAAAGCACCTGTTGGAGGCCAAAACCTTTGGCCTGTTCCGCCAGAACAATCTGGCCCCTGCCTCCCCCTATCTGCGCGGGTTCTCGGATGAATGCTACATTCCCGTGAGCCGTTGGACCGAGATGAAACAGTCCGAGATTGACGCCGTGCCGGCCCTCATCCCGCTGTTGGGCTCGGATGAAACCGGCCCCTGTCTGGTCGAGGACCCAAGCCACCGTGCGCTCTATATTTTCAACCACTTCGAGTATGACACCGGCACGCTGCACGAGGAATTGATGCGCGACAAGGCGGCAGGACAGCCGATCCAGATCCCGCAGCACTACTACCCCAATGACAACCCGCAAGAGCGCCCCGTGAACCGTTGGCGGTCCCACGCGCATCTTTTGTACGGCAACTGGATCAACGAGATTTATCAAACCACACCATTCCGGCTCAGTGAAATTGGGGCGTAAGCTGCTGTTATTCGTCATCATTCTTGCTGTGGCCACGGTCATTTCCGCCACATGGCGCGGCCATAATGTCGAACGGATCGCCGATGCCCGCGGCCGCATGGTCAACGGTCTGCATGTGGAAAGCTACGGCCCCGAGGGCGCCCCGCCGGTGGTGTTGATCCACGGCGCATCCGGATCAACCTACGATATGACCTTTGCCCTCGCGCCAAAACTGGCGCAGGATTTCCGCGTCTATGTCGTCGACCGTCCGGGTTTTGGCCACTCCGCCCCCATTTCGCGCCGGGGCCTGACCGCGCAGGCCACCGCCATCCGCGCCGCCATTGCCCAAATCGACCCGCGCCCCCCCATCATGTTGGGCCAATCCTACGGCGGAGCCGTCGCCCTTGCGTGGGGGGTGGACGCGCCCGACAGCCTTGCCGCCCTCGTGCTTGTTTCGGCGCCCTCGCACCCGTGGAAGGGCCGTCCCGCATGGCTTTACCGCGTGTTGTCCACGCCCGTGATCGGCGGTGTGACCGCGTGGCTGATCGCCGCATGGGTTCCCCCGTCCTATGTCGCCTCCGAAATCGACGACGTGTTTGCCCCACAGCACGCGCCCAAGGGCTATGGCGCCTATTTCCAACCCGAAATGTCGCTGCGTCCCGCCACACATATGCTCAACGCCCGTCAACGCGTGGCGCTCAAATCCCAACTCGACAGCATGGTCGAGGCCTACCCCGCGCTGCCGATGCCAATCGAAAGCCTGCATGGCACCGCGGACAAAACCGTGCCGATGGCGATCCATGCACAGCCCCTTGAGGCCGAAGCCCCGACCAACCACCTCACGCCTCTCGCGGGCATCGGCCACATGCCGCACCACGTTGCAACAGGCGCAGTGGCCCAAGCGGTGATGCGGGCGGCGAAACGCGCCAAATTAATGTGATTTCATTGCTTTGGCGGGGGAAAACCCCCATATTGTTTATCGACCAAACACTGCAACGCCGCGCCCCAGATCAAAAGGCCCCACCGATGAGCGATAGCCCGATGTCCGACCTTCCCTTTGATGGCGCGATTTCCAAATTCTTTGACCACGCAGCCCCCGATCACATTCGCACAGCGATTGAGAACGGTAAGAAAAAAGACATCCTGTCGCCCACCTACCCCTATGCGCAGTGGATGGACAAAGACGACTACGAAGACCAGATGGATGCGCTTCAACGCGAATTGGTCAAGATGCTCGGCGATGTAAAGGCCACGGGCAAACGCATCGTCGTGGTGTTCGAGGGCCGGGATGCGGCGGGCAAAGGCGGCACGATCAAGCGCTTTCGCGAGAACCTCAGCCCCCGCGCAGCCCGTGTCGTGGCCCTGTCCAAACCGACCGAGCGCGAGGCGGGAGAATGGTATTTTCAACGCTACGCCAAGCACTTACCCACCGAAGGTGAAGTGGTTTTATTCGACCGGTCATGGTATAACCGCGGCGTCGTCGAACAGGTCTTCGGCTTTTGCACCGACGCTCAACGCGCACGGTTTTTCCACCAACTGCCCGAGTTCGAGGACATGTTGGTCAGCGAGGGCATTCAGCTGTTCAAGATCTGGCTCAATGTTGGCCGCGCCGAGCAACTGCGCCGGTTTCTCGCCCGCGAGGGCGATCCGCTCAAACAGTGGAAACTGTCGGGTATCGACGTCAAGGGTCTGCCCCTTTGGGACACCTATTCGGACGCCATCACGCAGACATTACACCAAAGCCACACCGAAACCGCGCCGTGGACCGTTGTGCGTGCGGATGACAAATACCGCGCCCGCCTCAACGCCATTCGCGCCGTCCTGTCGCAGATTGACTACGCCGGCAAAGACGCCATGCAACTCGGCGAGATCGACACAGCGGTCTGTGGCGGCCCCGAAATGATCCTCACGGGTCCAGAGGCGGAATAAGCGCGGATATGGTCAAAAAACGCGGTTATCACCACGGAAATCTCCGTCAGGCGCTCGTTGATGCCGCCCTTGACCTGATCGAGGCCAAGGGTCCGACGGGGTTTACCCTATCGGAGGCGGCCAAAACGGCGGGCGTTACCCCCGCCGCTGTTTATCGCCATTTTGAGGGCCGCGAGGACCTCATCGCGGAGATCGCACAACAGGGCTACGCGGTGTTCGGCGACCTGTTGGACTACGCCTACTCCACCGGACAGCCCTCGGCTTTGGCCAGTTTCGAGGCCGTGGGACGCGCCTATCTGGCCTTTGCCCGCAAATACCCCGGGCATTATGTGGCCATGTTCGAAAGCTCGATTTCGATCCAGCGCACCCCCGAATTGTATCAGGTCGCGACCCGCGCCAACGGGGTTCTGGAACGTGCCGCCGAAGAGCTGTCAAAACACATCCCCGCCGAAAACCGTCCGCCGCCACAGATGTTTGCCGCCCATATCTGGGCGATGAGCCACGGCGTGGTCGAACTCTTTGCCCGCAACAGCCCCGGCACCAAAAGCCCCTTTCCCCCCGAGGATCTGTTGGAAACCGGCATAGGCATTTACCTGCGCGGTTTGGGATTGTTGGAAAAAGACGGCTAAGGTTTGCGCCCGCGCACCTCGCCCCCCCCGTGAGCGGGCCGATATGAGGCAAGATCGTTTTCACTGTCTGTTTGAGGGGGGGCGCAAATGTTTCAACGCGTCCACGTGCCGCGACAGGCCCTGTGCCAACGGAAACAGGCACGCCTGTAGCGCGTGGTATATATCTGGTTTGCCCGCAAAAATAGTACTTGTCACGGTTCCTGCGCTGTCAATTTCGGGAAACCATCCGCCGTGGGTGTGGTCGATAAAGTTGTCATGCGCAAAGACCCATAATTTGCGATACCAGATTTCATCCTCTTCACGGCGTTCGAGTTTAATAAGGGCCGCGATTGCGCCAATGGCTTCGGTTACAGGCCACCAAAAGCGTGCGCAGACGTCAACCTCACCGCCAGATTTAAGCGTGTATGCCAAACCGCCATCCGGCAGCCACGCATCGTGCAAAGCGCGCTCGATCAGGCGCCGTGCCTTGCGTGGCGCATCGGTTGGCGGACGGCCTTTTAAATCCCAATACTGTAACAACAACCGGCCCAGTTCAAATGAATGCCCGGGTGTCGTGCCCGAGGGGCGGAACATCGGATCCCCCGCATATTCCCGATCAATGTCCCAGTTTTCAGTATAGTGTTCGGGCAAACGCCAATCGTTCTGCGGCGCGATTTTGTCTATGAAAAACTCAAAGATACGGCCCGCACGATCCAGGTATACATCGTCTCCTGTTGCTTCATAAGCCGCCATAAGAGCTTCAGTTGCGTGCATGTTTGCGTTCATGCCCCGATATGTCGAAAACGGCGTCCAGTCGCGATTGCGCTCGTCACAAAACAGCCCCCTGTCCTCTTCCCAGAACTGCCGGTCCAGAACCCTGCTTATAGTGTCGAGCAGGGCATCGGCGTCGGGATGGCCGGCCTGCTTTGCGCTTGCCGCAGCCAAAAGAACAAACACATGCCCATAAGCAAGCTTGCGGTCGTCGACGATGTCACCCGCGTCAAGCGCCCAAATATAGCCGCCAAAAACCGGGTCGTGGTGATGGTCCGACAAATAGGCCATGCCCTGTTCAATCATCCGGTCCGCGTCAGGGTATCCCATGATTTTGGCAAGTGCATACGAATGAACCAACCGCGTTGTTGTATGTAATTCCTGCGTATTGCTGACGCGCGGGATGCCTAGATGGTCAAGCGTTTTGAATCCGGCACCGGCGTGCAGGCTATGTGCGAAACATTCAAATTGCTTATCCGCCTGCTGTGCAAGCCAGGTGCGATGCTGTGCATGATCGAGCCAAAAGCCTGAATAGTTCAGCGGACCGGGATAGGATCGTGTCGTCATTTTATGTCCTGTCACACTTATTCGGCAAGCGGCGAGAGATAGCGGGCGCCACGCCCGGGAAGTAACGCACGCGCGGCATGCATGATCGCATTCGCGTCCAATCCGTGCAGGTGGTAAATGTCTTCGACCGTCCCCGCCTGACCGAAGTGCTCGACGCCGAGCGATTTTGTGCGGTGTCCCGTGACGCCGCCCAACCAACTTAGCCCTGCGGGATGACCATCGGTAATTGTAACCAGACCTGCGTCGCGTGACGTCAGCGCGAGCAGAGCCTCGACATGTGACTGCGCCGTCGTATCGCCCCGTTGCCGTGCGCGCTCTGCCGCTTGCCACCCCGCATTAAGTCGGTCCGATGACGTGACCGCAAGAACGGCAATGTCACGCATATCCTCGGCCAATAGTCCCGCCGCCGAAATGGCTTCGGGGGCGACGACACCCGTATAGGCGATGATGACGCTTGTGGCGGCGGTGGGGGGACGAAGCCAATACCCGCCCGCAATGATATCTTTCGCCAAGGGCTCCGTCATTTGGCGTTCGGGTTGGTCGTGCGGCAACGTCGACAATCGCAAATAGAGCGATCCGCCTTTTTCATCGCGCAACCAGTTTTTTTCGGTCTGCTGCGATGCGCCGTCACGCTGCATATAGCCAAACCCCCAACGCATGATCACATCCAGTTCATCCGCAAAGGCGGGTTCGAATGTGGCCAACCCGTCTTGTGCCATACCGATGAGCGGCGTCGATATGGACTGGTGCGCACCGCCCTCATGGCTCAGCGTAACACCGGATGGCGTGGCCGCGAGCATGAACCGCGCGTCTTGATAACACGCGTAGTTCAAGGCATCGAGGCCCCGACATATGAACGGGTCATAGACCGTTCCAACCGGCAAAAGGCGTTGTCCGAAAAGAGAATGTGACAGGCCAAGCGCGCCCAGAAATGTGAACAGATTATTCTCGGCGATGCCCAATTCGACATGCCGCCCCGCTGTGTGGCGCTGCCATTTTTGGGTCGAGGGGATTGCCTCGTCCCGAAACACATCGGGTTGGTCCGTTTTCGCGAACAGACCCGTTTTGTTGATCCACGGGCCAAGGTTTGTGGAAACCGACACATCAGGTGATGTTGTCACAATCCGTTCCGCCAACTCCGGAGCCTCTGCCGCAATCGCCGCCAATATCTGTCCGAAGGCCTCTTGTGTCGACGCATTGGGTTTAATGCGCGGCGTGAACGGTTCGGACACGGAAACAGTCGGTGCATTCAACCGCCGCCGACCACGCGCATTAAACCGGTTGGCGTCAAGAAAATCGCGCATCTCGGAGTCGGGGATCGTGATGCCCGCAAAGGGCGCCCATTCCTCGCCGTCCCGAATGCCCATGTCCCTACGCAGCCCTTCGATTTGGGGGGCAGTCATAATACCGGCATGGTTGTCCTTGTGACCTGCAAGCGGCAGCCCGTGCCCCTTAACCGTATAGCAAATGAAACACACAGGGCGGTCGTGACGGATAGCATTCATGGTTTGCGCCATCAAAGCCGCGTCATGCCCCGCCAGATTACTCATCAGTTGGGCAAGTGAAGCATCGTCATGGTCGGCAACAAGCGCCAATGCCTCGTTGTCGCCTGCAAAATCTGCTTCCAGTCTGGCGCGCCATGCGGCTCCGCCCTTGAACGTCAGTGCGGAATACAGCCCGTTGTCACAGCCATCGATCCAGGCGCGCAATTGCACACCGCCCGGTTTTTCAAACGCGGCCTGCATCAGCGAGCCATATTTAAGTTCAACGACATCCCAACCACAGGCCACGAAAATGTCGCGGAACCGTGCGTTCAGACCTTGGGTCACAACCCCGTCAAGTGACTGGCGGTTATAGTCGATCACCCACCAACAATTGCGCAAATCATGCTTGGCCCCCTCAAGAAGCGCCTCGTAGATATTGCCTTCGTCCAGTTCCGCGTCCCCGACAAGGGCGATCATCCGCCCCTTGGGGGGTTCCAACCAACCATGAGCGGAAAGGTAATCTTGTGTCATGCTTGCAAAGGCGGTCATCGCCACGCCCATGCCAACCGACCCCGTCGAGAAATCTACGTCATCGTGATCCTTTGTGCGCGACGGGTAGGGCTGCGCCCCGCCAAATCCGCGGAAATCCTGCAGTTGCTGAAGCGACTGGTTGCCCAACAGGTATTGGATGGCATGGAACACAGGACTAGCGTGCGGTTTGACGGCCACGCGGTCTTCCGGTCGCAGCACATCAAAATAGAGCGCGTTCAGAATTGCATTCATCGAGGCAGACGATGCCTGATGACCGCCCACTTTGATACGCCCCTTCTCGCGGATGTTATTCGCATTGTGGATCATCCACGAGGACAACCAAAGGGTCTTTGCCTCAAGGGCGCGGCGGATTTCACAGTTGCGTGTCATATCAGACCCCGATTGTCGTGGTTTGGCGCAATGCGACGCCGTCGGATGAAAAGACATGGGCATTCTCGGCCTGAATACGCAACCCCAACCGATCGCCGGCTTTCGCGGGAATGTTGCCGTGTTTGCGCACCAGAAGCGGGCCAAGACCGTCAACTTTGACGTAGATATTGGTATCGGATCCCAGATGTTCGACCACATCCGCAGTGCCGGTTAAATGGCCGGCATTTATATCCACGACATCGATATGCTCGGGGCGAATGCCCATCTCTACGGCACGTTCCGTGTCACCAACATGCGGCAGCGCGATAGTGACGCCATCAGCGGTCGTGACCGCATTGACGCCCCCCGTAACCGGCACGACGTTCATGGTTGGCGATCCGATAAACTGGGCCACAAATTTGTTGGCGGGCCTTTCGTATAATTCGAGCGGGCTGCCAATCTGTTGGATGTCACCACCGTTGAGCACAACAATCCGGTCGGCAAGCGTCAAGGCCTCGACCTGATCGTGGGTGACATAGATCATCGTCGCACCCAGTTTTTGGTGAAGCCGCGCAATTTCGAGGCGCATCTCGACACGCAACGACGCATCCAGATTGGACAGGGGTTCGTCAAACAGAAAGGCCTGCGGATCGCGGATAATCGCACGGCCCATTGCAACACGTTGGCGTTGTCCGCCCGACAGTGCCTTTGGCAGGCGTTCGGTCAGTGCGGTCAGGCCAAGTGTGTCGGCAGCCTGTTTGACAAGGGACATCCGTTCACGGGGCGGCGCCTTGCGGATTTCCATCGAAAATCCCATGTTTCGTGCCACATCCATGTGCGGATAAAGGGCGTAGGATTGAAAAACCATCGCGATATCACGGTCACGCGGCCGCACATCGTTCATGCGCTCCCCGCCGATCAAGAAGTCGCCTTGGGAAATGGGTTCCAACCCTGCAATCATCCGCAACAGTGTTGATTTGCCGCATCCGGACGGCCCGACAAGCACGATGAATTCACCGTCTTTAATGTCGAGGTTGATATCGCGCAGCACCTCGACAGAGCCATAGCGCTTCACAACGTCTTTGAGTTCGATACCAGCCATTTTGGCCCCCTATCCTTTAACTGCGCCGGACGTCAGCCCTTGCACCAGATAACGTTGAATGAAGATGAAAAAGAGACAGCTCGGAATGAGCGCCAACACACCTGCCGCCATCATTTGCCCCCAGTCGACCGAAAACTTTGACACAAAGGTCAACAGGCCCACCGGGAATGTCATGGCCTCGTTTTTGGAAATAAGCATGAGCGCAAAGAGCAATTCCGACCACGCTGCCGTGAACACAAACCCGAGCGTGGCCCCGAGCCCGGGCAAGGTAAGCGGGAAGATCACCTTGCGCAGCGCCTGAAACCGCGAGCAGCCGTCCATCATTGCCGCCTCTTCCAGATCCTTGGGGATACCGTCAAAAAATGACTGCATCAGGAACGTGGCAAAGGGGATATTGAACGCGGTGTAGACGACGATCAGTGACGTCAACGAATTGAGCATCCCCATCGACGAGACGATTTTGTAAATCGGTGCGATAATCATCAGCAGCGGAAACATCTGGGTGATCAGCATGATTGCCACGATGATTTTCTTGCCACGAAATGCAAACCGCGAGAATGCATACCCTGCCCCCGCAGCGATCAAGGTTGTCACCGCTGCAGTTCCCAAAGAAACATAAAGAGAGTTTCCGAAGTAAGACAGAAAGTCCGTGTGGAACAGGACTGTGCGGAAATTGTCGAGCGTCAACGCAGATGGCCATAGGTTGGTGCCTTCGGAAAAAATCAATTGATCCGGCGTGATTGCAATTTTCAGCAACCAATACAGCGGGAACAATGCAAAGGTCAGATAGCCAAGCAAGGCCGCGTATTTTCCAACGGTCCTGTACGGGTGGGCGCGTGTTCGTGTCATAATGATACCCTAAATCTTGACCAGCTTTTTGCGGATCCACAGCAAAACAACGGCGTAAATCAACAAGATACCCAACAAGGCGACAGCAATCGCCGACGCATAGCCAAAATCCAGTTTGCGAAAGGCCGTGGTGAATATGTAAGAGCTGACGATCTGGGTTGAATTCGCAGGTCCGCCACCTGTCATCACATAAATGAGGTCCGCAAAGTTCGCGATCCAGATCGTGCGTAGCATCACGGTAATGGCAATCATCGGGGCGAGAAATGGCAGTGTGATTTTGGTGAAAACCTGCCATGCGGACGCGCCGTCGATTTCAGCCGCTTCGTACATATCGCTCGGAATGGACTGTAATGCGGCCAATAGCGTGATGGCAAAGAACGGGACGCCAAACCAGATATTGGCAACAATCGGCCCCCACATCGCAAGGTCGGGGTCGCCCATGATGTTGTAGGGTTCTGACAATATCCCGAGGCTTGCCATCCAATGCGGGAGCGGTCCGATCACGGGATTGAAAAGCCACGCCCACGTCAGTGCGGACAAGAATGTCGGGACAGCCCAGGGCAGAAAAACCAGTGCCTGAAACAGTTTCTTGCCGTAAAAACGTGTGGTCAGGAGCATTGCAAGTCCCAAACCCAGTAGAAACTGGAAGCTGATTGACCAGAAGGTCCACCAAAACGTGTTTTCGAGAGCGAGCCAGAATTTACGATCAGACCAGAGGTCTTGATAGTTTTCGAAACCAACCCAACCGGTGTCGAACGGCTTGAGTAGCTCAATGGACTGAAATGAATACGAAATGCCGATAATCAGCGGGATCATCAGGACCGTGCCGATCAGGAAAATGGCCGGTGACAGATAGAGGTAAGGCTCGACCAAATACTGCCAATAGAGCGAGCGTCGTGCCCGGGTTGCCCCGGGCATAACGGTTTTGGGAGTGCGGGCGATCACTGTTTTGCCTGCCATTTTGCGTATTCGCCGGTCAGAAATTCAGCCCATTCGTCGGCGATATCTTGTGCGGAGCGCTGTCCGAGCAAGGCTTCCTGACTTGTTTCAAGCAAGGTCGTGCTGGCAAAATACCCCCACTGCTCAAGATATGTCGGCATTGTTGTCGGAACATATTGCGCGCCATTCAACGTATCGAACCAACCTTTGAACTGCTCGGTCTGGAAGAAGGGATCCCGGTCTGCGCCCTCATGAATGGGAATGACACCAACGCGTTGTGCCCAGATGGAGTTCGATTCAGGTGACGACAATGCAGCAATCAGGTCGAAAGATTCGGCTTCATGCTCGGTTGATTTGAATATGGACCATCCGGAGAACCCGATCGTTGGGAACGCCTTGCCCGACGGGCCAACAGGCATCGGGATGACCGCAAAGTCTTCGGCGGGCATGCGTTCGGCAATCGCAATCAGCGCGTCCGGATCCTGATCGAGGAATGCGCAGTTGCCCGAGTAGAAACCGGCAACAATTTCGTTAAAGCCCCAGTTGACACTGTCGCGCGGCGCACTGCCGTCCTGATAGAGGTCGATCATGAACTGAATGCCCTCAACAGACCCCGGCTCGTTCATGCGGCTGACCCCGTCTTCGGTGAAGAACGCGTTGGTGCCGTTCATCGCCGCACCGAACATGATCCATCCGTTTGTGCCGCCCGGGCCACCGCGCAGGCAATACCCCGATTTCCCGTCAAGTTTGGACACAGCTGCCGCAGCCGCCTTGAACTCTTCCATTGTCGCAGGCGGGGTGTCGATACCGGCTTGCGCGAGGAGCTTTTTATTGTAGAACATCGCGCGCAAATAGAACCCGTACGGGATCATATAAAGGTCGCCGGCCTGACTGCCCATTGCGATCGTTTTGTCGGTCAGCGTATCGCCATGCTCCCACTGTGCAACGTGATCCGTGAGGCTCGCCAGTTGACCGGACCCCGCATAAAGCGCCTGCCATGTGTCGGGCATTTCCACCACGTCCGGCACATCGCCACCGGCAACCATCGTCGCCAGTTTTTCAAACGCCTGACCCCAAGGTAGGCTTACAATCTCGACGGTCACGCCGGGGTTATCGGCCTCGTATTGATCCACAAGACCTTGCAAAACGACCGTGCGCTCGGGGCTGGTGATCACTTCGACCAGCTTAAGCGTTGTATCGGCATAAGACGCGCTTGCCATCATCATGGCCGCGGCACTCAAGCCTGTTAAAAGTTTCTTCATTTTCGTCTTCCTCCGTTGAAATTAAACTGAAGCGTCTTTTCCCTTTTCAGGTCGCGCTTTGGCTCAAGGCGGACATGAAATCCGCCCAAAGGTCTTCTGCATCTTCCAACCCGAGGCTCAAACGAACCAGATTGGGCGAGACGCCAAATGCTTGCATCGAGTTTTTCTCACCGGCCTGAGCGAGCCCGACGCGAGCGGGTAGGATCAGACTTTCAAAACCGCCCCAGCTCACGCCCAGTCGGAAATGTTGAACTGCATCGCAGAATTTCGGGATGTCGACACTGTCGTCAAACTCGATGGACATAAGCCCGCTGCGCCCCGTCAGGCCAGGCACGTCGTTTGCGCCCGGGCTGTTGATTTTTGTGACCTGCGCCAGTGTGGCCAAGCGGTCGACAAACAGGTTGGCGGTTGCCTGATGTTGCATCATGCGGGCACTTAGCGTGCGCAGACCACGGGTCAGAAGGAAGGCTTCAAACGGTGCAAGTTTTGCCCCCAAAAGCGACAGGGTCAGATCACGGATGCGGGCGATATGGGCCTGGGAGGAGACCACGACGCCCGCAACCGTATCCGAATGGCCCGAAATATATTTCGAGGCCGAGTGGATCACGATATCGATGCCGAGCGTTAGCGGACGCTGAAAGACGGGGCTTGCCCAGGAGTTGTCGATCATCGTGAGCGTGCCGTGCCGTTTGGCAAATTGCGCAACCTTGATCAGGTTTAGCGGGGTAAAAACGACCGAACTCGGGCTTTCCAGAAAGGCAATTGTCACGCCCGCCAAAAGGTCCTCATTGGTCTCGAATTCTGCAGCCGAGTGGTAGCTGATCTCGACGCCGAAAGGCCGCAAAAGACGTTCCATCAACCGGTAGCTATCGGGATACACATGTTCGATACAGGCAATGCGATCGCCCGGTTTGAGGAATGCGAGCAGGGTTGATGAAATCGCGGCAATTCCTGATGCAAATCCCACGGCGGCTTCGCCGTGCTCCGCCTTTGCCATGAGCCCCTCAAATGCGGCGACGGTCGGGTTTTGAATCCGTGTGTAGATGGCCCGGTTGGAGCGCCCGGCCATGCGATCTTCGAAATCTTTGTAGCTGTCAAACGAGAAGAGCGATGTTTGTACGATTGGCGGCGTGATCGCCCCGTTTGCATCGGAGAAAACAGCGGCCATTAATGTGGAAATCTGTTGGTCTTCAGTCATGATTGCTCTTTCATTACTTCGCGCACCTCGGTTTCGACCATGTCCATAATTTGCTCCATATACGCGATTGCGATTTTGACCTCGCCAGCAACGATTGCCTTGGCAAGCGGCAGGTGTAACGGGATCGTCGCCTGCCCCAGATGCGCCCGCCCAAAGGGCGCTTCGTAGATGGCATTGAACCCTTCCTGAATTTGCCGGATCAATTGCTCGAACAGCGGGTTTCCGGACGCCTCATAAATTGCGATGTGAAAACGGTGGTCCGCCCTGCGCCAGTCTTCGCCGGCCTCATAGGACGCCATAAGCTCTGCTGCGCGCGCCAGAATGATACGGCCCTGTTGTGCGGTCACGTTCCGGCACGCGACCCTGACAACTTCAATTTCAAGGGGGCGGCGCACGGCGTGGGTCCGCAACAGGCTCTCGGCCTCCAGTTTCAGCGTCAAAGGCATGTGGAGATCATTGGACGAGACCTCTGCGGCAAGACGCGTTCCAGCTTTCTTGTTGCGCGTCACAATGCCCATATTTTGCCATGCGATAAGCGCCTCGCGGACTTTCGACCGTCCAACGTTCAGTTTTTTCGCAATCTCGATCTCCGGCGGAAGCCGGTCACCAATGCCAAGGCCCGCCCGCTCGATCATGAGTGTCAGCGCCTCAAGCACATCCCGACCGTTTTCCAACGCGACAAGGTGTTCGAGAATTTCGGAGTTTTCGAAATCCACAGGTTTGATTTTTAAAGCGGGGACTTTTTGCACGCGTGATCTTTCCAAATGGTGATTTCCTAAACGCTACGATTAATGTCTGACATAATCAACATAATGTAGGACATAAAATTCGGAGTGAAAACAAGCCCCTGAGAAAACCGCCCCGTAAAACCGGACCATGTCGAGATGGGAATAACGGGATCAGTGCCAAGACCGGACTTTTGATTCTACCCGCCACACGCCCCAAGCGGAGCACCCGGACAGACGGGGCCGGACCGGATATCCGTCGCACCGCCCGATCCGGCGGGACGCGCCCGCCCCTGTTCGAAACCGTGCGACCACAGCCCCGCAATCACATTGGCCCACGGATTGATTGCTGATCCGGCCAACCGCGGACGGGGCATTTGGCTTGCCGGACTGGACCCGTACGACCCACCGCTTTGGCGGAATGCGCCGCCACGAAAAGGTCGCAACGGCGTTTGCGGCAACACGCGGAGTGAGGACGGTGTCACAGCCCAAGACGGCCGCGCCCCACAGGACCGACCTTGGCCCAAACGAAAAAGGCCACCCGCGCGGGTGGCCTTTTCCAATTCTGCGATCCAGTCGGACCCGAAGCGATTAACGCTTGGAGAACTGGAAGGAACGACGTGCTTTGCGACGACCGAATTTCTTACGCTCGACAACGCGGCTGTCGCGTGTGATGAAGCCTGCGGCTTTCAAAGCGCCACGCAGTTCGGGGTTGTAAAGCTGAAGCGCTTTGGAGATGCCGTGCTTGACCGCGCCGGCCTGACCGGAGAGGCCACCACCTTTGACAGTTGCAACAACGTCAAACTCGCCTTCAACGCCGGCAACCTGCGAAGGCTGCTTGACGATCAGCTGGAGCACGGGACGGGCGAAATACACGCTCATCTCTTTGCCGTTGACGGTGACCTTGCCGGAGCCCGGCTTGATCCAAACGCGGGCAACCGCATCTTTACGTTTACCGGTCGCATAGGAGCGGCCCAGTTCGTCACGTACGGGTTCACGGGGGGCTGCAACTTCGATTGTTGCCTCGCCACCGGCGACGGCGTTCAGCTCGTCGAGGGATTTGATTTCATCAACCATGATTATGCGCTCCGAGTGTTTTTCTTGTTCATGGACTTAACGTCCAGTACTTCGGGCTTTTGGGCCTCATGAGGATGCTCGGTGCCTGCATAGACGCGCAGGTTAGTCATCACCTGGCGCGACAGCTTGTTGCCCGGAAGCATACGCTGAACGGCCTTGGTCACGAGACGCTCGGGGTGTTTCCCCTCGAGGATCTGACCGGCTGTGCGCTGTTTGATGCCGCCCGGATAGCCGGTGTGCCAGTAGTGGATTTTGTCGGTGCGTTTTTTGCCCGTCATCTGCACTTTGTCAGCGTTGATGATGATCACGTTGTCGCCCATGTCGACAGACGGTGTGAACGTGGCTTTGTGCTTGCCGCGCAAACGCATGGCGACGATAGACGCAAGACGACCAAGAACAACGCCTTCAGCGTCGATGATGATCCATTTCTTGTCCACGTCCGCCGGGGTAGCGGTAAAAGTCTTCATGTCAGTTGCCCTTTGGGGTCGATAATTCAGATTGGGGTGTTCTATAGGTTTCACACGCACAGTCAAGCGCGGCAAAGCCATAATAACACAGCAAAAACAAAGCGTTGTGAAATAGGTATCATTATACCCCAAATCACACCCCCCTTTTTGCACCGCATTGCGCTCTATCAAGCACTCCGGCGCAAAATCGGCTACACTCACGCCACATATCCCCGACGGAGCCGCCCATGACCCTACGCACACGGTTCACCGACCACCTCAAACAGATCGTTTATGGCGGCAATGACGGTATTGTCACCACCTTTGCCATCGTCGCGGGGTTTGCGGGCGCCGAATCCCAAGGCACAGCGCAGATCGGCGCCTTGGCCGTGTTGCTGTTTGGTCTGGCCAACCTGTTTGCCGATGCCACCTCGATGGGGCTTGGTGAATTCCTGTCGGCCCGTGCCGCCCGCGACATGATCAAGCGCCGCCGCGCCACACTGGCCCGCGATCCGTCGGCGCAGGTCGATGCGCTCGCCGCACACCTCAAATCGCGCGGGCTGTCTTCCCTTGACGCGACCACGATGGCGTCCCTGACGGCCAGGTCCCCCGACCTGATGGCGGAACTGACCCTGAGTCAGGTCGACGGCATCGAGGATCCGGGGCAAGGGCCGCTATGGCCCCGCGCCCTTGTGACCTTTGTGGCGTTTGTGGTGTTCGGGGCCATTCCGCTCCTGCCCTACCTGATCGGGATTCCCGTAGAGACACAGACCCGCGCCGCCGTATTTGCCACCTTCAGCGCGCTGATCCTGTTGGGGCTGTTGCGCCATACGGCCACACGGGCGGGCCTTGTGCGCTGTGTCGGCGAGACGGTAACGCTTGGCGGATTATGCGCGTTTGTCGCCTACGGGGTCGGCCTCATTGTGGCGGGTTAAGGGCGCTACGGGGCGCGGCCACCTTTCTGGTATACCAATGTATACAGGACTTCCCCCCGCCCCGTCTTTACGCTATATACACCCCCAAGAGATACGCATCGCCCAGACCTATAGGAGCGCGACCCGATGACAAAGATCAAGGTAGACAACCCCATCGTCGAAATGGATGGCGACGAGATGACCCGCATCATGTGGGCGTTCATCAAAGAGAAACTGATCCTGCCGTACCTCGACCTCGACCTGCTCTATTACGATCTGGGGATTGAATCGCGCGACGAAACCAATGACCAGATCACCATTGATGCCGCCGAAAAGACCAAAGAGGTCGGCGTGGCCGTCAAATGTGCGACCATCACCCCCGACGAGGCCCGCGTCGAGGAATTCAACCTCAAAAAGATGTGGCGCAGCCCCAACGGGACGATCCGCAACATCATCGGCGGGACGATTTTCCGCCAACCGATCATCTGTAAAAACGTGCCGCGCCTTGTGCCCGGATGGACCAAACCGATCGTGGTGGGGCGTCATGCCTACGGCGACCAATACAAAGCCTCCGATTTCACATTCCCCTCTGCGGGCAAATTGACGATGAAATTCGAGGGCGCGGATGGCACCATCATTGAGCGCGAGGTGTTCGACGCCCCCTCCGCCGGTGTGTATCAGGCGATGTATAACCTCGACGACAGCATCCGCGACTTTGCCCGCTCGTCGCTGATGTATGGTCTCAACCTCGGGTGGCCCGTTTACCTGTCGACCAAAAACACCATCCTCAAGGCCTATGACGGCCGGTTCAAAGATATCTTTGAAGAGATCTATGAGGCCGAGTTTGCCCAGAAATACAAAGAGGCGGGCATCTGGTACGAACACCGTCTGATCGACGATATGGTCGCCTGTGCGCTCAAATGGTCGGGCGGATTTGTCTGGGCCTGTAAAAACTATGACGGCGATGTGCAATCCGACACCGTGGCACAGGGTTTTGGCTCGCTTGGCATGATGACCTCGCAATTGTTGACGCCGGACGGAAAGATCGTCGAGGCCGAAGCGGCCCACGGCACCGTGACGCGCCACTACCGCCAACACCAGGCGGGCGAAGCCACATCGACCAACTCCATCGCCTCGATCTACGCATGGACCGGTGGCCTCAAACACCGCGCCAAACTGGACAGCAACGAACAGTTGATGCGCTTTGCCACCACATTGGAAAAGGTGATCGTCGACACGGTCGAGAGCGGCCACATGACCAAAGACCTCGCCCTGCTCGTCGGCCCCGATCAAAGCTGGCTCACCACGATGGGCTTTCTCGAAAAGCTCGACGAGAACCTCAACAAGGCGCTCGTGGGGTAACGCCGCGGTTTCACGACCGGACCGGCACAAGAGCAGAGCCACACAAGAACAGACCAAAGGCCACCCCGATGCGGGTGGCCTTTTCGTTTGAACCTGCGCGGCCAAGCCCGCTATACACGGCCCGACGCGATCCAATCCGGAGCGTCCGTTGACCCACACACAGGAACACCAAAGACATGACATACACGCGCTTTATCGTTTATTTAACTGCACTTACCCTCACAACCTCTCCCGCTGTGGCGCATTTGCCGGCGGGCGAGCACGGCTCCTTGCTTGCGGGGGCGTCCCATCCGCTGTTCGGGTTGGACCACGTCATCGCCATGTTGGCGGTCGGGGTCTGGGCGCTGCAAATCGGCGGGCGCGGCATTTGGGCGGTGCCTGCGGGGTTTGTCGGCGCCATGACCCTTGGCTACATCGGCGCGGGTCTGGGCGCCCCGCTGCCTCTGGTCGAGCCGATGATCCTTGCCTCCTCCATCGTGTTCGGGATTGTGGTGCTACTCGCGCTGCGCCCCGCCGTGGGGAGCGGCATCGCTGTCGCGGCGTTTTTCGGACTCTTCCACGGCCACGCCCACGGGGCCGAGCTCGGGGATGCGCAGGCGCTGACCTTCGGGATCGGCTTTATCACCGTCACCGCCGCCCTGCACGCCCTCGGCATTGTCATGGCGCAATTCATGGCCCGCGCCCATCCGCTTGCCCCGCGTTTTCTCGGTGCGATCAGCGCCGCCCTTGGCCTGTCGCTCGTGCTGTCATAAACGCCTGACATCCACGCCCCCTGCGTCCCTGATACGAAAACCTCACGTCACGGACGCAGGGACCGCTAGACAGGTCAGCAATGCTGCCCTAAGATAGCGCCATGCCCTCACCCATCCCCCTCCCCGTAGATCCACCCAAACACACCGCACTCGAGGACCTGCAAGGGTTCTCGATCAGCCTTGTGACAACCGCCATCGGCCTGAGCTTTATCACGCAACTGGGGTTCATCACGGGGCAAACCGCAGGTCTGGCCCTTGTGATTTCCTACCTCACCGAATGGTCGTTTTCGTGGGTATTCTGGCTCATCAACATCCCGTTCTATGCCCTTGCCTGGTTCCAAATGGGGCGTGAGTTTACATTGAAATCAATTGCTTGCGTCACGATCCTCTCGCTTTTGATGGAGATCGTTCCAAACTGGATGCAGTTTTCACACCTCAATCCGCTGTTTGGCATCGTGGCCTTTGGCGTGCTCACAGGCTACGGCCTCCTTGGCACCTTTCGCCACAAAGGCTCGCTCGGGGGCCTGGGTGTGGTGGCACTTTATGCCCAGGACCGGTTCGGCATCCGCGCAGGGATTGTCCAACTCGGTTTTGACGCGCTCTTGTTTGGTGTCGCCTTTTTCCTCTTTGCCCCAGAGCGTGTGCTCTATTCGCTTCTCGGCGCGCTGATCCTCAACGGGGTGATCGCGTTCAACCACCGCCGCGACCGCTATATCGCCAACTGATCCCCCCATATCGCCAACGCCCCCTCACCCCCCCCCTTGCCTTTTGCCGCGTTTCGGTATCCAAGACCCTCATGCAAACAAAAGATCAAAAAGCCGAAAACCACACCCTGTTCGAAGATGCCCAAGGGTTCATCTTTGGCACTGCCATGTGCGCCTTTGCCGTGGTGATGCTGCGCGACATGGGGTTTATCACCGGTCAGACCGCCGGCCTCGCCCTGCTCGTCTCTTATGTACTCGAGGCGCCGTTCGGGTGGGTGTTCTTTGCTGTCAACCTGCCGTTCTACTGGTTTGGCTACAAACGCATGGGGATGAAATTCGTCCTCAAGACCTTTGTCTGCGTGGCGCTGATCTCCGCCTTTTCCGAACTGTTCCCGCATCTGGTCTCGTTCGAGCAGGTCGATCCGGTGTTCGGCGCGGTGATGATCGGCTTTTTGCAAGGCGCAGGGCTTATGGCCATTTTCCGCCACGGCGGATCGCTCGGCGGGATCGGCATTCTGGCGCTCTACCTGCAGGACGCGACCAAACTCAAAGCGGGCTATGTGCAACTCGGTTTTGACGCCGTGCTGTTCAGTGTCGCGGCGCTTCTCTTGCCGCTGTCACAGGTCGGATACTCGCTTTTGGGCGCTGTGATCCTCAACCTTGTGATCGCCATCAACCACCGCCGCGACCGCTATATCGCCATGTAAAACACCGCCGCCGCCACCGCGATACGCCCGCGCGCTTTTAACGTCTTGCGCCATAATCTATCGTATCACGGGTCCGAACCGCACAATTCCACCGGTACACCCGCGCATCGCCGCGTCTGTACCTTTTCTTCTGGCCTTTTGGCGCGGCACGGGTTACGGGCTGCGCAAACGAGTTACGCACGGATATAAACCCAATGGATCTTCGCAATATTGCTATCATCGCTCACGTTGACCACGGCAAGACGACGCTTGTGGACGAGCTTCTCAAACAATCCGGCACCTACCGTGCCAACCAGGCCACCACCGAGCGGGCTATGGACAGCAACGATCTGGAGCGTGAGCGCGGGATTACCATCCTCGCCAAAGCCACCTCTGTGGAATACAAAGGCCACCGCATCAACATCGTGGACACGCCCGGTCACGCCGATTTCGGTGGCGAAGTTGAACGCATCCTGTCGATGGTTGACGGTGTTGTCCTGTTGGTCGACGCCGCCGAAGGTCCGATGCCCCAAACCAAATTCGTGACCTCGAAAGCGCTCGCCCTTGGCCTGCGCCCGATCGTTGTGCTCAACAAAGTCGACAAACCCGACGCCGAACCCGACCGTGCGCTTGACGAGTGTTTCGACCTCTTCGCCTCGCTCGACGCCGACGACGATCAACTCGACTTCCCACACCTGTACGCCTCCGGCCGTAACGGGTGGTGTGATACCGAGCTGAACGGCCCGCGCAAGAACCTCGACGCGCTGTTCAACCTCATCGTGAACCACGTCCCCGCCCCCAAGCAGCTCAAGAAACAGAACGAGCCGTTCACCATGCTCGCCACCACACTCGGTGCCGACCCGTTTCTGGGGCGCTTGCTCACGGGCCGCGTTGAAACCGGCACGTTGAAAACAGGTGCGACCATTCAGGCGCTGACCCGCAACGGCCAAAAGATCGAGCAGTTTCAGGTCAAGAAGATTCAGGCCTTCCGTGGTCTGGCGATGCAAGACATCAACGAGGCCATCGCGGGCGACATCGTGTCCGTTGCGGGCATGTCCAAAGCCACCGTGTCCGACACGCTGTGTGCGCTTGAAATCGAAACGCCGCTCGAGGCGCAGCCGATTGACCCGCCAACCATCACCGTGACCTTTGGCATCAACGACAGCCCGCTTGCCGGTCGTGACGGCAAAAAGGTACAGTCGCGCGTTATCCGTGACCGCCTGATGAAAGAAGCCGAAGTCAACGTGGCGATCAAAGTCACCGACACCCCCGGTGGCGAAGCCTTCGAGGTTGCCGGTCGTGGCGAGCTTCAGATGGGTGTGTTGATCGAGAACATGCGCCGCGAAGGGTTCGAATTGTCGATCTCCCGCCCACAGGTTCTGATCCGCGAAATCGACGGCGTGAAAATGGAGCCGATCGAGGAAGTCACCATTGACGTGGATGACGAATACTCCGGCGCCGTGATCGAAAAAATTACCGGCACCCGTAAGGGGGATCTGGCCGAGATGCGCCAGCAAAACGGCAAGACGCGCATCATTGCACACGTCCCCTCGCGTGGCCTCATCGGCTACCACGGTGAATTCCTCACCGATACGCGCGGCACCGGCGTTCTCAACCGCGTGTTCCACGAATGGGCACCGCACAAAGGGCACATCCCCGGCCGTCGTCAGGGCGTTCTGATCTCCATGGATGCGGGCAAGGCCGTGTCCTACGCGCTTTGGAAACTCGAGGATCGCGGCCACTTCTTTATCGGGGCGCAGGAAGATGTCTACCAAGGCATGGTGATCGGCGAACACACCCGTGAAAACGATCTCGAAGTGAACCCGCTCAAAGGCAAGCAGCTCACCAACGTGCGCGCCTCCGGCACCGATGACGCCGTGCGTCTGACCACACCCGTGACGCTGACCCTTGAACAGGCGATTGCCTATATCGACGACGACGAGTTGGTCGAAGTGACGCCAAACGCGATCCGTTTGCGCAAACGCTACCTCGACCCGCACGAGCGCAAACGTCAGGCCCGCTCCGCACAGTAAGCGGCACAACACCACAGATAGAAAAGGCGGCTCCCATATCGGGGCCGCCTTTTTTGTATCGTATTTTCTTCAAGTGGCGCTTTGCCGTTTACGGTCACACGGGATCGTGGGCCCGCTCCAACAGCGCCCAATCGAACACAACCCCCGTCCCCGCCGTATCCGCCGCCACCGCACGATGGTTTTCGACCACCAAAGGCCGTGTGGTGTAACGATCAATCGGGAAAGAATGCACCTCGATCCACCCCGCGTTGGGTTGCGCACTGACAAGACCCACATGCAACTCCTGCATCCCGTGCGAACAGACCGGAATGCCGCGCTCCGCCGCCGCCCGCGCCACGGCCAACCACCCCGTAATGCCACCGCAATTGGAGGCATCGGGTTGGATGTAGCCGAGTTGCGACTGGTCGAATGCACGGTGGAACTCGTGGATGGTGTGGAGGTTTTCCCCCATGGCCAGGGGCACCGATGTGGCCTGCGCAATCTCCCCATAGCCCGCGAAATCATCGGGGTCGATCGGTTCCTCGAACCACGTAATATCAAAGGGTTCCATCGCTCTGGACAGGGCAATCGCCGCCGCCGTCGAGAGCGAATAATTGGCATCGACCATGAATGTCACATCGGGACCGATGGCGTCACGCACCGCCTTGATCCGGGCGATATCCTCGTCATGGGAGCGACCGAGTTTGATCTTTACCCCGTCAAATCCCCGCGCCACATACCCCTTGACGCTCTCGACCAATCTGGCCTCGCTATACCCCAGATCGATGCCGCCGCAATAGGCCCGACAGGTGCGATCCGCCCCGCCCGCCATTTGCCACAGCGGCCTGTCCTCGCGTTTGCCACGCAGGTCCCACAGCGCAATATCAAGCGCGGAAATGGCAAAGGACGCAATGCCGCCACGGGCCACGTAATGGACGTGCCACTGCATTGCCTCGTTGAGCGCCTCGACCGCCCCCGCGTCCTGTCCCGTCAGCCAACCGGCAAAATCATGGGTCAACATGGCCAGAACCGCCTGACCGCCCTTGCCACCCGTATAGGTGTACCCCGTCCCCGACAGGCCATCCCCGGTGAAAATCGTGACCGTGATCAGCTCGAAATGCGTATGGTCGCCGTGTTTGGCATCCACCAACACCTCGTCCAACGGAATGCGAAACAGCCGTGGCTCAACGCGCGTAATAATGGACATGTTTGATCCTCCCGTCCGCAGTCAAATCATCAAAAACCGTAACGTTCCGGACACGTTCGACCGGTTAGTCCGTCGTTTCGACAATCACCAAATCGCGCTCGGAGCTGTCCTTTGCAAAGGCCAGAGCCTCTTGGTATTCCGGCGAGGCATAGCACGCCTGCGCGGCCGCAACACTGGCAAACCGGATCACGACATTGCGGGGACGGTCACGGCCCTCAAGCTGCACATAGGCACCGCCACGGGCAATAAACTCGCCGCCATGCAACGCAATCGCCGGACCGGCAAGCTTGGCGTATTTGCCGTATTCTTCGTCGTTTGTCACCGTTACGTGGGTGATCCAGAGTGCCGCCATGAGAGGCTTCCTTTCATCGATGAATGGGGTGGGGATCACATCCCCACAGACAAACACGCCGCAGGGACGCGTTACTCGGTCTTGAACAATTCAGGCACATCCGGCCCGTTCACCACCACGACATTGCGCGTCGCGGACCGCATCGCAAGTGGCAGTATCTCCTGATACGCATCGGACATGTAACAGGCATCGGCACTGGCCTCGTCGGGAAAGACCACGATGGAATGGCGCTTGGGACCGTTGCCTTCGACATAGCGGCCCCGCACGCCGCCCACCAGAACGCGGGCGCCGTGCTGAACCATTAGCTCTTCGGCGCGTTCGGCATAGCGGCGATAGGTCTCGATATCACGCACATCCGCATGGGCGACAATATAGTAGGCCATTGGACACTTACCCTTTTAAAACGGCCTCCGCGGCCGCAATCGCCGCCTCGGCTCCCGCGAAATCTTTTCCACCGCCCTGAGCCATATCAGCACGGCCACCGCCGCCCTGACCGCCCACTTCGACCACCGCCGCCTTGAGCACCTCCACGGCGGACACTTTGCCCACCAGATCATCCGTCACACCACAGGCCACGGCCACCTTGCCGTCGTCATCCGCGATCAACAAAATCACACCGGACCCAAGGTTGGTTTTATGCGCATCGATCAACCCGCGCAGGTCCTTGCCCGATACCCCCTGTAACGCTTGTGCCAGAAACGGCACGCCGCCCACATCGCGGGCCTCAACGGCGCCACCGGTGGCCCCGCCGCCCATAGCGATCTGTTGGCGCAGGTTTGCGACCTCTTGTTCAAGCTTCTTGCGCTCGTCACTCAACGCTTTAACGCGGTCCACGACCTCGCCCACGGGGGCCTTCAACATCGCGGCAACCGCATCGGCACGCCCCGCCGCCTGCGCCAAATGGGCAATGGCGGCTTGGCCCGTGAGGGCTTCGATCCGGCGCACCCCTGCGGAGGAGGCGCTATCGCCCGTGATCACGCACACCCCGATGTCACCCGTGCGCGCCACATGGGTCCCGCCGCACAGCTCAAGCGAATAGGTCTTGCCCGCAACGCCCTTGCCCGTGTCCGCCTGGCCCATCGACACAACGCGCACCTCGTCGCCGTACTTTTCGCCAAACAGCGCCTGTGCGCCAATGGCACGGGCGTCGTCGGGCGTCATAATACGGGTTTCAACGGGCGTGTTTTGACGGATGAACGCATTCACATCGGCCTCGACCGTGGCCAGTTCCGCCGCACTCAGCGCCTTGCCATGGGAGAAATCGAACCGCAAACGGTCCGGCGCATTGAGCGAGCCGCGCTGTGCGACATGATCGCCAAGCGTGATGCGCAACGCCTCGTGCAACAGGTGCGTGGCCGAATGGTTGGCACGGATCGTGGCGCGCCGCGCATGATCGACCTCCAACACCGCGGGCTCGCCGACATTGATCGTCCCTTTGCGAACCTCGGCGATGTGAATGAACACGCCCGCGACCTTTTTCGTGTCGGTCACCGATGCGATATTGCTGTCGACACGGATCACACCGGTGTCGCCCACCTGACCACCGCTTTCACCATAAAACGGTGTCTGGTTGACGATAATTTGCACCGTGTCGCCCGCCGTCGCAGATGTCACGCGTGCGCCGTCTTTGACCAAGGCGACAATCTCGCCCTCGGCCTTTTCGGTCTCGTACCCCAGAAATTCGGTGGTGCCTTTGTCCTCGGCGATGTCATACCACACGGTCGCATCCGCCGTTTCACCCGAGCCGGCCCATGCCGCGCGGGCCTTGGCCTTTTGCTCGGCCATCGCGGCGTTAAAGCCGTCGGTGTCAACTTCGCGGCCCTTTTCGCGCAGGGCATCCTGCGTCAGGTCAAGCGGGAACCCGAAGGTATCGTAGAGTTTGAACGCCGCCGCCCCCGCGAGTTTTTCACCCGCGCCCAAACCGTCCAATTCGTCGTCAAGAAGTTTCAGGCCGCGATCAAGCGTCTGTTTGAACCGCGTTTCCTCAAGGCGCAACGTCTCCTCGATCATTGCCTGACCTTGGCGCAACTCCGGATAGGCATCGCCCATCTGGCGCACCAGTTCAGGGACAAGGCTGTGCATGATCGGATCTTTCGCCCCAAGCAAATGCGCGTGACGCATCGCACGGCGCATGATGCGGCGCAGCACATATCCGCGGCCCTCGTTCGATGGCATCACGCCATCGGCAATCAGAAACGAGGTCGAGCGCAGGTGATCGGCAATCACACGGTGATGCACGTTTTTATCGCCAAACGGATCGACCGAGGTGGCGTGGGCCGAAGCTTCGATCAGCGCCTTCATCATGTCGGTATCGTAGTTGTCATGGCTGCCCTGCAACAGCGCCGCGATGCGTTCCAGACCCATGCCCGTATCGATGGATTGCATCGCCAGATCGGTCATCGACCCGTCGGCAAAGCGTTCGTTCTGCATGAACACCACGTTCCAGATCTCGATAAAACGGTCGCCATCCTCATCGGGCGAGCCGGGAGGGCCGCCCCAGATGTGATCGCCGTGGTCATAAAAAATCTCGGTACACGGACCACAAGGGCCAGTATCGCCCATCTGCCAGAAGTTGTCGGAGGTGGCGATACGGATGATCCGGTCCTCGGGAACACCAACCTTTTTCCAGATCCCGAACGCCTCGTCATCGGTGTGATAGACGGTGACATACAACCGCTCTTTGGGGATCCCGAAAACGCCCGTGATCAATTCCCATGCAAACGGGATGGCCTCGTCCTTGAAATAATCGCCAAAGGAAAAGTTGCCGAGCATTTCAAAGAATGTGTGGTGACGCGCGGTGTAGCCGACATTGTCGAGGTCGTTGTGCTTGCCCCCTGCACGAACGCATTTTTGTGCCGAGGTGGCACGCACGTAATCGCGCTTTTCCAGACCTGTGAAGCAGTTTTTGAACTGAACCATGCCCGAGTTGGTAAACATCAACGTCGGATCATTGCGCGGGACAAGCGAGGAGCTGTCCACGACCGTATGGCCGTTGCGGTCAAAATAATTCAGGAATGTGGAGCGGATGTCGTTGACGCTTGGCATGTCAGGGCTCTTGTTTTTGGGCAGGAAATTGCAGTCCTTCGGGTTTATCGCCCCTTTGACAGCCTGTCCATTGCCCGCACCATGCAAAAGGGCCGAAACCCGACGGTTCCGACCCTTTTTCGTTTGATTTTTCCACGCCGTGGCGGTGCTTATTCCGCGTCGTCGCCGTCAACCACGTCTGTGACCTCTTCGATGGCGGCAAATTCATCGGCCAGATCGAACTCAAGCCCGTGTGACGCGCGGATCTTATCCTCGATCTCAAGGGCAAAGCGGGTGTTTTCCTTGAGGAACCGCTTGGCGTTTTCGCGTCCCTGCCCGATACGTTCGTCCCCGTAGGAGAACCACGAGCCCGATTTGTCGACCACGCCCGCTTTCACGCCGAGGTCCAAAAGTTCACCGGTTTTCGAAATTCCCTCGCCATACATGATGTCGAATTCGACCTGTTTGAACGGTGGGGCCACTTTGTTTTTGACGACCTTCACGCGGGTTTCGGAGCCGACAACCTCGTCGCGATCCTTGATCTGGCCGATGCGGCGAATATCGAGGCGCACGGAGGAATAGAATTTCAACGCATTGCCGCCGGTGGTTGTTTCGGGCGAACCGAACATAACGCCGATTTTCATGCGGATCTGGTTGATAAAAATCACGGTACATTTGGACCGGTTGATCGATCCTGTCAGCTTGCGCATGGCCTGGGACATCAAACGGGCCTGAACACCGACGGAGCTGTCCCCCATATCGCCCTCAAGTTCGGATTTGGGCGTCAGGGCGGCCACGGAGTCGACAACCACGAGCGACACAGCGCCGGAACGCACCAAAGTATCCACGATTTCAAGGGCTTGTTCACCGGTGTCGGGCTGTGAAATCAGCAACTCGTCGAGGTCCACGCCCAGTTTGCGGGCATAGATCGGGTCAAGCGCGTGTTCTGCATCGACAAAGGCGCACACACCGCCTTTTTTCTGCTCTTCGGCCACGCAGTGCAGCGTCAGGGTGGTTTTACCCGACGATTCAGGGCCGTAGATTTCAATGATGCGCCCGTTCGGGATCCCGCCAATTCCAAGCGCGATATCAAGGCCAAGCGAGCCCGTGGACGTGGATTCGATCTCATGGGCGGGGTTGTCCGCGCCCAGTTTCATGATCGACCCTTTGCCGAACTGGCGCTCGATCTGCGCCAAAGCGCTGTCGAGGGCCTTTTGCTTGTTGCTGTCGTTCTTGCTCATCTCTGCTGCCGCCGCTTTAGCCATTGGTCTTTACCCTTATCTCACACCCGCCCCGGGGCGGCAACGGAAACCCTATGGCCCGTCACGCTCCGCGAGGACAGGTTATGTTCCTGTCTTGTTCTCTATATTCCTTATGAGATCAAAAAGAGAACACTACAACAAAAAACTGATGCCATAAGCAGTGGCAGAGATTGGTTAATGCTTAATTTACGGGGCCAATCAGGCGCGCAAACGCTGTACCAGAACCCAAAGAAACGCCTATAAGGCATTGAATTCATAAAGAGATGGTCAACGGATCATTTCGGACCAATGCCCCCACCACCGCCGCAAGCCCCGCGAAATAAATCTCAATCCTCGAACTGTGCCTGCACAACTTCGGTGAGTTCAGAGAGCGAAAACGGCTTTTGCAGGAACACCGAATTGGGAATCCGCGCCTGTTGGTCGGAGAAATGATCCTCCGCATAGCCCGAAACAAAGACCACCTTGACGTCCGGGCGGGCCTCGCGGGCCTGTGTCACCCATGTGGGGCCGTCCATGCCGGGCATGATCACATCGGACAGGAACAGGTCAACCTGCAGGCTCTCGTCCTCCAACAGCTCCAAGGCATCCTCGGCGCATTCGGCCTCCAACACGGTGTAGCCGCGCAGTTTGAGCGCACGGGCGGCAAAGGCACGCACAGGGGCCTCATCCTCGACCAGAAGCACAACACCGTCGCCGCGCTCCACAACGCGCTTGGGTGTGGTCACGGCCGCTTTGGCGACCTCTTCGCTGCTGACGGCATGGGTCGGCAGGTAGATGGAGAACTTCGTGCCAACACCCACCGCACTGTCGACAAAGATAAAGCCACCGGTCTGTTTGATGATGCCATAGGCCGTGGACAGGCCCAACCCCGTCCCCTCGCCGGTGCGCTTGGTGGTGTAGAACGGCTCGAAAATCTGTTGCAACTGCTCTTTGGGGATGCCGGTACCCTGATCGGACACGGAGATCAGAACATAATCGCCCGCAGGGACGGTGGCGCGGCCTTTCATCAGGGACTCATTCAACACGGCGTTGCGCGACGAGATGGCGATCTCCCCGCCTCCGGGCATGGCATCACGGGCGTTCACCACAAGGTTCATAATGACCTGTTCCAACTGTCGCTTATCAACCCGAATGGGGCGCAGATCGTCATCATGGGACACCGCGAGGCTGATCTTTTCGCCCACCAGACGGTTGAGCAAGTGCGTGAGATCCGACAGCGTATCGCGCAGGTTGATGACCTCGGGTTTGAGCGTCTGTTTGCGCGAAAAGGCGAGTAACTGACCAACGAGCGCCGCCGCACGGTTGGCGTTCTGGTGGATTTGAACCAAATCGCCATATTCGGGATCGGAACTGTCATGGCGCAGCAGCAACAGGTCGCAATGCCCCGAAATCGCGGTCAGCAAGTTGTTGAAATCGTGGGCGACACCACCGGCAAGTTGACCGATGGCCTGCATTTTCTGGCTCTGGACGAATTGGGCTTCGAGGGCCTTGAGCTGCGTGGCATCGGTCAGAACGGACACCAACTCGACATTGCCGTCCTCGTTTTCCACCCGCGTCAGGGAAATTTGCAAAAAGGTATCTTTTTCGGGCCGTGAGGCGCGTACAAACTCGGGCTTGTGCATCCGGCCTTGCGCCACATCTCCCGCCCATTCATCGACGGAACGCCCCAACCCCTCGATCACATCGCCCAAGTTGAGCGCACGCGGATCGGCGGGCATGGCGAGCAATTCACGGGCCGAGCGGTTGCTTTCAAGGATCACCCCGCCCGCGCTCACTTTGAGCAGGGCAACGGGCAAGGCGTCGAAATCCGTCCACGCCCCCACCTGCGGCGTCAATTCCGGCAGGAAATAGACCTCATGGCGCCCCGTTGGCGTCTCGTATTGGGCCACCCGCGCCGAAATCGGTGCGGATTTTCCCGACAGCAAATGCAAATCGCCATTGCGCAGCGGCAAATCCGTCACGATCCGGTCGAGCGACTTTGGACGATGCCCGATCAAGCGGTGCAAAGCCGCGTTTGTAAACAACAACTTGCCCTTGGCTGACAGCACGAGCATGGGCAAGGATACCGCCTCGCCGCCCACACCATGTTCACCGCGTTCCGTGAGATCTTCCAACCGCCACAAATAGCGCTCACTGTCCGCCCCCACCAGATGCACAGACAGGCGCATATGCCCCGTGCGGGTCGCCACATCCTCGGATGCGGCCCCTTTGGTATGGGCATGGTTCTGAAGCCGCGAAAGCGTGGCCGCAGGGGCCGCAAACAGCCCCTCGACCGTGGTGAGCATCGATTTGCCCGCGCATGACCCGAACCGGCTCACCGCCGAGGCGTTCTCGTAATCGATTTTGCCGTCCGCATCTGTGGTGAACGAGGGGGCGGCATCATGGGCCACAAAGGTGGCGATGGTGTTGTGGAAAATGCGGCGTTTGCGCCGTTCACGGGCATTGAGCAACCGCAGGATCAAAACCACCCACAACAGCACCGCACCACACACGAAGGACAACAGCCCCCATTGGGCATCCGGCACGAACAGGGCCACCCCGCACAGGGCCACGCCCAACACGAAAAACCCCTTTGTAAAGGGCGAAAGTCGTTGACCGAGGCGACCCAAGGGTCCGACGCTCATCACGGCTGAGTTCACGAATGCCCCTTCTCGCCCAATAGGCGGCGCACGGTTCACAGGGGGAGGACTGTGCAAGAGAATAGGTTAATGCGTCCTTAAAACCCCTAAGTCTTTGTAATAAATAGGCCCCGAACGGTAAAGTTGTTTCGGAAAAAATCAGGCCACAATCGCACGAAACCGACACCCGCAAACATACGAAACGCCGGACGCGGGGTCAAATCCGTGGCAAGGTCCGTACTCAGGCCGCTTTACGCAAGACACAGACGAAAAATCCGTCCGCCCCCTCAAGCGGCGTAATGACCCGCGTCATTTCGACACTGAACTCGGGGTGGCGGGCAAGGAACCCCGTGATCTGGTTGGCATTTTCCACCTCGAACAGTGAACAGGTGATATAGCCGAGCACACCGCCACGGGCCACACGCGGGGCCACGTCATCCATGATTTGCGCTTGTATTTCAGTGAGTTCCGTCAGCCGCTCGGGCGTCAGCGCCCATTTGGCCTGCGGGGCGCGCGACCATGACCCCGACCCCGAACACGGCACATCGGCCACGACCAGATCATAGGTGTCGGCCAAACGTGACGCCGCCAAGGTCCGGATCATCACCCCGGCCCGCTCTGCACGCGGATCAATATCGTGCATCCGCGCGGGGTCGATATCGTGGGCGGTCACGTCCACATCCGCCTTGCACGCCAGGGCCAGGGATTTGCCGCCCCCCCCCGCGCAGTAATCGAGCACGGTTTGCCCGTCCGCAACCGGAAGCGCCCCGATCACGGCCTGTGACCCTGCATCCTGAACCTCGACCACACCGTCGAGGTAGGCCAGTGAGCGCACCACAGCGCGGGCACCGCGGGTCACGATCAACGCGTCCTCGCTCAGGGCGTGGGGCGTGGCGGTGATCTCGTCTCCGGCCAACATATCAATGGCTTGCTCTACCGTGGCCTTGCGACGGTTGACGCGCAAAAACACCGCACTGCGGTCGCGACACAGGGCCAGAACCGCATCGGCATCCGCCCCCAATGCCGCATCGAACTTGGGCAAGAGCCAATCCGGCGTGTCCATGCGCACCCCGCGCGGGGCGCCCTCCAAAGACGGCACATCGCGCTCGGCATCGGTCAGCGGCGCGGGCGAGAACCGCTCGCCCGAAAACAGCGTATCGAGATCGACACCGGCGGCCCTCAGCGCCCCGATCATCACCTGACGACCGGTCGGGGTGGCCTCGCCCGCCCCGCCAAGCCACGCATAGGACCGCAAACACCGCAGCGCGTCGAATACGTAGTCACGGATCGCACGGCGGTCCTTGGACCCCGCATAGCGGTTGCCCCGCGCCCAATTGGTCAAGGCCCGTTCGGCGTTGACCCCCGACAGGACGGTATCGAGCAATTCGATGGCGGCGGACAGGCGTGCGGTTGGTGTCATTGGAGACAGTACCCTTATGGGAGGACAAAAGTGGGGAGCCAAATAGCAACGGGGGCGTGAGGCCCCCGTTCCCGTGTTCACAGTGTCGCGTCGAATTAGCCGACGCGGTAGTTCGGGCTTTCGCGGGTGATCTGCACGTCATGCACGTGGCTCTCTTTGAGGCCCGCACCCGTGATCTTGGTAAAGGTGCAGCCCTTGCGCATCTCCGCCACAGTCGCGTTACCGGTATAGCCCATAGCGGCGCGTAGCCCGCCGACCATCTGGTGCAACACGGTGCCAACGGTGCCTTTATACGGAACCTGGCCTTCGATGCCCTCGGGGACAAGCTTGTCCGAGGCCGCGTCTTTCTGGAAATAGCGATCCGCAGAACCGCGCGCCATCGCGCCAAGCGAGCCCATGCCACGGTAGGATTTGAACGAACGGCCCTGATAGAGGATGACCTCGCCGGGGCTTTCGTCCGTGCCGGCAATCATCGAGCCGACCATGGCCACGGAGGCGCCCGCCGCGATGGCTTTGGCAAAATCGCCCGAGAACTTGATCCCGCCATCGGCAATCACAGGCACATCGCCCGCCGCCGCCGCACAATCCATAATGGCGGTCAGTTGCGGCACGCCAACGCCCGCGACCATGCGCGTGGTACAGATCGAACCGGGTCCGATCCCGACCTTGACCGCATCGGCGCCCGCGTCGATCAATGCGCGCGTGGCCTCCCCCGTGGCGACGTTGCCCGCGATGATCTGGACTTTATCGCCAAAGGCCTTTTTCGCCCGCGCAACGGCATCGATCACGCCGCTGGAATGGCCGTGCGCCGTGTCGATCACGATCACATCCACGCCTGCATCGACCAAAGCGGCCGAGCGTTCAAAGCCGCTATCGCCCACGGAGGTCGCCGCCGCCACACGCAAACGGCCAAGGTCGTCTTTGCACGCGGAGGGGTTCAGAACAGCCGTTTCGGTGTCTTTGAGGGTCAAAAGCCCCGTCAGTTTACCCGCGCCATCTGTGATCAACAGCTTTTCGATCCGACGCGCTTTCATCAGCGAAATCGCTTCGTCACGGTCCGCAGGTTCGTTCAGAACCGCGAGGTTATTCGACGTCATCACCTGTGACACCGGCGTGTCTTCGGAGGTCGCGAACCGCATGTCGCGGTTGGTGACAATGCCCACAACGCGCCCCGCACCGTCGATGACGGGAAAGCCGGTGAAGTTGTATTGCATCGCCAAGGCCCGTGCATCGGCAATGGTTTGATCCGCGGTGAGGGTGATCGGGTTATAGACAATCCCGCTCTCGAACCGCTTGACGCGGCGCACTTCGTTGGACTGGTCAACCGCATTGAGGTTTTTGTGGATCACGCCCATGCCGCCCATCTGCGCCATGGCAATCGCCATACGCGCCTCGGTCACGGTGTCCATCGCCGAGGACAGCAACGGGATGTTGAGCTTGATCGTTTTGGTGACGAATGTCGACGTGTCAGCGGTGGACGGCAGCACAGATGATGCGGCCGGAACAAGCAATACGTCGTCAAAGGTGAGAGCCTCGCGAATCTCCATCCAACTTCTCCTTGGGGTGATACGGTTTGGCACGTCCCTATTTCATGGATCGCCCGGTTTGGGAAGGGTGTTTTGTGTCTTTTGCGCCCCGCCCCCAAGGTTTAGCGCCGCCGCCTGTCGGGGCCACGGCGCTCGGGGGTGTACAAATCGGTCGTTTGACGGCTTAGACCGTCGCGGCGTTGGTGGCCTTGGACAGTTTGCCCCGCGCCCAGATTTGCATGATTTTAAAGGCGATAACGGATATCGCGAGGGTGGCCGCCACCAGTTCAAGCCCGCCGATCAGGGCAAAGGGTGTCTCCTGAAACCGTGCCGCCGCGAACATCAGATTGGCAAAGGCCGCCATCGGAAAGGTGA
The DNA here is from genome assembly GCF_048259695.1 of Celeribacter sp. Classification (GTDB taxonomy): domain Bacteria; phylum Pseudomonadota; class Alphaproteobacteria; order Rhodobacterales; family Rhodobacteraceae; genus Celeribacter. Next base: position 81,438 of record NZ_JBLXHL010000006.1, on the reverse strand, counting down.
ACGCCCCCCACAGCGCGGTAAAATCCCCCTTGGTAAAATAGCGCGCGCCAAGCAGCATCACGGCGAATACCGTGATCCCCAGATACCCGAACCCCACGGCCATCCCGCCGTAACCAAGCCCCGCCGCGACACTGCCGAACAGGGCGACAGGCGCAAGGTGAATGGCCAACAGCGGGCGCAGGGGCGGCGGCACATCGGCCCTGGCAAACTGCAGCGCCGAGATCAGCCAGATGGCGGCGGCAACCGGCAGTGTTGTGACCAACAGCACATGGGCAAGCGGCGCCCACCCCACTGCGGGGGCGGCGATACCGCCAATGATGAAGCCCACGAAACTCAGATGCCACACCGGCGTCACGCGGCGTTGCTCGGGCGGGCCGATCACAAACGAACGGATGATCAACAGCGCCACAATCGCATGGCCGACGAGCGAGGCCACAAGCACCAGTTTGGCCAAGGGCACCGAGAACGGCACAAGGGCCGCGGCAAACAGCATCCCCGCGCCCGTGCCCGCCGAAAGACCCGCCCGACCGGGCAGGATACGCACATCATCCGCCACCACAGACAGCCGCCGCACCACCTTGGCCTTGTAGGCGATGACCCCAAAGACATAGAGCAAACACACCGCACCGAGGATCATTTCGCCAATCCACGAGGGCGCATTGAGTGCCACCCCCGCCTGACGCCATGCCAATCCCATGCCGAGCAAGCCCAACATCGGCGGAAAAATCGCCGGCGGCGTGGCCCGCCACAGGCCCTTTGGCGCGGTATGCAGCGGCGGAGGCGGTGGGAAATACGGTTTCTTCGGTGCGGGTGTGTCAGACATGAGATCGGCCTTTGTCATATTGCCTGCCTTGAATACCACCGCACGGGCGCCGCGAACACCCCGCAACGCACCCCGCGTTGTGACGCGGTGTCGCGGTCGGGCGCGGCGCCACGAAAAAAGGGGGCCAAAGCCCCCCTCTCATTTCTATGCAATGTATGGCGCGTTACGCCTTGGCGCGCATCGACACCCCGTCGGCGAACAAATGCACCTTGGCGGGGGCCGCCGTCAGATTGACCGTTGTCCCGCGCAACCCTTTGTGAATGCCGGGCAATTTGGCAATCAACGGGTCATTGTCGCGCTCCGGCACGAAGTAGAGCAAGGTCACTTCGCCAAGGGCTTCGGTCATATTGACCTCACCGTTGATGATGCCCAAACCGCCCGCCTCGACCAAGGTCAGATCCTCGGGGCGCACGCCGACCTTCACCCGACGTCCCATATCGGCAGCCGTGGTGGCAATGTCGGAGATCGCGATCCCCTCGCCGTCCAGTTTCACCTTGGTCTGTGCGCCGGTCCCGATGATCTCGCCCGACAACAGGTTCATCGCCGGAGAGCCGATAAACTGCGCCACGAATTCATTGTCAGGGGTTTCGTAAAGCTCGAGCGGGCTGCCCACTTGCGCGATGCCCTTGTTGGCCAGAACCACGATCTTGTCGGCCAGGGTCATGGCCTCGACCTGATCGTGGGTCACATAGACCATCGTGCTGTCGGGCATGCTTTCCTTGAGCTGCGCGATCTCAAGACGGGTGGCCACACGCAGGGCGGCATCGAGGTTGGAGAGCGGCTCGTCGAACAAATAGACCTTTGGGTCGCGCACAATCGAACGGCCAATGGCCACACGTTGGCGCTGCCCGCCCGACAGGGCCTTTGGCAGACGGTCAAGGTAGTCCTCGAGCTGAAGGATCTTGGCGGCCTTGGCCACCGCCGCGTCGATTTCGGCCTTGGGTTTCTTGGCAATCTTGAGCGCAAAGGACATGTTCTCGCGCACTGTCATATGCGGGTAAAGCGCGTAGGACTGGAACACCATCGCAATGCCGCGCTGTGCGGGGGGCACGTCGTTGACGCGCAGCCCGTCGATCTCGAGCGTCCCGCTTGTGATCTTTTCCAGACCCGCAATCATCCGCAACAGCGTGGATTTGCCACAGCCCGACGGGCCGACAAAGACGATCAACTCGCCCGTCTTGATGTCGAGATTGATGTCCTTGAGCACCTCGACCTTGCCGCCGTAGGTCTTTGCAACATCTGTCAGTTTCAGCTCAGCCATTGGTGTTGTCCTCCCAGATCACCCATGCTCACGCAGCATGATGCAGGGCTGCCAGGGCCCAAGATGAATTTTACCGTCTTCCATTGGAGAAGCGGAGTTCAGTTCGCCACCGACCGCGTGCCATTTGCCGGCGGGCGTTTCGAGCGTTGCGGGCGTCTCGGTCAGGTTAAAGGCGCAAAACAGCTCCTCATCGCCATCCAGACGCGTAAAGACCAGACACCCGTCCTCGACCCGCATATCCACCTGAGCGCCGACCTTGAGCGCGCTATGGGAATGGCGGAACGCAATGGCACGGCGGTAGTGATGCACGAGCGACGCCGGATCATCCTCGGCCGCGTTGACCGACAGGTTCACATGCTCGGACGGCACAGGCAGCCACGTTTTTGTCGCCTCGGAAAACCCGCCATTGTGGTTGGATTTTTCCCATACCATCGGCGTGCGACAGCCATCGCGGCCTTTGAACTCGGGCCAGAATTCGATACCGTAAGGGTCTTGCAGGTCGTCAAAGGCGATATCCGCCTCGGGCAGGCCCAACTCCTCCCCCTGATAGATACAGGCCGATCCGCGCAGACACATCATCAACGTGGTAAAGGCCCGCGCCGCCGCAGGTCCGAGATCCCACCGCGAGATATGGCGTTGCACATCGTGGTTGGAATAGGCCCAACAGGCCCATCCGTCTGCGGCCACCGCGGCGACCTTGTCCATCACGTCCTTGATATACGCCGCATCGGGGGTCTCGCCCGACAGCAACTCGAACGCGTAGCACATGTGCATGAGGTCATCACCGGCGGTGTATTGCCCCATGATCTCCAACCCCAGTTGCTCGTCGCCCACCTCGCCCACAGCCGCCGCATTATACGGCTCCATCACCGCACGCAATTTGCGCAGGAACCCGAGGTTCTCGGGGCGCGATTTGTCATAGAGGTGCTCTTGCCAGTTGTAGGGATTGACGGCCGGCGCGGTTTTGGACGACCGCGCTTCGGCGGGCAATCCGGGGTTGTCGCGCAATTCGGCGTCATGGGTGTAAAAGTTGATGGTATCAAGGCGGAACCCGTCCACCCCCCGCTCCAGCCAGAAACGGCTGACGTCCAGAAGCGCCTCCTGAACCTGTGGTTCGTGAAAGTTCAGGTCGGGCTGAGAGGTCAGGAAGTTATGCAGGAAATACTGCATCCGCCCCGCATCCCATTGCCACGCCGATCCGCCAAAGATCGACAGCCAGTTGTTGGGTGGCGTGCCATCGGGTTTGGCATCGGCCCAGACGTACCAGTTGGATTTGGCGTTGTCATGGGAGGCCCGGCTTTCCTTGAACCACGGATGTTGGTCCGAGGTGTGCGACAGCACCAGATCGATCATCACCTTGACGCCGTATTGATGCGCCGTCTCGATCACCGCGTCGAAATCGGCCAGCGAGCCGAACATCGGGTCGACATCGCAGTAATCCGACACGTCATAGCCGAAATCCTTCATCGGCGAGGTAAAGAACGGCGAAATCCAGATCGCATCGACGCCCAAAGACGCGATGTAGGGCAGACGTTGAACGATCCCCAAAAGGTCGCCAATGCCATCGCCATTGCTGTCTTGATACGAGCGCGGATAGATCTGGTAGATCACGGCGCCACGCCACCAGTCGGGGTCTCGGGTAAAGGTTTTGGACATGGGATCCTGTGCAGTCTGTACGTTCATTTCGGATATGTTCTCTTATTTGACGGAGCCCGCGAGCAAGCCGCGAACAAGGTATTTTTGCATGGCAAAGAAGACGCCCAAAGGCACGGCGATGGAGACAAAGGCGGCGGTGGCAAGGATTTCCCAATTGCCGCCCCGCGTCCCCAAAAGCTCGATGATCTGGCGCGTCATGATGGTGGTGTCACCCGTGCTGTCGATGAGGAACACCAGACCGACCAAAAGGTCGTTCCACGTCCACAGGAACTGGAAAATGGCGAAACTCGCGAGGGCGGGAAAGGACAGCGGCAGGATGATTTTGGTGAAAATCTGGAACTCTGTCGCCCCGTCGACGCGGGCGTTTTCGATGATGTCACGGGGCAGCCCGACCATGTAATTGCGCAGCAAATAGATGGCGAGCGGCATCCCGAACCCCGTATGCGCCAACCATACCCCCAGATAGCCTTTGCCGATGCCAAGACCGAGGTGCAGTTTGAGCAACGGGATCAGCGCCAGTTGCAGCGGCACCACAAGCAAGGCGACCACAAAGGCGACAAGCAGCGCCCGCCCCGGAAAGTCCATCCACGCAAGCGCATAGGCCGCAAAGGCCGCGATCAGGATCGGGATAATCGTCGCGGGAATGGTCACGGTCAGCGTGTTGAAAAACGCCTTTGCCATGTTTTGCGAGGTGGACGGCGAGAACAGCATCTCGTCGTAATTGTCCAGGGTAAACTCGGGCGGGGTCTCGGCGGTGGTGAACACGCGCGGCAAGCGCTCGCCCTCCAAACTCGTGGGCGATGTCAGGCGAAAATCGCCCGCGACATCCACGGTGACGGTCCACCCGTCTTTCAACTCGGCCACATCCCCGGGCGCAAAGGCCTCCGGCGCGCGCGAGGATGTCCCCCACGCGGAAATGGTCGCATCGGTGCTCGGGAACAGGTCGCCCTCGATCACATAGAACGGACCGTCCAGAACCGCCTCGCCCTCGAGACGGATCGCGGGGTTCTGGCTTTCCTGGGTAAACAGCGACGCCCACCACCCCGACGAATAAATCTGGTCTGCGGTGCGGAACGACGAGACCAACAGGCCAAGCGTGGGGAAAACCCACAATAGCACCAAAACCGCGACCGAGATGTGAACAGCCCAGGTGAGCGACGACTTAGATCCTGCAATATTATCCATAATCTCTCCCCCGCGCGATCAGCGCATTTCCCGACGTGCGTTGACGACATTCCACACCAGAATGGGTGTCACGAGCAGCATAATGACCATTGCGGCCGCCGACCCGACGCCCCAGTCACTGGCGCGAAACAGCTTGTCGTACATGTAGTTGGCCAGAACCTGTGTCTCCCATTGGCCATTGGTCATGGCGTAGACGATGTCGAACACCTTGAGCACGGTAATGGTGATGGTGGTCCACACGACCATGATCGTCCCCATCATCTGCGGGATCTTGATCTTGAAAAAGATCTGGAACGGCCCTGCCCCGTCGATGATCGCGGCCTCGATGGTTTCCTCAGGAATACCACGCAGTGCCGCCGACAGGATCACCATGGCAAAACCCGTCTGGATCCAGATCAGAACGGCCATCAAAAAGAAGTTGTTCCACAGCGGAATGGTCAGCCATTGCTGCGGGTCATTGCCCGTCACATACATATAGACCGCGTTGAGCACCCCGATTTGCTCGGTTTCGGGCGGACGGGCATCATAGACCAGTTTCCAGATCACCGAAGCGCCGACAAAGGAAATCGCCATCGGCATAAAGATGATCGACTTGGCGATATTGCCCCATTTGATCCGGTCGGTCAGTTGCGCCACGATCAGGCCGAAAATCGTCGACATGGCCGGCACAACGATGAGCCAGAGCATGTTGTTGCGGATGGCCTCCCAAAACTTGGCCTCGGACACCAGTTGGCGGTAGTTATCAAGCCCCACAAACGCCCCGTCCTGTGCCCGGTCGGTCAGCGACAGGCGCAGCGTCTCGAACACGGGATACGCGAGGTAGACCGACAGCACGAACATCGCGGGAAACAGGAACAGCCACGGACGGATGAGATTGGCGCGGTTGATATTGCGCCCCGCGTTCGGCCCGCGCGGCGGGAACAGGACCTTATCTATCAACAGGTTGGAGGCGTAAAAGTAGCTTACGCAGGCCCCGACCCCGACCACGATGGTCATCAGTCCTTGAAGTGCTGGATGCATGTCCATTCCCCTCCCGAAAGGATCGCTTGGTCATCGCGCCGCGTTGATTGGTCTGAAAGCGGCGCGTTTATTGTTTTGGCAGTTACGCGAAGAGAGCCGGTCAACCGCTCTCTGCGGATAGCAACCTGATGTGAGTATGGCGGCGTGGTGCAAAAAAGGGCAACCCGGAACGCGTCCGGATTGCCCGAAAGGTCGAGAGGCTCTTATTTCAGAGCGTCCCAAGAGGACTGGATCTCGTCGGCGACAGCCTGGGCATCTTTGCCGCCTGTGTAGTCAACCATGCCGGTCCAGAACGATCCCGCGCCAACGCCACCGGGCATCAGGTCGGAGCCGTCAAAGCGGAAGGTCGTCGCATTGAGCAAGATGTCGTTCATTGCGCGTGCTGTGTCGGAGGAGAACTTCGACGTATCCACACCTTTGTGTGGGGTGAGGAAGCCACCTTCGGCCATCCAAAGCTCGTGTGCTGCTGGATCTTCGAGGAACTCGATCAGAGCATGTGCGCCCTCGGATTCGTTGGTGATCGCAAAGAGCGTACCAGCACCGAGAACAGGTTTGCCGAGATCTTTGTCCGCGTAAGCAGGGAAGTAGAAGAAGTCCGCATCCACACCCATTTCCGTGCCTTCAGGGAAGAACGCAGGGATAAAGGACGCCTGACGGTGCATGTAGCACTGGGGCGGGCTGTCAAACAGGCCTTTGGGGCTGTCACGGAAGTCGGTGGTTGCAACCGCGCCTGCGCCGCCTGCGACATAAGCGTCGTTACGTGCGAACCAACCGAAATCTTCGATGGCTGCGACAACTTTAGGATCGTTAAACTTCAGATCGTTGGCAACCCATGCGTCGTAATCCGCAGGGGATTGCGTGCGCAGCATCAGATCTTCGACCCAGTCGGTTGCAGGCCAACCTGTTGCGGCACCGGAACCCAGACCGATACACCATGGTGTCTCGCCGTTTGCAGCAATTTCTTCGGTCAGGGCTTTGAGCTCTTCCATCGTTGTTGGAACTTCGTAGCCACCATCCTCGAAGGTCTCAGGCGAGTACCAAACGAGCGATTTCAGGTCGGCACGAAAGAACATGCCGTAGTGGTGGCTTGCGCCCTCTTTGTCGGCGAAGGTCGCCAGATCAACCCACGACTGACCTGCGGCGTAGTTCTCTTTGATCCACGCGCCCACTTCGGGCTTGAGCGGCGTCAAAAAGCCGCGCGATGCCATGTCAGCGGCCAGACCGGGCTGCGGGAACACAGCGACGTTTGGCGCGGAGCCGGCTTCGGCGTCGATCACGATTTGCTGCTCGAAGCTGTCGGAACCAACGTATTTGACTTCTGCGCCGGTCTTCTCTTCGAAGATATCAAAGATTTTTGCGATGGTTTCGGATTCAGGGCTGAGCCATGGACCCGCAACCGTAATCACTTGGCCGGACAAGTCCTGTGCGGATGCGGCCCCGATGGTGAGTGCGGCCACAGCGGCACCCGTCAAAAGATATGTCTTCATGTAAACCTCCCAGTTTCGACCTAGACAATGGTATCGTCCTTGCGCTCCGGTCACGCCCCGACCCGAACACACGCCGGAATCAGAACGCCACTCAAAGCGCTTTGGATGCCTTAGGGTGGTTCAAACACGCCGCTCTGTCAATGATGTTAGCGTGGACACAAACGCACAGGCAAAACACCCGGAGCACCGTAATCGATTATGCCGCACCGCGGCGTGCCTCTTGCGGGTGTTCCTCGCGTAAACATCCGACTAAACCTTTGCCATCAAACAAGAACCGTTCTACGCTTGTTGCATATTTTATGCTTACCCAGGGTTGTCATCCCCCATGAATCTCAAGAAACTCTCAGACATTGTTGGCTTATCCCAGACGACCGTGAGCCGCGCCCTCAATGGCTATCCCGAAGTGTCGGAAGCCACCCGTGACCGCGTGCGCAAAGCCGCCGAAAAATACAATTACGCCCCAAACAACCGCGCAAGATCACTGGCCACAGGGCGCACACACGCCGTTGGTCACGTGATTCCCGTCTCGACCGAACACGAGGTGGTCAACCCCGTCTTCACCGACTTTATCGCAGGCGCCTCGGAAATCTATTCGCGCGAAAACTACGATATGCACCTCAAAATCGTGCCTGATGCGCTTGAGGAACAAACCTATCGCGACATCGCCCTCAAGGGGTCGGTGGACGCGGTGATCGTCCACGGACCAAAGGACAACGACAAACGGATCGAGTTGCTGCGCGGCATCGGCATGCCGTTTGTGGTCCACGGGCGTTCTGGCGGCAAAGGCGAGGATGACTACTCGTGGGTCGATATGAACAACGCCCGTGCCTTTGAACGCGCCACCGAATTCCTGTTGGACCTCGGCCACCGCCGGATCGGGTTGCTCAACGGTTTGGAGACCATGGATTTTGCCTCGCGGCGCCGCCACGGGTACAAGGCGGCCCTCACCGCACGCGGCATAGCCGAGGACCCTGCCCTGTGCTACTCCTCTGAAATGACAGAAGAGTTCGGGTTCAATTCGGCGCGCGCCCTGTTGAATGCGGACAATCCCCCCACGGCCTTTCTGGCTTCGTCGATCATCATCGGCATCGGTGTGCGCCGCGCCTGTGAAGAGGCCAACCTGAAACTCGGGCGCGATGTTTCATTGGTGATCCACGACGATGATCTGTCCTATTTGCGCAACGGCACGAGCGAGCCGATTTACACCGCCACGCGGTCCTCTGTGCGCCTTGCGGGCCGGATTTGCGCCGAAATGCTGATGACCAAGATCGCCAACCCGGATGCGCCGCCCGAGCACCGGTTGCTCGACGCCGAACTCATTATCGGCCACACCCACGGCCCCGCTCCGGCACGCTAACACCAAGGCGAGGCGCACAGGGGCGCACGCAAAACGTCAAAGCGCTTTGATATTGTCAATTCACATATGTAATCGTTATAGATAGCGCTAACGGCAATTTTTAGCCAAAGATCACACCGCCACCGGTCCGCCGCCCCAAAGCGCGATCCGAGGCCCGAAGGGAGCACAGCCATGACCCAATCCCCCAAATTGACCCGCGCGGATTTTCCCGACGGTTTCACCTTTGGCGCGGCCACCGCCGCCTATCAGATCGAGGGCCACGGCTTTGGCGGCGCGGGTCCGACCCATTGGGACACCTTTGCGGCCACCCCCGGCAACGTGATCCGCGCCGAGGATGGCGCACGCGCCTGTGACCACTATCACCGCTACGCCGAGGATTTCGACCTGTTGAAAGACGGCAATTTCGATGCCTACCGCTTTTCGACGTCATGGGCGCGGGTATTGCCCGAGGGCCGCGGACAGGTGAATCAGGAGGGCTTGGATTACTACGACCGCCTCACCGATGCGCTTCTTGAGCGTGGTCTGAAACCCTATCAAACGCTTTACCACTGGGAAATGCCCGCCGCCCTGTCCGATCTGGGCGGATGGACCAACCCCGATGTCCACAACTGGTTTGGCGATTACGTCGAGATCATCGACAACCGCATTGGCGACCGCATGGCGGCGATTGCCACCATCAACGAGCCATGGTGCGTGGCCTACCTGTCGCATTTCCTCGGCATTCACGCCCCCGGCACCCGCGATATCCGCGCCGCGTCGCGGGCAATGCACCACATCCTGAAGGCCCACGGCGAGGCGATGACCCGCCTGCGCGCCAAAGGCCGCGACAACTTGGGTATCGTGCTCAACTTCGACTACGCCGTGCCGGCCACCGAGAGCGACGAGGACGCCCGCGCCGCCGCCACCGCCGATGCGGTGTTCAACCGTTGGTTCATCGAGGCGATCACCAAAGGCACCTACCCCGCCGAGGCGCTTGAGGGCTTCGGGGCGCATATGCCCCACGGGTGGGAGGACGACCTCAAAACCCGCATCCATCAGCCGCTCGACTGGCTTGGCGTCAACTATTACACCCGCAACCATCACGCCCACGATCCCGCAGCGACCGCATGGCCCTATGCCAAAGGCGTCAAGGGCCACCTTGCGACCACGCAAATGGGTTGGGAAATTTTCCCGGAGGGGCTGCGCCACTTCATCACCCGCATGGCCAAGGACTACGTGGGCGATCTGCCGATCTACGTCACCGAGAACGGCATGGCGTGGGACGACCGCAAGATCAACGGCGCGATCAACGATCCCGAACGCTGTGATTTCATTCAGGGCCATCTGGCCGCGATGAAGCAATCCATCGCCGACGGCGCCAACCTCAAGGGCTTCTTTTACTGGTCGCTGATGGACAACTACGAATGGGCCGAAGGCTATGAAAAACGCTTTGGCATCGTGCATGTTGATTTCGACACCTTGCAGCGCACGCCAAAAGCCTCCTATCACATGCTCAAAGATATTCTGACCAAAGGCTGACCCAGATGAGTAAGCACCCCGCCAACACCCTATCGCTTGTGGCCGACATCGGTGGCACCAATACCCGCGTGGCTCTCGCCGATGGCACATCGCTGTTGCCCGAAACCGTGCGGCGCTATTCCAACCGCAAGTTTCCGGGTCTCGAGAGCATTCTCAAACAGTATATCGCCGAAGAGGACAACGTGGATTGCAAGGGCGCCTGTGTCGCTCTGGCCGGTCCCGTGCGCGACGGGGTTGGCACCATGACCAACCTTGACTGGGCCATCGACAAAGACACGCTACGCCGCGCCGCCCACGCCGAACACGTCGCCATTCTCAACGACCTACAGGCACAGGGCCATGCGCTTGGCTTCGTCGCCCCCGAAAACATCCGCACCGTGATCGACGATGCGCCCGAGCCCTCGCCCAATGCCGTGCGCATGGTGATCGGGGTTGGCACCGGCTTTAACGCCGCCCCTGTGTTCGAAACCGGAATGGGGCGGTTCGTGGCCCCCTCCGAATGCGGTCACGCCAACCTGCCAATCCGCACCGAGGACGAATTGGCGCTGTGTCAATTCGTGGAGACCGCGCACGGGTTTCCCGCCGTCGAGGATGTGCTGTCGGGTCGGGGGCTGGAACGGGTCTACCTGTTTCTGGGCCAACAAGAGGGTGACCCGCGCGAAAAATCCGCCGCCGACATTATGGCCGCCGTCGAGGCGGGAGATGACCCGCGCGCCGACGCCACCGCACAGCTTTTCGTGAAAATCCTCGGCACTGTGGCAGGCAACCTGTCGCTGATCCAACTGCCCTTTGGCGGGGTCTATCTGGTGGGTGGCGTCGCCCGCGCCATCACGCCCTATCTCGACCGTTTCGGGTTTGCCGATGCCTTCCGCGACAAGGGCCGTTTTGCAGGATTCATGAAGAATTTCTCGGTCTCGGTGATCGAGGACGACTATGCCGCCCTCACAGGATGTGCCTCGCATCTGGTCCACATCATGCGCTAACACGACACAGTATTTACAGACAGCAGACCGCGCCGGGATATCCCCTGGCGCGGTTTTTTTGTGTCAATTCAGCCTGACGTAACTTCGTCTTAACTCCCTTCACCGTACACCAAGGATCAAGACGGACTTTTATGGAGTTTTTGACATGGTTACTGCGCATCCAGAAAGGGAAGGTCAGGCATGAGCTCGACACTCGCTTTGCCCCAACGCCTCGATTATCAATCCTTGCCCGCTTTGCTTGATGAACTGAAATCGGTGGCCGACGACAGCCTTGTTCTCGATGCACAAGAGTTGCGCCATTTGGGGACCTTGCCACTACAAACCATTTTGTCCGCGATCAAAACACGGGCCGAAACGGGCAAAACGACAAGTGTCGTCAATGCCAACGACGCCTGCGTCGATATGCTGAGCCTGTTTGGCTTTACACCTGAAACACTTTCCCAACCGGAGGCATGGACATGAGCCTTGAAGTCCTCGCTGTCGATGACAGCAGAACCATGCGTGATATGCTCAATCTTGCACTATCATCAGCGGGTTTCACCGCACACCTTGCCGAAGACGGCGTTCACGGGCTTGAAGTGCTCGAAGACATCGAACCCGATGTCATTATCACCGATATCAACATGCCGCGTCTCGACGGGTTCGGTTTCATTGATGCCGTCCGCTCCGAAGAGAAATGGCGCCGCATCCCGATCCTCGTACTGACCACGGAAAGTGCCGATGAGCTGAAAGCGAAAGCACGCGCCGCCGGTGCGACCGGGTGGATCGTCAAACCCTTTGACCCCGCCAAGCTCGTTAAAGCACTTCAAATGGTCGCTGGCTGAGAGGAATCCCCATGTCCGACCCGATGGCAGAAATCCGCGCGTCCTTCTTTGTCGAATGCGAAGAACTTCTAGAAAGCCTCAATGACGGCCTTCAGAGAATGGACGACGGCGCGACGGACTCAGAGACAATCAACGTCGTGTTCCGCGCCGTTCACTCGATCAAAGGCGGGGCCGGAGCATTCGGCCTCGACGATCTCGTCCGTTTTGCCCATCAGTTTGAAACGGCAATGGACGAAGTGCGCGCGGGCCGGTTTACCCCCGGCCCCGACGCCATCCGCCTGTTTTACGCCTGTACCGACATCCTCGGGGATCTCGTGCGCGCCGCCCGTGATGGCGAAGAGATTTCCGGCGACATCACCGGTCCCGCACTTGAAACCCTCTCCAAACTGGTCGGCATTTCGGAAGACGACGAAGAGGAGGAGGTGGATTTCACCCCCGCGACCCTTTCGTTCGATCTCGACCTTGGTGGCGACATGGATCTGGGCGGGGATCTGGGGGACGGAATGGGCGGCCTGCCGGATCTCTCCGATCTGCCTCCGCTTGACGCTCTTGACGACGACGCGACACCTGTCGCAACCGACACCGCCCCGCCCGCGGCCAAGGGATTTCGCGTTTTCCTCAAACCCGAGGATGCACTCTACGCATCAGGCAACGAGCCGCTCTATCTGTTCCGTGCGCTGCGCGATTTGGGCGATATTTCAATTCATTGCCACACCGCAGACCTTCCTGCTCTGGACATCATCGACCCCGAAGTCGGCTACCTGTCATGGACCATCGACGTTCATACCGATGAACCCGAAACATCCGTTGTCGAGGTGTTCGAATTTGTGGACGGCCTGTGCCAGTTGAGCATCACGCCGCTGTCACAAATCGGCGAAGATGGCACCCGCATCGCCCCCCCGCAGGTGGAAACACCCGCCCTTGATGCCGCCTTCGCACCCGAAAATAGCGTTGGGAACACCGCTGTTCCGGCCTCGATGCCTGAGATCGACGTGCCGCTCGCGACACCGGAACCTGCGGTGTCCGTAACACCGTCCGCGCCGCCCCCCATGCCGGCGCCAGAACCGGAAACGACACCGGAGATGACTGTGGAGATGACCATGCCAACGACAGATCTCACCCCGTCAGCGGCCACAGATGCCGACACCACCGCCCAACCTCAGGCCGACGAAATCGACGGGGACCGCAAAACACTCTCCGCACCGACCCAACCACGGGCCACAGTGCGCGTGGATCTGGAACGGATCGACCGTCTGGTCAACCTCGTTGGCGAGTTGGTGATCAACCAGGCCATGCTCAGCCAGTCGGTGGCCGAAGCCAATATTCCGCCAAACTCGCCCGTGAGTTCCGGCCTCGAGGAGTTCTTGCAACTCACCCGTGACATTCAGGAATCGGTGATGATGATCCGCGCACAGCCGATCAAATCCCTGTTCCAACGCATGGGCCGGATCGTCCGCGAGTCATCCGCCTCCGTCGGGAAGGACGTGCGCCTGACCACCGTTGGCGAAAATACCGAAGTCGACAAAACCGTCATCGAACGCCTCGCCGATCCGCTCACCCACATGATCCGGAACGCTGTCGATCACGGGTTGGAAAAGCCCGAAGATCGCACCGCAAAAGGCAAATCGGCCATTGGTCACGTCACCCTGTCTGCGCAACACCGCTCCGGCCGTATCGTGATCGAAATTTCCGATGACGGCGCAGGGATAAACCGCGAACGGGTCAAAGAGAAAGCGATCGAAAACGGGTTGATCCTGCCGGATGCCCAACTGAGCGACAGCGACATTGACAACCTGCTCTTTATGCCCGGATTTTCAACCGCAAGCGAGATTTCAAACCTCTCCGGTCGCGGCGTCGGCATGGATGTTGTCAAAAGCGCGATTCAGGGTCTCGGTGGGCGGATTTCCATCGCCTCCGTAGAGGGCAAAGGCACCACCTTCTCGATCTCGCTACCGCTGACCCTCGCGGTTCTGGACGGTATGGTCGTGCGGGTGGAAAACGAAACCATCGTCGTGCCTCTCAACGCGATTTTGGAAACGCTGACCCTGACCGATGGCGATCTGGAATCCCTCGGGCCGCAAAGCCATGTCGTCCAAATTCGAGGCGGCTTTGTCCCGCTGCTCGATCTGGGCGCCGAATTGGGATACCGCGCCCCCGAACCCAGCTACGTTGGTCGTGTCGTGTTGTTGATCGGACAGGAGGATGGCAACCGTGCCGCCCTCGCCGTCGACGCCATCGAAGATCAGCGTCAGGTCGTTATCAAAGGCCTGGAAGGTAGCTATGGCCGCATCCCCGGCATCGCCGCCGCAACCATTCTGGGCGACGGACAAATCGCCCTCATTCTCGACCCTGGCGATCTGGTGGCACAGGCCACAGGCCGCACCAAAACGTCAACCCCAACCCCAGCTCTCGTAGGTTAAGCTCATGACTGAAGACATCAAACAATCCGCCTCTGCGTCTATCGAGCTGCTCTCCTTCCGCGTCGGCGGTCAGGACTATTCGGTAGATATTATGTCCGTGCGCGAAATCCGCGGCTCCGCCAAAGCCACCTCGTTGCCGCATGCACCCGCCTTTGTAAAAGGCGTCATCAACCTGCGCGGAACGGTCTTGCCCATCGTCGATCTCGCCGCCCGTCTGGGTTTGGTAAACGAGGGCGACAATGACCGCAACGTCATCATCGTCGTCGACCTTGGTGGCCGCACGGCAGGCCTGATGGTGGATGCCGTCTCCGACATTCTCGCGATCCCCAACGAAGAGCTGCAAACACCGCCCGAGGTGTCGATTGATGACTCGCGCAACTTTGTCTCCGCCCTGACCGTGGTCGACAACCGCATGATCCGCGTTCTCGATCTGGACGCTGTGATGCCACCACCCGATGAGGAAGCCGCATGAATCAACTCGCGCCGGCACCACGCAAAGTTGCGATCGAAAGTGACATCTCTGATGCGGCATACGCGCGGATTGTGGCCCTTTCGAAATCACAGGCTGGAATTGTCTTGTCACCGTCCAAGGTGCCAATGGTCAAATCCCGCCTGACGCGGCGACTGCGCACTTTGGGCATTGCAACATTTGACAGCTATCTCGATTTTCTGGAGGGGGCTGACAACCCCGAGGAAATGAGTGCATTCATCTCGGCACTGACCACAAATGTGACGCAGTTCTTTCGTGAGAACCACCACTTCGACTACATGAAATCCACCATCTACCCGCACATCAAAGCAAAACTTGCACGCGGCGAAAAGGTCCGGATCTGGTCGGCGGGTTGTTCAAACGGTCAAGAACCCTATTCCATTGCGATGACATTTCTGGACTGTGACCCCACAATCGGATCAAAGGACTTTTTGATCCTCGCAACCGACATCGATCCGTTGGTTTTGGCCACAGCCAGTGCTGGGGTCTACGGGGATTCATTGATTGGTGGCATTCCGGACGCCTTTCTCAAAAAGGCGTTCACCGTATCACAAAAGGCGGACGGGCTGTCCTATTGCGTCAACGACGACGTAAAATCAATGGTCCGGTTCCGTCAACTTAACCTGAATGAAACATGGCCGATGCAAGGGGCATTCGACCTGATCATTTGCAGAAACGTAATGATTTATTTCGACGAGCCGACCCAATCACGTCTGCTGTCGCGGTTTTCCGACAAACTCGATCAAGAGGGGTGGCTGATGATCGGCCATTCCGAGCGCCTTCCCGATGACACAACCCCACTGCTTTCCAGTGTCGGCGTCACAACATACAAGCGCGCACAAAAACACTAACGTCGCATCGCGCCAAGAATAAAAGGTTTAAAAGATGGCACTTAGGGACCAACTCCGCGTCATGGTCGTGGATGACATGTCGACCAGTCGCGGCCTCATTACGAATGCCCTCGACGGGTTCGGAATTCGCAATGTTGCAAGCGCCTCGGATGGGCCATCGGCTCTTGCCAAAATGCAGGTATCGCCGGTGCATCTGGTGGTGTCCGACTACAACATGCCGGGTATGGACGGGCTACAAATGCTACACGCCTTGCGCACCAACCCGCGCACAAAAGGGATCGGCTTTTTGCTCATCACAGGCCGTGCGGACCGGGAAATCATTGAGATGGGGAAAAAGCTCGGGATGAATAACTTCGTCAAAAAACCGTTTGACCCCCTGACACTCAAGAACGCAATCGAAGCGATCGTAGGGAAGCTGTAATGACTTTTCAGGCAACGGATATGAACCGCACCGGACAAAACGATACCGCCATGGCATTGTCGACGCTACATGCGCGTCTCCAAGACGAGATGTTGGCGTTGACGATGTTGGCCGCTGAAGTTCAGATCGCACTCGGGGCCACTTTGAAAAACGTACAAAATCTATCGCCGTCCGTGCAGCGCAGCATGCAAGCCGTTGACCGGCTTCAACAAACACTTGAAGATCTTCAGGGTGTCATGGCGCAGCTCGCCAAACAGAACACCGGATCAACGATCGACATTTCTCCGCTCAAGGACAGCATTCGCTTACGCCATCTTGCCCATAAACTGTTTGATGACATCGATGCGCCGTTCACATTGTGCGAAGAAGATTCCGGAACGGTTGCCTGGTTCTAAACCTGACGGTCCACCACCGCCCGCCCGTGTGTCACGCCACACACGGGCGGGCAACACAAGAGAACATGCCTGCCGGTCTTCTGATCGCGCAGGCATTTTGACGTTCCTACGTGTGAACCGGCCCCCACATCACCGCTTGAAATACTCTGGTCAACCATGACCCCGCCCCGCCCTGTGTGATGGCCACAAACCCTCACGGTCCGGCAGCGCGACACTCCACAGCGGTTACGATGCAACGCGGGCAACCTGCCCCACCCTTGCACCAGATCCCGAGACCAACCGGCACATACAAAAGACCCCGCTCGCGAACAGAGCGGGGTCGGTATCCGACTTAAAACAATTCGAGATCACTGGCCGGCGGTGGTGGGGGTGCCACCTCGTGCAGGTTCTGGTCGGTGACCATCTTTTGTCGCGCGTTTCCCGTGACCGGCTCGAATTCAATGCGGCGCGCACTGCTCCCGCCCAAACTTTGACCGACACACGGAATGCCCTCCTTCGAAAGGTAATCCAGAACAAACTGGCCGTTATCGCGCCCCACAGAAGTTAACCCCTGACGCAAGGCCGCGCCACCAAACACTTTGGCTTTAAGGTGGTCACGCCGCGCGCCCTTTTGGATCAACCCGTTGATAAGCAGCTCCATCGCGTTGGCCCCAAAGGAGTCCGTACCGCCATGGCCGCCCGCCCCCTCGGGTAGGAGAAAATGGTTCATGCCCCCAACACGGGATCCCGGATCCCAAAGACAGGTTGCAACACAAGACCCCAAAATGGTGGCAATCACCGCATCCTGTTCAGACGACACGGCGTATTCACCCTGTGTAATATACGTGCTTTTGGGACGTTTTGCTGCACTCGCTGTATTCGTCATCTCGGCTTTGCTCCAACTGGTGTTTCTGCGGCCTTCAATAGCGCATCGCCAAGGGTATCCAGATGGACCCAATTATCGACGCCGTCCATTTCGCCAGCAACACGTGGCATGCCGAACACGACACAACTTTCGCGCGATTGAGCGAGCGTGATGGCGCCTTTGGCCCTTAAATTTGCGAGTCCTTCGGCACCATCGCGCCCCATACCGGTCAAAATCCCCGCGACGATCTGATCGCTCAAATGGGATGCAGAATGGAACATCGAGTCCACCGACGGGCGATGCCCCGACACATTGGGACCGGCAAAAAGGGACACGCGGCGCGACAGGCCGGGAAGTAAATTCAAATGGAAATCACCACCCGGGGCAATCAGAACCTCGCCGTTGCGCAACTCGTCCCCATCTCGTGCCAACCGGACTGTCGGGGCAACCAACGGGTTGAGACGTGCCGCGAAACTGGCCAGAAACGGTTCAGGCATGTGCTGTGTGATTAACGTCGGCGGGCAATCAGCCGGAAAGCGCAGCAAAATCTGTTCAATGGCATCAACGGCCCCCGTCGATCCCCCCAACAGACAGATGCGGTGAAATTTCCGCCCGCTTGTGCTGGCCGGTCGCGCCGGACTGGCCGATGTCGGCACTTTAATTCGCGCACTTGCCGCCGCCACAAGGATGTCGGCAAGCCCCGCAAAGGGCGACCCGCCTTGACCGATAGTGGGTTTTTGAACGCATTCCACAGCCCCTTTCGACAGGGCATCAATCGCGGTCACACTGCCTGCTTTGGTCAAGGTCGAGACCATAACCACCGGCATCGGGCGGTGACGCATCAACCGGTCAAGAAATTCAAGACCCGACATCGATGGCATTTCGATATCCAACGTCATCACATCGGGCTGATGTGCATTGACCGCATCCCGGGCCTCGCTTGCATTTCCGGCCTCGGCCACGATCACAATGCGTGGATCGCGTTCCAGAACCGACCGGATCAATCCGCGCATGGTGCGCGAGTCATCCACGATCAGGGTCCGGACCGGGGCGGCTGCCTTTGCCTGCCCCGGCGTATCGTATGTGGTATGAAAAGAACTCACAGGCACTTTACCTTTCAACTCTTAAAAATCTTCCCAACCGTCACTTGAAGACGCCGTTGGCGCAGGTGCGGGAGCCGATTGATTGACTGCAATCTTCTCCTCTTGCGGAGGGGCCACACGGGGTGCGGGTGCTTTCACAGGCGCCGCAGCGGCGGCGGGCATATTGACGATGGTCGCCGCCGTCCGGTTCTGACCTGCCGTTCCGATCGAGAACCGCGATGTGGTTGCGTTGAGATTTTCCGCCTCGCGGGTCAACGAGTGCGATGCAGCTGTGGTTTCTTCGAACATGGCGGCGTTTTGTTGTGTCACCTGATCGAGTTGGTTCACGGCCGCGTTGATCTCGGCCAGGCCCGAGGATTGCTCACGGGACGACACGGCGATCTCGCTCACGTTGTGTGCGATTTCCGTAACCGACAACACGATACCGCGCAGAGCCTCGCCTGTGTCGCCGACCAGACTCACACCCCGTTTCACATGGGCGCCGGATTTCGAAATCAGATCGTTGATCTCGCGGGCCGCTTCCGAGGACCGCTGTGCCAAAGCACGCACTTCGGAGGCCACAACCGCGAACCCGCGTCCTGCTTCGCCTGCCCGTGCGGCTTCGACACCGGCGTTCAGAGCGAGAAGATTGGTCTGGAACGCGATATCGTCGATCACGGAGATGATTTTCGAGATCTGGTTGGAGGAGCTTTCGATTTCGCTCATCGCATCCACGGCTTCCTGCACCACGACACCCGAAGCTTCGGCGTTGGATTTGGCCGTTTCAACCATTTCGCTGGCCTGATTTGCCCCTTCGGACGCGGAGCGCACCGAGGAGGTCAATTGATCGAGTGCTGTTGCGGTTTCCTCAAGCGTTGCCGCCTGTTTTTCGGTCCGGCGCGACAGATCATCCGCAGCATTGGAAATTTCGGCCGCTTCTCCACGGATCATACCCGCATTTTCAACGACACTGACCATTGCTTCGAGCAGATTGTCCACAGCCGTGTTATAGTCGGCACGCAGGGTTTCGTACTCTTCGCCAAACGCGACATCCAGACGGGACGTCAGATCGCCCTCGGCAAGTTTTTTCAAACCGATCCGCAGACCGTCGACAACCTGATCCTGTGCCTTTTTCATCTCTGTCTGACGGGCCTCGGCCTCTGTCAGCAACAGTTGGCTTTCGGTGATGTCGGAGCCGAGCAGGATCACGCGGAACACATTCCCGGACCCGTCTTTGACGGGGCTAAACGTCCCCTCGAGGATGGACATACGGCCATCAGGGCTTTCGAGTTTGAAGCGCCCGAAGATGCTTTGACCGTCAATCAGGCGCTGCCAAACGGGACCGCGTTCCTCGGCGAGTTTTGGATCCCAAGTGAAGAATTCACTCTGGTTGCACCCGACGAGTTCCTGTTGCGTGTGGCCCAACATGGTCGCGAAGATTTCGTTCGTGGACCGGATCCGGCCATCGAGCGCGAACTCGGCCTTGGCCTGTGTTTCGTTGAGCGCTTTTATGACCGCTTCGCTGGTGCGAATATCGGTGACATCTTTCCACTCCATAACACAACCGATTTGCGTGCCGTCCATGTCGATCACGGAATTCACATCCAGTGCGAAATACACTTCGCCCACTTTCATATCTGTGGAGAACGGCATTTTGCTCGGGTCGGAGAGAATTTTGCGAATGTGCTCCGGCTTTTCATGGAAAATGTCGATGCTTTTACCAACCAATACATCGGCATCAAAGTCTTTGAACCGCGCTTTGAAGGTGTCGGAATGCTCGGCCATCAGCTTGTGAACGGCTGCGTTCATATAGGTGATGTTGAAATCCTGATCGATCATCATCAACGCGGCCGACGATCCCTCAAAGGCCGATCCTTTGAACAACCCGTCTCGGGTGGCCTGTTCGGCCCGCCCCAGTGCATTGCGGAAATCATCAAGAGCCGAGGCAATGCCACCGATTTCGTCGCCACGATCCGTCCCCGGAACATCGACACCATAGTTGCCGTCGGACACGCTGCGCATGGCGCTTTCGACGTTGGTCAACGGGCGGGACACGGCCCGCGAAATCAACAGCGAGATGCCCCCGACGACGGCGATCATAATCGCACCCTGAATGAGCATGGTCCGGCCAAGTTCTTGGGCGGGGGTCAAAATCTCCTCGATGGATTGCTCGACCACAAGACCCCATTTTACGCCATGAAATTCAACAGGCATGTAGGCGGCGAGGTGCTCATGCACGTGACCTGTGGCCTCGTTGACTTCGCTTTCACGCAGCAAACCGGTTTGACCCGCCACCGCATTTTCGGCGGACATGTTGTCCATGGAGCTGACCAGAACGTCACCACCATCGCCAAGGCGCGGATCAGACCGCAAGAACAGGTCCTCGCCGACGATATAGGCATCCCCCGTTTCACCAAGGCCGGTCGAGCGCTGCATCACACTGTTGATCCGGTCCACGGGCATTTGAAACGCGATGACACCGCGCACTTCGCCGCGACGGTCCATAACGGGCGCGGAGATAAAGGAGGCCGGTGCGTCACCGGAGGGCGCATAGGTTTGGAAATCGGCGAAGAAAACATCGGGCGTTTCGGCCTTGAGAGCCTGAGAGACCACTTGGCCAAGCCCGCTACCGGCATACGGCCCCTCGGCAAAGTTGGTGGCGAAATCGCGTTCTTTGAAGACCGAGTAAATCATGTCCCCAGTGGTGTCGAACACGAAGACATCATAATATCCCTTTTCCTCCACAAGCTTGCGGAAAAACGGATGGTAGAGTTTATGCACCTGACTGTAGGAACTGCCGTCCTCCGCCAGATCAAGCGCGTGTTTTTCACCCAACGCATTCGGGTTTTCATCAATATACCATTTTTGCAGATGCTCTGTCGCATCCCCCTCGATCGACCGCCATGCCTCGTCAAATCCACGAATGGCCGACAGAACGGTGGGGTTGGACGCCTGTGAGCGCAGATCGATATCGATCCCGTCGAGCCAGCTTTCCATTTCCAGGGATCGCGCCTCGGACACGGTTTGAAGCATCTCTTGGGCCTCGACCAACAGCGACGCAGAGGCGCGTTTGTAAGACACGTAAGTTGCAAGAACGATGGTCAACACCGCAAGGGTGATCATGACCACCGGCAGCTTTACGGCCAGCTTGATATTATTGATAAATTTCATGTCTCGTCTCCTCGCGGCACTCCAGAGCGAACAAATCGGCGTGGAGTGGCACCTAAAGCAATCGGCGAATGAGCTGATACAGCCCAACTGATCCGAGACATGACGGCAAGGAGTGAAGATTCGTTTAAGTGGGCCCCGTCACGCCGCCGCTTTTGGAAAAACAGCCCAAAAAAGTGAAAAGACATGGAAATATAAAGGATTGATTAACCAATATCATGCTGTGCCATCCCATTCAGACAGCAAAAAGCCGCCCCGACACGGTCCTGTGCGAGGGCGGCTTCGTGAGGATGTGACGCGCGACACGCGGCGCCAATGACCGGTTTATGCGAGGTCGGTTGGCAACACCGTTGCGGGGATATTCTGGTAGCTCACAGGGCGCAGGAACCGGCGAATGGCCAGGGTCCCCACGGATGTCGCGCCAAAGTTGGTGGACGCCGGATACGGCCCGCCATGTACCATCGTGTCACAGACCTCGACGCCCGTCGGGAAGCCGTTGGCAAGGATGCGGCCCGCTTTGCGTTCCAGGATCGGCAAGAGCGTTCTGGCGGCGTCTGCATCGCCATCGTCAAGGTGGATCGTACAGGTCAGCTGACCCTGTAACGCCTTGGCGAGTTGACGCATTTCATCCATGTCGCTCACACGTACGATCAGACCGAGCGGACCAAAGACCTCCTCGCCCAAGATCTCGTTCTCAAGCCACTCTTTGCCCGTTGTCGCGAACAGATACGGTGTCGCGTTGCGCAGGTCACAGGTCGAGGTCAGCAGCTCCTGAACCCCCGCCGTGCCGGCGATCTTGTCACGCCCCGAGCGGTAGGCCTCGGCAATCCCGTCGGTCAACATGACCTGTGCGCCCATCGGCGCGAGGGCCTCGGTTGCGGCGGCGGTAAAGGCATCGGCATCGGGGCCGTCGATCACCACCGAAATCCCGGGATTGGTGCAGAACTGGCCCGCGCCCATGGTGAGCGATCCGGCCCAACCGGCCGCGATTTCTGTGCCGCGGTTTTTGAGCGCCTCGGGCAGGAAGAACATCGGGTTGACCGAACCGAGTTCGCCAAAGAACGGGATCGGCTCAGGGCGCTGTGCGCACAGATCAAACAGCGCACGACCGCCCGCCAAAGAGCCGGTGAACCCGACCGCCTTGATCAGAGGATGCTGTACAAGTGCGGTACCGACATCGCGTTTGCCGCCTTGGATCAGGGAGAAGACACCGGCATGAATGCCACAGGATTTGATTGCGGCATCAATGGCTTCGGCGATGATTTCGCCCGTACCGGGGTGCGCGGAGTGGCCTTTGACCACCACCGGACAGCCCGCCGCCAGAGCCGCCGCTGTGTCGCCGCCTGCGGTGGAAAACGCGAGTGGAAAATTCGATGCGCCGAACACGGCCACGGGACCGATGGGGCGCTGCATCATGCGAATGTCGGGACGCGGGAGCGGCGCACGGTCGGGCAGCGCGGCGTCATAGCGACGGTCAAGGTACTCACCCGCAAGGATATGGCTCGCGAACAGGCGCAACTGGCCCGTGGTGCGACCGCGCTCGCCCTGAAGCCGCGCTTCGGGCAGGCCGGTTTCCTGACTGCCGATCTGGGTGATGGCGTCCGCGCGGGCCTCGATCTCGTCGGCAATCGCATTCAGGAATGCGGCGCGCTCTTCGCGGGTGGAATAGCCATAGGACCAAAACGCCTCTTCGGCGGCCTGTGCCGCCTGATCGACAAGCGCAGGCGTGCCAACGGAAAACGGATGCGCCGATCCGCTTGCAGGCTCAGACATAAACGTCGCCTCGGTGCCGATCCATTGGCCTGCGACCAAATGCTTGCCGTGGGGGGTGAAGGTGTCGTTGCTCATCTGAAATCTCCAGTATTTTTACGCTAAGTCAGCTTGGCGCAAGAAAAGACATGTTTGCCGCGCCCCGTCAACGCGCGAAGGCTGTATGGGGTTATGGCCGAATTGTTATCCCAATTCGCCCCGCGATAACATCTGATATAGCGCACCCCCCTTGCGGAAAATGGAACAGCGGGCATAGTCCCCGTCATAGCCCCATCATGGCCCCGCCACGGTCTCACGCCACACCCCGCCCGATGCGCCCATAACCGGTGCGGGGCGTCAGACAGAAAGAACACCGGATGCCCGCCCTCACGATTGCCCCGTTTACGGTCCCCGAACACTGGCTCATCACGCCCGCGTCGCATTTCGTGGATCGGTTTGTGCCGGAGTGCGAACATATCCGCCTGCCCGCCAAACAGATACAGGGCGGGACGCTGACGATCACCCGCGGCCCCCTGCCCGCGCCCGCCCCCGCGGGCCGCACCGCACGGCTGTTGAAACCGCGCCGCAAAAGCGAACCGGCCCCCGCCGGCGACGTGATCGACCTGCGCCGTGACGCGCCCCAAAACTGGGCACATTTTCTCAACAACCATCTGCCGCTGACGTTCAAAATCTGTGCGCAACTGGACCTTGATCCCTCCGCCGTCACGCTGATCGTGCCGCAAAACACCCCCGCCTATATCCACGCCGCCGCCGGTCTGTTGGGGCTGACCCTCATGGCCAGTGACGCGCATCTACAGGGGGACGGCATTTTGTACGATGTCACCCCGTGGACAGGTCTGCGCCCCGAACGCCACCTTTGGGTCGATACCGATGAGGTGCGCCACCGCACCCGCACCGTGGCCCGCAACACGCGCCCCGATGGCACGCCGCTCCCTGACAAGGCCTTCGTGTCGCGCCGCGCCACACGCACTCTGGAGAACGAGGCGGAGGTGTCGCAGTTTTTGCGCACCAAGGGCTTTGTCACCCTCTACGTCGAGGACCTCAGCGCCGCCGACCAGTTCCGCCTGTTCAACACCGCCCGCGAGGTTGTGGCCATTCACGGTGCGGGCCTTGCCCCGTTGCTCTATACCCACGCGAAAACCCGCCCCGCGCGGCTGATCGAATTGATGCCCTGTGGCCATATGACGGACGTCTACCGTGTCATGGCCACGCAATTGGGGATCAGGTGGACGGGGGTGCGCGGACGGATCAAACCCGATTATATCGCCCCCGCCTATGATCTGTCACAGCCGTTTCTGGCCCACTCCCTCGACAGCTTCAACATCGATCTGGCGGCTTTGGCCCGCGCCGTCGAGATCGACGCCGAATGAGACGCCCCTGTCACACCGTTGTGGGTTTACGGCGGGGCCATCCGCGCCTTACCCTGTGCCAATGACCACTGTTGCAGACATCGAAACCTATATCCTCCGGACCGGTCTGGGCGATCGTGCGGCGTTCTCGTCGTTATATTCTGCGACCTCCGCGAAACTATTCGGCGTGTGCCTACGTGTCTTGAACAACAGAGCCGAAGCAGAGGATGCCTTGCAGGATGTCTTCATCCGCATCTGGCAAAAGGCCGATCGCTATGCGGTCAACGGTTATAGCCCGATGACATGGCTGATCACCTTGGCCCGCAATCTGGCGATTGACCGGCTGCGCGCCCGCAAAGCGCCGGCCAAGCCGATTGAGGACATGGTGGATCTGGCCCATAGCGGCCCCACTCCGGAGGAGGCGGTGGTGCAAAGCGGGCAAGACGCGCAGATCAACCGCTGTCTGGACGCGTTGGACACGCGGCACGCCGCATCGGTGCGCGGGGCCTACCTTGAGGGGGCCAGCTACCAGGATCTGGCAGACCGCGCCGGTGTGCCGATCAACACAATGCGCACATGGCTCCGCCGGAGCCTTGCGAAACTGAAAGACTGTATGAGCCAATGACCGCGCCTGACGACCATAACGACGATATCGCCCTCGTGGGGGAATATGCGCTGCACCTGTTGGATGCGGACAGTCGTGCGGCGGTCGAGGCCCGTCTGCGCGAGGACCCCGACCTGCGGGCGCTGTTGCGGGACTGGGACGACCGGTTGGTGCGATTGAGCGACGAAATTGCCGAAGTACCCCCGCCCGCCCGCGTTCAGGCCGCCATCGAGGCGCGGCTGTTTGGCCCCGAGGCCGCCACAGAGCGCGGCGCACCGGCGCGGGTGTGGGCATGGCTGTTTGGCCGTCGTGGCGCCCTGTTCGGTGCCGCCGCCCTCCTTGCCGTGGCGCTCTTTGTGGCCCCGATGGCGATGCGCGCACCACAAGGCCCGATGATGACCGCCGAAATTGCGGCGCAGGATCGCGCCTTGGTGGTCGAGGCCCGATTTGACCCCGCCACAGGCGCCATCGACCTCACCCGCACCACCGGCACCGCCGCCACAGGCCGCGTGTTCGAATTGTGGCTGATCGCCGACGGGGCAGACGCGCCTGTGTCCCTTGGCGTGTTGCCCGACACAGACGTGGCGATGATCCGCGTCCCGCAGGGGCTGCGCGAGCAGATGCAGGGCGCGACGTTGGCCATTAGCGACGAACCCACGGGCGGCTCGCCCACGGGCGCCCCCACCGGCGCCGTGTTG
This sequence comes from Celeribacter sp., assembly GCF_048259695.1. Lineage (GTDB taxonomy): Bacteria > Pseudomonadota > Alphaproteobacteria > Rhodobacterales > Rhodobacteraceae > Celeribacter. Next base: position 55,232 of record NZ_JBLXHL010000006.1, on the reverse strand, counting down.
GCCGCAGGGACGGTTGTGGCGTCCTGAACCGGTGGTGCGGCCGGAGCAAAACAGCCCGCCGCCAATATAAATAAACAATAAAAACAAAGCATTAAAATGCTTTTTCAGTTTTTTTCAACTTTGTTTGAAACTTCTCCCGGGTCCGGTTCGTGTCTTCACCGTAACCAAAACAAACCAACCCTAGAAAAGGACGCACAGATGAAACGCACATTCGCAAAAACCGCATTCCACGCCCTCAACATTGCCGTTGTCGCCGGCTTTATGGCGACCGCCGCACAGGCCGAAAACCCGATGGTGGGTGGCGCGGCCATGTTCGAAAGCAAAAACATCGTCGAGAACGCCGTGAACTCGGCCGATCACACCACACTCGTCGCCGCCGTACAGGCCGCAGGTCTGGTTGAAACGCTGCAAAGCGATGGTCCCTTTACCGTGTTCGCCCCCGTCAACTCCGCCTTTGCCGCCCTGCCCGCAGGCACCGTTGAGACGCTGTTGATGCCGGAAAACAAAGGCACATTGACCAAAGTCCTGACCGCGCATGTGGTTGCGGGCAACTGGTCCGCCGCCGACATCGTCAAGGCAGCCCGCAACAGCCCCGATGGCTTTTACCACTTCAAAGCCGTGTCAGGCGATGCCCTGTCCGCACAGGTCAAAGGCAAAAACGTCTACATCTATGACGAAAGCGGCAACGCAAGCCGCGTCACCATTGCAGACGTCAACCAATCCAACGGCGTGATCCACGTTGTGAACAAGGTTCTGTTGCCGAAATAAGCTCTCGACCCGGCGAGACGACGCCCCGCGCAACAGATCCCCACCCTTGCTTGCACCCGAAAGGCAAGGGTGGGACGCTCTCACACCGTGCCCACGCTCACACCGCGCCTCCGGAACATCCGGACGCGCCCCGTCCAAAGGAGACCCCGATGAAACGCCGCATGTTCCTTTTGTCCGGCACCGCCGCCGCCCTGTTGGCCACCCGCACACAGGCCGCCGACGGCCCGTTCGAAATCACCCGCACCGAGGCGCAATGGCGCGCCATGCTCACCGACACCGAATACGATGTGATGCGCCGCGAAAAGACCGAACGCGCCGGTTCAAGCCCGTTGAATGCCGAAAAACGCGACGGGATTTACGCCTGTAAGGGCTGTGACCTGCCCCTGTATGATGCCGCGACGAAATTCGAGAGCGGCACGGGATGGCCCAGTTTTTTCCGCGCCCAGCCCGATGCCATTGGCACCAAAGAGGACAAATCGCTCTTTTCTACCCGCACAGAGGTGCATTGCCGCCGCTGCGGCAGCCACCTTGGCCATATCTTTGACGACGGGCCAAAACCCACGGGCAAACGCCATTGCCTCAACGGCGTCAGCCTGACGTTTCACCCAAGCTGACCGGCGCTTATAGAGCGCGCCAGATCACCGATGCGGGGTCCATCGGCCCCGCGTCCGTGTCCACACGGCGGGCGTTGTGGTTGAACCAGAACTCCTGTGTCGGGGTACGCCGCACCCGCACGCCCTCGGGCATCACCCGCCGCGTCAGACCCGCTTGGCCCGCAACCAGTTCCACCAAACGGTCAAGCCCCGCCTCATCGAGCCACGCCGCGCAATAGATCATGTTTCGGGTTCGCACCGCGACAGAAGCCCCTGATATATCGCGCAAAATAACATCCGCCGAACTGTCCAGAGTTTCGATATATCCCACCGCATGGCCCCCGCCATCAAGCGCCACAGGGCGATCAGGACGCAGGGTTTGCACCTGCGTGACCGTCACCTCAAGCCCCTCAAGGGCGGGCGGAAGTGGCACGGGCATCTCGAAATCAACCGTACGCGCCCCTGTGCGCGGGCCGCACACGCACAGACGATCCGACGCCGCAAGCGCATGGCGCAGCTCATCGCTCAAATGCATCAGCCCCGGCGCGAACACCGCCTGAAATCCCGAAAAATCGCGATGGGTCGGCGCCACGATATCAACATTCAATCCGGCCCGCCGCAGCGCACGGTAGTGTTCGAACACCAGATCGAAATAGCTCAACCCCTGCCCGTGCGGCTGCACCGTCCACGCCCACTCCGCGTCATAGTCAAACACAAGCGCCACATCGGCGACATTGGCCTCCACCTGTGGGGCCTGCGCCAATTCGGACGCCACTTGCAGCACTTCGGCCATGCCCGCGGCGGGAACACTATCGGGGCGCAACAGGCCGGAATGCATTTGCTCCTGGGCAAACGGGGCCTGACGCCACCGGAAATAGCACACGGCCTCGGCCCCGTGGGCAAAGGCCTCCCAACTCCACAGGCGCACCATCCCCGCCAAGGGCGCAGGGTTATAGGGCGCCCAGTTTACCGGACCGGGTTGTTGCTCCATCACCCACCACCGGCCCTTGCCGACAGCACGGTACAGATCGTGGTGAAAGGTTTGAAAATCCGGATCGCCCTGACGTGCAAAGGCGTTTTGACGCGCGGGGCTTGCGCCCACACGGTCCTCCAAAAAGCCAAGCGGATAGCTGTCCCACGTCGCGATCTCCATATCGCGGCCAAGCTCGTAGTGATCGAAATCCGTCACCCGCCCCATGTAGTTGTGGCTGATCGGCGCGTCGGAAAACTTGCGGATTTCGTCCAGTTGCACGCGGTTAAACGCCACAACCTGATCAGACGAGAACCGCCGGAACGCCAGAGCATGGGCGGGGTTGGGTTCGGTCACGGTCAGATTGGGCAGGCCGATCTGGTCGAAACGGTCATATTCCATCGACCAGAACACATTGCCCCACGCCGCATTGAGCGCCTCGATCGTGCCGTAGCGCGCCTCCAGCCAGTCGTGAAACGCACCGCGAGCCGCATCGGAATAGGACAGCACGGTATCGTGGCAGCCGTATTCATTGTCGGTCTGCCATGCCGCAACCGAACCGCCGAAAGCTTCGGCCAGTATCGCCGTGATCCGGCGGCTTTCCGCGACATATCCCGCGTGGCTAAAACAATAGTGGCGGCGCGACCCGAACCCGCGCGGGCGCCCCTCGACGTCCACGGCCAACATATCGGGGTGCTTGTCCAACATCCATCGTGGCGGTGTCGCCGTGGGCGTGCCAAGCACAACCTTCAACCCCGCCGCCGTCAGCGTTTCAATGGCGGTGCCAAGCCACTCCAACTCCAACACACCCGGCTTGGGTTCAAGACGCGACCACGCAAATTCACCGATGCGCACCCACGTCAGGCCGCTCTCCACCATCATGCGGGCGTCTTTGGCCCACATCTCTTGCGGCCAGTGTTCGGGGTAATAACAGGTTCCAAGCGCACGCGGCAGACCGGTTGATGTCATTGAAAAATCACCTAATATTCAGTACGGGATTGAGAGATCCATGGGGGGGGGCATACGCCGCGGTTTGTATCTATGCCGCCTTATGCGCCGCATCATAAGCGGCAACGATGGCCTCGGCATTCGTGCGCACCTGAGCCACGCTCATCCCCGGTTTGAACAGCGCCGATCCAATGCCAAAACCCACGACACCCGCCGCGATCCAGTCGGCAAAATTCGACGGCCCCGCGCCGCCCACGGCATAGCATTGCGCCGATGCCGGCAACACGGCGGAGATTGCCTTGAACCCGTCGACACCGATCAGGGAGCCGGGGAAAAACTTGAGCCCGTCCGCACCGGCGTCAAGCGCCGCAAAACATTCGGTCGGCGTCATCACGCCGGGGTAGCTAAGCCCCCCCGCCGCCTTGGTCGCCATGATCACCTGCGGGTTGCAATTGGGCGACACGATCAGCCGCCCGCCCACGCCCATGACATCGGCCACATCCGCCACGCTCAACACCGTCCCCGCGCCGATCACCGCGTGGTCGCCAAAGTCCCGCGCAAGGGTTTCGATGCTGTGCAGCGGGTCGGGCGAATTAAGCGGCACCTCGATGTGGTCAATGCCCGCCTCGATCAATGTCGCGCCCATGTCGTGGGCCTGTGACGGCTCAAGGCCGCGTAAAATCGCGATAATATTCCGGCTCATTTTTGGGCCTCCGTTTGGTGATAGGCTGCGCTCAGCCCTGCAACGACAATCTCTTCGCCGGATGTGATATCGGCCGTCACACCCTGCGCGGCCAAGGCACGCCCGTAGAGCGCCCCGATGCGCGAAGCCCCGATCAGGGCCACGTTTTGACCCTGCCAATAGGTGCGCGCGCCCGCAAGTTCGGCACCGATCATCAACCCCGACAACCGCCCCAGGGCCGCATCGGCCCCGAGGTCCGCCACCAGTGTCCCCGCCCGCAAACCGAACAGTTCGGCCGAGAACATCTCGGGGTGGCGCATCATATCCTCAACCGCACCATCAAAGGCCGCAAGATCACAGGTCGCGCCAACCGAATGGCGCAGGATCGACGCTTCGGACAGGAGCGCATAGACCTCGCCCGTCATAAAGGTGCGAAACTGCGTGACCGCGCCGTGGCGGATTTCGGCCCATTTCGAGTGCGTTCCAGGGAGGCAAATCGCGCCCTCGAAATGGGGTTTCTGTGCCAGATATCCGGCGATTTGTGTTTCTTCGCCGCGCATCACATCCGCAGGCGCGCCCTGTTTCATCCCCGGCAGGATCGACACGCCGAGACGCGGATCCGCGGTGTTGACCGACACGGCGGTGGCCAATGACGGCGGCGCACAGGGGACCGCCGTATAGGGGGCCTCAACCCATCCCTGACGCGATCCGGCCATGCCACAGACGAGAACCCGTGTCGTCGCCGCACCCAGATGCGGCTCCACGAGGTCCAACAGCACGGCCTCGTAATCGTGTGGCGTGATACGTCCCATGCCCTGATCCGAGCTCAACCGCGCGATAATCTGTGTCCCGCGCATCACCCAGATCCGCAGGTTGGACGTCCCCCAATCCACCGCAATCCAATCATCATGGTCCAGAGCCGTCCCCATCAGAGTCTCCCCCGCGTGATGCGCAACATCGCCCTGTTTGTGGTCTGACACGCCTGACGGCTGTGCGGTTCGCATCTCATAGCTTTTGCCCCTCGATCACCCACATGGTTTCGGGAAAACTCCACGGCAAGGTGACACCGTGGTGCATCAGATAGCGGCCACTGACCTCCATCGCGCCCGATTTCAGGGCCGATGGCCCACGCGACAACGCCGCCCGTGCGATTTCGTCACGGTTGGCCAGATCAATCCGGTACATCGCGTCGGGCAACAGCCCCGTGAGGCGCAAAGGACGCGGTGAAATCTGTGTCGATGTTCCGGCCTTGCCCGCAAAGACCACAAACCGGTCCTCATACATATGCTGCTCGGCCAGAACCGCAGGATCGGCGGCATCCAACCGCAAGATATCACCACGCAACATCCAGTTCCGGTTGGCTTTCCACCACGCGGTCACACGGCGCAACACGTCCGCCTCCTCCGCGCTCAACTCGCGCGGGTCCATTTCGAACCCCATGTGGCGCTGTGCCGCGACCCATGCGCGAAACCGGATATCAAGCACGCGACCGGAGGTATGGCACACCCGTGGCCCGACATGGCTGCCCGTCACGCACACCGGCAAAAACAGCGCGGCATTGTGTTGGATTTTCAACCGCTCCAAGGCGTCATTGCTATCGGACAGCCACACCCGTTGGGTGCGCTGCAAAATCCCGAAATCGATCCGCCCGCCCCCCGAGGCGCAGCTTTCAATCTCGACATGGGGATAGGCCACGCGCAACCGGTCCAACAACGCATAGGTGCCGCGCGTCTGTCCGGCGTCCGCCGCCGGCAGCACACGGTTGTGATCCCATTTGATGTATTCAATGTCGTGATCGGCCAGAATTTTGCCAATGCAGCCGAACAGGTAATCGCGCACCTCGGGCCGCGCCATGTCGAGCACCATTTGTTGCCGGCCCAGAACCTGATCCGCATCGCCCAAGGCCCAGTCGGGATGGGCGCGGTAGACATCGCTGTCGGGGTTGATCATTTCCGGTTCGAACCAGATGCCGAACGACATGCCAAGGCTGCGCACATGGCGGATGAGCGGGGTTAAACCGTCGGGGTATTTGCGCGGATCGACCACCCAATCGGCCAACGATGTGGTGTCGTCATCGCGCACCCCGAACCACCCGTCATCAAGCACGAAGCGCTCCGCCCCCAGATCCGCCGCTCGGGTCGCGATCTCTTTGAGTTCGGGCAGGCTGTGATCGAAATAGATCGCTTCCCAACAGTTGTAATGCACAGGCCGCGCACGGTCGGGATCGGGCCATGTGATCACGCGGTCACGCACGTGGGTCTGGAACGCCACACCGCACCCGTTCAGGCCCGTGTCGGAATAGGTCACATAAAGCGGCGCGGTTTCAAACGCGGTCCGCGCCTCGGGTTCGATCCCCGTGGCGTTGCCGAACTGGATCTGACGGCGCCCGTCGGGCAGCTCTTCGGCCACCATTTTATGGCCGCCCGACCACCCGTAGTGGAACCCGTAGGCCTCGCCTTTGGTATTGGTCGCACCACGGCACGGAATGATCAGGCCGGGGAAATGTTCATGGCCAGAGCGGCCCGTGTGGTTGTCGCGCACGCGCATCCCCGCCGACCACGGCGTGCGGTTGATCTGGAACTCGCCACACCACCGCCCCGCAAAATCAATCATCTCGTCGGACAATTGTGGCGCGGGCAAAACCGGAGCCGCCAACCAGTTTACAGAGAACGGCTGCGCACCCTCCAGACCGGCCCAAAGCGTGATCACATGCGTTTGCGGGTCGATCGCCGCATGGGCGCGGTAGGTCAGCCCGTTCCCGTCATCGCGAAACGTCAGCGTCAGCGCATCGGGGCGCGGCGCGGCGCTCTCGAAGCGGAACACCGGCAAGACCGGACGGCCGGTGTCATCACGCAGCTCCATCCCCGCCTGCCCCGAAAAGGTGCGACGCGCCTCGGGACAGATCGACAGCGCGGGCGTGACGTCAAGCATCCCGCCCGTGACATCAATCTCCTGCGCCGCAAACAGCGTCTCGAGGTTCTCGCCATCGGGCAAACGCGGCCCCCAATAGATCGCCTGTGCGAGGTGGCCATCGCGCACCCCCAACACGAGGGTTTGACGGGCATCGTCCAGTCGCCAACATTGGATCATTTGACGGCTCCAAGGGTGAGACCAGCGATAAAGTGGCGCTGCATCAAAAAGAACATCAACACAGGGGGCAAGGCCGCCACAATCGAGCCTGCCGACAGCATTTGATAGGCCACACCGAACTGCGCGTTAAAACTTGTGATCCCTGCCGTGACGGGTTGGGCTTGTGGCCCTTGTGTCAGCACCACGGCCCAGAAATAGTCGTTCCAGATAAAGGTAAAGACCAGAACCGACAGGGCCGCGATGGCGGGTTTCATCAACGGCAGCACAATGTGCCAGAAAATCTGGAATTCGGTGATGCCCTCAACCCGCGCGGCCTCCACCAGTTCGAACGGCAGCGCCCGGATAAAGTTGCGCATGAACAAGGTGCAAAACCCCGTCTGGAACGCAACATGGAACAAAACAAGCCCCAGTTTGGTGTTGTACAGCCCCATATCCACGGTCAGATCGCGGACAGGGATCATCAAGATCTGAAACGGGACAAAATTGCCCGCGATGAACAGAAAAAAGACCAACAGGTTGAATTTGAACCGGTAAATCCCAAGCGCAAACCCCGTCATGCACGACAACGCCACGGCGCCGATCACGGTGGGGATGGTGATCATGAACGAGTTCAGGATGTAGCGCGGCATCGGGCTGTCCATGAACACGCGGCCATAGTTTTCAAATCCGGCAAAACGCGACGGCAGGTTCCAGTAGTTGCCTGCGGTGAAATCCGCCGCGGGTTTGATCGAAAACAGCGCCACCGCGATCAGCGGCAACAGCCATGCGACAAGGGCCACGGGCAACAGGCTCTGGTAGCCGATCTGCCATGTGCGCGATGTTTTTGCGAGGGGGGTGGGAAACATCTTAGCGCCCTTTCTCTTCTTGATACATCGACCACAGGAAATAGGCGATGAAGCACAGCATGATGAGGAACAACACAACGGCAATCGCCGCGCCGTAGCCCATGCGGAAGCCGTATTCCGACAGCGCCTTTTCGAACATGTAAAAGCTCAACACGCGCGTCGACCCGAACGGCCCGCCATTGGTCATGATCGAGATCAGGTCGAACGAGCGCAACGCGCCGATGATGGTGACCACAAAGGCGATAAAGGTCGCGGGTTTGAGCTGTGGGATGATGATGTGCCACAACATCCGTCCGCCCTTTGCGCCGTCCAGACGCGCGGCCTCGATCTGTTCGGGGTCCACCGCGTTGAGGCCCGTCAGATACAGGATCATGCAATAGGCCGTTTGCGGCCAAAGACCCGCCGCGATGATGCCATAGGTGGCCAGAGCCGGATCACCCAACACGTTGATCGGGCCAAGGCCGACAAGGCCCAGAACCGAGTTCAACAGACCGAAATTCGGATCATAGAACCACGTAAACACCAGACCCACCACCACTTGTGAAATCACAAACGGAAAGAAAAACAGGGACTTGTAGATACGGATGCCGCGTACCGTCTGGTTGAGAAACAGCGCGATGAACAACCCCGCAGGAATGGCGAGCAAATAGAGCAGCAGCCATTTCATATTATTGAACAGCGACACCGAAAAGGCGCGGTCCGCCATCAGTTTCTCATAGTTGCGGGTGCCGACGAACTCGGCCTCGCCCAGACCGTCCCATTTGTAGAACGACAGGCTCACACTCTCGATGATCGGATAGACCACGTAGAGTGTGAAAAACAGAATGCCGGGCAACAGGAACAACCACGGGGTCACTGTTTGCCTGTTTCTATGATACCAACTGCGTGGCCGCGGCGTCACGGACGTATCGGTCATACCTGTCTCCTCCGGTCCCAAGTGAAAACGTCTGCACACAGGCGTTTTCAGTCGGGGTGATTATTAGGGGTAAAAAAGCGGGGCAGCCAAAGCCACCCCGCCTGATCATTGCTTTATTCAGCGATTTCGAGGCGCACAGCCTCAAGGCGCTCAAGGATGTCGTCAAGGTTATCCGGGTAAACCATGAACTCTTGCAGACCTTCCATGCCCGCAGCCGCCATTTCAGCCGAGAAGTCGCGATCAAAGAACTGGGCAACACCGCCGGGGGCGTCGTTGGACAGCATGTTGAACCCTGCTTCAAGGAACTTGTCGTCATCCACCGAAGACGCCGCGTTCACAGGCAACTGACCCAACGCATCGCCGGCGTTGATCATGGTCTGGTTGTCGGCGGATGTCACAAAGCGCAGGAACTCGCGTGCTGCTTCCTTGTTCTTGGCATTCGCAGGAATGTGGAACGTGTCGGTCGGCGCATCTTCGGCCATGGCAACACCCTCGCTGATCGCAGGGAACTGGTAGAACCCGAGTTGATCATCGGTCAGGCCACCCTCACGCAGGTGCGGCACCGCAAAGTTGCCCATGAGGTAGGCCGTTGCCTCGCCTTTGATCATGAACGGCAATGCCTCTTGCCAGCTATAGGTCTGGTGGTCGGCCACAAAGGCCCCCATGTCGATCAGCTTGCGCCAGTTGGCAAAGGTGGCGCGCACGCGCTCGTCGGTCCACTCGACTTCGCCACGGGCAAGCGCCATGTGGAAATCATAGCCGTTTGTGCGCATGTTCATGTAGTCGAACCAACCGCCGGCTGTCCAAAGGAACTTGGACCCGATGGTGTAGCACGCGCGACCGGAGGCCACGATTTTCTCACAGTTTGCAAGCTCTTCGTCAAAGGTGGTCGGAACCGACAGGCCCAATTCCTTAAAGATATCTTCGCGGTAGTAGATGCCCCACTGGTAGTAGGTATAGGGCACGCCCCACTGTTTGCCGTCGATGGTCATCGCACCCTTGGTCGAGGCCAGATCGGCGAATGCAGGCTCGGCCCACAGATCCGAGATGTCCTCGAACAGGCCGGCGTTCACGTATGGCCCCATACGGTTTGCCGCGTACCAGTTGGCCACATCGGGCGCATCGGCGGTCAGGAAGTTGCGGATCTGGGTCTTGTAGGCTTCGCGGTCGATGATTGTCAGCTCGATATCGAGATCGGGGTGCAAGGCGCCAAAGCGGTCGACCATGCCCTCCATCACGGCGCGGGGCGCAGGGTTCGACATGTCGGAGAAGATTCTCAACTCGCCCGACAGGCCCTCGGCAAAGGCCGCGCCGCTCATCATCGTGGTTGCCGCCAATCCGGCCAACATCAGTTTCTTCATGGAACGCATAGTGTCCTCCCTTTACGCTTCCGTGCAGCCCACTTGACCCCTACCGTAAGTTTCATATAGTGGAACTGCGTTTCTAATATTGAAAACTAAACGCGAATGACTATAGTCTTGTCAACAGTTTCCTAGGATCACCTGGGCGAGGGAGGGAAAATGCAGAGCAAAATAGACGGAACCGTGGGCAAGGCCCTCGCCGTGCTCGACGAGGTTGCGCACTTTGGCCGCCCTGTCCGGTTCAGCGATCTGTTGGCCACAAGCGCCTACCCGAAGGCGACGCTCTACCGCCTGCTGCAAACGCTCACCAACCAACGCATGTTGTCGCATGACCCCGACACGGGCATGTATACGCTTGGCGTGCGCCTTGTCCGACTGGCCCATGATGCGTGGCGCACCAGTTCCCTCGCACCGATCGCACGTCCCTATCTTGATGCTTTGTCAGAAAAAATTGGCGAAACAGTCCACTTGGCACAACTCGATCACGCACAGGTCATCTACGTCGACAAACGCAATGCCTTGCAACCGCTACCGATGTATTCCGAAGCGGGAAAAGTCGGCCCCGCCTATTGTACAGGCGTTGGCAAAGCGATGATGGCCTACCTGCCCGAGGATGAATTGGCGGGTGTTTTGGCGCAACAATCATGGCACCGCTTTACCGATGGCACATTGACCGACGCCGCCGCGCTCCAGGCGGAACTTTCGGCCATTCGCGCGCGTGGCCATGCCTATGACCGCGAAGAACACGAGCTTGGAATCATCTGTGTGGCACTGCCGATTCGCAGCGAACGCGGACGGGTCCTTGGCGCGATCTCGGTGACCTCATCGACACTACGATCCTCGCTCGACACCCTCGATACATTTGTGCCGCTCATTCGCGACACAGCCGACCACATCGCACGAGAGGCGCAAAACTGGCGTTTCCCGGAAACAAAAATGACCGCCTAGGGAGGACCCAATGACAGGTGTAACGCTACAGAACGTAATCAAGAAATACGGCGACATACAGGTGATCCACGGCGTTGACCTCGAGATCGATGACGGGGAATTTTGCGTCTTTGTCGGCCCGTCGGGCTGTGGCAAATCCACACTTTTGCGCATGGTCGCCGGTCTGGAGGAGACCTCGGCCGGCCAGATCGTCATCGGGGAACGCGATGTGACCCGCATGGAACCCGCAGAGCGCGGGGTGGCGATGGTGTTCCAGACCTACGCCCTCTATCCGCATATGACGGTCAAGGAAAACATGGGGTTCGGCCTGAAAATGAACGGCTATCCCAAGGCCGAGATCGAGGCCAAAGTCGCCGAAGCCAGCCGTATTCTCAAACTCGACGACTATCTCAAACGCAAACCCTCCGCCCTCTCGGGCGGCCAACGCCAACGCGTCTCGATCGGGCGGGCCATTGTGCGCGGCCCCGAGGTGTTCTTGTTCGATGAACCGCTGTCCAACCTTGACGCCGAATTGCGCGTCGAGATGCGGGTGGAAATCGCGCGGCTGCACAAAGAGATCGGCGCGACGATGATCTACGTGACCCACGATCAGGTCGAGGCCATGACACTGGCCGATAAAATCGTGGTGCTGCGGGCGGGCCGGATCGAACAGGTCGGCGCCCCGCTTGACCTCTACCGCGACCCCGACAACAAATTCGTCGCGGGCTTTATCGGCTCGCCCTCGATGAACTTTTTGAACGGCGTGGTCGACAAGGGGGCGGTGCGAATCGACGCGTTGGACCGCACCATTTCCGTGGCGATGCCCCTGCCCGCCGATGGCACCGCGGTCCATGTCGGTATCCGTCCCGAGCAATGCACCATCACCCGTGACGGCCCGCTCACGGTCGATCTGTCCGAGGCGCTCGGCGGCGTCAGCTACACCCACGTCGTGACATCAACGGGCGAAAAGGTCGTGGTCGAGGAACGCGGCCTTGACCGGATGCGCGAGGGCGATCCTGTGTCGCTCGATTTCGATCCGCAAGATGTCATGCTGTTTGACGCCGCCACCGAAGCGCGCCTGCGCTAATCCCGACGACGGGAAAACGTGTCCCTCCGCGCCGGCCCTCGGGCGCGGAGGGACATCCCTTGTGACGCGCCGGGATCATGGACATCGCGGGCAATCCCACGTATCGCAGAGCAGCCCAAGCGTGAGAGCCCGCCATGACGATGCCCGCAACGACACCGACCTACCCAAGCCCGATCCTGTCGCATCGCCGCGCCGATCTGGCCGTGCATCTCGTCGGTCTGGGCCTGATCCTCGGCGCGGGCAGCGTGCTGATTTTCAAGGCCGCACACACCCTTGACCCCGCGCTGATCGTGGCGGTGGTGGTCTATGTCGCCTGTGCGCTCACCTCCAACCTCGCCTCGCTCACCTATCATTTCTCGCCGTTCCATCGCCACCGCACACGGTTGCGCCGCATTGATCACTCGGCAATTTATCCAAGCATTACAGGTACATTCACGCCGTTCTTTGTGCAAGCAGGGACCACATGGTCGCTCACTTTGCTGTGCATCTGTTGGGCGCTGACAGCGGTGGCGATCTGGAAAAAAATCACCAACGCAGCGGTCAAGTCAAAGTGGTCGACGGCCTCCTACCTTGGCCTCGGGGCCATCGGGTTGTGTGCCGTGCCAGACCTCACAGATGTGCCGGCGGCAACCGTGTGGTGCATCCTTGGCGGGGCCGCGAGCTATGTCATTGGCACGGGGTTTTATGCCCGCAAATCCATGCCGTTCCGCTATGCCATATGGCACATCTGGGTCAATTTCGGCGGCATCGCGATGTTCGCGGGCCTCTGGTTGGCGCTGTTTTCGTAACGGCGACGCCCGCTACCGTTGCGTCCCACTCCGTTCCGACCTGGCCCGATTGCGAGGGATCGCACACCGCAGACCTTGCGCCACGGGGCGCACACGGATAGTTATAGCACTATAACCTTTACGGAGGATTCGCTATGACACACCAGACTGACACATCCCCCCCCGCCCGCCGCTGGCTCAAACCTCTCGCCGGTTTTGCCATCCTGTTTGGCGCAATGACGCTCTTTTCAGGCGGCAGCGTCCTTTTCGGACCCGCAGCATCCCACACATGGGCGGGCAACTACATCGGCTTTGTCGTCTGGTTCAATTTCGGCGCAGGGGCCGCCTATATCGTGGCGGGCATCGGACTGTTGCGCGGCAAACCGTGGGCCGCACGCCTTGCCGCGTTGATTGCCATCGCCACCGCCATCGTCGCGGCAGGATTCGCAATCGTGGTGATGCGCGGCACCCCGTTCGAGATGCGCACAGTCGGCGCGTTGGGCGTCCGCTTTGCCTTCTGGGCCATAACCGCATCCCTCGCGAAACGGGCGCTGCGCCCGTGACACAAACGCGCAAATCATCCCCCGACCGCAAGGCCGAAATTCTGGCCACCACCCTCGATCTGGCGTTCGAGGTCGGCCCCGATCACGTCACAACGGGACGGATCGCGGCGCGGCTCGGGTTGAGCCAACCCGCGATCTACAAACACTTCCCCAAAAAGGAAGACATCTGGCACGCGGCGGCCCGCACGCTCTGTGCCCGTATTCGCAACAACACCCGTGCGGGTATGGACCCGGCCGTGCCGCCGTTGGACAATGTGCGCCATCTGGTGCTCGGACATCTGCGCCTTGTGACCGACACGCCCGCCCTGCCCGAACTGATGGTGACACGCGACCCGACGGGGGCGCTGACCGATGCCCGCCGCGACATTCAGGCCGCCGTCACCGGCTTTCGCGCCGCCCTCGTGGACGCTTTGACACAGGCCCGGTCGGCGGGGCATTTGCGGGCGGACCTTTTGGCCGAAGACGCCGCGATACTGGTGTTCGGCATCATCCAGAGTCTGGTGTTGCGCCTGATTGTGACCCGCAATCCGGCCCCGCTTCTGGACGACGGGGCGCGCCTTCTCGCGCTCCAACTGGCCCTTTTTGAAAACGAGGACGCCCCGCGATGAAAACCGGTTTCAAATTGGCGTTTATCACGCTTCCGATCACGGCAATCGGCATCGGCACTCTGGCCTTTATCATCGCCAACAGCCCGACGCCCGATCGCACCGAATTGACGGAACGCGCCACGGCGGTGCGGGTCGTTACCGCCGAACACCACACCATCGTGCCGACGATTGTGGGCTTTGGACGGGTGACGCCTGCGCGCACATTCGAGGCCATCGCCGAGGTCGGGGGAACGGTTGATGCCGTCAACCCGCAGCTGCGCGACGGTGCGATTTTGCCCGCAGGGGCCGAGGTGCTGCGCCTGTCACCGATTGATTTCAACCTCGCCATCGCACAGGCCAACGCCAATATCCGCTCCGCTCGGGCTCGGTTGGCCGAACTCGACGTGTCCGAGGCCAATCAACAGGCGATACTGGCGATCGAGCGCGATGTGCTTGCGGTGAAAACGGCGGAACTGGCACGGGCGCAGACGTTATTTGCGGCGGGAACACTGACGCAAACGGCGCGGGATGCGGCACAGGCCGCCCATCTGGCACAGCGTCAAAAGGTGCAAAACGCCGAAGGCACACTGGCCCTCATTCCGACCCAACGCGCGGTTCAAACCGAACAGATCGCCGTGTATGAAACCACCCTTGCCACCGCCGAACGCAATCTGGCACGCACCCACATAACCCTGCCGTTCACCGCGCGGGTTGCGGCCCATAGCGTCGAGGTCGGACAGGTCGTCAAAGTGGGGCAAACCACCGCCCTGTTTGACGGGATCGACACCGCCGAGATCGAGGTTCAGGTGCCGATGACGGCGCTCCGTGACCTGATGCGACCGCATCCCGCGCCCGAAGCGGACACCTCCGATGCCGCCACCACCACAGACCAAACCGCGCCCCTGTCCGTTGACCCGACCCACATGACCGGTGCGCTACGCGATCTCGGGCTGACGGCCCGGGTGCAGCTGCGTCTGGGCCGCGATGTGGTCACATGGCCCGCCTCGGTGGACCGGATCAGCGATGGCATCGACCCCCAAACCGGCACCGTCGGCGTGGTGGTTCAGGTGGACGCCGCCTACAGCCAGACCGCGGTCGGCACCCGCCCGCCCCTGACCAAAGGCATGTTTGTCGATGTGATCCTGCAGGCCGCGCCCATCACGGGACTTGTGGTGCCGCGCAGCGCCCTGCACGGGGAGGCACTCTACACCGTGGACGATGCCAACCGGCTGCGGATCACCCCCGCGACCCCCTATCTGGTTCAGGGGGATATCGCCCTGTTCATGCCAACGCCATCCGGCACCCTGCCCGATGGCAGCCGGATCGTGCTCGCCACCCCGACCCCCGTGATTGCGGGGCTGCTGCTCGATCCCCATCCCGACACCGGTTTGATGCCGGACCTTCTGGCGCAGGATGCCCGCCCATGATCCGGTTCTTTGCGGCCCACCCGACGATTGCCAACCTGCTGATGATCCTGTTTCTGGCCGCCGGTGTTCTGGTCAGCCCCTCGTTGCTGCGCGAAACCTTTCCGCACGCGGAACCGAGCGAGGTCGAAATCAACGTCCCCTACCCCGGCGCGCGTCCCGAAGATGTGGAAACCGCGATATGCGAGCGGATCGAGACGGCTCTGGACGCGGTCACGGGGATCGAGCGCCACGCCTGTGACGCCCGCGAAAACGCCGCCCGCGCCGTGGTACGGATGCGCGAAGGCGATGATTTTCAGGCCTTCGTGGCCGAGGTGAAATCCGAAATCGACGCCATCACCGACTTTCCCGAACGCGCCGAGGCCGCCACCACCAGACCACTGGGCCTCACTGATTTCGTCGCCTCCGTCGCCATCACCGGCCCCACCTCGCGCCGCGACCTTCACGCCTACGCCGATCAAATCCGCACGGATATGAGGCGGTGGGGCGGCATCGACCGCGTTGATATCCGCGGTTTTTCCACGCGCGAATTCCAGATCGACCTGCGGGCCGCAGATCTTCGGAAATTCGGCGTCTCCGTGGCGGATGTCGCCCGCGCGGTTCAGGCCGCCAGTCTGGAATTGCCCACCGGATCAATCGAGGCCGCAACCGAAACCCTGTTGATCCGCGTGGACGAGGAACGGCGCACGCCCGACACTCTGGCCGCACTCATTGTGCGCTCCACCGCGCAAGGCGGCGTGGTGCGGCTCGGTGACCTTGCCGATATTACCGCAGGGTTTGCCGCCGACGATGACGTCATCACCTTTGATGGCAAACCCGCCGCGATTCTGGACATCACCAAAACCCGCGCCGAAGACAGCCTGCGCACACTCGACGCGCTCAAGGCCTATCTGGAGGCCGAACGCGCCCGGGCCCCCGCCGGCGTGACCCTGACCATCACCGCGGATGGCGCATCGGTGGTGCGCGAACGGCTCACCCTCGTGATTATCAATGGCGCACAGGGATTGGCGCTCGTGTTTGCGGTGCTGTGGTTGTTCTTTGGCTTTCGGTTTTCGTTCTGGGTGGCCATGGGCTTGCCCGTCTCGTTTATGGGCGGCGTCGCTCTCATGGGGCTTGTCGGCTACTCGCTCAACCTGATGACGACACTGGGACTATTGATCGTGATCGGCCTGTTGATGGATGACGCCATCGTCATTGCCGAAAATATCTCGCGGTTGCGCGAAAAGGGGCGCAGCGCTCTGGACGCCGCCGTCGAGGGCGCCGCACAGGTGTTCCCGAATGTGGTCGCCTCCTTTGGCACCACCGCGATGATTTTCGGATCGCTCGCCTTTTTGTCGGGCGATCTGGGCGCGGTGTTGCGTGTGGTCCCTGTTGTGATGCTGTTCGTTCTGATGGTGTCACTGATCGAAGCCTTTCTGATCCTGCCCCACCACCTGATCCACAGCCTCGAAGTCTCCGACCATGCCACGGGCATTCGGGCGCGGGTCGAGGCATTTGTGAACTGGACCCGCGAACGTGTTGTCGGGCCACTGGTCGATCTGACCATCCGGTGGCGCTATGCCACGGCGGGGGTGTCACTTGCCATTTTGTTGATCTCGGCCAGTATGTTGGCGGGCGGCTACCTCAAATTCACCGCCTTTCCCGAACTGGACGGCGACACCATTGTCGCCCGCGTCCTGTTGCCCCAGGGCACGCCACTGTCGCGCACGGACCAGATCGTGGCCCGCCTCGAAACCGGCCTGAACGCGGTCAACGCCACCTTGAGCCCCGCGCAACCCGACGGGGCGGCGTTGGTGCAACATGTCTCGGTCTTTCACGGCGTCAATCAGGACGCGTTTGAAACGGGGGCGCATGTGGTCACGGTCAGTGTCGATCTCCTGGCTTCGGCGCAACGGGTCTCAAGCCCCGATGACATCATGGCGGCATGGCGCGACAGTGTTGGCCCCGTGCCGGATGTCATCAGCCTGAAATTTGCCGAAAGCACGATTGGTCCGGCGGGGATCGCGATTGACCTACACCTGAAAGGCGATGACCTGACGGCCCTGAAATCCGCCGCCCTCGCGCTTCAGGACTGGCTCTGGCAATACGATGGCGTCACCTCGGTTCTGGATGATCTACGTCCGGGCAAACGCGAATTGCGCGTGACCCTCACCGATGCGGCCGGACCGATGGGGATCACCGCCGCGATGGTGGCGGATCAACTGCGGGCCGCCTATTTCGGCACCACAATCAGCGAGCTGCAACTCAACGGCAATCTCGTCGAAGTGACCGCGCACCTGACCCCCGATGATCGCAGCAACCGCAGGGTATTTGACGATTTCACCCTCACCCGCGCCGACGGATCTTACGTGCCGTTGCGCGTTGTGGCCGATGTCACCCTTGGTCAGGGCTACAGCCGGATCAACCGCGAAAACGGGGTGCGCACGGTCACCGTTCAGGGGTCGATCGACACCCGAACCGCGAATGCCAACGCCATCGTGGGCGACACCCTTGAGCGGTTCATCCCGACGCTTCTGGCGCAATACCCGAGCGTGTCACTGGATATCGAGGGCCAGAATGCCGAGGCCACCACAACGCAAAAATCCATGCTCAAAGGGTTTGTGATCGGGCTGTTGGGGGTGTTCTTGCTGCTGAGTTTTCTGTTCCGGTCCTATTTGGAACCCATCGTGGTGATGCTCGTCATCCCGCTCTCCCTGCCCGGGGCCATTTTCGGCCATATGGCAATGGGACTGGATTTTTCGATGCCAAGCATGTTGGGGTTCATCGCCCTTGCCGGTGTCGTGGTGAACAACTCGATCCTGTTGGTGGATTTCGTCAAACATGAACACACCGGCGCGACAAGCGTGTCGCAGGCCGCCGCCCGCGCGGCACGGGCGCGGTTCAGAGCGATCTTTTTGACCACCACCACAACCACGGCGGGGCTGTTGCCGATTCTGACCGAGACCAGTCTACAGGCGCAAATCCTGATCCCGTTGGTGGCCAGTCTGGTGTTTGGCTTGCTCAGCGCCAGTGTTGTCGTGCTGTTCGTTCTGCCTGCGATTTACGCCATTCTGGATGATCTCGGCCTGAGCACTCTGGCCAAAGCGGCGTGATGTAACCCGATGACCGGTGTGCGCAAATGCCATGTGCGCACACCCGCATTGCAGGCTGCGTGGTGCGGCGCTACCCTTGCCCTGTCCCATAAGGAAACCAGACATATGCCCACACCCAAACCCGTTGCCGGCTCCACACTTCCCCCCCTGACCCTTGCCAAACTTGGCGGGGGAGAGATCACCCTCGGAGGGGCGCGCGACAGGTGGTCCCTGATCGTGGTGTACCGTGGACAGCATTGTGGCCGTTGCAAAAAGTACCTTACCCTTTTGAACGACATGCGCCAGAAATGGTATGATGCAGGGTTCGACATCGCGGTGGTTTCGGCCGATCCCGAGGAAAAGGCCCAAGCCGACCGCGACGCATTCGGGTGGGCATTCGACACCGGCTACGGCCTGTCAGAGGACCAGATGGCCACGCTTGGCGTCTATGTTTCCGACCCGTTGAGCGCAACAGAAACCGACCGCAGATTTGCCGAGCCTGCGGTCTTTGTGACCCGTCCGGACGGCAGCCTGTTGTTGGTGTCGATCTCCAACGGCCCCTCGGCGCGTCCCGACCTCGCCGAGTTGCTCGACGGCATGATCTTCACCAAGGACAATGACCGCCCGCCCCGCGGCATGGCATGACACACAGGCGGTGATTTAGCCCGCTCAACCCGCGCAAGAGTCCCGCTCAAATATGTGCCGCGCCTCCGTGCGGCACATATATATTTGTGCGCACAAAACCCGGCCTAGATCAGCGCAGCGTGCACCGCGTCATCCCACCCGAGGTAAAAAGTGTCGCCATCGCGGATCACCGGACGCGCCATCACCTTTGGCTTTTGTTCGATTTGCGCGTCAACGTCCGAGTTCTTCAACCAGTCACTGAGCGCGCGGTAATCGGGAGTGGTGCGATCCACCAAACGGTCGCCGAATTCGACAACCAACTCCGACAGTTCCGCCGCACCGAGCGGTTCGGCCCGCACATCGCGAAACGTCACCTCTTTGCCCGCGGCCTCAAGCGTCTTGCGCGCCCGTTGGCACAGCGCACAGGTGCTTAATCCATACATCAACATGGTGTCGTCTCCTTTGATACCGGCCCGAACCGGTCAGGCAGTCCGGTCAGGCAATCGGGTCGAATTGATCGGCGGCAAACACGGTGTGAATGACATGGCCATCGAACATCTCGAACAGTTTTTTCGAGGTTTCTTTACTGGCCCAACGGGTCGGTGAGGCCAGCGCCTCCTCGATGTCATCGCGCGTTTCGAATTTCATCGCCATGACAAGCGGGAACGGGCTTTCGGGATCGTCACTTTCCACTTCACGCATCACCCGCAGCTCCAACAATTTGGGAAACGCGCCCCAGAGCGGCACAAGGTTCTCGCGCCAATGGGCATGAAACGCCTCGTCCATACCCGGTTTGATTTTGCCTTTGAAAAACGCACAGCGTACAAACATTTCAGCCTCTTTTCCTGAGCAGAGCACCGATTGCTCCTCACAATCCGTCATAATGATCCCCCATCGGGACGCAATGCCAAACCGCGACACATCTGTGGCGGGTTGCGCGACGGCACGGGTGTTTTTGTTGAAAAACCCATCGCATTCCGGTGAGTTTCAGGTATCAATAACGCCTCAACAGCCCGTGATGGCATTGGCATCACTCGACAGGTCAACATAATGACCGGGCTTCGAACAAGAACCACAAGGGAGGATCATATGATCTCGACATTGAAAACCGCCGCCGTGAGCGCCGTCCTGGCCCTCGGCCTGACAAGCGCCGCATCCGCGCAGGACCTGAACTTCTTTACAATCGGCACAGGCGGCACGGCCTATACCTATTACCCCGTTGGCGGCGTCATCGCGAACGCCATTTCCAAGCCCCCCGGATCGCGCGAATGCGGCGAAGGCGGCTCGTGCGGAGTTGAGGGTCTGATTGCATCCGCCGTGTCCTCACGCGGTTCGGTCGACAACGTGAACGCCATTGTGTCCGGCCTGCGCAACTCCGGCTTTGCACAATCCGACGTCGCCTATTGGGCCTACACCGGCACAGGCACGATGGAAGGCAGCGATCCCGTCACCGACCTGCGCACCATTGCAGCGCTGTTTGACGAGCATATCCACCTCGTGGCCATGGCCGACAGCGGTATTGATTCCGTGGCCGATCTGGCGGGCAAGCGCGTGTCTCTGGACGAGCCCGGCTCGGGGACATATGTCGACGCCAACCTGATCCTCGAGGCCAACGGCCTCACCATCGACGACGTCACCGCCGAAGCCCTCAAAGGCGGCGCAGCGTCCGAAGCCCTGCGCAACGGCAAGATCGATGCCTTCTTTGTGGTTGCTGGCTACCCGACAGGGTCGCTTGTCGAACTCGCCTCCGCCGCCGACATCAAACTGGTGCCGATTGACGGCGCAGGTGCCGCGGCCTTGACCGAAAAGCACGGCTTCTTTTCGTCCTCCGACATCCCTGCGGGGACCTATGAGGGCGTAGACGCGACCACAACCGTGGCTGTTGGCGCACAGTGGTTCACCTCCGCCAAGGAAGATGACGAGCTGATCTACAACATCACCAAAGCTCTGTGGAACGAAGAGTCCCGCACCTTGCTCGACATTGGTCACGCCAAAGGCAAGAACATCACCGTTGATACAGCCCTGAACGGTCTTGGCGTTCCGCTGCATGCCGGTGCAGAGCGGTTCTACCGCGAAGCCGGTGTTCTCAAGTAAACCGAACACATCATGATATCGGCCCCGGACACCTTTTGTGACCGGGGCCATTTTTAAAATCTGATACGGAATTTGGCCATGACCGCAGACACCACACCCGAGCTTACGCCAGAACAACTGGCCGAGATCGAACGCAAATTTGATCCGGAAACGGCGTTTCGTCCAACGGGGGCGAAGATCGGATTTCTGATCGCGGCCATATTGGTATCGATGTCCGTCTACCATTTTTATGCTTCGGGCTTTGGCCTTGTCCGCGAATTGGTGCATCGCGGTATTCACCTCTCCTTTGTGCTTGGCCTTGTGTTCTTGTTGTTCGGCCTGCGCAGATCCGACGACACCCTGCCCGCCAAAGCATGGTACCGCGTGGATGGGATCCCCGTGTTTGATATCGTCTTTGCCCTGCTTGCCGTCGGGGCGGCGATGTATCTGCCGCTCTTGCCCGCATCGGCCCTTGGCCAACGGGTTGGCAATCCATCCTCCACCGACATCTTTATGGGAACAGCGCTTTTGGTGCTGACGTTAGAGGCGACCCGCCGCAGCGTTGGTCCGACACTGCCGATCATCGGCCTGTTGTTCATCGGCTTTGCCTATTTCGGCCCGTGGATGCCCGGCGCATTGAAACATGGCGGCTCCTCGTGGTTGGGCATCATCAACCACCTGTATATGACGAACCAGGGGATCTACGGCATCGCCATCGGCGTGATGGCGCAATATGTCTTTTTGTTCATTTTGTTCGGCGTTCTGGCCACCCGCATCGGCCTGGGCCAGCTGTTCATCGATCTGGCGATGGTGATTGCGGGCCGGTATTCTGGCGGCCCCGCCAAAGTCGCGATCTTTTCGAGCGCCTTTATGGGGACGATTTCCGGATCCTCCATTGCCAACACCGTGACCACGGGCGCCCTGACCATCCCCGCGATGAAACGCGTCGGCTACCCCGCGCATTTCTCGGGCGCGGTCGAGGCCACCTCGTCCACGGGCGGCCAGATCACCCCGCCCATCATGGGGGCGGCGGCCTTTATCATGGTCGAATATCTGGAAATCCCGCTGCGTGATGTGCTCGCCGCCGCCCTCTTTCCCGCGCTGCTGCACTATTTCGGCATCTTCATCATGGTCCACCTCGAGGCCAAAAAACTGGGCCTGCGCGGGTTGCGCGCCGAAGAATTGCCAAAACTCGGCGTGGTTCTCAAAGATCACTGGCTCAGCCTCATCCCGCTGATCATCCTCGTTTATATGATCCTCTCGGGCAAAACCCCCGACTTTGCTGCGGTCTATGGCATCATCGCCTGCGTCGTGGTCGGGTTCTTGAACCCCACCCACCGCCTCAACGTCAAAGACCTGTGGGACAGCTTGGCCTCGGGGGCAAAGAATACCCTTGCCGTGGGCGCCGCAGCGGCGACCGTCGGCGTTGTCGTTGGTGTTGTGACCCTCACCGGCGTCGGCTTTCGCCTTGGCTATGTCGTTGTGCAAACCGCAACCGACATCGGCACATTCCTCAGCGCCCTGCCCGTGCTCGGATACTTCACGGTAACACAATGGGCCCTGTTCATGTCGCTCATCCTGATCGCCGTCGCGTGCATCATCATGGGCGCGGGCATCCCCACCACCGCGACCTATATCATTCTGGTTGCCGTGGCCGCCCCTGCCCTCGCCGTGCTTGAAATCCAACCGCTCGTGGCGCACTTCTTTGTGTTCTATTACGGCGTTCTGGCGGACATCACCCCGCCTGTGGCACTGGCCGCCTACGCCGCTGCGGGCATCGCGGGATCCAATCCGTTCAAGACGGGGAACACCGCCTTCCGGCTTGGCATCGCCAAGGCCCTTGTGCCGTTCGTGTTCGTCTATTCGCCCGCCTTGCTACTGGTTGCGGACGGGTTCACATGGTACCTGTTCACGGTGACACTGCTCGGCGCCATGCTCGGGATTGCCTCGCTCGGGGTGTCGTTCTCCGGCTTCCTTCTGGCCCCGCTCAAAACATGGGAACGTTGGTGGGTTGCAATGGTGTCGTTCCTCTTTATCGCACCCGGCCTGACCACAATGCTCCTCGGCCTTGCGCTCATGTCCCCGATTGTGTTCGTGCAATACAACCGCGCCAAGGCCTGATACCGGCCCACATCATCGCGTGTCTGGCCGTGACAATGGCCAGACACAAACCACCGTCCTTTGCCCTGCGCGAACGAGACACCACAGACCGGTTCCGGCACACAGCTGACACCCGAACAGGTACGCCACCCGATGGCGACAGGGTACGAAAGCAACACGCCCGCCCCCACAAAACACGACACAAACAAACGCCGCAATGACGCACGGCGACCGGCTCCGGCCGCACGGCCAAACTTGCGAAAACCCGATGGCCTTCTGCCTGCGATGACCCGAAATGGAAAAAGGCCCGCACCGGAGCCGCATGTCGTATTCACGATTTTTGAAGGGGGGGGTAGTGGCGGACAGACAGGGATTCGAACCCTGGAGACGGTCTCCCGCCTACACACTTTCCAGGCGTGCGCCTTCGACCACTCGGCCACCTGTCCGTGGGGCGTCTATATTTTAGAAAGCGCGGGGTGTGCAACCCCTGACTTTGCGGATTTTGTAGTTTTTTAATCCGGCGCGATATTGCGCTCTACACCGCCTTGAACCGGTCAATCGAGATGGATCGTGACGCGCCGGTTCTGGCGGCCTTTCTTTTCGATTTTTCCGATGCGAATACGCCCGATTTCCGCCGTGCGCGCCACATGGGTGCCACCGCACGGTTGCAGGTCCACCTGGGTCGTGTCGTCACCAATCCGCACAAGGCGCACGCGCCCCTGCCCCATGGGCGGCATGACGGACATGGTTTTGACAAGCGCCGGATTGGCCAAAAGCGCCGCATCGGTGATCCAGTCGTCACTGACCTTCAGATCTTGTTCGATCAGCGCGTTGAGGCGGTCCTCGATCTGCTGTTTGTCCTCGGGCGGCTCGGTCATATCAAAGTCCAGACGGCCCTTTTCCGACCCGATCGCGCCGCCGGAAACGGGCAACGGGATCACCACCGACAACAGGTGCAGCGCGGTGTGGACACGCATGTGACGGTGGCGCAACGCCCAGTCAAGGCGCTGTGTGACCTGTGTCCCCACGGGGGGCAATTCCACGGGCGAGGCCGGAACGAGGATGATCGCGCCATTGTCGCCCTTCACCGCGGTCGCAATCGAAATCGCGCCCCCTTCCCAATCGAGACGTCCGCTATCGCCCGGCTGACCGCCCCCCGTCGGGTAGAACACCGACGCATCGCAAATGATTCCGCCCTCGGGTGTGAGGGCCGTGACCTGTGCGGTGCACTCCGCCTGATAGGCGTCGTCGCGAAACAGGGGGCGTGTCGTCATATGCTATCTCCATCTCCATCGCCATCCGTGGCCCCGTCGGGGGTGGCCGCATCGCCCTCGGTGAGCGCCTCGACATCGACAAGCGCATCATCCTCGGGTTTATGCGTTGCGGGCGGGGTGCGCCCCGTGAGGGCCTCGGGATTGCGCAGCCAGATGTCACGCTGCGCAAAGGGAATTTCAATGCCCTCTTCGCCAAACCGCTTGGCAATCTCGTGGTTCACGTCATTGGTCACGACCATAATATAGGTCACATCGCGCAGGATCGCACGCACCTCGAAGTCAAGCGCATCGGCACCGAACCCCGTGAACAGCACCTGCGGCGCAGGGTTCAAAAGCACCATCGGCTGCGCCTCGACAATCTCGCGCAAAATGGTTTCGACACGGCGCGTATCGGTGCCATAGGCCACGCCGACCTTGACCGTCACACGCCCGATGAGATTGCCGCGGGTGTAGTTGGTCACGGCGTTGGAAATCAGATCGGCGTTGGGGACGATCACGTCGGTACGGTCAAAGGTCTCAACCCGCGTCGAGCGCACGGAGATATTGCGGACAAAGCCCATTTGCCCGCCCACTTCGATCCAGTCGCCCTCGGACACGGGGCGCTCAATGAGCAAAATAATACCGGAGACAAAGTTCTGGACAATGTTTTGCAGGCCGAAACCGATCCCGACGGACAACGCCCCCGCCACGATGGCCAGAGCCGAAAGATCAATGCCGGCCGCCGTGATGGCGATAATCGCCGCGAGGATAATCCCCAGATATCCGGTGCCTGCGAGAATCGCGTTCTGGCCGCCCTTGTCGAGTTTGGTTTTGGGCAGGATCGACGAGGATAAGGCCGCCTTGATCAACCGTGTCAGGCCGAATCCGATGGCAAACACAATGGCAAAGGTCAGGAAATCGGTGATGGAAATCTGGGCATCGCCCAAGGACACCCCCTCTTTCATCCGCGCCCAGACCTCCCACAACTGCTCCTCGCGCGCGCCCCAGATCAGCGCCATAGCGGGCAAGGACACCCCGAACAGCACCACGGACACAAGCACAGGAACCAACCCCTCGCTGACCCCGTCGGGGCGGCGCGTCATCACGGCATAAAGGTCTGAAATAAAGCGCGAGATCACCAAAAGAGCGCCAAACAGCGCAAGCGTGAGCACCGCAGGATAAACCAACCCCTTGGCCGCCGACATATAGCCGACAGCCCCCAGAACAACGGCCAGAGCGGCCCCCGGACGAATGACCCGCGCCGCCGTGCTGCTGACCAAGGCCACGAACCCTTGCGAGGGGGGGGCCTCACTGTCCTCGACCTCCATCGCCGCCGACTGGCGCTTGCCCGAGGAGGCAAGGATCTGGCCGAAGCGGAACAACGACAAAGCGGTCAGCACCACAAGCGGGTAACTCAGAACGTTGAGGGACGCCGGGGTGAATTTGTCGATCACAGCCAAGTCATCAAGCAACAGGCTCAGCCCGTACATCACCGCCATCAACGACAGATGCCCCGAGGCCTCGCGGGTTTGCAGCGGGGTGAGATCGAACAGCGGCTCGGAGGTTTCCGTTGCCCCCAACACCCGCACGGCCAACCACCGCGCGGTGAAATAGAACAGGCCGATCCGCGGCAGCGCCTCGAACGCCGCCTCGCCCCGCGCCCCGAGCAGCCCCGTGGATTGCGCCGCTTGCGAGAGCGCAAACAGGCCCGCCACGGGCAGGACGACCAGTCCGAGCGAGCCCACGAAACCGGACACGCCACGCCCCGCCTTGCCCGTCACGTGGCTTTGCACCTTGTCGGAGGCCCGCACCGACCAGACCCGCCCGCGCAAGATCAGGACAAACCCGACCATCGCAAAGAAAATGATCGTGGCGGCGTTGGATTTCAGGGTGGACAGCCCACGCGCCGATCCGGCGTTGTCCACGATACGGGTCCATGCTGTCAGGGCGGTGGAGGTCAAATCGGTGAGCGCCGTCGGCCAGTTGACGGGATTGAGCGGCGTTGGTCCCAATTCCATCAGCGCATCGGCCTGACGTGTGATCAACACATCGTCGATCTCGCCGATCAACCCGTCAGCACGGGTATAGGCCTCTTCGGCACTGCGCACCGGCGCCAGAGCGCGGTCGAGTTGATCGTTGAGCTCTTTGCGCCGCGCCGCCACATCGGCGGGTTCCTCGGCCCCCTCGGCGGGCGGTTCACCCAATGTGGCGACCTGTGCACGCAGGGTCGAAATCCGCGCCGCATTGATGCCTTCGGCGCTTAGGAACTGGTCGCGCCATTTCGCCAGATCTGTGCGCAGCGCATCGAGTGTGGCGTCATCCGCGGCCCCGCCCTCTACCGCTGTTTCGGCCCTACTCGCCACGCCCTCCCATGTGTCATAGTCGGGGGCAACAATATCCTGCGCCACCGCCGCAAGCGGCAGGCACAGCGCAAGAATCAGGATCAAGCGGGTGATGGCGTGGCGCATTAGCCCTCGTAAACGTCGGGGAGAATTTGCGGAGCACGCGCCAACCATTGCGGCACGGGCAGCCCCATTTCATGCAAAAACTCGGGGTTGAACAGTTTCGACTGATAGCGTGTACCATAATCACACAAGATGGTCACGATGCGGTTGCCCGGCCCCATGTCACGCGCCATTTTCATCGCGCCCGCCACGTTGATACCCGACGACCCGCCAAGACACAGACCCTCGTCGCGCAACAGATCGAACACCACGGGCAAGGCCTCTTTGTCAGTGACCTGATAGGAATAATCGGGTTTGAACCCTTCGAGGTTGGCGGTGATGCGCCCCTGACCGATGCCCTCGGTGATGGACGAGCCCTCGGATTTCAATTCACCCGTGGTGTAATAGCTATGAAGGGCCGCGCCCATGGGATCGGCCAGACCGATTTTCACGCCCTTGGGTTGAAGCGCCATACCGACACCCGCAAGCGTGCCGCCCGAGCCCACGGCACAGATAAAGCCGTCGACCTTACCGTCGGTTTGCTCCCAGATCTCGGGGCCTGTGGTTTCGATATGGGCCTGACGGTTAGCGACGTTGTCAAACTGGTTGGCCCAAATCACCCCCTCGTTGGTGGTACGCGCCAACGCGTTCGCCAACCGTTCGGAATAGCGCACATAGTTGTTGGGGTTCTTGTACGGCGCCGCAGGGACCTGAACCAACTCGGCGCCGGCCAGACGGATCATGTCCTTTTTCTCCTGCGATTGCGTTTCGGGGATCACAATCACGGTTTTGAACCCCAAGGACGCGCCCACAAGCGCCAGACCGATGCCCGTGTTGCCCGCGGTTCCCTCGACAATCGTGCCGCCGGGTTTCAACAGGCCCTTTTCCACCGCATCCTTGATGATGTAGAGCGCGGCACGGTCCTTGACCGATTGACCGGGGTTGAGGAACTCCGCCTTGCCGAGGATTTCACAGCCCGTGACCTCCGATGGTCCGTTCAACCGGATCAAAGGGGTGTTGCCGATTGTGTCGATGAGGTCTTTGTTCACACGCATGGGCCGCGATCCTTTTTCATATGGCAGTCTTGAAATGTGTAGGACGCTTGTTTCGGGAACTCAAGCCACCGCGCCCCAGTCAAGGACCGCATTCCACAAAACAACGGCGCTACGGAACATGCGTTCACGCTTCAGCCCCGGCCATTGCATCGCGTTTGTCCAACCTGATCCAAATCCCGTTTTGCGCCCGCACCGTGAGATGCGCCACAGGCACAGGCGTGGCTCCGGCCACTGTGCGAATGTGGAACGCGCGGGCAATCAACGCAAGGATCAATGGCCCCTCCACCATCGCAAATCCCGCCCCCGTACAGACACGCGGCCCACCCGAAAACGGGATAAAGGCATCGCGCAGACACTGCTTGCCGTTGTCGGTCTTGAACCGGTCGGGGTCGAACACATCGGGATCGTCCCAGAACCGCTCGTGGCGTTGCAAATGCCACGGGCTCAGCACGATCTGGCTGCCCTTTGGCACCTCGCGGTCGCGGAACTGTTCGGGGCATGCCGCCTCGCGCACCATCATCGGCACAGGCGGATAAAGCCGCAAGGTCTCGCGGAACACGTCCTTGGTATAGCGCAGCTTGGACAGGTCCGAAAACGCCGGCGCATCCCCAAGGGCCGCCCCCTCGCCCGCCACCCTGTCCGCCACATCGGGATTGGCCGCCAACAGCCACAACGCCCACGCAAGCGCCGAGGCCGAGGTCTCATGCCCCGCCAGAAAAAAGATCGCGACCTGATCGACCATCTCGCCTGTGTCAAACCGCTGCCCCGTCTGCGGATCGGCCGTTGTCATGATCTTGGTCGCCAAATCGTCGGGCGCGGTGCCCGCCGCGATCTGTGCCATACGTGCGGTTGTCAGTTGCGTGATCAAGCCACGAATGACCCGCGCCGTGCGCTTTGTCTCGCGCGAATGGAACCGTGGCACCCATTTGGGCAGCGGCACAAAGGCAGCAAAATTGAGGATCGGCTGTGCGCGTTGATGGGCCTGAAATTCCGAAAACACCGCCGTGGCCGTCTCATCGGTGATCGGGATCGAAAACAGGGTGCGAAAAATCACATCCGCCGCCACATGGCTCGTATGCGGCTCCACATCGAACGCCCCCTCGATCGCGCCCAGACGTGCCACCACGTCCTGACCGGCGGCGAGCATGGCGGGAAAGGTATCCTTGAGCCGCCCGCCCTCGAACGCGGGGTCGATGATACGCCGTTGCCGCCGCCACGTATCGCCATTGGTCAGAAACACCGAATTGCCAAGCAAGGGCCGCAACCCTTCGGCGATGCGGTTGGATTTGGGGAAATCCATGGGCCGCTCATTAAGCACACGTTTGACCAGATCGGGTTGGTTCACGAGGAACGAGCGAAAGAACGGCGTTTTGAACTCGGCCATCCACGCGCGGTATAATTTCGCGGGTTGCGCCGACAGGATATCCTTTCGAAACAGCCGCAGATAATTGATCAGGCTTGTCTTTTCCGGCCGCGCGGCGGGCTTGGGCGGGATCATTTTCGCCCGTCCGCTCACGGTGCTGTCTCCGTGTACCCGCTCATGGCGCTGTCTCCGTGTAGATGTTAACCGCATCGGTGAGCCGGCTCGGGGACGGGGCGTGTGAGGCGTAGCGGGCGGCGAGCGTTTGCGGCCCCGCCGTCGTTTTGAAATAGTCATAGGCCTGTGGCGCATCAAAGGCACACAGGTATTGAAAATGCAGCCGGAAAAACCGCCATCGCAGACGTTTCCACGTCTCGGGCCTGAGGGACTGTGTAAAGGCCGCCGAAATCACGAGCGGGCCGGTCTGCGCCGCGGGGGCCACCCCCGTCACCCCCGCCGGATCGCACAGCGCAAAGGCGCAGCCATCTCCGGGGGCGGTCACATCAAGCCAGAACAGCGCATCCGTGGCCGACAGATAGGCCAGATCACCGCGCAGCACCTTGGCCTCGGGCAAAAACGACACCATCGGCACCACTTGGCCCAATGTCAAAAACGACAGCGCAGGCCCGCCATCACGGTCCTGATCGGGGGCCTCGCCCGCGCGGATCAGATCGGCCAGAACCGAAATGCCCAAATGCGCCCCCGACGAGTGGCCCACGACCAGAACCTCGTCCCAATCCTCACGAAGGGCCTGCGCCACAGCGGCACGAAACTGTGCCATACGCGCGGTCAATGCGGGCGGATCGGCCCCGCGCCACCGCGCCGAAAACCCGTAGTCATGCATCAGATAATAGGCGAAAAACCTGCCGTCCTGTCGCTTGAACCACCGCAAAAGCGCCACGCCAAGCCCCGCGCCCGATGCCGCCCCGAGCGCCGCACCGACACCGCCGAACCGCGCACCGAAGGCGAGGCAGGCGACCAAAACACCCAAGGCCAATAGGGCCTGAAACCCCAACATCCCAACGGGATAAAGCGCGGCAATCACCGGCCCTTTGCGCAATCGCATCAACCGGAACAGCGCCCCTGTCGAAATGTAGATCCACGCGGTACGTGCCAACACGCCGTAGGTCCGCAAAATCCCCGCGTCCATGCTTTGCTGAACGATGTCGGACCATACCAACACGTCAATCTCGGTGTGGACCTTTGCCCCGTCGATCTCACTGTCGACGGACCAGCCGAAGCGCTCGCCCGATTTGGGCGCGATGGTGAGGGAATAACCGGAAATACCGGCCTGTTTGGCGCTCTCGGTGCGGTACAGCTCGCGGTAGCGACGCGGCGGAATGGGGTCATAGCCGGAGATGTAGAACATCCGCCGCCGTTTGACCTCTTGTGTCACCTGATCACTCATACCGCTCTGGCCTTGCTGCCGATTTGGCTCACGTTAGACCAGATCGGTGACAAGATTAAGCACAAACTGACGGGAGTTTAGCCAAGGGCGGCCAGTGCGGGGAAGGTTTCCAACAACCAGTAGGACAGCCGCGAAAACGCCCCCGTCAGCAGCATCAGGCCAACGCTGACAAGCATCAGGCCCATGACCTTTTCGATCAAACCCATGTGGCGTTTGAGACGGTTCATCACCGACATCGCGCGGGTAATGAACAGCGCCGACAACAAGAACGGCACGCCAAGCCCAAAGGCATAAACGGCCAGAAGCGTGGTGCCACGGGTCAGCGAGCCCTCCTGGGCGGCAATCGACAGGATCGCACCCAGTTGCGGGCCGATGCACGGCGTCCATCCAAAGGCAAAGGCAAGCCCGAGCACATAGGCCCCAAGCGCGGTGCCCCCACGGTCCCCCGCATCCAGACGCGCCTCACGGTCGAGAATGGGAATCCGGAACACCGACAGGAAATGCAGCCCGAGAATGACAATCACCCCGCCTGAAATACGCCCGAAAAGCACCTGATTTTGCAGGAAAAACGACCCGAACACCGAGGCCGTAAAGCCAAGGAACAAAAACACCGTCGACAGGCCGAGCACGAACATGATCGCGGGGCCGATGGCCTTGCGCGCGGCTTTGCCCTCTTGCATTTCGCCCATGGAGATCCCCGACATATACGCCAGATAGGGCGGCACGATGGGCAAAACACAGGGGCTGATAAAGGACGCAATGCCAGCGGCCAAAGCCACGAACATCGCGGGCAGCATCGAGGCGTCAAAGAGGTCGATTCCAAACATGGGTAGCTCATGCCACGGATCGCACGCCAAGCAAAGCGTCGGATATGTCGCAGCGGGTCACTTTCTCGTATGGCGCGCCTTTTTCATCCCGCCCCTGCCCGATGAACGCGCACGCGCCCCGCAACGAAAAACGGCCCGCCCCGAAGGGCGAGCCGCAAGATGTCATGTTGTTCGCGGATCGGGTTACCCCAAACTCCACCATCCCTTACGCTTGGGCTTCGGCTTTTCCTCGGCCACAGGCGCAGGCTCCGGCGTTGGCGCAGGTACGGGCTCTGCGGCCACGGGCGCCTCGACCTTTGCCGCCTCTGCGGGCGCCGCGACCTCTGCGACGACGGCATCCTGTGCAGGAGCCGCATCTGTCGCAGCCTCGGCAGCCGCCGCTTTCGCAGCCTTGTCGGCCTCGATCTCGGCCTTGGTGCGGCGTTTGCGTTTTGGCTTCGGCGCGGCCTCCGCCTTCGCATCCGTACCCGCCGCTTTCGCGGCCTTGTCGGCCTCGATCTCGGCTTTGGTGCGGCGCTTGCGCTTTGGCTTGGGCGCCTCTTCGGCGGAGGCCTCTGCAACAGGGTCGCCCTCAACAGCGGGCGCGGCTTTTTTCGACCGCGAGCGTGTCCGCTTGGGCTTTTCGGCCTCGGCGGGTGCAGCTGTATCGGCGTCCTGAGCGGTCTCGGGGGCCTCGTCTGACGTGGTGGTCGCTTCCGTTGCCGTCACCTCTGCGGTGGCACCCGATTTACGTGACCGCGAACGGGTGCGCTTGCGCTTTGGTTTTTCATCCGTTGGCGCATCGGTGCCATCGGCCTGTGCCGCGACATCAGATGGCGCAGCCTGTGCGGCCTCGCCCTCGCCCTCGCTCTCGGACTGCGCATCAGACCCGTTTTCACCGTTGTCATCCTCGTCACCCGATTTGCGGCGACGGCGACGACGGCGACGGCGTTTTTTGGGCTTTTGCTCGTCGTCACCTGTCTCGTCGGTGGCGGCGGCATCGGCCTGTGCCTCGTCGGCGGTCTCGTCAGTGACGTCCCCGGCATCGACGTCTACAGCATCGGCCTCGTCATCGATCTCGGACATCAGCGCGGCGGATGCGGAAATCACATTGCTGGTCTCGGGCTTGATCACACGGGTCGCGGTTTTGAATTTCTCGATCGAGAAATCAGGCGAAATCATGAACGGATCGGCCTCGAGGCGCACCGCCATGCCATAACGGCTTTCAATCAACGCAATCGCTTCGCGTTTGTAGTTCACCAGATAGTTGATGACCGCAACAGGCGCCTTGAGCAGCACCTCGCGTGACCGCTTGCGGGTGCCCTCTTCTTCCAACTGGCGCAGGATCGTGAGCGCCATGTTGTCGTCGGAACGGATCAGACCCGTGCCGTGACAGTGGTGACACGGCTGTGTCGTGGCTTCCAACATGCCCGGGCGCAGACGCTGACGCGACATTTCCAACAGGCCAAAGCCCGAAATGCGACCCACCTGAATGCGGGCGCGGTCGGTTTTCAACTTGTCCTTGAGGCGCTTCTCAACGGCGGCGTTGTTGCGGCGGTCCTCCATGTCGATAAAATCGATCACGATCAGACCGGCCAGATCGCGCAGACGGGCCTGACGGGCCACCTCTTCGGCGGCCTCGAGATTGGTCTTGAGCGCGGTTTCCTCAATCGAGCCTTCTTTGGTCGCACGCCCCGAGTTGACGTCGACGGCGACGAGCGCCTCGGTCCAGTCGATCACGATATAGCCACCCGATTTCAGCTGAACGGTCGGGTTGAACATCGAGCCAAGGTAGGTTTCGACCTGATAGCGGGCAAAGAGCGGCAGTTGCTCTTTGTAGTTGACCACGTTTTTGGCGTGGGTCGGCATGATCATCCGCATGAAGTCCTTGGCGATGCGGTATCCGCCCTCGCCCTCGACGATCACCTCGTCGATCTCCTTGGAATAGAGATCGCGGATCGAGCGTTTGATGAGGTCGCCCTCTTCGTAGATTTTGGCGGGCGCGGTGGATTTCAGCGTGAATTCGCGGATCTGTTCCCACAACCGTTTGAGGTAATCGTAGTCGCGCTTGATCTCGGTCTTGGTGCGTTGCGCGCCGGCGGTGCGCACGATCAGACCCGCGCCCTGTGGCACATCGATCTCCTGCGCGATTTCCTTGAGCTTCTTGCGGTCGGCAATATTGGTGATCTTGCGCGAAATGCCACCACCACGTGCGGTGTTGGGCATCAGGACACAGTAGCGACCGGCAAGCGACAGATAGGTGGTGAGGGCTGCGCCTTTGTTGCCGCGCTCTTCCTTGACGACCTGAACCAACAGGATCTGGCGGACCTTCACGACTTCCTGGATTTTGTAGCGGCGGGGACGCGGCTTGCGCACGCGGCGGACCTCTTCGGCGGTGTCATCGTCGGCAACGCTTTCGATGCTGTCGTCTTTCTCCGCTGCGGTTTCCGCATCGTCGTCCTCGTCGCCCTCGGACCTGTCATCAGAGGACTCGTTGTCCTGATCATCGTTGTCCTGATCATCGTCAGACTGGTCTTCGCCAGACCGGTCTTCGGACGCGTCATCGTCGGAGGCCTCATCCTCGGATGGCTCCTCGACAGGGGTCTCGGCCACGGCGAAAGCGGGCGATGTGCCCTCTTCGACAGGCTCGTGGGTATCGGCGATCAGCGCATCCGCTTCGGAGGCTTCGGGCTCGACCACATCCATGCCCTTGACGCCCGCGGGGGCCTCGCCGGACAGGTCATCGGACGCAGGGGCGACCTCTTTGGTCTCGACCGCATCATCATTGGAGGCATCGGCCGCAACCGACGCGCTGCGCCCGCGTGACGAGGATGAGGATGACGACCGGCGACGGCGCGAACGCTTCGGCTTCTCGCGGTCCTCTTCTTCCTCTTGTTGTTTGGCGTACTCCAGTTCCTCCTTGAGCAGCGCCTCACGGTCGGCCACAGGGATCTGGTAATAATCGGGGTGGATCTCGGAGAAGGCGAGGAAACCGTGACGGTTTCCGCCATAGTCGATGAACGCCGCCTGAAGCGACGGCTCGACCCGTGTTACTTTTGCGAGATAGATGTTGCCAGCAAGCTGACGTTTGTTTTCCGATTCAAAGTCGAATTCCTCGACCTTGTTTCCGTCGACCACCACAACGCGGGTCTCTTCCGCGTGGGTGGCATCGATGAGCATTTTCTTAGCCATTGTTGTCTTTCGACACCCAAAGGTGGCCCGTTATGCGCATGCGCAAGCGGGGCTGGTTTCGGGTGATTGTTAGGGGCGAGTGACAGCGCGGGCGAGAGCGCGCGGGCGCAAGCGCCCGTCATGTGCTCTGAATTTGCCTCTGCGCGTTGCATCGCGTTTTTCTCCGGCGTCCGAGTAACAGCATGTTATCCGGCGCCCAGTTTAAGATCTCGTTCCCGTTTAAAAGTGGGTCTGAGCGTTCAATGCCATGCGGTTTTGTCGTGCCACGCGGCGGTATCGGTCTGCGGTACGGGCGGATGGCCTTCCCGTTCGTTCACGGGCCTAAGGCAACGTCCTGCACACGTGCGCAGCGAATCTGTCGTCGCGGTTTCCCAAAGCAGCAGCACCCTAAGGCGATGCAAGTTCGA
The DNA here is from genome assembly GCF_048259695.1 of Celeribacter sp. Lineage (GTDB taxonomy): Bacteria > Pseudomonadota > Alphaproteobacteria > Rhodobacterales > Rhodobacteraceae > Celeribacter. The sequence goes on along the minus strand of NZ_JBLXHL010000006.1, from coordinate 19,911 downwards.
GACCTGCGTCCCCCATCAGTAGTGATCCGCCCCTTTAAATACAACACGCAATTTGAACCGCGCCGCATTTATCCACAGGGAGGCGGGGTTTGACGCGCGGCGCAAATCCCCCGCCCCCCCCTGACACCGCAGCCCGCACACCCGATCAGGACAAATGACAAAAGGGCTCCGCTATCGGAGCCCTTGGTGTGCCAGTGCGCAACAGCGCGCCTATCAGCCGAGATAATCCGAACGCTGCAGGCCGTATTTGGCCATTTTCTCGTTCAACGTCCGCCGCGGCAGGCACAGCTCGTCCATCACCGCCACGATCGATCCCTTGTGGCGGCGCATGGTGTTGTCGATCAACATCCGCTCGAACGCCTCGACATACTCCTTGAGCGGCTTGCCGTCCGTGGTCATGGTTTGCGCCTCGGGCGAGTCGTCCTCGGCCAACAGCAGCGAGGCAATCGATCCCGACCCGCGCCGGCTTTGCAACACGGCCCGCTCGGCCACATTGATCAGTTGACGGATATTGCCCGGCCACGGGGCCTGTAGCAACTGCGCGGCCTCCTGTGCGGCAATCTCGGGGGCGTCACAGCCGTATTCCTCTGAGAACTGCTGGCTCAACTGGGTGAACAGCGACAGGATATCCTCGCCCCGCGACCGCAGCGGCGGCGTGGTGATTTTCATCGCGGCCAGACGGAAATACAGGTCGGGCCGCAGCGCACTTTCACAGGTTCGCCCCTGCTCTTGCAGGTTACAAATCGCGATCACACGGGTTTCGGGCGGTGTGCCCTGTTCGTTGATCCACGTCAGCAAACGCGCCTGCAACCCCTCGGACAGGGCCTCGATATCCTCGATCACCAAAGTGCCGCCACGGGCCTCCTCAATGAGCGGTTGCGCCGCGCCATCGGGATCAGGGCCGAACAGACGTTTGGACAGCGCGGCTTCCTCGCGCCCCGCACACGAAAACGTCACGAATTTCTTCGAGGCCCGCGCCCCCACCGCGTGCAGCGCGTGCGCCACAAGCGTCTTGCCCGTGCCTGTTTCGCCGTCGATCAACACATGGCTGTCGGCTTGGCCCAGATCGAGGATATCCTCGCGCAGCCGCTCCATCACATCGGAGGCGCCGATGAGTTTGTTCATAATCCCCGTCCCCCCCGACAATTCACGCCGCAACGCGCGGTTATCAAGGGTCAGACGACGGGCATTCGTGGCCTTTTTGGCCAGTTCGGTCATCCGGTCGGGGTTAAACGGCTTTTCAAGGAAATCGAACGCGCCGATGCGCATCGCCTCCACCGCCATCGGCACATCGCCGTGGCCCGTGATCATAATGACGGGCAAGCCGCTATCGACGCTCATCAGTTTCTTGAGAAACTGCATCCCGTCCATCCCCGGCATCTTGATATCGGTGATCACCGCACCGGGGTAATCGGGTCCAAGCCCCTTGACCGCATCCTCGGCACTGGCAAAGGTTTCGGTGTCAAAGCCCGACAGGGCAAGCCACTGGCTGATCGACTGGCGCATGTCCTGTTCGTCATCCACGATTGCGATTTTCATTGCACTGGCCATTGGTCACTTCCTCTTCGAGGTCTTAGGTCTGGGAAACGGTGCGGATCGGGTTATTCCGCCGCGCGTATATCTGTGGTGTCCGCGTCCTCGTCCCGTCTGGACAAGGGCAGGATCATTTCGAACACCGCGCCGCCCGAGGGACGGTTGTGCGCCGTGAGACGCCCGCCAAGCTCGGTCACGATCCCCGAGGAAATCGCAAGGCCAAGCCCCACCCCGTCCCCGGGCGCCTTGGTGGTGTAAAACGGTTCGAACAGGGTATCGAGATCTTCAATCCCCGACCCGTTGTCGCGCACCGACACGGAGGCATGCGCCCCGCCCGCGACGATAATGTCGATCTGTGGGTCGGGCGCGGTTTTGCCCGCGTCAAAGGCGTTGCGTAGCAGGTTCACAAGCACCTGTTCAAGGCGCACACGGTCGCCGTCGACGATGACGGGCTCGGGCGGCAAGGTCCGCGTGATCTCCACCGCGCGTTGGCGCATCTGCGGCTCCATCATCGACAGCGCCGCATTGACACAGCCGCGCAGATCAATCGGTTCGAGATGCTCGGAGCCTTTGCGGGCGTAGGATTTCAACTGCTTGGTGATCGCCGCCATCCGCTCGATCAGGTCGTCAACACGGCCAAAGGAGGCAAGGGCCTCGTCGGGGCGCTTGCGCTGCAACAACAGCTTTGCCCCCGCCAGATAGGTTTTCATCGCCGCAAGCGGTTGGTTCAACTCATGGCTGACCGCCGCCGACATTTCCCCCAGAACCGCCAGTTTGCTTGACTGGGCGAGGGTTTGCTCGGCAACCTCAAGGTTCTTTTCCGCCCGCTCGCGTTCGGCGATCTCGCGTTGCAGCCGCGTGTTGAGCTGACGCAACTCGGCACTTTCGCGTTGGAACAGGCCCGCACGCGACACAGCGCGCCGCGATGTCAGGTAAAAGCCGAGCGACAACAGAATGGCAAAGCCCATGATCTCCAACGCGAGGAACCCGTTCACCCGCTCGCGCACCGAGGTGTAGGTGGTGAACGAGGCCATGCGCCACCCACGAAACGGGATCCGGCTTTCCAACCGCATCACGGCCTCGCCGCCCAAATAGACCTCTGGCGTGGGGTAGGTCCAATCGGACGTGGCCCGCAACGCCCGCTCGATCGCGGTGGGCGCATCACGCACCTCCAAAGCATCCGCCTCTTTGCGGGCGCGCCATTTGGGCTCCGTCGACAGGATGATATCGCCCTCGGAGTTGACCACCAACACCGCGTCCGAAATGCTTGCCCACTGGGTCTCGAATTTGGCCAGATCGACCTCGACCACGATCACCCCCGCCAGAACGCCGCCCACCTCGATACGGCGGGCATAGGTGAACTCATAGGCGCCACTTTCCAGTTTCGAGGCCTTGAACGTGGTGTCGTTGGAGCGCAACGCATCGACGAAATACGGGCTCAAACGCCCGTTGCGCCCCAGTTCCGCACGATCGGTGGCGGCCACAACGCGGCCGGATTCGTCGAGCAACAACAAGGCCGCAGCCCCGATTTCATCGACATAGGTGATCAGGTGCTGCGAGGTCGTGACATAATCGTCCGTCGACAGGGCCGAGGCCAGAACCGGATCGCGCGACAACAACAACGGCACGATGGAATTGCGTTGCAACTCGGACATCAGGTTGCCCGCATAGAGCGCCTGACGCACCTCGGCACGGTTGCGCGTCAAAATGGTATAGCGTTCGGTCAACAACAGGTTCGACACCCAGACCACCGCAATGGCCACCGCGACAAATCCCGCAATGGCAAACCGCCCCAGCCACGTCAAAGACGCATTCTGGACCTCGGCGGTGCCGTGGTGTGTTGGAAGCCCGTGATCACTCATGGCAAGAGGGTATGCACGCGGGCGCGGCAGCCGCAAGAGGGCGTGCGACACGATTGTCCCACGGCCCCGTGATCTGGCGGTTTTCCGCTTGAAATCAGTTACTCAACGCGCACGGCTTGACCGCGCCCGTCACGGCGCGAGATCCGTCGGGGACTGCGTCAGGCCGACACAACAGCGGCAAGCAGCGAGGTAAAGAAGGCTTTGCCATCCTCGTTGCCATGCGCAGGTTCGGCGGCCCGCTCGGGGTGGGGCATCATGCCAAGCACGCGACGGTTCTCCGACAGAATGCCCGCGATATCGCGGTCCGAACCGTTGGGGTTGGCCCCATAACGGAACGCCACACGGCCCTCGCCCTCAAGACGGTCAAGCGTGTCCTTGTCGGCGGTGTAATTGCCATCGTGGTGGGCAATCGGGATTTGAATGCGCTGACCCTGCGCGTAATCGGCGGTATAGGCGCTATCGGTGGTCTCGACGATCAACTCCTGGGTGTTACAGATGTATTTGACGCCCTGATTGCGCAGCAAGGCACCGGGCAAGAGCTTCGCCTCGGTCAACACCTGAAAGCCGTTACAAATCCCGAAGGCATAGCCACCGCGTTCCACATGCGCCTTGAGCGCTGTTGTGATGGGCGAGTTCGCCGCAATCGCGCCACAGCGCAAATAATCGCCGTAGGAAAATCCACCCGGAACCCCCACGATATCAAGCCCCTCGGGCAGTTGGGCATCCTTGTGCCAGACCATCGTGACATCCGCGCCCGCATTGCGCAGGGCCACGGCCATGTCGCGGTCACAGTTGGAACCGGGGAATTGCAGGACAGCAGCTTTCATGGGGCGTCTCCGATGGGTCAGCACTGACAGGTCAGCACAAGGGCAGCGGCGCGGGTGCGCCTTGGATTTGTCTTGCCGCAGGCAATAAAGCAGGTCCGGCGCGCATTCAAGCGCGGATACAGGTTGAAACGGGCCTCAGGCGCAAAAGCGGCCCCGCCTCTTGCGCCCCCCCCCTGTCGTCTCGTGCCGCCCTCCCCCCTGACCGGGATGTCCGGCTTTGGCACGGGGCAAGCACAGGTCGCTTTGGCACTTGCCAAACCCGCGCTGCGAACAGATCATTGCCCCGACCGTGATCCCTGCGCGCCCGACACGACAGATGCAGCCGAAACGTGGCACACGCGAAAATGAACATCGCCGTCGGGAGACGCCATTGAATATCCCGTCCGGTCTCCATTACTAATCACGCACCGGACCGCTGCCGCTCCGGTTGCGACCCGCCATCCCCATCCGACGCCCCAACAACACCCGACGACAAGGACGCCGCCCCATGACCGATGCGCCCCCCGCGCCGCACAGCGTAACGATTGCCCCCCTCGACACACTCGCAGGCCTCAACCTGCTCAATGCCGAGCGTGAGGAAATGTTTGACGATGTGGCCGAACTGCTCTCGGACATCTGCGAAATGCCCGTGTCCTTTGTCAGCTTTATCGGCGGCGATACCCAGTGGTTCAAGGCGGCCTGCGGGCTGACCGATCCGTCCAACACCGTCGAGGACGCGCTATGTACCCATGTTCTGACCGGTGACGGAATGGTGGAAATCCCCGATCTGCGCCTTGATCCGCGCACCAAGGGACTGGCCCCCGTGACCCACGGTGGCGCACGGTTCTATGCCGGCGTGCCGCTGCGCACCTCCGAGGGGGCCTTGATGGGAACGGTCTGTGTTATCGGCATGGCCCCCGCCCGCCTGACCCCGCTGCAACGCAAATCCCTCACCACGCTTGCCGCCCAGGTCGGCAGCCAGATTGCCCTGCGCCGCGCCGTCAAAAATGCCGAACTGTTGCGCCACGAGGTGGATCACCGCGTGAAAAACTCGCTGCAATCCGTGGCCGCCCAGATCCGCCTCAAAGCCCGCGCAAGCCACCATGACACCACCCGCGAGGCCCTCAAACAGGTCGAAACCCGCATTCAAACCGTGGCCGCCCTGCACGAGGCCATGTATCGCACCTCGGCCAGCAACCGCATCGACATGGCGGACTACGCCCGCAAACTGGTGCATATCATCGCCGCGATTGCGCCCAAAGGCGTCACCCTCACCGCCGATCTTCCCGCGCTGACGCTCACCTCGGAACAGGCCTCCGCCGTGGCGGTTATTTTCAACGAGTTTGCGACCAATTCCTTCAAACACGGTTTTCCGGACGGGCGCACAGGCGCGGTGTCTATGACGGGGAAAATGACGCCCGGGGGCGCAATCCGCCTGACCTTTAGCGACGATGGCGTGGGTTTTGACGGTGCCGCCACCGGATCGGGCCTTGGGCTGCGGGTGATCGAGGCCTCGGCGGCACAGCTTGGCGGGACATGGACCCCCGTGGCGTGCGACCGTGGCGTGGCCGCGACCCTCGACATCGCGCCCCTGTCCTGACCCGCACGCCCGCCCCCCATCGCCAAACGCCCCATCGCCCCAGAACCAAACGACAAAACGACAAAAGCCGCCCTGATGAGGAGCGGCTTTTGCAATCGTGTCGGCTTCAACCGTATCAGGCGTCGCCGCCTTAGAGAACTTCGACCGTGTAGCTTTCGATCACGGTATTGGCGAGCAGCTTGTCGCACATCTCGTTGATCGTCGCCTCCGTGGTGCCATCGGCGAGATCAAGCTCGATCACCTTGCCTTGGCGCACTTCGTTGACGCCATCGAACCCCAACGCACCAAGGGCGTGTTGCACGGCTGCGCCCTGCGGGTCCAGAACACCAGTTTTCAACATGACATGTACGCGGGCTTTCATCGGCTCAAACCTTCTTGTCTTTGGATCAGTTAATCAATGTGGGCTTGTCGCCCGTAGAAACAGGACCGTTGGTCGGCAAAACGCCAAGGCGGCGCGCCACTTCGGTGTAGGCGTCGGTGAGGTTGCCCAAATCGCGACGGAACACATCCTTGTCGAGCTTCTGCCCGCTCTCGATGTCCCACAAACGACAGCTGTCGGGCGAAATCTCGTCGGCCACGATCAGGCGCATGAAATCATTGTCCCACACACGGCCGATCTCGATTTTGAAATCGATCAGCTTGATCCCCACGCCGTACATCACACCGGACAGATAATCGTTCACCCGCAGGGCAAGTGCGACGATATCGTCCATGTCCTGTTGCGAGGCCCACCCGAAAGCGATGATATATTCCTCCGGCACCAACGGATCGCCCAGCGCGTCATCTTTGTACGAGAACTCGATGATCGGGCGCGGCAGGCGCGTGCCTTCCTCGATCCCCAGACGCTTGGACATGGATCCGGCGGCATAGTTGCGCACGATCACTTCGAGCGGCACAATCTCGCACTGGCGGCACAGTTGCTCGCGCATGTTGAGACGGCGGATAAAGTGGTTGGGAATGCCAAGGTTGGTCAACCCGTTCATAAAGAACTCGGACAGGCGGTTGTTCAGAACGCCCTTGCCCTCGATCGTTGCCCGCTTTTCCGCGTTGAACGCGGTGGCATCGTCCTTGAAATATTGAACAATGGTGCCTGGCTCGGGACCCTCATAGAGTGTCTTTGCTTTGCCTTCGTAAATCTTTTTACGGCGCGCCATGTGGGCCTCCAATGGATTGCAAGGCGCAGAATCATGGGATCGCGCCCCCGTTAGGGGTTCTTTAGGCCAAGGGGCGCACAGGAGCAAGGACAGCCGCCCCTTTTGCACGGCGAACCCGCGTGCGCCCCCCGTCCCCGCCCCGTCCGCACACGCCCCGCCCCCGTTCAAGGGCCAATTCGCGACTTGAACCTTAGCGCCCGCACGGGCATATGGTTAGGTAACACTTACTCTGAGGAGACCCAAAGATATGTCCAGTTTCGATGACCGCGAATCCGCATTTGAAAACAAATTCGCCCATGACGCCGAAATGGTGTTCAAGGCCGACGCCCGCGCCAACAAACTTCTGGGCCTTTGGGCCGCTGAAATGCTCGGGAAAACCGGCGCTGATGCCGATGCCTATGCGCTCGAAGTGATCAAAGCCGATTTCGAGGAAGCCGGCCACGATGACGTGATCCGCAAGGTCGCAGGCGATTTGGCCACGAAAGCCACCGAGGACGAAATCCGCGCCAAACGCGCCAACTGCCTCGCGATTGCCAAAACCCAACTGTTCGAAGAGCACTAAGCCCCCGAACGGGACGTCACAGCGCTGTCACGCGGCTGTAACCGGGCAGGCCCCGAACAGATGCGCCATGACATGGCTCACGACATTGCCCACGACATTGCAAGGACCCGCACCGTTTTGCGGGTCTTTTTTATGGGGCGCCGCCTACGGCCAACACAGGTGGCGTGTGGCACAGGTGGCTTGCGGGGTGATTTGCAGGGCGGCGCAGAGCCCATAGCACGCCTCAGCCCTGTCACCCCGCCCTGTCCCCTGCCCCCCCCCGCACGCAACGCCCGCCCGTAACAGCCCCGACCATCAGGTCAATTAACCCGATCTTCGCGAATGGAGGCCTATAGCTTGAGCCAACCCTTGAGCCACAGGAGCACGCTTTACGCTATGCGCCACACACATCCGGATCGCGACCTGATCACCCCGCCCGACCCCGTGTCCGCCGCCCCCTCGCGCGGCACGGATAAACCGGCGGCGGGGACGGGCGTGGTGTGGAGCGAACTGTTGCGCAAACAGCTTGTGCCATTGGCGATGGTCGTGGGGATGGGATGGTTTTTTTGGGACCATGCCGCCGCCCTCGACCTTGGCGCGATCCGGGCCTCCGCGGCCGACATCGCCCCCGTCAACTGGGCCTTGGCCGTGCTGTTTGCCGCCGTCAGCTTTTGGGCGGTGGGCCGCTATGACGCCGTGCTACACGCCCAACTCGACACCGGCATCTCGCGCACCGCCGCACGCCGCTCCGGCATCGCCGCCATCGGCCTGTCGCAATTCCTCGGCTTTGGCGCCCTCACCGGCAGTCTCATCCGGTGGCGGTTGTTGCCCGAACTGTCCCTGTGGCAATCCCTGCGCCTGTCCGGTGCGGTGGCCCTGTCGTTTCTGGCCGGTTGGGCGATGGTGGCGGCCCTTGCCGTTCTGGTCCTGCAACCGGACCTGCCATGGATGAAGACCCTCGCCACCCTCGCCATTGTGCTCGCCGCGGGCATGGCCGCCATATCGGTCTACCCCCCCGCCCCGCTTGTCCGCCTGCCATGGCCGTCCTTGCGCACGATGGCCACCGTGGTCGGGCTTGCGGGGATTGATACGGTCTTTGCGGGGGCGACCTTTTTCGTGCTGCTCCCGCCCGAGGTGGCGGTCTCCGTGGCCCAGGCCATTTCCGCCTATCTCTTTGCCCTTGGTGCGGGTCTGGTTGGTTCCACCCCCGGTGGCGTCGGCCCGTTCGAGGCCACCCTGGCCCATTTGCTGCCCGCTGTTCCGCTCGAAGTGCTGCTTGGCTCGGTCTTGGCGTTTCGCGCCGTGTATTACCTGTTGCCCGCGGCCCTCTCGGCGGTGATTGTCGCCCTCGGGCCGCGCCGCTGCAATCTGGCCACCGAGCCGCGCCTGTCGCGGACCTCGCATTCGCCCTTTCTGCCACCCGAACTGGAACGTCAGGTGTTCTTTGCCCCACGGGCCGAAGCCAACCTGTTGCGCACCCGCGACTTTTCGGTGCTGCGCGATGATACCAATGCCGCCATCGCCTTGGCCGCGCCCATCGGCCAATCGCTTGTCATGCTCTCCGATCCCCTGCCGCGCAGTGGCTGTCCCGAGGCGGCCCGCGATGTGCTGACCCGCACCGCCCGCGACCGGTTCCGGATGCCCGCCATCTACAAATGCGGACGTCGCATGGCCGCCTGCGCACGCCGCGCGGGATGGGCCGTCATCCCCACCGCCGAAGAGGCATGGATCACCCCGGGCTCTTTTACCCTCGACGGCGCAAACCGCCGCCAGTTGCGCCGCGTACTGCGCAAAGTCCAGGAGGCCGAGATTGCCACCTGCGAGGGCGGTCGCGTCCTGCCGCTCGACGACATGGACCGTGTGGCGCAGGACTGGAAAGACGCCCGTGGCGGCGAACGCGGGTTCTCCATGGGGACCTATGACCGCGACTATGTGTCGTGCCAACGGGTGTTTCTGGCCTACCGCCGCGACCGCCTTGTGGCCTTTGTCACCTTCCACGAAACCCGCGCCGAAATGACGCTCGACCTGATGCGCCAAACCGCCGACGCGCCCGACGGCACCATTCAACAGCTCATCCTCGATGCCATTGATGCCGCCAAGGCCTATGGCTGTCCGCGCGTCTCTCTGGCCGCTGTGCCATGGTCAGGCACCGACACGAACCCGCTGCTTGGCCGGTTGCGCACCAAAATGCTCGCCAAATCGGGCGCAGCGGGCCTGCGGCGGTTCAAATCCGCCTTTGGCCCCGAATGGGAGGTGCTCTATCTCGCCGCCCCCTCCCGTCTGGCGCTCAGCGTGGCCGCGATGGACATCCTGCGCCGCATCACCGCACCGCCGCGCAAACCCGCCACCAACCCGATGAAGGCAAGCCGCTTTGCCACGCATCCCGTGTGGCACGCGTTCAAACGCAAACGCCCGGGCTAACCCGCCCCCGACGCGCCCGCTTTTGGCCCCGCGTTCCCCCCCCCGCACAGACCGTATGCGGCCGGAATGTGCGGATGGTTCATAATCGTTATGACGGGAATGAATTTGCCAAATCCGCTCCCGCATGGCACATGGGCGCAATGTTTCACGGGTGTGCGCCACATGGCACGCGCCCTCGCCCAGTTCCGGAGACCCGCCCATGACCGCCGCCCAGACCCCAGATGCCCTGACCAGACTGCTTGAGACCCGCGAGTGGCTTCTGGCCGATGGCGCGACAGGGACCACCCTGTTCAACATGGGACTGGAATCGGGCGACTCACCGGAATTGTGGAACGTCGACCGCCCCGAAAACATCGCCGCCCTCTATCAGGGCGCCGTGGACGCAGGCTCCGACATCTTCCTGACCAACTCCTTTGGGGGCACCGCCGCGCGTCTTAAACTGCACAACGCCGAGGACCGCGTGTTCGAACTGAACAAGGCCGCCGCCGAAATCGGCCGCAAAGTTGCCGACGCCGCAGGCCGCCCCGTGATTGTCGCGGGCTCGATGGGACCGACAGGCGAAATCATGGAGCCGATGGGCGCGTTGAGCTATGAGGCCGCCGTCGAAATGTTTTACGAGCAGGCAAAGGGCCTCAAGGCGGGCGGCGCGGATGTCGCATGGATCGAGACAATCTCGGCCCCCGAGGAATACACCGCCGCCGCCGAAGGCGCCGCCAAAGCAGGTCTGGCCTGGGTCGGGACCATGTCGTTCGACACCGCAGGGCGCACCATGATGGGCGTCACCTCGGCGCAACTGGCCGATATGGTCGAAAAACTGCCCACCCCGCCCGTGGCCTACGGCGCCAACTGTGGCACGGGGTCCTCCGACCTGATGCGCACCGTGTTGGGCTTTGCCGCCCAAGGGAACGAACGTCCGTTCATTGCCAAGGGCAACGCGGGCATCCCGCGCTATATGGACGGCCACATCCACTATGATGGCACCCCCGAACTGATGGCCGATTACGCGTGCATGGCGCGTGACGCCGGCGCACGGATCATTGGCGGCTGCTGTGGCACCACGCCCGAGCATCTGGTCGCGATGAAGGCCGCGTTGGAAACCCGTCCACGCGGCGAGCGTCCCACCCTCGAGCAGATCGTCGAAACACTCGGCGCATTTTCATCGGCCTCCGACGGCACCGACGACAAGGGGCCAAGCGCCCGCGAACGCACAGGGCGCCGCGGGCGCCGCAGCTGACTGATTGATGTGGCGGGGCTGACCCGCCACATTCCCTCCTGACGACACCGCCAAGCGGGCGAAAAAGGATACGCACATGTCTGATGACAACGACGATCTGGTCCTCTCCAACCTCAACGATACCGATCTGTGCGAACAGATGATGGACGATCTCTATGACGGTCTCAAAGACGAGATCGAAGAGGCCGTGCGCATCCTGCTGGACCGCAAATGGACCCCCTACGACATCCTCACCAAATCCCTCGTCGCGGGGATGCAGATCGTGGGCGACGATTTCCGCGACGGGATTTTGTTCGTCCCCGAGGTGCTCAAAGCCGCGCAGGCGATGAAGGGCGGCATGTTCATTCTCAAACCGCTGCTTGTCGAAACAGGTGCGCCCAAGATGGGCAAAATGGTCATTGGCACCGTCAAAGGCGACATTCACGACATCGGCAAGAACCTTGTCGCGATGATGATGGAGGGCGCGGGCTTTGAAATCATCGACCTTGGCATCAACACCGAAGCCGCCGAATACATCGGCACGGCCGAGGCCGAAGGCGCGGATATCATCGGCATGTCCGCCCTGTTGACCACCACCATGCCCTATATGAAAACCGTGATCGAGAGCCTGAAATCCCAAGGGCTGCGCGACAAATACATCGTGCTATGCGGCGGTGCGCCCCTGAACGAAGAGTTCGGCAAGGCCATCGGTGCGGACGCCTATTGCGACGACGCGGCGATTGCGGTGGAAACGGCAAAACGCCTGATCGCGGCCCGCCAACCGAACGCCTGAGCGCCGTGACCCCGCCCGATGACATCAGTGACGAGGCCCTGCGCGAGCGGGGCCTTGCGCAGTTTGGCGCCGGGAAAACCCTTGTCATCGCCTGCGGGGCTTTGGCGCGTGAGGTGCTCGCCCTGATCGAGGCCAACGGCCTGTCGCATCTCACGCTGACCTGCCTGCCCGCGATCCTGCACAACACGCCCGATAAAATCACCCCCGCCGTCGAGGCCGCAATCCGCGAACACCGCGCCGCCTATGACCATATCCTTGTGGCTTACGGCGATTGCGGCACGGGCGGGCAATTGCTTGATTTATGTAACACATACGGCGCACAGATGATCGATGCCCCGCATTGTTATGCGTTTTTTGACGGGTCTGCCGTCTTTGCCGAACGCGGCGAAGTCACCAGTTTCTATCTCACCGACTTTCTTGCCCGCCAATTCGACGCCTTTGTATGGCGGCCATTGGGCCTTGATCGCTATCCCGATCTGTTGGAGATGTATTTCGGCAATTACGAAAAACTGGTCTATCTGGCCCAGACCGAAGATCCCGACCTGACCGCAACGGCGCAAACCTGTGCCGACCGCCTTGGCCTCGTGTTCGAGCGGCGCTTTACCGGTTATGGCGATCTGGACCGCTTCCTCGCGCCATAACCCGCGCTTTGCTTGTCGTCGGGCTTACCCCGCCGCGCGGGCCGCCGTGTCCTGAATGCGCTCGACCATCGCCCGCAATCCGTTGGAGCGCTGCGCCGAGAGGTGCTCGTTCAACCCCAAGCGACCCAATTCGGCCACCGCGTTCACATCACGCACCTCGGCCACGCTCAGACCCGCATACAACTCATGCAACACCGCAATCAGCCCCTGTACGATCATCGCGTCCGACGCGCCCTCGAATGCGAACCTGCCACCCTCGACCGTCGGCACGATCCAGACCTGCGACGCACAGCCCTCCACCTTGGTCGCGGGCACCTTTAGCCCCTCGTCCATCGGCGCAAACGCTTTGCCCATGTCGATCACATGGCGATAGCGGTCTTCCCAATCATCCAGAAATTCAAACGTCTCTACGAGATCTTCGAAACGGGCATTGGCCATCGTCGCTCATCCTTTTCACTTTAGCGCAGTCGTGCTTCCCTTGGACATAATCCGCCACGGATCAGACGTCCAGACACCGCTCGCAACACACCGCCCCCTTGCGCCCCCTTTTCAAGCCGCGTCACATCCGTTACGCATTTGCCAACGACTGAATTGAGGGCAAGGGGAATTTCCGATGCGGCGTCAGGTATTACTTTCTGGACTTGTTGTGCTTGGCCTGTCGGGCTGCGCCACGATGAGCACATCAAAACTCAACCCTCTCAACTGGTTCGGCAAATCCGAAGCGGTCACCACATCCGTCGACGGCCAATCCGTGACGGTGCTCAAATCGCTCGCCCCGCGCAAGGGCTTCCCCGACTTTGTCGACACCCGCCCCCTGATCCCCGCCATCGCGGATATGTCCATCGCCCGCTCGACCACAGGCGCGATTGTCACCGCCACCGGCCTTGTCCCCGCGCTTGGCTATTATGACGCGCAACTGGTGCCGGTCCCGTCCGAGGCCGCAGGCACGCTGACCTATGATTTCCGCGTGCGTGCGCCGCAAACCTCACCGGGTCTGGGTACCGCGCAACAGCGCCGCATCACCGCGGCCTATTCGCTGACCTTCCCCGAGCTTGAGGGCGTCAAACGCATCGTCGTGCGTGGCGCAAACGGATCGCGTCAAATACGGCGCTGAGCGCTTTACATCCCCGCGCGGCTTGGCCAGTGTGACCCTCTGACGCCTTCAAAGGACACGACACATGGCCACGACACACCCGCACCCGGACGCCCGTAACATCATCATCGACACCGACCCCGGACAGGACGACGCCGTGGCCATCCTTCTGGCGCTGTCCTCGCCCGAGGTGCATGTGCTTGGCATCACCACCGTGGCCGGAAACGTGCCGATTGCGCGTACCACCGAAAACGCGCTCAAGGTCTGCGAAGTGGCGGGACGTCCAGATGTCAAAGTATTCGCAGGCTGCGACCGCCCGCTGGCCCACACGCTTGTCACCGCCGAACATGTCCACGGCAAAACCGGCCTCGACGGCATTGAGCTGCCCGCCCCCACGATGGCGCTGCACCCGCAACACGGCGTCGAGTTCATCATCGACACCCTGCGCACACAGCCCGCAGGTACGGTAACGCTCTGTCCGCTCGGGCCACTCACAAACATCGCCACCGCATTCACAAAGGCGCCCGACATCATCGCGCGCGTTCAGGAAATCGTGCTGATGGGCGGGGCCTATTTCGAAGTCGGAAACATCACGCCCGCCGCCGAATTCAACATCTACGTCGACCCAGAAGCCGCTGATATCGTGTTTAAATCCGGCGTCAAACTCACCGTCATGCCGCTTGACGTCACCCATAAAGTGCTTGTAACCAAACCGCGCCTCGAGGCCTTTGCCGCCTTTGGCAACCACGTGGGCGATGTGGTCGCCGGATGGCTCGATTTCTTTGAACGCTTCGACATCGAAAAATACGGCTCGGCGGGTGGTCCGCTGCATGATCCGACCGTGATTGCCTATCTCGTCGCGCCCGAAATCTTCTCCGGCCGTTTCATCAACGTCGAGATCGAGACGGGCTCGGAGCTGACACGCGGCATGACCGTGGCCGATTGGTGGGGCGTCACCGACCGTGCGCCCAACGCCACATTCATGAGCGAAGTGGATGCCGATGCGTTTTTCGCCCTGCTGACGGCACGGCTCGCCACGCTGTAACCCACGGCTACGCGACCTCTTTACGCATCTCAAAGGCGGGCTAAGTAAGATCACATGACCCAATTCGACAACAGCTACGCCCGCCTGCCCGACCGCTTTTTCGCGCACATCGACCCCGATCCCGTAGACGCGCCCGAGATGATCCTGTTCAACGATGCGCTCGCCGACAGCCTCGGCGTGACCGAACGCGACGCGGCGGTGTTTGCGGGCAATGTGATCCCCGAGGGTGCCGCGCCACTGGCACAGGTCTACGCCGCGCACCAGTTCGGCGGATGGGTGCCGCGTTTGGGCGATGGCCGTGCGATCCTGCTGGGCGAGGTCGTCACCGAAACGGGCCGGTTCGACATCCAGCTCAAAGGCGCGGGCCGCACGCCCTATTCGCGCAACGGCGACGGGCGGGCATGGCTCGGGCCGGTGTTGCGCGAATACATTGTCTCCGAATTTATGGCCGCGTGCGGCGTGCCGACCACCCGCGCCTTGGCCGCTGTGGCCACGGGCGAACGGGTCCAACGCGAACGCGCCTACCCGGGCGGGGTGCTGACCCGCGTCGCCGCCTCGCATATCCGCGTTGGCACATTCCAATATTTCACCGCCCAAGAGGACGCCGAGGCCGTGCGGCTTTTGGCCGGACACGTCCGCGACCGCCACTACCCG
Organism: Celeribacter sp.; assembly: GCF_048259695.1. Classification (GTDB taxonomy): domain Bacteria; phylum Pseudomonadota; class Alphaproteobacteria; order Rhodobacterales; family Rhodobacteraceae; genus Celeribacter. The sequence goes on along the minus strand of NZ_JBLXHL010000006.1, from coordinate 4,555 downwards.
CAGGCCCGCACCATGTTGGATCTCTACCGCGAGATCGTCGCCGCTCAGGCGCTTTTGGTTGCGCGGTGGATGGGGCTGGGATTTGTGCATGGCGTGATGAACACCGACAATACAAGCATCGCGGGCGAGACGATTGATTACGGCCCCTGCGCCTTTATCGACGCCTATGCCCCGAACGCATGCTACTCCTCCATCGACCGGAACGGCCGCTATGCCTTTGACCAACAGGCCAGTATCGCGGGATGGAATCTGGCCCAACTCGGCACCTGTTTCGTGGGCATGATCACCGAGGAAACAGGGTCGCAAGACGCCGCAATCGAGGCCCTCACCGAGGTGCTCAACGGCTTTCCCGCGCTCTATCAATCGGCATGGCGCGATGTCTTTGCCGCCAAGCTCGGGATCGTCACACCCCGCGATGGCGACGAGGATCTGGCGCAGGACCTGCTGACCATGATGGCCGCGCAATACGCCGATTTCACCAATGTATTCGCGCGGTTGGGCACCGAAACGGCCCGCGACGAGTTCACCGACCGCCCCGCCTTTGACGCATGGGCCGCACGGTGGCACGCACGGCGCGACCGTGGTGCCGAGGGGGCCGACCTGATGGCGCGGGCCAACCCACAGGTGATCCCGCGCACCCACCGTCTGGAGGCGGCGATTGTGGCGGCGACCGAGGGCGATTTCACCAAAGCACAGCGACTGGCGCGTGTCCTGTCCGCGCCCTTTGCCGTCGCGGACACCGACCGTGACCTGATGGCCCCGCCCAGCCGCGACGAGATCGTGCCGGCAACCTTTTGCGGGACTTAAGCGCTATTTAGAGCGGTATTTGGAAAACAGGCGGCGGTTGCGGTCGACAAATTCACCGATCCAACCGGCGAGAAACACCGAGCGCTCGTACCACAGGTACAGCACGCCGGCGCCCGCGCCGATCACCCCGCCGACCGCATCCACCATCAGATCGGCCATGGTGTCGTCGATGCCGGATTTTTGCATATTGGTGCCAACAAACTGATCCATGAGATACTCGAATATCTCCCACAGCCCGCCGATGGACATGGCAAAGCAAAAGGCAAACAGCCCGATGGCCAAAGGCGGTGCGGCGAACCTGTCGCCCTGAAACAGCATGAACATCGCCACAAACCCGATCAGGCCGAACCCGATGGCCGACCCGCCATGAAGCACCACATCCCACCACCAGTAGCGCTCGTAAAAATCACCCACCTCGCCCAGAAACAGCGTGGCAAAGATGAACAGGATGATCATCCCCATAAAGCTGCGCGGGACGTAGATGTGGTACCGGCGGGCAAAGAAGATCGGCGCGAGTGTCAGCGCCAAGGTGCCAAGCGCCACAAAGGACGCCGAATACCGCGCGGTCCAGAGCCCCGCGACAAACTCGCCCAACAACAGCACCCAGATCGCCCATGTCGGACGCGGCACGGATTTGAGCACGGAATGGAATGTGGCACGCGATACAATCAAAAGGGACAGCTTTCTGTGGGCGGTTTTCTCTGGACGGCCTTCGGGAGGGTATGAGGGGTCATATGGTCACAAAGGGGCTGTAATGCAACGCGCCCGCCCTTATGTTAACACCATGAGACCCAAAACCCAAACCGGCGCGATGCGCCTTGCCTCCTATAACCTGCGCAAATGTCGCGGGACGGATGGCGCGCGGGCACCGGCGCGGATTCTGGACGTGATCAACGGGATCGAGGCCGATGTGGTCGCCCTGCAAGAGGCCGATATGCGCCTTGGCGCACGCCCCGCCGCCCTGCCCGCGCGGCTGATCGAGACGCATACCGATTTCACCGCCCTGCCCGTGGCCACCTCGCCCGTCTCGCTCGGGTGGCACGGCAATGCGATCCTCGTGCGCAAAGGGGCGGCCGTAACCGCCACCCACCGCATTGACCTGCCGGGGTTGGAGCCGCGCGGTGCCGTTGCCGTCGACCTTGCGGGCCTGCGCATTGTCGGGGTCCACCTTGGCCTCCTGCGTGCCTCGCGCCAAAAGCAACTGCACGCCATTCGCGCCCGTCTGGCCACGCTTGACGACCGTCCCACGGTGATCATGGGCGATTACAACGAATGGTCGCCCACCCACGGGCTTGACCCCCTGCGCGATGCCTTTGACATCGTGGCCCCCGGACGCTCGTTTCACGCCGCCCGCCCCATGGCCGCCCTTGACCGCATCGCGGTGCCGCACGCGCTCACCTTGTACGACGCGGGCGTGGTGGAAACCGCCCTGTCACGCCGCGCCTCGGACCACTTGCCGATCTGGGCCGACCTGACAGGGGTACAGGCCTAATACCCACGGAGACGGCCACGCGGCACGGTGAGGCGGCGCGGTGAGGCAGTCCACCGGCCAAGCCCCTGATTGTGTTTGGCCCTGCACGGATCTCTGTTAGACACAGGCAACCCCATCGCAAAAGGCCTGCCCATGACCCTCCTTCAAATCGCCTCCTTGCTCATCGTTCTGGCGGGGGCCTTCGGGGCCATCAACTACCTGTTTTTGAAACTGCCCTCCGCAATCGGCATCCTGATCGTGTCGCTCATCGCCTCTTTGGCCATCATCGGTCTGGACGCCATCTGGCCCGCCATGAGCGTCGAGGAAACCATCCGCGCACAGGTCACGGCGATTGATTTCTCGGACGCGCTGCTTGAGGGCATGTTGGGGCTGCTGCTGTTTGCCGGTGCGCTGCATGTCAAGATCTCCGACCTGCGCGGCGAATGGCGGGTGGTGTTCTTGATGGCCACGCTTGGCGTGGCGCTGTCCACCACCATCGTCGGCGTAGGCTTTTCATGGCTCACGGGCATGCCGCTGCTGATCGCGCTCACATTCGGGGCGCTGATTTCCCCGACCGATCCCGTGGCCGTTCTGGGCGTGCTGCGCGGGGCCGCGTTGCGCAAATCCCTTGAAACCAAAATCGCGGGCGAGAGCCTGTTCAATGACGGCGTCGGCTATGTCGTGTTTCTGGTCCTGTCGGGTCTGGCCTTTTCCGCCACGGGCGGCGCGGATGGCCACGGCGACGCGCACGCCACAAGCGAGGCCAGTCCCCTCGCCGCCGCCGCACAGCTGTTTTTCCAGGAGGCCGTGGGCGGCGCGGTGCTTGGCCTCGTGCTCGGGTGGCTGACCTTTCGCCTGATGAGGCGCATTGACGATTATTCCCTCGAAGTGCTGCTGACCCTCGGCCTTGCCTTTGGCGGCTACGAACTGGCCGTGGCGCTGCATGTCTCCGCCCCGATCATGGCGGTGGTGGCGGGGCTGCTCATCGGCGATGTCGGCACCAAATTCGGCATGTCCGAACAAACCCGCCACTACGTCGACGCCTTTTGGAAAATGATCGACGAAATCCTCAACGCCGTGCTGTTCCTGATGATCGGGTTCGAGGTCTTCGCCGTCACCTTTGACCTGCAGGCCGTCCTTGCGGGCCTCATGGCCGTCGTCCTGGCGCTCGTCGCGCGGTTCTTTGCCGTGGCGGTGCCGGTGATGCTGCTCAAACCGTTTCGCACCTTCTCCAAAGGCGTGATCCCGATCATGACATGGGGCGGGCTAAAGGGCGGGATTTCCGTGGCCCTTGCCCTATCGCTTCCCGATGGCGAATGGAAATCGCTGATCCTGACCGCCACCTATATCGTCGTGGTGTTTTCAATCATCGTACAGGGGCTGACCGTGGCCCCCTTGGCCACCCGTCTGGGCCGTGAACCGGAGTTGGATGTATGACGCAGTTTCTCACCTATGATGTCTTTACCGACACGCCGTTCGGCGGCAATCCACTGGCCGTGATCCCGCAGGCCGCCGCCCTGCCCGAGGCGCAGTTGCAACAGATCGCCCGCGAATTCAATTACTCGGAAACGGTGTTTATCCTGCCCCCCCGCGACCCCGCCAATACCGCGCGGTTGCGGATTTTCACCCCGACAATGGAAGTCCCCTTTGCCGGTCACCCGACCATTGGCGCGGCGGTGGCGCTATCGGAGGCGGGCCACGGCCCCGCGCTACGGCTGGAACTTGATGTCGGGCTGATCATGGCCCAAGCGGCGGATGGCCATGCCACCTTTACCGCCACGCAAGCCCTTGATATCTTTGCCCGTCCCGAGGCGGACCTCGTGGCCCGCACGCTTGGCCTCGCCCCGTCCGACCTCAAAGGTGCGCCGGTCATGGCCGGCATGGGGCTGACCTTTACCTTCTCCGAATTGGCCAGCCGCGCGGCGCTTGCGCGGGCCTGCGTCGACATCGCCGCGATGCGTGAGGGACACGCCCGTTATCCCATGGGGCTCGATTTTGCCCAAGCGCCCTATTGGCGCGACGGCGACACCGTACATATGCGCATGTTCGCCCCGCTCGACAACATCCCCGAAGACCCCGCCACGGGATCGGCCGCGGCCGCCTTGGGGCGCCTTTTGTGCGCCGAGGCCAACGCACCGCTCTCGCTCACGATCCACCAGGGCGACGACATGGGGCGCCCGTCCCGCATTGCCGTGACTGTGGACAGCGCCGGTGTGACCATCGGGGGCCACGCGCGGCGGATGATGGAGGGGCGGTTGGGGTTCTAACGCCCGCCCC